>NZ_JAYRKX010000028.1:0-28071 GCF_041905565.1 Novosphingobium sp. | reverse complement strand
GGGTATGGCCGAACTCAACCAATCCATGATCGAGGAGGAAAATCAGCCACTACACATCACCGCAAAGGCCGCCTGACGATGACCCAGGGCCACCGCCGAAATTACACCACGTTGACGGACGTGACCATGAGAGGCATCGACGGCAGCGCATGCAATTCAGTTGAGGATGGAAAACTCTTACTCTCCAATCGGCTGGCGACGATGGCTGCGCTGATAGCAGTCGCCCATCTCTTTCGCGGCTTGTTCAAGATAGCGGGCGGCCTGCACATTACGACCTTGGGAAAAGGCTGTTGCAAAAAGGTAATCAAGTTGCTTCATCCGATAGGCGCGGTTGGCAATTGCAATCGAGGATATATCGGCCTCGAAGCGCGCTCTTATCGCCCAAAAATGGGAGACCCAGTCGCTGCCAATAGCACACAGTAGAGACGTAGGATCATAAGCGCGGACGTGGCGAGGCGTGATCTTCACCCCGAACTCCTCGGCGATCAGGTCCACTACCTCACGCGCACGGCAACGGCAGGCAAGATGCTCGATAATCCGCCGTTTCACTGGTTCTGCGAGACGTTTCATTGGGTAAGTACCATGTAAGTGGGCAAAGTCGTCAAAGGGTGTTCGACGTCATCAGGTTGAGCAGAGCAGGGCGGGCAGGCGCATTGCATCAGGCCTAATTTGGCGTCACGCTGCGGTTCTGAATTAGCCGCGCGAAGGCGACGACATCACATTCGGGAACGTGGCGTGGTGACGTCGAGGACGTACGGGCGAATTCCACGCTCTTGTTAACCCACGCCTGCCAGGTATGCTGCCAGTCGGTTCGCTGAACGCCCTTCTTCTCGTTGTAGGCCCGAAAACGCTCCACCTGCCTCTGCAGCTCATCGCGCGACCAGCCGTCAACGACAGCACGGGCGTTAGTTCCTGCGGCAAACTCAGCCGGCCACCAATCTTCTGGAAGCGACATGGCGCTAGTGGGGCGTCCCGACTGCTTCTTGTGGTTCATTGATGGTTTGCCTGAATCTGGTTCAGGGGGGGCCGGAACGATGTTCCGGGGTTGCGGAACCTTGTTCAGGGCGGAATCTGGTTCAGGGGTGAACGATGTTCCGGGGAGGACCACAAAGGTGTTGCGATGACCTGACCGGGCTTGAATGGTGATCACTCCGTGCTCCCGGAGCCATTTGAGTGAGTTGCGCACTGCCCTGTCGGTCAAGCTGCACCTTGTCGCAATCCGCGGTACTGAAGGCCAGCAGGTCCCGTCATCCCGAGCGTGGTCGCAAAGGCAAAGCAGTACCATCTTGGGCGTTGTGGGGATATCGAGTTCCCAGACGGCGGCCATGTGCTGGATGCTCATAACTACCTCACCGCCTGGAATGCGCCATGGAACCGACCGCAGGCCGATCCAGTCACGCCATTCCTGCGTTTGGCGACGATGAACTCGATTTGCCCCTGAACCTGCGCGCGACTGTCTTGATCAGCGCTTCGCTGGCATCGGTCGGATAGCCCTTGATCCGCTGGACATAGGCATTGCCGACGAACAGGCACGGCTCGCCCGTGACGTGGTGGGCGATGACTGCCGGGTGGATCGCATTTTCACGGTTGGCGGCGATCCGATCGAGAATCTCCGGGGTGCCAAAGTTGTGGCGCATGGCGAGATAAAGCGAGTCATGCTCAACCTCGACGCTGGCGTAGAAGCGCTTCAGTTCTTCGGGCAACCAGCGATAGGCCGCGGTCATGCTGGACCACAGGGTATCGGCACCAAACGGCACTTCCGATGCTTGCAGCACCGACATGATGTTGGGGTGCTTGCGCGCCGTCACATCGTGGTGCCAAACGTCGGTGGTGGACGTGGTGTCGGCCGTGTTGCGGCGGCGGATATGCATCACTTCGGGGTGCCCCTGAGCTGCCATGGTCGGCGCGAAGGTGTGCTCTTCAAGCCGGTCGCCGAAGCCTAGAGCGACCTGCTTCATCTGATCGAAGCTCAGGTTCTGCTTGCGAGCGAACAGCGCACCATAGGTCCACAGTGCCTCGCGCAGTTCGGCCATTCCCTGCTCGTTCAGTTCGGAGAGATGGCAGCCTTCGATCCACCCGCCGATCACCGGAGTGCGGGGCACGACACGGAACTGGGAGTAGTCATGGGTTTCGAGGGCGTTGGACATGGTTCTCTCCAGACAGTTTTGATTATGCTGCCGTTCTAGTCGCAGATTCCGAATGCAATTTGACATTCTGGGACGGATATTGAACATTTTGGGACATGACGCACGATTCCATCCCGATGGCCCGCAGCGCTGTCCTTGATGGTTTCGAGATCACTGCGCGAAGCTTCGGGCTCGACCCGGGAGGCTTGCTGCGCACGGCCAGGATTCCCGATGCAAGCCTGCGCGATGCCGACCTGCCGATCCCAACCGCCAGTGTCATAACCTTGCTCGAACAGGCCAGCGCGGCAGCGGGCACGCCCTCGTTCGGACTGTTGATGGCGCAGGCCCGCGCGATCTCGGTGCTGGGGCCGGTTGCGCTGCTGATGCGCGAGCAGCCCGATCTGCGCGGCGCGCTGTCCAGCCTGACCCGGCTGGGCTGGGCCCAGGCCGAAGGCCTGGAGTCCTCGCTCGAAGACGATGGCGAAACCACGATCCTCAGCTTCAGCCTGAGCCCTGGCCTGCCGCACCCGGCCAACCAGACCATCGAACTGACAATAGCCGCGATTGTTCGGCTGCTGCGTCACTTCCTGGGGCCGGACTGGTCACCACAAATGCTGACCTTCAGTCATCGCCGTCCAGCGGATATCGGCCCCTATGCCCGGTTCCTGGGAATTATGCCGGTATTCCGGCTGGAACGGAACTCGATAGTCATGTTGACGACCGACCTCAATCGACCGATCGAACATGCCGATCCGGCCTTCGGTCGCCAACTTGAACGGCTGGTCGAAAGTACGGTTCGCCAGCGCGGCGCGGCGCGCAGCCAGCAGGTCAGCGATGCCATCCGCCGGATGCTGCCGACCGGCGACTGCTCAGCCCCTCGGATCGCCGACATGTTCGGAATTGATCGCCGCACGCTGCATCGCTGGTTGGCGGCAGAAGGCCAGAGCTTTTCGCAGCTACTGGACCAGACCCGCGCCGCCCTGTGCCTCCAGTATCGCAGCGAGGGCAGTCATTCGCTGACCGAGATTGCCCAGTTGCTTGGCTTCTCCAGCCTCAGCGCCTATTCCCGCTGGCGGCGCATTAGAGAGAGTTCCACGTGCTGATGGGAACCGTCTGACGCATCAATTTCATTTTCAAGCAATCCGCTCCCTTGCACACAAGGGACGCAAAATTCGTCGATGAGCAGGCCAACGCCCTCTTGTCACTGTGGCTCGTGCAAGCGTCGGGTGACAGATGAATGTCAGGCAGCTCCCGATCAGCGACTTTGCGCCTGCGAACGGCGGCATTGTCAGCGAAGTATTCGGCTACCTGAACGACGGTAATCTTCATTGGGCCATCCCGGCCATTGGAGATGAGTCTTGGGGCATTCAGAGCTTGACCCAACAGTGCATAATTGACGTCCTTGGAACGCGGGAAAAAGTTTTGGACCTATGCGCCCGCATGGCCAAGGAAAGCCGGATTGCTAACGCGGTCGTCCCGCCACATCAGTTGATCGACCTGGCCGACTGCGCCCAGTAGCGCTCGCTGACCTCGCGGCGCAGAACTTTGCCCACGGGAGAAAGCGGCAAGGACGCGGCGAAGGTAATCGTCTTGGGCGCCTTGTAGCTGCCCAGGCGCGCCTTGACGTGATCGATCAGGTCCTGCTCCGAGGCTTCCAGGCCTTCGCGCAGCACCACCTCGCCGTGGACCGCCTCGCCCCACTCGGGATGCGGTCGGCCGACCACCGCGCTCATCAACACGGCGGGATGCTCGGCCAGCGCGGCTTCGACCTCGATCGCGTAGACGTTGAAGCCGCCGCTGATGATCATGTCTTTCAGCCGGTCGACCAGGTGGAGGTAACCCTCGGCATCGATGAAACCAAGGTCTCCTGAATGCCAGCAGTCCTGATCGAACTCGGCCACCGTCTGCTCGGGGTTGCCGTAATAGCCCTGAACCACCGCACGGCAGCGGATGCGGATCTCGCCGGTCTTGCCTGCAGGCAATTCGTTGCCCTGCTCATCGGCGATAAAGACTTCGACCCCAGGCGTTGTCCGGCCAGTCGAGGCCAGGCGGTCGATCGCCTCGGCACTGTCGGTGCGGTGATCGGCCTTGCCCAGCAGGCTGACGATCATCGCCGCCTCGGTCGCGGCATAGGACTGGACGAAGATCGGCCCGAAGCAGTCGAGCAAGTCCTTGAGCTTGGCCGGGCTCATCGGCGCGGCGCCATAGAGCAATGTGCGCAATGACGTGAGGTTGCGCGGTGCCGCGTTCTGCAGTTCGAGCAGGCGGTAAAGCGCGGTCGGGACCAGGAAAGAATGGCTGATCCGCTCGCGTTCGACCGTGTCGATCCACGCGCCGAGATCGAGTGCGTTCATCGTCACGCTGGTTCCGCCCGAAAACAGCGTCGGATAGAACAGCATCGCCGCCCCGTGCGACAGCGGCGCGACATGCAGCGCACGGGTCTGCGCATCCCAGCCGAGTTCGGTGTGGATGAAGAAACTGTCGCGGCAGGCCATGATTTTGTCGGGTGTGTACATCGCGCACTTGCCCTTGCCGGTTGTGCCGCCGGTGAAGCGCATCATCGCGGTGTGGCCGGTCTGATCCAGCGCCACGTCGTTGTCCTCGTCCGAGGCGCGCGCGATCAGGTCGGGCAGGCACAGCACGCCTGCGGGCAGGTCGCTCGCCGCATCCACCGCCACCACGACGCAGCCCAACTCGCGCAGCATCGGCAGGTGGCTGCCGAGCAGGCGGTTCTCGAGGATCACCAGCTTCGGCCCGACAAATTCGATCTGCCGGCGGTGCTCTTCCAGCGAATCGCGCATGTTGGTCAGCACCGCCGTTCCTTCCTGCTTGAGGAACATCGGCATGTGCAGCAGCGACAGGTTGTCGTTCTCGAGGATCAGCATGAAACGGTCGCCCTGGCCGATCCCCAGCTCGCCCCGCAGCGCGTTGGCGATGCGGTTGGTGAGCAGGTGGTATTCGCGGTAGGTCAGCCGCCTCCCGCGCTCGACATTGACCAGCGCCTCGGCCTCACCAAACCGGCGGACCAGGCCGCGCATCACCCGGCAGAAGTTGAGCTTCATGGCTCAGCGCGACCGCAGCCGCGAGGCGGCGTCGAGCCGGATCGTCTCACCGTTGAGATAGGCGTTCTCGATGATGAAGGCGCAGCAATGCGCGAATTCCAGCGGATCGCCGAGCCGGTTGGGCGCCTCGGTCATCGCCTTCAATGACGCGAACACTTCGGGCGGGACCTGCGCGGCCATCGGGGTCAGGAACAGCCCCGGCGCGATCGCATTGACGCGGATGCCGTGCGCCCCCAGCTCGCGCGCGGCGGGCATGTTGAGCCCGATCACCCCGGCCTTGGTCGAGGCATAGGCGCACTGGCCGATCTGCCCTTCGAACGCCGCGCCGGACGAGATGTTGATCACCACTCCGCGCTCCTCGCCGTTCTCGGGTTCGTTGCGGGCCATTGCCTCGGCGCACTGGCTCATCACGTTGAACACCCCGACCAGGTTGACCATGGCCATCTGGGCGAAACGGGCCAGCGAGGTGGCCTTGCCTTCCTTGTCGAGCACCTTGCTCGGCCCGAGGATCGCGGCGCAATTGATGCAGGCATGGACCGCGCCGAAGCGTTCGACCACCGCCGCGACCGAAGCGCGGACCGAAGTATCGCTGGTCACGTCAGTGGCGACGAACATTGCCCGCTCGCCCAGTTCCGCCTCGGCGGCCTTGCCCGCTGCCTCGTTGACATCGAACAGCGCGACCCGCGCGCCTTTCTCGGCAATCAGATAGCGCGCGGTGGCGAGGCCCAGTCCGGAAGCGCCGCCGGTGATGACCACGACCTTGTCGGCAATCTGCATGTTTTCTCTCCTTGGATGTTCAGAACGCCGCCACGCCGGTGAGGGCGCGGGCGATGATCAGTTGCTTGATCTGGGTGGTCCCTTCGGGGATCGGACAGACGATCGCCTCGCGCGCCAGCTTTTCGACCAGGTAGTCGCGGGTGACGCCGTTGCCGCCGTGGATCTGCACGGCCTGCCGGGCGACGGTGACGGCCATTTCGCAAGCGAAGTACTTGGCCATCGCCGCTTCCATCTCGGCACCCTGCCCCGCGTCGAACAACTGCGCGGCCCGGTGGACCAGCAGCCGGGCAGCATCGACCTGGGTCGCCATTTCGGCCAGCATCGCCGCGATCAACTGGTGCCCGGCGATCACCTTGCCATGCTGGCGGCGCTCCCTGGCATAGGCCACCGCCTCTTCCAGCGCGCGGCGACCGAGGCCCAGCGACTGCGCGGCGACAAAGGCGCGCGACTTCTCGAAGTGCGACAGGGTGCGCTTCAGCGCGCCGCCTTCCTCGCCCACGGTGTTGCTGACGGGGACGCGCACATCGTCGAGAAATATCTGCGCGGTCGACTGGCTGTTGAAGGCGATCTTGTCGATCCCGCGCACCTCATAGCCATGCTCGTGCAGGTCGATCAGGATCTGGGTCAGCCCGCCGCGCGGATCGTCGCTGGTGCGGCACAGGCAGATCAGGAAATCCGAATAGGCCCCGTTGCTGATCCAGGTTTTCTCGCCGCTGATCACCCAGTGGTTCCCGTCACGCCGCGCGCGGGTGCGGACCTCCATCACATTGGAGCCCACGTCGGCCTCGGAGATTCCCATCGAGACGAAGGTGTCGCCAGCGACCAGTCCGGGCAGATAGCGCTCACGTAGTTCGGGCGATGCAACCTGTTCCAGCAGGTAGGCCCCAAACGAATTGATCAGCACCGGCACCGACAGATCTACGGAACAGGCCGCGACTTCCTCGAACAACATCAGCGAGGTCAGCCAGTCGAGCCCCAGCCCGCCAGCCCGTTCGCTCACCGCACCGCTGACCAGCCCGAACTCGCTGAGCCGCCGCATCAACCCCGCCATCACCTCGCGCGGCACGAAACGGTCGCGGTATTCCCTGGCAAACAGCGGATCGACTTCGGCGGCGAGGTAACGCCGCAGGCTGTCGACCGCCATCGCCTGTTCCTGGGTCTGAAGCACCTTGCCCATGGCCTCAGTCCTTCGCGAAGAGGTTCACCGCGACCACGGCTTCCTCGATCCCCAGCAGCCCGCCGCCGTTCTCGTGCGCGGCGATCCGCGCGCCTTCGACCTGCCGCGCGCCCGCTTCGCCGCGCAGTTGGGTCACCAGTTCGTGGATCTGTCCCAACCCCGTCGCGGCGATCGGGTGGCCTTTGCCCTCGAGCCCGCCCGAGGGGTTGACCGGCACCCGCCCGCCCAGCGTGAAATCACCGCGCTCCGCTGCTGGCCCGGCCAGTCCGAACGGCACCAGCCCCAACGCCTCGACATTGAGCAGTTCGCCCATCGCGGTGGCATCGTGGACTTCGGCCACATCGACCGCATCGGGCCCGATCCCGGCGCGGTCATAGGCGCGCTGCGCGGCGCGGTAGCCGATCCCCTGTTCGCGGTTATCGGGGTCGTGTTCGATCCCGGTGAGGATCACGCTGGCGAGGACCTTTACCGCCCGCCCCGAGGTACCAAGCTTGCGAAGTCCCGCCGCGCTGCACACCACCACGGCAGCGGCACCGTCGCTGATCGGCGAACACATCGGCAGGGTCAGCGGAAAAGTGATCGGCGGTGCGGCCATGACCTGCTCGATGCTCATCGCATCGCGGAACTGCGCCAGCGGGTTGTGGGCCGAATGCGCGTGGTTCTTCGCCGCCACCGCCGCAATCTGGCGCTGTGTGGTGCCATAGCGCCGCATGTGCTGGCGGCAGAACGCGGCATAGACATCCATGAACACGCTGTAGGGCTTGTCCGAGGTCGTCCCCGGCGGCGGTTCCACCCCTGCGCCCAGTGCCAGCAAGGTCGCCTTGTTCGCCTCGACCGTCTCGACGTCCCAGCCGCTGTCGAACACCGCGAACATCCGCGCCTTGTCGGCGATGTTCATCTTTTCCGCGCCCAGCGCCAGCACCACGTCGGCCTCGCCCGCCTTGATCGCCGTGACCGCGAGGTTGAACGCGGACGAGCCCGAAGCGCAGGCGTTCTCGACGCTGAACACCGGCACACCTGACAGGCCTGCCCGGCGCGCCGCGATCGGGCCGGGGATCGAATGCTGCCCCTGCAGCGCGCCATTGGTGGCCGAGGTGAAATAGACCGCCTCGATGGCCGCCGCATCCGCGCCCGCATCCTGCAGCGCCAGCGCAGCTGCCGCGCTCGACAGGTCATGGATCGATTTGTCGATATGGCGGCCGAACGGGGTCATCCCCACTCCGGCGATGAAGACTTCGGTCATAACGGAGCTCCTCAGCGGCCGGTAAAGCGCGGCGCGCGCTTTTCGGCGAAGGCGGCGATCCCTTCGGCCAGATCGGCCGAGCGCTGGTGCAGGCGCAGCATGACCTGTTCGTGGAGCAGCGCATCGGCGCGGCTCTTGTCGGCGCTGGTCCGCGCGACTTCCTTCATTCGGCGCAGCGCGATCGGGCTCTTGAGTGCAATCGCCTGCGCGAGCTTGAGGCTGGCTTCGCCAAGTTCCGCGTCGGGATGAACCTCGCTGATCAGCCCCAGCGCCTTGAACTCCGCAGCCGGGAGCGTCTTGCCGGTGAACAGCAGGTACATCGCGGTGTTGAGCGGCAAGACCCGCGGCAATACCGCCGCGCCGCCGCCGCCGGGATAGACCCCGAAGTTAGCATGTGCATCGCCGATCTGCGCACTTTCGGCAGCGATCAGGATATCGGCGCACATCGCCAGTTCGAGCCCGCCGGCCATGGTCACCCCGTTGAGCGCGGCGATTAGCGGCTTGGGAAAGGCGGCGAGCAGTTCAAGCACTTCGCGCGCACGGTCAAGAAAGTCCGGCTCGCCCGGCGCGGGCTGGCCGGCCAAAGCCTGCTTGAGATCGGCCCCTGCACAGAACGCCGGCCCGGCCCCCGTCAGGATCAGCACTCGGCATTCCTCGTCGGCGGCGAGGCGCGGAAGCTCGGCCTTCAGGCAATCGAACATCGCCAGATTGAGCGCGTTCATCGCCTGCGGCCGGTTCATTAGCAGCCGGGTTACGGGGCCGTGGGTTTCGACAAGCAGGGCGGGTTCACTCATTGCAGCTGGTTTCCTTCAAGCAGGCCAATCATTTCGGAGGCGGTGCGCAGATCGGCATGGCCGCCAACACTGCCGAGCGAGGCGTTGTGTTCCGCATCGGTCATCGCTGCGGTGGCATCGGTGATGAAGAACACCTTGAAATCCATCTGGCAGGCATCCCGCGCGGTGTTCTCGCAGCAGTAATTGGTGATCGCCCCGACGATGATCAGCGTGTCGATCCCGCGTGCGCGCAGCTGCTCGGCCAGGTCGCACGACTGCGAGAGCATCGCGCTGCTGCGGTACTTGTCGACCACCAGATCGCCGGGCGCGCGGTCGAGCCGGGCGGACAGCGCATGGCCGGGGCATTCCGGGCGCAGCATCGCCGCCAGCGGGCCATAGGCGGCAGACTGCTCGAACCAGTCCGGGCGGACAAAGCGCGGATCGTCGCTGGTGCTGGCCCGGGTGAACACAACCAGCGCCCCTGCTGCCCGCGCCGCTGCAATGATCGCATTGACATTGGGCAGCACGTCGCGCGCGTTCTGGCTGGCATAGGGCTGGCCTTCATCGACGAAGGCGACCTGCAGATCGATCACCAACAGCGCGGTGCGGGCCGGATCGGGGCGATCGAAGCGAAAGCAGGGCCTTGTCCCGTCGCTCAGATGCGGTGGCAGTTCGATCCTGTGCATCGCTTTCCCGACTCCCCGGTTGGTGCTGATGCCTGCTTGCCGGGGATCCGCGCGCTGCGCCTGTCCGCGGCGAGCAATCGCCGGTCATTTGCGTTTGATTGCGCCTTGGCTAAGCTGGCGCAGGTCATGACGGATCCTGCCGCCCTCCCATCGGTCATTGCCGGTTACACCGGAGCGATCGGGCGCGCGCTGGAAGCGGCGGGAGTGCCGAGCGGACCAGTCTTCGCCGCCGCCGGGATCGAGCCGCCGGGGCGCAATGACCCGCTCGAACGCCTGTCCACCCGGCAAGTCACCGACCTGTTCCGGATCTGCGTCGAGCGGACCGGCGATCCCTATTTCGGGCTCAGCGTGGCGCGCTATATCCACGCCTCTAACATCCATGCGCTGGGCTATGCGCTGATGGCGAGCCGGACCTTGTGGGAGTTCTGCCTGCGGCTGGAGCGCTATTTCGCGATCGTTTCGCAAGCCGCCGTGCTGCGGCTGGAACGCGACGAGCAGCGCGTGCTGCTGCACTTCGATCCGCGTACCCCGCTATGCGGCGAGACCGAGGATGCGTTCCAGGCCTTTGTGCTGCGGTTCATGCGGCTGCTGCTCAATGCGCCGCTGGCGCCGTCACGGATCGGCCTGATGCGCGCTTGCCCGGCAGGCGGAGCGGAGCCCTATTACGACGCGTTCGGCACGATGCCGACTTTCGGCTGCCGCGAAGGCCTGATCGAATTCGATGCGGCCCTGATCGACCAGCCGCTCGCCGGATCATGCCCCGATCTTGCCCAGTTCAACGACCGCATCGCCAACGATTGCCTGGCCAAACTCAGCCGATCCGACATCGTCGCCCGGACCCGCGCCGCGATCGTCGAACAGCTGAGCAGCGGCCATTGCACGCGCGGCCAGATTGCCAGGGAACTGGGGCTCAGCCAGACCGTACTGCAACAGCGGCTTGGCGAACGCGGCACCGGCTTTCACGAGCTGATGGAAGAGACCCGCCGCGAACTCGCCATGGGTTACCTGCGCCAGCCCGAACTTTCGATCACCGAGATCGCCTTCCTGCTGGGCTTCACCGACGCGAGCAACTTCAGCCGGGCGTTCAAGCGTTGGACAGGACAGGCGCCGAGCAGCGTTCGAGCATGAACGGACGCTACGTCCTGAACTGACGATCCACCTTAATGAATGGCTGAAATTGAGGCTCGTCCATGGGCCTTCAATCGTCGGCTTTGTCGGCGGTGCCAGCCATTCGGCGCAGTGGGCAGAAAGCGACCAACTTGAGCCGTTTCGTAGCAGGCGCTTGAAAGTCCGCTCACGCCGAGAACTGTCGTTGGCACATGCCTGAGCATGCAGGCAGAGGCGCCAACATAGCGGGCGGTCCGGACTTCACGTGGGCGTGTCGTTAGCTGATGTGCGTTCATCGAGGAAACGGCACGCGCTTCGCCTGGGACCTTGGTGATCAGCAAGGCCGTAGCCCGCAGCATCGAGGGCTGACCGTACCATTCAGTGGGGGCGGGTCACGTGGAAGTGTGCGGTCGGACTATTTCGCCACGGCGGCGGCCCGAACCGGGCGTGCCGCCCGGCGCATCACAGCCCGGCTTCGATCGCGATGCGAATCGCTTCGGCCACGGTGCGCACGCCCAGCCCGCGCAGCATGGCGGCGCGGTGCATCTTGATGGTGCGTTCGGTCAGGCCAAGGTCGAAGGCGATCTGCTTGTTGAGCCGCCCCTTGGCCAGCGCTTCGAGGATCTGGAGCTGGCGGCGGCTGAGCGCTTCGATCCTGGCGCGCGCCTGTTCGTGGCGGCTCGCCCCGGCATCGTCGATCGCCATCTGCGAGCCGAGGAAATAGCGCAGGTCCCCGCGCTCGTCGAACAGCGGGGCGATCATCACCGCGTTGCGGAACGGCGTGCCGTCCTTGCGGTAGTTGATCAGTTCGACCATCACCGGGCGGCGCTGCGCCACTGCCTCGCGCAGCATGGCGGTCTGTTCGGGTTCGGTGCGCTCGCCCCGCAGGAACCGGCAGTTGCGGCCCACGATCTCGCCCTCGTCATAGCCGGTCAGCTGGCGGAACGCCTCGTTGCAGGCGATGATCGGGTTATCGGGCTGGCACGGGTCGGAAACGACAGCGGCGACATTGCTGTTGGCGATCAGGTCTTGCGGCGACATTTCCATTTAACTCATTTCCTGACCGACTGTCCGTAAGGCCATATCGCAGAGCCCCGCGCGAAAGCCTAGATGGAACAAGCCGGCCGCCGCACCGCCCATCCCCCTCCCGGCGGCGGCTGGCAAACCATTCAGCGCAGGAACCGCCCCATGAACATCATCCACGGCCAGTTGCTGGCGGAACAGCGCAGCGACAAGCTGCCGGTTCCCGACCAGGTCCAGGAAGCGATCCGCACCCTGCTGCGCTGGGCGGGCGACAATCCCGAGCGCGAAGGCCTGCTGGACACCCCGGCCCGCGTTGGCCGGGCGTGGAAGGAATATTGCGCGGGCTATGACGAGGACCCGGCGGTCCACCTGCAACGCACCTTCGAGGAAGTTGCGGGCTACGACGAAGTCGTGCTGCTGCGCGACATTCCGTTCCATTCGCACTGCGAACACCATCTCGCGCCGATCGTCGGCACCGCCTCGATCGCCTATCTGCCAACCGACCGGGTGGTGGGCATTTCCAAGCTGGCGCGGGTGCTGCACGGCTATGCCCGGCGCCTGCAGATCCAGGAACGGCTGACCGCCGAAATTGCCCAGTGCATCTGGGACAACCTGCGTCCGCAGGGGGTGGCCGTGGTGATCAAGGCGCAGCACGGCTGCATGACCGGGCGCGGCGTGCGTACCCACGGCGTCGACATGGTGACCAGCAAGGTCCTGGGCTGCTTCCGCGACAATGACAGCAGCCGCAAGGAAGTGCTGTCGCTGATGGGCCATAATTAAGGCAGGAGCCGCGAAGGCCATGAAGGTCGGGATCGTCGGCGCCGGCATTGCCGGGCTGGCCTGTGCCGAGCGGCTGCGCCGCGACGGCATTGCCAGCGTTCTGCTCGACAAGGGCAAGCGCCCGGGCGGGCGGCTGTCCACCCTGCGGCTGGAGGGCCTCGCCTGGGATTTCGGCGCGCAATACCTCAATCCGGGCGATGGCGCTTTCGCCGCCGAAGTGCGGCAGTGGCGCGAACGCGGCTGGGTTGCGCCCTGGCCCGCCGGGCCGCAGGGCGCGCTGGTCGGGATGCCGGCCATGGCCAGCCTGATCGAAGCCCAGTGCGAGGAGCATGACGTGCGCTTCGGCGCGGCAGTGCAGCGGATCGAAAGCGACGGGCTGGCCTGGCACGTCAGCGGGCCCGGCCTGTGCGAAGGGCCGTTTGCCGCGCTGGTCGTTGCCATTCCGGCGGAACAGGCCGCCCCGCTCCTGTCGCTGCACGACCTGGCGATGGCGCGCGAGGCGGCCAGCGCGCAGTCGCAGCCGTGCTGGACCGTGATGGCCGCCTTTGCCGAGCCGCTGGCCGGGCTGCCCGCCTTCCTGCGCGATGCCGGGGCGATTGCCTGGGCAGCGCGCAACAATTCCAAGCCCGGCCGAGGCGAGGCCGAATGCTGGGTCATCCAGGCCGGTGCGCAATGGTCGCGCCAGCACCTGGAAGCCGCGCGCGAAGATGTGGCCGATCTGCTGCTGGGCCAATTCGCGCGGGCCTGCGGCCGCGATCTGCCCGCGCCAACCTTTCTGAAAGCGCACCGCTGGCGCTTTGCTTTGCCATATGGCGAGCGCGGCGCGGTGCTGTGGAACCCGGCGCTGCGCCTGGGAGCCTGCGGCGACTGGTGCCTGCCCCCGCACATCGAAGGGGCGTGGCGCTCGGGCACGCAGCTGGGCGAACGGGTCGCCGCCGCGCTGCTGCCACTGCGGGTCGGTGGCGCCGTTGGGTGAAGTGCCCAGTGGCAGCGCGGTGGTGTTCGGCGCGGGCGGCGCGATCGGCCGCGCGCTGACCGCGCGGCTGCTGGCGGGCGGACGCTTTGCCGAAGTTTACGCCGGACAGCGCCGCGCGGATATGGCTAGCCTGCCCGGCGCCATCCCCTTCGCGTTCGAGTTGACTGACGAAGCTTCGATAGCCGCTGTGGCAGAACAGGTGTCCGCGCCGCTCCGGCTGGTCATCGTCGCCACCGGGCTGCTGCACGATGAGGCGCGCGGCATCGTGCCGGAAAAGAGCCTGCGCGCGCTGGATGCCGGGGTGATGGCCCAGGTGCTGGCCGCCAACACCATCGGCCCGGCGCTGATCGCCAAGCACTGCCTGCCCCGGTTCCCGCGCGGCGAACGCACCGTGTTTGCCGTGCTGTCGGCGCGGGTCGGCTCGATCGGGGATAACCGGCTGGGCGGGTGGCATTCCTACCGGGCGAGCAAGGCCGCGCTCAACATGCTGGTGCGCAATTTCGCCATCGAACTGGCGCGCAGCCACCCGCAGGCGGTGGTCGCCGCGCTGCACCCCGGCACGGTCGACAGCCGGCTGTCCGCCCCGTTCCAGCGCGGGGTTAGGCCGGGCAAGCTGTTCAGCCCCGACCAGTCCGCCGGGCACCTGCTATCCGTGCTGGACAGGCTGACTCCCGCCGACAGCGGCGGGCAGTTCGCCTGGGACGGCGCGCGGATCCCGGACTGAGCGCGGCCCGCCATGCCCAAGATGCGCCGCAAGGGTGATCTTCCCACCAAACCGTGCCTGACCTGCGGGCGTCCGTTTGCCTGGCGGCGCAAATGGGCGCGCGACTGGGACGAGGTGAAGTATTGTTCCGACCGCTGCCGGTCAGGCAAGGCCGGCCAGAAACCGCTCGGCATCACGCCATAGCTGCTCCTGCCGGTCGGGAGCGAACCGCTCCCAGGTGCGCACCGCCTGGGCCATGCGCGGATTGCGCGCCAGCCGATCCTGGTGGCGCGCCACGAAGTGCCAGTAGAGCAGGTTGAACGGGCAGGCGCGCGGCCCCGCCTTGGCCTTCACGTCATAGGCGCAGGTCCGGCAATAGTCGCTCATCCGGTCGATATAGGCGCCGCTGGCGGCATAGGGCTTGCTGGCCAGCAGCCCGCCATCGGCAAACTGGCTCATCCCGACGGTATTGGGCAGTTCGACCCATTCATAGGCATCGGCATAGACCGCCAGATACCATTCGTGCAGCGCATGGGGGTCGATCCCCGCCAGCAGCGCAAAATTGCCGGTCACCATCAGCCGCTGGATGTGGTGGGCATAGGCCTCGTCGCGGGTCTGGGTGATGCAGGCGCTGAGGCAGGCCAGGTCCGTCTCGCCGCTCCAGTAGAATTCAGGCAGCGGGCGGTGCGCGTCCAGCGCATTGACCCGGTCATAGCCCGGCATCCGCCACCAGTAGATCCCGCGCACGAATTCGCGCCAGCCGATGATCTGGCGGATGAACCCTTCCGCGCTGTTGAGCGGTACCCGCCCGGCGCGCCATTCCGCCTCGACCGCGCGGCACATCGCCAGAGGATCGAGCAGCCCGGCGTTGAGATAAGTGGAAACAACCGCGTG
Source organism: Novosphingobium sp. (assembly GCF_041905565.1). GTDB lineage: Bacteria > Pseudomonadota > Alphaproteobacteria > Sphingomonadales > Sphingomonadaceae > Novosphingobium. The sequence goes on along the minus strand of NZ_JAYRKX010000028.1, from coordinate 12,744 downwards.
GAACAGGAACGGCTGGCCCGCCAGCATCGCGTCCTGATAGGTGCCGAACTGCGGCAAGGCATGGCGCAGGAACTGGGCAAAGGCGGCTTCGGCATCGGTGCGCGTGACAGCGAACCAGAACGGCTCGAGCGTGCCGAACCGGTCAGGAAAGCGCGCCGCGACCATGTCCAGCACTTCGCGGGTGATCGCATCGGGGGCAAAGCGCGGCGGGCGCGGCATGGCAAGATCGGGGTCCGCCCGGCTGCGGTTCTCGGCATCGAAATTCCACCGCCCGCCGGCGGGTTCGCCGCCGTCCATCAGCAGCCCGGTCTTGCGCCGCATCAGGCGGTAGAAGTGCTCCATCCGCAGGCCCTTGCGCCCCTCGGCCCAGGCAGCGAAGCCGTGCCGGTCCGCCAGAAAGCGGTCGTCGGGCAGGATTTCCAGCCCCGGCCACTCGCGCATCTGTTGCAAGAGGCGCCATTCGCCGGGTTCCGTCACCACGGCTCGCGCGTGCCCATGGCGCGCCATTGCCCGGCGCAGTTCGCCGCCCAGGGTGCCGGTGTTGGCGGGATCGTCCAGCCGGACATAGTCCACCTGCCAGCCATCTGCGCGCATACCTTGCGCGAAATGGCGCATGGCGGAAAACACGAAGGCCAGCTTCTTGCGGTGGTGCGGGACATAGTCCGCCTCGGCCATGACTTCGGCCATCAGCACGCGGTCTGCCGCGCGGTTCGCGCCGCGCAGCGCCGCAAGCTGCGGGCTGAGCTGGTCGCCCAGGATCAGGATGGTGCGCCCGGTCATCCCCGCCGGCTAGGCCAGGCCCGGCCGCCTGGCAGCCTGTCCACGGGGGAAGGCCGCGCACCCTAGGGAGCATTGACGGTCCACCGGTTTACCGATGCTTCAGAGGTTCGCACTAGGCATCTGCCCATGCAACCCCGACAGGAAACCAGATCGCCGATCCTGTGGCGCGTGCAAGTGCGCGCGGAAAACGGGCTGCGCAGCTTTGGCCACATGATCGACCTGTCGGCCGGCGGCTGCTGCATCGAGGCCGAGGACAAGCCCCCGCGCATCAAGTCGCGCATCCTCGTCCGCCCGGACGGGCTGGATGGCTTTGCCGCCCAGGTGCAATGGGTCCGGGGCCGGCAGTTCGGCGCGGCATTCGACCGGCCGATCTACGGCCCGGTGCTGGACCACTTCGTCCGCAAGCACGCCGCCCTGGCACCGTACGTCTCGCTGGGCGCCCTGGGCTGAGCGCGCTTGCGCCCGCGCCATGCGGCGCGGTAGCATGATCGGCGATGACCGCCGCCGAAACCGCCCTGCTCGAACATTTCGAAACCCCCGCGCTGGTCGTGCGGCAGGGATCCGTAAGCTTTGCCAACCAGGCGGCGCGCGACCTGCTGGGCGCGCACGTGGTGGGGCAGGACGCGCGCATTGCGATTCGCGACCCGCAGGTGGTGGCGCTGATCAATTCACCGCACGGCGGCAGCGCGATCGTCGAAGGGCTGTCGGTGCGGTCCAGCCGCTGGAAGGTATCGTGCCACGTGCTGCCCGGCGGCGGGCGGCTGGTGGTGCTGGACGACCTGTCGGTGCGGGTCAGCGTGGCGCGCGCCCATGCCGATTTCGTTGCCAATGCCAGCCACGAGCTGCGCACCCCGCTGGCGGCGATCCTGGGCTATGTCGAAACGCTGGAGGATCCCAAGGCCGGCGCGGACGAGGCGACCCGCACCCGCTTCCTCGGGATCATCCGCCACGAGGCCAAGCGGATGCAGGCGCTGATCGAGGACCTGATGTCGCTCAGCCGGATCGAGGCCGTGAAGCATGATGCGCCGACCGAGCCGGTCGACCTGCTGGCGCTGGCGCGCGAGGCGGTGGGCGAAGTGGCCGGTCGGGCCGAAGTGACGCTGACCACCAATTGCCAGGCCGCCCCGGTAGCGGGCGATCGCGGCCAGCTGGCGCAAGTGCTGCGCAACCTGATCGACAATGCGATCAAGTATGGCCGGGCGGGCGGAACCGTGACCCTGACGCTGGAGGCGACCCCGTCGGGCCGGGTGGCGGTGAGCGTGCATGACGAAGGCCAGGGCATCGCGCCTGAACACCTGCCGCGCCTGACCGAGCGGTTCTACCGCGCCGATACCAGCCACAGCCGCGCCACCGGGGGCACCGGGCTGGGCCTGGCGATCGTCAAGCACATCGTGGAACGCCACCGCGGCCGATTCGATATTGCCAGCCAGCCCGGCATGGGCACCACGGCTTCGTTCATCCTGCCCCTGATTCCGGCCTGAACCCGCGCATTTGCGCGCACGGGCGGCGGTGTCATCAAACTGTCACGCAACCTTCATATCCGCCCTCTCGACACACCCTGACCAAGAGGTTGCCATGCCTTCGTTCCGTTCGCTGAGTCTCGTTGCCCTGTCCTCGCTGGCGCTGGCCGCCTGTGGTTCGGGCGGTTCCTCCGGTTCGCGCGATTTCGTGCGTGCGGTGGGTTCCTCCACCGTCTATCCGTTTGCCACCGCGGTGGCCGAAGCCACGGCCAAGGCCGCTGGCGTGAAGTCGCCGGTGATCGAATCGACCGGCACTGGCGCGGGCATGAAGCTGTTCTGCGCGGGCCTGGGCGCCCAGCACCCCGACATCGAGAACGCCTCGCGCCGCATGAAGAAGAGCGAGTACGAGGAATGCGCCAAGAATGGCGTCAAGGACATCATCGAAATCCAGGTCGGGCTTGACGGGATCGCCTTTGCCGAAGGCACCAATGGCCCGAACATGAAGCTGACCCCGCTTGACGTCTACAAGGCGCTGGCGGCCAATCCGTTCGGCAAGCCGAACACCGCCAAGACCTGGGCCGACGTCAACCCGTCGCTTCCGGCCGATCCGATCCTGGTTTACGGCCCGCCCTCGACCTCGGGCACCCGCGATGCGCTGGCCGAGCTGATCCTGACCAAGGGCTGCGAAACCGACCCGGCGATGAAGGCCCTGAAGGACACCGACAAGGACGCCCACAAGAAGTTCTGCACCGGCGTGCGCGAAGATGGCGCCTATGTCGACGCTGGCGAGAACGACAACCTGATCGTCCAGAAGATTGCCGAAAATCCCAAGGCGATCGGCGTGTTCGGGTTCTCGTACCTGGAAGAAAACACCACCAAGCTGAAGGGCATTCCGATGTCGGGCGTGATGCCGACCTATGCCTCGATCGTCGATTTCAGCTATCCCGGCGCGCGTCCGCTTTACCTCTATGTCAAGCAGGGCCACCTCAACGCGATCAAGGGGCTGAAGGACTATGTCGGGCAGTGGGCTGCGGCCTGGGGCCCGGACGGTTACCTGAAGGCCAAGGGCATGGTCATCGCGCCGGACGATGTCCGCGCGAAGAACGCCGAAGTGGCGGCCAAGTTCAGCCTGATGGACCCGTCGACCCTGAAGTGATGCAGCGAAAGAACCCTGCGTGATTTCCCAGATCGTTCTTCTGGTCGTGCTTGGCCTGGGGGTAACCGGCTGGTTTGCCGGTCGCGCCCGGGCCAGGACGCTCTATTCGGGGCGCGGCTCGCTTGCCGCGGTCCCCAGCTATCATGGCTGGCACGTGGCGCTGTGGGCGCTGGTTCCGGCGCTGGTGGTCTGGGCCGCATGGGCGGGGATCGCCCCCGGCCTGGTGCGCGCGGCGGTGCTGGCCGATCCGGCCGCCGCCAGCCTGCCCGCTTTCGACATGGAGCGCGACGCGATCCTGGCCGAGGCCCAGGCCCTGGCCCGCGATCCCTTTACCGGGGCGTTCAATCCCCAGGCGGAACAACTGGCCCCCGTGTTCGGCGCGATCCAGACCCGCTTCGGCCTGATCGGCGCGGCGCTGGCGCTGCTGGTCGGCTTTGCCGGCGCGGCTTGGGGCTATACCCGCGTGCGCAGCGACTTTCCCGCCCGCACCAAGGTCGAACGCGCCACCCTGCTGGGGCTGCTGCTGGCTTCGCTGGTGGCGATCCTGACCACGGCGGGGATCATCGCGTCGCTGCTCTATGAAACCGGGCTGTTCTTTACTCACGTTTCCCCGATCGACTTCCTGACCGGGACCCACTGGGCCCCGCGCGTCGGCACCGATGCCGAACTGGGCAAGGATTTCGGCGCCGTACCATTGTTCTGGGGCACGCTGTTCATCGGCGCGATCATCGCCATGATCGTGGCGATCCCGCTGGGCCTGATGAGCGCGGTGTTCCTGACCCAGTATGCCACGCCGACGCTGCGTAAGTGGCTGAAACCGATGCTGGAGATCCTGGCCGGCATCCCGACCGTGGTCTACGGCTATTTCGCCGCGCTGACCGTGGCCCCGCAGGTGCGCGATTTCGCCGCCTGGATGGGCATGGCCAATCCGTCGACCGAAAGCGCGCTGGCCGCCGGCATGGTGATGGGGGTGATGATCATCCCGTTCGTCTCCTCGATGGCGGACGACAGCATCGCCGCCGTGCCGCAGGCAATGCGCGACGGCAGCCTGGCGATGGGCGCAACCAAGAGCGAGACGATCAAGAAGGTGCTGCTGCCCGCCGCGCTCCCCGGCATTGTCGCGGGCGTGATGCTGGCGATCAGCCGCGCGATCGGCGAAACCATGATCGTGGTCATGGCCGCCGGGGCCGCGGCGCGCCTGTCCGCCAATCCGTTTGACAGCATGACCACGGTCACCTTCCAGATCGTCCAGCTGCTGACCGGCGACCAGGAATTCGACAGCGCCAAGACCCTGTCGGCCTTTGCCCTGGGGCTGGTCCTGTTCATCGTCACCCTGGCGCTCAACGTGGTCGCGCTGCGCGTGGTCAAGAAATACCGGGAAGCCTATGACTAGCGCCCTACCCCATTCGCAGTGGCAGGACCCCGCGATGCAGCGGCGGCTGAAACGCCGCCATGCCGCCGAAGCCCGCTTTCGCATCATTGGCCTGGTCGCGGTCGGGCTCAGCCTGGCGTTCCTGGCCTACCTGCTGTTCACCATGCTGCGGCAGGGGCTGGGCGGGCTGGACTGGTCGTTCCTGACCGGGTCGGATTCGACCGAGGCCAGCGTGGCCGGGATCTGGGGCGCGGCCAAGGGCTCGGTCCTGACCATGGGCGTCACGCTTGGGCTGTCGTTCCCGCTGGGTGTGCTGGCGGCGGTCTATCTGGAAGAATTCGCTCCCAAGGGGCGGCGCTGGGTGGAATGGGTCGAAGTGTCGATCAACAACCTGGCCGCCGTGCCGTCGATCATCTTCGGCCTGCTCGGCCTGGCGGTGTTCATCAACACGCTGCACATGCCGCGTTCCAGCCCGCTGGTGGGCGGCATGACCCTGGCGCTGATGACCATGCCGGTGATCGTGATTTCGGGGCGCAACGCGCTCAAGGCCGTGCCCCCGTCGATCCGCGATGCCGCGCTGGCGGTGGGCGCCAGCCCGGTCCAGGCGGTGTTCCACCATGTCCTGCCGCTGGCCCTGCCCGGCATCCTCACCGGCACGATCATCGGCATGGCCCGTGCGCTGGGTGAAACCGCGCCGCTGCTGATGATCGGGATGCGCGCCTTTGTCGCCACCCCGCCGGGCGGGATCACCGATCCGGCCAGCGTCATGCCGATGCAGATCTTCCTGTGGTCGGACGAAATCGACCAGGGCTTTGTCCAGAACACTTCGGCGGCGATCATCGTGCTGCTGGCGCTGCTGCTGGCCATGAACGGCCTGGCCATCTACCTTCGCAACAAGTTCGAGACCCGCTGGTAACCCCATGACCAACCCACAGCTCAAGATCGAGGCCCGCGCCGTCAACGTCTTCTACGGCGAAAAGCAGGCCATCAACGATGTCTCGATCGACATCTCCACCGGGGCGGTCACCGCCTTCATCGGCCCGTCGGGCTGCGGCAAGAGCACGTTCCTGCGCACGCTCAACCGGATGAACGACACCATCGCCGGCTGCCGCGTGACCGGCGAGATCCGGCTGGACGGCGAACATATCTACGGCAGCGGCATGGACGTGGTCGAACTGCGCGCGCGGGTCGGCATGGTGTTCCAGAAGCCCAACCCGTTCCCCAAGTCGATCTACGAAAACGTCGCCTATGGGCCGCGCATCCACGGCCTGGCCGGGGTCAAGGCCGATCTCGACGCCATCGTCGAGAAGTCGCTGCGCCGCGCCGGCCTGTGGGACGAGGTCAAGGACCGCCTGTCGGACGCCGGCACCGCGCTGTCGGGCGGACAGCAGCAGCGCCTGTGCATCGCCCGCGCGATCGCCGTCAGCCCCGAAGTGATCCTGATGGACGAGCCGTGCTCGGCGCTCGACCCGATCGCCACCGCGCGGATCGAGGAACTGATCGACGAGCTGAAGGACCGCTACGCCATCGTCATCGTCACCCATTCGATGCAGCAGGCCGCCCGCGTGTCGCAGCGCACCGCCTTTTTCCACCTTGGGACCATGGTCGAATACGGCGAAACCTCGCAGATCTTCACCAATCCGCGCGAAGAGCGCACCAAGGATTACATCACTGGCCGCTACGGCTGAGGAACGGACACATGGCCGAACATACCGTCAAGGCATTCGACAACGAGATTTCCCAGCTGCGCGGGCTGATCGCCGAAATGGGCGGGCTGGCCGAAGTGGCGATCAGGGACGCGATGGAAGCGCTGGTCAAGCGCGATGAAGCCAAGGCCCAGGCCGTGGTCGCCGCCGATGCCCGGCTCGACGCGCTCGAGGCCGAGGTTGACCGGCTGGCCGTGCGGATCATCGCGCTGCGCGCGCCGATGGCCGACGACCTGCGCGACGTGATCGCCGCGCTCAAGATTTCCGGCGTGGTCGAACGCATCGGCGACTATGCCAAGAACATCGCCAAGCGCGTCGGGCATATCGAACGGCTCAAGAAGTTCGAACCGCTGACCCTGATCCCGGCGATGGCCGACATTGCCCAGGGCATGGTCCGCGACGTGCTCAACGCCTATGGCGCGCGCGATGCGGAACTGGCGATCGAAGTGATCGAACGCGACGAGAAGCTGGACAATTTCTACGACAGCATCTTCCGCAACCTGGTGGCCCACATGATGGAAAACCCGGCGACCATTTCCAGCGCGGCGCAATTGCTGTTCATCACCCGCAACATCGAACGGATCGGCGATCACGCCACCAATGTCGCGGAAATGGTCTATTTCGCCGCCACGGGCATGTACCACGCCGGGCGTGAAAGCCCGGTCGAAGGTGACGAGGTCGACTGATGGCACTGTCCGTCCTCATCGTCGAGGATGACGTGGCCCTTTCGGGCCTGCTCGAATGGCATTTCAAGTCCGACGGCTATGACGTGCGCGTCACCCCGGACGGCGAGGAAGCCCTGCTGATGGTCCGCGAAAGCCAGCCCGACCTGATCGTGCTGGACTGGATGGTCGAAAGCCTGTCCGGGATCGAGGTTTGCCGCCAGCTGCGCCGGGCCAAGGAAACGGCCCGCCTGCCGATCCTGATGCTGACCGCGCGCGGCGAGGAGGAAGACCGCATCCGCGGCCTCAAGACCGGGGCCGACGATTACGTCACCAAGCCGTTTTCCCCGCGCGAGCTGCTTGCCCGGGTCGAGGCACTGCTGCGCCGCAGCCGCCCCGCGCTGGAAGATGGCGTGCTGCGCGTGGCCGACCTGGAACTGGACCCGGTGGCCCACCGCGTCCGCCGGGGGGGCGAGGCGGTGAAGCTGGGGCCGACCGAATTTCGCCTGCTGCGCCACTTCATGGAACGCCCCGGCCGGGTCCATTCGCGCGCCCAGCTGATCGACGCGGTCTGGGGGATGGACAGCGACATCGACGAACGCACGGTCGATGTCCACGTCCGCCGCCTGCGCCAGGCGGTCGACCGCCCCGGCACGGACAGCGTGATCCGCACGGTCCGGGCGGCGGGATATGCCATCGAATTTTCGGAATGACCGCTTTCCGTCATTGAAAAGTCAGGTCCGAACGGCAATGGCCCGCACCATCATGCGCCGTACCCTTGCCTCGCTGGCCCTGCCCGCAATCGCCCTGCTGCCCGCCGCCGCCCATGCCGAGGACGCCCCGGAGGAAATCGTCGTCACCGGACGCGGGCTGGACCGCAGCCAGAGCGATCCGGTCTATGCCGCCGTCACCATCGACAGCGCCCGCGCCGCCGCGTCGGCTTCCGGGCGGCTGGAAGACGTGCTGTCGGCCGTGGCGGGCTTCCAGCAGTTCCGCCGTTCGGACAGCCGTTCGGCCAACCCTTCGGCGCAAGGGGTGACCTTTCGCGGGCTGGGCGGCAACGCCTCCAGCCGCACCCTGCTGCTGCTTGACGGCGTGCCACAGGCCGATCCGTTCTTCGGCTTTATTCCCTTTTCAGCGATCACCCCGGAACGGCTGCGCGCCGCCCAGGTGACGCGCGGCGGCGGTTCCGGCGCCTTCGGGGCGGGGGCCGTGGCCGGGACGATCGACCTGCACAGCGCCGGGCCGGATGACCTGGCCCTTCTCGAAGCGCGCGCTCTGGTCAACGATCGCGGCGAGACGGAGCTGGGCGCCACGCTCGCTCCGGACCTTGGCGGCGGCTTTGCCGTGCTGTCGGGCCGGTGGGACCGGGGCCAGGGGTTCTGGACCACCCCGCCCGCCCAGCGCGTGCCCGCCAGCGTCCGCGCCGGCTATGACAGCTGGTCCGCCGCGCTGCGCGGCGTGGCCCCGATCACCCCCGACATCGAATTGCAGGCCCGCGTGCAGGCCTTTGACGACCGGCGCGAGCTGCGCTTTGCCGGCGCGCGCAACACCTCCAGCGGGCAGGACGCCAGCCTGCGGCTGGTCGGCAAGGGCGCCTGGCAGTTCGACGCGCTGGCCTATGTCCAGGTGCGCAATTTCTCCAGCGTGGTGATCTCCTCGACCTCGTTCCGCAAAAGCCTGGACCAGTATCGCACCCCGGGCACCGGGCTTGGGGCCAAGCTGGAACTGCGCCCCCCGGTGGGCGGCGGGCACGAGCTGCGGCTGGGCGCGGACTGGCGGCTGGGCACCGGCCGCACCCAGGAAACCGCCTATAACGCGGGCACCGGCGCGGTTACCGTGCGCCGCCGCGCAGGCGGACGCAACAGCGACCTTGGGCTTTACCTGGAAGACACCCTGACGCTGGGCACGCTGGAGCTGACCGGCGGGCTGCGCGCCGACCGCTGGACGGTAAGCCGCGGATCCTACGCCGAAACCAATGCCGCCGGCACGCCGACGCTGACCAACCTGTTCGCGGATCGCAGCGGCTGGGAAGCCAGCTGGCGCGGCGGCGCGCGCTGGCAACTGGCGCCGGTGCTGGCGCTGCGCGGCGCGGCCTATACCGGGCTGCGCCAGCCAACGCTGAACGAGCTGTACCGCCCCTTCGCGGTGTTCCCCGTCACCACCCGCGCCAATGCCGCGCTGCGAGGCGAGGACCTGCTAGGCTATGAAGCGGGGATCGACCTGACCCCTGGTGGCGACATCCGCATCGGCGCCACCGTGTTCGACAACAAGGTCCGCCATGCCATTGCCAATGTCACCATCGGCACCAACCTGCGCGAACGCCGCAACGTCGATGCGATCCGCTCGCGCGGGGCGGAACTCGACATCGCCGTGCCGCTCGGTGCGCTGCGCTTCGATGGCTCGCTGGCGCTGATCGACGCCGAAGTGCGCGCCAGCGGCGCGTCCGCCGCACTCAATGGCAAGCGCCCGGCGCAGGTCCCGAAGCTTGCCGCCAGTGCCACCCTGGCCTGGACCCCCGCGCCGGGCTGGCTGGTCGCGGGCACGCTGCGCCACACCGGCATGCAGTTCGAGGATGACCTGCAGACCGACCGCCTGCCCGCCGCGACCACGTTTGACGCCGTGGTCAAGGTCCCGCTGGGCCAGCGCCTGACCGTGGTGCTGCGCGGCGAAAACCTGACCGACGAGACGGTGGTCACCCGCAACCAGGGCGGCTCGATCGACTATGGTACGCCCCGCACGCTGTGGGCAGGGGTGAGTGTCGCCATCGGGCGGTAACGGGCCGGTGTTGCGTCCGGGGCAGCAGACAGTTACTTCGGTTGCAAACACGAACCGGAGGATCTGCATGGCCACCCAATCCAGCGCGCCCACCAGCCATCATGGCGGCCGCAACGTCGACTGCAGCGAGGAAGAATGGCAGGCCCGCCAGCAGCTGGCCGCGTGCTACCGGGTGTTCGATCACCTGGGGTGGTCGGAATCGATCTACAACCACATCTCGGTCAAGGTCCCGGGCGAGGATAACGCCTTCCTGATCAATCCCTACGGGTTGCTCTATTCCGAAGTCTGCGCCAGCAACCTGGTCAAGATCGACATCGACGGCAACACGCTGGATGGCAGCCCCTATCCGGTGAACAAGGCCGGGTTCGTCCAGCATAGCCTGTTCCACCGCCACCTGCCCTGGGCCCACGCCATCGTCCACACCCACACCACCGCGACCATGGCGGTGTGCAGCCTGGAAGGCGGGCTGCAGCCGATGAACTTCTATGCCTGCAACTTTGCCGGGCGGCTGGCCTATCATGACTTCGAAGGCATCACCGTGCGCGCCGAGGAAGGCGAGCGGCTGCTGCAGAACTTGGGCGACAAGCGCATCCTGATGCTGAAGAACCACGGCCCGGTGATCCTGGGCCGGTCGATCCCGGAGATCTTCATCCTGCACTGGTCGCTGCAACGCGCCTGCGAGATCCAGCTGGCAACGATGGCGGCCGGCCAGCCGGTGGTGATCCCGGACGAAGTGGTCGCCGTCCACCAGCGCGACCTGCACGAGGCGAACGTGCCCGGCCATGTCCCCGGCGGCGCCGATTTCGCTGCCTGGGTGCGGCGGATCGACAAGATCGACCGGTCCTGGCGCGACTGAGCCAGGCCGGCGCATGACCCGCCTGACCGTCAACGAACGGCCCGTCGAATTCAGGATGGACCCGCAGACCCCGCTGCTGTGGGCGCTGCGCGATGCCGCCAACCTGACCGGCACCAAATATGGCTGCGGGGTGGGCGATTGCGGCGCCTGCATGGTCATGATCGATGGCGAGGCGCTGCGCAGCTGCCTGATCACGCTGGCCGAAGCCGAAGGCCGCGTCGTCACCACGATCGAGGGGCTGTCGCCCGACCGCTCGCACCCGGTGCAGCAGGCGATGGTCGCCGAACAGGCGATCCAGTGCGGGTTCTGCACGCCCGGCATCGTCATGTCGGCCGCCGCGCTGCTCGCCCGCAATGCCGATCCGACGCCGGAAGATATCAAGGCCGCCGTGCCCAACCTGTGCCGCTGCGGGGTCTATCCGCGCCTGGTCCGCGCGATCCAGCGCGCCGGGCGGGTGGCGCGGCGGCTGGAAGCGATCAGCGCCGCACCCGCGCCCGGGCTGACGCCCGAAGATGCGGCGCGCGCCGTGCCGGCAATGAAGCCCGCGCCATAGCGGGCCGCCAAATGGGGGGAACTTACCGATGATCGAACAACCGCTGACCCTGCCCTGCGGGGCCGTGCTGCCCAACCGCCTGTCGAAAGCGGCGATGACCGAAGGGCTGGCCGACCCGCGCGGCGTGCCGACAGCAGAACTGGAACGGCTCTACCGCGTGTGGGGCGCGGGCGGCGCAGGCATGCTGCTGAGCGGCAACGTCCACGTCGACGGCGATCACCTGGAACGGCCCGGCAATGTCATCATCGACCGGCCCGCCGATGGCGCAATGCTCGATGCGCTGCGCCGCTGGACCGGTGCGGCCAAGGCGCAGGGCGCGCAGTTCTGGGCGCAGATCAGCCACGCCGGGCGCCAGACGATGAAGCCGGTCAACGCCCATCCCAAGGCGCCCTCGGCGGTCAAGCTGGGCCTGCCCGGCGGCCAGTTCGGCCAGCCGGTGGCGCTGACCGGGGCCGAGATCGACGAGCTGATCCGCCGCTTTGCCCAGGCCGCCGCGGTCTGCGCCGAAGGCGGGTTCGACGGCGCACAGATCCACGCCGCGCACGGCTATCTGATTTCCCAGTTCCTCAGCCCGCGCGCCAACCAGCGCACCGACCAGTGGGGCGGCAGCCTGGAAAACCGCGCCCGCTTCCTGCTCGAAGTGGTCAAGGCCACCCGCGCCGCCGTGCCCGCCGGGTTCGCCGTGTCGGTCAAGCTCAACAGCGCCGATTTCCAGCGCGGTGGCTTTGCCTTCGAAGACAGCCTGCAAGTGGCGCGCTGGCTGGAAGCGGCCGGGGTCGACCTGATCGAGATTTCCGGCGGCACGTATGAACAGCCGCGCCTGCTCGGGCTGGAAGGGATGGAGCCGGTCGAACAGCCGGGCGTCGCCGCCTCGACCATCGCGCGCGAGGCCTATTTCGTCGATTTCGCCCTGGCGATGAAGGACACGCTGAAAGTGCCGCTGATGGTCACCGGCGGCTTTCGCAGCCGCGCGGCGATGGAGGAAGCCCTGGCCAAGGGCGCGGCCGACGTGATCGGCCTGGGCCGGCCGCTCTGCGCCCAGCCCGATGGCGCGGCCCGGCTGCTGGCCGGCGCGGCGGAACTGCCCCGCGCCGAACAGGGCCTGGCGCTGTTCCCCCCGGCGCTGTCGTTCCTCACCCGGATCAAGGCACTGCGCGCGATTGACAGCTTCGCCGCGCAGTTCTGGTTCTACAGCCAGATCTACGCACTGGGCCGCAGCGGCCAGACCGATCCCGGCAAAAGCGTGTTCGCCGCCATGCTCGAAGTGGAACGCACCCAGAAGGCCTGGCTCAAGGCCCGGCGCAGCTAGGGTCAGGACCCATTAGCCGCACCTTCGAGGCGGCAGAATGGCGAACATATCGGGCGGAAATTCCCGCCGGGAAGGCTGGTTGCCTTTCCAAGGGAATTTTCGTTCGAGATGG
>NZ_JAYRKX010000005.1:0-206285 GCF_041905565.1 Novosphingobium sp. | reverse complement strand
CAGGGTACCTTAAACGGGTGGTTGGGCCGGGGGAGCGGGCCGGTGTTGCAAGGGAAGGCCGGATGGCCTTCCCGCACCGGCGTGAGCCGGAAAGGACTCTCCTGCCCGTTCACATTGAAAAAGAGCCCCGGAAGCATGGCTTCCGGGGCTCTTTTCGGTTTTGGCTGGTCGGTGTTCTACCGTCCAGGCTTGGCCGAGAAGGCGTCGGCGATCGAGCAGGCCGCCGGGCCAAGGATCACGACGAACAGCACCGGCAGGATGAACAGGATTAGCGGCACGGTCATGATCGCGGGCAGGCGTGCGGCCTTTTCTTCGGCGCGCATCATGCGTTCGTTGCGGAATTCGGCCGAGAGCACGCGCAGCGCCGAGGCGAGCGGGGTGCCGTAGCGTTCGGTCTGGACCATGGTGGTGGTCACGCCCTTGACCGCTTCGAGGTTGACGCGCCAGGCCAGGTTTTCAAACGCCTGGCGGCGTTCCGACAGGAACGACAGCTCGATCGCGGTCAGCGCGAATTCATCGCCCAGTTCCGGATAGGCGCGGCCCAGTTCCTTGGCGACGCGGTTGAACGCGGCGTCCACGGTCAGGCCCGCTTCGGCGCAGATCACCAGCAGGTCGAGCGCGTCGGGCAGGCCCTTGCGGACCGCGTCGGTGCGCTTGGAAATCAGGTTCGACAGGTAGATTTCCGGGCCCTTGTAACCCAGGCCAACGGCGGTGGCGAAGCCCATCAGCTTCTTCATCCCGCCCCAGGTCGGGAAATAGTTGATCCCATAGATCAGGAACGCGGCAATCGCCCCCAGCACGATCGGCAGGATCATGCGCGCAAAGATGACCGCGACGGCCAGTTCCTTGCGGCGGATCTCCGCCTGGGCCAGCTTTTGCTGGATCATTTCCAGCTGGCTTTGCTGCAGCACCTTCAAGGACGACAGCGTGTCGCGCATCTTGTCGGTGGTTTCGTTCTTGCGCACCAGCGACGCGCGCTTCTTCGCGGTCTGGGTGACGATCCCGGCCTTGAGCTGCTCGCGCCGCTCGTTCAGCGCCTTGACGCGCTTGGCCATGGGATCGCGGATGGTGACCGCGGTATAGATCGCGAACATCACGGCAAAGGCGGCCAATCCAGCCAGCAGCGAGCCGACATAGATGACGTCGATGCCAAGCAGCGTAGGTCCGGGCGGGTTGTTCATGACAGTGATTCCAGTCCCTCGCTCAGATCTCGAAATTGATCATCTGGGCCATGATGAAGGCGCCGATGCCCATCCACACCAGCCCGCCAAGGCCGGTCGCGATCAGGCGGTCATCGGTGAAGAAGCCGCTCAGGTATTTCGGGTTCACCCAGTACACCATGCCGAACACGGTGAAGGGCAGGGCGCCGATGATATAGGCGGAAGCCTTGGATTCCGAGCTCATCGCCTTGATCTTGAGCTTCATCTGGGCGCGCTTACGCAGCACGTCGGCCAGGTTCGACAGGGTTTCCGCCAGGTTGCCCCCGGTTTCGCGCTGGATCGCCAGCGTGATGCAGAAGAAGCTGAATTCAGGCGTGTTGAGCCGGTCGGCGGTTTCCTGGAGGGCGTCCTCCATGGTCTTGCCGATCTTGATGCGTTCGGTGACCAGCTTGAACTCCTCGCCCACCGGGCCAGGCACTTCGGTGGACACCACGCCCAGCGTTTCGGTAACCGGCAGACCCGAGCGCAGGCCGCGCACCAGCAGTTCGATCGCGTCGGGAAACTTCGCGGTGAACTGGGCCGAGCGGCGATTGATGAAGAAGCCCACCACCATGTGCGGCAGCCCCGCGCCAACCAGCGCGCCAACCCCCAGCGCCAGCATCGCCGCGCCGCTCTTCAGGTAGACCAGCACCGTGACCGCCAGCGCCAGCCCGCCCGAGGCATAGGCATATTGCGCCAGCGTCCAGCCCTTGCCGGTGCGGTGCAGGCGCAGCGCCAGGGCGGCGACGCGCGATTCCGAGCCGGCGATCTGGCGCATCTTCGGCTTGCGCGCGGCCACGGCTTTGCGCAGCTGTGCTTCCACCTTGTCGGTGGTGCTGTCCGAATGGCGATAGCGCACCGCCTGGAGCCGACGCGCGCTTTCCTTGGCCGCCGAAGGGCCGGAAAACGCCATGTAGCCCAGCGTCATGAACGCCATCAGGCCAACAGCGAAAAGCAGGAGCTGGGGAATGCTCATCTGCGGGTCACGCCTTCCTTCTGCGGCCCCCGCCCATCGGGGCGGGGCACCGGGTTAGCTGCGGATCAGGCCTTGGCCGGAACCGCTTCCTTGGCCTTCTGCTTCTTGGGCATCAGCGCCTTGAGATCGAACTTGCCAAGCAGCGAGCCCTTGGCCTTGGCCGCTTCCTCGACCGCTTCGCCATCGCCCACGCCCATCACCGCGCGGCTGATGTCGCGGATCACCGAGCCGGCCTTGCTTGACCGGTTGGCGTCGGCAAAGGTCTGGCCCAGCTTGGCCGCCTTGCTGATTTCGCCCACACCGGTCTGGACCTTGTTGGCCACCACGATCGGCTGGACATGGCTGGCGTTGCTTTTCAGCCACGACAGGATGCGGATCGCATCGCGCGCGCCGGCCAAGGTCATTTCCGTGACCAGCAGGACGACGTTCACATCGGCCAGCAGGTGCGGGAAATTGATCAGCATGTTGCGCGGCAGGTCGATCACCGTCATTTCGAACGCCTGGCGGAATTCCTCCTCCAGCTGCACGAAGGCGGCGCCATCGGTCATCAGCGGCGAATTGATCGGCGCTTCGGCCGACAGGATCGCGAGGTGATCGTTGGCGCGGATCATCGCGCGTTCGATGAACAGCCCGTCGATGCGGCCCGGGTTCTCGATCGCGTCGGTCAGGCCGCGGCCCGGTTCGAGGTCGAGCGCGAGCGCGCCGGTGCCGAAGTGGACGTCCAGGTCGAGCAGCGCGGTCGGCATCTTTTCGTCGGCGCTGAACAGCCAGGCCAGCGAGGTCGCGATGGTCGAGGCGCCAACCCCGCCGCGCGTGCCGATCACCGCGGTCGAAACGTGCTTCTTGGCCACCGACGGGTCATGGCTCTTGGGCGAGGCGAAGATCGCCTGGGCATTGACCAGCGCATCGCGCACCTGCCCCGGCGACAGCGGCTTGAGCAGGTAATCGTGGATCCCGCTGGCCAGGAGGTCGCGGTAGAGGCGCACGTCGTTGACCTGGCCGACCGCCACCACCACCGTGCCGGGCTCGCACACCTCGGCCAGGGCGTTGATGTCGCTCAGCGGGTCGCCGCTTTCCGACAGGTCGACCATCAGGATGTTCGGGCTGGCGGTGATCGACAGCGATTGCACCGCGTTGCGCAGCCCGCCCTTGTGGCACTTTTCCGGGGCCCAGCCCAGTTCGATCACGACCGGGCGCAGGATGTCGAGCGCCGCATCGTCGCACAGGTAGGCCGCGAAGGCGTCGCGATTGCCGGGGGTGCCGGGTTTCCAGGGAGCGTTCATGTCTTAGTTGCCCTTGCTCGATTCAGCCTTCAGGCCGTTCTGACCGGTCGGCTTGGCCTCGCGGTAGGTTTCGATGGCCTTGGTCGAACTCATCGTGACGGTCTGGCCCTTGCCGGTGGCGCCGTGGATCAGGTGTTCCGGATCCGCGATCATTGCCGCCAGGTTGCCGTTGGTGGCGCAGCCATAGTTCTTGCTGGTGGCGTTCTTGAAATTGGTCACCGTGCGGCCGCTCCAGTCCGGGCAGCCCGGCACGCTGGCGCTGGAGCGGGTGATGATCACGCGCACCGTGCCGGCGTTGACATAGCCCGGGGTGACCGGGGCCTCATCGCCGACCAGCAGGCTGAAGCGGCTGGCCACGGCTTCGACCGCGGAGCGGGTGGCGCCGCTGCTGAGCGGATCGTCGATCGCGATCCGATCACCATAGCGCAGGTCCATCGCTTCGAACCAGCCGCTCAGGCGGCGCTGTTCGGGCAGCGAAAGCCCGCCCGGACCCGTGGTCAGGTCAAGGGTATAGTTGGTGCGCTGGACCACCGGCTGGTGGACGCTTTCCAGGCTGGTGTTGCCCGGCACGCCGCCAACGCAGCCCGACAGGACCAGGCCAAGCGAGAGGGTGAGGGCCGAAGCCAGCGCCTTGCGATTCATGACGTTACGCATTGGTGTTCACCTCTCAGTTCAGGCTGAAGCCGGGGCCGACTTCCTGCGAAGCGGCGGCGGTGCGGGTCTTCTTGCTGCGCTTGTCCTTGCCTTCCGGCTTGGCCGCTTCCGGCAGGGCGGGCAGGTCGAGATCGCCGACCTTGGGGCCGTCAGCCGCCTTGGGTGCGGCCGAAGGCTTGGGCCGGTCGCCGCCCGACTTGCCGCCGGCGTCCATGTTGCCCAGCACGCGTTCGATGTCGTTCGGGTTCTGGTAGCCATCGGTCGGCAGCTTGATGTCGTTCGCGTCGACCGGGTTGACCAGGTACGGCGTGACCACGATCACCAGTTCGGTTTCGCCGCGCTTGAAGCTGGTCGAACGGAACAGGCTGCCCAGGATCGGCACGTCGCCCGCGCCCGGCAGCTTCTGCACGGTGTTCTGCGAATTGTTGCTCATCAGCCCGGCGATCATGAAGCTTTGCCCCGAACCCAGCTCGATCGTGGTTTCGGTGCGGCGCACGGTCAGCGCGGGCACTTCGAAGCCGTTGAGCTGGATCGAGCCCTGGCTCGACAGTTCCGACACTTCCGGCCGGACCCGCAGCGAAATGCGGCCATTGGCCAGCACCGTGGGGGTATAGGACAGGCTGACGCCGAACCGCTTGTATTCGATCGAGGTCGTGCCCAGGCCCTGGCTGATCGGGATCGGGTATTCGCCGCCCGCCAGGAAGTCGGCCGTTTCGCCCGACAGCGCGGTCAGGTTCGGCTGGGCCAGGGTCGTGACCAGGCCCGCAGTTTCACCCGCGTCCAGCGCGCCCAGGATGTTCATCCCGAACAGCTTTCCCATCCCGGCCAGCGTGTTCGAGCTGTTGAGCGGCGAAACGGCAGTACCCGGGGTCAGCTTGATGGTGTTCGACACCGGGTCGATCACATAGCCCGCGGGCGCGTTGCCGACGCCGAAGGGCAGCAGCGGGTTGGTGGTCCAGGTCGAACCGATCGCGCGGCCATTCGACAGGCCGAACTTGAACCCGCCGGTGCCGTCGATGGTGGTCAGGTTGGTGCCCAGCGTCTTGACCAGGGTGCGGCTGACTTCGGCAAAGCGCACCTGCAGGTTGACCTGCAGCGGCGTTGCCATCTTCAGGCGCGAGATCACGTTGGCTTCCTTGCCGACATAGGCCGAAACCAGGCGCTGCGCTTCGGCGGCGTCTTCCGGCGCGCCGACCGTGCCAGTCAGCAGGAAGGTGCTGGTGCCCATGGTCGAAACCGCGATCTTGGCATCGGGCATCGCCATGCGCAGCATCTGGTCGACGCTTTCGATGTTCGAACCCACCCGGACGTTGGCCGACCAGATGATGTCGCCCGCCGCGTTGCTGGCATAGACGGTGGTTTCCCCGCCGGCCTTGCCGAACACATAGAGCTGGCGCTGCGACTTGACCTGGACGTCCGCGATCGCCTCGTTGGCGACGAACACGTCGGTCATCGCGCCGCCAACGGTGATCAGCTGGCCGCGCCCGATCGACAGGTTGATGTCGTTGGCCGGGCGGCTGATCGACTGGGCCTGGGCGGCCGGCGCGGCGATCAGCGCCAGCGGTGCGGCCAGGCAGGCGGCAGTCAGGAGGGAAGTGGCAAGGCGCTTCATCGGGTTGCCTTTCGACACGCCGCCGTGGGCGGGCAGGGTGGTGTTGGGGGTCATCTCAGCGGCTCCCGACGGGTTCTTCGGTCACGCTCTTGCCGCGGGTCACGCGGACCACCGGGCCGACCGGCATGACCGGACCGCTGCGGGCCGGGCCGGCCGTGGCCGCGCCGCCGCCAGTCAGGCCGCTGAACGCGGTGGCGATGGTCTTGGCGACCTGGTTGGCGGCGTTCTGCTGGCTGGGCATCGACTTGCGCTGGAAGCGCGAGACGTCGCCGCCGGTGACAAAGGTGGTGCCGCCTTCGATCGGGCGGTTCATCGCCTGGCTCAGCAGCTTGTCTTCCTGTTCCTTGGACGCGCCGGCCGGGACCTTGACGGTGCCGCTGGCGATGGCCTGGTCCAGTTCGGCCTGGTTGTCCGCGATCGAGCGCAGCGACAGGCTGATCGTGCCGAGCGTCTGGGCAACCGCGATCTTTTCGGCGATCTTCGGGGTCACTTCCAGCGTCACCGTGCGGAAGGCGCGGACCACGGTCTTGCCTTCGCTGGTTTCGCTTTCGGTCGACTGGTCGGTGGCCAGCACGCGCACGTTGCGCAGGATGGTTTCGGCCGTCTTCATCGCTTCGCCGCCGTCGGTCGCCTTGACCGTCTGGGTCAGCATCAGGTCAACGTGGTCGCCCGGGAAGATGAAGCCGGCGACGCCGGTCTTCTGCGAGGCGGAGATCGTCACGGCGCGCATGCCCGGGCCCAGCGCGGCGGCCAGGAAGCCGCGGTCGCCCGGCGCAACCAGCGCGCCCTGGGTAACCGGCTGGCCGGCGGTGACCGGATAGCGCACCACGGTGCCCAGCAGCTTGTTCATGTCGGCTTCGCCGTCGATGAAGTAGGCGTCCTGGACCATTTCCTTGGGCCAGAGCTGGAACGAGATCGAATCCGCGGTGATGATCGTGCCGACCGGCAGCGCGCGCTGCGCGACCAGCACCTTGGGTCCGGTGGGGACCTGCTGCGCGGCTTCCGCCTGGGGAGCCGCAGCCCCCGAGAACATGCTCTTCGCGGCCATGGCCGTGCCGATCGCAACGACCAGCGCGCCAAGCAGCAGCATCAGCTTCTTCTTATCCATGGCTGTTGAGGCCCCCTAGAAAAATCCCGAAGTGGTTCCGTCCTGTTTCGGGCAAACTGGTTAAAATCCGGTTCACCCGGCGAGCACCGTTGGGCTTGCCTGGTGAAGGAGCGGTAAAACGTGTGCCGACAGGGCCCACAGCCCCCCGGCGGAAATCGCGACGCCATAGGGAATCCGCAGCCTTTGCCGCTGGTGGCGGGCGGTCACGATCGATCCGAAAGACATGAACAGCAGCACGGCGCAGAGCAGCGCATAGAACGCCCCGCTGCCGCCAACCGCGCTGGCAAGGTTAACCGGCTGGCCCCCGGTCAGCACCCAGCCGACATAGAGCATCACCGCCAGCGAAACGGCGGCGCTGGTCCACACGAACAGCCGTCCGGCGGTGCGGCCCTGCGCCGGGGCAAGGTTCAGCACGCTGCCCACGGTGGTCATCACGCCGCCCACGACCGAGGCCATGAACAGCAGCTGGAAGAAGGTCAGCGGCGCAAACCACAGCGCCAGTGCGGCGAGCAGCTTGACATCGCCCCCGCCGATCCAGCGCATGAAGAACAGCGCGGCCAGCACCGCGAAAGTGACGAGGGCCATGCCCAGCTGCCAGGCGATTTCACCGCCCGACATGCCGCTGGCCCACCAGAACAGCGGCGCGCCCAGCGCGATGGCACCGTTCAGCCAGTTTTCGATCAGCCGGCTGCGAATATCGGTGAAGGCTGCGTACAGCAGCGCAATTGCCAATGCTCCCAGCAGAATGTAACGAAAATCGACGTCCGGCATTGTCCGCCCCCTGGTTCGGTAAGCGGGTCTACAGGGCAGGACTTACCAAAAAGTAACCACCCCCAAGAGGCTGGAATTAGCCACGTGACCACGCCCTTCGATCGCCGCGCCATTCCTGCCGATGCCCGTGAAAGCCGCTGGCACGCGGCCGATGGCCATGCGATCCGGCGGATCGACTGGCCCATGCCCGAGCGTCCGCGCGGCTCGATCCTGTTCCTGCCGGGGCGGGGCGATTTCTACGAAAAGTATCTCGAAACGCTGGATCACTGGGCGCGGCAGGGCTGGCGCGTGACGGCGGCGGACTGGCGCGGGCAGGCGGCTTCGGGCCGGCTCGGCACCGATGCGGTGACCGGCCATATCGACGATTTCGGCACCTGGGTGGCCGATCTGGGCGTGCTGTGGCGGACATGGCAGGCCGAAACCCCCGGGCCGCACGTGCTGGCGGGCCATTCGATGGGCGGCCACCTGGTGCTGCGCGCGGCGGCCGAAGGAGTGGTTACGCCCGATGCGCTGCTGCTGTCCGCGCCGATGCTGGGCTTTGCCGCGCAGGTGCTGCCCGCCGCGCTGATGCATCCGCTGGCGCGGGTGATCGCCGCGCTCGGCGATCCGCGCCGCCCGGCGTGGAAGTGGAGCGAGAAGCCCGGCGAAACCCCGGCTTCGCGTGCCGCGCTGCTGACCCACGATCAGGCCCGCTATGAAGACGAATTGTGGTGGCGCGAACACCGCCCGGAACTGGTGATGGGGCCGGGTAGCTGGGGCTGGGTCGAACGCGCCTATGCCTCGATGCGGCTGCTGGCGCGGGGCGATGTGCTGGCGCGGGTAACCCAGCCGGTGCTGATCCTGGCGACCGACAATGACAAGCTGGTCGGCTACCGCGCGATCGCACACGCCGCCCGCGCGCTGCCTGATGCGCGGCTGGTCAATTACGGCAAGGCATCGCATCATGAGATCCTGCGCGAGGCGGATAGCCTGCGCGACGCCGCGCTGGCTGAGGCGGACGCGTTTCTGGCCGGGCTTTCGGGGTAAATACGGTGAGCGCGATTTACGATTTTGCCGTCGTCGGGGCGGGCATTGCGGGCGCTTCGCTCGCCGCCGGGCTGGCGCCGCACGGGCGGGTGCTGCTGCTCGAGGCCGAGGAGCGGCCGGGCTATCACTCGACCGGCCGGTCCGCCGCGTTCTGGACCGAAAGCTATGGCGGGCCGGGCGTCCAGCCGCTGACCACGGCGTCGGGGCCGTTCCTGCACCGGCACGGCTTCCTCGCCCCGCGCGGCGCGCTGACCCTGGCGCGGCATGACGAGCTGGACCGGCTCGACGCTTTCGCCAGCGAATTTGCGGCATTGGGCGTGCGGGTCGAACGGCTGGACCGCGCCGTGCTGGAACGCCGCCTGCCGGGCCTGCGCGCCGAATGGGCGGCGGGTGCCTATGAACCCGATTGCTGCGATATCGACGTGGCGGGCTTGCACCAGCACTGGCTGGCCGAAGCGCGGCGCGGCGGCGCGGAGCTGCGCGGCCGCGCCGCGCTGGCGGGCGCGGCCTGGCAGGACGGGGCCTGGACCCTGACCCTGGCGGGCGGGCAGTCGGCGCGCGCCGCGGTGCTGGTCAACGCCGCCGGGGCCTGGGCCGATCCGGTGGCCAGCCTTGCCGGGGTCAGGCCCATCGGCATTCAGCCCTATCGCCGCACCGTGGCCCAGCTGTGCCTGGCCGCGCCGCCCCCGGCCGACCTGCCGCTGGTGCTGGGGATCGACGAGACGTTCTATTTCAAGCCCGAGGCCGGCAAGCTGTGGCTCAGCCCGCACGATGAAACCCCCAGCGATCCGTGCGATGCCGCGCCCGAGGAACTGGACGTGGCGCTGGCGATCGACCGGTTCGAAGCGGTGGTCGATTGGCGGATCACCCGGCTGGAGCACAAGTGGGCCGGCCTGCGCAGCTTCGCGCCCGACCGGCTGCCGGTTTACGGCTTCGATCCCGATCAGCCGCGTTTCTTCTGGTTTGCCGGGCAGGGCGGCTTCGGCATCCAGACCGCGCCGGCCGCCGCCGATGTGGCGCTGCGCCTGCTGCTGGGTCAGGAACCCGGCGTCGTCGCCCCGGATACCTATGATCCGGCACGGTTTCGCTAGGAATTGCCGGTAATTGCGTTACTTAGGGGATGGGGGCAACCACATCTGCCAAGGGACGCAACACATGGCACACCGGTTTGAAATCCGTAAGAACAAGGCGGGCGAGTTCGTCGCCTATTTCTGCTACAACAGCGAAACGATCTTCTGGACCGAAGGCTACGCCAGCAAGGCCAGCGCCAAGAACGCGATCGAATCGATCCTGAAAAACGGCCCCGGCGCCGAAGTGGTGGATACCACCACGGCCTGAGCCCATGCACCCCTTCCCGCCCGGCGGGAAGGGGTCAACCCTTGAGGCTGAGCGCCGCGTCGCTGGCCAGCTGGTCGGCGCGCTCGTTTTCGGGGTGGCCGGCGTGGCCCTTGACCCAGTGCCACTTGATCTGGTGCGGGCGGGTCGCCTCGATCAGCGCGATCCACAACTCGGAATTGAGCACCGGCTTCTTCGCCGCCGTCCGCCAGCCGTTCTTCTGCCAGCCGAACACCCAGCCGGTGATCCCGTCGATCACATAGCGGCTGTCGGTGTGCAGATGCACTTCGCACGGCTGCTTGAGCGCGCGCAGCGCTTCGATCACCGCGGTCAGTTCCATGCGGTTGTTGGTCGTGCCGGGCTCCGCGCCCGACAGTTCCTTTTCGTGCGGCCCCATGCGCAGCACCGCGCCCCAGCCGCCGGGGCCGGGGTTGCCCTTGCAGGCGCCGTCGGTGAAAATCTCGACCCGCTTCATGCGCGGGCGAAGACGGCGGCGTTGGCCGGATCGGCGTAGAAGGTCAGCCGCCGGGCGAAGGCCAGCGGATCCTTGCGCATAACCAATGCATCGGCCGGGGTGTTCATCCAGTCATAGGCGCGGCTCAGGGCAAAGCGCATCGCCGCCCCGCGCGCCAGCAGCGGCAGCGCGGCGCGTTCTTCGTCGGACAGCGGGCGCAGTTCCTCATACCCCGCCAGCAGCGCGGCCGAAACGGCGGCGTCGAACTGGCGCCCGCTGGCATCGAAACACCAGGCGGCGTGAGTCACCGCCACGTCATAGGCGGTAAGGTCGGTGCAGGCGAAATAGAAGTCGATCAGCCCGGTGACTTGCTCGCCCAGCATCAGCACGTTGTCGGGGAAGAGGTCGGCATGGATCACCGAGCGCGGCAGGTGGCCGGGCCAGTTGGCGATCAGGTCCGGCAACTGCTGCGCCACCAGCGCGGCGAAATCGGCGTCGATCGAGGCGAGCCCGGCGGGCGTGCATTCATCGGCCAGCCGCTGCCATTCGGCAGTGCCCATGCCGTTGGCGCGGGCCTGATCGAACCCGGCGGCGGCCAGGTGCAACTGCGCCAGCGCGCGGCCGACCGCGTGGGCCTGGTCGGGGGTGGGTTCGCTCACCGAGACGCCGGGCAGGAATTCGATCAGCGCCACGGCCTTGTCGCCCAGCCGGCGATAGAGCTGGCCCTGCCGGTCATGGATCGTGCGCGGCACCGGGCAGCCGCGTTCGGCCAGGAAATCGAGCAGAGAGAGGAAGAACGGCAGGTCCTCGATCTCGATGCGGAATTCGTACATCGTCAGGATGAAGCGCGCGCCCGCGCCGTCCTGGCCGGTGGTTTCGATCAGCCAGTTGCTGTTGGACACGCCTTCGGCAATGCCCTTGGCTGAAACCAGCTGGCCGACATCGAACTGCGCAATCAGGGCGGCCAGCTGTTCGGCGCCAAGGTGGGTGTAGACGGCCATGCTCAGTCGTCCATCAGCTGGCGCGGCAGCTTGAAGATCATCTTTTCCTCGGCGGTGCGGACCTGTTCGACTTCCACGGTGCGGAAAGCGCGGATCGCGTCGATCACTTCGTTGACCAGCGTTTCGGGGGCAGAGGCCCCGGCGGTCAGCCCCATGGTGGCCACGCCATCGAACCACGCCGGATCGACATCGCTGCCGCGCTGGACCAGTTCGGCCCGCGCGCCGCAGCGCTGCGCCACTTCGACCAGCCGCAGCGAATTGGAACTGTTGGGTGCGCCGATCACCAGCACCAGCTGGCAGCGCGGCGCGATCGCCTTGACCGCCGCCTGGCGGTTGGACGTGGCATAGCAGATGTCCTCGGCCTTGGGGCCGACGATGCCGGGAAAGCGCGCCCGCAGCGCCCGGACCACTTCGGCCGTGTCATCGACCGACAGCGTGGTCTGTGTCAGGAAAGCGAGCGGCGCATCGGCGGGAAAGTCCAGCGCGGCGACATCTTCCACCGTTTCGATCAGGGTGATCGTGCCGGCAGGGACCTGGCCCAGCGTGCCGATCACTTCGGGATGGCCCTTGTGGCCGATGAACACGATGTGCCGCCCGGCCTCGATCTGGCGTTCGGCCTGGCGGTGGACCTTGCTGACCAGCGGGCAGGTGGCGTCGAGCCAGTCAAGCCCGCGCGTTGTCGCGGCTTCGGGCACGCTTTTCGGCACGCCGTGGGCGCTGAACACCACCTGCGCGCCGTCGGGCACTTCGTCCAGCTCGTCCACGAAGACCGCGCCCTTGGCCTTCAGGCCGTCGACGACATAGCGGTTGTGGACAATTTCGTGGCGGACGAAGACCGGCTGGCCATAGCGGTCAAGCGCGCGCTCGACGATCTCGATCGCGCGGTCGACCCCGGCGCAGAAGCCGCGCGGGGCGGCGAGCAGCAGGCCCAGCACGGGCTTTTCGGCGTCTGGCAAGGAAGCGTTCATCCTGGCCCCCCTAGCGCTTTGCCGCGCGCGCCGCTAGGGCAGGCGCAACGCATGGTCCAAGGATCCCCTCGATGACGCTTCGCACCCGCCTGATTACCGCTTCCCTGCTGGCCGTCGCGCTGGCCGGGTGCCGCAGCAGCGGCGATATCGTTGTCGATGAAGGGGTGGGCATTTCCGCGGTGCGCGGCACCTGCCCGGCGGTCGGCGTGCCCGATTACACCGGCGACATCACGATGTTCCGCACCCCCGGTTCGGTCACGGCGGACAATATCGACGTGGTCGCCGCGATGACCAACGTGCGCACCACCTGCAACGATTCGGGCGAAAAGGTCTATGCCACCGCCAACTTCGACGTGCTGGCCCGCCGCACCGATACGCGCGGTGCGCGCAGCGTGACGCTGCCCTATTTCGTCACCGTGCTGCGCGGCGGCAGCGCCGTGATCACCAAGCGCGTTGGCGAAGTGACGATCAACTTTGCCGATGGGCAGGAACGCGCCTCGGCCAGCGGGCAGGGCGCGGCCTATATCGACAAGGCCGAAGCCACGCTGCCGGCCGATATCCGCCAGCGCATCACCCGCAAGCGCAAGGCCGGCGATGCCGACGCCGCGGTCGATCCGCTGTCCCAGCCTGAAGTGAAGGCGGCCGTTGCCCGCGCCACGTTCGAGCTGCTGGTCGGTTTCCAGCTGACCCAGGACCAGCTGAACTACAACGCCACCCGCTGACCGGCGCGCGCGGGGTGCCGCGCGCCGCCGCCTTGCTTGCAGCGCCCCGGCCTTGGCGGTAGGGGCGCTGTTGCCGTTTAATTTCCGCCCCTCCCGGGGCCTGACCAGAGCCATGCCATGACCGCTGAAAAGACACTCCACGCCGCCTTTGCCGGGCACGTTGCCGCGGCGCTCGATGCGCTGGAGGCTGCCGGAACCCTGCCCGCCGGGCTGAACCGCGCCGCCGTGGCGGTCGAACCTCCGCGCGATCCCAGCCACGGCGACCTGGCGACCAACGCCGCGATGGTGCTGGCCAAGCCGGCGGGGATGAACCCGCGCGCCCTGGCCGAAGCCCTGGTGGCCGAACTGGCCAAGCTGCCCGCCGTGACCAGCGCCGACATTGCCGGGCCGGGCTTCATCAACCTGCGCCTGAACGCCGCCACCTGGCTGGCCGAATTGCGCGCCATTGCCGCGCTGGGGACGGACTATGGCCGCTCTGTCATGGGCGGCGGGACCACGGTCAACGTCGAATATGTCTCGGCCAACCCGACGGGGCCGATGCACATGGGCCACTGCCGCGGCGCGGTGGTGGGCGACGCGCTGGCCGCGCTGCTGGAATTCGCCGGACACAAGGTGATCCGCGAATATTACGTCAACGATGCCGGCGGGCAGGTCGATGTGCTCGCCCGCTCGGTCCACCTGCGTTACCGCGAGGCGCTGGGCGAGGACGTGGGCGAGATCCCCGAGGGGCTCTATCCGGGCGACTACCTGGTCGCCACCGGGCACCGCCTGGCGACCCATTACGGCAGCAAGTTTGCCGCCGCGCCGGAAAGCGAATGGCTCGTCCTGTTCCGCAAGGAAGCCGTCGCCGACATGCTGGTGATGATCAAGACCGACCTTGGCCTGCTCGGCATCCAGCACGACCTGTTCAGTTCCGAAGCCGAATTGCAGGCGGCGGGCAAGCCGGCCGAGGCCGAGGCCTGGCTGCGCGCACATGACCTGGTCTATGACGGCCACCTCGAAGCGCCCAAGGGCAAGACGCCCGACGATTGGGAACCGGTCGAACTGCCGCTGTTCCGTTCCACGAAGTTCGGCGACGACCAGGACCGCCCGATCAAGAAGAGCGACGGCAGCTGGACCTATTTCGGCGCCGACCTCGCCTATCACTTCCAGAAGGCGCAGAGCGCCGACGCGCTGGTCGACATCTGGGGCGCGGACCATGCCGGCACGGTCAAGCGGATCAAGGCCGCCGTCGCCGCGATGACCGGGGCCGAGGGCAAGCCGACCCCGTTCGAAGTCAAGCTGGTGCAGATGGTCCAGCTGCTGCGCGACGGCGAGCCGGTGAAGATGTCGAAGCGCAGCGGCAACTTCATCACCCTGGCCGACGTGGTGCGCGAAGTGGGCAAGGACGTGGTCCGCTTCACCATGCTGACCCGCAAGCCCGAAGCGCAGATGGACTTCGACTTCGCCAAGGTGGTCGAAGCCTCGAAGGACAACCCGGTGTTCTACGTCCAGTACGCCCACGCCCGGATCCGCTCGACCCTGCGCAAGGCGGCGGCGGAAGGCTTCGCCCCCGCCGACACCGACCTTGACCTGCTGGGCGAGGAAGAACTGGCGCTGGTCAAGCTGGCGGCGCAGTTCCCGCGGCTGGTCGAAGCCGCTGCCGCTGCGCGCGAACCGCACCGCGTGGCCTTCTTCCTCTATGACCTCGCGGGGGCGTTCCATGGTTACTGGAACCTCGGCAACGACCGTCCCGAAAAGCGGTTCATCGTGGCACAGGATGGTAAACTCACGGGCGCAAGGCTTTATCTTGTCACGCAAATAGGGCAACTTGTCCGCAATGGCCTCGCGCTGCTCGGCGTGGAGGCGGTGGAGGAAATGTGACGATGACGGGGCAGGACAACGACAGCTGGCAGGACCAGGACGGCGAACGCGCAGGCGAACCGCTCGAAACCGAACGGCTCGACCTGGCTGAAGACGAAGAACGCCTGCCCTGGCTGGAAAGCTCCGACGACGAGGAGTGGAGCGAATACGAAGGCTCCGACACGGGCCGCCTGCTGGGCCTGGTCGTGATCGGTCTGGCTGCGCTGGCGGCGATCGTCGGGGGGATCTGGTGGACGACCCATCGCAGCCCCGATCCCGCGCTGGTGGCCGATGGCAGCCTGATCGAGGCGCCCGGCACGCCTTACAAGGAAGCGCCGAAGAACCCCGGCGGCAAGACGTTTGACGGCACGGGCGACAGCTCGTTCGCCGTGTCCGAAGGGCAGAACCGCCCGGCGCAGCTTGGCGGCCAGCCCGCCGCGCCCGCGCCCCGCGCGCCTGCTCCGGCGGCTCCGGCTGGCGGCAAGCCCGGCGCCGTGCCGCCGCCGCCCGCCCCTGCGCCCGCCGCTGGCGGGGTCGGGGTGCAGGTTGGCGCCTTCTCCTCGCAGGCCACCGCCGAAGCGGGCTGGACCAAGCTGGTCGGCCAGGCCAGCGGCGTGCTGTCGGGCGTCCCGCACCGCGTGGTTTCGGGCAGCGCCGACATCGGCACCGTCTATCGCCTGCAGGCGGTTGCCCCCGATGCCGGGGCTGCCCATGCCCTGTGCAGCAAGCTCAAGAGCTCGGGGATTTCCTGCCAGGTGAAGTAAGGCGCAGCGCCGGGGTGGAAATCCACACCCCGGCGGCCCCGCGCCCTTGCCGAATCTGCCCGCAACTGCGAGCGTTTGCCGCATGACGCCTGCCATTTTCGGCCTGTCCGGTCCTGTGCTGACCGATGAAGAACGCGCCTTCTTTCGCGATGCGGATCCGGCTGGCTACATCCTGTTCGGCCGCAATGTGGAAAACCGCACCCAGGTGCGCGCGCTGACCGATGCCTTGCGCGCGATCCACGGGCGTGAGCGCCTGCTGATCACCATCGACCAGGAAGGCGGCCGGGTGGCGCGGATGAAGCCGCCCGAATGGCTGGCCTGGCCGGCGGGCGAAGCCTTCGACCGCCTGTTCGACCTGGCCCCCGCCAGCGCGATCGAGGCGGCCCGCGCCAATGCCGAGGCGCTGGGCCATGACCTGGCCGAAGTGGGGATCACCTGCACCCATGCCCCGGTGCTCGACGTGCGCCAGCCGGGCGCGCACGACGTGATCGGCGACCGCGCCTATGGCAGCGAGCCGCTGCGCGTCGCGGCGCTGGGCCGCGCGGTGCTCGACGGGCTGGAACGCGCCGGGATCTGCGGGACGATCAAGCACATGCCCGGCCACGGCCGCGCCCTGGCCGATAGCCACAAGGAACTGCCCACCGTCACCGCCAGCGCCGCGGAACTGGCCAGCGACCTCGCCCCGTTCAAGGCGCTGGCCGATGCCCCCATGGCGATGACTGGGCACATCCGCTTCACCGCCTGGGATGCGGACCACCCGGCCACCCAGTCCCCCTATGTGATCGAACAGATCATTCGCGGCGAGATCGGCTTTGGCGGCCTGCTGCTGACCGACGATCTTGACATGCAGGCGCTGTCTGGAACCGTGCCCGAACGCGCCGAAGCGGCGCTGGCGGCGGGCTGCGACATTGCGCTCAACTGCTGGGGCAAGATGGATGACATGATCGGCATCGCCCAGCGGCTGCCGGTGATGGGTCCGGAAACCGCCGTGCGGCTGGAACGCGCCCTGGCCGTGACCCGGGTGGACGGCGCCAGCGGCCGGCAGGCGGAACTGCTGGCCAGGCGCGATGCCTTGCTGGCCCTGCACGCATGAGCGAGCTGGACGACAGTCCCGCACTGACCCTGTTCGAGGATGAGTGGCAGGGCGTCGCCGCTGCGCCGCAGGACGATGCCGCGCTCTATCTCGAACTGGACGGCTGGGAAGGGCCGCTCGACCTGCTGCTTGACCTCGCCCGGCGGCAGAAGGTCGATTTGCGGCGGATCTCGATCCTCGAACTGGTCGACCAGTATCTGACCTATATCGAGCAGGCCGAGGCGCTGCGGCTGGAACTGGCGGCCGATTACCTGGTGATGGCGGCCTGGCTTGCCTACCTCAAAAGCGCGCTACTGCTGCCGCGCGACGAACAGGCCGATCCCAGCCCGGAGGAGCTGGCGCTGCGGCTGCAACTGCGCCTGCAACGGCTCGCGGCGATGCGCGATGCGGCGGCCCGGCTGCTGGCGCGCGACCGGCTGGGGCGCGACACCTTCCCGCGCGGTGCGCCCGAAGGGCTGCGGGTGGACCGCAAGAACAACTGGCAGTGCGACTGGTTCGCGCTGGTCCAGGCATACGGCCAGGTCAAGGCGCGCACCCAGCCGGTGGTCCACATGGTGCGCGACCGCATGGTGATGACGCTCGACAGCGCGCTGTCGCGGGTATCCTCGATGCTGGGCGTCAACCTTGACTGGATGGAACTGCGCGATTTCCTGCCGCCCCATGCCGATCCCCGGCTCAAGCGCTCGGCGCTGGCCAGCAGCTTTGTCGCCGCGCTGGAACTGGCGCGGCTGGGCAAGGCGGAATTGCAGCAGGAGCAGACCTTCGGCCCGCTGCTGCTGCGCGGGATCAAGGCGTGACCCGCCCTGACGATCTGGTCCGCGCGGTCGAAGCCACGCTGTTTGCCGCAACCGAACCGATGAGCGCCGAGGCAATTTCGACGCATCTCGGCGGGGCCGACGTGAAGGCGGCGCTGGCGCAGCTTCAGGCAACCTACAGCGAACGCGGGGTCCAACTGGTCGAACGCGGCAAGCGCTGGCATTTCCAGACCGCGCCGGACCTGGCCCACCTGCTGCGGCGCGAGCGCGAGGAGGTGCGCCGCCTGTCGCGCGCGGCAACCGAAGTGCTGGCGATCGTCGCCTATCACGAACCGGTCAGCCGCGCGGAAATCGAATCGATCCGCGGGGTGCAGACCGCCAAGGGCACGCTCGACGTGCTGATGGAAGCGGGCTGGGTGCGGATCGCCGGGCGGCGTGACGTGCCGGGGCGGCCGGTGATCTATGCCACCACGCCCGAATTCCTGACCCATTTCGGCCTGTCCAGCCGCCGCGACCTGCCCGGGATCGACGAATTGCGCGCCGCCGGTCTGCTCGATCCTGTCGAGGATGCGCTGGCTGCGGCGATGGACGTGCCGGGGCAGGGGGAAGGCGACGCGGAAGACGTGGGCACGGAATCCGACGAAGCGGAGCACGACTGACTCGCAAAAGCGCCAGACATGGCCTAGATGGACAGCCAGAGGGGCGAACCGGGCAGGGTGCTGCCGCGCCCTGCCGTAACCAGGAGTATTTCGATGGGTCTGTCGCTTCCGCACCTGATCATTCTGGCGCTGGTGGTGCTGGTGCTGTTCGGCCGTGGCCGGATTTCCGAAATGATGGGTGATTTCGGCAAGGGCATCAAAAGCTTCAAGGAAGGCATGAACGAGGAGAGCAAGCCCGCTCCGCCTTCGTCTCAGATCCCGCCGCCGCCCGCCGCGCCGGTGGCCGACAAGGCCGCCGAACAGAACCAGACGACGCAGCCGTAAGCCCGTCCCACTCGGGCGGAGCGCGCCATGTTCGACATCGGCTGGGATGAAATGCTGTTCACGGCGATCGTCGCGATCGTCGTGATCGGGCCAAAGGACCTGCCGCGCGCGCTGCGCACGGCGGGCCGCTGGATCGGCAAGATGCGCCGCATGTCCGGCTATTTCCGCTCAGGCATCGAAACCATGATCCGCGAGGCGGAACTGGAAGACATGGAAAAGCAGTGGCGCGCCCAGAACGCGGCGATCATGGCTCAGCACCCGCAAGACCAGCCGCAAGCCGCCGGCGCCGAAATGGCCAGCGCCGAAGCCGCGCTGGTCGGCCAGGACCCGGGCACCGGCGCGCTGCCGCCGCCGCCTGCTCCTGACAGCGCCAAGGCCTGAACGATGGTGTTCGAAGTCAGGGACATCGACGATACGCAGGCCCCGCTGCTTGACCACCTGATCGAGCTGCGCACCCGGCTGCTGCGTTCGATTGTCGCGCTGGGCGCGGCGTTCTGCGTCTGCTTCTATTTCGCGGACGATATCTTTTCGTTCCTGGTCCGCCCGCTGACCGCGGCGTTCCCGCCGGGGCAGGGCAAGCTGATCTACACCAAGCTCTACGAAGCCTTCTTCGTCGAGATCAAGGTGGCGCTGTTCGCGGCCTTCTGCGTCAGCTTTCCGATCATCGCCAATCAGATATGGGCCTTCGTGGCGCCGGGGCTGTATGCCAAGGAAAAGAAGGCGTTCCTGCCGTTCCTGTTCGCCACGCCGGTGCTGTTCACCGCCGGGGCGGCGCTGGCCTATTACGTGGTCATGCCCACCGCGTTCCGGTTCTTCCTGAACTTCGAAGGGCAGAAGGGCGGGCTGAGCCTGGAAGCCCTGCCGGGCACGGGCGATTACCTCAGCCTGGTGATGCAGTTCATCCTGGCCTTCGGGATCAGCTTCCTGCTGCCGGTGCTGCTCTTGCTGCTCAACCGCGCGGGGATTGTCAGCCGCCAGCAATTGACCGAGTTGCGCCGCTACGTGATCGTCGCGATCACGGCAGTCGCGGCGGTGATTACGCCGCCCGATGTGGTGTCGCAGCTGATGCTGCTGATCCCGATGTGGCTGCTGTTCGAAGGCTCGCTGGTGATCATGTGGCTGGGCGAGCGCAAGGAAGCGCGCGAGGCTGCGGCCGAACCGGTGCCCGAGAGCGCCGACCCGGCCTGACGCCTTACTTCGCTTCCCAGGCCAGCCGGCCGTTCACCCAGGCCTGCAGCACTTTCGTTTCGCGCAGCTCGCTGGGCGCGGTCAGCAGCGGATCGCGGTCAACCAGCAGGAAATCGGCGCGCTCGCCGCGCACCAGCCGGCCAAAGCGGCCTTCGGCAAACCCGGCATAGGCCCCGTTCACCGTATAGGCGGCGAGCGCTTCCTCGCGCGTGACGCGTTCCTGCGGCTGCCAGCCGCCGAACGGCTGACCGTCCGGCCCCTGCCGGGTCACCGCCGCCGCCAGCCCCGCAAAGGGATCGGGCAGTTCAACCGGCGCGTCCGAGCCGAAGACCAGCTTTGCGCCGCCGGCCTGCACGCTTTTCCAGGCATAGGCGCCCGCCAGCCGTGCCGGGCCAAGCCGGGCTTCGGCCATGGTCCGGTCGCTGGTCTGGTGGACCGGCTGCATCGAGGCGATCACCCCCAGCTTGCCAAGGCGCGGAATGTCCGCCGGGTCGATCACCTGGGCATGTTCGATCCGCCAGCGCCGGTCACCCTTGTAGGTCTGCGCCAGATCCTCGACCGCGCTGAGCACGGCGGCGTTGGCTTCATCGCCGATGGCGTGGACGGCGACCTGGAACTTGTCGAGCGCGGCGCGGCTCATCATGTTCTTGAGCGCGGTATCGGCGGTGATGCGCAGGCCTCTGGTGCCCGGGGCATCGGCATAGGGCGCCTTGAGGCTGGCCCCGCGCGATCCCAGCGCGCCATCGGCATAGAGCTTCACGCCGTTCAGCCGCAGCCGTTCGTCATAGAGCCACGGCGAGGGGCCGGGGCCGCCGATCAGTTCCATCGCCTCGGTCCCGCCGGCATAGGCCATGATGCGGATGCGCAGCGCGCCGGTATCGCCAGCGCGGCGATAGGCCTGCCAATCCTCGATCGTGGTGCCCATGTCGGCGACGGCGGTCACCCCGCGCGCCAGCAGCAGGTCCTGCGCCTTGGCCAGGGCGAGGTCGCGGTCTTCGGGTCGGGGCGAGGGGATCTTGCGTTCGACCAGCGCGGTTGCGGCATCGACCAGCACCCCGGCGGGCTTGCCGCCCGGCGCGATGCGTTGGATTTTGCCCCCGGCCGGGTCCTTGCTCAGCGCGGTAACGCCCGCGGCGGCCAGCGCGCGGCTGTTGGCCCAGCCGGCGTGGCCGTCCACCCGGGTCAGCCAGACCGGCTTGTCCGCCACCACTGCGTCCAGTTCCGCCGCCGTGGGAAAGCGGCCCAGGCCCCACAGTTCCTGGTTCCAGCCGCGCCCCAGGATCCATGGGCGGTCGGGATGCTGGCGGGCATAGGCGGCGATCCTGGCCTGGGCTTCGGCCAGCGATCTGGTTTCCGACAGGTCCAGCGTCAGCGCGGCAAAGCCGACTCCCATGACGTGGGCGTGGCTGTCGATCAGGCCGGGCATCAGGACGCGGCCCTTGCCATCGACCAGGTAATCGACCTTGCCCGGGCGCGGATCGCCCCGGCGCAGCACCTGGACGATGCGGCCATCGTCGCCCACCACCAGGCCGGTGAAATGATCGATCCCGCCGGTTGCATCCAGCGTCACGCCATCGACATTGTCGACCAGCGTATCGGCGAGTGCAGGGGAAGCGAGCGCGATCAGCGCCGCGCCTGCGGCCAGTGCCCTCACTGCTTCACCCGGCGGGGCAGGCGGCGCACCAGCGCGCTGGTATCCTGCCGGCCGCCGCCCATCGCCTGCACTTCGGCATAGAACTGGTCGATCAGCGCGGTCACCGGCAGCGACACGCCCAGCGAGCGGCCTTCCTCCAGCGTCAGGCCCAGGTCCTTGCGCATCCAGTCGATCGCGAAGCCGAAGTCGAATTCGTCGCGCGCCATGGTGTGCCAGCGGTTGTCCATCTGCCAGCTTTGCGAAGCGCCGCCGGAAATCGCCTCGTACACCTTGTCGAGATCGAGATGCGCCGCCTCGGCAAAGCGCAGCGCTTCGGACAGGGTGGCGAGGATGCCGGAAAAGGCGATCTGGTTGACCATCTTGGTCGATTGCCCGGCGCCCGCCTTGCCCACGTGGACGATCCGCTTGGCATAGGCCTGCATGATCGGGGTCGCCGCCGCGACCGCATCGGCACGCCCGCCGCACATGATCGAAAGCTGGCCGTTTTCCGCGCCCGCCTGCCCGCCGCTGACCGGCGCATCGACACAGTGCACTTCAAGGTCGCGCGCCTCGACCGCGATCTGGCGGGCGATCCGCGCGCTGACCGTGGTGTGATCGATGAACACCGCGCCGGGCTTCAGCGTGGTGAACACGCCGGTCGGGCCCAGCACCACGTCTGCCAGGTCATCGTCGTTGCCGACGCAGGTCAGCACCACGTCGGCCCCATCGGCGGCTTCGGCCGGGCTGGAGACGATCCGCACGTCGATCTGCGGATTGGCCGCGCGCCACTTTTCGGCGCGCTGCGGGGTGCGGTTGAACACGGTCAGGCGGTGTCCGGCATTGCCGATGTGGCGGGCGATTGCCCCGCCCATCACGCCCAGGCCCAGGAAGGATACGTTCTTGGCTTCGCTCATGCGCCAAGCTCTATCGGCTTGGGCGGCAGATTGCACCCCTCAATAGTATTCGAGATTGACGCTGAACTGCCCGGTGTAGACGCCCGGCGCCTGGTTGGGATTGACGTGGAGCCGCGCCCCCAGCTTGACCACGGTGCGTCCGCCGCTGATCCGCACCACCGTGCCCGATCCGCCGGGAAAATGCGGTTCGGCCGCGATCGGCGCGCCCGGCCCGGTAAGCTCGAAAGTGGGGTCGAAAGTGACCTGCACGTCGGCATCGGACCCGCTCAGTTCCAGCTGCGAGGCGGCAAAGCTGCCCGCGCAGACCAGCGCCGCATCGCAGTTGCGCCCGGTGGTGGCCGGATCGATCACCACGATGCCGCCGTTGACGTTGTCGCGCAGCGCCACCCGGCCGAAATTCATGTCGAGCAGCACCGCGAACTGGATCGTCTCCAGCACCTGGGCCTGGGCCGTGCCGGTCTGCGCGGTGGCGGCCCGGGCGCTGGCCGGGGCCAGCAGGGCGGCGGCGATCAGGCCGCTCGCGGCAATTCTGGATTGGGCCGACATGCGTTCTCCCCCGGGGCAAGCCTGCGGCTGCCCCTGAACGACCCGGCCCCGCTTATGCAGGCTGCGCATAAGGATAGGGGAAACAAGCATGGTTAAACGCGCGTAACCATGCGGCGGGCCGGCCGTGCCCGCGCTGGCGGTTTGCAAGGGCGCGCGCTTTCCGATAGGGCGCCGGGGTCATGACTGCCACCAATCCATCCGCCGTGCCGGACACGGCTTCGCTGCTGACCATCGACGACGTGCGCGCGGCAGCCCAGCGCATTGAAGGCGCGGTGGTGCGCACCGCGATGGATTACAGCCGCACCCTGTCGCAGATCACCGGGGCCGATATCTGGCTCAAGTTCGAAAACCTTCAGTTTACCGCGGCTTACAAGGAGCGCGGGGCGCTCAACGCGATGCTGCTGCTGGGCGGCGAACAGGCCAATCGCGGCGTGATCGCGGCGTCTGCCGGCAACCATGCGCAGGGCCTGGCCTATCACGGCACGCGGCTGGGCATTCCGGTCACCATCGTCATGCCGCGCACCACGCCGACGGTGAAAGTGCAGCAGACCCAGGTGCTGGGCGGCAAGGTTGTGCTGCACGGCGAAACCTTTGACGAGGCGTCCGACCATGCCCGCCAGCTGGAAGGCGAACTGGGGCTGACTTTCGTCCACCCGTTCGACGATCCGCACGTCGCTGCCGGCCAGGGCACCGTGGCGCTGGAAATGCTGGAGCAGGTGCCGGAACTCGACATGCTAGTGCTGCCGGTGGGCGGGGGCGGGCTCGCCTCGGGCATGGGCACGGCGGCCCGCGCGATCAAGCCCGACATCGCCCTGATCGGGGTCGAGGCGGAGCTGTTCCCCTCGATGTACAACCGGCTCAAGCACAACGAGCTGCCGTGCGGCGGGGATACCCTGGCCGAAGGCATCGCGGTGAAGGAGCCGGGGGAATTCACCTCGCTGGTGCTGCGCCGCCTGCTGGATGACATGGTGCTGGTCAGCGAAAGCGCGCTGGAACGCGCCGTTTCGCTGCTGCTGCAGATCGAAAAGACCGTGGCCGAAGGCGCGGGCGCGGCGGGGCTGGCAGCGGTGCTGTCGCACCCGGCGCGGTTCAAGGGGCGCAAGATCGGCATCCCGATCACCGGCGGCAATATCGACACGCGCCTGCTGGCCAACGTGCTGCTGCGCGACCTGGCCCGCGAAGGCCGCCTGGCGCGGCTGCGGCTGACCCTGCAGGACCGCCCCGGCGCGCTGTTCAAGGTGATGCGCGAATTCGACGCGCACAACGTCAACATCATCGAGATCTACCACCAGCGGATCTTCACCCACCTGCCCGCCAAGGGGCTGATCACCGACATCGAGTGCGAGGCGCGCGACCGCGACCAGCTCGAAGCGCTGATCGAGAGCCTGCGGGAAAAGGGTTACGCGGTGGATTCCGTCGAGCTTAACTAAGCCAGCACCGCCTGTCCCGTTTTGCGCTGCCCGCCCGGCGGGAATGCGTGCGCCTGTGCAAATTCAGACTTTGGCAACCATGTTTCGTGGTTAAAGTTCTTTCAACGCGCGCCACGCGTGGGCATAAGGTCCGGGTAGTCCGAAATTAAGGATATGGATCGCCCGTGACGGCACCCGTTCGCTTCCCCCGGTTCTTCGTCACGAGCCCCGCGCCGTGCCCCTATTTGCCTGGGCGGAGCGAGCGCAAGGTGTTCACCGAGCTGAAGGGCCCCCACGCCGACGAGCTCAACGATGCGCTCGGCCGGATCGGCTTTCGCCGCAGCCAGACGGTGGCCTATCGTCCCAGCTGTGCCGATTGCACGGCCTGCGTGTCGGTGCGGGTGGCGGCGGCTGAATTTCGCCCCTCGGCCACCCAGCGCAAGGCGCTGCGCCGCAATTCCGACCTGATCGCCACAATGTGCCGGCCCTGGTCCACCGCCGAACAGTTCGAGCTGCTGCAACGCTATCTGGGCGTGCGCCATCCCGGCGGCGGCATGGCCAGCATGGACGAGGTCGATTTCGCCGACATGGTGGAACACACGCCGGTCGACAGCTATGTCATCGAATACCGCGAACCCAATGCCGATGGCACGCCGGGCCGCCTGGTCGGCGCCTGCCTGACCGACCGGCAGGGCGATGGGCTGTCGATGATCTACAGCTTCTATGAACCGGACCACGCGGGCCGTTCGGGGCTGGGCAACTATATCATCCTCGATCACATCCGCCGCGCGGAAGAGATCGGCTTGCCCTATGTCTACCTGGGTTACTGGGTCGATGGATCGGCGCGGATGCAGTACAAGGTGCGCTACCGCCCGCTCGAACGGCTGACCCGCGAGGGCTGGACCCGCTTCACCGACGAGCAGCAGGACGCCCTGATCGCCAAGGCCGCAGCGATGCGCCGGACCGAGGCCCTGCCGATCGACGGCAGCACCAAGGACGGCGCCCACGGCCAGCACGACCAGTACCACTACGGCTGAACGCGCCTGCCGCGTTGCCGCGCTGCTTGCTTGTCCGAATCCCGCAACAGCAAACCCCCTCCCCGCCGAGGCGGGAAGGGGGCTGGTTCAATCAGCGATTGACGCTCGAAATCAGGCCGGCAGGCCCGAGATCGCCTTCATTTCCATGAAGTCCTTGAGCCCGGCCAGGCCGCCTTCGCGGCCATTGCCCGACTGCTTGTAGCCGCCGAACGGCGCGCCCGGGGTGGGGCCCCAGTTGTTGATCGCGACCATGCCGGCGCGCAGCTTGGCGGCAACCGGGGCGGCCTTGGCCGGATCGCCCGAAATGGCGGCCGACAGGCCGTATTCGGTGTCGTTGGCCATGTCGATCGCCTGGTCGAGGCTGTCATAGGCCATCAGCGTGATCACCGGGCCGAAGATTTCCTCCTTGGCGATGCGCATGTCGGGCGTCACGTCGGAGAACACGGTCGGCTGGATGTAGTAGCCGCGGTTGACGTTGCTCGGCAGGTCGGGGCCGCCGGTGACCAGCTTGGCGCCTTCGTCGATCGCCGACTGGATCAGGCCGCGCACCTTGTCGAACTGGGCCTTGTTGACCACCGGACCCAGGTGATTGCCTTCCTGCATCGGATCGCCCACCGGGGTGGCCGAATACATCGCCTTGGCGAAAGCTTCGGCTTCACCCATGCGCTCGCGCGGGACCAGCACCTTGGTCGGCGAAATGCACGACTGGCCGGTGTTGACCAGCGGGCCCGACAGGGTGGACGGCAGGGTCGCGGCGAAATCGGCATCGGGCAGGACCAGGTTCGGCGACTTGCCGCCCAGTTCCTGGTGAACGCGCTTCACGGTCGGCGCGGCGGCAATCGCCACGGCGATCCCGGCTCGGGTCGAGCCGGTGAAGCTGACCATTTCGACGTCGGGGTGGCTGGAAATGGCGTTGCCGGTGGTCGGGCCATCGCCCTGGACCAGGTTGAACACGCCCGGCGGCACGCCCGCCGCGTCCAGGATTTCGGCAAAGATCGCCGCGTTGGTCGGGCATTCTTCCGACGGCTTGAGCACCATGGTGTTGCCGCCGGCGAGCGCCGGGGCGACCTTGAGCGCGATCTGGTTGAGCGGCCAGTTCCACGGGGTGATCATGCCGACCACGCCGATCGGTTCATAGGCCACCTTGTAGCCCGGGCCGTCTTCGAGGAAATTGAAGTTCTGCAGCGCGGCGATGGTGCCCAGGAACCCGCCGAT
The DNA here is from genome assembly GCF_041905565.1 of Novosphingobium sp. Classification (GTDB taxonomy): domain Bacteria; phylum Pseudomonadota; class Alphaproteobacteria; order Sphingomonadales; family Sphingomonadaceae; genus Novosphingobium. The sequence continues at coordinate 179,797 of NZ_JAYRKX010000005.1, read as the reverse complement.
GCCCGCGCCAACCTGCGCAGTGCCGGCGAACGAGACGGGCGCGCCCATTTCCTCGGCCATGGCCACGGCGAGGTCGCCGGCGCGCTTCTTGTATTCCTCGACGATCCGGTTCAGCACGGCGAGGCGTTCTTCGCGGGTCGTCTGGCTCCAGGTCTTGAAGGCGCGGCGGGCGGCGGCAACCGCCTTGTCGACATCGGCCTTGGTGCCGACGGTGATGACCGCGCAGGGTTCTTCCGTGGCCGGGTTGATCACTTCGCGGCGGACGCCGCCTTCGCTGTCCACCCACTTGCCGTCGATATAGTGCTGCAGCCTCTCGCGCATCGCGAATCTCCCTTTAATGGTGCGATTAACTGCCGGTATGTCGGTGCTGGCGAAACAGATTGCAAGATGCAATTTGTCAGTATTACTGACGGAATTGTTCATCTTTCGACGGGTGGTGGCGCGGCGGCGGCTGGCCGATTGCCGCCGCGCTGCCAGTGGTTCAGGCCTGCTGGCGATAGAGCGCGGCTTCGGCGGCGCGGCGGCGGACCAGGCCGGTCATGCGCTTGCCCGCGGCGTTGACCCATTTGCCGAATTCGGCAGCGGCCCCGGCGTGGTCGCCCGCCTTGTGCAGCCGGGTCAGCGTGGCGCGGGCAATGGCCCCGGTGTTGTAGTGAAAGCTGACCAGGGCATCGAACTGGGCCTGGCTGGTCGCGGCCTGGCCGACCGCCCGGACGACGTCGCGGGCGAAGCGTTCCAGATCGCGTTCCAGCCGGGCATCGCATTCGGCCCGGGTCCAGACCGTGCCGGGGCCGATGCCGCGCCCGGTCGCGCCCCAGCCGATGGTCCACGGCGCAGCGCCGGTCGCGGGATCGGGATAGGCTTCGAAGCGGCCATCGGCGCGGGCGCGGGCGCAGCCTTCGAACCGCTTGATCAGCGCAAGGCCGGCTGCGGATATACGGGCCGGCATGGCGGGAGCCGGCGCGGCCACGGCCTGCGGGCCGGCTTGCGAAACGGTTTGCGGCTCGGTCTCGGGCGCCTTCATCCGGCGCAGCGCGGCGAAGAAATCGAAGTCCATGTCCATGGGCAGTGCCTTTCGCGATTCGAGAGGCCGGGACATTAGGCACGGTTAGTCCTTGTAGGAAAACCATATTTTTCTATGGTTGAACGTCAGTTAACCTGACAAAGCTTCCTTAACCTGAATTCCGTATGGCAAGTCCTGCATGGGGCATTGGGATCTTGCCAGGCGGCGGCTGATGCGGCTGGCCTTGAAGGAAGTGGGGGCCGGCAAGGTCGTCGCGACCCTGCTGATCTCGCTCGTGGCGATTTCGCTGCTGCTGGCCGTGGGCTTTCGCGCCTCGACCGGGTTCGTCGACCGGCTCGACCAGCAGCGCGAACAGCAGCTGGTCGGCAACTATATCGAACGCCAGGCCCAGGCCTCGATCGCGCAGCTGAAAGTGCAGCTGACCTGGGACGATGCCTTTCGCGCGATGGGTCGGGGCGCGCCCGATAGTGCCTGGACCGATGCCTATATCGGCGAATTCCTGTGGACCAACTTCGGTTACGAGCGGCTCTATGTGGTCGATCCCGGCGGCCGGGCCTTGCGCAGCTGGGAGCGGGGCCGGCCAGCCAGCGACGCGGGCTATGCCTGGGTGCAGGCTCAGGTCCAGCGCGAGCTGGTGCGCATGGGCCAGAACGGCACGGTATTCGGCGCCGTGGCGGGATCCCGGCAGCTGGCCGACACGGCCTGGCCGCTCGACGCGCGGGGACGGCCGCTGACCCGCTGGGGCTACTCGCTGGTCCGGATCGGCGATCGTCCGGCGGTGCTGTCGGTGGTCTCGATCCTGCCTGATGACAGTTATGGATTGCTGACCCGCACGCCCAACCACCTGGTCGCGGTCAGGATGATCGATGCGGCCTACCTGCAAGGCCTCAGCGCGGACCTGATGCTGCCTGGCGTCTCGCTGGCGAAGGGCGGCGCGCAGGATGGGCAGCGCAACAGCCTGCCGCTGATCCGCGGCGATGGCCGCACGGTTGGCTGGCTGGAATGGCACACCGTGCTGCGCAGCGAGATGGTGCGCGATCGCATCCGGCCGCTGTTCCTCGCCTACCTGATCTTCCTGGTCGCGCTGCTGCTGGGCGGCGCCAACGTGATCAAGATGCTGCGCACCGCGATGCACCGCCTGCGGCTGCGCGAGGCCCAGGCCCTGCACGAGGCCCGGCACGACGAGATGACCGGGCTGCCCAACCGAAGCTACTTCATCACGCGGCTGGACCAGGAGCTGACGGGACTGGTGCGGCGCAAGGGGCGGGCCGTGGCCGTGGCGTTCCTTGATTTCGACCACTTCAAGTTCATCAACGATACGCTGGGCCATCCGGCCGGCGATGCGCTGGTCCGCCAGGTGGCAGACCGGGCCCGCCGCCAGTTGCCCGCGACCGACCTGATCGCGCGGCTGGGGGGCGACGAATTCGTGGTCTTGCGCCGCGGCGCGCAGGGCCAGGGCGGGATCAGCCAATTGGGGCAGGATCTGATGGCGCTGTTCGCGGCGCCGTTCAACATCGACGGGCGGATCATCGATGTCACCGCATCCTGCGGGATCAGCTGGGCGCCCGAACAGGGGCTGACCGCCGAAGACCTGCTGCGCAACGCGGATATCGCGCTGTTCCGGGCCAAGCAGCGCGGCCGGGGGCGCTGGCGCGCCTTCACGCGCGAGATGGAAGGGACCGTGCGCCGCCGCCTGCTGCTGGAACTGGAACTGCGCAAGGCGCTGCAGGCCAACAGCCTGTCGCTGGCCTACCAGCCGGTCGTCGCGTCGGAAGATGGGCGGATCTGCGGCGCGGAAGCCCTGCTGCGCTGGGACCATCCCGAGCTGGGTTCGCTCAGCCCCGCGCTGTTCGTGCCGGTGGCCGAACAGGCCGGGCTGATGCCGCTGCTGGGCTGGTGGATCATCGGCCGGGTGTTCGAACAGCGCCGCGCCTGGCCCGATGTGGAGATATCGATCAACCTTTCGCCGCTCCAGCTGTCGGCGCGGGGGTTCCTCGATGACCTGGCCGTGCTGGTCCGGGAACTGCGGGTCGATCCGCGCGGGATCACTTTCGAAGTGACCGAAGGGGTGCTGATGGAACGCGGCACCGGCGTGTTCGCCGTGCTCGAAGGGCTCAAGGCGATGGGCTTCGGCGTGGCGCTCGACGATTTCGGCACCGGCTATTCCAGCCTCAGCTACCTGCGCGCTTTCGAATTCGACCGGATCAAGATCGATCGCAGCTTCGTCCAGAACATCGAGAACGACCTCAACGCCCATGCCATCCTGAAGGCGATCGTCGCGCTGGGGCAAAGCCTCGACACTCTGACCGTGGCCGAAGGGGTGGAAACCCCGCTGCAAAGCGAACTGGTGCGCGCGGCCGGGTGCGAATTGATCCAGGGCTTCCTGTTCCACCGGCCGATGTCCGCCGCGGAATTCGGCGCGCTGCTGGCCGAGTGCGCGCCCACCGCCAGTGCCGCACGAACTGCCGATCAGCGCCGCGGACGCAGCGTTCGCGCCGCCTGACCGGGCGCAGCCATGGGCTGGATGCAAAAGAGGCGCCCGGATCGCTCCGGACGCCTCCCATGCAGTTCCTGACCGGGTCGCGAAGTCAGGCGCTGTAGTACATGTCGAATTCGACCGGCGAAGGGGTGGTTTCCCAACGCAGCACTTCCGGCCACTTGATTTCGATGTAGCTTTCGATCTGGTCCTTGGTGAACACGCCGCCCTTGAGCAGGAATTCGTGATCGGCTTCAAGGCATTCCAGTGCTTCGCGGAGCGAACCGCACACGGTCGGCACCTGGGCCAGTTCGGCCGGCGGCAGATCGTAAAGGTTCTTGTCCATCGCTTCGCCCGGGTGGATCTTGTTCTGGATCCCGTCGAGCCCGGCCATGAACAGCGCGGCATAGCACAGGTAGGGGTTGGCCATCGCGTCGGGGAAACGGAATTCCACGCGCTTCGCCTTGTCGCCCGCGCCGTACGGAATGCGGCACGAGGCCGAACGGTTGCGGGCCGAATAGGCCAGCAGCACCGGCGCTTCGTAACCCGGGACCAGGCGCTTGTAGCTGTTGGTGGTCGGGTTGGTGAAAGCGTTCAGGGCCTTGGCGTGCTTGATCACGCCGCCGATGAAGTACAGGCACATGTCCGACAGGCCGGCATAGCCGTTACCGGCGAACAGCGGCTTGCCTTCCTTCCAGATCGAGATGTGCGTGTGCATCCCCGAGCCGTTGTCCTTCATGATCGGCTTGGGCATGAACGTCGCGGTCTTGCCATAGGCCTGGGCGACCTGGTGCACGACATACTTGTAGACCTGCATGCGGTCGGCGGTTTCGACCAGCGTGCCGAAGGTCATGCCCAGTTCGTGCTGCGCCGAGGCCACTTCGTGGTGGTGCTTGTCGCAGGGCAGGCCCATTTCGAGCATGGTGGTGACCATTTCCGCACGCACGTCGACCAGGCTGTCGACCGGGGCCACCGGGAAGTAGCCGCCCTTGGCGCGCGGGCGGTGCCCGAGGTTGCCGGCTTCGTACTTGGTGTTCGAATTGGTCGGCAGTTCGATGTCGTCGATCTTAAAGCCGTTGCCATCGTAGCCGTCATAGTAGCGCACGTCGTCGAAGACGAAGAATTCGGCTTCCGGGCCGACATAGACGGTGTCGCCGATGCCGGTGCTCTTGAGGTAGGCTTCGGCGCGCTTCGCGGTTGAACGCGGGTCGCGGCCATAGAGGTCGCCGGTCGAGGGTTCGACGATGTCGCAGGTGATGATCATCATCGGGGTGGCGCTGAACGGATCGATGTAGACCGAATCCAGGTCCGGCTTCAGGATCATGTCGGATTCGTTGATCGCCTTCCAGCCGTCGATCGACGAACCGTCGAACATCAGGCCGTCTTCCAGCTCGTCCTCGCCCATCACCGACGAGACCATGGTCAGGTGGTGCCACTTGCCCTTGGGGTCAGTGAAGCGCAGATCGACCCATTCGATCTCTTCTTCCTTGATCCGCTTGATGATGTCCTTGGCCTTGCTCATTTTTCGCCTTTCCTGGCACCCCGGACCCGGGGGCATTGCTGATTGATGGTTGGATGGTTGGCTGACCGGCAGCGCCGGATCAGATTGCGTCGTCGTCGCGTTCCCCGGTGCGGATGCGCAGTGCGCTTTCGATGGGAATGACGAAAATCTTGCCGTCACCGATGCGCCCGGTCTGGGCCGCGCCGGCGATCGCTTCGACCGTGCGTTCGGCCAGCGCGTCGGGAACCACGACTTCAAGCTTCACCTTGGGCAGGAAGTCGACCACGTATTCGGCGCCGCGATACAGCTCGGTATGGCCCTTCTGGCGGCCAAAACCCTTGGCTTCGGTCACGGTGATGCCGGACACGCCCACTTCGTGCAGCGCTTCCTTCACCTCGTCGAGCTTGAAGGGCTTGATGATCGCTTCGATCTTTTTCACGTCTACCTGTCCCCTGCGCATTCAACCGGAACCGCTCTGCGCGCGGCCCGGTGATCCAAACGCCACGCCACCACTCTATCAAGAATCGTGCCAGCAGCGATATCCCGGCACTAGGCGATTGCGGGCACGCGGAAAAGGGCGGAATCGCAACATTTGGTGCTTGCGATGCCACGCGACACTAAGAATTGTTCGCGCTTGCCGCGCTGTGCTTGCCTGTTTTTTTGGCAGGCCCTGCCTAATTTATAGGCAGGGCGCCGCTTGGCTAGAGCGCCAGTCCGGCGATCTCGTCTAGCCCGGCCATCAGGTTCAGGCTCTGCACCGCAGCCCCGCTCGCCCCCTTGCCCAGGTTGTCGAGCCGTGCGACCAGCCGCGCCTGCGAGCCATCCTTGGCGCCATAGACGAACAGTTCCAGCCGGTCGCTGGGTTGCATCGAGCGGCGCAGCAGCACTTCGTCGGGCAGCTCGTCGCTGACGGTCACTACGCGGCTGCCGGCATAGAACGCGGCCAGGCAATCGTGCAGCGCCTGGGGCGGGGCGGACTTTGCCATCAGCGACAGGTGCAGCGGCACTTCGACCACCATGCCGCGATGCGCCGGGATCACCGCCGGGGCGAACAGCGGCGCATGGGCAAGCCCGGCATACTGGCGCATTTCGGGCACGTGCTTGTGCCCCATGGTCATGCCATAGTCGCGAAAGGCGATGTCGGTATCGTCCTCGAACCGGGCGATCAGCGCCTTGCCGCCGCCGGAATAGCCGGACACCGCGTGGCAGGTATAGGGCCAGTCGGCGGGCAGCAGCCCGGCGCGGACCAGCGGGGCGAGCAGGGCGATGAACCCGGTGGGATAGCACCCCGGGTTCGATACGCGGCTGGCCGCGGCCACGGCATCGCGCCCGGTCAATTCGGGAAAGCCGTAGGTCCAGCCCGCAGCGACGCGGTGCGCGCTGCTGGCGTCCACGATCCGCACCGCGCTGCCCTCGGCCAGGGCGACCGCTTCGATCGCGGCATCATCGGGCAGGCACAGCACGGCGAAATCGGCGGCGTGATAGGCATCGCGCCGGGCCTGCGCGCTCTTGCGCTGTTCATCGTCGAGCACGATCAGCTCGAATTCGCTGCGAGGGCTCAGGCGCTCGACAATTTCCAGGCCGGTGGTTCCGGCGGCGCCATCGATAAAGACCTTGTGCGGCATGGCATCACTTTCGTTCGGTGGCCCGGCGCCAGTTCGCGCGGCGGGCAGGCAGGATCACGCGGCAATCAGCAGCGGCAGCCCCGCACCGGCGCGGCTACCGCGTCAGCTTCGTCGTTCTTCCAGCGCCGTGACCGGCAGATAGCCGACGAACCCGTCGTCGCCGACCTGGCCCCAGGCCCAGCCGCCGGTAATGTCGAGCACGTTGAACAGGGTGCCGCCGGCCAGCTGCTCGCGCACCTCGGCATCGGCCTTGTTCGCGGCCAGCAGCGGCGCGCCGTCAGCCACCACCGCGCGTTCCATCGGCACGGCATAGTGCGGCACGAACACCTTGCCGGCCAGCCGGACATGCGCCAGGTCCCCGCGCACGGGCCAGTGCGCGGCGTCAAGCTTTACGCTTGGCCCCGACAGGGAAAACTGGCCGGTCGGAATGGCGCTGGCGGTCAAATCTGCGTGCCCCTCGAATACGAAGACCGGGCGATTAGCGCCGGTTGGCCCCGCTATCAAGCCATCCATTGGCCCGCCTGCCGTGCGGCTTTGCGGAACAGCGCCGCCGCCCCCAGCCAGATGGCGACGAACACGGCCGTGAACACCGGGAGATAGGCGATCCCGCCGAGCGCCAGGGCGATGCCCAGCAGCGCCTGTCCGGCCGCCATCAGCGTCAGCACCCGGGCCAGCCCGGCCGCGCGCAGCCGCACCGCGATGGCGCCGAGCGCGCCTGCGCCAAGCAGCGCGAAGAACACCAGGTTGATCGGATTGCCTTCGTTCCCGACGATCCCGACGGCCAGGTTGGCCATGACCATCAGGAAAGCCCCGCCGATTGACAGGAGGGCTGCCAGCACCGACCAGATGCTCGCCCCGGCAAAGCGCAGGACCAGTTCAAACGCCAGCCCGGCCAGCAACAGCATCGCGCCGAACACGGCGAAATCGAACCCGTCCCAGGCCATTTCGGCCACGGTCAGTCGCAGCGTGACGGGGATCGCCATTACAGCGGCCGCGCCGCCCCACACCAGCTTGCGCCAGGCAGACGGATGGGCGCCCAGCAGGCCCTGCGAAAAGGTGTTCATTGTGCGGATCCCCACAGTTAGCCGTCTTTCATATCATTGCCGCAGCCGCCGCGCCAGCCGTGCTCAGGCCGCGCCATACCGCCCCTTCAGCAGACCCCAGGCCGCGCGCAGGCCCAGCGCGTCGCCGCCCTTGGGCCGGCCGGGCTTGGCCGCCGGGCGCCAGGCGAAAGTGTCGAAATGCGCCCAGTCCACGCCTTCGGGCAGGAAGCGGTCGAGGAACAGCGCGGCGACCGAGGCGCCGGCAAAGCCGTTCGAGCTGTTGTTTGAAATGTCGGCCACGTCGCTTTTCAGGTATTCCCGGTAGCCATCGAACAGCGGCAGGCGCCAGCACTTGTCGTCGCTCGCCGCGCCGCATTTGAGCATTTCGTCCGCCGTCTCGTCGCGGCGGGTGAACAGGGCGGGCAGGTCCGGCCCCACGGCCACGCGCGCCGCGCCGGTCAGGGTGGCGAAGTCGATCACGAGCTCGGGGTTCTCCTCGCCCGCGCGGGTCAGCGCATCGCCCAGCACCAGGCGGCCTTCGGCATCGGTGTTGCCGATTTCCACCGTCAGCCCCTTGCGGCTGCGCAGCACGTCGCCGGGGCGAAAGGCATTGCCGGAAATCGCGTTCTCCACCGCCGGGATCAGCAGGTGCAGCCGCACTTTCAGCCGCGCCTGCATGACCAGCTTGGCCAGGGCAAGCGCGTGGGCCGCGCCGCCCATGTCCTTCTTCATCAGCAGCATCCCGGCGCCGGGCTTGATGTCCAGCCCGCCGGAATCGAAGCACACGCCTTTGCCGACCAGCGCGATGCGCGGGTGGGCTGGATCGCCCCAGTGCAGCTCGATCATGCGCGGGGCATGGCTGCGCGCCGCCGCCCGGCCGACGCCGTGGACCATCGGAAAGCCGCGTTCCAGCGCGTCGCCGTGCGTCACCTTGAATTCCGCGCCTTGGGCCTTGGCGATCAACTGCGCCTCATGCTCAAGCTGGGCGGGGCCCATGTCTTCGGCTGGGGTGTTGACCAGATCACGCACCAGCGCGGTGGCGGCGGCCTCGGCCAGGGCGGCGTCAATCGCGCCGACATCCTTGGTCAGCAGCACGCGCGGCCCGTCCTCGCCGGGGTCGGAGCGGTAGCGGTCGAACTTGTACTGGCCGGTCACCCAGCCATGGAGCGCCGGACCCGGCTCGCCCCCGGCGCGGCGATAGGTGCCGGGCGGCAGCACTTCGGCCAGCTTGGCCATGCACCAGCTCGACAGGCTGTTCACATTGGCGACGCCCGACACCACCAGCCAGTGATCGCCATCGGGCAGGATGGCATAGGTATAGCCATCGCCTTCGAACTTCTGCGCGGCCAGCGCGGCGCGCTGCGGGGCGGACAGGCCCTTGATGAAGTCGGACAGACCAGCCTTGTCGACAAGGTGGATTGCGGTGGCGGGCTGGCCCTTGTCGGGCTGGATCAGGGCATGCTTGTCGCTCATCCCCCAGCCTTAGACCCGGCGCGCGCATTGCGGCAAGGCTCGCATTATTGCGAAGCAGTCGCTATATGCGCGGCATGACCCAGTATCAGACGGTAGAAGACGGCGACGTGCAGCTGCGCGACGGCACGATCAAGCTGCACGGCCCGGCGGCTTTCGAAGGCATGCGCAAGGCCGGACGGCTGGCGGCGGAAATCCTCGATGCGCTGGCGCCGTTCGTCCAGCCGGGGGTGACCACCGGCCAGATCGACGACCTGGTGCGCGAAATGACGCTGGATGGCGGCGCCGTGCCGGCGACCATGGGCTATCGCGGCTTCCAGCATTCATGCTGCACCTCGATCAACCAGGTCATCTGCCACGGCATTCCGGGCGACCGGGTGCTGAAGGACGGCGACATCATCAATATCGACGTGACCCCGCTGCTGGATGGCTGGCACGGCGATTCCAGCCGGATGTACCTGGTCGGCGACGTACCGATCAAGGCGCGGCGGCTGGTCGACGTGACTTACGAATGCCTGATGATCGGGATCGAACAGGCCAGGCCCGGCGCGCGGCTGGGCGATATCGGTGCCGCGATCCAGCAACACGCCGAACGTCACCGTTACGGCGTGGTGCGCGAATTCTGCGGGCATGGCCTGGGCCGCCTGTTCCATGACGCGCCCGAAGTGGTCCACGCCGCCCGCGCCGGGACCGGCCCGGAACTGCGGCCGGGGATGTTCTTCACCATCGAACCGATGATCAACCTGGGCAAGCCGGGGATGAAGATGCTGGACGATGGCTGGACCGCGGTGACGCGCGACCGTTCGCTGTCCGCCCAGTTCGAACATTCGATCGGGATTACCGAAACGGGCTGCGAGATTTTCACCGAAAGCCCCAAGGGCCTCCACAAGCCGCCGTATTGAGTGGTGCGGAAAGGCCATCCGGCTTTTCCTGGCCTGGCCGGCCCGCTCCCCCGGCCCGACCACCCACAGGGTACCTTGAACGGGTGGTCGGGCCGGGGGAGCAGGCCGGCCAGGCCAAGCTGATCGCGGAGGCGATCAGCGCACCTGACAAGAAACGCTTAGCCGCGACCCGCCCGGATCGCGGCTCCTGCGGCAAACGGCGCGATGGCCAGCAGCACCAGACTGACCGCGCCGGTCAGCGCGATGCCCGAGGCGCCGCCCGTGGCCAGGCTGCCCGCGCCGAACACCAGCAAGGGCACGGCCAGCGGGATCACCAGCAAGCCGCCCAGCGCGGCGCCGCCGCGCAGGCCGGCGGTCAGCGCGGCGACCATCACGCCCAGCGCCGCCAGACCCGGCGTTCCCGCGAGCAGGCCGATCTCGACCGTGCGCAAGGTCGCGCCATCGATCCCGACCAGTGCGCTGGCGGGCAGGGCGGCCAGCATCAGCGGCGGGCCGAAGCTGAGCCAGTGGGCCAGCACCCGCACCGCGACCACCAGTTCTTCCGAAATCCCGCGCAGCGCCCACTGGTCGAACATGCCGAGTTCGAGGTCCGGCTCGATCAAGCGGTCGAGCGGGAGGATCGCCGCGAGCAGGGCCGCGACCCAGATCACTCCGCCGCCGGTCCGCGCCAGCACCGGCGCGTCCGGCCCGACAGCAAAGGGATAGAGCATCGCCACGGCAAGGAAGAACAGCACCGGCAGCACGGCCCCGCCGCGCCGCCCGCCCGCCAGCAATTGCGCCAGGTCGCGCCGGAGCAGAGTGAACAGCGGCCCGCTCATGCCGCGAAGTCCCTGAGTTCGAGCTGGGCCATGCCGGGCAGGGCGAACGGCTGGTGCGAGGCGATCACGCAGATCCCGCCCGCGCGGCAGTGTTCCGCCGCCAGGTCCTGCACCAATGCCACCCCTCGCGTGTCGAGGCCGTTGAGCGGTTCGTCCAGCAGCCACAGCGGCGCTTCCTGGCCGAGCAGGCGGGCGAGCGCGGCGCGCTTTTTCTGTCCGGTCGACAGGTAACGCACCGGCACATCCTCCAGCCCGGCGATGCCAAGCCGTGCCAGCTGCGCATCGCCCGGCCCGTCGATCCGCCGCCAGAAGGCCAGCGCCGCGCCCAGCGGCTGGTGCGGGTCAAGCGCCGGGCGCTCGTCCACCAGCGCCACCGTGCCCACGCGTTCCACCGTGCCGGCGAAGGCCGGGGCCAGTCCCGCCAGGATCCGCATCAGGCTGCTCTTGCCGATGCCGTTCGATCCGGTCAGCTGCAGGGCCTGCCCCGGGGCCAGCGCGAACGACAGGCGCGCGAACAGCAGCCGGTCGCCCTTGCGGCAGGCAATGTCCGAAGCTGTCAGGCGGCACTCTTGCATGGCACGGCGCGATAGGGGAAAGCTGTCCGCCTGCCAAGGAGAGCATGCCCCGTGACCATTCCCCGCCTGACCCAAGCCGAACTTGACGCCCTGCTGGCGCAGGCGCCCGAATGGCGGCTGCGTGCCGATGGCAAGGCGCTGGAACGGACCTTCACCTTTGCCGATTTCAACGCGGCCTTCGGTTTCATGACTCGCGTCGCGCTCTATGCCGACAAGGCCGACCACCATCCCGAATGGTTCAACGTCTACAACCGGGTCGAAATTACCCTGACCACGCACGACGCCGATGGCCTGTCGGCGCGCGATGCGGCGATGGTGCGGGCTATCGCCGCCTACGCCTAGTCGCCCAGGGCGCGAAAGCCGGTGCGCATCCGCTTGCGCAGGGTGCCGGGCATCCACCGCGCCGCGAAGCTGACCGAGCGGGCGGTTTTGCCGACCAGGTTGTGCAGCTTGTCGCCGTGGACCGCGTCCCAGGCCGTCTGGGCGACATCGGCCACCGGGGTCAGTTCCAGCCCGCTTTCGGCCACGCGGTCGCGGATCGGCTGGTTGGTCGCCTTGTTGGGGGTGATGTCGAGCAAGGGGGTGTCGATGAAGCCGGGCATCAGGTCGGCCACCTTGATCCCGTCGGCATACCATTCGCCGTCCAGCGCCTCGGTCAGCGCGCGCACGCCGAACTTGGTCGCGGCATAGACCGACGCGCCGGGCGAGCCATAGATCCCCGCCGCGCTGGCGGTGCTCAGCAGGCAGGAACCCGGCGCGCTGGCCTTCAGCCACTTGTGCGCCGCCTGCGCGCCATAGAGCACGCCCTTCATGTTGATATCGACCGTGCGGTCGATTTCGGCGGTGGTGCAATCGATCAGCGCGCCGCCGATGGGGATGCCGGCGTTGTTGAACACTACGTCGATTTTCCCGCCGCTCGCCGCAGCGCAGGCCTCCAGCGCCGCGTCCCATGCCTCGCGGTCGCGCACGTCCAGCTTGTGCACGCTGCTCTTGCCAGCCGGCAGCAGGGCGGCGGTTTCCTTCATCCCGCTTTCGTTGATGTCGGCCAGTCCCACGAACCAGCCTTCGCGGCCGAATTTCTGCGCTACGGCGCGGCCGATCCCCGATGCCCCGCCGGTGATGAAAATCGTCTTGTGGCTCGCCACAGGCCCCTCCCGAATCGTGCTTACATTGCTGTCAGCACTGCTTACAGGGCCGGGTTGTTATAGCAATGCCAGGTGAAAATCGCGGTGGCGCCGCGGTGCGGCCGCCAGGCCTCGGCCAATTGGCGGGTGACCTTTTCGCTGGGGCGCTCGGGCAGGTCCAGCAGTTTGGCGAGCCCCGCCTGCACCGCCAGGTCTCCGGCGGGCCAGATGTCGGGACGGCCCTCGGCGAACAACAAGTAGATTTCGGCCGACCAGCGGCCGATGCCCTTGATCTGGGTCAGCAGCGCGATCGCGGCTTCGTCATCGGCGGGCAGGGCATCGAAATCGAGCCCGCCCGAAACCACCAGCTCGCACAGTGAGCGCATGTAGCCCTGCTTCTGGCGCGACAGGCCGCAGGCGCGCAGGGTGTCGAAATCGGCGTCCAGCACGCGGTGCGGATCGGGATCGGCACCAGCAAAGGCCTCGAACTTGCGCCACATCGATGCGGCGGCGGCGACGCTGACCTGCTGGCCCACGATGGTGCGCATCATGGTTGCGTGGCCGCGCTCGCGGATGCGGGGCTCGGGATAGCCGGCCACGGCCAGCGCGCGGGCGATGCCCGGTTCGATCCCCGCGACCGCGTCGAGACCCTGTTTGATTGCCGTAGCGGAAAGACCCATCACACACCTGTTGCCAAAATGTGGGCGAAACAGTAGCAGCCGCCGCAAAGCGCGGATAGGGCGCGCACTCGGAGGATCTTGCACATGCCGAAGCTGGTTATCGTCAATCGCGCGGGTGAAGAAAAGGCTGTCGATGTCGCATCGGGCCTGTCGGTTATGGAAGCGATCCGCGACGCGGGTTTTGACGAAATGCTGGCGCTGTGCGGCGGCTGCTGCAGCTGCGCCACCTGCCATGTGGTGGTTGATGGCACCTGGGCCGACAAGCTGGAGCCGATGAGCGAAGACGAAAACGACCTGCTCGACAGCTCGGATCACCGCGAAGCCAATTCGCGTCTGTCGTGCCAGCTGCACATCAACGATGCGCTCGACGGCCTGAAGGTCCGTATCGCCGCCGAAGATTGATAGGGGTGGGGGCCTGTCCCCCACTTCAGCTTTACCGCGCCCAAGTGCAAATCCATTGCGCTTGGGCGTTCGTGCACCTAGCTGTTGCGACATGACTGCACTTGTCCAGACCAACACGCTCGACCTGATCGGCAACACCCCGCTCGTCCTGCTTGAAGGACCCAGCGAAGCGGCTGGCTGCGAAGTGTGGGGCAAGTGCGAATTCGCCAACCCCGGTGCCTCGGTCAAGGACCGCGCCGCGCTGTGGATCGTGCGCGATGCCGAAGCGCGCGGCGCGCTGAAGCCCGGCGGGACGATTGTCGAGGGCACGGCAGGCAACACCGGGATCGGGCTGGCGCTGGTCGGCAATGCGCTGGGCTACAGCACGGTCATCGTCATGCCCGAAACGCAAAGCCGCGAGAAGATGGACACGCTGCGCGCGCTGGGGGCGGAGCTGGTGCTGGTCCCGGCCGCGCCGTTTTCCAATCCGGGCCACTTCGTCCACACCTCGCGCCGTCTGGCCGAGGAAACCGAAGGCGCGGTCTGGGCGAACCAGTTCGACAACATCGCCAACCGCAAGGCCCATATCGAAAGCACCGCGCCTGAAATCTGGGAGCAGATGGGCGGACGGATCGATGGCTTTACCTGTGCCGCGGGCACTGGCGGGACGATTGCCGGGGTGGGCCTTGGCCTCAAGGCGTTTGACGAGAACATCCGCATTGCGCTGACCGATCCGCACGGCGCGGCGCTGTACAACTATTATGCCCACGGCGAGCTCAAGGCCGAAGGCACTTCGGTCGCCGAAGGGATCGGGCAGGGCCGGATCACTGCCAATCTCGAAGGCGCGCCGATCGACATCCAGTTCCGCATTTCCGACGAGGAAGGGCTGGAATGGGTCCGCCGCCTGCTGCGCGAGGAAGGGCTGTGCCTGGGGCTGTCATCGGGCATCAACGTGGCCGGGGCGGTGGAACTGGGCCGCCAGCTAGTGGCCGAAGGACGCGAGGATGCGCGGGTGGTGACGATCCTGTGCGATACCGGCTTCCGCTACCTCTCCACGCTCTACAATGCCGAATGGCTGCGGGCCAAGGATCTGCCGGTCTTCCCCTGGCTGGCTTAAGTTCCTATATTGCCGGTCAGATGGCTAGCGAACCGCCACGCAGGGTTCTTGAACCGCTTTCCGCGCCGCAGCACTTTGCGCCGCCCAGCGCGCGCGAATTGCGCGCTCAGGCGGTGCAGCGCCTGCAGACCGGGCTGTTCGGGCTGGCCGCGATCCTGCTGATCGTGGGCCTGGCAGACATCATCAACGAACGCGCGCTCAAGGCAGAGGCTGCCAACCAGGCACCCAGCACCACTGCGTCGGCTTCGCCCACCGGCAAGGGCGATCCGCTGGCCGATGCGGGCGTGGTGCCGTCGGCTTCGGCCAGTGCTGATGCCAAGCCGCCTGCCACTGGCGGAGCGCCCCAGAATTAACCGCAGTCGGCTCTGGCTGGGACTGTTGCTGCTGGTCCTGCTGGTCGCGGGGCTGGCGGTGATCGGCCGCGCGATGCAGCGCGGCGAGGCGCCGCCGGTCGGCCTGTTCACCACCCTGCCGATCCTGTGGAACGAAAGCGCCGATGTGGCCGGGCTGCTCGACCAGCGGCAGGAACCGCACTGGGCGCGGGCCGAACTGGCGCGGCGCGGGCCGATCGCCGCGCTCGACACATTGGGCGGGCCGGACGGGCCGGGCCAACTGGCGCGCCTGCGCCGACTGGTGATCGCCCAGCCGCGCCCGCTGGGGCCAGCGGAAAACGTTGCGCTGGATGACTGGGTGCGGGGTGGGGGGCAGCTGTTGTTGCTCGCCGATCCGGCGCTGACCGCCGAAAGCGCCTTTGCCGTGGGCGATCCGCGCCGGCCGCAGGCGGTGGTACTGCTCAGCCCGATCCTGAAGCGTTGGGGACTGGAACTGCGGATCGATGATGGCCAGCCGTTTGGCGAACGCCGCGTCGATGTGCTGGGCACTTCAGTGCCGACCAACCTTGCCGGGCATTGGGCGAGCCCGGGGCAGGGCCATTGCCGCTTGTGGGGCGATGGGCTGGCGGTGACCTGCGCAATTGGCCGGGGGCGCGTGGTCGCTCTGGCCGACGCCGCCGTGCTCGATGCCCAGGATCCTGACGGGGCGCGGCGCAAGGCGCTGGCCATGCTGCTTGATGCGGCCTTCGCCGCACGCTGATTTCACGACATTTGGGGATCACGCGGGACAGCCCGGGAGGCTGCCCTGGAGTCGTGCGCTAAACCATTGAAATTCCGTAGTTGGTTCGGTGGAGAGAAGCCACGATCCGATCCCTAATTGCATGAATCAAAACAAGCTAAATCATATATTTACCGAGTTATCCCGTGAATTCCCGCAAAAACCCCTTTCATCCCGCCGGACACAGGGTTAAGAAATCGTTCCATCGACATGGATGTTCACCGTCGCATCCCGATTCAGGGGTGGACCGGACGCGAGGGCGCGCGGCCGGGACGGGGAAGATTTTTCTAGGGGTCCGGGGCTCTCCCGGCATGAGGCGGGGCAGGTTGTGGAGGCGGCAAGGCCGATCAACTATAGCGGACAGGGCTTCTCGCTGCTTGGCGAGAAGGGCCGCTTTGTGCTGCCCCCCGACTTCCGCAAGGCCGTGCGCGATTCCGGCATGGGCGAGCGCGTGCTGTGCCTGGCCAAGCATCCCCGCTGGAAGTGCCTGACCGCCTTTGGTCTGGGCCGCGTCGACATGTTCGAAGCCGAGCTGGACAAGCTGGAGCGTAACGCGATCGAGCGCGGGCAGGACTTCGACCGCGAACTGCGCGCCAACCAGATGTACGGCTTTGCCCGCGTGCCGTTCGACGATAGTGGCCGCTTCGTCCTGCCGGAACGCTATTTCAAGCTGGGCAACATCGTCGACCGCGCCTTCTTCCAGGGCGGCGGGCTGCAGTTCACGATCTGGAACCCCGAGGAACTGGCCAAGCTGGGCGAGGGCTGGGAAGACGCGCAGGAAGCCTGCCGTGATCTCGAAGCCCAGGCCATGGCCGGAAAGGCGCGCAAGTGACCGCCGCCGCCCCGCACATCCCGGTCCTGCTGGACGAAGTGATCGCCGCGCTGGAACCGCGTCCGGGTGCGGTGATCGTCGATGCCACTTTCGGCGCGGGCGGCTATACCCGCCGCCTGCTTGACGCCGGGGCGCAGGTCCACGCCTTTGACCGCGATCCCGATGCGATTGCCGCTGGCCGCCAGTGGCCCGAAACGCAGGAGCAGCCGCCCCGCCTGGTGCTGCACCCGCGCCGCTTTTCGGAAATGGTCGCGGCCCTGGCCGAAGCGGGCGTGGCGCAGGTCGACGGCGTGGTGATGGACATCGGCGTCTCCTCGATGCAGCTGGATCAGGCCGAGCGCGGCTTCGCCTTTGCCAGCGACGGTCCGCTCGACATGCGCATGGGTCAGGACGGGCCGAGCGCGGCCGATTTCCTCAACACCGCCGCCGAAGCCGAAATTGCCGACGTTTTGTTCCAGTACGGCGAGGAACGCCAGTCGCGCCGGGTGGCCCGCGCGATCGTCGCGGCGCGGCCGCTGACCACCACCGGGCAGCTGGCCCAGGTGGTGCGCAAGGCGCTGGGCCATCGCCCCGGCGCGCCCAAGGATCCCGCCACCCGCAGCTTTCAGGCGATCCGCATTCACGTGAACGCCGAGCTGGAGGAACTGGACAGCGCGCTTGACGCCGCCGAGCAGCTGCTGCGCGCCGGGGGCAAGCTGGCCGTGGTCAGCTTCCACAGCCTGGAAGACCGGATCGTCAAACAGTTCCTGCGCGAAGCCAGCGGCGCCGTGGCCAATGCCAGCCGCCATGTCCCGGTTGCTGCGCGGGCCGCCGCGCCGACCTTTGCCCAGGTCGCCAAGGCGGTGCGCCCGTCCGAGGCGGAACTGGCCCGCAATCCCCGTGCGCGCTCGGCCACGCTGCGCGCCGCCACCCGTACCGATGAAGCTCCGCGCGACAGGAGGGCAGCATGAACCTGACTCGTGACCGTTTGCGTTCGATCGGCTGGGCCGCCCTGCTGATCGTCTGTTTTGCCATGCTGGTTGCGCTGACCTTTCGGGTTAACGCGGTGAAAAGCCAGGTCCGCCTGGCCGAGCGGCAGATCGTTGCGGTCAAGCAGGACAAGCTGCTGCTTGAAACCGAATTCGAAACCCGCGCCAACCAGCAGCAGCTGAAGTCGCTCAACGACGTCGAATTCGGCTACCAGGCGCCGACCGCCGGGCAGTATCTGGAAGGGGAGCGCCAGCTCGCCGCGCTGGGCAAGCCGCGCAGCGCCGATGCGCCCAGCCCGATCCGCGTGGCCAGCGCCGCCGGGGTCAGCGATGTCAGCGTGCTGCCGGCGATGGTTTCGCCGCTGAGCGGCAAGGCCATGGCCGCCGAAGTGCCGCGCGACGGGGCTCGCAAGCCGGTGACCGCCGCCACCCTGCGCGACCGGCTCAGCCAGGTCGGATCGGGAGTTGCGACCGAATGAACCGGGCGGCCGTCTCGACCGTGATTTCATCTGGCCGGGGCGAACTTGTCAACGTGCGGCAGCGCACGCTGCTGATGGCCAAGTGGCGCGTGATCTGGGTCGCGCTGGCGTTTGGCTTCGTCGCCATGGTGGCCGTGCTGCGCATCCTGTTCCTGGGCGCGTTCGAAGGACAGCCGGCCAGGGCCGATGCCTTTGCGGCGCTGCTGCCGTCGCGCGGCGACATTGTCGATCGCAACGGGGTGACGCTGGCACGCGCCTTTCCGGCCTATTCGCTGTGGTACAACCCGGCCGCGCTGGGCGATGACGGCACGCCGCTGGTCCATTCGCCGCGCGAAGTGGCCGCCGCGCTGGTCAAGATTTTCCCCGACATGGACGAAAAGGCCCTGGCCGCGCGGCTGGCCGATGGCCGCCCGGGCTACCTGCGCCGCCGCATCCTGCCCGAGGATGCCAACAAGATCCACGCGCTGGGCGAACCGGCGCTGGAATTCCCGCGCGAGCTGGAACGGTTTTATCCGCAAGGCTCGATGGGGGCCCACGTGCTGGGCTTCGTCGGCGCCGACGGCAAGGGCCGGGTCGGCATGGAAGAAGTGTTCGACCAGCGCCTGACCGACGAGGCGACGCGCGGCACCCCCGCCGTGCTGTCGATCGACACCCGCGTGCAGGGCGCGCTGGAAGACGAACTGGCCAAGGGCATGGCCGACAGTGCCGCCAAGGGCGCGGCCGGGATCGTGCTCGACGTCGATACCGGCGAAGTGCTGGCGCTCGCCTCGCTGCCTTCGTTCAATCCCAACCTGATTGACCGCACGGGTGAAGCGAACATCTTCAACCGGGTGACCAACCAGGTCTACGAATTGGGTTCCACCTTCAAGCCGATCTCGGTCGCCGCCGCGATCGACGCGGGCACCGTGTCCGATCTGTCGCGCCGCTACCAATCGAACCGTCCGCTGGAAATCGGCGGCTTTCACATCCGCGACAGCCACAGCTTCGGCGCTTCGCTGAACGTGCCCGAAGCGCTGGTCCATTCGTCCAACATCGTCACCGCGCAGATTGCCGATGAATTGGGCGGGGCGCGGCTGAAGGCCACGATGGAAGCGCTGGGCATGAACGACCGCGCCAAGGTGGAACTGCCCGCGCGTGGTTTTCCGCTGTGGCCCAAGGGCGACTGGAGCCGGATTACCACCATGACCGTGTCCTATGGTCACGGCATCGCGGTGACCCCGCTGCACCTGGCCAGTGCCTATGCCGCGCTGGTCAACGGCGGTATCTGGCGTCCGGCCACGCTGCAGAAGATCCAGCCAGGCACCGAAGTGGCGGGGCGCCGCGTGTTCAAGGCCAGCACCAGCGCGCGGATGCGCCAGTTGCTGCGGATGATCGTCGACGTCGGCACCGGCCGCAAGGCCAATGCCGCCGGCTACCGCGTGGGCGGCAAGACCGGCTCGGCTGAAAAGCCGGGGGTGGGCGGTTACCAGCGTTCCAACCTGGTGGCGACCTTTGCCGCCGCTTTTCCGATGGACCGCCCGCGCTATGTCGTGATCACCATGCTGGACGAACCGCAGGGCACCCAGGCGACGTCCGGCCAGCGCACCGCCGCGTGGAACGCCGCCCCGGTGGTCGGCCGCGTGGTGCCCCGGATCGGCCCGCTGCTGGGCATCATGCCGGATGCGACGCGTGATGTGGACATCACCGACATTGCCCCGCTGGTGAGCAGCGGAGAAGGCGAATGAAGCTTGCCATCCTGGCCGAACGCGCGGGGCTGACCCTGCCGGGCAGCGGTGACGCGCAGGTCACCGGTTTTGCCATCGACAACCGCAAGGTTGCCAAGGGCTGCGTATTCGGCGCGTTCCAGGGCGCGACCGTGAACGGCGAGCAATTCATTCCTGCCGCCGTCGCCGCCGGGGCGATCGCCGTGGTCGCCCGGCCCGAAGCCCGGGTCGAAGGCGCGCTGCACATCGCGGCGGACAATCCGCGCCAGGCCTTTGCCCGGCTGGCGGCGCAGTTCTTCACCCCGGTCCCGGCCTGCGTGGTCGCGGTGACGGGGACCAACGGCAAGACCTCGACCGTCGAAATGGTCCGCCAGCTGTGGCGCATGGCTGGCCACCGCGCCGCCTCGATCGGCACGCTGGGGGTGACGACCAGCGATGAAAGCGTCTCCACCGGGCTGACCACGCCGGACATCGTCACTTTCCTCGCCAACATGGCGGGACTGGCGCGCGAAGGGGTGACCCATGTCGCCTATGAAGCGTCGAGCCACGGCCTGTCGCAGTATCGCAACGAGGGGCTGCGGGTGGTGGCCGGGGCCTTCACCAACCTGTCGCGCGACCACCTCGATTACCATGCCGACATGGACGATTACTTCGCGGCCAAGATGCGGCTGTTTGATGAAGTGGTCGATGCCGATGGCACGGCGGTGGTCTGGACCGACGATGAATGGTCGGACCGCGCGGTGGGCCATGCCGCGCGGCGCGGGCTGAAGCTGCTGGGCGTGGGCGCGCGCGCCGGGGCGGACGGGATCCGCCTGACCGGCCGGACGCCGACCCAGCTTGGCCAGACGCTGGAACTGGAATGGCAAGGCCAGCCGCGCAAGGTGAACCTGCCGCTGATCGGCGCCTACCAGGCCGCCAATGCGCTGGTGTCCGCCGGGCTGGTGATCGCCAGCGGCGGCGCCGGGGCGCAGACGCTGGATGCGCTGGCCCGGCTGCAGCCGGTGCGCGGACGGCTGGAGCGCGCCGCGATCAGCCGCGGCGGGGCGCCGGTCTATGTCGATTACGCGCATACCCCCGATGCGCTGGAAGCTGCGATTGCCGCGCTGCGCCCGCACTGCGCGGGCCGCCTGATCGTGGTGTTCGGCGCCGGCGGCGACCGCGACAGCGGCAAGCGCGCGCCGATGGGCCGGGTCGTGGCCGAGCAGGCCGACCTGGGTATCGTTACTGATGACAACCCGCGCGGCGAAGAAGCCGCCGCGATCCGCGCCGCGGTGCTGGCGGGCGGCAATGGCGTGCTGCGCGAAGTGGGCGACCGCCGCGCCGCGATTGCCGCCGCGATTGCCGAAGCGGGCAAGGCCGACATCGTGCTGGTGGCCGGCAAGGGACATGAACAGGGCCAGATCGTGGGCGCCGGCGAGAATTGCCGGGTGCTGCCGTTCGATGACGTGGCCGTAGCGAGGGAGTGCGCCGCATGAATGCCGTCGTCCGGATCCTTGATTGGCCGATCGAAGCCGATGATGCGCTGCCGCTGGCGCTGTGGGATGCGGGCAGCATCGCGCGGGCGACGGGCGGCCAGGCCAGCACCTTCTTCCAGGTGGCCGGAGCCGACATCGACAGCCGCGACGTGACCGAGGGCGACCTGTTCTTTGCGCTCCAGGGCGAGGCGATGGACGGCCACAAGTTCGTCCCCATGGCCTTTGCCAAGGGCGCGGCTGCCGCAATCGTCGACCGCCCGGTCGAAGGCCCGCACGTGCTGGTCGAAGACACCACCCAGGCGCTGATCGCGCTGGCCAAGGCGGCGCGCGCGCGGGTTGACGCGAAGATCATCGGGGTGACCGGATCGGTCGGCAAGACCGGGGTCAAGGAAGCGATCTTCGCCGCGCTCGACCGGTCGAGCCGGGGCAAGGCGCATCGCAGCGTCAAAAGCTACAACAACCACATCGGCGTGCCGCTCAGCCTGGCGCGGATGCCCGCGCGCAGCCGCTATGGCATTTTCGAAATGGGGATGAACCACGCGGGCGAAATCGCCGGGCTGACCGCGCTGGTCCGCCCGCACGTGGCGGTGATCACCACCATCGCCCCCGCGCATATCGAGAACCTGGGCAGCGAAGCGGCGATTGCCGATGCCAAGGCCGAAATCTTCGCCGGGCTGGAACCCGGCGGGATTGCCGTGATCCCGTCCGACAGCCCGCACTATCCGCGCCTGCTGGCCGCTGCCCGCGCGGTGGGCGCGCAGGTCATCTCGTTCGGCCGGGCGGTCGGTTCGGCGGTCCGGCTGCTGGATGCCGTGCCCGCGCCGGGCGGCGGCTCGCTGGTCACGGCTGATCTGGGCGACCGGCGGCTGTGCTACACCGTGGCCGCGCCGGGCGAACACTGGGTGACCAATTCGCTGGCGGTGATGGCCGCCGTGCGCGCCGTGGGCGGCGATCTGGGCGCGGCCGGGCTGGCGCTGGCGGAACTGGAAGGGCTGAAGGGCCGGGGCGAGCGCCACACCCTCAAGACCCGCGATGGCGGCACCGCGCTGCTGATCGATGAAAGCTACAACGCCAATCCCGCGTCGATGCGGGCCACTCTGGCGCAGCTGGGCGTGACGCCGGCCAAGCGCCGCGTTGCCGTGCTGGGGGCGATGAAGGAACTTGGGGAGCACGGCCCGGCGTTCCACGCCGAACTGGCCGGCCCGATCGCGGCGGCCGGGGTCGATCAGTTGATCCTGGTGGGCGACGAGATGCGTGCGCTGGCTGACGAACTGGGGAAAGGCGCTGCCGGACCGCTTGGCAAGGCGCTGCCCTTCGCGCATTGCCCTAATGCAACGGCTGCGCTGCAGGCGCTGCGGGAACTGGGCGTGGAAGGCGGCGACGCGATCCTCGTCAAGGGGTCGAACTCGGTGGGTCTGGGGGCTGTGGTCGCCGCGCTTGCCGCACAGAACAAGGAATAGCGTCAGGCAATGCTGTACCTGATCGCGCAGTATTTCCACTTCGAGGGTCTGGCGAACCTTATTCGCTACCAGACCTTCCGCGCGGGCGCCGCGCTGATGACGGCGCTGGTGATCGGCCTGATCATCGGCCCGCGCTTCATCAACATGCTGCGCGTGCGCCAGGGCAAGGGCCAGCCGATCCGCGAGGATGGGCCGCAGACCCACCTGGCCAAGCGCGGCACCCCGACCATGGGCGGGCTGATGATCCTGATCGCGCTGGTCGTCTCGATGCTGCTGTGGATGGACCTGTCCAGCCCGCTGGTCTGGGCCTGCCTGGCGGTGACCGGCGGGTTCGGCCTGATCGGGTTCATGGACGATTACGACAAGGTCAAGAAGCGCAGCACTGCCGGGGTTTCCGGGCGGGTCCGCCTGCTGGCCGAATTCGCCGTCGCGGGCGTCGCGGCCTGGATCATCGTCAGCCAGATCAACACCAACCTGTACGTCCCGTTCCTGTCGGGCCGCTACATCCCGCTGGGGCCGTTCTACTATGTCTTTGCCGCGATCGTGATGGTCGGTGCGGGCAACGCGGTGAACCTGACCGACGGGCTGGACGGGCTGGCGACCATGCCGGTGGTGATTGCCGCCGGGGCCTTCGCGATTATCGCCTATCTGGCCGGGCGCGCCGACTTTGCGCATTACCTGGGCATTCCGCACGTCCCGCGCGCGGGTGAACTGGCGATCCTGTGCGCCGGGATCATGGGCGCGTGCCTGGCCTTCCTGTGGTTCAACGCGCCGCCGGCGGCGGTGTTCATGGGCGATACCGGCAGCCTCGCGCTGGGCGGCGCGCTGGGGGCGATCGCGGTGGCGGCGCATCACGAAATCGTGCTGGCAATCGTCGGCGGGCTGTTCGTGATGGAAGCCGTCTCGGTGATCATCCAGGTCGCGGTCTACAAGCGCACCGGCAAACGGGTGTTCAAGATGGCCCCGATCCACCACCACTTCGAACAGCTTGGCTGGAAGGAATCGACCGTGGTGATCCGCTTTTGGATCGTCTCGATCGTGCTGGCCCTGATCGGCCTATCGACGCTGAAGCTGCGATGATCACGTCCACCGCCTTTGCCGGACAGCGCTTTGCCGTCCTCGGCCTGGCCCGTTCGGGGCTGGCCGCGGTGGAAAGCCTCCTGGCGGGCGGGGCGCAGGTCATGGCCTGGGACAGCCGCGAGGAACCGCGCCGCAAGCTGGAAGGCCGGGTTGACCTGGCCGATCCGGTAACGGCCGATCTGACCGGTTACGATGGGGTGGTCGTCTCGCCCGGTGTGCCGCTCAACACTCACCCCATCGCCGAAGCCGCCGCGCGTTACGGCGTGCCGGTGATCGGCGACATCGAACTGTTCGCGCTGGCCCGGCCCAGCCTGCCGGCGCACCGCGTGGTCGGGATCACCGGCACCAATGGCAAGTCGACCACCACGGCGCTGGTCCACCACATCCTGCAATCGGCCGCCCTGCCGGTGCGGATGGGTGGCAACATCGGGCTGCCGGTGCTGTCGCAAAGCCCGCTGTCGGCGGGCGGGGTCTATGTGCTCGAACTGTCGAGCTACCAGATCGACCTGACCCACAGCTTGCAATGCGAAGTGGCCGCGTTGCTTAACATCACGCCCGATCATCTTGATCGCTATGCCGGGTTCGAAGCCTATGCCGCGTCCAAGGCGCGGCTGTTCGAAATGCAGCGCGCCGATCAGTTCGCGGTGTTCGGCGTGGGTGACGGCGAAACCCGCGCCGTGGCCCAGCGTGAGGCCGCGCGGCGCGAAGCCAGCCGGGTCCGCTCGGTCGATGGGGCCGACCTTGCCGCGCTCCAGGCCGACTGGCCCAGCCTGCAAGGGCCGCACAACCTGCAGAACGCCGCCGTTGCCGTCGCTATTGCCGAAGCGCTGGGGCTGACCGCGATGCAGTGGCGCCCGGCGCTGGCCAGCTTTCGCGGCCTGCCGCACCGCATGGAACGCGTTGCCGATGTGAACGGCGTGATGTTCATCAACGACAGCAAGGCGACCAACCCGGCCAGCACCGCGCCGGCGCTGGCCGCCTTTCCGCCCGCGCCGCAGCGCCGCATCCACTGGATCGTCGGCGGCCTGCCCAAGGGTGATCGGCTGGACGAGTGCGAGCCTTGGTTCGGCAACGTTGCCGCGGCCTATACCATCGGCGATGCCGGGCCGCGCTTTGCCGAGCTCTTGTCCCCGCACATGCCGGTGCGCCGCAGCGAGATGATGTGCGAGGCGATCCGCCAGGCGATGGAAGCCGCCCATCCCGGCGACGTGGTCCTGCTCAGCCCGGCCTGCGCCAGCTTTGACCAGTTCCGCGACTATGAGGCGCGCGGCGACAGTTTCCGTCAGATCGTCGAGGCGCTGGCCCATCCCGATGGCGACGAGCCGCTCGCTGGGGGAGGAGCGAACTGATGGCCACCCATCCGCCCTATGTGCCGCGCGCCGGCCGGATCCCCGCCGATGCCGCGCAGCACCAGCGCCTGCGCCGCAACCGCCGCAGCGAATTCGCGATCTGGTGGCGCGAGATCGACCGCGTACTGCTGACCCTGGTGCTGGCGCTGATGGCGATCGGCACGGCCGCCGTCGCGGCGGCCAGCCCGGCCAGCGCCCGGCGCCTGTCGACCGCCGCGGTCAAGCTGGATGACCTGCACTTCTTCTACCTGCACATCCGTTTCCAGCTGCTGGGGTTGATCGCGATGTTCGCCGCATCGACG
Organism: Novosphingobium sp.; assembly: GCF_041905565.1. Lineage (GTDB taxonomy): Bacteria > Pseudomonadota > Alphaproteobacteria > Sphingomonadales > Sphingomonadaceae > Novosphingobium. The sequence goes on along the minus strand of NZ_JAYRKX010000005.1, from coordinate 154,303 downwards.
CTGCCGCGCGACATGGCACGCCGCGCAGGCATCGTGCTGGGCTTTGCCATGCTGATCGGGCTGCTGCTGGTGCCGGTGATCGGCACCACGGTGAACGGGGCGAAGCGCTGGCTCAATCTGGGCATGTCGCTTCAGCCAAGCGAATTCCTCAAGCCTGCCTATGCGATCTGCCTGGCCTGGGTGCTGTCGTGGCGGGTGCGCGATCCCAACCTGCCGGTCGTGCCGATGGCCTGGGGCATGATGGGGCTGGTCTGCGGACTGTTGATGCTGCAACCCGATTTCGGTTCGGCGGTGCTGTTCGCGGGCGTGTGCTGCGTGCTGGTGCTGATGAGCGGGATCGACGTGAAGCGCATTCTGGCGCTGGGCGCGGCGGCGGTGGCGGCGGTGGTCGCGGCCTATGTGTTCTATGACAATGCCCGCCACCGCATCGACGCGTTTCTGGGCGGCGGCACCCAGTTCGACCAGGTCGACCTGGCGCAGCGCACCTTGCTGGCCGGCGGCTGGACCGGCAGCGGCCTGTGGCTGGGCACGCGCAAGCTGGGTCTGCCCGAAGCGCACACCGACTATATCTTCTCGGTCATTGGTGAGGAATTCGGCCTGCTGGTCTGCGGCCTGATCGTGCTGATCTACCTGGCGATCGTGCTGCGCGTGCTGCTGCGCCTGCTGGACGAGGAAGACCTGTTCACCACGCTGGCCGCCGCCGGGCTGATTGCCCAGCTGGGCGGGCAGGCGTTCATCAACATCCTCGTCAACCTGCAACTCTTTCCGTCCAAGGGCATGACCTTGCCGCTCATTTCCTACGGTGGTTCGTCCACTATCGCGCTGTGCCTGGGCGTGGGCTTCCTGCTTGCGATCACGCGCCGCAACCCCTTCATCGAGCGTGAGCGGTTCCGCCTGCGCCAATTGGGCCAGACCATGCCCGGAGCCCGCAAATGAGCGTCGCGCGCCATTACGTCCTGGCCGCCGGGGGCACCGGCGGGCACCTGATCCCGGCCTTCGCCCTGGCGGTGGAACTGGAAGCGCGCGGCCACCATGTCGCGCTGATCACCGATGCGCGCGGGGCCAAGCTGCCGGGCAAGCCGGCCAGCCTCGTTACCCACGTCCTGCCCGCCGGGCGGATCGGCAAGAACCCGCTGCACTGGCCCAAGGGGATCGAGGCGATCCTGGAGGGGCGGCGCATGGCGCTGCGCCTGTTCGAAAGCTTCCAGCCCAGCTGCGTGATCGGCTTTGGCGGCTATCCGGCCTTCCCGGCGCTGTGGGCGGCGACCGGCGCCAAGATTCCCAGCGTGATCCACGAACAGAACGCCGTGCTCGGCCGGGTCAACCGTCTGCTCGCCGGGCGGGTCGATGCGATTGCCACCGCGTACCACGAGGTTGACCGGCTGGCGCCCAAGCATCAGCATAAGGTCCACCTGGTCGGCAACCCGGTGCGGGCTGAAGTGCTGGCGCTGCGCGAACAGCCGTTCCCGGCCTTTTCCGCCGAAGGCCTGCTGCGCGTGCTGGTGACCGGCGGCAGCCAGGGCGCCAGCGTGCTGTCCGAAGTGGTGCCAGATGGCCTGGCCATGCTGCCGCCCGCGCTGCGCAGCCGCCTGCAAGTCACCCAGCAATGCCGGCCCGAGGATATCGAAGCGGTCCGCGCGCGCTATGCCGGGCACGACATTCCCGCCGAACTTGGCACCTATTTCGAGAACATGGCCGAACGGCTGGCCGATGCGCACCTGTTCATCGGCCGGGCCGGGGCTTCGACCATTGCCGAGCTGACCGCCGTGGGCCGCCCGGCGATCCTGGTGCCGCTGCCGATCGCGACCGACGATCACCAGGCCGCCAACACCCGCGACATGGCCCGCGCCGGCGGCGCGCGGATGATCCGGCAGGACCGCTTCACCGCCGCCGAACTGGCCAAGCAGATCCAGGCGATCGCGATGCAGCCGGCAACGCTGGCCACCGCCGCCCATGCCGCGTGGAACTGCGGCTTGCCCGGCGCGGTGCGCGACCTGGCCGATCTGGTGGAAAGTTTTGGCGGCACGCCATTGATGGACGTGATCCGCGTGGCCGATGCAGCCGCGGCTGGCGCCGTCATGGGCGGCGCGGCGGCAGCAGGATAGGGATCGGCAAGATGAAGGGTGTAGGCACCGATATTGGCACGATCCATTTCGTCGGCATCGGCGGGATCGGCATGTCCGGCATTGCCGAGGTGATGGCGAACCTGGGCTATACCGTCCAGGGCAGCGACATTGCCGAAGGCTATGTCGTCGACGGGCTGCGCAAGCGCGGGATCAAGGTGATGATCGGCCACGCCGCCGAAAACCTTGGCGATGCGGCGGTGGTCGTGACCTCGACCGCGGTGAAGCGCGACAATCCCGAAGTGGTCGCCGCGCTGGAACATCGCGTGCCGGTGGTCCGCCGCGCGGAAATGCTGGCCGAACTGATGCGGCTCAAGCGCACGGTGGCGGTGGCCGGGACCCACGGCAAGACCACCACGACCTCGCTGGTCGCTGCGCTGCTCGACGCGGGCGGGGTCGATCCCACGGTGATCAATGGCGGGATCATCAATAGCTACGGCTCGAACGCGCGGCTTGGCGAAAGCGAATGGATGGTGGTCGAGGCGGACGAGTCCGACGGCTCGTTCCTGCGGCTCGACGGGACGATTGCGATTGTCACCAACATCGATCCCGAACACCTTGAGCATTACGGCACGTTCGACGCGATCAAGGACGCCTTCGTCGAATTTATCGAGAACGTGCCGTTCTATGGCTGCGCGGTGCTGTGCATCGACCACCCCGAAGTGCAGGCGGTGATCCCCAAGGTGCGCGACCGCCGCGTGGTGACCTATGGCTTTTCCGCCCAGGCCGACGTGCGCGGGGAGAACGTCACGCCCTATCCGGGCGGCAACCGGTTCGACGCGGTGATCCGCCAGCGCGATGGCGCACTGCGCCGGATCGAAGGGATCGAGCTGCCGATGCCGGGCCGCCACAACGTCCAGAACGCGCTCGCCGCGATCGGGGTGGCGGTGGAAATGGGTGTGGCCGACGATGTGATCCGCACCGGCTTTGCCAAGTTCGGCGGGGTCAAGCGCCGCTTCACCAAGGTTGGTGAGGTAGACGGCGCCACCGTGATCGACGATTACGGCCACCACCCGGTCGAAATCCGCGCGGTGCTGGCCGCCGCGCGCGAAGGGGTGGGGACGGGCCGGGTCATCGCCGTGGTCCAGCCGCACCGCTTTACCCGCCTGCGCGATCACCTCGACGATTTCTCGGCGGCGTTCAACGATGCCGACGTGGTCTATGCCGCCCCAGTCTATGCCGCCGGCGAACAGCCGATCGAAGGCGTCGATTCCGCCGCGATGGTGGCCGGCATGAAAGCGCGCGGGCACCGTAATGCGCAGGTTGTCGCCAATGCCGATGCGCTGGCCGATGCCCTGGTCGCCACGGTCCAGCCGGGCGACATGATCGTCTGCCTGGGCGCGGGCGACATAACCAAGTGGGCCGCTGGCCTCGCCGATGCGATCAAGGCGCGGAGGGGCGGGTGACAGCAGCCACGCTCCCCACTGTCCAGGGGAAGCTGACCCCCAATGCCCCGCTGGCCCCGCTGGTGTGGTTCAAGAGCGGCGGCGCGGCCGAATGGCTGTTCGAGCCGAAGGATCTGGCCGATCTGCAAGGCTTCCTGCGTGATCTTGACCCGGCCGTGCCGGTCATGGCGCTGGGGCTGGGCAGCAACCTGATCGTCCGCGATGGCGGCGTGCCGGGCGTGGTGGTGCGGCTGGGCAAGGCCTTTGCCAAGGTCAGCCGCTGCGCCGACCTGACGCTGGACTGCGGCGCCGGGGCGAGCGGTATCCTCGTCTCCTCGACCGCGCGCGACAACGGGATCGCTGGCCTGGAATTCCTCCGCTCGATCCCCGGCACGGTCGGCGGGTTCGTGCGGATGAACGGCGGCGCCTATGGCGGCGAGGTCAAGGACGTGCTGGTGGACTGTGATGTGGTGCTGCGCGATGGCTCGCTGCGCACCCTGCCGGTCGAGGCGCTGCACTATACCTATCGCCACAGCGAGCTGCCCGAGGGCGCGATCGTGGTCGGCGCGCGGTTCAAGGGGCGGCCGGGCGAACCGGCGGCAATCCAGGCCGAAATGGACCGGATTTCCGCCAGCCGCGAAGCCAGCCAGCCGCTGCGCAGCAAGACCGGTGGCAGCACGTTCAAGAACCCGGATGGGCACAAGGCCTGGCAGCTGGTTGACGAGGCCGGCTGCCGCGGGTTGACCCTGGGCGGGGCGCAGGTCAGCGAAAAGCACACCAATTTCCTGCTCAACACCGGCAACGCCACCAGCGCCGAGATCGAGGCGCTGGGCGAGGAAGTGCGGCGGCGGGTCAAGGACAAGTCGGGCGTAGAGCTCCAGTGGGAAATTCAGCGCGTTGGCACCTGTGCCAGAGCGCCAGATGATAAACGGGTAGGTAACAAGTGAAGCTTCCCAAACTCCATGTCGCGGTGCTGATGGGCGGCTGGTCGAACGAACGACCGGTTTCGCTGATGAGCGGGGAGGACGTCGCCTCGGCGCTGGAGGAACGCGGCCACCGCGTGACCCGGATCGACATGGACCGGCAGGTCGCACAGAGCCTCGCCGAAGCCGCGCCCGACGTGGTGTTCAACGCGCTGCACGGCAGCCCGGGCGAGGACGGCTCGATCCAGGGCATGATGGACCTGATGGGGCTGACCTATACCCATTCCGGCATGGTCACTTCGGTCATCGCGATCGACAAGGAACTGACCAAGCAGGCGCTGGTCCCGCACGGCATTCCGATGCCCGGCGGGCGCGTGGTCAAGGTCGAGGAAATCTACCAGCGCGATCCGCTGGAGCGGCCCTACGTGCTCAAGCCGGTCAACGAAGGCTCGTCGGTTGGCGTGGCGATCGTCACGGCGGACGGCAATTATGGCAACCCGATCAGCCCGGACGCCAAGGGGCCGTGGCAGGAATTTCCGGAACTGCTTGCCGAGCCCTATATCCGTGGGCGCGAGTTGACCACGGCGGTGCTTGGTGACCGCGCGCTGATGGTCACCGAGTTGCGCCCCAAGAGCGGCTTCTACGATTTCGACGCCAAGTATACCGAGGGCATGACCGAGCATGTCTGCCCGGCCGAAATCCCGGACGAGATCACCAAGGCCTGCCTCGACATCGCGCTGCGCTGCCACCAGCTGCTGGGCTGCAAGGGCTGTAGCCGCACCGATTTCCGCTGGGATGACGAGCGCGGCGTGGAAGGGCTGTTCGTGCTGGAAACCAACACCCAGCCGGGCATGACCCCGCTCAGCCTGGTGCCTGAACAGGCGAAGCACCTCGGCATTTCCTACGGCGATCTGGTCGAGGCGATCATTGCCGACGCCCTTGCGGACAAGCAGGGCAAGGCAAGCGCCTTGGCAGCGAAGGAGGCGAAATGAGCAGCCAGACCATCCGCCGTGGCGGCAAGTCGATGCGCAAGGCCGCGGCCGCGCAGGGCAAGGCGCGCCAGGTTCGCGCCGCCCGCGCCCGCACCGGATCGGCCATCGATGCCGTGATGGGCTGGCTGCCGTTCAGCGAGGAAACCCTGCACCGCCTGTTCCTGGCGATCATCCTGGGTGGCGCGGTGGCGCTGGCGTGGATCGCCGCCAGCTTTGCCGGGGTGCCGGCCATGGCCCAGCAGCAACTGGCGACCATCGCCGCCAATGCCGGATTCGAAGTGCAGCGGGTGGAAGTGCGCGGGGTCAAGCACCTCAACGAACTCAAGGTCTATGAGCGCGCCCTGGCCGAGCGTGACCGCGCCATGCCGCTGGTCGATGTCGAGGCGCTGCGCGGCCAGCTGATGCAGCTGTCGTGGGTCGAGGACGCGCGCGTTTCGCGCCAGCTGCCCGACACGCTGGTGATCGACATTGTCGAGCGCAAGCCCGTGGCCGTGCTGCGCAAGGCCGACCGGCTGGTACTGATCGACGCCACCGGGCACGAGCTGGAGCCGGTCGGCCAGGACCGGGCCAAGGGCAAGCTGGTGATCGCCGGGCCGGGCGCGGGCCGCCAGGTCGAGGCGCTGTCGGCGCTGCTCGCCGCGGCGCCGGCGCTCAAGCCGCAAGTGGCCGAAGCGGAATGGGTCGGCAATCGCCGCTGGAACCTGACTTTCAAGACCGGTCAGGTGCTGGCCCTGCCCGAAGGCGGGCGCAAATCCGCCGCCGCGCTGATGACCTTTGCCCGGCTCGACGGGGTCAACCGCCTGCTCGGCGGCAAGGTCGCCGCCTTCGACATGCGCGCGCCCGATCGCATCTACCTGCGCGTGCCGGGCCGGACCGATGCGCCGGACCAGGCGGTGCTGGGCGCTATCCAGGCCAAGCCCGCCGCCAGCGCCGCCGACCAGGACGCGGACAAGCCCACCGCAGCAGCCAAGTCTGCCGAGAAGTCCGCCGACAAGCCCGCCAGCAAGCCCGCGAGCAAGCCTGCGGCGAAGAAGGATAAGGACTGATGGCGCAGCCCCGCATCGCGCGGACCTTTGCCGCGGTCAACATCGGTTCATTCCGCATTTCCGCGATGATCGGCGGCGTTTCGGAATCGGGTGAAATGATCGTGCTCGGCTCATTCCACCGCGCCGCGCAGGGGATCAAGCGCGGCTACGTTACCGACATGCAGGCCGCCACCTATGCCGTGCGCGACGCGGTGGAGCGGGCCGAACGGATCGCCAATTCGGCCGTGCAGCGGGTGTGGATCGGCGCTTCGGGTGCCGGGTTGGCTAGCCAGGTGGCGCAGGTCGAAGTCGACATCGGCGGGCGCCGGATCGAACAGGACGATATCGAGCAACTGCTGGTTTCCGCGCGTGACGTGATCCAGCCCGATGGGCGGATGGTGCTGCATGCCCAGCCGGCGCACTACACGCTCGACGGGGCGGACGGGGTGTCCGATCCCAAGGGGCTCCATGCCGAACAGCTGGGCGTCGATATCCACGTGATGCTGGCCGATGGCGCGCCGATCCGCAACATCACCGAAGCCGTGCAGAACGCGCACCTCGATGTCGAGGCGGTGGTCGCCTCGCCGATTGCGGCGGGTTACGCCTGCCTTTCAGCCGAAGAGCGCGAACTGGGCGTGGCCCTGGTCGAATTCGGCGCGGAAGTGACCAATGTCTCGGTCTATGCGGCAGGGATGCTGCTGGGCCTGGTGACGATCCCGATGGGGTCGGCCGATATCACCGATGCGGTCGCCAGCGCCTTTGGCATCCGCCGCTTCCAGGCCGAACGGCTGAAATGCGTGCACGGCTCGGCCATTGCCAGCCCGGCGGACCACCGCGAGATGGTGCCGGTCAACGCGCCCGGCGATGAAGCCACCGGCCCGGTCGCGCGCCATGCCGACGACAAGAACCGCATTCCGCGCGCCGAACTGGTCACGGTCATCACCGCGCAGCTTGGTCGGCTGATGGAAGAAGTGAACAAGGCGCTGAAAGCTCTGGGCTTTACCGGGCAGCGCGGGCAGCTGGTGGTCATCACCGGCGGCGGCGCGGAACTGGCGGGCCTGGCCGACTATGCCCAGGCGGCGCTGGGCAAGCCGGTGCGGATCGGCAAGCCCCAGCACATTCGCGGCCTGCCCGAAGCTCATGCCACGCCGGGCTTTTCGACTCTGGCCGGGCTGGTGCTCTATGCCGCGGCCGATCCGGTCGATATCCGATCCATCGGCAAGCAGTATCAGCCGACGATGCGCTATGCCGGCATGGGCCTGGTCAACCGCGTCTACCGTGCGTTGAAGGAGTATTTCTGACCATGCCCGGCTGTGGACAACGCAGCTGCGCGGCTTGGCCAAACCGAATCTTGCAGTGCAAGACAGTTAACAGTTGGAATTATTGCATCCGCGCGACGGACTAGGAGAGCGCCATGAGCATCAATATCGGACCGCCAGCCGTTGAAGAGCTGCGCCCCCGGATCACCGTGATCGGGGTTGGCGGGGCCGGCGGCAACGCGATCGCGAACATGATCTCGGCCGGGATCGAAGGGGTCGATTTCGTCGTCGCCAATACCGACGCCCAGGCGCTCAACAATTCGATCGCGGAACACCGCATCCAGCTCGGGCCGGACATCACCCAGGGCCTTGGCGCGGGTTCGCGGCCCGAAGTGGGCCGGGCCGCGGCCGAGGAAACCCTGGCCGAGATCGACCGCGCACTGGACGGCGTCCACATGTGCTTCATCGCTGCCGGCATGGGCGGCGGCACCGGCACCGGCGCGGCTCCCGTGGTGGCCAAGGCCGCGCGCGACAAGGGCGTGCTGACCGTGGGCGTGGTGACCAAGCCGTTCCTGTTCGAAGGCACGCGCCGCATGCGCAGCGCCGAAGCGGGGATCGAGGAGCTGCAGAAGCACGTCGATACCCTGATCGTCATTCCCAACCAGAACCTGTTCCTGGTGGCCAAGGCGGAAACGACTTTCAAGGAAGCGTTCCAGCTGGCCGACGAAGTGCTGCAGCAGGGCGTGCGCTCGATCACCGACCTGATGGTCATGCCGGGCCTGATCAACCTCGACTTTGCCGACGTCCGCTCGGTCATGGCCGAAATGGGCAAGGCGATGATGGGCACCGGCGAAGGCAGCGGCGAAAACCGCGCGCTTGAAGCCGCGGAAAAGGCGATCGCCAACCCGCTGCTCGACGGCGTGTCGATGCAGGGCGCCAAGGGCGTGATCATCTCGATCATCGGCGGCGAAGACATGAAGCTGCTCGAAGTCGATGAAGCCGCGAACCACATTCGCGAACTGGTCGATCCCAATGCGAACATCATCTGGGGCAGCGCCTTCAACCCCGACCTGCAGGGCAAGATCCGCGTCTCGGTGGTCGCCACCGGGATCGAACAGACCGCCCAGCAGGCCGAGGAAGCCTCGCGTCCGTTCAACATGGGCTCGTCGCGCGGCCCGGCCCGGCCGGCGATGGCCGCGCCTGCCGCCGAACCGCTGTTCGAACGCGTCCAGCCCGCGTCCCCGCCCCCGGTGGCCGCGCCCGAGCCTGAACCCGAGCCGGTTGCCGTCGCCGCGCCTGCCCCGTCTCCCGCCGCGGCGGACGACGATTGGGACCTGCCCTCGGGCGATTCGGGCGAGCCGCTCGAACTGGCGCAGGAAGCCGATGACGCGGGCGATGGCGAGTTGCTGCTCGGCGCCTCTGCCGAGGACGAGCCGGCGGCCAACCCCATGCCGCAGCGGCGGAGCGGGCTGGTATCCTCGTCGACCGGCGAATCCCAGGGTGGTCCGGTTGGCGGAGCCGGCAATGCTGCCGGTGCCGCCGCTAGCGAACTGGCCGGAGGCGGCCCTGCGGCTGGCGGTACCAAGAGCGGGGCTCCGCGTCTGGCGGGCGCCACCTTGTTCGAACGCATGGCCAGCCTGTCGCGCGGCTCGCGCTCGACCGACGACGACGATGATGATGACGATGGCGGCGATGGCCCGTCGATCAGCATTCCGCGCTTCCTCGGTCGGCAGAACAACCAGTAAGGTCATGGCGCGCGAACCATCGCGTGCCATGTTCGGTCGCGGTTAAGGGTGGGGCGTCCACAGCGGCGCCCCGCTCGTGTTGCTATGGGTTACCCTTGATGAATGGCCTTGGTCCAGTCGCACCCCGCCTGATTCGCCTCGCCCGGGTGGCCGCGCTGCTGTGCGGCGCGCTGGGGGCCTCGGTGGCCCTGGCCCAGGACGACGAGATCGACGTGGTTTCGCAGCCGGTGGTCCAGCAGGTGCCCGGCAGCAAGGGCATGAAGCTCAACGATGCGCTGGGCCGGCTGGCGCGCAATCCGCAGGATGTCGATGCCCTGATCGGGGCCGGCCGCGCCTCGATGGAAATCGGCGATCTGGATGCGGCGGTGGGCTTTTTCCAGCGCGCCGACCGGCTTTCACCCGGCAATGCCCAGGTCAAGGCCGGTCTCGCCGGGGCCTATGCGCAAAGCGAGGACCCTTTTTCTGCGATCCCCCTGTTCGCCGAAGCGGAAAAGGCGGGGATGATCGACCCGGCGCTGCTGGCGGACCGCGGGCTGGCCTATGACCTGGTCGGCGATAACGCGACCGCGCAGAAGTATTACCGCTCGGCCCTGGCGGCGGGGCCGAATGACGAAACGCTGCGCCGCCTTGCGCTCAGCCAGGCAATTGCGGGCGATCGGCGCGGGATGGAAGTCACCCTTTCGCCGCTGCTCCAGCGGCAGGACAAGGCCGCCTGGCGGACCCGCGCCTTTGGCCTCGCGATCCTTGGCCAGGCGGACGAGGCGGATTCGATCGTCCGCACCAACCTGCCGGCCTATCTGGCCGAATCGATGTCGGCCTATGTCCGCTTCATGCCGCGCCTGACCGCCGCGCAGCAGGCCGCGGCCGCCAATCTGGGCCATTTCCCGCGCGCCGCCGACATTGGCCGCGACGATCCGCGCATCGCGGCGTTCCAGCCCAAGCGTCCGGTCCTGGCCGCTGCCGTGGTGCCGACGCCGCCCGCGGCCACCAAGGGCGGCAAGCAGGGCAAGGACAAGGGGCGCAGGGCCGATCAGGTGGCCAAGGTCGAGAAGGCCCCGGTGCAGGTGGCGGTCGCGCCGCTGCCAGCCGCTGCCCCGCGCGAATTCGCCAAGGCGCCGGTGGCGCTCGCGGTCAAGGAACTGCCGCCTGCACCGTCCCCGGCCATCATCGCCGCGCCGCCGCCGCCCGCGCGCTCTGCGCCGGTGGAAGTGAAGCCCGCGCCAGCTGGCCCGGCGGTTGCCGCTCCGGTGATTGCCGCACCGCCGCCCGCTGCGCCGCCGCCTGCGCCTGTGCCCAGCGGGCCGGGGTTCGCCTCGCTCGATGGCGGACCGGCTCCGGTCCCGGCAGCGGTGGTGGTCGAACCCAGGCCTGCCCCGCCGCCACCGCCGCCTGCGCCTGCCGCGCCGCCGGCAGCGCGCCCGCGCAGCCTGGCCGATGTCTTTGCCGACCTGACCCCGCCCAGCCGCGAGGCTGAGCCCAAGGCCGGCGCGGTCGACATTCGGCGGATCGGTCCGGCCCGGCCGGTGCTGGCCGAAAAGACGGTCAAGGACGCCAAGAGCCTGCTGCCGGTCGAGTGCGAGCCGGAAGCGAAGCCGGCCAAGGGCGCAAAGGGCGCCAAGACCGCGCCGCTGGCCAAGGGGGCCAAGGGGGCCAAGGGCACTTCCGCCAAGGGCGCCGCCGCCAAGGCCTGCCCGGTCGATCCGAAGCTGGCCAAGGCCAAGTCGCCCGCCGCCAGCCAGCCCAGCCGCATCTGGGTGCAGGTGGCAACCGGCCGGGCCAAGTCCGCGCTGGCCTTCGACTGGCGCAAGATGGTCAAGGAAAACCCTGAAATCCTTGGTAAATCGAAGGCTGCAACCAGTGCCTGGGGGCAAAGCACCCGCCTGCTGGTCGGTCCGTTTGACAGCAACGGCGCGGCCAATGCCCTGCTTGCCAAGCTGAAGAAGGCCGGGGTGGGCGGGGCCTTCGTCTGGACCAGCCCGGCTGGCCAGGTGGTCGATCCGCTGGGCGGCGACAAGTAGCCGCGCTCAGGTCTTTTCCACACCTTGTAAACAGCCTTGTCCGGTTATGCGCAACGGCGCGTTAACCGGTCATTGCCCCAAGGCCCCTGACCGACGCATCCAGCGCTCCATGATACAGGGCAATCGCGATTTTGGACGGGATGAGGATGCGGCGCCAGTCGACATGCTCGCGTCGCTGTTTGAAGCTCGCGGGTGGCCTTGCGAATTCGTCACCGAGGACGAGATCAGCGGCGAGATCAAGGGCAGCTGGGCCAGTTTCACGCTGCGCGGGATCTGGCGGCGCGAGGACCATGTCCTGCAGCTGCTGTGCTTGCCCGACATCCGCGTGCCGGATGACAAGCGCGCCGCGATCCACGAATTGCTGGCCATGGTCAACGAACAGCTGTGGGTCGGGCACTTCGACCTGTGGTCGAACGGCAACGTCCTGCTCTACCGCCACGGCCTGCTGCTGGGCGATGAAGGGCTGCTCAGCCTGGCCCAGGCCCAGGTCGCGGTGGAAGCCGCGGTCGAGGAGTGCGACCGCTTCTATCCCGCCTTCCAGTTCGTGCTGTGGGGCGACAAGAGCCCGGCCGAGGCACTGGCCAGTTCGATGGTGGATGCCGCGGGCGAAGCCTGACAATCTGTGCTGGACTTTCGCCGGGCCAGGCGTAGCGAGGCGCTGAAACCACGCGGGGCCTGGCGATGACGTTCGATTCCATCCTGATTTTCGGTTGCGGCAACATGGGCGGGGCGATGCTGGCCGGATGGCTGGCGAGCGGGCTCGATCCGGCCCGTTTTACCGTGGTCGATCCGTTCCTGCCGCAGGCCCCCGCCGGAGTGGAACTGCTGCGCGAAGTGCCCGCGCGCGCGTTCGATGCGGTGCTGCTGGGCGTGAAGCCGCAAATGCTTGACGATGTTGCGGCGCTGCTCTCCCCCGCGCTGGGGCAGGGTACGGTGCTGATTTCGATCCTGGCCGGGGTGGAACTCGATAGCCTGGCCGCGCGCTTTGCGCAGGTCGGGTCGATCGTTCGGGTCATGCCCAACCTCGCCGCCGCGATCGGCAAGTCGCCGCTGGCGCTGTTTGACCAGGGACTGGACCAGGCCGGACGCGATGCGGTGACCGCGCTGCTCCAGCCGCTCGGCACGCCCGAATGGCTGGCCGCCGAAAGCGAGTTCGACCTGGTCACCGCGCTGGCCGGGTGCGGGCCGGGCTTCGTCTACCGTTTCATTGACGCCCTGGCGAGCGGTGCGGCCGCGCTGGGTCTGGATCCCGCCCAGGCGCAGCGGCTGGCCGTGGCCACGGTGGAAGGTGCGGCGCAGCTGGCCGCCGCGTCGGAACATTCGCCCGCCGAACTGGCCCGCCGGGTGGCCAGTCCGGGCGGCTCGACGCAAAAGGGGCTCGACGTGCTGGACCAGGACCGCGCCCTGTTCAGCCTGATCGAGGCGACCCTGCGCGCCTCGCGCGATCGCAACGCAGAAATGGCGGCGGCCGCGCGCGGCTGACTGATACAAACTGATACAGGCGCCCATGTCCGGTTTCGCTTGAAAGTGGACCGGATCGGCCCGATATTTGGCGCATCGCCCCATTCGGGCGGCAAAGGAGTTTGATCAATGGCTGACTGGAACGATCCGCAGTCAACGCGTAACAACTGGGGTACCGCGCGCATCAACGGCGAAGTCATGGGCAATGTGTCCAGCGACCAGGGCCTGCGCAAGTACATGCTTTCGATCTACAACTACATGGCCTCGGGCGTGCTGCTGTCGGGCGTGGTCGCGCTGCTGTTCGCTAGCTCGGGCCTGGCCGAAGCGGTGTTCACCACGCCGCTGCGCTGGCTGTTCGCGCTGGCCCCGCTGGGTTTCGTCATGGCGATGAGCTTTGGCCTGAACCGCATGCAGACCTCGACCCTGCAGATGCTGTTCTGGGCGTTCAGCGTGGCGATGGGCCTGTCGCTGGCCTCGATCTTCTTCGTCTACACCGGTGCGTCGATCGCGCTGACCTTCTTCGCTACGGCGGGCGCTTTTGCTGGCCTCAGCCTCTATGGCTACACCACCAAGCGCAACCTGTCGGCGATGGGCAGCTTCATGACCATGGGCGTGATCGGCATCCTGATCGCGATGCTGCTGAACCTGTGGCTGCAGTCGAGTGGGCTGGCCCTGGCGATCTCGATCCTGGGCGTGATCATCTTCGCGGGCCTGACCGCGTGGGATACGCAGCGTCTGCGCGAAACCTATTACCACGTTGCCGGGACCGACATGGTCGGCAAGGTGGTGATCATGGGTGCGCTGTCGCTGTACCTGGATTTCATCAACATGTTCCAGTTCCTGCTGAGCTTCCTCGGCGATCGCCGCTGAACTTACGCAAGGAACGGCAGATCGTGCCCGGTGCGCCCTGTGCGCGCCGGGCATTTGCTTTGCGCGCAAACATGGTTAGTGAGCCGTTAAGGCGTCTGGCCTGCATCATTGCAGGACGCCGGGCATGATACTGGAAGGGACTGTTTCGAACATGGGCGCACGGATTCGCCGGATTGTGATCGGGGCCAGCGTGACGCTGGCCGTTGGGCTTGTGGCCGCCTGCGGCCCCAAGAGCGCGCCGCCCCCGCCGCCGCCCCCGCCGCCGCCGCCCAAGCCGGCCCTGGTGATCCCGCCCAAGCCCTATCCGCCGAACCAGGCGTCGCGCGATATGCCGGTTCCGGCGATCGGCGCCGACGGCCTGTTTCAGAGCGTCAACCGCGGGATCAGCCCGGCCCAGGTGACGTGGAACCTGCGCTCGGCCTACAACGTCGCGGCGCTCAGCTGCCCGGTGCCGGCGCGCGATGAAATCACCGCCAACTACCGCCTTTATCTCAAGCGCCATGCCAAGGCGCTGACCGCCGCGAACCGCAAGATCGACGCCGAATGGAAGGCGCGCCACGGCGCCGGCTTCATCGCCCACCGCGAAAAGTACATGACCAACGTGTACAACCACTTCGCCCTGCCGCCGACCATGGGTGAATTCTGCAAGGCCGCCCTGGCGATGAGCCGCGACGAGAAGCTGATCAAGGTAGGCGAACTGGATGCCTTCTCGGCCCGCAGCCTGCCCAGCATCGAGATCGTCTATGACGATTTCTTCCGCCGCTACGCCCAGTATCGCACCGATCTGGCGGAATGGACAGCCAAGTACGGGGCATTGACCACGCAATGACCGGACAATGAGTGAAAGGGCAATTTTGCTCTTTCACTCGTGCGGACCTTTCGCTAAGGGGTCCCCTCCCGCGAGGTCATGCTCCTTGCGGACTGCACTGGAACGGGGCCGTAGCTCAGATGGGAGAGCGCGTCGTTCGCAATGACGAGGTCAGGGGTTCGATCCCCCTCGGCTCCACCAGTGTTCTGAGAATTGCCACATCTTGGCCTGCGAACGGTCGTTTTCTGCGCTTCCGGTGCTCACGACCCTGACGGTCGCTGCGCGCCGGTTCTCGAAACCAACCATTCTCGGCTCAAGCTGAGGCAATTCTCAGCACACTGGCTTCCATCCACTCCCGCTCAGGCTGAGCTTTTCGCAGCCTGCACGCGACAGTCGCTCAAAAGCGCGTTAGAACCCCTCCCATGCATTTTCTCGACCAGGCCAAGATCTATATCCGTTCGGGCGCAGGCGGCCCGGGCGCAGTGTCGTTCCGGCGCGAGAAGTATGTCGAATACGGCGGGCCGGATGGCGGCAACGGCGGGCGCGGCGGCGACGTGGTGTTCGAAGCGGTTGCCGGGCTCAACACCCTGATCGACTTTCGCTATACCCAGCATTTCAAGGCCCAGCGCGGCGTGCAGGGCATGGGCAAGAACCGCAACGGCGCGGCCGGGCAGGACATCGTGATCAAGGTGCCGGTCGGCACGCAGATCCTTGACGATGACCGCGAAACCGTGCTGGCCGACCTGACCGAGGCCGGGCAGCGCATCACCCTGCTGCATGGCGGCCTGGGCGGCCGGGGCAATGCCAGTTACAAAACCAGCACCAACCGCGCCCCGCGCCAGCACCAGCCTGGCCTGCCGTTCGAGGAAATGTGGGTCTGGCTGCGTCTGAAGCTGCTGGCCGACGTTGGTCTGGTCGGCCTGCCCAACGCGGGCAAGAGCACGTTCATCAACCAGATCACCAATACCAAGGCCAAGGTCGGTGACTATGCCTTCACAACGCTGCGCCCGCAGCTGGGGGTGGTGCGCCACAGGAACCGCGAATTCGTGCTGGCCGACATTCCCGGACTGATCGCCGGCGCCGCCGAAGGCGCCGGAGTGGGTGACCGATTCCTGGGCCATATCGAGCGCTGCCGCGTGCTGATCCACCTGATCGACGCCAACGGGGTCGATCCGGTCGAGGCGCTGGAAGTGGTCGAGGAGGAACTGGCGGCCTATGGCGACGGGCTGGATGACAAGCCGCGCCTGGTCGCGCTCAACAAGATCGACCTGATCGATACCGAGCTGGTCCGCGCCTTCAGCAAGGAACTGCGCGCCGCCGGGGTGGCCAAGGTCTTCCCGATTTCCGGCGCGACCGGCAAGGGGCTCGACGCGCTGCTCGATGCCGTGCTCGAATACCTGCCCGCCGCGACCGTGACCGAACGCCCCGCTGGCGAGCGCGAGGACGACGACGACACGCCCTGGTCGCCGCTTTAGGGGCTCTAGCGCTTGCAATACGGCGCGTTTGGCCTAATTCCGCGGCCATGAAGATCGCCCGCCTGTCCGACCTGGCCGATGTCGCCACTTGCCCGCGCCTGGTGGTCAAGGTCGGCTCGTCGCTCCTGGTTGGCAAGCAGGGCGTCCGCCGCCAGTGGATCGAAGCGCTGGTCGCCGAAATCGCCGCGGCTCGCGCGCGGGGGCAGCAGGTCATCGTGGTCTCCTCGGGCGCGATTGCGCTGGGTGCGGCGCGGCTCGGGCTGGACAAGGGCGGGCGCGGCAGCCTGGCTGATGCGCAGGCCGCCGCCGCCGTCGGGCAGATCGCGCTCTCGGGGCTGTGGGCCGAACTGCTTGGCGCGCACGGGCTGACTGCCGCGCAATTGCTGTTGACGCTGGAAGACCTCGAAGATCGCCGCCGCTACCTCAACGCCACGGCGACGCTGACCCGGCTGCTCGATGCCGGGGCCGTGCCGGTGATCAACGAGAACGATTCGGTCGCGACCCAGGAAATCCGCTTTGGCGACAACGATCGGCTGGCCGCGCGCGTCGCCCAGGCGGCGCGGGCCGATGCGGTGCTGCTCCTGTCGGACGTTGATGGGCTGTTCGATCGCAACCCGGCCGAACCGGGGGCCAGGCTGCTGCCCGAAGTGCGCGGGGTGACGCCGGAAATTCACGCGATGGCAACCGGCGGCTCATCTTCGGGCATGGGCTCGGGCGGGATGACCAGCAAGCTCCAGGCGGCCGAGATTGCCGAGCTGGCCGGGATTGCCCTGGCCATCGCCAGCGGCTTGCACGATGCGCCGATCGCGCGGGCGACCGACGAAGGCATTGGCACGCTGTTCCTGCCACGGCGGAAGGCCGGCGCGCGCAAGGCCTGGCTAGGCGGGCGACTGCGGCTGAAGGGCGCGCTGGTGGTCGATGTCGGGGCCGCCAATGCACTCAGCCGGGGATCGAGCCTGCTGGCCGCCGGGATCACAGCCGTCGAAGGCCAGTTCCAGCGCGGCGATGCCGTGGCGATCCGCGACGGGGAAGGCAAGGTCCTCGCCCACGGCCTCAGCGAATACGACGCCGATGAATGCGCGCGGCTGCAAGGCACGCAAAGCGCCGACCAGGCCGCGCTGCTCGGCTATGCTCCGCGCTCCGCCGTGGTCCACCGCGACCAGATGGTCCTGCTGTGACGATTGCGATTACCGGGGCAACCGGGTTCGTTGGCCAGGTCCTGCTCGATCGCGCCCTTGCGGAAGGACACGAGCTGCGCGCGCTGACCCGGCGGCATCAGCCGCTGCGGCTGGGGCTCGACTGGGTGCGCGGCGATCTGGATGACAAGCCGGCGCTGAAGCGGCTGGTGCGCGGGGCCGAAGCCGTGATCCACGTTGCCGGGGTGGTCAACAGCCCCGATCCGGCGGAGTTCGAGCGTGGCAACGTGGTCGGCACGCTCAACGTGGTTGAGGCGGCCCTTGCTGCCGGTGTGCCGCGGTTCATCTGCGTTTCATCGCTGTCCGCGCGCGAGCCGGACCTGTCGACCTATGGCGCCAGCAAGGCGCGGGCGGAACGGCTGGTCATGGCCAGCCCGCTCGACTGGACGGTGGTGCGCCCGCCGTGGATCTATGGCCCGGGCGACCGCGACACGCTCGACATGTTCAAGGCGGCGCGCTGGGGCCTGATGCCGATGCCCCCGCGCGAGGGGCGCAGCTCGCTGCTCCACGTCGATGACCTGGCGCGGCTGCTGCTCGCCCTGGTTCCCGGCGGCGAGGGGATCACGCAGCAGGTGTTCGAACCCGACGATGGCCACCCGGACGGCTGGAGCCATTACGAGGTCGGCCGCGCGATCGGCTGGGCGATGGGGCGGCGGCCGTGGGTGATCCACCTCAGCCGCAAGTCGCTGGAACGCGCCGCGCGCGGCGACATGGCGCTGCGCCGCCACAAGGCCAAGCTGACGCTCGACCGGGTCGGCTACATGACCCACCCCGACTGGGTGGTGAGCCACGGCGCGCGGCCCCCCGCCGACCTGTGGGAACCGCGCATCGCCACCCGCGAGGGGCTGAAGGCCACGGCCCAGTGGTACAAGGACAACGGCTGGCTCTAAGCAGCTGCTTATGCGCGCGGGGATAAGCGCCTGTCGCTTTCGCGGTGGCCCGGCCCGGTGCAGCCCTGCCTCCTGCTCAAGAGGAGGCTCAACCCATGGATAGTTCCCATTCCGCCCCGCGCCGCTGGGACCCGATCGTCAAGCTGACCCACTGGGGCGTGGTTGCCGCGGTGATCGGCAATGCGATCTTCACCGAAGAAGGCTCTGGCTGGCACATCTGGGTGGGCTACGGCCTGGCCGCGCTGCTGGCGCTGCGGCTGCTGTGGGGGCTGATCGGCCCGGACGAGGCGCGCTTCAGCGCCTTTCCGCCCAACCCGGCGCGGGCGCTGGACCACATCGGCGAAATCGGGCGCGGCGAAGTGACGCAGCACCGTTCGCACAATCCGCTTGGCGCGCTGATGGTCTATGCGATCTGGGCGACCCTGCTGGTGGTTTGCGGCACCGGCATCGCCATGTCCGGCCCGCCGCCGACCGATCCCAGCGCCGTGCAAGTCGAGCAAGGCGAGCGCGGCGGGAAACAGATCCGCGTCCGGGAAGAGGACGATGGCGACGAAGACGGGCGCGAGCATGGCAAGGAGGAAGAAGAAGGCGCCCTTGGCGAAGTGCATGAAATTGCCGTCAACCTGCTCTATGTCCTGATAGCGCTGCATCTGGCGGGGGTGGTGTTCGAAACCCGCCGCAGCGGTCCGCAGATCGTGCGGGCGATGGTTCCGGGGGGCACGCCCCGCCGCTGAACGGGAACTGTGATGGCCAAGCGCCTGAAAGACTTGATGTTGCGCCGCGACCGCCAGGCCCGGCTGGTCGCGGCAACCGTGGTGGTCCAGGCCATCGCGGCGGTGTTCTTCGTGGCCGATGCGCTCGAGGATGCGCTTGATCAGGGCGTCACGACCCACATCGCCATCGAGGGACTGATTGCCTTTGCCCTGGTCGCGGGCGTGGTGCTGGGGGCCTGGCACATCCGGGTGCTGCTGGCCGAAGCGCGGCGGCGCGAGCAGGCGCTCAGCATCGCGCGCGGCGCGCTGGGCGAACATGTCAGCGAACGGTTCCGCGATTGGGGGCTGACCGCAGCGGAAAGCGAAGTGGCCCTGTTTGCGCTGAAAGGCTGCGATGCGGGCGAGATTGCGCGGCTGCGCGGGGCGGCATCAGGCACGGTGCGGGCCCAGCTCAGCCAGGTCTATGCCAAGGCGGGGGTGGCCAGCCAGGCGGCTCTGGTCAGCCTGTTCGTCGAGGATCTGCTCGACTGGCCTCAGAACGCGGGATCGTAGCCGGGGGGCAACTCGCTCGCCGCGCCGTCCACGTGGATGCCGCATTCGGTCTTGTCCCAGCCCTTCCAGCGGCCCGAGCGCGGGTCTTCGCCCGGGGCGACGCGGGTGGTGCAGGGCGAGCAGCCGATCGAGGGATAGCCCTGTGCGACCAGCGGGTGCGCGGGCAGCCCGGTGGCGGCGAAATAGGCTTCGATCTGGTCGGCGCTCCAGTCCACCAGCGGGTTGACCTTGACCCGGCCCTGCGTGTCGGTCAGGTCGAGTTCGAAGCGGGGCAGGGCGGCGCGGGTCGCACTCTGGAAGCCCTTGCGGCCGGTGAAGCTGGCATCGAAACCGGCCAGGGCGCGGGCCAGCGGCTCGACCTTGCGGATTTCGCAGCAACCATCGGGATCGTAGGACCAGCGCAGGCCGGTATCGTCGCTCTTCGCCAGCAGTGCGGGATCGGGCGTCAGGTTGACCAGGTTGGTCAGCCCCAGCCGCGCCACCAGTTCATCGCGGTAGGCCAGCGTTTCGGGGAAATGCTTGCCGGTATCGAGGAACAGCACCGGCACGCCCGGATCGATGCTCGCGATCAGGTGCAGCAGCACCGCGCTTTCCGCGCCGAAGCTGGACACGGCGGCGATCCGCCCGGCCAGCCCGTCACGCAGCACTTGCGCCAGCATCGCCTGGGTGCCGACCCCGGCGAAGCGCGCATTGAGCGCTTCGGCATCCGCGGCGGTAAAGCGCGGAGCGGTGTCGATCCGGTCGATCCGGCGCGCGGCTTCAGCCATGTCGCTTGGCCCAGATGGCCGCGCGGCCATCGACAGTGGGCTGATAGACATCGCCGTAGCGGTTCCACGCCGCTTCGGCATCGGCCGGTTCCAGCGGAACGTCCGGCGCAAAGGCATCGAAGCCGCAGCGGCGCATGTAGGCGATCTGATCGACCAGAACTTCGCCCACGGCGCGCAGTTCGCCCTGGTAGCCCGCTTCACGCAGGATCCGGGCGGCTGAATAGCCGCGCCCATCACCGAACACGGGGAAGTTCACTTCGACCAGTTGCAGCCGGTCAAGGAACGGCAGCAGGTCACGCGCATCGTCGCCCGGTTCGATCCTGACGGCGGCGGCGTTGGTCTGCTCGCCAAAAGAATCGACCGTGACCGCGGGATCGGCCACGGGTTCGTCGCTGCGGAAGCGGTACTGGACGTCAACCATAGATCGCCTCCTTGAACGGGGCCATGCCGATGCGGCGGTAAGTGTCGAGGAAGCGTTCGCCCTGCTGGCGCTCGCCAAGGTAGCGCTCCGTCACGCGTTCGACCGCATCGACAATGCCGCTTTCGTCGAAGCCGGGGCCGGTGATCTGGCCGAGCGAGCAATCCGCCCCCTCGCTGCCGCCGAGCAGCAACTGGTAGTTTTCGACGCCCTTGCGATCGACCCCGAGGATGCCGATGTGGCCCGCGTGGTGGTGCCCGCAGGCGTTGATGCAGCCCGAAATCTTGAGCTTGAGCTCGCCGATTTCCTGCTCCTTGGCCGCCATGCGTTCGCTGATCTTCTGCGCGATCGGGATCGAGCGGGCATTGGCCAGCGTGCAGTAGTCCAGGCCCGGGCAAGCGATGATGTCGCCGATCTGGTCAAGGTTCGCGGTGGCAAGGCCATTGGCATCAAGCACTTGCCACAGCGCGTAAAGGTCCGCCTTCTTCACATGCGGCAGGACGATGTTCTGGGCGTGGGTGACGCGCAGTTCATCGAAGCTGTAGCGTTCGGCAAGGTCGGCCATGACGCGGATCTGATCGCCGCTGGCATCGCCCGGGATCGCGCCGACCGGCTTGAGGCTGATCACCGCGACGGCATAGCCGGGGGCCTTGTGCGCCACGGTGTTGTTGTCCAACCACAGCGCGAAATCAGGATCGCTGCGGTCGATTTCGTCCGTCAGGCCCGCTTCGAACGGCGGATCGACGAACTGCGCCTTGATCCGTTCCAGTTCGGCCAGCGGCGGCTCGATATTCTGGGTCAGAAGGTGGGCGAATTCGGCTTCGACCTGGCGGGTGTATTCGTCCTTGCCCAGCTCGTGGACGAGGATCTTGATCCGCGCCTTGTACTTGTTGTCGCGGCGGCCGTGGCGGTTGTAAACGCGCAGGCAGGCCTCGGCATAAGTGATGAACTGATCCAGCGGCACGAAGCTGTTGATGCAGGGCGCGATCATCGGGGTGCGGCCCATGCCGCCGCCGACGTAGAACGCCGCACCCAGCTCGCCCGCACCGTTTCGGACGATCTGGATGCCGATGTCGTGCAGCCGCATCGCCGCGCGGTCGGTATCGCTGGCGATCACCGCCATCTTGAACTTGCGCGGCAGGTAGCTGAATTCGGGATGGAAAGTGCTCCACTGCCGGATCAACTCGGCATAGGGGCGCGGATCGACCAGCTCGTCCGCTGCGGCGCCGGCGTACTGGTCCGATGTGGTATTGCGGATGCAGTTGCCGCTGGTCTGGATCGCGTGCATTTCCACGCTGGCCAGATCGGCAAGGATATCAGGCGCTTCTTCCAGCTTGATCCAGTTGTACTGGATGTTCTGGCGGGTGGTGAAGTGGCCATAGCCGCGATCGTACTTGTCGGCGATGTGGCCCAGCATCCGCATCTGCGCGCCGTTCAGCGTGCCATAGGGAATGGCGACGCGCAGCATGTAGGCGTGGAGCTGCAGGTAGAGGCCGTTCATCAGCCGCAGCGGGCGGAACGCTTCCTCGCTCAGGTGGCCTTCGAGCCGGCGGCGGACCTGGTCGCGGAATTCCTCGACGCGGGCATCGACCATCGCCTGGTCGTATTGGTCATACTTGTACATCAGATCACCCAGTTGCCGGCTTCGGGATCGGCCGGCTTCAAAGTCAGGTCGGGACGAACGGTCGGGCCAAGGGCGCGGATGCGCTCCTTGATGTGCGCGGGACGAATGCCGGCTGCGTCGCGGGCGGCGTCGATCGCATAGGCGCCGGTCACGCGGCGGGCGGCCTGTTCGCGGGCCAGCACGGTGTCGGCATTGTCGCCCACGTCCACCGCGTCCTCGACGTGCAGCGACCATTCGACCCCGGTCCACCAGGTCACGGCCCCGCTTTTCAGGTCATTGCCGGTCAATATCTTCACTTGGTTGCCTCCAGCGCCAGCGCGCGCAGTTGTTCGGTCTGGGTGTCTGCGGTGACTTCGCCGATCACGATCACCGCCGGGCTCTTGACCTTGTGGCGGGTGACGAGATCGGCCAGCCCCGCCAGCGGCGCGCGCAGCACGCGCATGGCCGGGCGGGTGGCGTTCTCGATCACGGCCACCGGCATTTCGGGCGACAGGCCATCGGCGATCAGCTTTTCAGTGATCGCTTCCGCCGTGGCGAGGCCCATGTAGATCACCAGGGTGCGGCCTTGCCCGGCCAGGCCCGCCCAGTTCTGTTCGGACAGGCCCTTGCACTGGCCCGCAACGAAGCTGACCACCGAAGCGGCGCGGCGATGGGTCAGCGGCATCAGCGCGGCAGCCGCCCCGCCGATCGCGGCGCTGATCCCGGGGACCACTTCCACTGGCACGCCAGCGGCGCGGCAGGCTTCGGCTTCTTCGCCGCCGCGGCCGAAGATGAACGGATCGCCGCCCTTGAGCCGCACCACGGCGCCCCCGGCCAGCGCTTCGCGCACCAGCAGCGCGTTGATCTCGTCTTGCGGCATGGTGTGGCGCGAGCGGCGCTTGGCGACCGAGATCAGCCGCGCATCGGCCCGGGCGAGGGCGAGGATCGCGGGATCGACCAGCCCGTCATGCACGATCAGCCGCGCCTGCATCACCAGCCGCGCGGCGCGCAGCGTCAGCAGGTCGGGATCGCCGGGACCGGCGCCGACCAGCCAGACCTTTCCGGTCGTGGGGGAAGTAATGCTCATCCTGCCGCAATGGGCATCACCGCCCCGAGGCGCCAGCCAGAATGGCTTGGGGGGGGATTAGTCCAGCTATCCCGCCCGCCAGGCGGCGAAGGCCTGTTCGATGTCAGCGCGGAGATCGGCTACGTCTTCCAGCCCGATCGACAGGCGCACGCCAAAGCGGTCCTTCGGCCAACTGGTGGCACTGCGGATCGCGGCCGGCTCCAGCGGGGTAACCAGGCTTTCGAAGCCGCCCCATGAATAACCGATGCCAAACAGCTGCAAGGCATCGACAAATGCATCGCACTGCGCCGCGCTGCCACCGGCAAAGACAAAGCTGAACAGCCCGCAGCCGCCGGAAAAATCGCGCGCCCACAGCTCGTGTCCCGGCGATCCGGGCAGCATCGGGCATAGCACCTGCGCCACTTCGGGCCGGGATTCCAGCCACTTGGCAAGCTCAAGCGCGCTTGAGGTTTCCTGCGCGAGCCGCAGGGCCATGGTGCGCAGTCCGCGCAGGGCCAGCGAAGCATCGTCGGGCGAGACGACCTGGCCCAGTTGCTGGCTGCGCAGCCGCAGCTTGCGGTACAGGTCCGGCCCGGCGCTGGCGCTGCCCATCATCAGGTCGGAATGGCCGCCAACGTGCTTGGTCAGGCTCATCACCGCGATGTCGGCGCCGCGTTCCAGCGCGCGGAACCCCAGCGGCGAGGCCCAGGTGTTGTCGAGCACGACCACCATGCCATGCCGGTGCGCGATGGCGGAGAGGGCGGGTACGTCCTGCACTTCCATCGTCAGGCTGCCGGGGCTTTCCAGCAGCACGGCGCGGGTCTTGTCGCAGATCGCGGCCTCGAACGCTGCCGGGTCAAGCGGATCGAACCAGCGTGTTTCGACGCCGAAGTCCTTGAGCAGCCCGCGCCCGAGGTTGCGGGTCGGCTCATAGGCATTGTCGGTCATCAGCAGCACGTCGCCAGGGCGCAGCACGGTCAACAGCGCGCCGGCCAGCGCCGCCACGCCCGAAGGATACAGCACCGTGCCCGCCGCGCCCGCTTCCAGCGCGGTCAGGGCATCGGCCAGCGCCCACTGGGTCGGCGCGCCGCGCCGGCCGTAGTAGAAGTGGCCGTCCTCGTTCGGTTTGCCCGCATGCAGCGCGGCGACATCGGGATAGAGGTGCGTACTGGCGCGCCACACGGCGGGATTGACCACCGCGCCGGGCGCGCCGGGAATGCCGGTCCAGTCCGCATGGCGGCCAGCCAGCACCAGCCGCGTGGCCGGGTTGAACCCCTCGTCGTCAGCGCTGCCTGCCACGTGCTTGCGCTCAGGCCTTGACCGCCTTGGGGGTGTCGGGATCGGCGCCCCATTCGGTCCAGCTGCCATCGTACAGCGCCATGTCCTGCTTGCCGAGCAGGTGCATGCCGAACAGCAGCACGCAGGCGGTTACGCCGCTGCCGCAGCTGGTGATGACCGGCTTGGCCAGGTCCACGCCAGCCTGTTCGAAGGCCGCCTTGAGTCCGGCCTTGTCCTTGAAGGTGCCATCGGCGTTGTAAAGCTGGGTGAAGGGCACGTTGAACGAGCCGGGGATGTGCCCGCTGGCGATGCCGGGGCGGGGGTCTTCCTCGGCGCCGGACCAGCGCGCCGCGCCGCGCGCGTCGACCACCTGTTCGTCCTTGCTGTGCAGGTTGGCCAGCACGTGGGCCTTGGTCCGAACGCCCTTGTCATCCTGCCAGGCGGTGAAGTGGCGATGGCGCAGGCTTTCCTTGCCCTGGGTCAGGGCCCGGCCCTCGGCCTTCCACTTGGCGATGCCGCCATCGAGGATCGCCACGTCGTGCGCGCCGAACATCTTGAGCATGAACCATGCACGGGCCGAGGTCTTCACCGCGCTGTCATCGTACAGGACGATGCGGCTGCCATCGCCCAGGCCCAGGCTTTGCATGCGGCTGGCGAACTTTTCGGCCGGCGGCAGCATGTTTTCGACCGGGTGATTGGCGTCGGTCAGGTCGTCCAGGTCCATGAACACCGCGCCGGGGATGTGGCCGGCTTCGTATTCCGCCTTGGGATCGCGCCCGGTGCCGGGCAGGTGCTTGGTGCAATCGACGATCCTGAGGTCGCTGGCGCCCATTTCGTTGGCCAGCCACTCGGTCGAAACCAGACTATCCATGATTCGTGTTCCTCCTCAGCTGCGACAGGTGCGGCTCTTCGCCGGCATAGCAGCGCTCCTCTTCGCTGCAGTTGCGAACAGGGTATACCTGCCCGCGCAGCGCGTCGAGGGGGAGTTTACGGGAATTTGCGGTCAGGCGACGGGGCGCTGGCCGATGCGCGAATAGGTGCGCGGCCCGAGGTCAAGCCGGAACGGCCGCAGCGCTCCGCCGTCCTGATCCGGCAGTTCGCCGATCACGAAGGTCTGGACCAGCACCTGCGGCAACGGGGCCCCGCCTTCCGCTTCGACGCGCAGGCGGACCAGCGGCACGAAATAGGCCGCAGCGCCGGCGCGAATCGGGGTGATCTCGGTCAGCGGCAGACGCATGTCGCCCGTGAATTCAATGCTTTCGCCCGGCGCCAGGGCAACATGGGCATGGCGCAGTTCCAGGCGGTGACTGTCATTGGCGATCTGGCGTTCGACCGGCAGCGAGGCATGGGCCGAGACCAGGTCGCCTTCCACCGCCACGGCCGCAAGCGGGGCCGGGCCGGTGTTGGTCAGGCGGATCGCATAACTGAGCGTGGTGGCCATCAGCGAAGCGGTCATCCGCCGCGCTTCCAGCGTCAGGGCCAGGCCGGCGGGAGCCGCTGCGGCGGCCGGTTCGGGCGGCGCAGCGGTGGGTGCGGCAGGCCGGGCCGGGGCGGGGGCGTCAGGTGCGGCGGGCGCTGCCACCACCGGCGGTTCGAAATCCGCCACGGGATCGGCTGGCTTGCGGCGGCGCCACCACAGCAGTGCGCCCAGCACCGCCAGCAGGATCGCGCCGCCGCCTGCCCAGGGACGCCAGTCCAGCGGCTCGGACGCAGGCGGCGCGGCCTCTGTAACGGGCAGGGGCGCGGGCAATGCTCCGGGTGAAGGAGTTGCCGCAATCGGGGCAAGCGGCGCTGCGGTGGTCGGGGCCTCCGGGGTAGGAACGGCAGTGGGCGCGGGCTGGGTCGCGGCGGGTCTGGCCGGGCTACTCGCAAGCGGACGCGGCGCAGCAGGCCGGGGCGAGGCGGCGGCGCTCGGCGCAGGGGTGGGGCGGGCCGTTGCACTCGGGCTGGGCGTTGGCGCGGTGGGTGTGGGCGAGGGGGCGGCGCTGGGGCGTGCGCGCGGCAGGCCGATGGTCGGATCAGTCGGATCGACCGGCCCGGCGGCGCGGCTGCCGGGCGTTGCCGCAGTGCCCGGCAGGCGATAGTCGCCGCTGGCCTGCGCGGCCAGTGGCGCGGCGGTCAGCACCGCGCCCAGCGCGGCGGCCAATGCCGGCACTCGCCAAGCCTTCAAATATGCATCAACGTTAAGCGGCATCGTCCCGTTCCATCCCCGACCCATGCCGGTCCGGGGCCTGAATAGGGAGTGAACCCGCGCCTTCCAACCGCTGACTTGTATCGCGCCTGCGATCAGGGCATGGCGCGTTGCATGGCAGACACACTCAATCCCCTGCATCTGGGGCAGACCAGCGCGCTTCCCGCTTCGCCGGACGAGGCCGTGCTGGACTATGTCCCCAATCCCCGCCCGAGAACGCTTTACCTGGCCCGCTTCGCCGTGCCCGAATTCACCAGCCTGTGCCCGGTCACCGGCCAGCCCGATTTCGCCCATCTGGTGATCGACTATGCGCCCGGCGAAACCATCGTCGAATCGAAAAGCCTCAAGCTGTTCCTTGGCAGCTTCCGCAACCACGCCGGCTTTCACGAGGACGTGACCGTGGGCATCGGCCAGCGCCTGTTTACCGAAATGCAGCCGCGCTGGTTGCGGATCGGCGGCTACTGGTATCCGCGCGGCGGCATCCCGATCGACGTTTTCTGGCAAAGCGGCCCCGCGCCCGAAGGGCTGTGGGTGCCCGACCAGGGCGTGGCCAGCTATCGCGGGCGGGGCTGAACCAGCCCGCTCAGCGGTTAAACCGGCGCCGGACTGGTCCTTGGCGCCGCTCCAGCCTCCATCTTCGCGGCGGCGTCGGCGTGCCAGTGGCGCGCCGGCGGGCCGGTCGGGGCGCGCCGGTCAGCGCGTCCCCAGACCCCGGGCGATGATCCCGCGCAGGATTTCGCGGGTGCCGCCGCGCAGCGACCAGCTGGGTGCGTTGTGGACGATGTTGGCCAGCACGGCGGAATAGGCCCCCGCCGCGCGTGCATCGGCTTCGCAATCCACCAGTTCGCGGGCAATGTCGGGCAGGCCCTGTTCGAACAGCGCGCCCAGGTCCTTGACGATTGCGGCCTGCAGGCCAGCGTCCTGTTCGTTCTGCAACATGCCCGCAACCGAACGCGACAGGCGGCGCAGCACGGCAAGCCGTGCGGTGACGCGGCCGACCGTGATCTGCGCGGCATCGCTGTCGCGGCCTTTCAGCACTTCAACCAGTTGCAGCAGCAGTTCGATCGAGGAGAGGAAGCGTTCCGGGCCGGAGCGTTCGAACGCCAGCTCGCTCATCACCTGGTCCCAGCCCTGGCCTTCTTCGCCCAGCAGCATGTCAGCCGGAACCACCGCATCTTCGAAATGCATTTCGTTGAAGTGGTGCTGGCCGGCCTGGTCGATGATCGGCTTGATCGTCAGGCCCGGGGTGTTCTTGAGATCGACGATCAGCTGGCTGGTGCCCTTGTGCCGATCCGCCGGGGTGCCGTGGGTGCGGCAGAACAGGATGGCATAGTCAGCCTCGTGAGCGAAGCTGGTCCAGACCTTGGTCCCGGTCACGCGGTAGACATCGCCGTCACGCACGGCCTTGGTCCGGGTGGCGGCAAGGTCGCTGCCCGAATCCGGTTCGCTCATCCCGATGCCGAAGCCGCATTCGCCCGCGGCGATACGCGGCAGGAGCTGGGCCTTTTGCGCTTCGGTCCCGAACTTGAGGATCGAAGGACCGCTCTGCCGGTCGGCAATCCAGTGCGCGCCCACCGGGGCGCCGGCGGCAAGGCATTCCTCGACCACCACGGCGCGTTCGAACGCGCTGCGTTCGTGCCCGCCGTACTGCTTGGGCCAGGTCATGCCGAGATAGCCAGCCTGGCCCATCGCGCGGCTGAAGGCGCGGTCATAGCCATACCAGCTTTCGGACCGCTGGCGCGGGCCACGGGTGGCCAGCTGCTCGGCCAGGAATGCGCGGAATTCGGCGCGCAGCGCGACGACTTCGGCGCTGTCGGCAGGCGGGGCGGGGAAGGGAATCGCACTCATAGTTCAGTCACCATCGGCCAGTATCCGGCAGAGCCAGCGTCGATCGCGGCCTTGCCCAGCAGTTTCGCCCACATCACCTGGCCGCCGAATTCATCGCGCCAGGTGTATAGCGAGGTGGTGTAAAGGTGCAGGCGGTGTTCGCGGGTGAAACCGATCGCGCCGTGCATCTGTCCGGCAATTGCCGCCCCGGCACTCGCGGCTTCGCGGGCGCGCAGCGATCCCGCAGCCACGCCCAGCACTTCGCCGCGTTCCAGCGCTTCGGCGGCCAGGTCGGCGGCGGCGGTGGCGCAGGCCAGTTCGCCCGCCAGCTTGGCCAGCTCGTGCTGGACAACCTGGTTCTTCTGCAACGGCTTGCCGAACTGGACGCGGGTGGCCGTGTGGTCGAGTGTCATGTCGAGCGCGGCTTCGAGCGCGCCGGCGATCTGGAAGGCGCGCAGTGTGGCCCCTTCGGCCAGCGGGCAATTCGGCAGCGGGGCGCTGTCCGTAATCTCGCAGTCGATCAGCAGAGTGGGGCGCGGGTGGAAGTTGAGCGCGGTGCCGGCCTCGGCCACGCTCCAGCCCGAACGTGGCACGCGGTACAGCTGGTCACCAACAGCCAGGGCCAGGCAATCGAGGTCTGCGCCCCAGGCGACGCGGTGAACCATGCCCTTGATCCGGCCATGTTCGACCGTCAGATCATCGGCGCGGGCCAGACCCGCGGGGCCATCGGCCAGCGGCAGCCCGGCCTTGGCCAGCAGGCGGTTGGCGCCCATGGTTTCAGCCAGCGGCAGCGGCACGGCGTGCAGGCCCAGCTGGCGCAGCACTTCGCCCGTTTCGGCGGGGGACAGGCCGAAGCCGCCCTCATCCTCGCTGAGCAGGGCCAGCGGCAGGCCCATTTCGGCCACTTCGGCCCAGAGATCGGCAAGCCATTCACCCTCGCGGGCGCGCGCCTGGACGGCAAGGTCAAGCTGCCGTTCGAACAGGCGCTGGATCATTTCGGCAAGCATCGTGGCAAGGCTCCCTGATTCAGCTCACCACCGCCTTGCCGTGCCGGAATGGCCCTGTCAAAGGGTGGCGCGATCAGCCCTCGCCATAGGCTGCGGGGGGATCGCCCATTGCCACTACCGTTGCCTTGCCGGCTTCGTCCACCTGTTCGATGAGACATCCCGTGCGGGTCGAGCGCGTTTCCGCGATCCACCAGCGGCCGTCCCGGCGCAGATAACGGTCCTCGTATTCCACCCCCATCTGGATCACGCTGCGCGTGGCCATGATGATCGAGCGGAAGTTGAGCGACCACTTGCCCACAGCCTCGTCAGGGCCAGTCAGGGTCAATTCCGAATTGGTGGCGTGGTGCAGGTCATGCACGCCCGGCTGGCAGCCCATTTCCTGAAACACCGCGACAAAGGCATCGCGATTGTCGAACGGCGGAAAGCCTTCATAGGCGATCGCCGCCTCGGGCAGCAGGGTGTCGCGCACCACTTCGGGCTGCTTCAGGTCGCAGCCGCGCAGGTAGCGCGCCTTGAGCTGGCGGATCGCCTCGATGTCCTCAAGCGCGGAAATCCGTGCGGCCAGGGTTTCCAGAGTAATGGTCATTGTGCAACTCCCTCCCCGTCATCCCGGGCTTGACCCGGGATCCAGCTTTTCTGCTCAACGCAGCGCAAGGCAGCTGGACCCCGGATCAAGTCCGGGGTGACGGCGTCTGTTCGACTTTGCCTAGGCCGCCAGCGGCGCGGTTTGCGAGCCGCGCACCAGCCGGCCCGGACGCGCGCCGGTGGACTGGTCGTCGTGGCGGATCACCTCGCCCGAACAGATTGTCCAGACATAGCCGCTGGCCGCCTGGTCAAGCCGCCGCCCGCCGGTCGGCAGGTCGAACTTCACCTCTGGGCGGTGCAGCGCGAGGCGTTCGGGGTCGATCACGTTGACGTCGGCCTTGTAACCGGGCTTCAGCAGGCCGCGGTCGCTCAGGCACATGGTGTCGGCCGGAACCGAAGTCAGCGCCCTGATCGCGGCGGGCCAGTCGATCTTTTCGCCCTGCCGGTCGCGGGTCCAGTAGGTCAGCAGGAAGGTAGGATAGCTGGCATCGCAGATCGCGGCGTAATGCGCGCCGCCATCGCCCAGGCCCAGGACAATGTCGTCACGCTGCATCAGCGGCAGCAGCGCATCGAGCTTGCCTTCGTGGAAGTTGCCGAGCGCATTGTAGAGCATGCCCTTCCCGTCGCCGCCGTTCATCAGCAGGTCCATCGCCACTTCCTCGGGGGTGCGACCCTGGGCCTGGGCCTGGGCGCCCACGCTGGTTTCGCGCGGCGGTTCGTAGTTGGGCGGATCGGACAGCGGGAACAGCCAGTTCCAGTTGCGCGACAGCTGGGCCAGCGGGTGGCCCTCTTCGGGCTGTTCGGCAATCAGCTGGGCGCGGAAGTCCGGGTTCTTCAAGTGCTCGAGCTGCTGCGCCAGTGGCAGCCGCGCAATCGGCAGGTAGCTGGGGCACAGGCAGAACGGGTGGGTCGAAAGTTCGAACCCCGCGACCATGCCGATCGGACGCGGCATCATTTGCGGGCGGATCTTCGCGCCCTTGGCATTCTCGGCCTCGACCAGTTCCAGCGCCTCCAGCCAGGTTGGCGGGCCGCTGTTGGCAGTGGCATAAGTGAAGGTGGCAGGGCGGCCGGTGGCATCGACGATCGCCTTGATGTGGGCAAATTCCACGTCCCAGCCGTTGTAGATGTTGGGCACCATCTGCATCACGCCCGAACCCACGTCCTTCATCGCGCTGGCAATTTCGACGAGCTCGCGGCTGTCGGCCTCGAAGCTGGGGATGAAATCGCCGTCCATGGTCTTGTGGATTTGCAGGCGGCTGGTGGCAAAGCCGATTGCGCCGGCTTCCAGCGCCTCGCGCGCCAGGCTGCGCATCTTGGCCAGGTCCTCGTCGTTCGCCGGTTCGCGATTGGCGCCGCGTGCGCCCATCGCATAGACGCGCAAGGGGCTGTGCGGCAGCAGTGCGGCCACGTCGATGTCGCGTGCCCGGCTGTCGACCGCGTCAAGGTATTCGGGGAAGGTTTCCCAGTCCCACGGCAGACCTTCGGCCATGACCACGCCGGGGATGTCCTCCACCCCTTCCATCACCTTGATCAGGGTCTGCTGGTCTTCCTTGCGGCAGGGGGCAAAGCCGACGCCGCAATTGCCCATCACCACGGTGGTGACCCCGTGCGAGGAGGAGGGCGACATTTCCTCGGACCAGATCGACTGGCCGTCGTAATGGGTGTGAATGTCGACGAAGCCGGGGGTGACGAGCTTGCCCGCGGCATCAATCACCTTGGCGGCCGTGCCGGGGCACTGGCCCACCGCGACGATCCGGTCGCCCTTCAGCGCCACGTCGCCGGTAAAGGCTGCGCCGCCGCTGCCATCCAGCACCGTGCCGCCCTTGATCAGGATATCATAGTCCGCCATCGCTCAGGCCTCCGCCAGTTCCTCGCGTTCGGCCCAGAAGGCCCCCGCGTTATGGGTATCCACGTCCACCGCGCCGCGCACCCCAAGGAACGCGCGCGCTTCTTCCAGCGGAAGGTGGAACGCATCCTCGATTCGGGCAAGGAACAAGGCATCGCTTTGCGTGCCGACGGTGATGCCGCGCTGGATGCAATCGGTGCAGACCGGCCAGACTTCCGGGTAATGCAGCGCGGTGCGGGTCTGGTAGCGCAGCGAGCCGAAGATGTTGATGATGTTGAGTTCGGTGACCAGCTGCTGGTCCTTGATGAAGCGCGGCACGTTGGTCAGGCGGTACCAGTAGGGCACCAGTTCGCCCATGAAGTTGAAGCCCCCGCCGGTCAGGATATGTTCGAAATCGTGGGTCTGGCCGCTGCGCAGGTTGAAGAATTCGAGCTGGGTCTTGGGCTCGCTCCACGGCACGATCTGGATGTCGTAGTTGCCGCCGGTCATCTGGTCATAGAAGATCTGGCCGAGCGAGCCGGGCTGGTATTGGGCGAAATCCTCGATCTTGTAGCGGCTGATGTGGCCTTCGCTGAACCACGCGTCGAGCTGCGGGTTGACCTTGCGTTCGGCGGTGATCTGCTCCTCGATCCGGTCGAAATCGCGCAGCTCGTTCAGGATCGAGAGGAACTCATGCATTTCCGCCGGCGGCGGCAGGTCCTTGCCGTTGCGGCGCAGCAGGATCATCGCCAGCCAGTCGCGCAGGCGCGGGTTGTTGAGATACTTCGACGAGGACACCAGCACGCTGCTGTCCGTGCTGACGGGCATCACCCCGCGGGCGAGATAGGGAATATTCATGGCAGCCTCTCCGCTGTTCGGTCGCCCGCATAGTCGGGCCAGCGGGCAGGGAGAGGCAAGGGGCTAGCGCTGCGGGGTTCCGCAATCTGTCCGCCAGCGTTCCTTCTGGCCTGATCTGTCAGCCCAGCGGGGCGAGCCGCCCCAGCGCGCCATTGGCCCAGCCCAGGATATCGTCGCGGCCGCTGGCGACCAGCTCGTAAACCTCGCCGATCAGCAGGTCGTGCGTGCCGTAGGACACCTTTTCGCGCACATCGCAGAAGATGTTGGCGGGGGCGCCCTCAAGATACCAGACCTTGTCGATCTGCTTCCATTCGGGCTGGGTAAAGCGCAGGTCGCGCAGCTCGGCACTGGCGAACGGCCCCATGTGGCCGTGCAATTCACTGTCGAGCAGGTTGATGCAGAACTTCCCGGTGGCCAGGATGCCTTCGTGCGCCGAACCCGAACGGTTGACCGCGATCGCCATCGAACAGGGTTCCAGCGCCATCGGCATGATCGCCGACATGGCCAGGCCAATCGGCGCGCCGCTGGCCGGATCATAACTGGTGACGATCCCGACGGGCGCGGGAAGGTAGCGCAGGACCAGCTTCATGCGGCTGGCCAGATCCGGCTGGTGATTCCCCTGGCTCATGATTCTCCCCACTTGTGCGTATTTAAGATGGCGTTCGGATACGCGAATTTCAGCAAAAAGGCAATTTCAATGTCAAATTGCTGCGTATCAAGGGTGTTTTGGCAACGCATGTTCCAAATCCGTTGATCTTGATCAATGTTTCCGGGCCACCCCTACCGCAGTCTCGTGATCCTGAGGAACGGATCCCTGGGAGCAAGCGATGCGCGTAGCGGCTTTGGCATATTCGGTGATCGACGCAACCGATCTTTCCGCGTGGCGGCACTTTGCCGAGGACGTGGCTGGTTTTTCGGCGCACGAGCTGCCCGGCGGGCTGGCGCTGCGGATCGACGAGCGCGCCGGACGCCTGTTCATCCAGCACGGCGCGGCAGACCGCTACAGCGCCAGCGGCTGGGAAATCACCGGCGATGCCGAA
Source organism: Novosphingobium sp. (assembly GCF_041905565.1). Taxonomy (GTDB): domain Bacteria; phylum Pseudomonadota; class Alphaproteobacteria; order Sphingomonadales; family Sphingomonadaceae; genus Novosphingobium. The sequence continues at coordinate 120,403 of NZ_JAYRKX010000005.1, read as the reverse complement.
TTCGCCGCCGCCAAGCAGGAACTGGCCGCCAAGGGGGTCAGCTTCACCCAGGGCAGCAAGGACGAGATCGCCTTTCGCCACGTGTTCGACATGGTCTGGTTCCTCGATCCGTCGGGCAACCGCCACGAACTGGCGCTGGGCTATGTCACCAGCTTTGACCGGTTCCGGTCGCCCTGCGGGGTGCCGGGCTTCGTCACGGGCGACCTGGGCTATGGCCATATGGTCCTGCCCGCGCCGAAGATTGCCGAAACCCGCCAGTTCCTGATCGACGTCCTGGGCCTTGGCCTGTCCGACATTCTGATCCACCGCCCGATGGGGCCGGGCGGCCCGGAAATGCGGATCGATTTCATGCACTGCGACAACGGCCGCCATCACAGCCTGGCGCTGTTCGAAGGCGAAGTGCCGTCGGGCTGCGTCCACCTGATGGTCGAGGTCGAGAGCCTCGACGAGGTTGGCCGTGCCTATGACCGGATGCAGGCCAACGGCGCCCGCCTGATGGCGACCCTTGGCAAGCACACCAACGATCACATGACCAGCTTCTACATGGCGACCCCGGGCGGTTTTGCGCTCGAATACGGGTTTGGCGGGCGCACCCTGGATTGGGACCGCCACACCCTGTTCGAAAGCACCTCGGTCAGCCTGTGGGGCCACGATTTCAGCGTCGGATTCGGAGCGGACGAACAGGCCGCCCTGGCCGACGCCGCCTGAACCAGCCGGGAGACCAAGCATGAATATCGCGACTACGATTGCCGAACCCACCCGCGAGCAACTGGTTGCCCGCGCCGCCGAAATGTTTCCGCGCCTGCGCGAACGCGCCGCCAGCTGCGAAGCGGACAACAAGGTGGCCGACGCGACCATTGCCGAATTCCAGGAAGCTGGGTTCTTCAAGATCCTTCAGCCGCGGCGCTTCGGCGGCTACGAAATGGACGTCGAGACCTTCTACGACGTGCAGATGAAGGTCGCCGAAGGCTGCATGAGCAGCGCCTGGGTGCTGGGCGTGGTCGCCGTGCACAACTGGCAGCTCGCCCTGTTCGCGCCCGAAGCGCAGGACGATGTCTGGGCCAAGGATCCGAGTACGCTGATCTCCAGCTCCTACATGCCCAAGGCGCAGGTCACCGTGGTTGATGGCGGCTACCGCATCTCGGGCCGCTGGGGCTTTTCCAGCGGGGTCGATCATTGCGAGTGGGCGTTCCTGGGCGGGCTGGTGCCTGACGCTGAAACCGGCGTGCCCGATTTCTGGACCTTCCTGGTCCCGCGTGAGGATTTCATCGTCCATCACTGCTGGAACACCGTGGGCCTGGCCGGCACCGGCAGCCATGACGTGGAAGTGAAGGATGCCTTCGTGCCCGCGCACCGTACCCACCGTTCGAAGGACGGGTTTGCCGCAACCAACCCCGGCGCCAAGTCGAACCCGGGCTGGCTCTACAAGCTGCCGTTCGGCCAGGTGTTTGTCCGCGCCGTGTCCAGTTCGTCAATCGGCGCGCTGCAGGGTGCGCTCGACTTCTTCATCGAGAACGGGGCCAAGCGCAAGAGCAACAACAGCGGCGCGAGTTCGGCCGGCGATCCCGACGTGCAGGTGCTGATCGCCGAAGTGCAGGCCGCGATCGACGAGATGAAGGCCGTGCTGTACCGCAACTTCGCGGTGCTCAACGAATATGCCCGCGCTGGGCAGCAGGCCGATATCGACACCCGCCTGCGCTTCCGCTTCCAGTCGGCGCAGATCGCCGGACGCTGCGGCGAACTGATCACCCGGATGTATCATCTCGGCGGGGCCGACGGGATCAGCCGCGGCAACGTCATCGCCCGGACCTTCTGCGACATCCACACCGGCCGCACCCACGTGGCCAACAACCCCAACGCGGTGGGCCGCAACATCGGCAACGTCGTGCTGGGCGGCCCCAACACCGACAGCTTCATCTAAGCGCGGGACACAGGAGAGGATCGATGGCCAAGACTGCCGAATATGGTCTCGGGGAACATACCTTCCCGCGCGGCTGGTTCATGATTGCGGTGGCGCAGGACGTTACCAACAAGCCGGAGCCGGTGCGCTTCTTCGGCAAGGACATGGTGCTGTACCGCGGCAAGAGCGGGCGGGTCGTGCTGCTCGATGCCTATTGCCCGCACATGCGGGTGAACCTGGCGAAGAACACCACCAGCTACATCGTCAAGGACGGCGAGCAGATGGAAGGGGATTCGATCCGTTGCCCCGGCCACGGCTGGCGCTTCAACGCCGACGGGCAGTGCGACGACATCCCCTATTCGACTCACGGCGTGCCCAAGGCGGCCTGCGTCAAATCGCACAAGGTGGTCGAAAAGGCGGGCTGCATCTGGATGTGGCACGACATGGAAGGCGGCGCGCCCGACTTCGATCTGCCGGCCTTTGCCGAATGGGACATGGAAGAACAGGGCTGGGTGCGCTGGCGGCTCGACCACCTGGGCACCCTGCCGATTCACCCGCAGGAAATCGTCGATAACATGGCCGACCTCGCGCACTTCATCCCGGTGCACGGCAGCAAGGACATCGTCTATTTCGAGAACGAGTTCCGCGACCACGTGATCATGCAGCGCTTCGGCGCGGGCCACCGCACCTTGGTGAGCGATACTGCCGAAGACGTGCTGACCACCGACACCTGGTACACTGGTCCCGGCATCCTCCTGTCGAAGATGGAAGGGCAGCACCCCTCGGTCATCATGATCTGCAACACGCCGGTCGAAGATGGCGAAGTGCGGGTATGGTACGCGCTGATGGTCAAGATCGCCAACGAACGCGCCAATGACGCGGGCGTGTCGATGGCGCGGTCCTACCAGGACGTCGCGCTCGATGCCTTTGCCCAGGATTTCGAGCTGTGGAAGTTCAAGGAAGCGGCGCTGACCATCCTGCAGGTGCCTGATGACGGGCCGTTCCACAAGGAACGCATCTGGTACCGCCAGTTCTACAACCCGCGCAGCCGGGCCAAGGAGTTCCAGGACCGGGTCAACGGCATCCACACCAGCGTGGACAAGCGCAAGAAGCCGCAGGCGGCCTGATTTACCGGGCAACAGGGGCAGGGGGCCGGAGCAGATCCGGCCCCCTGTGCCGTTTCAGTCAAACCATTCGAGCCACTTGGTGGTGTCGGTCCGCTCGCCCGGCTTGCGCCCGGTCTGGCTGAGCATCGACGAGCGCACTTGGATCTTCGGATCGATCGGGCTGACCAGTTCGATCACCCGGTCGTATTCGCTGTGCTTCAGCTTCCAGCCATCGGCAGTGCGGACATAGGTATCGTAATAGAGCGAAGTGCCATAGGTATCCTCGCCGCGCACCGGATCGATGAAGCGGTCTTCCAGGTACCAGGTGCCCTTGGCGGTATCTGCATCGACAAAGGTGATTTCCGGGGTGTGGCCATGGTGCATGGCGACAATGTCGGAATGGAAGCTTGAGGCGAGGAATTCGACCATGTCGTCCTTGCCCTTGACCACCAGCCGGTAGCCACCGCCGCGATAGTCGACCACGATGTCATCGGCGAAGCAGGTGGCCAGTTCCGCCGAATTGCCGGTGTCGATGCAGCGGAAATAGCGCGATTTGAGCTGGCGGATCTCTTCCAGGTCGGACAGCTGTTGCAGGGTAAAGCTCATGGCAGGATTCCCTCGTTGTTGCGGGGTGCAAGCGGACGGTCGACGCACAGGCGCAGCCCTTGAAGCAGGGCATTGCGCAGGTCGCGCGGGTCGATGATCTCGTCATAGGCCATGCGGCCCGACAGGTTCCAGGCGCTGGCGGTCTGTTCGGCAAGAGCGCGTGCGGCGGCTTCCGGATCGAGCCCGGCGGCGCTGGCCCCGGCCTGCGCGGGCATGGCCCCCAGGCTGATCGCCGGAAAGGCGAGCGACACGGTCTGGTGGTCGAACGGGTTCATCGCCATGATCGAACTGCCAAAGCCGAAAGCCTTGCGCAGCGTGACGTGCAGCTTGGGCACCCGCGCGCGGTGCTGGGCGGCAAACATCCGCGCGGCGTGGCGCAAGGTTCCGGCGCGCTCGCTGGCGGTGCCGGGCATCACGCCGGGCGTGTCGGCCAGGAACACCAGCGGCAGGCCGTGGGCATCGGCCATGTCGATGAAATGCGCCGCCTTCTGCGCGGCGGCAGCATCGACCGAGCCGGCATTGACCGCCGGATTGCTGGCCAGGATCGCCACGGCGCGCCCGCCCAGCCGCGCCAGCGCGGTGACCAGCGCGCCGCCATAGCCCGGCTGCACTTCCAGCAGCGAGCCGGCGTCAGCCAGCAGGTCCAGCACCGGCCGCGCGGCAAAGGGCACGCGCGGATCGGGCGAGATCAGGTCAAGAATGCCGTCCAGCCGCCGCTCGCCATCCTGCGGGGCGGCTTGCGGGGCGAAATAGGACAAGTATTGCCGCGCCAGCGCAATCGCTGCCGCATCGTCTGCCGCCAGGTTGTGCGCCACGCCTGAGGCAAGGTGAACCTGCGGCCCGCCCAGGTCCTCCTTGGTCACCGCTTCGCCAATCGCGGCTTTCACGATTGGCGGCCCGGCGACGAACAGGCTGGCCTGCGGGGTCATCACCACGAAGTCCGACAGCGGCGCGGTCAGCGCGCCATGCCCGGCGGACGGCCCCAGCACCAGGCAGACCATCGGCACCTGGCCGGACAGGCGCGCCAGCCCGTGCAGGTCATTCGGCGCGGGGTTGGCATGGTGGTTGGTCAGCCGGTGCCCGGCGCCTTCCAGCATGAACACCAGCGGCAGCTTCTCGCGCGCGGCCAGTTCGGTCAGGCGAAAGCGCTTGCTCGATCCGGCATCGCCGATCGACCCGCCCAGCACAGTGAAATCCTCCACCCCGCACAGCGCGGGGCGGCCATCGATCAGTCCGGACCCGGCAATCAGGCCATCGGCGGGCGGGGGCAGGCCGTCCGCCCCGGGCGCGCCGGCCAGCGTGCCCAGTTCAACGAAAGTGCCCGGATCGAACAGGGCTGCGGCGCGCTGGCGGGCGTCAAGCTTGCCGGCGGCGCGGTGCTTCTCGACCCGTTCCTCGCCCCCCATGGCCCGCGCCGCATCGCGGCGGCGGTCCAGTTCGGCCAGGATCGCGGCCCAGTCCGTCACGCGGCGTCCAGCGCGGGATAGTCGATGTAGCCGCGTTCCTCGCCGGTATAGAGCAGCGCGAAATCGGGCTTGGCCAGCGGCGCCCCGGCCTGCATCCGCTCAACCAGGTCGGGGTTCGAGATATAGGCGCGGCCGAACGACACGGCCTCGGCCTGGCCGGCCTGCAACACGGCTTCGGCGCTGTCATGCTTCAGATTGTTGTTGGTGACGATCGGACCCGACCAGTGGCGGCGCAGGAAGGCCAGGGTGTCAAGCTCGGGCAGACCCATGTCGACCACGTGCAGGAAGGCAAGGCCCATGCCGTTTACCGCATCAAGGAACGGCCCGAAGGTCGCCTCGGGATCGGCCGGGTCCATGCCGTTGTAGGGATTGCCGGGGCTGATCCGCAGGCCCACCCGGTCCGCGCCGATCGCGTCGGCCATCGCCTGCAGCACCATGGCCGGGAAGCGCGCGCGGTTTTCGGGCGATCCGCCGAATTCGTCGGTCCGCTGGTTGCTGGCGGGGTTGAGGAACTGGTTGATCAGGTAGCCGCTGGCGCAGTGCAGTTCGACCGCGTCGATCCCGGCGGCGCGGGCATTGCGGGCGGCCTGGGCGTATTCTTCCGCCAGGCGCGGCAATTCTGCCGCGTCCAGCGCGCGCGGCATGGCGGTGGGCGCCGGCACGCCATCGGGGCCGGGCACCGGCGCGGGGCAGGGCACGGCGCTGGGGGCGATAACTTCGGCATCGAAGCCGCGGTTGGCCGACACGACCACCCGGCCGCAATGCATCAGCTGCATCGCGACCAGCCCGCCGCGGGCATGAACCGCGTCGGCCACCTTCGTCCAGCCGGCGATCTGTTCGTCCGAATGGATCCCCGGCGTGCGCCAGTAACCCTTGCCTTCAGCCGTCGGCTGGACCCCTTCGGTCACGATCAGCCCGGCGCTGGCGCGCTGGCGATAGTATTCTACCATGGCAGCGGTCGGCACGTCGCCCGGGCCGGCGCGGTCGCGCGTCATCGGGGCCATGATCACGCGGTTGCGCAGGCGCAGCGCGCCAAGTTCGGTGGGGGTGAAAAGCAGGGCTGACATTCGCATCCTCTAAGAAATTTATTCGTTTGACCGCGATTTGCGATGATGTCTAATCGCTGGGATACGCAAATCAAGGAGAAGGGTGTTCTGATGGTCAATTATGGCATGAACGGCAAGGTCGCACTGGTGACCGGGGCAAGCGGCGGGATCGGCCGGGCGGCGGCACTGGCCTTCGCGCATTCGGGCGCGGCGGTGCTGGTCAGCGACGTCAACGCCGAAGGCGGCGCCGAAACTGTCGCGATGATCGAGGCGCACGGCGGCAAGGCCCGCTTCCAGAGCTGCAACGTGGGCGATGCCGCGCAGGTCAAGGCGATGGTCGCCGCCGCGGTCGAAAGCTTCGGGCGGCTTGACTATGCGTTCAACAACGCCGGCATCAACAACATGGGCGCGAACGAATACGACGACGACGTCTGGGCGCGCAGCCTGTCGGTCAACCTGTCGGGCGTGATGTACTGCATGCGCGAGGAAGCCGAAGTCATGCTGAAGCAGGGCGGCGGGGCGATCGTCAACACCAGCTCGATCAATGGCCTGACCGGTAACGGTGCTCAGCCGGGCTATGTCGCCACCAAGCACGGCGTGGTCGGCCTGACTCGCCACGGCGCGCTGCGCTGGGCCCAGGCCGGGATCCGCGTCAACGCGGTCTGCCCCGGGGTGATTGAAACCCCGATGACCGCGCCGCTGACCGCCAATCCCGAAATGAAGAAGGTGCTGGACAGCATGACCCCGATGGGCCGCATGGGCAAGGCCGAGGAAATCGCCGCTGCCGTGGTCTGGCTGTGCTCGGACCAGGCCAGCTTCGTGACCGGCCACCCGTTGGTGATCGACGGCGGCTCAACCGCGGTTTGAGTTGGTCGAGGGCCGGACTTCATCACGCTGAAGTCTGGCCCCGCCCAAAAGAGAAGGGGCGGCTGCCGGAATGGCAGCCGCCCCTTTCTTTTCAGCCCTTGGGCCTGGCTTAGAAAGTCAGGTCCAGGGTGGCACCGAAGGTACGCGGATCACCGAAGATCACGGTGCTCATGCCCAGCTGGCCAAAGTCGACCGAGCGGACCACGTAGTGCTTGTTGGTCAGGTTCTTGCCCCACACGGTCAGCGAGACGCCTTCCATGCCGAGCCCCTGGATCTTGAGCTGCGCGTCGAGCAGGCCGCGGGCATCGCCCTTGGTCGTGTCGCTGAACGGCGCGGTCAGCTGGTTCGGGAACATCTGGAATTCAGACGTGTAGTTGTAACCGACGCGGCCCAGCACCTTGGTCATGTCGCTAACCGGAATGGTCAGGTTTGCGGCAATGTTGGCGCTGTACTTCGGCGAGTAGGAACCGGCCCGGTACAGCGCAGCGATGTTGCGCGTCACTCCAGTGATATCAGCACCAGGGAATTCCTTGATCTTGATATCGCTGTAACCGAAGTTCCCGTCGATCGAGAGCATGTCGTTCAGCTTGAACATGCCTTCGACTTCGACGCCGTTGTAGACGGTCTTGCCGGCGTTCACCACCTGCGTACCGAAGCTGCCACCGCCGGTGATCGGGATGGGAATGGCGGCCAGCTGGTCGCTGTAGACGTTGTGATACAGCGACACGTTCAGGCGGATGCGGTTCAGGAATTCGGTCTTGGCACCGATTTCATAGGACCACAGCTTTTCCTCGTTGAACGGGCGCAGGCCGATGTTGTTGGCCAGGCTGGTCGACTGACGCAGGTTGAACCCGCCCGAACGATAACCCTTGGCCACGCGGGCATAGAGGTTGATCTCGTCGCTGGCGCGGTAGTCGAGCGTCAGGTGGCCGGTCGGCGCGGCGAAGGTCGCCTTGCCGCGGTTCAGCGCGTATTCCGCGGCCGAGTACGGAGTGGCCCCGTTCTGGGTGCGGTCGACGCCCTTGCTGTCCCAGGTGTGACGCAGGCCCAGGGTAACCCCGAGGCGGCCATCTTCGCCGCCCGGGCGATAGCTGGCCTGGCCATAGAGCGCGAAGCTGTTGCCCCACGAGGTGTAGGCCAGGTCGGCCAGGGTCGGCACGACGCGGTAACGGGCCGGGTTGGCAGCCTGGAACATCGGCGCCAGCGCACCGAAGCTGGACGGGGTGAACACGGCCGTGTTGGTGTCAAGCACGAAGCCGATCTTCTGATGGTTCAGCTCGTGGCCCTTTTCCGAGAAGTAGTAGGCGCCAAACACCCACTGGAACGGGCCTTCACCGCTCGACACGAATTCGAGTTCCTGGCTGAACTGGTGCTGGCCGCGGTTGTTGTCGGCCTGGAACAGCACGCCCGTGGTGCTGGGCACCGGCGTGGCGGCGATGAACGGCGCGAAGGCGGCCTGGCTGGCCGGCAGCACGAAGCTGATCAGGCTGGAGGGCATGCCGTTGAACAGCGTCGAGGTCGAGAACAGCGGAGCCGTGACGTTGGCAAGGCCGTCCAGCGTGTTCATGGCGATCTTGTTGTCCCACTTGCGGTAGGACGTCGAGCTGCGCACCGTGATGGTGGGGAGCGACAGTTCCATCCGCAGCAGGTTGCCCCAGATCTTGTCGACCGACGGGCCATAGTCACCAAGGCACAGCGACGACTGGTAGGCGCGGGTCACAGCCTTCGAGCAGCCGGCGGGCACGCTGACGCTGGACTGGGCCAGGAAGCCACCGATGTTGGCCGGCTGGACCGGGGCGAACGAGTTGCCGTCCAGCGTCACGTTGGGACGCAGCACGCCATTGCCGACTTCCGCCAGCTGGCTGGCGTTCGGAACCATCTTGATCTTGGTCCAGTCGAACACGTTGTAGATGCTGAAGTTGTCGGTCACGTCCCAGTTGGCGGCAACGCGGAACGAATCCAGCTTCTGCGCGCCCGGATCGAGCGCATCGCTCGGCTGGAGCAGGTTGTCGACAATGCCGTGACGTTCGCGGTGGTTGTAGCCGAGCGAGATCTGCACCGGGCCGAGGTCGCCGGTGTTGGCCACGGCGCGCATGTTCCAGGCGTTGAAGTTGCCCACGCCCGCGCGCAGCTTCAGGCTGGCGTCATGCGACGGCTTCTTGGTGATGAAGTTGATCGCGCCGCCAGTGGTGTTGCGGCCGAACAGCGTGCCCTGCGGGCCGCGCAGCACTTCGACGCGTTCAATGTCGGCCACTTCGAACGAGGCCGCCGACGAACGGGCGAGGAAGACGCCGTCGAGATACATCCCGATCGGGCTGTCGTAGCCCTGGGTTTCGTCCGCCGCCGACGGAATGCCGCGGATCGAGACGACCACCGCGGTGGCGTTGGTGGTGGCGCTCACGATCGACACGTTCGGAGCGATCGCCGAAAGGTCCTTCGCTTCGGACAGCCCGCGCAGTTCCAGCTGGGCAGCCGGGATGGCCGAAATCGCCAGCGGCGTCTTCTGCAGGTTTTCTTCGCGCTTGTTGGCGGTGACGACGATTTCGCCAAGGGTGGAATCGTCTTCAGCAGCCGCCTGGGCAAGAGCCGGGGTGGCGAAAACGGACAGTGCAGCGGTCGAAAGCAAAGCGACACGTGCGCCGAAGCTACGTACCTTCATGGATATTCCCCTCCAAAAGTGGGACGGTCGGGAGCCGCCCCTAGTGAAACACGCTTGCAAGACTCGTAGCCAGGGTCAAACCTTTCTACGCATCCTGGGTATAACTTGGGTTCGTTGTGGCCGATTTTGTTCCTGTTATCGGCTTGGATGGCCAGCCGGGTCTTCCCTTACGGAAAGGAGGCTCGCCACCGGGTAAGGCCCTGGACTACGCGGCGCTGTCCCACGGGGCCTGCTGGGTCCCCTTGGTTACATAGCGGCCGTTCACACGGGCATGGAATTCCCCGGCGCGGGCGCGCGGGTTGTAGAACTGCTTGTACCAGATGCGCAGCTTGTCGAACGGACCATCGCCGCGCACCATCATCGGGTTGATGCAGGGGCGCTTGTTGCCCCAGATCTCGAAGTCCTGGGCAAAGGCGGCCACGCCGGCCTGCTCGTACCCACGCGCCAGGGCGCGTTCTTCTTCGGTCGGCTCGGCGTTCTTGACCTTGACGAACAACCCGTACCAGACCTTGATCACGCCATCGTCGATCGGGGTGTGGGCGATCAGCATGTGCGACGGGTATTCGCCGACCATGATCGATTGCAGGATGCCCGGCCCGGTATACCAGGTGTCGTTGAGCATCGGTTCGGCGCCTTCGCCGGCCAGGGTCTTGTGCCCGGCCAGCAGGATCTGGCGCACCTTGATCCCGTCGAACTCGTTTTCGAACTGGACCATGTCGATCGAGCCGTGAACCGGCTCGAGGTGGCCCTTGTCGGTCATGTTGTCGACCACTTCCTGGGGATGGCTGGCCAGTTCGCCCAGGCATTCGACGTTCCAGTTGACCCAGTAGGGCTGGTCCCACTGCTCGAACGGCGGCAGTTCATAGTCCGCCTCGCCGCCCTCGGGATCGTACCACACCCACAGGCAGCCGGCGCGCTCGGTCAGGCGCCAGGACTTGACGCAGGCGGCCTTGGGCGGTGGAACCGGGCTGTAGGGAATTTCGTTGCAGCGCCCGTCCGGACCGAACCGCCAGGCGTGATAGGGGCAGCGGATATTGTCGCCCTCGACATGCTTCTTGTCGACCACGACATAGCTGCTGGTGTTCTTGGCGAGGTGAGTGCCCATGTGCGGGCAATAGGCCTCGATCAGGAAGGGGCGGCCGGATTCGCCACGATAAAGCACCATGTCTTCACCGAAGAAGCGCACGGCGGCGGGGGTGGTGGTGGCATCGGCCGAAGTGCCGATCATGAACCAGCCACGGGGAAAAGTGAACTCTCCCAGCCCATAGTCTGCGGTCTTGGCCACGGCCGATTTTCTCCCTTCCCCCATTGGGGCGTTCTATTCGTAACGATTCCCGCATAGCGCAGCGGAGAATGAAGGGCAACAGGCAAAGCGTATCCGCTTTGCGTATCAAATGTCAGTATCGGTTACGCACTATTCGTCGGGTTCGGCGTTTCCGCCCTCGATCGGCGAGGTTTCGGTGATCTTGGCGACGCGCGCGTTGTACTTCACGGTCTTCACCGCGATCGAGGTTTCCACGTGGTGGACCCCGGGAACCGCGAGAATCTTGTCCGAGGCGACCTCGACCAGGTCGTCCAGTTCCTCGAACAGGCACATCGCCATGATGTTGAACGAACCCATGGTGATCATCACCGCATTGACTGGATCGATCTCCGCAATCTGGCGCGCCACTTCGCGCGTGCGCTCGACTTCGGCCTGGACCCAGATGAAGGCGAGCCGCGAGTTGCTGGCCATCTGCAGGCCGGTAATCGCGGTAAAGGTGATCAGCCGTTCTTGCTGCAACCGCTTGATGCGGCCGCGCACGGTGCCTTCGGTCACGCCCAGTTCGGTCGCGATCTTGCGGTTGGAAACCCGTGCGTCCTTGGCCAGCAGTTCGATCAGCTGGCGGTCGAGATCATCGAGTTGAATCGTTGCCATGGTCTTTCCCATCAATCCCGCGTTTCGATCGGTGCCACGTCGAACTTGTAGCGCAGGATGTCGACCGCGATCGACGGAGTGATCTTGCGGATGCCGCGGATCGAGCTGAGCTGGTCGAGCACGAAGTGCGTCATGTCCGTGAAATCGTGCAGCACCAGCAGCGCGTCGATATCATAGCGGCCGGTCACGATATGCACCGCGAAGACTTCGGGGAACTGGGCCAGCTCGTGCGCGACTTCGGAGGCGGGGCGGCTGTCGACCTCGATCGCCAGTTGCATCAGCACGTCATAGCCGTGCGCCGCGAAATCGGACACGGCGACCACGCGCAGCTGGTTGGCATCCTCCATCCGGCGGATGCGCGACGAGACGGTGGTGGCGGTCAGCCCCAGGCGCTCGGCAATCTGCTGGTTGGTCGCGCGCCCGTTCTTGCGCAGTTCGGCCACGATCAGCCGGTCGGTCTCGTCAAAGGTAAAATCGTTCTTCATCGGCCTCTATGCCCCATCCGGCGCCTCACCTGTGCGCAGCGCAGCGCGGCGTCAAGCCGCACTTGCGCCCGGTTCACTGCAAATCGCGCACCGCGCCGCTCATCATTTCGGGCGAAAAGCGCCGCGCCGGCCGGTTTTCGATCCACAGCATTTCCAACCGGCGCTCGGCAAAGCGCCATGCGCCATCGTGCCGGGCAAAGCGGTCATGATACCAGATCGCCATGTCGACCACGGTGGGCTCGTCGCCGGGCAGGATGTGGCTGGCGATGCAATAGGTCAGCCCGGTCACCGCGCCGTCCGCGTCCATTTCGAACACCTGGTTGAATACGTTGTGCATAGTGCGCTCGAACATGGCGAGGTCCGCCATCATCGCGTGCAGCCTCTCGGGGCCGGTATAGTCGATCGGGTTCTCGCCCCAGCCGCGGATCGCGCCGTCCGGGGTGAACAGCGCCGCCAGATCGTCCCCGGCGCGCCGATCAACCGCCCAGGCATAGCGGTGCGCCAGGTCGCGCAGCTGGGCCGGGGCGTCGAACGCGGCCATCAGGCCAGGTCGCGTCGCAGGTTCGCGCCCGCCCGTTCGATCCAGGGCCAGGCATCGGGCGCAATCTGGAACATCGAGAAGAAGCCATGGATCATCCCTGGCGCCACTGCCGCATCGACCGTGCATCCCGCATCTGCCAAACGCGCGGCATAGGCCATGCCTTCATCGCGCAGCGGATCGAATTCGGCGGCGATCACCGTGGCGGGCGGCAGGTTGGACAGGTTGGCGGTGGAACCAACGCGGGCCAGCGGCGCGGCATCGGTGTCGCCCAGATACTGCTCCCAGAACCAGCGCATCATCGCTTCGCCGAGGAAATACTGCCCGCCGCCGTTTTCGGCGTAGGAAGCCAGCGAATAGTCGTCGTCAGTCACCGGATAGATCAGCAGCTGGTGGCGGATCGCCGGACCACCCCGGTCGCGCGCCATGATCGACACGGCGGCCGACAGGTTGCCGCCCGCGCTGTCGCCGGCCACGGCCAGCCGCGCCGGATCGCAGCCCAGGTCGGCGGCATGGCGGCTGGCCCAGACCAGCGCGTCATAGCAATCGTCGACCGGGGCGGGGTAGGGGTATTCGGGCGCGAGCCGGTAGCCGACCGACAGCACCGCCGCGCCGCTTTTCTGCGCCAGCGCGCGGCAGGTGGCGTCGTGCGTGTCGAGCGTGCCGATCACCCAGCCGCCGCCGTGGTAAAAGACGACCAGCGGCGCAGGAGCGGCCGCGCCTTCGGGAACATAGAGGCGTGCGGGCAGGGTGCGGCCCGGCAGGACCAGTTCCAGATCCTCGACCCGCGCCACGGCCGGCGGTTCGCCAAAGGCCATCGGCTGATCGTTCATCGCGCGCAGCGCAGGAGCGGTAATCGTGGCATAATCGACCGGCGGGGCTGCGGCGAACATGTCCAGCACAGCCTGGATCTGCGGATTGACTGGCACGGCCTCTATTCTCCCATTTTTGCGCAATTGCGTTGGCGGACGGGCTGGTTGATTCGCGTTGCCGCCCGTTTGTGATCCCAATGGCCATGATTGCGTATTGCCGGGCCGATTGCCACCCCTTATCGCAACGGTCGATAAAACCGAAGGAGAGGCCATGAATCGTCTGCACAACAACGTCGCCATCGTTACCGGCGGGGCACGCGGGATCGGCGAAGGGATCGTGCGCCGTTTCGTGGCCGAAGGCGCGAAAGTGATGATCACCGACGTGCTGGACGATCTGGGCCAGGCCCTGGCGGACGAGCTGGGCGAGGCGGCCGCGTTCCATCACCACGATGTGACCGACCGCGCGCAGTGGGCCAAGGTGGTCGCCGCGACCGAGGCGAAGTTCGGCAAGCTCGACACGCTGGTCAACAATGCCGGGGTGATCGTGTTCAAGCGGGTGGACGATCTGACCGATGCGGAGATCGACCGGCTGCTCGACATCAATCTCAAGGGCGTGATCATCGGCACCCAGGCCGCGATTCCGGCGATCGAGCGCGCCGGGGGCGGGGCGATCGTCAACATGAGCAGCGCCGACGGGATCGCCGGGGCCAATTCGCTGTCGGTCTATTGCGCCTCGAAGTTCGCGGTGCGCGGCTTTACCAAGGCCTGCGCGCTGGAACTGGGGCCGCGCAAGATCCGGGTCAATTCGATCCATCCGGGCGGGATCTATACCCCGCTGGCCAACCCGACCAACGTGCCCAAGGAGCTCTATGACAAGGGCTACTGGATCTACCCCGCGCAATATGCGGGCGAGCCCAAGGACATCGGCGCGGCGGCGGCCTATCTGGCGTCGGACGATGCGCGCTACTGCATGGGCACCGAGTTGTCGGTCGATGGCGGGCTCAACGCCGGGCACTATTACATGGCGATGCCCGGCGCGCCCAAGCCGCCGCAGGCCTAGGCTTCACCCGCAAGGCGGCGGCGGTCTGCATCGAGCAGGCCGCTCGCGCGCCACATCGCCAGTGCGCCGACCAGGCCCAGCGGGATCACCAGGGTCAGGCTGGTGCGCAGCCCGGCCAGTCCGCCGCCGAACAGGTCGCTGAGCAGGCCGACCACCCACGGTCCGGCCAGATTGCTGGTCAGGCCCACCGCGAGCAGCGCGATCGCCGTGCCCGAGGCGCGGTGGCGTTCCGGCAGGATATACTGGAACCCGACCAGGATCCCGACCGACCAGCCGCCGCCCAGCAGGCCCGACGGGATTGCCAGCAATTGCGCTGTGGCCAGGCTGGGCACCCAGGTGATCGTGAAGATGCAAAGCGTCGCGATCGACAGCGCCGCGGCGGCCAGGCGCAGCGGGGCGGCACTACCGCGCCGGCCAACCCGGTCCGACACGAAGCCATAGCACAGCGTGCCGAGCAGCCCGGCAATCCCGAACGGCAGGCCGAACGCCGCTCCGGCGGCCTGCGTGCTCAGCCCATAGGCGCGTTCGTACAGCGCCGGCCCCCACAGCCCGAACGACACGCCCGAAAATGAGCCGAGCGACATGCCGATGGTCAGCAGGATCCAGCTGCGCGCCCGCACCAGACGGCGGGCCAGTGCGGCCAGTGGTTCGTGGTCGGCCTGCGCGGCGGGCAGCGGCTCGCGCGGGGGTTCCTTGATGATCAGCCAGGCGGCCAGCGCCATGGCAAGACCGACCCCGCCCAGCGCGGCAAACGGCGTACGCCAGGTGGTCGCGGCAGCCAGGGCAGGGCCGCCCGCCAGTCCCGTCATCTGCCCGAGATAGATCGCGCAGGCCATCAGCCCCAGCGCGCGGCCGCGTTGGTGCGGCGGGAAATAGGCGGCGATCAGCGCCATCACCGGGGCCTGGTAGGCCGCTTCGCCAATCCCCACGCCAACCCGGGCAATCCCCAGCAGCCAGGGGTCCTTTGCCAGGGCGGTCAATGCGGTGAACAGGCTCCACAGCAGGCAACCCCCGGCCGCGACCGCGATCCGCGACCAGCGATCCGCCAGCCGCGCCGCCGGCACGCCCAGCACGGTATGCAGCAGCGCGAACGCGGGGCCGAGCAATACGCCCAGCACCGTGTCCGACAGGCCGAACTCGCGCTTGATCGGTTGGGCGAGGCCAGCCAGCAGGTAGCGGTCGGCATAGCACAGCACGGCAATGCCCAGCAGCAGCCCCAGCACGAGCGGGCGCGGGGTCAGCCGCACTTCGGTGGTCGTTCCGTGCAAGGCGCGGATCAGTCGCGCATCTGCGCGCCGCCGTTGACGTGCCAGACCTGGCCATTGACCCAGGCGCCGTCTTCAGAGGCAAGGAACGTCAGCGCGGCCGCCAGGTCTTCCGGCTGGCCCAGGCGGGTGTGCGGCACGGCCTTCAGCCCCTTTTCGACATATTCGTCGGTCAGGTGGATCTTGACCGCTTCGGTCAGCACCAGGCCCGGGCAGACCGCGTTCGCGCGGATGCCCTGCTTGCCCCAGCGGCTGGCGACATGGCGGGCGAGCGCGTGGATCGCGTTCTTGGTCATCGGATAGGCAACCTGCCACGGCGCGCCGCCGCTGGCCGCGCCCGACGAGGTGTAGAGCATCGCCCCGCCGCCGCGTTCCAGCATGGCGGGCAGCGCGGCCTGGGTTGCCAGGAAGTGGCTCTTGGTGTTGATCGCGAAGCTCTTGTCGAGCACTTCGACCGGGCAGTTGAGCGCATCGATGTCGCCTTCGGTCCCGCCGGCGAGGTTCGAGATGTAGATGTCCAGCCCGCCGAACGCGTCCTTCGCGGCCTGAACGATGCCGGCCTGCGATTCCGCATTGGTGCCGTCGAGCGCCACGGCAATCGCCTGGCCGCCGTTCGCCACGATCGCGGCGGCGGTTTCCTGGGCCTGTTCGACCAGCAGGTCGCCGATCACCACCTGGGCGCCTTCTTCGGCCAGCCGCCGCGCCGTTGCCGCGCCAATGCCGCGCGCGCCGCCCGCCACGATTGCTACCTTGCCTGCCAGTCCGCGCATGTCATTTCCTCTCGAATGAAGTTGCCTGCGGCTTTCCAGACGCCAAACGGCGCGTCAATCGGAGGGTATGATTGACGCGCCGCATTTTGGCACCGGCTGTTCCGCTGCCTATTCGGCGGCCTCCAGCAGGGGCTCGCCGTATTGGGGGTCGTTCTCGTTGCACAGGCGGTTGGTGTCGGCCCACAGGTCCGCGGGCGGGACCGGGGTGATGCCCAGTTCCTTGCGGATGTCGTCCATCTGCCAGTCGATCATCGCCCGCCAGTCGGCCAGCATGATCGGGTAGGTCCAGTTGTGCGCCTGGCTTGCGCCCACGAATTCCGCCTCGACGTTGAGCGCGAAAGCCTCGGGATAGTGGAGCACGTCCTTCATGATCGTCTTGGACTTGAGATAGCCCTGGATCCGGCAGAAGAACGCCGCCAGTTCCGGGTGGAAGTAGCGCACCCGGCTGTACATGTTGGCATTCAGCAGCGCGATTTCGCCGCCGTGGTTGGGGCCGAAACCGGTGACCAGGTGCTCGATGTCATGGTTGAGCGCGGCCTGCCGCAGATAGAAGGTCAGGTCGTTGACCACCACCAGCTCGCGGTAGAACACGTCGAGTTCGTAGCCGCTGGTTTCCATCCAGTTGAACAGGGCCGCACCCAGCGTGCCGGGCTTGCAATGGCGGACATCGTCCTTCTTGAAGTCCGACAGGCTGCGGTTGTCGCACCACGCCTTGAACAGCGGCAGCCGCGCCTTTTCCTGCTCGAACAGTTCCATGATGCGGGGATAGTCCTCCAGCATCATCATGATCTGCGCGACTTCAGGGATATAGGCGGTGTTGGGCAGGTCCGGCCCGTTGCGGCGGAGCATTTCCTGCGCCACCAGGCTGCGCAATTCGCCGTGGTTGAGATACCGGGACGAGCTGACCAGCACCGAACTGTCAGTGCCAACCTGCTGGATTCCGCCGTTAAAATAGGCGCGTTCGCCTTCGCCAACCTTGACTTCCATAGGGACTTACTCCGCTGCGACGGACAGATGCGCGTCGTCGTTGACCGGGGACAGGAACTTGCCGGGCATTTCGCCGGTCGCCTTGCCGCCCTCGAAAGTCGACACGCCGTTGACCAGGGTCAGGCGGGTCGGCATCGGTGCGCGGGTGAAGCGCCAGGTGGTGCCGCCGCGCCCGTCGGGCACGTCATGGGCCTTTTCCATCTGGCGGCGTTCGATCTCGTCCATGTTGAACACGGCGATGTCCGCGCGCTTGCCCGGCGCGATGACGCCGCGATCCAGCAGGTTGAAGTGCTGGGCCAGCTTGCCGGTCATCACGTGGACGGCCTCTTCCAGCGTCAGCTTCTTCTCATCGCGGACGTACTGGGTCAGCAGCAGGGCGTTTTCCCCCGCACCGCACAGCATCTGCAGGTGCGCGCCCGCATCCGAGATGTTGCCGACGGTCTTGGGGTCGCGCATCAGGCCGATGGTCAGCCCCTCGTCCTTGGGGAAGGGGGCCATGTGCACGGTCGAGCGGGTGCCGTTGGCCAGGATCCAGTCGGCCATGGCATCGCTGCGATGCAGGCCGCGGCTCTCGGCATATTCCTTGAGCGTGATGCCCAGCGGGCCGGCTCCGTTCTCGCTGTCAAGCAGCAGCAGTTCCTGCGGGTTCTTGAGCGGCGAGTGATCCCAGGCCTGGGTGTCCCAGCTTTCCCGGGCGCGGGCGCGCCATTCGGGATCGGCCAGCAGGCGGGCCTTTTCGCCGTGATCTTCCGCCAGCACCACTTCGTGCCAGACATAGTCGTTCGACTGCGCGAAGATCAGCGACTTGACGATCGAGAGCACGTTGGTGGGCGAAACGTGGGCAAAGCCCGGCCACACGTCCACGCCGTTCTCGCGCATCTTGCGGACCGATTCCTGCATCGCCGGCAGGATGCCCTTCTGGAATTCCAGCGTCGGGATCGCCCCGGCGATCTGGCACTTGATCGTGCGGCCCGCCAGCAGGTTACCCAGCCGTTCAAGGTTGGCGGGGCCGGTCATGCGCATGAAGGTATCGACGATCACCTGGTAGCAGGAGCCCGGATACTTCTCCATCACGTCGAACAGCGCGCGGAATTCATCGTCGCAGGCCATCATGGTCGGGACCGGGCGGTTCTGGCCGTCATGGTCGTGCATGTTATCCGACATGCCCAGCGCGCCAGCGGCCAGCGCATCGTCGAGCAGTTCGGCCATCTTGGCGATTTCCTCGGGCGTCGCCTTGCGTTCCCACGCTTCGACGCCCATCGCCGCCAGGCGGATCGCGATATGGCCGACATAGGCGGCGTAGTTGAGCGGCACCTTGACGTTCTTTTCGACCGAGGCCTTGTATTCCGACCACTTGTTCCAGTCCCACGGCAGGTTGGTCAGGAACGGCTCCATCGGGATATCCTCGAAGAAGCTGAAGATGCCGACCATTTCGCGCTGGGCCGGCATGTACTTGTGCAGCGGCGCAGGCGAAAAGCCGCAGTTGCCCAGGATCATCGTGGTCGCGCCGTAGCCGGGCAGCGGATCCAGATCGGGCTGCCACCACATCGTGCCGTCATAGTGGGTGTGGCTTTCGATGAATCCGGGGGTCACCTGGCAGCCGCTGGCATCGAATACGCGCTCGCCCTTGGCGGCAAGGTCCGGGCCGACTTCGGTAATGATCCCGTCCGCAATCCGCACGTCCGCGGCAAAGGCGGGTGCGCCGGTGCCATCCACAACGGTGCCGTTCTTGATCAACATACCAGTCAT
The DNA here is from genome assembly GCF_041905565.1 of Novosphingobium sp. Classification (GTDB taxonomy): domain Bacteria; phylum Pseudomonadota; class Alphaproteobacteria; order Sphingomonadales; family Sphingomonadaceae; genus Novosphingobium. The sequence continues at coordinate 101,169 of NZ_JAYRKX010000005.1, read as the reverse complement.
CGCGTTCTCCCAAAGGTCTGTCTGGCGGCGGATCGGCTGAACCGACTCTCTGCCGCAACAGGACGCAGGTTAACGCGGGGGAGGCCCTGGCGTGAAATCGGGGCTTGCCAAACGGATCATTTAAAGATCATCTTCGGATCATAATGCGATCCAATACGACATCGGCGGCCCTGCTGGCCGTCTTGCGCCGCGCCTTGCGACAGGAAGGCTGGACTGCCCGCCGCCTCGCCGCGCATTTCGCGATTGGCGAAGCCACGGCCAAGCGCTGGCTGGCGGGACGTGGGCTGACGCTGGACCGGCTTGAGCAACTGGCCGCGCTGTGCGCGTTGTCGCTGGCCGATCTCGCGCGCGAGGCGGAGCAGCCCGCCAGTGACCTTGCCCAGGAGCTGACCCTGGCGCAGGAACTCGCCCTGTCGAGCGACATCTTTCTCTCGTTCCTGTTCATGACCATCCTGGGCGGCAACAGCCCCGCTGAAATCGCGGCGGACTTTGCCGTGCCGGGGCCGGTCATGGCACTGTCGCTCGCCCGGCTCGAACGGCTCGCGCTGATCGACCGGCTGCCGGGCGGACGGGTGCGGCCGCTGGTCGATCGCACCATCGTCTGGCGCAAGGCGCCAATGCGCGCGCTGTTCAACGAACGGATGAAGCGCCAGTTCCTCGCCATGGACTTTGCGGCCGAGGATGCGGTGTTTGTGTCCGAAGTTGTGAAGCTTTCGCCGCGCGGCGCGGCGGAGCTGGCGGAAATGCTTGAACAATTGCGCCGCGATGTGCAGGCCCTGGCCGAACGCGATCGCGAGACCAGCCGGCTGCCGCGCAAGTGGTACGGCATGCTGGGCGCGCTGCGCGAACTGGACATGGAAGAGCTGCGCGGCGCGGCACGGGAGGGAACATGAGTGGTAGACTGGCAGGCCGGCGGGCGCTGATCACCGGGGCGGCAGATGGCATCGGCCTGGGCATTGCCCGGCTGTTCGCGCGCGAAGGCGCCGATGTGGTCATGGCCGACTGGAACCTCGACAAGGCCGAAGCGGAAGCCGCCACCATCCGCGGCGAAGGCGGACAGGCCCGCGCGCTGAAAGTGGACGTGGCCGATGAAGCCGCGGTCAAGGCGATGATGGCAGCCGCCGGTCCGGTCGATATTCTGGTCAACAACGCCTACACTGGCGATGGCCCGCGCCGGCTGGAACAGAAAGGCGACGAGGTGTTCCAGCGCGCCATGTTGATGACCTTCTGGGCGCCGAAGTGGACGATGGAAGCCGCCCTGCCGCACATGAAGGCGCAAGGGTGGGGCCGGGTGATCAACATGGGATCATTGAACGGTGTCAACGCCCACATGGGCAGCGCCGATTACAACAGCGCCAAGGAAGCCCTGCGCGCGCTGACCCGCACCGCCGCGCGCGAATGGGCGGGCTGGGGGATCTGCTGCAACGTGATCTGCCCCGCCGCGAAAAGCGCGGCGAGCCGCCGGATCGAAAGCGTCGCACCTGAAATGATGGCGCAGATCGAAGCCGCCAATCCGATGGGCCGGCTGGGCGATCCCGAAACCGATGTTGCGCCCGTGGCCCTGTTCCTGGCCAGCGACGATTGCCGCTATGTCACCGGCAACACGCTGTTCGTCGATGGCGGCGGGCACATCAACGGGGTGGCCTGGGCACCAGACCTGGGGGATTAACCCCCGGCCTGGAGCCGCGCCAGCTTCGCCCGCAGCACCGAGGCGTGGACGAAATAGACCTGCGATTCCTGCAAGGGCATCCCCGGCTCCGCAATCCGGGCGAGATAGACGTCAATCGCCAGTTTCAGCGCCTTGGCATTGTCCGGCGCGCCGAAGCTGGCCCAGTCGGCCAGCCGCGCGGCCAGCTTGTTGTCCTTGCCGATCAATTCGCGCGCGCGCTTGTCGACCGCGTCCACCCCGCCGGCCAGGCGCAGCGCCTCTTGCGCCTCGTCCTCGAAGCGCATGGCGGCGAAATGGCTGGGCACGTCGTCCCACCACCCGGTCCAGCGCAGCGCGACCATCCGGGCAATGTCCTGCGGGCGGTTGTATTGCGGGTCGAGTTCGGGCGCCTTGGCAAAGCGTTCCGGCCATTCCAGCGTGGCGGCGATCTCGTCCTTGCGGCGTCCGGCGTTGAGGCCCGCGACCACCTGGTTCGAGATATATTCGAACGCATCGGCATTGAGCGTCAGGATGCGGGCGATTTCCGCGCCATCATCAATCGCGGCGCTGTGCATCGGCAGCAGGTGTTCGGGCTTGAATCCCACCATTTCGCGGAAGGCCGCCGCCCATTCATCGACGTGGCGCATGATCCGCTTGCCGTTGCCGGCGTTGGGCAGGAAGCCCTGGTAATAGTCGGCGGTGAACAGCGCCTTGCGGCTCGGCAGCGCCATCCACACCTGTTCCTCGGTCTCGCCGGGGCTGTGGCGAATGACGAAGGTTTCCCCGTCGATCTTCAGGTCCAGCCGGTCGCGGAACATGATATCGGGGCGGGGCAGACGGTCCACGCTGGTCGGCTGCAGTTCGAGCGGCTGGTTGTTGTAGCGCCCGATCGAACCGCCCAGCCGCACTTCCTTGGCGGCCATCGCCGGGAACAGGTCGCTGGTCACGGTCTTGAGCTTGGGCCATTTCGCCTTCAGCGCCGGCCAGCCATAGGCATGGTCGACATGGACGTGACTGACCACCACATGGGTCAGCGGCTTGGGACTGAGCGTCGGGATCACTTCGGCCAGCACCGGACCGATCGAGGCATAGCCGGTGTCGAACAGCACCAGCCCGTGCTTCGTCTCGATCAGCGCGACGTTGACATAGGGAAAACGCAGCAGCCACATGCCCTGGCCGTGGCGTTCGACCACCATGGCCTTGCGCGCCAGCGCCACCCGGTCGGGCGAGGCGGACAGCATGGCCCCGGCGATCGGGGCCGAACCCGCCCCGCCAAAGCCGTCGTTGCGCATCATGTGCTGGATCACGTCGGGATGTTCGCGCACCAGCAGGACCCGGCCTTCGCGCGCCAGCCGGTCATCTTCGGACAGGGGGAAGCCTGGATCGGCCGCGGCAGCCACCGGGGTCAGCATCAGCAGGGCGGCAAGCAGGTGGCGCATCAGGTTTCTCCAGCGAATGATTATTATGAAACGATTTTTGGGCGTCGTGCGGCCCATGGGGCGGCGCGTTCCAGCTGGCCCGCCAGGCGCAGCAGCAGTGCTTCCTCGCCATAGCGGCCGAGGAACTGCACCCCGATCGGCAGCCCGCCCTGCGACATCGCCAGCGGCACCGACATGCCCGGCTGCCCGGTCATGTTGGCGATCTGAGTGAACGGCGAGAACACCGCGGCGCGCTGACCCCAGGTCTGGAAATCGCAATCGGGCGACAGGTTGATCTGCCCCAGCTTCAGCGGCGGCGCGGCCAGCGTGGGCGAGAGGATCACATCATACTGCTGCATGAACTGGCCCAGCGTGATCGCTGCGTTCTGCAGGATGTCGTTGGCGCGGTGATAGTCCATCGCGGTGAAGGTCTTGCCATATTCGGCAAAGGCCAGGGTGATCGGCTCGAGCGTTTCGGCGGGATTGATCCCGGTGGCCTTGGCGCGGTCGGCAATGTCGGCCGCCACGGCCGAGCCGATCAGCACGAACGAGGCAAAGCCGAGCGCGGCCACATCCAGTCTGGGAGCGGCTTCGCTGACGTGATGGCCCAGGCTTTCGCACAGCCTCGCGGCGGCGCGGGCGGCTTCGGCGCATTCGGGATCGACCGGGCTGTGGGCGAAGGGATCGACCATCAGCGCGATGCGCAGCTTGCCGGGCGAACGGGTCACCTGTGACAGGAAGCTGCCATCGGGCGTCGGCGCGCCATAGCGGCTGCCGGGTTCGACGCCGTGGGTCGCATCAAGGATCGCGGCGCTGTCGCGCACCGACCAGGTCACGGCGTGATGGGTGGAAAGCCCGCCCCAGCCTTCGGTCTTGAGCGGACCGGCCGGAACGCGGCCACGGCTGGGCTTGAGGCCGAACAGCCCGCAGCACGAGGCGGGAATGCGGATTGAGCCGCCGCCATCGGTGGCGTGGGCGGCAGGCAGGACAGCAGCGGCCACGGCCACTGCCGCGCCGCCGGACGAGCCGCCGGAAATATGCGCGGGGTTCCACGGGTTGCGGGTGTCGCCGGTCAGCTTGTTTTCGGTCGTCCCGGTCAGGCCGTATTCGGGCGTCGTGGTCTTGCCGAAGATGACAAATCCGGCCGCCTGGATGCGGCTGGCCAGTGTCGAAGTGACGGACGCGCGATAGCCCTTGTAGAACCGGCTGCCGCCTTCGGTCAGTTCGCCCGCCAGGTAGGTGTTCAGATCCTTGAGCAGCCAGGGCACACCGGTGAACGGGCCCTGGGGCAGCCCGGCGGCAATCGCCTTGCGGGCATGATCGTAATGGCGCTGGGCGATGAAATTGAAGCGCGGGTTGAGCGCTTCGGCCCGCGCAATGCTCGCCTCGAGCAGTTCGCTGGGCGATACTTTCCGCGCCTTGACCAGCGCGGCCAGGCCCATGGCATCGTGGCTGTCGATCACGTCGTCCATGGGCTTGCTCCTTGCGGCGAGGGCCGGGGCCGCCATGCTGGCGACCCCGGCAACCATCGCTGCGCGCCGGGTCAGTTTCACCCGGCGGCCTTGATCGGGGTCACGTTGTCACCGCCGTCTTCGCTCACGTAATAGCGGGCGTAGAACTTGCGGAACTGCGCGATCGGGCCGTCGCCTTCGCAGATCAGGGCGTTGGGTTCGTACTTCATCCGGTCCCAGACGACCTTGTCCTGGTCGAACTGCTTGCAGATGTCGCGGATGATCGCCTTGGCCACGCCGGCGCGTTCGCCCTGGGCCTGCGACTTGGGCTGGGTGAAGCAGAAGCGGACGTGGACGTGATCCAGCTCGACCGGGGTCAGGCAGGCGACCAGCAGCGTTTCCGAAATGCCGGTGAAGCGCGTCCAGCTTTGCCCCGGGCCCATGGTGTCATAGCAGATCGAGCCATCGACTTCGCCCCAAGGGGTGCCCATCTTGGCATGGACGTCGGCGCCGCGGCCCCATTCGCCCCAGCGCAGATCGCCGAGCGGCACGTTGGCAGTGCCGTGAATGTACTTGAAGTGGGCCACGTCGACGCCGTTTTCGGCCATGTTCTGAACCGAGCCATAGACGTTCCATTCGAACACGTCATATTCGGTCCATTCGGGATCGGTCGCTTCGGGCAGGTGCACGACTTCCCACAGCGGGGCGACATCCTGCGGGTGATACCACACCCAGATCCAGCGGTTGGCTTCGGTCACGTGCCAGGTGCGGGTGCACTTGCGCTTGACCTGCGGCGGGATCGACTTGGAATAGGGGATTTCCTTCACGGTCCCTTCTTCGCCGTCATAGCGCCAGGCGTGGAACGGGCATTCCAGCAGGTTGCCGCTGACCTTGCCGCCATGGCCCATGTGCGCGCCCATGTGCTTGCACCAGGCGTCGATGATCCGCACCTTGCCATCTTCGCCGCGCCACATGGCGAGATCCTGGCTGAAATAGCGCAGCGGCTTGACTTCGCCCACGGCGATATCGGCCGAAAGGTCGACCGGATACCAGCCGAACGGAAAGCCGATGTCGAGATTGCGTTCGGCAATCGAGTTGCGGCCTTCGACCGGGGCAAGCCGCCAGTCGATCAGGTCCTGGCCCTTGAGCTTTTCGAGGACGGACCAGACCGCGACGGGCGCGGTGCGGGCATCGCCGGCGGGACGGTTTTCAGCATTGGACATGAACAGTCTCCTTGCTTGTCCTCCCGTCTTGCGGGAGGGCCGGGCCGGGGGGTTGTCTCACCGGACCGGGATAAAACGCGGGAGCAGACTTCCCAGCTCCCTTCTCCTCACCTTGTCTAGTTAAAGACCGAACACCTTGATGGCGTTTTCTCTCAGGAACTTCGGCCAGACTTCGTCCTTGAACGGCACGTTCGGCATGTCGCCGAAAATGCGGTCAAGGCTCAGGCCCATCGGGAAATAGCCCGCGTAGATGATCTTGTCGGCGCCGCGGGTGTTAGCGTAATCGATGATCGCCTTGGGGTAATGCTTGGGCGCGAAGGCGCTGGTCGAATAGTACAGGTTCGGCCACTTCAGCATCAGCTTCACCGCCAGCGCTTCCCACGGTTCGGCGCCGTGACGCATCACGATCTTGAGGTCCGGGAAGAACCAGCAGATCTCATCCAGATGTTCGACCTTCTGGGTTTCCATCGGAATGCGCGGACCCGGAATGCCGACGTTGAGGCAGATCGGAATGCCCAGTTCCGCCGCCGCAGTATAGAGCGGGAACATGTACTTGTGGTTGATCGCCACCTGCGGCAGCGTGCCGCTGGGGAAGACGCTGATCGCCGACAGACCCACTTCCTGGTGGATCCGCTTGATCCGGCGCACTTCCTCCACGCCCTTGTTGGGATCGCACGGCAGGTCGAAGAAGAACCGGTCGCCAAACATTTCCTTGGCGCGGCGGCTGGTGGCGTTGTCGTTCCAGCCAACCATCGCCTTGTCGATGTTGAAGCGGTCCATCTGGTCGACGGTCCACTTGACGAAATCGTCCACCGCGCCGGTCTGCGGCACGTCCTTGAACATGTACTGCGCGGGCATCGAGAACTGCTGCAGCGTCTGCTCGTCCTTGATCAGCGGGCGGAAGCTGGTGAACCAGTCGCCGCGGTCTTCCGCTTCGGGAATGCCGAGCATGCAGTCGATCACCTTGATGTCGGTGGGCATGGCCATGGTCACTTGTCTCCGATGAGCGCGGGCCAGGCCTCGCGCAATTTGCGTTTGTCGACCTTGCCCACGGCGTTGCGGGGCAGGGATTCGGGTGAAAAGGCGACGTGGCCCGGCGCCTTGTAGCGCGCCAGGCGGTTGCCGACTTCGTCCTTGATCTGCTGCTGGGTCAGGCCCTTGGCGACGACCACGGCGACGAGCAGTTCGCCCAGCCGTTCGTCCGGGATGCCGAAAGCGGCGCATTCGGTCACGCCCGGCAATTCGCCCAGCACGCGCTCGACCTCGGCGCAGTAGATGTTCTCGCCGCCGGAAATGACCATGTCCTTGGTCCGGTCGACGATGAAGACATAGCCTTCCTCGTCCACCAGCCCGACGTCGCCGGTCTTGAGCCAGCCATCGGGGCTGAGCACGGCAGCGGTATCCTCGGGCTTGTTCCAGTACCCGGCCATGATCTGCGCGCCGCGCACCACGATCTCGCCCGCTTCACCGCGCGGCAGGATCGAGCCATCCGGCCCTTCGATCCGCACGTCGACCAGCGGCAGGATGCGCCCGGCCGAAGCCTTCTTGCGGACGAAATCCTCGCCCACGGCCTGCGCGATCGCGCCGGAGCATTCGGTCATGCCATAGCCGGTGCCCATCTGCGCCTGCGGGCAGACTTCGCGGATCTCGTCGAGCAGGTTGACGGGCAGCGCCTGGCCACCCGAGGCGATGTTGCGCAAGCAGGACAGGTCGGCATCGGCGAGCTTGGCGTTGTGCAGCAGGTCCCACAGCATGGTGGGCACCCCGGTGAACATCGTGATCTGTTCGTCCTTGATGATCCGCACCGCTTCCTGCGCGTCCCAGCGGCGCATGATCACCACCTTCGACCCGGCGAACAGCGGCGACAGGAACGCCGAGCCAAGGCCGGAGATGTGGAACAGCGGATAGACCAGCAGCACCGCCTGCTGCGGCATTTGCGCCACCAGCGCCTCGGGGCTCATCCCCAGCTTCTGCGCCCAGTTGTGCAGCACCATCACGCCCGACAGCTGCATCGAGAGCAGGCCGGTGGTCAGGCTGCGATGGGTCAGCACCGCGCCCTTGACCCGGCCGGTGGTGCCGCTGGTGAACAGGATCGCGGCCGGATCATTCGGCGCGCAAGGCGTCGGATCGACGTCTTCGGTGTGGCCTTCGGGGATGTGTTCGGGCGGATTGGTCAGGTCATAGATCGCGCCGGCATAGCCGCCCTGACGGATCAGGTCCGCGCGCTCGCTGTCGGCGATGACCAGGGCAGGGGTCACGTCCTCGATCATCGCGACGAGTTCGGCCGGCGAGCCGCGGCTGTTCATCAGTGCGGCGATCCCGCCGGCCTTGACCGTCGCCAGGAAGGCGATGATCCATTCGGTCCGGTTGCGCATGCAGATCGCGACGCGGTCGCCATGCTTGATCTTGAGCAGCGGGACCAGTTCATCGCGCCAGGCGAAGACCTGTTCGAACGTTAGCCGGCGGTCGCCTTCGACGATAAAGGTCTTGTCGCCGTGGCGCCGCGCCGCGTCGATCAACACGTTGAGATCCTGCGGCATATTGACGAACTGGCGCAGCCCGTCGCGCTCCTCGATCGAGAAGGGCTGGCCGGGCGCGGTGATCGCCGCGAAGATGGGGTCGACTTCGCCGCTCATTGCGCCTGCTCCGCCATGTCCTTGGCCCAGCGGTAGTCCTGCTTGCCCGCCGGGGATCGTTTCACCTCGTCCACCCAGACCAGCGCCTTGGGCACCTTGTAGCCCGCCAGCAGCGGGGCAAGGTGGGCCTTGACCGCAGCAAGATCGGGTTGAGCCGCACCTGGGCGCAGCGAGACGATGCCGATCACGCGTTCGCCCCAGCGTTCGTCCTTCTGACCGGCCACCACCGCGTCGAAAATCGCCGGATGGCTGCGCAGGGCCTCTTCCACTTCCTCGGGGAAGACCTTTTCGCCGCCGGTGTTGATGCAGGTCGAGCCGCGCCCGAACACGGTCATCATCCCGTCGTCATCCAGCCGCGCGGCATCGCCCGACACCGCCCACAGCGTGCCGTCGATCGTGACGAAGGTTTCGGCGGTCTTCACCGGGTCGCCGTAATAGCCGATCGGCGTGTTGCCGGTGCGCGCGACGAAGCCGGTTTCGCCGACCCGGGCCAGCCGGTCATCGACGACCACTTGCTGGGTGTCGTTGGCCGGCAGGCGCATCACGCCTTCCTCGGACTTTTCGGCAGGGCCCGACACGCCGGTTTCCGACGAGCCCATGCCATCGGTGATCGCCGCGCTGGGGACCAGCGCCTTGAGATCGTCCTTGAGGTGCTGCGAGAATACCGCGCCGCCCGAACCCAGGTTGACCACGTGGGCCAGGTTCCAGCGGCCGGGATGGGCGCGCAGCGTGTCGCGCAGCGGGGTGGCCATGGCATCGCCGACGAACTGGATCATGTTCGCCCCTTCGCGCACGGCGGTGTCCAGCATCCGTTCGGGATCGAACGCCCGGCCTTCGTCGAGCACGATCGTCAGCCCGTTGAGCAGCGCGCCCCACACCGCCCAGACTGCCGCCATGTGCATCAGCGGCGCGAGCGGGAACAGCTTGAGCGGGTAGCCATCGCGGGCGCGGCTTTCGATGTCCTGCGGTTCCCTGGCCGGGCCATGCGGGTTGAAATAGCCGGCCCCGCCCGCGCAGGCGAAGAAGAACGCGCGATGCGGCCACATCACGCCCTTGGGCATGCCGGTGGTGCCGCCGGTGTAGCACAGCAGGTAGTCCTGCTCGCCCCGCTCCCACGGCCCGCCGGGCTCGTGGGCCAGCAGCTCGGCATAGGGGACCGAACCCGAAATATCCTCGTCCGAGCCATCATCGACCGCGACGGTGACTTTCAGCGTCGGCACGTCCTCGCGCACTTCGCGCACGATGGGCGAGAACTCCGCACCGTGGATGATCGCCGCGCTGTCGGCATTGGCGAACAGGTAGCGCAGTTCCTCCGCCCGGTAGCGGTAATTGACGTTGTAGGGCACCGCGCCCAGCTTGCAGGCGGCGATGAAGCCTTCGAGATAGGCCGGGCTGTTGTACATGTAGAGCCCGACCGTATCGCCCCGGCCCACGCCGTGCGCGGCCAGGCCCGCGGCCAGCCGGTCGCAGCGCTCGTTGAGTTCGGCAAAGGTGTAACGCGCGCTGTCGCCGATCACCGCCACGCGGTCCGGCACGGTCGCCGCAACGGTTTCGAACAGGTCGGCAAGGTGGAACTGGCTGGCCATGGCTCAGTACACCGCCGCCGGGTTCTTGGGACGCGGGCTGCCCAGCATCTCGCGGTGCGAGGGGCGGTCCTTGCCCCGGTCCTTGATGCCCAGTTCCAGCGCCACTTCCGCGCCGATCAGGGTCTGGCCCGACAGCTCGTCGCGGTTGGGCGCGCGGTCGATCGCGTCGATGATGTGGCCGGTGAATTCCGGGTTCTCGGCCATGGCCATGAACCCTTCGTACTGTTCGGGATTGACGTCCTTGGCGATCATCGCCCGTTCGGTCACCTGCGGGCCAAGCCAGATCGACACCGCGATCACCCCGGTGCCGCGCAGGTCATGCTCCATGTCGTGGGCCAGCTTGTCGAGGCCCGCCTTCTGCGCGCCATAGGCCGGGCCGTGCATGTAGCAGCTTGCGCCGAACGAGCTGGTCATGGCGATGATCCCGCTGCCCTTCGGCACCATGATCTTCGCCGCGTGCCAGCTGGCGACATAGGCCGAACGCAGCCCGACATCGAGAATGCCTTGTGCCGCCAGTTCCTTTTCCCAGAACGGCTTCTTCTCGATCAGCTGGTGGTGGATGAAGGCGGCGTTGTTGACCAGCACGTCCAGCCGGCCTTGTTCATCCATGATCTGCTGGAACAGGCGTTCGACCTGCGCATCGTCGGCATGGTCGCAGACCACCGGAATGCCCTTGCCGCCGCGTTCGGTGACGAGGGCAGCGGTTTCCGCCACGGTGCCGGGCAGCACGGTGCCGTCCCAGCCCTTGGCATTGCCGGGCGCGATCGTGCGGCCCGTGACATAGACGGTATAGCCCAGTTCGCCCAGGCCGCGAGCAATCCCTGCCCCGGCGCCCCGGCTTGCCCCGGTAACGAGCGCTACCCTGCCATTAGCCATTCCAATCTCTCCCGCCAGGACGCGCAATGCGCGGCCCGAATTGTGTTTTACACGCGATCTGCGGACATTTCAGCCGCCATGATTACGCAATGATCGGTTCGTGACCGAATCTGCTTGCGAAGCACTCGTATCATGACCCCGTATGCCTGCGCAATTCGCCAGCCATGTCCGAAAATGTTCTTTCTGGCGCGCCCGGCAAGCTGGCTTTCCATCTGCCGGACGGGTTCGCCACGGTCAGTTGACCAGTTCGCCCTCGGCCTCGCGCTTGCCCGTCTTGAGCTGGCGGTACTGCATCGGGGTCATCCCTGTGGCGCGGCGGAAGGTGCGTGAAAAGCTGTTGGCGTGTTCGAACCCGGCAGCCAGCGCGATCTGCTTGATCGTCATCGGCGTGGTCGACAGCATGGTCTTGGCCCGGCCGACCAGGTGGGTTTCGACATAGTCGGAAATGGTCACGCCCGTCAGGTTGAGGAACTGGCGGTGCAGGTGGCGCACCGAAATGCCGCACAGGCTGGCCAGTTCCGACACGCTGGGGCGCATGCCGCCGGCTTCGAGCCGCTCGCGCACCCGCTTGAACTGCCACGGGGCAAGGCGCCCGCCGGCCTTGGGTTCCAGATCCTGGTCGAGCAGGCGCACCAGTTCGATTTCCAGCAGCTTGACCAGCGCGGCGCCGGCGGCAGGGGAGCCCAGCTCGGCATTCTCGGCCTCGCGCAGCAGCAGCCGCATGACCGTGCGGATCGCCTCGACCCGCAGGTTCATCAGCGTCTGCATCATCGCCAGCGAGGGGACGTGTCGGCCCGAGAGGATCTGCTGCTTCTTCGCGTCAGAGAAGGTCACGCGCAGCATCCGGGTCAGCCCGCCCTGCGACAGCGTCTTGATCGCCACTCCGGGGTAACGCAGGAACAGCGTGCCGATGTGGCAGTTGGTCCCCGGCGCGATGGTCGGGAAAGCGGCCGCCGCGCCATTGGCGAAAGGCGGCAGCAACTGCTCCAGCATCAGGTCCTGTTCGACGATGGTGTGTTCGGCCGCTTCCGGCCATTCCCATTCCAGCACCTGGACCAGCGCATCGGCGGTGGCGATCCGGGCGATCACGCGCGGCGGCACGCTGGATTCGCGGGCCACCTTTGCCTCTCTCGCACTGCGGGGCAGGGCGGGGCTGAAGCTCTGGCGATGGGCAAGCTGCTGCATCATGTTCATGGCGCGCCTCAACAATCGTACTGGCTGGTGGGGATGATATCGATGCGGGAAAAGTCGATGAACCGGCCGCAGCTGTCCATCATGGTGGTCAGGTTCGCCTGGAACTTGGCCTCGTCGCCGACGGCGTCATAGAACGCCTGCGGGTTGGTCATCGCTTCGGCCGGGAAGCATTCCTCGACAAAGGCGTCATAGCCTGGCGCGCCCTCGGTCAGCGGGCGGACCACCAGGTTCTGGACATATTCGAAGTTCGCCTGGGTATCGATCGCCACGCGGGTGTGGTGGCTGTGCCAGACCGCGATCGCGGCCTGCCGGTCAAGGTCCGGGCGGAACGAGATGAAGCTGGCCTGCGACCAGCCCCAGGTCCGCGCGCCCGGCGCGGGGGCATGGGCGGTGTTGGCGATGATTGTCGATTCCGCCACCAGCCACAGGGCAAAGCGGGCGCAATGTGCGGCCAGCGCCGCATCCACATCGGCGCGGAACACCGCGTTGGCGCTGGGCAGCCAGAACTGGACCACCGCGTCCTGCTGCGGGTCCTGCCAGCGCTGGACCAGCGCGGCGGCGGGTTCCACCTCGGCGTCGCGCAGGTTGAGGCGGACCTTGCTGGCCCCGGCGGCCTGCAGCGCCTGGGGCAGGGCGGCGCGCAGGCGCGCGTTGAACGTGGCCCGGTCTTCCCCCGGCTTGGCCCACAGCGCGGCGATCACCTTTTCCATCAGTCGAAGTTCGCTTGCCCGCCGTCGAGCGGGATGGTTGCGCCGGTCAGATAGGCCATGTCGCTACCGCACAGCGCCACAACCGCCTGGCCGATGTCTTCCTCCAGCTTGCCGATCCGGCCCAGCGGGATGGTGCGGAAGAAGGCCTTGGCTTCTTCCGGGTTGTTTTCCACCCACCACTTCAGCCCCGGCGATTCCGCGTGGGGGGCAACGGTGAGGACGCGGATCTTGTCGCCGCCGAATTCGGCCGCACCCGCGCGGGTGAGCGAGCGGATCGCCTGCTTGACCGCGGCATAGGCGCCATAGCCGGTCATGTCCCAGCGGATCCCGGCGCTGCTCGCCAGGTTGATGATCGTCCCGCCGCCGCGTGCGACCATGTGCGGGTGAACCAGCTTCATCAGCCGGAAGCTGGCGAGCGGGCCGCTTTCGAACCCGGCCATGAAGGCTTCGTCGGTAACGTCGAGCAGCTTGCCCAGCGGCACTTCCTGCGCGTTGTTGACCAGGATGTCGACGCTGCCGAACTGCTTGACGGTGCCATCGACCAGCGCGGCGAGGTCAGCCGCATCCTTGACGTTGCAGGCCAGTGCCAGCGCTTCGCCGCCGCGGGCGCGAATCGCCTCGGCGGTGACTTCAACCTTTTCGAGTGTGCGCCCGGCGACCACCACCTTGGCGCCAGCGGCGGCCATGGCCAGCGCGATGCCCTGGCCAACGCCCTGGCCGGCACCCGTGATCACTGCAACCTTGCCTGACAGATTCGACATGCCTTCTCCCAAAAACACGTAATTTGATGCCGCCATTGTTACGCATGGCGTTGACAATGACCCCTGTATAACCGCAAAATGCGTCGAAGGCTAGGGAGAAGGATACTTATTGTGAGTCGAGACATGGAAGGCAAGGTTGCGCTGATCACCGGCGGCAGCGACGGCATCGGCTTCGCCACGGCGCAGGTCCTGCTGGAACGCGGCGCAACCGTGGCGATCTGCGCCCGCCGCAAGGAAAAGCTGGACGAGGCCGAGAAGGCGCTGTCCGGCCTTGGCACGTTCGAAGCCCACCAGCTCGACGTCTCGGACGAGGCGGCCTACACCGCGCTGATCGAGGACATCGTCGCGCGCCACGGGCGAATCGACATGCTGGTGAACAACGCGATGTCGGTGCACTATGCCCCGATCACCCACCTGACGATGGATCACTGGCGCAAGGATTTCGCCGTGAACGCGGACGCCGTGTTCACCGGCACCCGCGCGGCAATGAAGGCGATGATGAAGCAGGGCTCGGGCTCGATCGTCAACATCGCCTCGACCAACGGGATCAAGGCTGCACCCTATATGTCGAGCTATTCGGCATCGAAGGCCGCGCTGATCCAGTTCACCGCCGTCGCGGCGATGGAAGGCGCGCCGGCCAACGTGCGCGTCAACACCGTGATCCCCGGCATGATCCTGACCGCCGCGACCGACGATTACCTCGAAAAGGCGGGCGAACAGGGCCAGAAGACGGTTGCCGCGATCCCGATGCAGCGCGGCGCACGCCCGCGTGAAGTGGCCAACGCGATTGCCTTCATGCTGTCTGACGAAGCCAGCTACATCACCGGGGCGGCGCTGCCGGTCGATGGCGGCAAGGCGGTACAGCTCTACCTGCCCTGACAAGGGGGCGCGGTTGGCTTTTGGGAGAGGGCCGATGCTGGATTATACGGGAAAGACGGTGCTGGTAACGGGCGGCGGGGTCGGCATCGGCCGGGGCATCGCCGAAGGCTTTGCCAAGGCCGGGGCGAAACTGATCGTTGCCGAGATCGACCCCGAACGCGCGGCCGCAGTAGCTGCCGCGCTGCCGGATGCCGAAGTGGTGGTCTGCGACGTGCTTGACCGCGCTACGCCCGCGCTGCTGGCGCAGCGCGTGGAGAAGGTTGCGGGCAAGCTCGACGTGCTGGTCAACAATGTCGGCCACTTCGTCCACGCATTGCCCTTCGCGATGCTCTCGGGCGATCAGGTTGACGAGATTCTCGACGTCAACCTGGGGCAACTCCTGCGCATGACCGGGGCGATGCTGCCGCTGCTGCGCAAGGCGGCGCCGGGTTCCTCGATCATCAACATCACCTCGATCGAGGCCTATCGCGGCATTCCCTATTGCACGGTCTATGCCGCGGCCAAGGCGGGGATCGCGGGCTTCACCAAGAGCCTGGCGCTGGAACTCGCGCCCGAAGGCATCCGGGTCAACGATATCGCCCCGGAAACCACCGATACCCCGCAGGTCGCGCTGGATGTGATGATCCCGCCCGAAAACCGCGCCAACATGGACAAGTGGATTCCGCTGGGTCGGTTCGGCCGGCCGGAGGATTGCGCGGGTGCCGCGCTTTATCTCGCCAGCCCGCTGGCCAGCTGGGTTACCGGCAGCGCGATCCACGTCGATGGCGGCGCGCTGGCGGCGGCGGGCTGGACCCGCACGCCGACCGGCGAATGGACCGTGGTGCCGATGGTCAGCGGCAACGGCCTCAAGATCCCCGGTCAATGAGCGGGGCAGAACATGCCGCCCTGCGGCGCTGCGCCGAGCTTTACGCCGTAGGCGCGGACCGGCGCGACAAGGACCTGTGGCGTGCGGTGCTGGCCGCTGACTGCGTTATCGAAGGCCCCGGCTTTTCAATCGCCGGGCGCGAGGCGAACCTGGGGTCGATCGACATGCTCGGCCAGATGTTCCGCGCCACGCAGCACAAGGTCCATCAGGTCGTCGCGACGATCGACGGCGACAATGCCAACGGCGAAACCTATTGCACCGCCGATCACCTGCTGAACGATCAGGACGCGGTGCTCAGCTGGGCGATCCGCTATCAGGACAGCTGGCGGCGCGAGGCGGGCGAATGGCGCTTTATCCGCCGCCAACTGGTGGTGGACTGGGAAGAGGTGTGGCCGGTGACCGTCAAGGGCGGCGCGGCCAGCGAAGGGACAGGACAATGAAGGTACTGGTAGTGGGCGGCAGTGGTGCGCTGGGCGGCCATGCGGCGATCCATCTGGCGGCGCAGGGGCACGACGTGTCGATCGGCGGGCGCAACCCCGCCAACCCGGCAACGCCGATGGCGGCGATGCCCTTCGTCCAGGGCGACTACATCGCGGGAGATTACACGCCCGAAAAGCTGGCAGGGTTCGACTGGGTGGTCTTCGCCGCCGGCAACGATCCGCGCCACGTGCCGCAGGGCAGCGACTTTGCGGAGTTTCTCTACAAGGCCAACCACGAGATGGTCCCCGCCTTCTTCGCCGCAGCCCGCGAAGCCGGGGTGAAGCGCGCGGTGCAGCTGGGCTCATACTACCACCAGGCCAGCCCGGACCTGCTCGAAACCAACGGCTATATCCGTTCGCGCAAGGCGGCCTGCGAAGGCGCGCGGGCGCAGGGCGCGCCGGGCTTCGACGTGGTCAGCGTCAACGCGCCGTTCATGGTCGGATCGGTGCCGGGCCTGCCCAGCCAGATCTTCGAACCCTATGTCCAGTGGGCCAAGGGCCTGATCCCGATCGAGCATTACGCCCCGACCGGCGGGACCAATTTCATGTCGTTCCAGTCGCTGTCCGAAGCGATCGAAGGCGCGCTGCTGCGCGGCGAGCCGGGCAAAGCCTATCTCGTCGGCGACGAGAACCTGAGCTTCCGCGACTATTTCCAGCTGTTCTTCGATGCCGTGGGCAGCCCGGTCCAGGTTGAGGAACGCGACGCGGAAATGCCGCTGCTGCCCGATGTCGCCATCCCGCAGGGACGCGGCAACTGGGTGCGGGTCAATCCCGATCCGGCCGAAGTGGCGCTGCTGGGCTATCGCCGCAATGACGTGGCGAACGCCGTGGCCGACGTGGCGGCGCAGTTCGCATGAGCCAGGTCGCGGTCATCACCGGCGCGGCCGGGGGCATCGGCGCGGGCCTGGCCCGGGAGGCGGCGCGGCGCGGAATGCAGGTTGTGCTGGCCGACCGCGATGCGGCAGCCGTGCAGGCCGTGGCGGACGAGATCGGCACGGCGGCCATGGCGGTCGCCTGCGACGTGACCGAACCGGCCTCGTGCGAGGCGCTGGCCCATGCGGCCTATGCCGCACACGGGCAGGTTGACCTGCTGTTCAACAACGCCGGGGTGCTGTCCACCGGGTTCATCTGGGAAATCAGCCCGGAAACCTGGCAGCGCTCGCTCGATGTCAACATTGGCGGGATCGTCAACGGCATCCGCGCCTTCGTGCCGCGCCTGCTGGCGGCGGACCGCCCGGCGCGGATCGTCAACACGGCTTCGGTCGGCGGGTTCCTGCCATCGCCGCTGATGGCGCCCTATACCAGCACCAAGTTTGCCGCCGTCGCGCTGACCGAAAGCCTGGCGGGCGAACTCAAGCTGATCAAGAGCAAGATCGAGGTGTCGCTGCTTGCCCCCGGTCCGGTCAAATCGGGCATCTTCCGCGAACCGCCGCCGGGATCGGCCGCGCAGTTCCACAAGCTGATGACCGACCTGCTCGACCAGAACGGCCTGACCGGCGATGAATTCGCGCCCCTGGTGCTCGACGCGGTGGAGCGCGGCGAATACTGGATCATTCCGCAGCCCGAAGCGCTTGAGCCGGGCTTTTCCAATCGCAACGCGGGGATTGTCGCACGTCGGCAGCCGCAGTTCTACCTGACGGAAGAGTAAGCAGATGACCACGGCCTGGGACAAGGAAGTCGATGTGCTGGTGGTGGGTTCGGGCGCGGGCGGCATGCTCTGCGCGCTGGCCGCCGCCGAACGCCATGCCGACGTGCTGGTGATCGAAAAGGAAGCGCTGTGGGGCGGCACTTCGGCCACTTCGGGCGCGGGAATCTGGATCCCCGGCAGCGACGTGGCGAAGGAAGCCGGATTCGAGGACAACCTCGACGATGCCTTCACCTACCTGCGCGCGCTGTCGGCCGATAACGTGCCCGATGCCAATATCCGCGCCTATGTCGACAATGCCGCGCCGATGCTGCGCTGGCTGATGGAAAAGACCCCGGTGCGCTACCTGGCGTTCCCCTATCCTGACTATCACGCCGAAAATCCGGGCGGATCGCCCACCGGTTTCCGCACCCACCTGCCGCTGCCGCTCGATGGCAAGCCGCTGGGCAAGGACGTGGAAACGCTGCGCTTCGCCTCGCCCGCGGCCAGCCTGTTCGGCTATCTCAACTGGCATTTCGACGAGACGTACCTGCTGCTCTACCGCGGCAAGGGCTGGATCACGCACCTGGCGAAATCGGTGGTGAAGTACTGGCTCGACCTGCCGTTCCGCCTGAAATCGCGCAAGGACCGCCGCCTGACGCTGGGCAATGCGCTGGCGGGCGGGCTGCGGCTGGCGATGAACCAGAAGGGCGTGCCGCTGTGGCTGGAATGCGGCCTGACCGAGCTGGTCCGCGACGGCGGCAAGGTGGTCGGCATTGTCGCCAATCACCAGGGAAAGACCATCCGCATCGGCGCGCGCAAGGGTGTGGTGCTGGCCGCCGGGGGCTTCGACAAGAACCAGGCGATGCGCGACGAGTTTGCGCCGCTTTACCCGACTGCGCTCTATTCGGGCGGGACCAGCGGCAACACCGGCGACGGGATCCGCGCCGGGATCGACGTTGGCGCCGACACGATGAACATGCAGTCGGCCTGGGCCGCGCCGGTGTTCTATGTGCCGGGTGAGGATCGTGGCCGGCTGTGCACCATCGAACGCGCCCTGCCGGGCTGCATCATGGTCAATGGTTCGGGCGAGCGTTATCTCAACGAGGCGGCCAGCTATCACGTCACCGGGCAGGTCATGGCCCGCCGCCAGCTTGAACACGGCGACGCCAGCCCGAGCTGGATGGTGTTCGACGCGACCTATCGCGGCAAGTTCCCGATGGGCCCGGTCTATCCCGGCTGGCCCGATTTCGCGCTGGGGCCGCGCACCCGCTCGATCCTGAAGAAGGCGGGTAGCGTGGAAGCACTGGCGCGGAAAATCGGCGTCAACCCGGCGGCGCTTTCGGCCACCGTGGCGCGGTTCAACCAGTTTGCCGCCAAGGGCGAGGACCCCGATTTCCACCGGGGCGAGGCCGCCTATGACAAGATGTATGGCGATCCCAGCCAGACCCCCAATCCCTGCCTGCGCCCGCTCGACAAGGGGCCGTTCTATGCCATGCCGATCTATCCGGGCGACATCGGCACCAACGGCGGCCTGCTGACCGATGCCAAGGCGCGGGTGATCGGCAAGGACGGCCAGCCGATCGGCGGCCTCTATGCCATCGGCAACAGCGCGGCCTCGGCCATGGGCGAGAGCTATCCGGGCGCGGGCGTAACCATCGGCCCGGCGATGACTTTCGGGTTCATCGCCGTGCAGGACATGACAGGAGCAAATGCATGAGCGGTAAACTGGCCGGGCGCGGCGCGGTAGTAACGGGCGCGGGGCGCGGCATCGGCAAGGCGATTGTCGAGCGGCTTACGGCAGAAGGCGCGCGGGTTGCCGCACTCGACATGGACGAGGACGCGGCCAAGGCCAGCGGCGCTGAACTCGGGCTGAAGTGCGACGTGACCGACAGCGCCGATGTGGCGCGCTGCATCCGCGCGGCGCGGGCGGCCTTCGGGCGGCTCGACATTGCGGTCAACAATGCCGGCACTGGCCGCGCCGCCGGCGATGGTTCGGACGAATTCTATGGCGCGATGGCGCAGCGCAACGCCGAACTGGCCGAAAAGGGCAGCAGCGACGTGATCGTCGACCAGCTGATCCACATGGGTGACGAAGGCTGGGCCGGGGTCATGGCGGTGAACCTCAACGGCACCTTCTATGTCTGCCGCGAATTTACCAAGGTTCTGGCCGAGGACGGCAATCCCGGTTCGATCGTCAACATCAGTTCGACCAGCGCCCAGTCGGGCGAGGGCAGCGCGCACTATGTCGCCAGCAAGGCGGCGGTGATCGGGCTGACCCGCCAGCTGGCGCGTGAACTGGCCCCGCGCCAGATCCGCGTCAACGCGGTTGCCCCGGGGCCGACCAACACCCCGATCATGCAGGGCATCCCGGACGACTGGATCAAGGCGATGGAAGCCAGCGTGCCGCTGGGCCGCATGGCCGACCCCAGCGAAATCGCGGCGGCGGTGGCCTACCTGGCCAGCGACGACGCCAGCTTCGTCAACGGTTCGGTGCTGGTGGCCAACGGCGCCAGCTACTACTTCTGACCATGTCCACCGGTCTGAACCCCCGGCTGGCCAGCCCCGCCACCGGGGTGATCGTCACCGGCGGCGCATCGGGCATCGGCCTTGCCTCTGCCCGCGCGCTGGCGGCGGTCGGCCGCCCGGTAGCACTGTGGGACATCAACGCCGCCAAGGCCGAGGCCGAAGCGCAAGGCATTGCCGCGGCCTTCGGCGTCGCCGCGATCGGCCAGGCGGTCGATCTGCGCGATACGGGGGCCTACGCCGCCGCGATTGCTGCCAGCCGCGCGGCCATGGGCAGCATCGGCGGGCTGGTCCATTCGGCGGGCGTGGTTGACCAGGGCTCGCTCGACGGGCTGACCGAGGAGGTCTGGGCCGACGGGATCAACACGCACCTGCGCCCGCTGGCGCTGCTGTGCCGCGATCTGCTGAGCGATTTTCAGGCCAATCCCGGCTCGGCCGTGGTCGGCATCGCCTCGATCAACGCCACGTTGGGGAACGCGGTAAACCCGGTCTACACGGCGGGGAAAAGCGGGATGCTGGGGCTGATCCGCTCGCTGGCGGACCGGCTGGGGACGGACGGCGTCCGCATCAACGCGGTTTCGCCGGGGATGATCCTGACGCCGATGCTGCAACCCTCGGTCGATGCGCTGCCGCCCGGATCGTTCGAGCGGCGGGTGCTGCTGGGGCGGCTGGGCCAGCCCGAGGAGATCGGCCGCGCCGTGCGCTTCCTCCTTTCGGACGAAGCGAGCTACATCACCGCCAGCGAACTGGTGATCGACGGCGGCAACATTTCCTCGCAGCGGATGTAACGCCCATGAATCTGCCCGGCCTGACCCACCACACCGCGCGGATCAACGGGATCCACACGCACTGGGTTGAGGCCGGGCAGGGCGAGCCCGTGGTGCTGTGCCACGGCTTTCCCCACACCTGGATCAGCTGGCATCACCAGATCGCCGCGCTGGCCGGGGCGGGTTACCGGGTGATCGTGCCCGACATGCGCGGCATGGGGCAGACCGAAGGACCGGTCGAGCCCGAATCCTACGATTGCTTCCAGACCGCCGGGGACCTGGCGGGCCTGCTTGACCATCTCGGGCTGCCGCAGG
Source organism: Novosphingobium sp. (assembly GCF_041905565.1). Lineage (GTDB taxonomy): Bacteria > Pseudomonadota > Alphaproteobacteria > Sphingomonadales > Sphingomonadaceae > Novosphingobium. The sequence goes on along the minus strand of NZ_JAYRKX010000005.1, from coordinate 80,211 downwards.
CGGTGTTCGCGGGTCTCGACTTCGGGATTTTCGCGGTGATCGACTGCGCGCACCTGCACCCAGATCGGGTGCGGGCGATCGTGGCGCTGGAAAACCCGTTCTACGCCGACCGCGCCGACATCACCCCGCTCGCCGAGGCGGCGGAATGGGCGCAGAGCCACTTCGTGCACATCGACTATTTCCGCGCACCCGGCGTGGCCGATGCCGCGCTCAATGCCGAGCCGCGCAAGTTCCTGGAACGGGTCTATTACGCGCTGTCGGGCGAATACCGCTATCTCAACGTGTGGGAGCATCCCCCCGGCACGCCCTATATTGAAGCGCTGCCCGAAGCGCCGCCGCTGCCGTGGTCGTGGCTGACGACAGAGGTGATGGACGCCGTGGTCGCGGACTATGAACGCTCCGGCTTTACCGGCGGGCTCAACTGGTACCGGGCGATGGACCTGCGCTGGCACCAGCGCGCGGCCTGGCGCGGGCAAAAGACCACGCAGCCTTACTTCTTCATCGGCAGCGACCGCGACGTGGACCTGGAAGCCTGGCACGGCGACGATCCGCTCGCCGCGATCCATGACTATCACGGACAGGTGCGGCGCGTGGCGATGGTCCCGCACGCCGGGCACATGATGCAGCTGGAAGCGCCCGGTCCGGTGAACGCGTTGCTGCTGGAATTCCTGGCGGAGCTTTAGCCCCCGGCGAGCGCCGCTGCCTCTGCTGCGCAGTCGCGGCTGGGGGCCTGGCGCGGGGTCTTGGACAGTTCATCCCGCGCGGCCTGCAGGTCGGCCTGATATGCGGGTTCGGTCTGCAACCGCGCGAACACGGCGGCGGCGATCACGCGGCCTTCCTCGACATCGCTTTGCCAGTGGACGTTGCAGAACCGGCGGCTTTCGCCAAAGGCCCGGCCGCGCGCCATCAGCTGGGTGGTGCGATCGGGCACCAGCTGCGCCAGCACCATGCCCCAACCATAGCCGATCGCGCTGTGGCCGGAGGGATAGGATCCATCCGCTTCCAGCATCCTGGTAATCTCGGGCGTGCACATCGGACGCTTGTTCACTTCGAACGGGCGGTCGCGGTTGTAGAGCTTCTTGGCCTTGCCGGTGGACAGGCCGAAATCGATCATCACCCGGCGCAGCAACTTGTCGAGCGCGGGAGTGGCCTGGGCCGAGATGTCGAAGCCGGCGGCGCAGCTCAGCGCCCCGGTGGCTTTCGGTGTGAACAGGTCGGCATCGCTGGTCGCCACGGTCCAGCGCGGCGTGCCGTGGGCGGCGAGCGCCGTCTTGCTCGCCGCCTTGTCGCGCTGTTCGGCGCCCGACTTGCGCGCCGGGGCCGGGGGCACCAGCTGCGCGCTGTCGGGGACGTTTTCGGCCGCGATGTAGCCGGGCGGGATCTTGAACGCTGGCCTGGCCGGTTCATCCGCCAGCACTGCCACGCTGGCCGCGCCCAGCGCCGCCAGTCCGATCCAGCCCAGATGCTTCATCGCGTCCTCTCCCGTCAGTCGGCGCGCACCTTCACCTTGGGCGGCGCAGCCCCGCGTCGCATGGTTTCAAGGTACTTGTCCAGCGGCGCGGGTTCGGCCACCGGCCCGCCGTGATCGCCCTCGCGCGCCCAGAACTCGTTGTAGCTGGGGAACAGCTTGTGGAAGTTGCCTTCCACCCATTCGGTGCCGGGCCAGCGCATCTTCTTGTCGCCGATCGGCGGCTTGTTGAGATCGGTGGCGTACCAGTACAGCGGCAGGCGGCGGGCAAAGTGCCAGCGCCCGTCCTGGCGGACGTAATCGTCGACATACATCATCTGCATGATGACCCATTCGTCGCCGGTTTCATGCTCGTTCTTGGAATAGACCACGCCGTGGGCATGATCGGCATCGTCGAATTCGATCACGTGCCCGCCGCTGTGGTGCGACGTGCCGGTGAAGGGCGAACGCAGCGTGCGGTCCATGTAGGCGCGCAGCGCCTGCCGGCCCGAGGCATCCTTGCCCACCCGCACGTCGGCGGGGAACAGGCTGACCATCGCGTCCATGTCGCGCATGTCGAGCGCGAGCGCATACTTGGCCGGGAGCTGGCGGATCGCGTCGAGCGATTCCAGCCGGTCGATCCGGGCGAGGAGGGCAGTGTCTGTCATTCGGTGATCCTTTCGACCGGGGGCAGCAGATAGCTGCCGTCCAGCGCTGACGGCCGGGGCAGGTAGAGCCGCGCGACCAGAGTGAAACCTGCGGCCGGAACCGGCAGCCAGTTGGCGGTGCCTTCGCGCGGGCGCGCGGCGGAGAGGGTGAGGGTAAGCGAGCCGTCCTTGGCGAACTTCAGCCCCTTGGTGCGATCGCCGATGGTATAGCGGCGGATCGCGTTTTCGGTCAGCTGCACGCCCTGCGCGGTATAGGCGGTGAGCGACCAGAACCCGTCAACCGGCGGCAGCTGCCCCTTGGCAAAACGGATGCGGTAGCTGTTCGCCCCGTTCAGCCACTGCCCGGCGCTATCCTGGATCGCGGCGGGATAGATCGATTCCTCGCGCGCGTTGACATAGCCGCCGCGCACCGCTTCGGCCCGCAGCAGGAAATCGTTGCCGGGATTGTCCATCGCCCGCGACAGCAGCCAGCCGTTGCCGCTTTGCGTCGGGCGGAAACCGTTGGCTTTCAGCACGTCCGGCCCGATCCGCAGCGTGCAGCCCAGGCCCAGCTTCTGCCCGGCGCTCAGCTTGGCTTCATCGAACACCACGCCGGGGCCGAACCCGGCGCGGTCGAACTGCGCCATCAGCGCTTCCTCGCCCGGCTTGGCCGGGACGCTGCGCAGCGCCTGGTTGAGCAGCTGGAAGTAGGCCAGGCTGCCAAACGGGCTGAGCGGCGCGGCGTCGGTCACCGGCTCGCCCGGTGCGCCGCGCATCACGATTGCTTCGGCCAGCTTGCGCGCGGCGGGTTCGTCCTGCGGCCCGGTGACCAGCACGCGGCCCAGCATCCAGGCGGTATCGGTGGGCAGGCGGAACACTTCGTAGCCATCGGGCACCGTGCCGCCCGACGGCCCGACCAGCGCATAGCGCCGCGCCTTGCCGCCATTGGTGCGGGTGCCAAGGTGCCACGGCCGGGCATAGAGGTCCATGAAGGCCAGCGTGTAGTAGCGCGTTCCCATGTCCGGCGTGTCGATCAGCACCGGCCCGCGCGACAGATCGACCCACGAATTCAGATACAGCGTATCCGAATTGGGTGCGCGCAGCTGTCCCTGGGTGGCCGGGGTCAGGAGGTGCGGATAGATCGCGATCTGGTTGACCGGCGCGGCGACCGGCTGGCCCGGGCTGGTGCGGTGCGTTTCGTTGAAGCGCTGCTTCAGCATGTCGACCAGCGGATAGCCGTAGATATAGCCTTGCAGGCCGATGCTTTGCGCCAATGCGGCCTGCGGATCGCTGGCGGCGGCCTGGCACTGGGCCAGGTCGGGCAATGCGGCGGCGGCGGCCAGTGCAATCGTCAGCATTTCTCTCCCTTCGCGTAATTTGCCTTGTTCCGCGCTACGCTATCCAATTTTCAATTGTGTCGCAACACCAGTTCGCGTAGATGCGCGCGATCGCAGTTACGCAATTTCTGGCAAGGAAAGCCGGAAAGGCTAACTCGGGAGGAGAATATCATGAAGCGACTTTTGGCCACCACCGCCCTGGTTTCGCTGGGTGCGCTGGTTTCCATGCCCGCCTTCGCGCAGGATGCTGCGGCGGATCAGGGTAACGATGACGGTATCGGTGAAATCGTCGTCACCGCGCAGAAGCGCGCGGAAAACATCCAGGACGTGCCGATCGCCATTTCGGCGGTGGGCAGCCAGTTCCTCGAATCGCGCGGGATCACCTCGATCGACGGACTGGGTTCGGTTTCGCCGAACGTGAAGATCGAACGCACCCCGTCGAACAAGACGGCGGCGCAGATCTCGATCCGCGGTTCGGTCACGATTAACCCGGCGATCACCTGGGAACCGGCGGTCGGCCTCTATCTGGACGGCGTCTATGTCGCCAAGGTCCAGGGCTCGATCTTCGACATCGCCGATCTGGAACGCGTCGAAGTGCTGCGCGGGCCGCAGGGCACGCTTTACGGCCGCAACGCGCTGGCCGGGGCGATCAACCTGGTGTCGCGCAAGCCTTCGGGCGAACTGCGCGCCAGCGCCGAAGTGACCTATGGCAACTATGACTACTGGCGCGCCAAGGCCGTGCTCGACCTGCCGGCGGCCGGTCCGCTGTCGGTCAAGCTGTCGGGTCAGCTGACCAAGCGCGACGGCATGGTCAAGATCACGCCCAACCCCTATCCGGCGGCCTTCCTGGCCAAGCCGAACTCGCTGACCTCGATCAACGACATCGACGGGCAGAGCTTCATGGTCCAGGCCCGGCTCAAGCCGGAAGGCCCGCTGACGCTCGACTATGCGTTCGACTACAGCCGCAACAAGCAGCGTCCGGACTTTGCGCAGCTCTATTCGGTGCTGGCGAACAATCCGGCTTCGTTCAACGATCTGTGGACCGATCCGGCCCTCCTGCAGGCGATTGCCCCGCTGGGTCTCTATGCCAGCAAGACCCGCCAGAGCACCGGCAGCGTCGATGCTTCGCCGAACTACGAATATTCGCGTTCGATGGGCCACGCGCTGACCGCGACGCTGGATCTGGATGCGGTCACGATCAAATCGATCACGTCCTACCGCAAGCTGAAGTGGGAAGACTCGATCGATCTCGACGGTTCGCCGCTCGATATCGCCACCACCAAGCGTCTGACCGATTTCCGGGCCTTCAGCCAGGAACTGCAGGCCAGCGGCGTGGCGCTGGACGACAAGCTGAAGTATGTCGTCGGCGCGTTCTACTACGATGAAAAGGCCGAGACGCTTGGGCCGCAACGCTTCTTCGGCTTCCTCAACCAGCTGGCTCTGCCGGGCGCGACCGTGCTGCAGTCGGATTACGGCGGGCACACCAAGGCGTTCGCGGTGTTCACCCAGATCGACTACAAGCTGGCCGATCCGCTGACCCTGACCCTGGGCGGTCGCTACACCCACGAAAAGAAGGACATTCGCCGGTTCTTCGGGGTTGGCTCGCCGACCGTGCCGCTGTTCAACCTGAACTACGGCGGCGTGCCGGATGCCACGTTCAACAAGTTCACCCCGGCGGTGACCCTGGCCTATGAAGCGACGCCGGACGTCAATGTCTATGCCCGCTGGGCGCGTGGCTACAAGTCGGGCGGGTTCAACGGCGAAACCGACGTGTCGGCGCTGATCGGCAGCCCGTTCAGCTGCTCCACCGCGCCGGGCAATGCCAGTGAACTGTGCAATCCCTACAAGCCCGAGCTGGTCGACAGCTATGAAGTCGGGATCAAGTCCAGGCTGGCCGATGGCAAGGTGATCCTGAACCTCGCCGGGTTCTGGGACGAGCACAAGGACATCCAGCTTTCGGTGTTCACCGCCAAGAGCGCGGCGTCCTCGATCGTGACCAACGCCGCCAAGGCCCGCATCCGCGGGCTGGAACTGGAAGCGATTGTGAAGCCGATCCCGGCGCTGACAATCAACGGGTCGCTTGCGGTGCTGGAATCCAAGTACAAGAGCTACATGGATGGCGGCGTCGACGTGTCGAACAACCGCGCCTTCCCGCACACGCCGAAGTTCACCGCCAGCATGGGCGTGAACTGGGACGTGATCAGCGGCGATTGGGGCAAGTTCAGCCTGATCGGCGATCTCAACCACGTGTCGAAGTACTACACCTTCCCCTATGCCCTGGTCGGCGATCCCTACACCACGCAGGTGGCGGGCAACACGCAGTCCAAGGGCCGGACCATGATCAACCTGCGCGCCGCGCTGGCTGACCTGTCCGTGGGCGGTGCCAAGCTCGACGTGTCGGCCTGGGTCAAGAACCTGACCAAGCAGGCCAACGCGCAGAACTTCATCGATTTCGGCCCCGGTTTCGGCGGCCTGACCCTGGCCTATTTCCCGGATCCCCGGACCTATGGCCTGACGGTTGGCGTGAAGTTCTGATCTGACTGAACAGGAACTGGGGGAGGGCAGCGGGAACGGCCGCTGTCCTCCCCAAGCCTTGGGAGAGAGAGGCCATGCAGAGGTTTGAAGGCAAGCAGGCGCTGGTTACCGGCGCCGCATCGGGAATTGGACGGGCCACCGCGATCCGCCTGGCCGCCGAAGGCGCGGCGGTGACCATCGCCGACATCAACGCCGACGGGCTGGCCGAAACGGCCAAGCTGATGGCGAAGGCGCCGCGCATCCAGACGTTCGACGCAATGGACTTTGCCAGCTGCAAGGCGCTGGTCGATGCCGCCGCGGTCGATGGGCTGGACGTGGTCTGCAACGTGTCGGGCATGCTCAAGTGGGGCCCGAGCCAGGATTTCAGCCTGGATGATTTCGAGCGCATCCTGAAGATCAACACCACCAGCGTCTTTGCCATGTGCCAGGCGGCCTATCCGCACCTGGTCAAGAGCAAGGGTTGCATCGTCAACACCGCGTCCACCGCGGCGCTCCAGGGTATCGCCTATACCATCGCCTATTCGGCTTCGAAGCACGGCGTGGCGGCGATCACCAAGGGGCTGGCGGTGGAATGGGCCAGCAAGGGCATCCGCATCAACGCGATCTGCCCGGGCCACGTCAACACGCCGATGGGCAATGCCCCGCCGCCCCCGGGAGATGTCGACTGGGCGCTGGTGATGCGCAATGCCCCCAAGCTGGAAAACGGCACCTGCGAGCCGGAACACATCGCCGGGCTGTTCGCCTACCTGGCCAGCGACGAGGCCTGCAAGATCACCGGTTCGCTGTTCACCATGGACGGCGGGCAACTGGCGGGCTGATCGGCCTGCCGCACGTTCGGCTCCTACCAACCTCCCGCGTCGGCCTGCGGTGTTGCTGTTAATCTGGCAGACAGGTTAAGCGCAACAGGCGGGCTGCGCGGGGCGGTCTGAGAGGAGTAAGCGAATGCGTATCAAGTCCGAACGAGCGGGGGCACTGGCACTGCTGGCCGTGGCCGTACTGGCCGCACCGGGTCAGCTGGCCGCACAGGCGCCGGACCCGTCGATCGTCGTGACGGGTGAGGCGCAGCCTGATCCCGCGGCCATGACGCCGGGGCCAGAGGTCAAGGGCTTCATCGCCGCGCGCAGCGGCAACCGCATGAAAGTGGTCGCGGCGGATGGCACCGCCTCGGTCGTCGTCCTGACCGATGCCACCAGGATCAAGGCCAGTTCCGGCCTGTTCGGCGGCGGCAAGGCCAAGCCGGGCGCCGATGTGCTGCTCAACGGCTTGCCGGTCACGGTCAAGACCTTGCAGTCTGGCAGCGAGCTGTTCGCCAGCCAGGTCACCTACCGCAGCGGCGATTTCAAGACCGCGTCGATGATCCGCAACGGCACTGCCCAGGGCTTTGCCGAGCAGACCGCCGCGACCGAGGCGCTGCGCGGGCGCATGGCCGATATCGACAAGTACAACATCAAGAGCACGACCAACGTCTATTTCGACACCGGCAAGGCCGCGCTTTCGCCCGCCGCCAGGATGGAATTGTGCAACGCCGCCAGCGCCGCCGAGGGGACCGAGGGCGCGCTGATGCTGGTGGTGGGCTACACCGATTCCACCGGCAGCGACGAGGTCAACCAGGCGCTGAGTGAAAAGCGCGCTGCCAGCGTGATCAACTACCTCCAGCAGCAGTGCCGCTGGAAGCCCTACCGGATGCTGACGCCGACCGGCATGGCGACCGCCGATCCGGCGGCGAGCAACGACACGCCCGAAGGCAAGGCGCAGAACCGCCGCGTGGCGGTGAACGTGCTGGTCAGCAAGGCGATCGACGGGATGTAGGGCAAAGCCGGCGGAGCAGGGACCGTTCGGTGCCTACTCCGCCAGCAAGGCCCGCGCCGCCGCATCGCCTTGCAGCAGCGCGTTCTCGCGGCGGGTGACCTGCCAGCCGTCCGCGCCGCGCGCCAGGTGCCAGCGGTTGGCGGCCACGCGCAGCACTTCGAACTGGCTGCCGGTCCAGCGCAGCACCAGCGAATGGCCGCGCGCCGTGGCACTGTCGCCGTTCAGGTCGATTGCCACCGGCCCCAGCACGTGGGCGCAGCCATCGGCCATCAGCTGCTGGTGATAGGCTCCCTCGATCAGCCCGGCCACGGCGTCGCGCCCCACGGCGTCGGCAAAGCCGTGGACGGCATAGCTGCCCCCTTCGCTCCACAGCGCCGCCACGCCCGCTGCATCGCCGCTGTCGGCCAGCGGGCCATAGCGGGCGATCAGCGCGCGGATCGCCTCGCGGTCCTCCAGCGCCTGGAGGCGTTCTTCAAGCGTTGGCATGGAGCGCTTCGGCGCGGGCTTTCAGCGCCAGGCCGCTGTCATCGAAGGCACGCTTGATCCACGGCCCGGCAAAGCGGAACACGTGGATGCCGTTGGCCCCCAGGAAAGCATCGGTGCTGTAATAGGTGCAGCTGTCCGGCCCGGTCGCCTCGATCACCTGGTCGCGCCGCGCCGGGTAGGGCCAGAAGTCGAGGTTGGGGAACTCCCAGCTGAGCAGCTTTTCCGGCTCGAAGGCGCAGACATATTCCAGGTTCGGCACGGTCGGCCCGCCGGCGGTGGCATAGTTGATCAGCGTCATTTCCACCGGCGCGCCCATTTCCAGCGTGGAGACGGCGCGGATGCAGAACGGGTTCCACTCGTTATAGCGCGGCAGGTCGGTCAGCACCTGCCAGACCACGCTGGCCGGCGCGTTGATCGCCACCGTTTCGCTGCGGGTGACGGCGTTTTCGTCAAAGCCCATCACCGGGTCTTCCGCCACGGTCTTGGCCGCCTTCATCCAGTCAAGCATTGCCGTTCTCCAGATCTGCCAGTTTCACCACCCGGGCGCGGGGCAGGGGGTGTTCGCTCGCCCCGGCCCAGCGCAGCAGCGCGGTGCCTTCGCCATGATCGCAGGTGTCGATCCAGTTGCCCACCCCCACATCGCGCGCGGCGCAGACGATGCGCAAGGAACCGTCCGGCTCGAGCCGCGCCGAATGCTTGTTCACCGTGATCTGGCGGAAGCGGTAATCGAAGCTCTCCATCCACCAGTTGTCGAGCTGGAAGTTCCAGTAATAGCATTCGGGCGGGGTCACCTCGATCAGCCAGGCTTCGTCCGGCGCGATCCGCCAATAGGCGTGGGCGTAATAGATGTCCTTGGCCCCGCCGCCCTTCTGGAACATCGATTGGTCGATGTCGGGGAACTGGTTGGGGGTCTGGCGGAACAGCCGGGTCCAGTCGGCAAAGGTCTGCGCAACGCCGCCCACGAACTGCGCCGACGCGGCCAGGCCTGCGGCGAGCCGCTCCGCGCTGAGCGGGGCGGGAACCGCCGGGCCGCCGATCCGTTCGATATGGAACTCACCGCCGCGTTCAGCCGCGCGGTCCAGTGCCGACTGGCGGATGATGATCACGCTGGCGTCGGGTTCCAGCCGCAGCCAGTTCTTGCCCGCGTCCGCGCCGCTGGGGGCATTGCAGCTGGCGATGATTTCCACCTCGCCATCCGGGCCCCACTGGATCTCGTCCGCCATCAGGCTGCCGGTGGCGTGCGCGCTGCCATCGATGTGATAACGCATGGCATTGGCGACGATCGAGAAATAGAACATCGAGCCGCGCTTGCCGGTGATCCGGTAGTCGCTGCTGCCGCTGATCGACGCGTTCCAGTATTCGTTATCCGGGTTGTCCGCGCCGATCTTTCCTGTCTCGTGGCTCAGCTGGTAAAAGAACGGAAAGTCGGGGTCGCTCGCCTCGACATACTGTTCCAGCGCCAGCTTCGACAGGCGCGAGAGATAGCGGAACCCCTCGGTGCGGATCAGCGGATCGGCGGGGACGTCATCGGCCAGGATGACCGCCCCCGCATCGGCGAGGCGCGCGCAGTAATCGCGCCAGGAGGCAGCGAGACTTTGGGCAATATCGGTGCTCACGCCGCGACCCAATCGCCGCCGTTGACGTCAAGCATCGCCCCGGTCACTTCGCTGGCATAGTCCGACAGCAGGAAATAGACCGCCTTGGCGCAGTCCTTGTCGGGCGGGATGTGGCCGACCGGGATTTCGCTGGCGCGCTGCTTGCGGAAGGCTTCGCCCGCTTCGCCCTGCGAGGCGAAGAACTGGTCGAGCGGCACGCCGTCCATCCAGCCCATCAACGCGGTGTTGGCGCGGATGCCGGTGCCGCCCAGTTCCACCGCCAGCTGGCGGGTCAACTGGTTGATCGCGCTCTTGGCCATGGCATAGCCGCCTTCGCCGGGCATCGGCTTGCGGGTGGCGAGGGTCGAGATGTTGACGATCGAGCCGGAGCCTTGCGCCTTCATCTGCGGCACTACGGCCTGGGCCATGCGCAGGCCGCCAACGGCGATCACGTCGAGCGCCTGCAGCACCTGATCGATCGAATGGTCGATGATGCTGCCCCAGTCGGGGTGATAGTAGGCCGAATGGACCATGCCGTCGATCCGGCCCCACTTGGCAATCGCGGCTGCGGCCAGCGCGTGGCACTGGTCGGTCTTGGCAACGTCGCACGGCACGGCAATCGCCTCGCCCCCGGCGGCGTTGATTTCCGCTGCCAGCGCGTTGATCGCATCGACCGAACGGGCGGAGACGACCACCTTGGCCCCTTCCGCCGCCGCGCCCCGGCACATCGCCTGGCCCATGCCCGGACCCGCGCCGGTGATGATGACGACCTTGTCTTTCAGGATCATGGTTTCGTGCCTCTCTCTGTTATTGTCTTATGGGAATGTGACGATCACCTTGGCCGCCGCCGCCGGATCGGCCGCCATCGCGAAGGCGGCCTCGAACTGGTCGAACGGGTAGGTGTGGCTGACATAGGGTCCGGTCGGCACCGCGCCTGCGGCAAGCAGGTCCAGCACCTCGGCAAATTCGGTGGGATAGGCCATGGCGGTGACCAGGCTCATCTCCTTGCCCAGCAGCATGGCAAAGTCGGTCGGCACCGGCGCGTGATGCACCGCGACCACGGTCAGATGCGCGCCGAACCGGGCATGGGCGATGATCCCGGCGATCACCGGGGCCGCGCCGGCGACATCGATGAACCGGTCGGTATGGACCACCGGCATTCCGTAAAGCTCACCCGCGCCGTGCAGCGCGCCGATTTCGCGCCACAAGTCGCAGCGCTCGGGGTTGAGCGCGTGGGCCGCGCCCATCGCCAGGGCGCGGTCCAGCCGGGCCTCGACCCGGTCGACCACGATCACGTCGCTCACTCCGCGCTGGCGCAGCATGGCGACGACGCCGAGGCCAATCGGCCCCGCGCCGAACACCACCACCTTGTCGCCCGGCTGCGCGCCCGAACGGTTGACCCCGTGCAGCGCCACCGCAAAGGGTTCGGTCAGCGCGGCGGTGGAATCGTCCAGCCCGTCCGGAATGCGGTGTAGCGTGTCGGGCGCCATGGCGTCGCGGATCAGGATGTAGGGCGCGAACCCGCCGGGGCCGCCCGATCCGATCATGTTGGCTGGGGTCGTCGGGTTGACGACCACCCGCTCACCGGGGGCAAAGCCGCTGATCCCGGCGCCAACCGCTGCGATCACTCCTGAAAATTCGTGGCCCAGCGGCAGCGGCCCATGGCTGCCGATCGGCAGGCCGCCCGCCCGGGCATAGCCGAGGTCCGATCCGCAGATCCCGCAGGCCTTGATCCGCACCACCACATCGCCCGGGCCGGGCCGTGGCACCGGCACCCGGTCCAGCCGGACATCGTCCGGCGCATGGACCGCGGCGGACAGCATCGTTGCCGTCATTTTGCCGGTTCGAGATACTTGTCGTGGTAGAAGGCGAATTCGGCCGCGATCCCCTCGGGCGTCAGGCCGAACTCGTCGGCGCTGTACTTGTGGCGGGGGCGGGCATCGCGGACGTTGCCGGCGACGCATGCCTCCAGCGCGGCGCGGGTGGCGGCGTCGCTGCCCAGGCCCAGCTGGTCCAGCACCCGTTCGGCCATGCCGACCGGATCGCTGACCGTGTCTTCATAGCGCACGTCGATCACCTGGCCCGCAGGCAGGGTCTGGCGCAGCGCTTCCAGCCGCTCCAGCCCGACACGGAACCGGCGGCTCCAGTGCGCGCCTTCCCGTTCCTTGCGGTAAGTGGTCGAGCTGCCGACCGAGAGCGAGGCGCACATCGAGCAATAGCTGGGCAGGACCTGACTGACATGGCGGTGGGTCATCACCAGCTTCACCTGCGGCCAGACCGCCAGCAGGCCACCAATCCCGCCCATCAGGTGATGCGGGGTTTTGAATACCCAGGGACGGCGCGCTTCGCCCTGCGCCACGCGCTGGTGCTGGATCGCCTGCATGAAGCGATAGAGGTCGCGGAAGGCGGCTTCGTGATCCTGGTCGGCCTGCCAGTAGCCGTATTCATGGATCGGCATCATCGAATCGTACGTGGTGGACAGGAACGTGCGGTCGAGCAGCACGACTTCCTCGTTCACCGCCATCGCGTCCATCGGATCGATCGATTCAAAGTCCGGCCACTCGGTCAGCAGCCAGTCGACCATCTGCTTGGCCGCTTCCTGCCGGGGGGTGGGATCGTTCGCCGCTTCGCCCGGGAAGGGCAGGGGAAAGGCCGTTTCCCACCACCACAGCGCGGTCAGCCGCGGCACGGCGGACAGCAGGCGGTGGACCATGGTGGAGCCGGTGCGCGGCAAACCGATGATCGCGCAGGCGAGCTCGATCTTCTCGTCCGCCGCCTCGGGGTGGTCCTTGAAATACTGCACCAGCTTCAGCCGGTCGGACAGGGCGGACTGGATCCGCACCCCGGCGGAACTTTCCGGCGAGACGAGGCCGGCATGCGCGTTGACCTCGTCCACCAGCTTGCCCAGCGGACCTTCGAACCACGGATCGCCGAAGTCGGTCAGCCCGGTTTCGGTCTTGGCTTGCTGCATCAGGACTTGGGGATCGAGCTGGGTCGGCACGTCAGGCTCCGGCTTGGGGATTGGTGGTGATGCTTTCCTCGACCGCGAACAGCCGGGTGTAGCTGCTGGCGATGAAGTTCGCTTCGTCGGCGCTGACCAGCGCGGTCACTTCGGGATCGGCGGCGCGGGCCATGAAGGTGTCCCAGTCGGCGCGGCTGTCGAACCAGAATTCGCTGACGCAGTCGAAATCGAACGGCGCGGCATCGGCAAAGGCGAAGGCGCTGGAAAAATCGGTGTAGTTGCGCCGATATTCCGCGATCATCGGGTAGAGCGACAGGATCAGCGGCACGTGCACCTGTTCATAGTGCGCGATGAACTGGTCCCGCGTCAGGCCATCGCGCTTTTTCAGCAGGGCGATGGCCTTGCAGCGGCTCATCCCCGGGCTGCCGTCCGCCCGGCCTGGCGGCCGAAGAAGGTGCAGTCGGCCAGGCTCATCCCCGATGAATAGCCATGCCCCCACGCCGGTAGCCCGCTAGTGCAGCGCCCGGCCGCGTAGAGGCCCGGCACCGGATGCCCGGCACGGTCGAGCACTTCGGCCTTGGTGCTGGTGCGCAGCCCGCCCAGCGTGAAGAAGCTGAAGTACGAGCTGTCGAAATTGAGTTCGAGCGCGATGAACGGCCCCTGGTCGAGGGCTTTCAGGATCGGTTCGCGCTTGCCGAACAGCGGATCGCGGCCTTCGCGGGCGTGGGCGTTGTAGAACGCCATGGTCGTGCTGAGCGTGCCGGCGGGCATTTCCAGCTCGGCCTCGACCTCTTCCCACGTATCGCCGGTGCCAGCGATGCTCATCCGGGCAAAGTCCATCGGCTGGACGAAGTTGGCATTGTCGAGCAGCAGGTAGACCTTGCCGCCCGGCTGATCGACCGCGCAGCGGCTGACCCGGCCGTGATAGCAGTCCTCGTTGATGAAGCGCTGGCCCATCACGTTCACGAACACGCCGTTGGCGTGGCTTTCGGGCATGGTCCAGGGGCAGGTGGTGAAGAACTGCTCCATGTGGATCGCCTCGCCGCCCGCGGCCAGGCCGAGCATGATCCCGCTGCCGTCGTCCTTGTCGCCGATCGGGTCGTTCAGCTTGAAGCTTTCGGGGCAATACTTGCGGCGCATCTCGTCGTTGAAAACGAAGCCGCCGGTGGCCAGGACCACGCCCTTGTCCGCCTTGACGAAGCGGTTGATGTTGTCGATCCGCACCACCGCGCCGACGATCCGGCCGCGCTGTTCGACCAGCGCAACGGCGCGCGCATCGACCACCACGTCCACGCCCTTGGCGCGGGCGCTGGCTTCGAGGATGTCGACCAGCGGGCGGCCGCCGCCCCAGCCCATGTGCTGGATCACGTGGCCGCGCGGGGCGGGCTTGGCCTGGTCGCAGAACGGCGCGGCGGCTTCGCTGCCCGACCAGATCAGCGTGCTGTCGTCGGTCGGCTCGATGTGCTTGCCGGGCAGGTAATTGCCGCGATAGGGCACCCCTTGCGACTTGAGCCAGGCGAAGTGATTGAGCGCTTCGGCGGCATAAAGGTCGCACTTGGCCTCGTCGGCGCAGGGGCCGCCGGCCATTTTCAGATACTTGGCAAAATCCTCGGTCGAATCCTCGAACCCGGCGGCGCGCTGCACTTCGGTGCCGCCGCCCCCGCCGATGTAGATTTCCCCGCCCGACAGGCCCGAAGCCCCGCCGCTGCCCGAATTGCGTTCGAACAGGATCACCTTGGCCCCGGCGTCCGCCGCCTCGATTGCGGCGCAGGCCCCGGCCGCGCCGAAGCCGATCACGGCGACGTCGCAGGTGTAATCCCAGGCCTTCACCTCGCTGGCGGGGAAGGGCTTGTGCAGGGAAATCTCGGTCATGGAATCCTTCCCGAATTTTTTATCATGGCGCTGAAGCCGCAGCCCCGCGCCATGACGTTTATTATTATCAGGCGCTTTTCGCCTTGAGCATGTCGAGGGCGACGTCGACGATCATGTCTTCCTGCCCGCCGACCATCTTGCGGCGGCCGAGTTCAAGCAGGATTTCGCGGGTGTCGATGCCGTAGGTTTCGCTGGCCTTCTCCGCATGGCGCAGGAAGCTGGAATAGACCCCGGCATAGCCCAGGCTGAGCGTTTCGCGGTCAACCCGCACCGGGCGGTCCTGCAGCGGCCGGACCAGGTCTTCGGCCGCGTCCATCAGCAGGCTGACGTCGCAGCCGTGGTTCCAGCCCTTGCGGTCGGCGGCGGCGACGAACACTTCGAGCGGAGCATTGCCCGCGCCCGCGCCCATGCCGGTCAGGCTGGCGTCGATCCGCACCGCGCCGCACTGCGCCGCGACGATGCTGTTCGCCACGCCGAGCGACAGGTTGTGGTGCGCATGGATGCCGCGCTGGGTTTCGGGCTTGAGCACGCGGTCATAGGCTTCGAAGCGCGCGCGCACCCCGTCCATGTCGAGCGCGCCGCCGCTGTCGGTGACATAGACGCACTGCGCGCCGTAGCTTTCCATCAGCAGGGCCTGGCTGGCCAGGTGATCGGGTTCGATCATGTGGCTCATCATCAGGAAGCCTGACACGTCCATGCCCAGGTCGCGGGCGATGCCGATGTGCTGCTTCGACACGTCGGCTTCGGTGCAGTGGGTCGCCACGCGGACCGAGCGCACGCCGATGTCATAGGCGCGCTTCAGTTCCTCGACCGTGCCGACGCCCGGCAGGATCAGCGTGGTCAGCACGCACTTGTCCAGCACTTCGGCCACGGCTTCCAGCCATTCCCAGTCGGTATGGGCACCGAAGCCATAGTTGAAGCTGGCGCCCGACAGGCCGTCGCCGTGGGCGACTTCGATCGCGTCCACGCCCGAAGCCTCGATCGCCTGGGCGATCGCGCGGACGTGGTCGATCCCGTACATATGGCGCACGGCATGCATGCCGTCGCGCAGGGTCACGTCCTGGATGTAGAGCTTGTCGCCGCGCGCGACGTCGAAATTGCTGGTGGTCACTGGGCCGTCCCCCCCTGGTTCATGCGGCGCTGGGCAAGCAGTTCGCCGGTAGCCTTGGCCGCGGCGGTCATGATGTCGAGGTTGCCCGAATAGCTCGGCAGGTAATCGCCCGCGCCTTCGACTTCGAGCATGATCATCGACTTGATGCCGGTGAATTCGCCCATGCCGGGGATCTTCAGCTTGTTGTTGTCGCCGTAGCGCTCGAACTGCACTTCCTGCTTGAGGCGGTAGCCCGGAACGTACTTCTGCACTTCCTTGACCATGTCTTCCACCGAACGGCGGATCGCGTCTTCGCTGCCGCCTTCGCTTAGGGTGAACACGGTATCGCGCATGATCATCGGCGGTTCGGCCGGGTTGAGGATGATGATCGCCTTGCCCTTGGTCGCCCCGCCGACCACTTCGATCGCGCGGGCGGTGGTGCGGGTGAATTCGTCGATGTTGGCGCGCGTGCCGGGACCGGCCGAGCGCGACGAGACCGAGGCGACGATTTCGGCATAGTGCAGCTTGTCGGACACGCGGGCGACAGCTGCGACCATCGGGATCGTCGCCTGGCCGCCGCAGGTCACCATGTTGACGTTGGGCTGGTCAAGGTGCTGGCTCATGTTCACCGGCGGCACGGTGAAGGGGCCGATCGCGGCCGGGGTCAGGTCGACCACCTGGATGCCATCGGCGCGCAGCGCGGCGTCATGCACCTTGTGGGCATAGGCGCTGGTCGCGTCGAAGGCGATGCCGATTTCCTTGTAGAGCGGGTGCTTCTGCAGCCCTTCAAGCCCTTCGTGGGTCGTCGCGATGCCGTGCTCGCGCGCCATGGCCAAGCCTTCCGACTTTTCGTCGATCCCGACCACGATGGCCAGCTCCATGTTCTGGGGATACTTGATCATCTTCATCATCAGGTCGGTGCCGATATTGCCCGAACCGATGATTGCGGCCTTAACCCGTGCCATTGCTGTTTCCTTAGATAAACCGGGCGGTGCAGGTGCCCACGCCGTGCAGCGTCATTTCGAACACGTCGCCCTTCACCGCGTCTTCGAGCGGGACCAGCGATCCCGACAGGATCACGTCGCCCGCATCAAGCGTGACGCCATAGGCGCCGAGCGTATTGGCCAGCCAGGCGACCGCCTGGGCCGGATCGCCCTGAACCGCGCTGCCCAGCCCTTCGGACAGCGGCGCGCCGTTCTTGGTGACCGTGACGTGCAGCGCGGGCAGGTCCAGTTCGCGCGGGTCGGCGCGTGCCTCGCCCAGCACGAAGACGCCGCAGCTGGCGTTGTCGGCCACGGTATCGACGATCGAGATTTTCCAGTCCTGAATCCGGCTGTCGACGATTTCGAAGCAGGGGGCGATGTAATCGGTCGCGGCCACCACATCGGCGGCGGTCACGCCCGGACCGTTGAGGCTGTCCTTCAGCACGAAGGCGATTTCCGCCTCGGCGCGCGGCGCGATCAGTGCCTTGCCATCAACGCTGATCTCCTCGCCCACCCGCATCCAGTCGGTCAGGAAGCCGAAGTCGGGCTGGTGGACGCCGAGCATGTCCTGCACGGCCTTGCTGGTCACGCCGATCTTCTTGCCGACCACCTTTTCGCCGTCCTTGCGGCGGCGGGCCAGGAAATCGAGGCTGATCGCATAGGCATCATCCACCGTCAGCGACGGATCGCGCGCGATCAGCGGTGCCAGGGTGCGGCGGTCACGCAGCGCGGCATAGAGTTCCGCGCCGTATTTTTCAGCTTTGCTCATTGAGGAAGTCGATCGCATACTTGTTGAATTCGCTGGCCCGTTCGACCTGCACCCAGTGCCCGGTGCGGGCGAAGGTCAGGCAGCGCACGTTCCGGCAGGCGTCCAGGAACAGCCGCGCGTGGCTTTCGGGGCAGAACTCGTCGTTCAGGCCCCACATCACGAAGATCGGCTTGTCCACTTCGTGCAGGCGCAGACCCAGGTTCGGAGTCTTCATCCGCACCAGCACGTCCTTGGGCTGGGTGCGGGCGACGGCAAAGCGTTCGGCCACCAGCTCGTCCGGGATCTTGTCGGCCCAGTCGGGGTGGAGCAGGTTGGAGATCAGGCGGCGCTGTTCATCCAGGTTGAAATCCGGCCCGCCGAAATTCGACACCATCTTGGCGATGCCCGGCATGGTGAAATAGCTGGCCTGTTCCGCCACGCAGCCCGGCGCCATCAGCACCAGCTTGTCGGTGAATTCGGGGTGGTCCAGCGTCATCTGCAGCGCAACCCCGCCGCCCAGCGAATTGCCGATCAGCGTGGCGCGTTCGATCCCGTGGGCGCGCAGCGCTTCGTACAGCGTGTCGGTGAACAGCTGCAGGGTATAGTCGATCCCTTCGGGCTTGGACGAAGCGCCGTAGCCGATCATGTCCGGCAGGATCACCCGGTAGCCGGCAGCCACGAAGGCATCGACGTTCTGGCGAAAGTTCGATTGCCCCGATGCGCCCGGGCCGCTGCCGTGGATGAACACGATGACCGGGCCGCTGCCCACATCGGCCAGGTGGATGTCGTAATCGCCCGCTACGCGGTAGGTCGCTTGGCTGAGATCGGCCACGGTCTGCCCCTTAAAGGAAAGTGAAGGCGGGCGGTTCGCCGAACATCGAGCCGACCACATCGCCGAAGCGGTTGTTCGGATCGTTGGCGACGTGCGCGCGCCCGGCGTTGAGGTCCAGCCACGGCTGGATGATCTCGCTGGTGGTATAGATCGCGCGGCCACCGAACTGCTGCATGATGTCGTCGATCAGATCGACCAGGCGGCGCACCACGTTGGCCGAATTGTAGGCATAGAGCGCGCGCTTCTCCATCGGGATCGCCTCGCCGCGTTCGGCATAGCCCATCAGGTCCTCGAAAGTGACGCGCTGGGTCGTCTCCATTTCCTTGATCTGAGCATAGGCCTTGGCCACGGCCGCCTGCAGGAACGGGTCGGCCTTGCTCGCCTTGCCGGTGTTGGTCGACACGCGGCTGGCCATGATCCCCTTGGCCGCTTCCAGCGCGGCCTTGGCCCCGCCGAACGCCGCGGTCGAAACCGAGCGGACGAACACCTGCGCCCAGGGCAGGGTATAGAGCGGGCCGGTGTTTTCCTTCTGGCCGGGGTTCTGGCACAGGAAGCCGTCAACCGCGCGGTGAGTGCGATAGTCGGGCACGAACACGTCTTCGACGATGATGTCGTGGCTGCCGGTGCCCTGCAGGCCGAAGGTGTGCCAGGCATCGCGGTCGATCGTGTAGTCG
The DNA here is from genome assembly GCF_041905565.1 of Novosphingobium sp. Taxonomy (GTDB): domain Bacteria; phylum Pseudomonadota; class Alphaproteobacteria; order Sphingomonadales; family Sphingomonadaceae; genus Novosphingobium. Next base: position 61,194 of record NZ_JAYRKX010000005.1, on the reverse strand, counting down.
CTGCGCGGCAGCAGGAAAGTGCGCATGTCCGGCACGCCCGAGCCCGGCTCATCGTTCGGCCAGATCATCGCGCCCAGCAGCACCCAGCCGCAGTGCACCGATCCGGTGGAGAAGCCCCAGCGGCCCGACAGGCGGAAGCCGCCTTCGACCGTGGTCACCTTGCCGACCGGCTGATAGGTCGAGCTGACCAGCATGTCCTGGTCATCGCCCCACACTTCTTCCTGCGCCTCGTTGTGGAACAGCGCCATTTCATAGGGGTGGCAGCCCAGCACGCCGTACATCCACCCGGTCGACATGCAGCCTTCGGCCAGCGCCTTCTGCACTTCGAAGAAAGTGTTGGGGTGCATTTCATAGCCGCCCCAGCGCTTGGGCTGGAGGATGCGGAAAAAGCCGTTGGCTTTCATCTCGGCAATGGTTTCGGCCGAAACGTCGCGATTGGCAGTAGTTTGCTTCGCCCGCGCCTTGAGGGCTGGTATCATCGCGCGGGCGCGCGCCACCAGCTCATCATGCGTGGGGATCACGGCCGGGGCCGGATCGGACAGGGCTGTGGTAGCCATGGTAAGTCTTCTCCCTAGGTCGAATCGCGCCAGCTCTCAGGCCAAGCATTCGTAAAATTTTCTGCCATGCGATACGCAAATCGTCAATTGAAAAGCACTCCGGCTTTCGATATTGGCGGTTTTCGAATCTGCCGAACGCGGTAATCCTGCAATTCGGCATTCGGGGGAGAACGCGGTTTGAACGGCAGTTTCGCCATCGATTTGACTGGGCGTGTGGCCATCGTCACCGGGGGGACCCGGGGGCTGGGGCGCGATATCGCCGATGCGCTGGCCCGGTCGGGCGCGCGGGTGGTGGTTTGCGGGCGCAACGAGCCTGCCGATCTGCCGCAGGGCGTGACCTTCTTTGCCGCCGACATCCGCGATCCCGATCAGGCCAAGGCGCTGGTTGAACATGCCGTGGCGCTGCATGGCCGGCTGGACGTGCTGGTCAACAATGCCGGCGGTTCGCCCCATGCCGATTTCGCCGCGGCCAGCCCGCGCTTCCTCGATGCGATCCTCAAGCTCAACCTGCAGGCGCCGATGTATATGGCGCAGGCGGCCTATCCGCACCTGCTGGCGGCGGGCGGCGGCAATGTGATCAGCGTGGCCAGCGTTTCGGGGATCCGCCCGTCGCCGGGCACGGCGGCCTATGGCGCGGCCAAGGCCGGGCTGCTCAACCTCACGCAAAGCCTGGCGCAGGAATGGGGTCCGCAGGGGATCCGCGTCAACGCGATCATCGCCGGGCTGATGCAGACCGAAAATGCCGAAGCGACCTATGGCGATGCCGATGCGCAGGCTGGGGTCGCCCGCTCGATGCCGCTCCAGCGGATGGGGCTGGGCAGCGACATCGCCGGAGCGGTGCTGTGGCTGTGCAGCGATGCCGCCAGCTGGGTCAGCGGCGCACGAATCAACGTCGATGGCGGGGGAGAACGTCCGTACTTCCTCGACCTCGTTAAAGGGGAGTAAGGCCATGGGCGTAAAGGCGCTTGGCTATGTAATCGTCGAAAGCGCGCAGCCGGCGCGCTGGGATCACTTCATGACGCAGGTGGTGGGCGCGATGCGTGCACCCGATGCGCCCGATGGGGCGCTGCAATTCCGCATCGACCAGCGGCCGTTCCGCTTCCGCATCGAAAGCGGATCGCGCGATCATTTCACCGCCGCTGGCTATGAAGTGGCCGATGTCGCCGCGCTGGCCGCGCTGGCTGAAGCGGTGGCCAAGGCCGGCCGTCCGGTGGAACAGGGCAGCGCCGATGCCGCCGCGCTGCGCGGCGTCACTGCCTTTTTCAAGACCAGCGATCCGGCGGGCAATGGCCTCGAATTCTACCACGGCGACAGCGTGGCCGACACGCCGTTCGTATCGCCGCTGGGCGTGCCGGAATTCATCACCGGCGACATGGGCCTGGGCCATGCGGTGTTCTCGGTGCCGAACTTCGATGAAAGCGTGGCGTTCTATCAGGACGTGGTGGGTTTCCACCCGACCGACATGCCGCGCTTCTACTTCGGCGGCGGCGGGCCGGACGATCCGGGCATGGGCTTTGCCTTCATGCACGCCGACAATGGCCGCCACCACTCGATCGCGCTGGGCGAAGGCCCGGTGCCGCCCTCGGGCGCGGTGCACGTGATGGTGGAACTGCCCAGCCTGCTCGAAGTGGGCAAGACGCATGACCGGATGAAGGCGCACGGCTATCCCGAAAGCGCCTCGCTCGGCCAGCATTTCAACGACGAAACCGTGGGCTTCTATGTCCAGACGCCCGGTGGGTTCGACCTGGAAGTGGGCTGTGACAGCCTGGTGATCGACCCGGCCAACTGGGAAGTCACCAAGCATGTCGGGATCAGCCAGTGGGGCCACGAATGGGCCTGGCAAAAAGCGATGAAGGAAGCCCAGATGAATGCGGCGGCGGAATGACCATGCTGGATAAACGGATGACCCCGGCCGAGATTGTCGGCCAGCTTTCGGACGGAATGACCATCGGGATCGGTGGCTGGGGCCCGCGGCGCAAGCCGATGGCGCTGGTGCGCGAAATCCTGCGCTCGGACCTCAAGGACCTCACGATCGTCGCCTATGGCGGCGCGGACGTGGGGATGCTGTGTGCGGCGGGCAAGGTGAAGAAACTGGTCTTCGCTTTCGTCAGCCTCGATGCGATCCCGCTGGAACCGTGGTTCCGCAAGGCCCGCGAAGCCGGTCAGCTCGAAGTGCTCGAGCTTGACGAAGGGATGTTCCAGTGGGGCCTCAAGGCGGCGGCGTTCCAGCTGCCGTTCCTGCCGACCCGGGTCGGCCTTGGCACGGATCTGGCTGAACTGGGCGGGCTCAAGACCGTGCAGTCGCCCTATGCCGATGGCGAAACGCTGATCGCGATGCCCGCGCTGAAGCTGGATGCGGCGCTGCTGCACGTTAACCGCAGCGACTGGCGCGGCAACGTCCACGTGTTCGGGCCGGACGTATATTACGACGAATGGTTCGCCCGCGCGGCCACCAGGACCTACGTGTCGTGCGAGGAACTGGTCGACAGGATGGAAGACCATTACGCCGATCAGGCCCAGTACAACATCGTCGAGCGCGCGTTCATTTCGGGCGTTACCCACATGCCGTGCGGCGCCCATCCCAGCTCGATGCCCCCGGCCTATGGCTGGGACATGAAGGCCTTCAAGGCCTATACCGACGCCGCGAAGGATCCGGGTGACTGGAACGCGGTGGCGGACCGTTTCGTCGGCGCGAATGAAGCCGATTACCTTGCTGGCTTTGGCGGAAAGGAGGCGGTGGCGGCTCTCCCGCTGCCGATTTTCTGATGACTGACGTAACTCTCGCAGAACTCTGCATTTTCGCCTGTTCGGAAGCTTTCCGGAACAACGGGGAAGTGGTCGCCACCGGCGTCGGTCCGGTGCCGCGCCTGGCCGCCAGCCTCGCCAAGCTGACCCACAGCCCCGAGTTGATGATGACCGACGGCGAATGCTATCTGGTCGAACAGCCGGTGCCGATCGGGCCGCGCAAGTATGAAGATCGCAAGGCGGCGGGCTACCTGCCGTTCAGCCGGTTCTTCGATGCGGCGGTGTGGACCGGGCGGCGTCACGCGATGGTCACGCCGACCCAGATCGACCGTTTCGGCCAGATCAACCTGTCGCAACTGGGCGGCACCCACCAGCAGCCCAAGACCCAGATGCTGGGCGTGCGCGGCTTTCCGGGCAACACGATCTACCACCCGAACAGCTTCTTCTTCCCCAGCCACACCACCCGCGTGTTCGTGGCCGGCGAAGTCGATATGGTCTCGGGCGTGGGCTACAACCCGGCCAAGCGCGTGCAGGGCGGCAATTACAGCGCCGTCAGCCTGCGCACGATCGTCACCAACCTGTGCGTGATGGACTTCGGCGGGCCGGACAACGCGGTGCGCGTCGTCTCGCTCCACCCCGGCGTGACCTTTGCCCAGGTGCAGGAAGCGACCGGCTTCGAACTGATCGACGCGGTGGCCGGCGAAACCGCGCTGCCGGGCGCCGATGAACTGGCAATCATCGCCAGCCTCGACCCGCATGGCATCCGCGCCAGCGTGATCAAGGACAACCCGCCTGCCCGGCCAAATTCAAATGGGAGCGCCGCAGCATGAGCGACCTCGTCCAGCCCAAGAGCGTCGAGATCAACTACGAAACCGACGAGCCGGTCCGCTATGAAGTGGACGGCGGCGTCGCGTGGATCACGATGAACCGCCCGCAGTTCAACAATGCCCAGAACGGGCAGATGACCTATGCACTGGACGATGCGTTTAATCGCGCCGTGCAGGACGATGCGGTGCGCTGCATCGTGCTGGCGGGCGAGGGCAAGCACTTCTCGGCCGGGCATGACATCGGCACCCCGGGCCGCGACCTGCACCGCGAATTCGACAAGCGGCTGATGATCGCGCCGCACACCAACAAGCCGGCGGCTGAACTGCTCTACACGCGTGAGCAGGAGCAGTATCTCGGCATGTGCCGCCGCTGGCGCGACATTCCGAAGCCCACCATCGCCATGGTGCAGGGCGCCTGCATCGCGGGCGGGCTGATGCTGGCCTGGGTTTGCGACCTGATCGTGGCTTCGGAAGACGCGTTCTTCCAGGATCCGGTCAACCCGCTGATGGGCATTCCGGGGGTCGAATACTTCGCCCACGGGTTCGAGTTGCCGCCGCGTGTGGCCAAGGAATTCCTGCTGCTGGGCGAACGGATGAGCGCGCCGCGCGCGTTCAGCTTCGGGATGGTCAACAAGGTTGTCCCGCGCGAGGAACTGCGCGATGCGACCAAGGCCTGGGCTGACAAGCTGGCCGGACAGGGCCGCCTGGGCAACTGGCTGACCAAGCAGTCGATCAACCACGTCGAGGAACTGCGCGGCAAGCGCAGCGCGATGGACGCGGTCTATCACATGCACCACTTCGCCCATGCCCAGAACGACCTCGTCACCGGGGATTCGATCGGCGGCGTCAGCGGCAAGTCGGCGGCTTCGGCCAACAAGTCGGAGGTCGGCAAAGCCTGATGGCTGACGTGCTTGCCACTGCGCTGACCGCACGGCTCGGCTGCCGGCTGCCGGTGATCCAGACCGCGATGGGCTGGGTTGCCAAGCCCGAGCTGGTCGCCGCGACCAGCAATGCCGGGGCCTTCGGCTTCCTTGCCTGCGCGGTGATGACGCCGCAGGAAGCGGGTGAGGAAATCGCCCGCCTGCGCGATCTGACGCCGCACAATTTCGGCATCAATTTCCACAGCTTCCAACCCGGTGCTGCGGAAATCGTTGAACTGATCCTGGCCAACAAGGACCGGGTCAGCGCGGTCAGCTTCGGGCGCGGCCCGGATGCCAAGATGATCGGCCGGTTCAATGACGCGGGGATCCTCTGCATCCCCACGGTCGGCGCGGTGAAGCACGCTGAAAAGATGGTCCAGCTGGGCTGCGAAATGGTCACCGTGCAGGGCGGCGAAGGCGGCGGGCATACCGGCGCGGTGCCGAGCACGGTGCTGCTGCCGCAGGTGCTGGACGCGGTGGGTGTCCCGGTGGTGGCCGCTGGCGGCTATGGCGACGGGCGGGGCCTGGCCTCGGCGCTGGCCTGCGGCGCGGTTGGCATTGCCATGGGCACGCGCTTCCTGATGACGGCGGAAAGCCCGGTCCCGGCCGCGCCCAAGGCGGCCTACGTCAAGGCCAGCACCGGCGACATCGCGGTTTCGACCAAGGTCGATGGCATTCCGCAGCGCATGATCCTCAACCCGCTGCTCAAGCGGATCGAGGCTTCGGGCAAGCTCGCCATGTGGCTGCGCGCGATGGAAGCGGGCCTGGAGATGAAGCAGCAGTCCGGCATGTCGTGGGGCCAGGTGATCGCCACCGCCCGCGGGATGACCGCGCACGGCGAAATGCCGCTGGCCCAGGCGATGATGGCCGCCGCCGCGCCGATGATGATCCAGCGCGCGGTGGTGTCCGGAGATGCCGAACACGGGCTGATGGCCACCGGCGTGGTCGCCGGGCGGCTCAAGGACCTGCCCACCTGCGCCGACCTGCTCAGCCAGATTGAAACCGAAGCGCGCGCCCGCATTGCCGCGCTGTGTGCCGGGAACTGAACCCATGCCGATTACGACTGAAATCAAGGACCGGATTACCGAGATCGTCTTCGACGTGCCGCCGGTCAACGCGTTCGACAGCGAAACCTGGATGAGCCTGCCGGCGATCATCACGGCGGCGGCCAGCAACCCCGAAGTGAACTGTGTGCTGATCCGCGCTGCCGAAGAGGCGCGCGGGTTCTGCGGCGGGGTCGACATCAAGGAAATGCAGGCTCACCCAGAACGCATCACTGTGCTCAACCGCGGCAATTACCTTACCTTCAAGGCGATCCGCGATGCGGAAGTGCCGGTGGTGGTCGCCGCGCACAAGTTCGTGATCGGCGGCGGGATCGGCATTTGCGGCGCCTCCGACACGATCATCGCGGCGGACGATGCCTTCTTCAGCCTGCCCGAGGTTGATCGCGGCGCGATGGGCGGGGCGAGCCACCTCTCGCGCATGCTGCCCCTGCACAAGGTTCGCGCGGCCTTCTTCACCGGCGGCAACATCCCGGCCGAGGAAGCCTACCGCCTGGGCGCGGTCGAAAAGGTCGTCCCGCGTGACCAGCTGGTGGCCGAGGCCCGCGCGTTCTGCGCGGTGATCGCCAGCAAGAGCCGCAAGGCGCTGGTGATCGCCAAGGAAGCCCTCAACGGGCTTGAGCCGCGCGACGTCGATCGCGGCTACCGCTGGGAACAGGGCTTCACGCTCGAAATGTACATGCACGAGGACAGCCAGAAGAGCCGCGACGCCTTCGTCGAAACCGGCAAGGCAGCGAAGTTCTGATGCAGCTGGAATATACCCCCGAACAGCAGGCGTTCCGGGCCGAAGTGCGCGCCTGGATGGAAGCGCACGTGCCCAAGGAACCGCTCGTCACGCTGGAATGCCGCGAAGGCTATGACCAGCATGTTGAGTGGGAACGCACGCTCGCCAGCGGCAACTGGGGCATGGTCACCTGGCCCGAAGCCTATGGCGGGCGCGGGCTGGACCTGATCCAGTGGCTGATCTTCGAGGAAGAATACTTCCGCGCCGGCGGGCCGAACCGGGCCAACCAGAACGGCATCTTCCTGCTGGGTCCGACGATCATGGAATTCGGCACCGAGGAGCAGAAGCAGCGCTTCCTGACCCCGATGGCCAAGGGTGAAGTGATCTGGGCGCAGGCCTGGTCGGAACCGGGCGCGGGCAGCGACATGGCCGCGATCCAGTCCAAGGCGGTGCGCGACGGCGATCACTATGTCATCACCGGGCAGAAGACCTGGTCCAGCCGCGCGGCCTTTGCCGACTGGGGCTTCGGCATCTTCCGCACCGATCCCGACAGCAAGCGCCACAAGGGGCTGACTTTCATCCTGTTCGATATGAACAGCCCGGGGATTACCCGCCGCCCGATCCGCCAGCTCCATGGCGACACCGGCTTTGCCGAGTTGTTCTTCGATGAAGTGCGCGTGCCGGTGGAAAACTGCCTGGCGGGCGAAGGGCAGGGCTGGAATGTCGCCATGGCCACCGCCGGGTTTGAACGCGGCCTCATGCTGCGCTCGCCGGGCCGCTTCCAGGCGACGGCGAAGCGGCTGGTCGAACTCTACCGCCAGAATGCCGACAAGGCCTCGCCCGCCGCGCGCGAAGCCGTGGTCCAGGCCTGGGGCGCGACGCAGGCCTATGCCTACAACACCTATGGCGTGGCGGCGAAGATCATGGCCGGGGGCAAGATCGGGGCAGAGGCCAGCCTCAACAAGATCTTCTGGTCCGAGCTTGACCGTTCGATGCACCGCACCGCGATGCAGCTGCTGGGCGCGGCGGCAGAGCTCAAGCGGTTTGCCGATGGCTCGGTCAACCAGTGGCTCGAAGGCTATATCTTCTCGCTGTCCGGCCCGATCTATGCGGGTTCGAACGAGGTTCAGCGCAACATCACGGCCGAACGCCTGCTCGGCCTGCCGCGAGTGGGAGCAGGCTGATGGATTTCCGTTTCACCGACGATCAACTGACCCTGGCCGAAGGGGTGCGCGATTACCTGGCCGGGACGCACGGACCCGAAGTGCTGCGCCGCCTCGACGAACAAGGGAGCCGCGATCCCGCGATCTGGCAGGGCCTGGTCGACATGGGCCTGACTGGCCTGTGCGTGCCCGAAGCGCAGGGCGGGCTGGGCATGGGCCTGCCGGAAGCCGCGCTGATCGCTGCCGAATGCGGCCGCGCGTGCCTCGCCGAACCGCTGGTCGACACTGCCTTTGTCGGCGTGCCGTGGCTGGTGGCGCAGGGCAAGCTCGATGGGCTTGAGGACGTGGTGGCGGGAACGCGCCGCGTGCCCGTACCCCATGCGATCAATCCGTGGGAGGCCGATGGGGCCGGTGCGGCGCTGACCAGCGTCGATCCGCTGCGCAACCTGGCGGCAGCAGGCGATACCACCGATGATCCGCACCTGCTCAACCTTGGCGCGCTGATGAGCGCGGCGCAGCTGGTCGGCCTGGCCGATGCGATGCTGCACCAGGCAGTCGAATACGCCAAGATCCGCACCCAGTTCGGTCAGCCGGTCGGCGCGTTCCAGGGGCTGAAGCACCAGCTGGCGAGCTGCTCGGTCGCGATCGAGTTCGCCAAGCCGGTGGTCTGGCGCGCTGCGCAGGCGCTGGAGGATGGGCTGGACAGCGCGTCCGTCCACGTCAGCCACGCCAAGGTTGCGGCGAGCGACGCGGCGATGCTGACCGCCGAAACCGCGATCCAGGTCCACGGGGCCATGGGCTATACCTACGAGGTCGACCTGCACTTCTGGATGAAGCGCAGCTGGGCGCTGTGCGGCGCCTGGGGCGACCGGGCCTTTCATCTCAAGCGGGTCGATGACGCGGTGCTGGGTGGCACCCTGCCGATCGGTCCCGAACACACTTTCGCGTGAGGAAACACATGGCCGAAGCCTATATTATCGACGCTGTCCGCACCCCGATCGGGCGCAAGAAGGGCAGCCTTGCCCAGGTTCACCCGGCGGACCTGGGGGCCCATCCGATCAAGGCACTGATCGAGCGTACCGGGATCGACGCCAACCTGGTCGACGATGTGGTCTGGGGCTGCTGCGACACCATTGGCCCGCAGGCGGGCGACATCGGCCGCACCGTCTGGCTGGTGGCGGGCATGCCGCAGCACGTGCCCGGCACCACGATCGACCGCCAGTGCGGTTCCAGCCAGCAGGCGCTGCATTTTGCCGCGCAGGGCGTGATGAGCGGGACGCAGGACCTGGTCGTCGCCGGCGGCAGCCAGGCGATGAATGCCATTCCGATCTCGGCGGCGATGCTCGCGGCGGAACCCTATGGCTTCTCCAACCCGTTCAACACTTCGCCCGGCTGGGTCGCGCGCTATGGCGACGGCATCCTCAACCAGATCAATTCGGCGGAAATGATCGCGGCCAAGTGGGGCCTGACCCGCGCCGAAATGGAAGCCTTCGCCGTGGCCAGCCACCAGCGCGCCCAGGCGGCGCTGGACAATGGCTGGTTCGCCAATGAAGTGGCGCCGATGGCCGAACTGGCCGCGGACGAAACCGTCCGCCCGACGACCTCGCTCGAAGGCCTGGCGGGCCTGCGCACGGTGCAGGAAGGAGGGATCATCACTGCCGGGATTTCCAGCCAGAACTGCGACGGCGCCGCCGCCATGCTGGTGGCGAGCGAACGCGCGGTGAAGGAACACAACCTGAAGCCCCGCGCCCGCGTCCACCACATTTCGGTTCGCGCCGATGATCCGGTGTGGATGCTGACCGCGCCAATCCCGGCGACCGAATATGCCCTGAAGAAGGCGGGCATGACCGTGGCCGACATCGACCTGTTCGAATGCAACGAGGCTTTCGCCTCGGTGCCGATGGCGTGGATGAAGGAGCTCGGCATTCCGCACGAAAAGGTCAACATCCATGGCGGCGCGATCGCGCTGGGCCACCCGCTGGGCGCAACTGGCGCGCGGCTGATGACCACCATGCTCAACGCGCTTGAACGCACCGGCGGTCGCTATGGTCTGCAGACCATGTGCGAAGGCGGCGGGCAGGCCAACGTCACGATTATCGAGAGGCTGTAATGGGTATCTGCGAAGGACGCACCGTCATCATCACCGGGGCCGCGCGCGGCCTGGGCCGGGCCTATGCCCTGGCCTTTGCCGCCGAAGGCGCGAACGTGGTGGTCAACGATATCGGCACCTCGCTGAACGGCGAAGGGCGTGACACCAGCGCCGCTGACGGCGTGGTCGAGGAAATCAAGGCTGCGGGCGGCAACGCCGTGGCCAATTACGAGGACATCACCGATTGGGACGCCGCCGGGCGGATCGTCCAGTGCGCGCTCGATGCCTTTGGCGACCTGCACGTGGTGGTCAACAACGCCGGGATCGTGCGCGACCGGATGTTTGTCTCCGCCACGCTGGAAGAATGGGACGCGACCATGCACGTCCACCTGCGCGGACATTTCTGCCTGGCGCGCCACGCGGTGAACTACTGGCGCGAAAAGCAGAAGCGCGGTGAAAATCCCGACGCGCGGATCATCAACACCTCGTCGGGCGCGGGGCTGCAGGGTAGCATCGCGCAGGCTGCCTATTCGACGGCCAAGGGCGGGATCGCCTCGCTCACGCTGGTCCAGGCGGCGGAACTGGGGCGTTATGGCATCACGGCCAATGCGCTGGCCCCTTCGGCCCGCACCCGCATGACCGAACAGGCCTTTGCCGACAAGATGGCGACCGAAGGCCAGCAGTTCGACGTGATGGACCCGGCGAACATCGCCCCGACGGTGGTCTGGCTGGGTTCCAGCCAGAGCGCCGACGTGACCGGCTGCGTCTTCGAACTCGAAGGCGGCAAGATCATGCTGGAAGATGGCTGGCGCGAAGGTCCGGTGGTGGACAAGGGCGCCAAGTGGGAACCGGCGGAAGTCGGCGCGGCGGTTGAACAGCTGATCGCCAGCCGCGTGCCGCCGCGCAAGGTGTGGGGGACCGCCTGATGCATTTCGTCTTTACCGAAGAACAGGCGATGATCGCGGAAACCGTGAAGGGTTTCTTTGCCGAACACGCCACCAGCGAACGCACCCGCAAGGCGATGGCCGCTGACGGGATCGACCGTGACCTGTGGAGCGCGTTCTGCGCTGAATTGGGTCTGGCCGGGATCGGCATTGCCGAAGACCTGGGCGGGGCGGGCCTGGGCATGGTCGAACTGGCGATCGTGGCGGAAGCTGCGGGCAGCCAGGTGGCGGCGCTGCCGCTGCTGGGCCAGGCGATGGCCGCGCAGGCGATTGCCGCTGGCGGCAGCGCGGCGCAGCAGGGCGAATGGCTGGGCAAGCTGGTTTCCGGTGAGGCGATTGGCGTTTACGCGGCCGCCGATGGGCTGTCCGTGGCCGATGGCAAGCTGTCGGGCAGCGTGCCGTTTGTAACCCATGGCGGCGTGGCCGACCTGTTCGTGCTGGGCTGCGGCGACAGCGCCTGGCTGGTGCGCGCCGATGCCCCGGGCGTCAGTGTGACCACGCATACCACCATGGATCAGACCCGGCCGATGGCCACCGTGACCCTGGCGGGCGTGGCCGGTGAAGCACTGGCCGATGGCGCGGCGGCTGCCGCGCTGCGCGCCGGTTGGGTGATCGCCGCCGCCGAAGGGCTGGGCGTGGCCCAGGCTTCGCTTGAGCGCACGGTCGCCTATGCCAAGGAGCGAGTCCAGTTCGGCCGTCCGATCGGTTCGTTCCAGGCCTACAAGCACCGCCTGGCCGACATGATGATCGAGATCGAGCAGGCCCGCAGCGCCGTTTACTGGGCGGCCTGCGCGGTGGATGAGCAGTCGGACGAAGCGGCCATCGCGCTGCACTCGGCCAAGAGCTTTGCCGCCGACACCGCTTTCATGTGCGCGGGCAACATGATCCAGCTGCACGGCGGGATCGGCTTTACCTGGGAACATGACGCGCACCTCTATTTCAAGCGTGCGCGCGCGCTCCAGTCGATGCTCGGGGCCGGGGACTGGCACCGCGAGCAGGTTGCAACGATGATTTTGGGAGCAGCGGCATGAAGCTGGGCTTTTCCGCCGCGGAAGAAGAGTTCCGCGCCGAATGCGCCGACTGGCTGCAGGGCCAGATGGCCGGCGAATTCAAGGACATCAAGGGCATCACCACGCTGACCGCCAAGGCGGAACGGCGCAAGGAATGGGAACAGCAGCTGGCCGCGCACAAGTGGTCGTGCATCGGCTGGCCCAGCCAATGGGGCGGGCGTGACGCCACCCTGGCGGAGCAGGTGATCTTTGCCGAGGAATATGCCCGGGCGGGCGTTCCGGGGCGCGTCAACCACATCGGCATCGAACTGGCCGGGCCGACCATCCTGGCCTTCGGCACGGAAGAGCAGAAGCAGCGCTTCTTGCCCGGCATCGCGGCGGGTCAGACGATCTTCTGCCAGGGTTTTTCCGAACCCGGCGCCGGGTCCGACCTCGCCTCGGTCCGCACCAAGGGGCGGCTCGAAAACGGGGAATGGGTGGTCAACGGCCAGAAGATCTGGACCAGCCTGGCGCACATCTCCGACTGGATCTTCGTTGTTACCCGGACCGAGGAAGGTTCGAAGGGCCCCAAGGGCCTGTCGTTCCTGATGATGGACGTGAAGCAGCCGGGGATCGAGATCCGGGGCATCAAGCAGATCAACGGCGACGCCGAATTCAACGAAACCTTCTTCACCGATGCGCGCTGCCCCGAAGACAGCATGATCGGCGCGGTCGGGCAGGGCTGGCAGATTGCCATGGGCCTGCTCGCCTTCGAACGCGGGGTTTCGACGCTGGGCCAGCAGATGGCCTTCCGCAATGAGCTCGACGAGATCATCGCGGCGGCCAAGGCCAATGGCCAGGCCAACAACCCGCTGATCCGCCAGCGCATTGCCAAGGCCGAAGTGGGCTTGCGGCTGATGCGCTACGGCGCACTGCGGATGCTGTCGAACACCGACCATTCGAAGATCGACGGCGCGGCGCTGACCTACAAGATCCAGTGGGCCACCTGGCGCCGCGGCCTTGGCGAACTGGCAATGGACGTGCTGGGCCAGGCCGCTGAACTGGCGGAAGGCAGCGAGTACGAATGGGACATGCTGCCCAACCTGTTCCTGTTCAGCCGGTCGGACACGATCTACGGCGGCACGAACCAGATCCAGCGCAACCTGATTGCCGAGCGCGGCCTTGGCATGCCCCGCGAACCCCGAGGTGACCTGTGAACCTGATCCCGACCTATCCTGAACCCCGCGGCCTGCTCAAGGGCAAGACCGTGGTGGTCACCGCCGCCGCCGGCACCGGCATCGGCTATTCCGCCGCCAAGCGCGCGGCGGAAGAAGGCGCCACCGTGCTGATCAGCGATTTCCACGAACGCCGCCTCGGCGAAGCGGCGGACCGGATCGCGGCCGAAGTGGGCTGTGCGCGGCCCGCCACGGTGGTCTGCGACGTCACCAGCCAGGACCAGGTCGATGCGCTGCACGCCGCCGCGCTGAAGGAACTGGGCCACGTTGACGTGCTGATCAACAATGCGGGCCTGGGCGGCGAGGTCGACGTGGTCGACATGACCGACGACCAATGGTTCCGCGTGCTCGACGTCACGCTCAATTCCGTGTTCCGGATGAGCCGGGCGTTCCTGCCCGCGATGTATGAACGCAAGACCGGCGTGATCGTCAACAACGCCTCGGTGCTGGGCTGGCGCGCGCAAAAGGGCCAGGCGCACTATGCCGCGGCCAAGGCCGGGGTCATGGCCTTCACCCGCTGCTCGGCGGTGGAAGCGGCCGAACACGGCGTGCGGATCAATGCCGTTGCCCCCTCGATCGCGATGCACGCTTTCCTCGCCAAGGTGACCACAGACGATCTGCTCGCCGAACTTTCGGCCAAGGAAGCCTTCGGGCGCCCGGCCGAGGTGTGGGAAGTGGCCAACGTGATGATGTTCCTCGCCTCCGACCTGTCCTCCTACATGACCGGCGAAGTGCTGTCGGTCTCCAGCCAGCGGGCCTGACCATGGCGAAGATCTACGACAGCCCCCGCGATCTGATCGGCCAGGAAGGGACCAGGCTCGGCCCGACCGAGTGGCTCGCCATCGACCAGGACCGCGTCAACGGCTTTGCCGAGGTAACCGGGGATCACCAGTGGATCCACGTCGATGTCGAACGCGCCAAGGACGGCCCGTTCGGCGGGACGATCGCCCACGGCTATCTGACGATGAGCCTGGTCAACTTCTTCCTGCCCGACCTGATCGAGGTGCGCGGGTTTACCCATGCGGTGAATGTCGGCGCGGACCGGCTGCGGTTCCTCAGCCCGGTCAAGGTTGGCAGCCGCATCCGCGGGGTGGGCGAGATCGCCTCGGTGGAAGAGGTCAAGGGCGCGATCCAGTCGGTCGTGCGCGTGACTGTCGAGATCGAAGGCAGCGACAAGCCGGCTTGCGTGGTCGACACGATCAGCCGTTATTTCCCGGAAGGATGACCATGGCCAGCCCCGAACAGATGCTCGCCGCCGTCCATGCCTATGTCGCCGCGTTCGACGCGGGCGATCCTGAACTGGCCGTGGCGATCTTTGCCGAGGATGCGACTGTGGAAGACCCGGTCGGCACCCCCCTCAAGCGCGGGCACGATGAAATCCGCGCCTTCTATCAGGCCTCGATGGCGACCGGCGCGAAGCTGGTGCTCGACGGTCCGGTGCGCGTGGCCGATGGCCATGCCGCTTTTGCATTCCACGTTCCGCTGCACTTCGACGGCAAGGACATGGAAATCCACGTGATTGATACCTTTGCCTTCAATGCGGACGGCAAGGTTCGGGAAATGCGGGCCTTTTTTGGTCCGGGCAACATGATTGCCAAGGGTTGAGGGAAAGATCAGACCATGCGTGAAGCCGCCATCATCTCCACCGCCCGGACCGGCATCGGCAAGGCCTATCGCGGGGCGTTCAACGATACCGAGGCGCCGGTGCTTTCGGCCCACGTGGTCGATGCCGCGCTGGAGCGTGCGGGGATCGACCCGGCCCGCGTCGACGACGTGTACCTGGGCTGCGGCAACCACTGGAACACGCAGAGCTACAACCTTGGCCGCCTGACGGTCCACACCTCGAAGCTGCCGAACACCACGGCCGGCTTCACGCTCGACCGCAAGTGCTCCTCGGGCCTCAACGCCATCGCGCTCGCCGCGCGCTCGATCATGTGCGACGAAATCGACGTGGCCGTGGCTGGCGGGGCGGAATCGATCTCGATGACGCTGAACAAGTATGCGCCCGCCTGGCGCAACCGTTCGCAGGCGGTGATCGCGGCCGATCCCTATGCCTACATGGCGATGATCGAGACCGCCGAAGTGGTCGCCGAACGCTATGGCATCAGCCGCGAGGACCAGGACGCCTTTTCCGCGCTCAGCCAGCAGCGCGCCGGGGCGGCCCAGGCGGCCGGCCGGTACGATGCCGAAATCGTGCCGATCACCGTCGAAAAGTCGCTCAAGGACAAGGAAGGCAACGAAACGGGCCGCGAAAGCGTGACCCTGACCGCCGACGAAGGCGTGCGCGGCGACACCACGGCCGAAGGGCTGTCGGGCCTGCGCCCGGTGTTCAAGGACGGCATGGTCATCAAGGAAGGACGCCACATCACTGCCGGCAATGCCTCGCAGCTGTCTGACGGCGCCTCGGCGCAGGTGGTGATGGACCTGGCGACGGCGCAGAAGGAAGGCCTGCCGGTGCTGGGGCTCTATCGCGGCTTCCAGGTCGCGGGCTGCGAGCCCGATGAAATGGGCATCGGCCCGGTCTTTGCGATCCCCAAGCTGCTCAAGCGCGCCGGGCTGACCATCGACGACATCGGCCTGTTCGAAATCAACGAAGCCTTCGCCAGCCAGGCGATCTATTGCCAGCGCAAGCTGGGGATCGATCCCGACAAGCTGAACGTCAACGGCGGCGGGATCGCGCTGGGCCATCCCTTCGGCATGACCGGCAGCCGCCTGGTCGGCCACGCGCTGATCGAAGGCAAGCGCCGCGGCGTGAAATATGTCGTCGTGTCGATGTGCGTCGCCGGCGGCATGGGCGCGGCGGGTCTGTTCGAGGTTGCCTGATGCTTGATCCGCTGCCGCTGACCATCCCGCACGCGGCGGAGGCTGCCGCCCGGACCTGGCCCGATGCCCCCGCCGTGATCGAGGGCGAGGTGACCTGGACCTTTGCCGAGCTGTGGCAACACAGCCGCGCCGCCGCATCGGCGCTGCTGGCGCGCGGGGTGGGGGCGGGCGACCGCGTGGCGATCTGGGCGCCCAACCGGCGCGAATGGATCGTCGCGGCGGTCGGGGCGATGAGCCTGGGCGCGGCGGTGGTCACGCTCAACACCCGGCTGAAAGGGCGCGAGGCAGGGGACATCCTGCGCCGTACCCATGCGCGGCTGCTGTTCACCGTCACCGATTTCCTGGGGATCGACTACCAGGCCTTGCTGGCGGACGAGGACCTGCCGGACCTGCGCGAAACCATCATGCTCGACACCGGGTTCGATGGCTTCCTGGCCAGCGGCAAGGGCGCGGATGACGCGGCGGTGGATGCTGCGCTCGCCCAAATCGACGCCGAAACGATCAGCGACATCCTGTTTACCAGCGGCACCACCGGCAGCCCCAAGGGCGTGCTGATGACCCATGGCCGCGTCCTGCCGCAGTGCGGGGTGTGGATCGGCAACACCGGTCTGCGCTTTGGCGATCGCTACCTGATCGCCAATCCGTTCTTCCATTCGTTCGGGATGAAGGTTGGCTGGGTGGCCTGCCTGCTGTCGGGCGCGGTCGCCGTGCCGATGGCGCAGTTTGATGTGGCCGAGGCGATCACGCTGATCGAGCGGCTGAAGATCACGTTCTTCCCCGGCCCGCCCACCGTGTTCCAGATGATCCTGGCCGAACAGGACAAGCGGTCGATCGACATGTCCAGCTTGCGCGGCGGCACCACCGGGGCGGCGACCGTGCCGCCGGTGCTGGTCGAGCGCATCCGCGACGATCTGGGGATGAAGGACATCATCACCGCCTATGGCATGACCGAATGCGTCAACATCACGTCGTGCCGCCCCGGCGACCCGGCGGACGTCATCGCCCAGACTTGCGGCGCGGCGATCCCCGGCAATGAAGTGATCGTGGCCGACGAGCACGGCCATGAAGTGCCGCGCGGCGCAACCGGCGAGATCCTGGTGCGCGGGCAGGGGGTGATGCTGGGCTATCTCGACGATCCCGAAGCCACCGCCGAAGCGATCGACGCGGATGGCTGGCTCCACACCGGCGATGTCGGGACGATGGACGAAAACGGCTATGTCCGCATCACCGACCGCAAGAAGGACCTCTACATTTCGGGGGGCTTCAACGTCTATCCGGCCGAGGTCGAAAAGCTGCTCTCGGTCCACCCGGCGATCGCGATGGTCGCCGTGGTCGGCGTGCCGGACGAACGCATGGGCGAGGTCGGCAAGGCCTATGTCGTCCTGCGCCCCGGCGCCAGCGCGACCGGGGCGGAACTGATCGCCTGGAGCCGCGAAAACATGGCCAACTACAAGGTCCCGCGCAGCGTCGCCTTCGTCACGGACCTCCCCCGCAACGCCAGCGGCAAGGTGCTGAAGACCGAGCTGCGCGGCTGAACCGCACAAGGAACTCCCGCATGGCACTTCTGGCAGGCAAGACCGCATTCGTGACCGGCGGGGCCAGCGGGATCGGCGCAGCCACCGCGCTGGCCTTTGCGCGGGAAGGAGCGCGGGTCGCCGTGGCGGATCGGGCCGATCCGGCCAGTGTCGTCGCGGCCATCACTGCTGCGGGCGGCGAAGCCTATGGCGCGGTGCTGGACGTGACCGACGAGGCCGCCGTCAACGCGGCGGTGGACGATCTGGTCGCGCGTTGGGGGCGGATCGACATCGGCTTCAACAATGCCGGGGTTTCGCTGCAACGCATGGGCAGCGAATGGGGCGATACCGAGCCCTATGACCGCGAAGTGGCGATCAACCAGCGCGGCATGCTGCTGTCGATGCGGGCCGAACTGCGCCACATGGCGCGGGCTGGCAGCGGGTCGATCATCAACACCTCGTCCGTGGCGGGCCAGACCGGGATTACCGGCGCGGGCTATGCCGCCAGCAAGCACGCGGTGATCGGGCTGACCCGGTCTGCCGCGATGGCCTATGCCGAGCAGGGCATCCGGGTGAACTGCATCTGCCCCGGCGCGATCGAAACGCCGATGACCCAGATCGACGCCCAGGGCGAGGAAGCGCGCCGCTTCATGGCCGCGATGCACCCGATGAACCGGCTGGGCCAGGCCGATGAAGTGGCGAACGCCGTGGTGTTCCTGGCGTCCGACATGGCCAGCTTCATCACCGGCCATCCGCTGGCGGTCGACGGCGGGTTCCTCGCCCGCTGAACCGCTGCCCGTCAGGGCGCGAACACATCGAAACTGCCGACGTGGCCCCGGTTCAGCTTGGTCCGGTGGCACAGCTTCCACGCGCCGTCCACGCGCCGCCACTGGTCGTGGTAATCCCCCAGCGTGACGAAAGTGATGTGTTCCTTGCCCGCCGCGCCAAGGTGCGTGTCGCTGACATAGCAGCGGCTTGTGGCCTGATCGCCGTCCACTTCGACCAGCAAGTTGCCCAGCAAGTGCTGGGTCTGCCCGCAGGGGTCGAGATAGCGCCGGATCAGCGCGACGATCGCTGCCGGTGAGGCGAGCGGGCCGGTGCCCAGCTCGCCCGTCGCATCTTCGGTCAGTTCCGCCAGCAGGCCGGGCCAGTCGCGCGCGTCCATTGCCCGGGCGATCCGGGTGAGGGCGCGCGCGATCTCGCGCTCGGCCAGCAGCAGCTCAAGGCTCACGCCGCGGTGCCCGCCACCGCCTTTACCGCCGCCAGCGCGCCGTGCATCGCCCCTTCGATGTAACCGACCCCGGTCGCATCGCCGATGGCGTGGACGGTGAAGCCCGCCGCCTTGAGGCTGTCAGCCAGCGTCAGGTCACCTTCCGCGCCCTTGGCAACGATCACATTGTCGGCGGCGACGGTCTGCTTGTTCCCGGCGCTGTCGGTGAAGGTCACCGTGCCGGCCTGGATCGCGATGTTGCTGGCTCCGCCGTGCAGGCCGACGCCGTGTTCGGCCAGTTCCGAGAGGATGCGCATGCGCCGCACCAGCGTCAGCCCCTTGCCGAGGCGCGGGGCTTCCTCGATCACGTTGACCCGGCGGCCGCGCTCGGTCAGGAATTCGGCCAGTTCGATGCCGACTAGCTCGCCGCCGATGATCGCGATGTTGTCGCCCAGCGGCATCCAGGTGTGGGTCGCCTTGCGCACCAGCGCGAGGTTGGCGGTCGCCCCGGTGGCCGCGCCGACCTTGGTCGCGATCCGGGTGAACAGGCCGGTCTTGCGCTTCAGTTCCTCGCTGCTTTCGCCCAGCATCATCCGGCGCATGTCATCGCCCGAGAACACGTGCGGCAGGTCGCCGCCGGGAATTTCGGGCATGCCGCGGATCGCGCCGGTGGCGACGATCACTTCATCGACGCCCAGCGAGCGGAGCAGGTCCGGCGTCGCCTCGGTCGACAGACGCACGGTCACGTCGGCTTCCTCGACTTCCTGGCGCAGCCAGTTTAGCAGGCGCTCGTTCGGTTCATAGGCCAGGCTGGCAAAGCGCAGCGTGCCGCCCAGCCGGTCGCTCTTTTCGATCAGCGTGACCTTGTGGCCCAGCGCCGAGAGGCGCCGCGCGCTTTCCATGCCGCCGGGGCCGCCGCCGATCACGGCAACGTGCCTGGCCTTGGTGGCGGGCAGGGCGGGGGCCTTGAATTCGAAGCTCAGCTCCGGATTGACCGCGCAGCGCGCCGCCTGGCCGTTGTAGATCGCGCTGACGCAGGTGTAGCAGTAGACGCAGGGGCGGACCTTGTCCGGCATGCCCATTTGCAGCTTGTTGGGCAGGTGCGGATCGGCCAGCAGCTTGCGGCCCATGGCGATGAAGTCGGCCTCGCCCTTGCCGATGGTGGCATCGCCCACTTCGGCCTCGATCCGGCCCGAACCGATCACCGGGATCTTGACCGCCGCCTTGATCCGCGCGGTTTCGGGCAGGTTCCAGCTTTCCAGGTGCGGGATATTCGATTGCGAATGGAGCTTGCCAATGCCCGTATCGTGGTACGAGGTGATGGTGATCGCATCGACGCCCGCCGCCTCGACCATCTTGGCGTGTTCGATCGCGTCCTCGACCTGGATGCCGCCGGGCTTGCCGACTTCCTTGCCGTCGAGCTTGATCCACACCGGATAGTCCGGGCCGACCGCCTTGCGGATGCCGGCGATCACTTCCAGCGGCAGGCGCATGCGGTTTTCGCGGCTGCCGCCGTACTGGTCGGTGCGCTGGTTGGTGTAGGGGGAAATGAAGCTGGACAGGATGTAGCCATGGCCGGCGTGAATCTCGATCCCGTCGAACCCGGCTTCCTTGGCACGGCGCGCGCCCTGGGCAAACATGTCGACCAGCTGGTCGATGTCGGCCTGCTCCAGCACCTTGATCTCGGGCATCTTGAACCCGGCCATGCCGGCCAGCTCGTCCATGGTGAAGAATTCGGAGATGTTCTGCTTGGGCACCGGGGGATAGCCGGGCGCCCACAGCGGATGGCCCCAGCGCTGGAATGAATAGCCCGCGATCAGCCCGCCGAAGTGCAGCTGGGTGGCGATCTTCGCGCCGTGCTTGTGGACAGCGTCGGTCAGGCGCTTCAGCCCGTGGATGAACTTGTCATCCGAAATCGCGGTCTGCCCCAGCGCCACCGCGCCGACCGGCCAGCCCACCCCGGCGACACCGCAGATGATCAGCCCGACCCCGCCCTTGGCCTGTTCCTCGTGATAGGCGATGATCTGATCGCCGCAGGTGCCATCGTCTTCCGACAGGCTGACCCCCATCGCGGTAACGGCGATGCGGTTCTTGAGGTCCATCGTCCCGATCTTGCCGGGCGAGAGGAGGTGGGGATAGCGGTTGCTGGTCATTTCGGGGTTCCTTGCGAAAGGCAGTAATCAAGCGCCTGGGCGCATTCCAGCGCGGCCTGGGCGGGGGGCAGCGCATCCAGCGCGGCGGAAAACATCTCGATGCCCGTCGGGGCCGTGGTGCCGGTGGCGGACAGCGCGGCCATGAAGGCGGCAAAGTCGATCACGCCGCTGCCCGGCATCAGGCGGTCCTGCATCTTGTTGACCATCTGCGCATCGGCATCGGCCGGCACGTCAGCCAGTTGCACGCTGTAGATCCGCTCGCCCGGAATGCTCGCCAGCAGGTCGAGCGAGGAGCCGCTGGTTTGGAAATGGCTGCTGTCGACCATCAGCCCGCCGTTGGGCGCATCGGCGCGCTGCACCACTTCCCAGGCTTCGGCGAGGCCGAAGATCCCGCCGCTCGGCACGAATTCCAGCGCGACCCGCAGGCCGTGATCCGCCGCGCGGCGGCACAGCTCGGCAAAAGAGGCGGCCATGGCCGGGCCGTCGAAGGGCAGGCCGAACAGTTCGGCGGCGGAAATGGTATGCGCGCCCAGCGCCTGCGCCATCGGCAGCATCCGTTCGGGCGTCTGCCATTTGAGCATGTCCCACTGCGATGGCGGGGCATCGGCCTGGCCGGGCAGCCAGCAGCACAGCACCTCGATTTCGCTGACGACAAGACCGGCGGCGGCGACGGCATCGCGCACCTCTGCCAGGTCGGCATCGCGCACATCGCTGGGCCACAGCGATACGGCATCGAACCCGGCGGCACGCGCCGGGGCCAGCCGGTCCAGCACCGGCAACAGCCGCTGCGAACCGGAATAGAGCACACGCTGCTCAGGGGTCATGCGCGCTATTGTCCCTCTCCCTTGCGCCGATCGGTCATGCCTGACTATGCCCTTGTCCGGGCCGCCGCAATCGGCCAGTCCTGCCGTTCGGCACACTTCGTGCCAAGAACCCCGACGAGGTCCGCATGATCGCCCAGTTCGCCATTACCAACCTGCTTTATCGCTATGCCGAAATGATCGATGCGGGCGACCTGGCCGGCGCCGCCGCGCTGTTCGGGCACGCCCGCATCAAGATGCGCGGGGGCGAGGAATTGGACAGCGCCGCACTGCTGGCAAGCTGGCGCAGGCGGGTGGTGCTTCACCCCTGCGGCACTCCGCGCACTCGCCATGTGGTGACCAACCCGATCATCGAAGTGGACGAGGCGGCCGGCACCGCCACCTGCCGGTCGTGCTACACCGTGCTGCAACAGACCGAGACGCTGCCGCTGCAGGTAATCGCCGCCGGACGCTATCTCGATACCTTCGCGCGGGTGGACGGGGAGTGGCGCTTTGCCAGCCGCGATTACAGCCTGTTCGACATGCCGGGCGACCTGTCGCAACACTTGTCCGGTTAGGTTCTTGCCGCTGCCTCCCCGCGCGCTAGGCTGCGCGCCTAGCATGGGAGCAGGATCATGGAAGAACGGCTGCGCGGCAAGGCGCTGATGATTGTCGGCGCGGGCACCGGGATCGGCGCGGCCACGGCGCGGCGGCTGGTGGGCGAAGGCGCGCGGGTGGTGCTGGCCGACATCAATCTGGCTGCGGCGCAGGCCGTGGCGGCAGAACTGGGCGCGGCGGCCATGGCGCTGGCGATCGACATTGCCGACGAAGCGTCGGTGAATGCCGCCATTGCCCAGGCCGTGGACTGGCTGGGCGGGCTGGACGGGATCCACGTCAACGCCGCCGACCTGCGCACGATCTTTGCCGATAGCGATGCGCTGTCGCTGGACCTCGCTGTGTTCGACCGGACCATGGACGTGAACCTGCGCGGCCACCTGCTGTGCACCCGCGCCGCGCTGCCGCACTTGCTCGCGCGGGGCGGCGGGGCGGTGGTCTATACCAGTTCCGGGGCGAGTCATTCGGCCGAGCCGCAGCGGCCCAGCTATGCCATGTCGAAAAGCGGGCTGAACGCGCTGATGCGCCATGTTGCCAGCCGCTGGGGGCGCGAAGGGGTGCGCGCCAACTGCGTGGCGCCGGGCTTCGTGATGACCCCGGAAATGATCGCCGGGGGGCAGGTGCCCGATCAGCTGATCTCCGCTTTCCTGACGCGCACACCCAGCACCCGCGTTGGCAGCGCCGAGGATATTGCCGGGGTGGTCGCCATGCTGCTGTCAAACGACGGGACGTGGATCAACGGGCAGGTGTTTCACGTCAACGGCGGCGGGCTTATGCCCGCGTAAGCCGGTCCGCGCCGAACAGCGGCAGGCGGGCATAGACCGGATCGTCCGGCCCGGCGCGGCCAAGCTCGACCCCGTCGTCCACCTCGCCGCCGGGGGAGGGCGCCACCGCGCGCTCCTCCATCCAGTCGAGCACCAGGCTGCGGCGCAGGAACTTCCACACGCCGCCGCGCCTGGCATATTGGTCAAGATAGCGCCCATTGGCGATCAGATCGCGCGTGCCGTCCGCCGTGCGGTGCCAGGCCGTGGTCGGGATTTCGCCATTGGCGGTGTCCCCCTCGATCAGGAACAGCATGTTGCCAACCGCATGGCGCGTAGCCTGCCAGTTGGCCAGCATCGCCGGCAACCAGGCGACATATTCGTCGGGCGAGCCGCAGAACATCGCGCCGTGATCGTCCACCGCATCGTCGTGGTACAGGCTGCGCACCAGCGCCAGGTCGCGCCGGTCGATCGCGTGGCAATAGGTCACGACCAGCCGTTCCAGCGCCATCCGGTCCAGCGCCGCTTCCAGCGTCAGCGGCGCCGGGGCAAGGCTGTCAGACACCGAAGCCGCCCGATACCGAAATGGTCTGCCCGGTAACGTAGCTGGCCCGGTTCGAGGCGAAGAACACCGCCGCCGCGCCAATGTCTTCCGGCTGGCCCCAGCGGCGCAGGCACAGCAGCTTGTGGGTTTCGGCGATCCATTCATCCCCGAACACGCCCTGTTCGGACAATTCGTGGAACATGCCCGCATCGATCACGCCGACCAGCACCGAATTGGCGCGGATGTTATGCTCGCCTTCTTCCTTGGCGATGCCCTTGATCAGCGCCTCGTTGGCGGCCTTGGGCACCACCGACAGGCCGTCAAGCTTGGGATACCAGTCATGCCCGGCAGAACCCAGGTGGACGAAGCTGCCGCCGCCGTTCGCCCGCATGTGCGGGATCAGCGCGCGCGCCGCGTTGTAGAACCCGAAGGCTTCGGTTTCCATCGCGTTGCGGAACGCCTCCTCGGTCCATTCGGCCAGCGGCGTCTGGCCAACCAGCGGCCCGGCGCCCCAGACCATCGAGTGGATCCGGCCATGTTCCGCTGCCGCCGCTGCGATGCAGGCGTCGAGCGAGGCGCGGTCGCGCACGTCGACCTGGTGGATCGAGGCCCTGGCCCCGGCCGCGCGGATCGCCTCGGCGGTGCGTTCAGCCACGTCCTGCTTCGAGCGGTAGCACACCGCCACGTCGCTGCCCGCCTTGCCGAATTCCAGCGCCACGCCCTGGCCGATCCCGCCGCTGCCGCCGAACACCATGCAGGCGCCGTCCGGAAATTCCTTGCCCATCGTTTTCTCCCAGTCTTGCTTGGCCCAAGAGGTGCCACAGCGCGGCGCGAAGGCCATAACCCTTTCGGGTGATGGCGGGCGTTTTTGGCTGTGTCAGTTCCATGCTCAACGAAGCATTTTTGGCAGAGGGAACTGAACAATGGGCGAAGCACGCAAACTGCGTTACGCGATCATCGGCGCGGGGATGGCCGGCATCCTGGCCGGGATCAAGCTGAAGGAACGCGGCGAACAGTTCACGATCTATGAAAAGGCCGACAAGCTGGGCGGCACCTGGCGCGAAAACCGCTATCCGGGGCTGACCTGCGACGTGCCGGCCCACGCCTATACCTATTCGTTCGAACCCTATCCGGACTGGGACGCCTATTATTCGACCGGCGCGCAGATCCAGACCTATTTCGAATATGTCGCCGACAAGTACGGCATCACGCCGATGATCCGCTTCGGCCATGAAGTGACCTCGGCGATCTACAACGATGCCACCGCCACCTGGACGCTGACGTTCGGCAATGGCAGCAGCGTGGAAGCCGATGTGGTGATCGCCGCCTCGGGCGTGCTGCACCACCCCAAGCTGCCCGACATCGCGGGGCTGGACACGTTCAAGGGCCCGGCGTTCCACACCGCCCGCTGGGACGACAGCGCCCCGATCGACGGCGCCCGCGTCGGCCTGATCGGTTGCGGTTCGACCGGCATCCAGATCGTCACCGCGCTGGCTGACCGGGTGGAAAAGCTGGTCCACTTCCAGCGTTCGCCGCAGTGGGTCATGCCGGTGCCGCAGTTCGACTATACCGATGCCGACCGCGAGGCGTTCCGCAAGGATCCGGCGCTGATGGACGCGATCCGCTACAACGATGAATACCTGGGCGCGATCAAGCGCTTCACCGATGCGATCACCGACATCGACGGCCCGCTGATGCAGCAGATCGAGGATGCCTGCCTGCAGAACCTCGAAAACTCGGTCCGCGATCCGGAACTGAAGGAAAAGCTGCGCCCCAACTACCGCGCGGCGTGCAAGCGGCTGATCTATTCGTGGAACTATTACGACAAGGTCCAGCAACCCTCGATCTTCGTCGAAACCGGCGGGATCGAGCGGATCGAACCCACTGGCGTGCGGATGAAGGACGGCACCCTGCATGAACTCGACACGCTGGTGCTGGCCACCGGCTTCCGCGCCGACCGCTTCATCCGGCCCGCCGTGGTCAAGGGTGCGGGCGGGGTGTGCCTCGACGATTTCTGGGCGGTGCGCCCGCGCGCACACTATGCCATGACGATGCCCGGCTTCCCCAACCTGTTCATGCTCAACGGCCCGACCGGGCCGGTCGGCAACTTCTCGCTGATCGACATTGCCGAGCAGCAGTGGAACTACATCGAACACCTGCTGGACGAATTGCGCGCCGGGCGTGCCCGCAGCGTGCAGCCCCGCGCCGAAGCGTTCGAGGACTATGAAGAGCGCCGCATCGCCGCGGCCAAGACCACGATCTTCGGCTCCGGCTGCCAGAGCTGGTATCTGGACGGCGAGGGCGTGCCGGCCAGCTGGCCGTGGTCCTACGAAGCCTTTGCCGAAGCGATGAAGCAGCCGGTGATGAGCGAGTTCGAACTGGCGGCCTAACCGCTCAGGGCGCCAAGCAGGTTCACCAGCTGTGCCTGGCGGTGAACCTGCGTCTTGGCAAAGATCGAGCGCAGCTGGGCCTTGGCCGTGTTGTGGGCAATGCCCAGCTCGCGCGCGGCCTCGACCAGCGAATGCCCCTGGGCGAGGACCGAGCACAGCCGGGCCTCGGCCGGGGTCACGCCCAGCAATTCGCGGATCGTTTCGGGTTCCAGCACCAGTTCATCGCCCGGCCGGGCCAGGAACAGCGCCAGCGCGCCGGTTCCGGAATGGATCGCAGGCAGGTCGATCGCCCGGGCGGTCGCCACCAGGTCGCCGTGCTCGGGCCGGGGGATGCGGAACCGGGTAACCCCGTCCGCCGCCTGGCCGGATTGCAGCAGTCCTTCCACTTTCCGGCGCAGCATGGCGCTGTCGAACCGCACTTCGCCCCCGGCGCGGCGCAGCCCTTCGCCTTCGGTCAGGATCCGTTCGGCCAGTGCATTGCTGCTGACCAGCCGGCATTGCCGGTCCAGCACCAGCAGCGCCAGGCCAAGGCCATCGGTGGCGCTGCGCAGCAGGCTGTGCTGGCCGCCGGCGAATTGCAGCTTTTCGAACAGCGATACGGCGGTGCGCAGGTGCGGGACCAGTTCCTGGAACCGCGCGCGGTCATCCGGAGTGAATTCGGGCATGTCGGGGGTGCGGGTGGTGCGAAAGCGCGCTTCGAACTGCCCGGCAAAGCGCAGGTCGACCCCCAGCACCTGTTCGCCCCCGGTCAGCGCGAGGTATTCGCGGTAGGCGGCAAAGCGTTGCTGATCCTGCCCCGCCAGGAATTCGCCGAAGCTGGTGACGCGCCCTTCGGGCAGGCCCTTGAACGGGTCGCTGGCGAAATGGCTTTCGATGTAGAACGCGCTGAACCGCGGGTCGGCGCCGGGGGTTACGAAAGTGCCCGGCTGGGCGCGCCCCGGCGAAGTGATGATCAGCGTAGCAAAGGCGGAACCCAGCCAGCCGGTCAGCGCTTCGAGAAACCGTTCCCACGGCCGTTCGGCGTCGATCCCGCTGTAAAGGCGGGCGAGCAGATCGGAAAACCGGGGATCGACGCGCGGGTCCATCCCCGGTTCATAGCCCAATCGGGTTGCTCCTGGCCAGTCCCGCCTATTCGGCGGCGACGGCTTCGGCCTGTTCCAGCGCGCGGAAGTGCGGGATGACCTTTTCGCCGATGTTGCGGATCGATTCCATGATCACGTCGTGCGGGATGCCGCCCATCTGGAAAATGAACAGGATCTCGTCCGCGCCCGCGTCTTTCAGGCGCTGGACATAGCGGATGCAATCGTCCGGCGTGCCATAGGCGTCCTGCGCCACGGTGTAGTTCGACAGGTGCTCGTCGCCCACCGGGATGGCTTCTTCCGACAGGTAGGCGATGGTCGCCTGTTTGCCCGATTCCAGCACCTTGGCGTGGTCATCGGCGGTCAGATTGTCGTCCACGGTCGGCTTCGGCCCGCCCTGGTACCAGTAGGCGATGCTTTCCGCGAAGAAGCGCTGGCCGCGCAGGCCGACCTTGCGGGCCTTTTCGCGGTCGTCCAGCACGGTCGCGGCGCACAGTGCGGCCAGGTGTTCGGTCGGGCGGTAGCCGACCTGGTCCTCGGCCTTGCGGTTGCGGAACGCCTCGCGGTAGATCGCGTTCTTCTTGGCGATTTCCTCGGGCCCGGAGAAGCCCAGCACCAGTGCGCCGATCCCGCGCCCGCCGGCCTGAAGCAGCGTGGCTTCGCGCGTGCAGGCCATGTAGAGCGGCGGATGCGGGTCCTGGTAGGGGGCGGGGTGGATCGGCCGGGCCGGGATCTTGATATAGGTCCCGTCGTGTTCGACGAAGCCGTCCTTGAGGATCTTGGGGACCAGGTACATCGCCTCGTCGATCATCGGCCCCAGTTCGCTGAGGTCATAGCCGAACGTGCCGGCTTCCTGCTGGGTGCCGCCCTTGCCCATGCCGAAGTGCAGCCGCCCCTTCGACAGCACGTCGAGCGTGGCGACGCGTTCGGCCACCTTGACCGGGTGGTTCATCGCCGGGGGCAGGCAGACCACGCCGTGGCCAACGTGGATGCGGCTGGTCGCGCCCGCGATGAAGGCCAGCACCGTTTCCGGGGCCGACATGTGGGCATACTGGGTCAGCGCGGTGTGTTCGACGCACCAGATGCAGTCGAAGCCCATTTCCTCGGCGTATTTTGCCTGGTCGACGATCTGGTGAAACACGGCCGCTTCGTTCTCGCGGCTGGTGTCGACCATTTGCGCTTCATAGATGATCGAAAACTTCATTGCTGGCTCTCCCGCTCCTGCCGGTCATGGCCGACTGCGGATGAGCCTAACGCGAGTCTCCCTTTAGTGCATAACCCAATTGGGTTATGATTGCTGGCCCAGCTCGCGCAGCGCGTCCAGCACCAGCGGTGCGTGTTCCCGGCGGCAGATCAGCAGGTCGGGCATGTAGGTATCGGCCTGGTTGTAGACCAGCGGACTGCCATCGACCCGCGAGCAGTGCAGCCCGTGCGCCAGCGCCACGGCGGCGGGGGCGCAGCTGTCCCATTCGTATTGCCCGCCGGTGTGCAGGTAGATGTCGGCCTGGCCCAGCACCACGGCCATCGCCTTGGCCCCGGCGCTGCCCATCGGGATCAGCTCGGCCCCCAGCTTTTCCGCCACGGCGACGGCTTCGGCGGCGGGGCGGGTGCGGCTGACGACCATGCGCAGCTGCGCCGGGGCAGGGGGCACCGTGCCCGGCCGGTCGCTGCGCAGCACTTCGCCGGCGCCCGGCAGCGCGACCGCGCCCAGCACCGGCACGCCGTCCACCGCCAGCGCGACGTGGACCGCCCAGTCCGCGCGTTCCTCGCCATATTCGCGCGTGCCATCGACCGGATCGACGATCCACACGCGGCTGGCGTTCAGCCGGTCGAGGTTGTCCTTTTCCTCCTCCGACAGCAGCGCGTCGTCGGGGCGCTGTTCGCGCAGCGCATGGCACAGGAACTGGTTGGCGGTGGCATCACCGGCGCGGCCCAGCGCCTTGAGGCTCAGCACTCCGGCGCTGCGCACTTCCAGCAGCAGCCGTCCGGCCACTTCGGCCAGGTGGGCGGCAAGTTCGGCATCGGTCATGGCATCGCTCATCGCAGGGTTCCTCAGATCATCGCGGCGGGATCGTCGGGCGGGGGCGGGGCGGGACTGGCCCCCCAGCCGATCGATGCCCAGACCCGTTCGTGGAAGTAATAAAGCAGCACCTTGGTAATCACCTCGGTCCCGGCGATCGCGCCGGCGGCCTTGGCGCTGCTGGTGAACAGCAGGCTCAGCAGGAACGTGTCGATGCTGCCCAGGACGCGCCAGCTGATCCCCTTGATCAGGGACCGGCTGTGGGTTTCGCGGCCCCGGAACAGCAGCATGGTCAATCGTCCCCAAGCAGCCGAGCGACGATCAGTTCGGCGGCTTCCTTGGGGCTCAGCGCCGTGGTGTCGACGCGGATTTCGGGGTTGATCGGCGCTTCATAGGGGCTGTCGATCCCGGTGAAGTTCTTGAGCTGGCCCGACCGCGCCTTCTTGTACAGGCCCTTCACATCGCGCGCCTCGGCATCGGCCAGCGGAGTGTCGATGAACACTTCGACGAATTCGC
Organism: Novosphingobium sp.; assembly: GCF_041905565.1. Classification (GTDB taxonomy): domain Bacteria; phylum Pseudomonadota; class Alphaproteobacteria; order Sphingomonadales; family Sphingomonadaceae; genus Novosphingobium. Next base: position 31,515 of record NZ_JAYRKX010000005.1, on the reverse strand, counting down.
CTTCGGGCAGCATCGCGCGGACCATTTCGCGTTCGGCGCGGAACGGGCTGATGAAGGCGGTAATCACGATCAGCCCGGCATCGGCCATCAGCTTGGCCACTTCGCCGACGCGGCGGATATTCTCGATCCGGTCGGCCTCGGTAAAGCCCAGGTCCTTGTTCAGCCCGTGGCGGACGTTGTCGCCATCGAGCAGGAACGTGTGCCGGTTCATCCGGTGCAGCTTCTTTTCGACCAGGTTGGCGATGGTTGATTTTCCCGCCCCCGACAGGCCGGTGAACCACAGCACCGCCGGCTTCTGGTTCTTGAGCGCGGCATGCGCCTCGCGGCTGATGTCGAGCGCCTGCCAGTGGACGTTCTGCGCACGGCGCAGGCTGAAATGCAGCATGCCCGCCGCGACCGTGGCATTGGTCAGCTTGTCGATCAGCACGAAGCCGCCCAGCGTGCGGTTCTCGCCGTAAGGTTCGAACACCAGCGGCTTGTCGGTCGTCACTTCGGCCACGCCGATCGCGTTGAGGTCAAGCGTCTTGGCCGCAACGTGTTCCAGGGTGTTGACATTGATGGCATATTTGGGCGGCTGCACGGTAGCCGAAACGGTCTGCGTCGCCAGCTTCAGCCAATAGGCGCGGCCCGGGATCAGCGCTTCGTCGTTCAGCCAGACCAGCGTTGCCTCGAACTGGTCAGCCACCTGCGGCGGCTGGTCGGCCAGCGCGATGACGTTGCCGCGCGAACAGTCGATCTCGTCGGCAAAGCACAGGGTGACCGACTGGCCGGCCACGGCTTCGGGCAGGTCGCCATCTTGCGTCACGATGCGGGTGACCGTGCTGGTCTTGCCCGAAGGGAGCACCCGCACTTCGTCGCCCGGCTTCACGCTGCCGCTGGCGATCAGCCCGGCAAAACCCCGGAAATCGAGGTTCGGGCGGTTGACCCATTGCACTGGCAGGCGAAAGGCCTTTTCCGCATCGCGGGCCGAATTGACCTCGACCGTTTCCAGGTGTTCGACCAGCGTCGGGCCCGAATACCACGGGGTGTTGGCCGACAGGGTGGTGATGTTGTCGCCCTTGAAACCGGAAATCGGCAGGGCGGTGAAGCTCTCGATGCCGATGCTTTTCGCAAACTCGGCATAGTCGGCGACAATCGCGTCGAACGTGGCCTGGTCATAGTCCACCAGGTCCATCTTGTTGACCGCCAGCACCAGGTTGCGGATGCCGATCAGGTGGCACAGGTACGAATGGCGGCGGGTCTGCACCAGCACGCCCTTGCGCGCATCGACCAGGATCACCGCCAGGTCCGCCGTGCTGGCGCCGGTCACCATGTTGCGGGTGTATTGTTCGTGCCCCGGGCAATCGGCGACGATGAACTTGCGCTTTTCAGTGTTGAAGAAGCGGTAGGCGACGTCGATCGTGATGCCCTGTTCGCGTTCGGCGGCAAGGCCATCGACCAGCAGGGCGAAATCGATGTCCTGCCCCTGGGTGCCGACCTTCTTCGAATCCGCGTGCAGCGCGTCAAGCTGGTCCTCGAAGATCATCTTGCTGTCGTACAGCAGTCGTCCGATCAAAGTGGACTTGCCATCGTCCACCGACCCGCAGGTGATGAAGCGCAGCATGGTCTTGTGCTGGTGGGTTTCCAGATAGGCGTCGATGTCGTCCGCGATGAGGGCGTCGGTCTGATAGATTGCGTCGGTCATAGGTTCACCCGTCATCCCGGACTTGATCCGGGATCCAGCTGTTGATTTGGGCACAAGGCAAGGAAGCCTGACCCCGGATCAAGTCCGGGGTTGACGTTGCGGAACGCTGCGCATTCCGTGGCACGTCAAAAGTACCCCTGCTGCTTCTTGACTTCCATGCCCGCGCCGCCCGCGTCCTTGTCGATCGCGCGGCCCTGGCGTTCGCTGGTGGTGGTGAGCAGGGTTTCCTGGATCACTTCCGGCAGCGTCTTCGCCTCGCTTTCCACCGCGCCGGTCAGGGGATAGCAGCCCAGCGTGCGGAACCGGATCGAACGTTCGACCGGCACTTCGCCGGGCTTCAGCGGGAAGCGGTCATCATCGACCATCAGCAGCAGTCCGTCGCGTTCCACCGTGGGGCGCTTGGCCGCGAAATAGAGCGGGACGATCGGAATATCGTTGAGGTGGATGTATTGCCACACGTCCAGCTCGGTCCAGTTGCTGATCGGGAAGACGCGGATGCTCTCGCCCTTGTTCTTGCGGGCGTTGTACAGGTTCCACAGCTCGGGCCGCTGGTTCTTCGGGTCCCAGCCGTGGCTGGCGGTGCGGAAGGAGAAGATGCGTTCCTTGGCGCGGCTCTTTTCCTCGTCGCGGCGCGCGCCGCCGAAGGCCGCGTCGAAGCCGTACTTGTCGAGCGCCTGCTTGAGCCCTTCGGTCTTCCACATGTCGGTGTGCAGCGCGCCGTGATCGAACGGGTTGATCCCGCGTTCGGCGGCTTCGGGGTTGTGATAGACCAGCAGGTCCATCCCGCTTTCCTTGGCCATGCGGTCACGCAACGCGTACATGTCCTGGAACTTCCAGGTGGTATCGACGTGCAGCAGCGGGAACGGCGGCGGCGCGGGATAGAACGCCTTGCGCGCCAGGTGCAGCATCACCGCGCTGTCCTTGCCGACGGAATAGAGCATCACCGGCCGCTCCGCCTCGGCCACCACTTCGCGGATGATGTGGATCGCCTCGGCCTCCAGCCGCTGGAGGTGGGTGAGGGGAGTGTGCGCTGGGGCCATGGCCGAATCCTTGGGTGCGGGTATCGCTGGGACGGCGTGATACAGGGGTGACACGGTCGTTAACCTCCCATATGGGAGGGTATGGCCCTGACCAGCACCGACGAGACCGAACTGCTGCTGCCGCTGCTGTCCGGCATGCTTGAGGAACAGCGCTTCGCCACCTTCCTCGAACGGGTCCGGCGGCGCACCCAGGCGGACTATGCCGGGCTGTTCTTCCGCCAGGGCGAGCGGACGATGCACGAGGTGACCGAATTCCACGCCGGGCGCGACCTGCGCGGCGAAGCGCGCGCACTGGGGTTCGACAGCCTTGACCTGCTCGATCGCTTCCCGTTTGAGCGGCTGCGCCCCGGGCGGGTCTATGCGGTCAGCGAATTCGGCGATGTCGATGCCGACTATGCCATGTTTCGGGCGCGCTACATCGCCGCGCTGGGGATCGTCGATGAACGGATCGTGCGGCTGGCGCTGGACGGCGGGATCAGCGCCTGGCTGCTGGTGGCGCGCGGCAGTGAATGCAGCGCGGCCGACAGCGCGCTGCTGGCCAGCCTCGCGCCCTATGTCGCGATGGCCCTGCGCGGCTTCCTGATCGAGGAACGCCGCCGGATCGAGGCCGAGATGAACGGCGCGGCGCTGGCGCGGTGCGGCACTGGCTGGCTGCTGCTTGACCGCGAGGCGCGGCTGGTCGCGGCCGAGGCGGGGCTGGCCGAGCGGCTGGGCGCGCTGCCCGGCTTTGCCCTGCGCCAGGGTGAGCGCCTGCGCCTGCCCGATCCGGCGGCCGAGCGCGAGCTGGCCCAGGCCGCGGCCCGCTTTGCGCAGGACCCCGCCGCTGCACCGCAGGCGCTGGAACTCAGCGCCGAGCCCCGCGTCGAAGCCGTGCTGCTGCCCAACGGCAGCCAGCCCGCCGCCGCTTCCAGCCTGCCGGTGGTGCAGGTGCTCTGCCGCCTGCCGCGCCCGCGCGGGGGCATGGGCGCGGCCCTGCTCGCCCAGCTGTCGGGCCTGCCCCGGCGCGAGGCGGAACTGGCGCTGCGGCTCAGCCAGGGGCGCTCGATCGCCGAGGCGGCGGCGGACATGGGGCTGACGCTGGAAACGGCGCGCAACTATTCCAAGCGAATCTACGCCCAGCTAGGCCTGCGCGGGCAGGCCGATCTGGTGCGCTATGTGTTCGAAAGCGGGGCGATCCTTGCCTAGCTGGCCTTGCGCTGCGCCCGCACGGTGAAAGTGACCGCCACCGCATCGGGAATCTGGTCGGTCGCCTGCCATTCGTCGGTGCCAACCTTGTAGGCCAAGCGGCTGAGCGTGGCAGTGCCCGTGGCCACGGCGCGGTCACCGTCGATCTTCAGGGTGAAGCGCAGCCGCGCCGGGCGGGTCACGCCGTTGAGCGCGAGCGTGCCGTCGGCGACATAACCCTTGCCCGCCTTGCTGACCCGCGTGCTGGTGAAGCGCGCCGTGGGATGGGCGGCGGTGTTGAAGAATTGCGGCCCCTGGATCGATTCGTCGCGGCTGGCATCGCCGCTGCTGCTGCTGGCCAGGTCCACGTCGACCACGATTTTCGCCGTGGCGAGATCGGTCTCGTCAAACCGGATCTGCGCGGTCCAGCGCTTGAAGCTGCCCTGGATCGGCATCCCGGACCACTGGGTCGTCCAGCCGAGCGTGCCGCCCTTGACGGTCCAGTCGGGACTGAGCGCGGCCTTGGCATCGGCGCTTTCGCTGGCGCTGGGTGCGGGTTCCGGCTGGGCCGCGGTGCTGGCGTCCGGTTCCGGTTCCGCCGCTTCGCTGGCCGCCGCGACTGGCGCCGCCGGGGCGGCGCTGCGCCACAAGTTGGGCACGGGGCCGGTCCAGCCAAGCCAGGCGCCGCCCGCGAGCAGCACGCCCGCCAAGGCCAGCGCGACGTTTGGATTGCGCCCGGCGGGCAGCATCCGCTCCAGCACCGGGTGCTGCTTGGCATGGTGCCACAGCGCCGCGCCCACGTGCAGGGCGATCAGCGCTGGCAGCAGCCAGCCGAGCACGCCGTGCGCCACTTCGGCCGGTTCATGCGCGGCCCGGCCCAGCGGCAGGTGCGGCCAGGGGACGAGTCCCAGCACCATGGTCGGCAGCTTGATCTTGGCGGTCGAGACCAGCACCCAGCCGCTGAGCGGCGCGCCGATCATCACTACGTAGAACAGGCCGTGGACCGCCCTGGCGGCCAGCAGCGACAGCCCGCTGCCAAACGGGGCGGGGCGGGGAAGGGCAAAGCGCAGCGCCAGCCGCGCCAGGCTGAGCAGCAGCACGATGATCCCTAGCGACTTGTGCCACTGGAACGCATCGAATTGCAGCAGCCCGGCCGGAATCCCTTCCAACCGGAAGCCCAGCGCCACTTGCGCGACGAGCGCCAGCGCGATCAGCCAGTGCAGCGTGATCGCCGCGCGGTGATAGCGCGCCGGCGCGGCCATGCCCCCGCTCATCGGCTCAGGGCTTGCGGGCGAGTTCGAGATCGACTTCGAGCGCCACGTCATCGCCCACGGCGGGGACGAAAGCCTTCATCCCGAAATCGCTGCGCTTGATTGCGCCCGTCGCGGCAAAGCCGATCCGCGGCTGGCCGTCCATGCCCTTGCCAAAGCCGTTGAACTTGACCTTCAGCGTCACCGGTTTGGTCACGCCCAGCAGGGTCAACTGGCCGGGCAGGTCGGCGGTATCGGCCCCGGTCTTGACCAGCTTGTCGGCCTTGAAAGTGGCATTGGGGAAAGCGGCGACATTGAAGAACTGCGCGCCCTTCAGGTGGTTGTCACGCGGGGTGAAGCCGGAATTGAGCGTGGTCGTGTCGATCGTGATGTCGGCCGTGCTGGCTTCGGGCTTGGCCGGGTCATAGGTAACCGACCCGTTGATCGTGTCGAACCGGATGGTGTTGACCGAAAAGCCCAGGTGCATGGTCTTGCCCAGCACCGTCGCATGAGTGTTGTCGACCGTGTAGGTGCCGGCCGGAACGGCGGCGGGATCGGCGGTTTCCTTGACCGCGCCGAGCGGGGCGGCCAGCACGGCAAGCGGGGCAATCAGCATCAGGGCATGGCGCATCGGGACAACTCCTTGGGAGAAAGGCCGAATGATGCGCAGGCCGCGCGCGCTTGGCAAGCCCAGCCGGATTTGCCCGCGGCAAAGCCCAGCTTGGCCGGTTCGATACATCCTGCGACATGTATTCTAGCCGGAAGTGTTCTTGCCTGCCGGGCAAACACGACAACGGTTGGAGAGAACGGATGCGCCAAGCCCTGCGGCGGTCGATGACGGGTCGGATTCCAGACCGGCCGCGGGCTTCTATCCCACAGCCCCCATCATCGTCACCCCGGCGTCAAGCCCGGGGTGACGGGTTAGTGTGGGGCAACGGCATCCCGCCTAACCGCTCAGCGTTGCCACGGAACCCAGCAGCAGCAGCACCAGTTCGCTCTGGCGGCTGACCCCGGTCTTGCGGAACACCGCCTGCAACTGGCTTCGCGCGGTGTTGCGGCTGATGTCGAGCGCGGCGGCGGCATCGTCGAGCGTCAGGCCCTTGGCCAGCTCGCTTGCCAGCGCGGCTTCGGCGGGGGTCAGGTCGAACAGGTGGGCGAGCGTTTCGGCCGACAGGCTGGGCCGCCGCGCCGGATCGCGCACGATCAGGATCGCGCTGCGCTGCAAGGGCGCATTGACCGGCTCGAACGCCGGGCCCGGGCGGACCAGCACGGTCAGCGGCGCTTCGCCGCTGCTGCGGGGCAGGGCCAGCGGGGCGAACAGCCCGCGCGTGGTCGCCGCCTGCTGTTCCCCGGCAAAGTGGCGCACCAGTTCGATCAGCCGCGCCGTGGTGCGCGGATCGAGGCAGGCGATCCGCCCGTGGTGCAGCGCCAGCGCGTCCTGCTGGCTCAGCAACTGCTGGCCAAGCGGGTTGGCGTAAAGCAGCTGCCCGCGCGGATCGAGCGCCAGTACGGCCAGTTCGCCGGCTTCGGCTACGGTCGCCAGGATGCGCTGTTCGCGCAGCAATTGCGCCTGGTGGAGCAGCAGGGCCACCCCCTGGTTCAGCAGCGGCACAACTGCGCGCAGCCGCTCGGCCACCTCGTCCGGGAACGCCGGTCCGGCCCGCCACAGGCGCAAGGTCGCGCCGCCGAGCGGCTGCTCGAGCGTCTGTCCGTCAGGCCCCGGCGTGCCGTGCGCGATTTCCATCCCCGCGTCGCCACCCGGCGGGGGATCGAACGCGATGGCGATGTGGCCCGCGCCGAACCGCGTCGCCATTTCGCGCAGCAGGCCCTGCCACATCGGCCGTTCGGCAAACCCGCCAAGCAGCGCGAGCGAGAGGGCCTGCCAGTCGTCCGTCATCCCAGGGCCTGGGCCGCCAGAGCGGCCTCGTCGCCGCTTTCATCGACGATCCACTTGACCATGCGGCGCAGCGGTTCGATCCCGTCCTGCGGCCCCGGTGCCTGGTTGAGCGTTGCTGCCCCGCCCAGCGAAGCCAGGCGCTGGGCACCATGCCAGGCCAACTGATCGCGCAGCCGGGTCTTGAGGTTTTCGGGATATATGCCAATGGTTTGCGTATAGCTGTTCACGCTGCGCACTGCCTCGGACACGTCGTCCACGGGCACGATATTGGCCACCCGGCAGGCGAGTTGCCGCGCGAAATCGACCGGGTTGGCCGAGCGCGAGACAATGATCGCGCCTTCGTTGCTTCGTCCGCCATACACGGTGTATTCGTCGTCCACGAAAGCCAGCGCGTCAATCTCGTCCTTCAATTCGCGGTCGAATGCCTTGTGCGGGGTGGACAGGTGCTGCGGCAGCGTCTGCAGCGCGGCGAAGGTCAGTTCACCCAGCTGTTCGGCGCGCTTGATCCCTTCGGCATCGGTGCCGCTTTCGACGTGTATCACCCGCGCGTTGACGCAGCCTTCCTGATTCATCGCGCCGATGTCCACCGCCAGGCGCTGGGCCACGTGCTGCAAGGTTGCTTCGTCAGCGAAGGCTTCCTTGCCGATCAGCGAGCCGGAATGCTTGGGGTCCAGCGTGATCAGGTCGAGCCCGGGCTGGAGATACTGGGTCAGGTGCTTGATCCCGGCAAAGCCGCCCCAGGCGACGATCTTCTCGATCCGGCGCGGGTCATACAGCGCGGGCTCGATCCGCTCGTCCCCGCCCTTCCAGTAGGCGACCGAGACGTGGCTGGTCAGCGGGTGGTCGGGGGCCATGTCGATCATCGTGCGGACCAGCGCCGCGGTGGTCAGCGGATCGTTCGACGGGGTCTTGATGATCGCGTCGCTGCGGGTGATCGCGTTGCGGATCACCGTGGTCACGCCAACCACCGGCACATTGCCGGCGATGATGTGGACGCCGCGCGCGCCGACCGCGCGGATCGACACCGGCGGCGCATTTCGATCGGCGTCGGGCTGGCGCACCCAGCCTTCAAGGTAGTCGATCCCGATGGTCCTCTCGGCAATGTCGCGCACCGAACGGGCGCTGAAATAGGACGGGATCATCTCGTAATGATAGCGCAGGATCGGGTCCGACAGGCCCGAGGTCAGCCGCGACAGCTCGAAGGCTTCCTGCAGGTAGGCATTGTCGGCGAGGACCAGCCGGTCGCCAAGCTGTTCCAGGAACGCGATGATCTCGTCCAGCGTCAGGCTGTACAGCTCGCCCAGCGAGGACGGGTTGGCCAGTGGCAGGCGCGGCAGGTGCGCGGCCAGGTCCGGCGCGGTGAACTGCGCGCCGCCGCGGCGGCCGCCATGTTCGATCCAGTCCTGTTCGATCACTTCGCCGCGCAGCAGCAGCGGAACGCGGAAGGGGGCGCTCATTGGGTCTTCTCCAGCAGGAAATCGATGGCCTTGTCATGCGCTTCGGGCGCGCCGGCGCAGTTGATCTTGTCGTCCCCGTTCTTGAGATCGCTGAACCGGGCGATGTCGGGTTCCAGATAAGGGCCGTGCCGCCCGCAGGCGCAGGGCGCGTCGAACCCGGCCATGGTCACCCGGTCACCCGAGACAATCCCGCCCCAGTAGCTGTCGGGCAGCAGGTCGAGCACGGCGAGCCGCCCGGTGCGCCGACCATCGCGCGGCAGCATCTCGCCGCTGTCGGGATCGAGCAGGAAGGGGACCACCACCGGGGGGAAGTGGAAATTGCCATGCTCGCACTTGGGGGCATTGGCCATCAGTTCGGTCATCCCGAAGAATTCGAGGCAGCGCTCGAACCCGAGGAATTCGAAGATATGCTGCTTGTAATCGGGGGGCAGTACCTTGCCCTTGGACCCGCCGCCGCTGGTCAGGATCGAATTCGGCCCGAACACACCCTTGAGGCCGCGCTTCAGGCCTTCTTCCGCCCATTCGAACAGGATCGGCCAGACCGCGAACAGGAACACGTCCTGCCCGCCGTAACGCTGCAGCGCCGTTTCGAAGAAGCGGTCCATGTCGGCCGCCCGGCCGGCTTCGCGCGCGGCGAATTCGTCGCGCCGGGCGATCAGGCTGGCGGGCAGGGCAAGCTGGCCTGCTTCCCCGCGCGCCTCGGCCGCGCGGAGCCGTCCGGCGAGCGAGAGCACGTCGGCGCTGAAGTATGCGTCGGGATAGAGGAACAGGGCATTGTCCTGCCCGCCTGCATACAATTCCGCCTGCCGGTTCATCCCCCGCGCGATCGCGCTGGCCCCCAGCCGGTAGGAGGGCGAGATCAGCGGCAGGTGATCGACCAGCAGGTCGCGCTTTTGTCCGTTCGCCTGGGGCTGGAAATCGCGGATGCAATTGGCGTTGATCCGCACGGTCAGGTCGATCTGGGCCTTGGTGCGCGGCATGATCGACAGTTTGCCGGTGGTGCCGAAAGTGTGGATCGGGGCCAGATCGCTGCCTGCTTCCAGCGCGCGCAGCCAGTCGTCGATGGTGTCGACGCCCTGCGTTTGCACGCCCGACAGGTCGGTGGTGGTGAGCGGGCCGAGCCACTTGGTCATCCGGTCGAACCGGCCCTGTTCGATGAAGCTCAGCGGGTAGCTTTTGTAGACGGTGTGCGGGAACAGCAGCGGGACCAGGTCTTCCCAGCGGGTGATCTCGGTGATGCCGTTTTCCGCCGCCATCCGCCCCAGCGGGGCGATGCGCGGGGCCAGCGTGGCAAAGCGCTGGCGGGCCGCCTCAAGCTGGGCCTCGTCGCGCTCTTTCTCGCCCAGGGCGAAGCTTTCGGCATAGTCGTGGGTGACGAAGTCCTGCGGATCGCGGGCCAGCAGGCTGGGCAGATCGGTCATCTCATCCTCTCCCCGGCGCGTGGGCAAGGTGTCCCGCGCCTTGTACCATCTCGCTTCGCAGGTTCGGGCCGCACCGACATCATGCAAACGGATGAGGCGGCGGATATTGACGGCACCGCGCTCATTGCTATGCTTCATAGCAATTCGGGAGAGTCGACATGGAATTCACGCGCATCAATCCGATCACTGGCGAAGCCGCTTCCTCTGCCCAGGCGATGAAGGCCGGGGACATCCCGGCCATTGCCGCGCGGGCCGCCGCCGCCTTTCCCGCCTGGGCCGCGCAAGGGCCGAACGCCCGCCGCGCCGTGCTGATGAAGGCGGCCGATGCACTGGAAGCCCGCAAGGATGCCTTCGTTGCCGCGATGATGGCTGAAACCGGATCGACCGCCGGCTGGGCGCTGTTCAATCTGGGGCTGGCCGCATCGATGGTGCGTGAAGCCGCCGCGATCACCACCCAGATCACCGGCGAAGTGATCCCCAGCGACAAGCCGGGCTGCCTGGCCATGGCGCTGAAGGAGCCGGTTGGCGTGATCCTGGGGATCGCCCCGTGGAACGCCCCGATCATCCTGGGCGTGCGCGCCATCGCCGTGCCGCTGGCCTGCGGCAATGCGGTGATCCTGAAAGCGAGCGAAACCTGCCCGCGCACCCATGCCCTGATCATCGAGGCCTTTGCCGAAGCGGGCTTTCCCGAAGGCGTGGTCCAGGTCGTCACCAACGCGCCGGAAGATGCGGCCGAAGTGGTCGGCGCGCTGATCGACGCTGGCGAGGTCAAGCGGATCAACTTCACCGGCAGCACCAATGTCGGCCGGATCATCGCCAAGCGCGCGGCCGAGCACCTCAAGCCCTGCCTGCTCGAACTGGGCGGCAAGGCCCCGCTGATCGTGCTCGAGGATGCCGACCTTGACGAAGCGGTCAAGGCGGCGGCGTTCGGCGCCTTCATGAACCAGGGCCAGATCTGCATGAGCACCGAGCGGATCATCGTGGTCGATGCCGTGGCCGACCAGTTTGCCGAAAAGTTCGCCGCCAAGGCTGCCAGCATGGCCGCCGGCGATCCGCGCGAGGGCAACACCCCGCTCGGCGCGGTGGTTGACCAGAAGACCGTGGCCCACGTCAATGCGCTGATCGACGATGCCGCAGCCAAGGGCGCCCGGGTGATCGCCGGCGGCAAGGGCACCAGCGTGGTCATGCCCGCCACCGTGGTTGACGGCGTGACCGCCGCGATGAACCTCTACCGCGACGAAAGCTTCGGCCCGGTGGTCGCCATGATCCGCGCGCGCGACGGCGAGCACGCCGTGGAACTGGCCAACGACACGCAGTACGGTCTGTCCGCCGCCGTGTTCACGCGTGACATTGCCAAGGGGCTGACCGTGGCCAAGCGCATTCAGTCGGGCATTTGCCACGTCAACGGCCCGACCGTGCATGACGAGGCGCAGATGCCGTTCGGCGGGGTTGGTGCGTCGGGCTATGGCCGCTTCGGCGGCAAGCAGGGGATCGACAGCTTTACAGAAACCCGCTGGATCACGGTTGAAACCCAGCCCGGCCACTTCCCGATCTGACGGAGAGAGCACGATGAAAGCTCTGTTTGCAGCCGCCGCGCTTGGTCTTGCAACGCTTGCCGGGGCGGCCGGGGCCGATGTCCCGAGCGCGGCATCCGCGCCCGCGCCGACGCTGACCTATGTCTTCTCGGTCAAGGCCACGCTCGACCCCGCGATCGAGGTTGGTCCGTCCGAAGGCGGCCGCCGCCGCTTCATCGCGGTCACCGGGGGCGAGGTCTATGGCCCGCGCCTGCATGGCAAGGTGCTGCCCGGCGGGGGCGACTGGCAGACCATCCTGCCCGCCGGATTGACCAAGGTCGAAGCGAAATACTTCCTCAAGACCGACAGTGGCGCGGTGATCGAGGTGACCAACCCCGGCCTGCGCACCGCGACCGCCGAAGTGGTCGAACGGCTGGCCCGGGGCGAGGACGTCGATCCCGCGCTCTACTATTTCCGCACCACGCCCAATTTCCGCGTCGGCGCGCCGGAACTGGACTGGATGCAGCGCCACGCCTTCGTCGCCCGCGGGATCCGCAAGCCCGACCACGTGGTGATCGATTACTACATGGTGGAATGACGGGGCGGCCGCTCAGGCCGCCACCGCCAGTTCCGTCGCCTGCTTGATCGCGCGCTTGGCGTCGAGTTCGCTCGCCTCGAATGCGCCGCCGATCAACTGGGCGGGCACGCCCATGGCCACCAGCTCGTCATAAAGGCCGCGCGCCGGTTCCTGCCCGGCGCAGAGGATCACCGTATCGACATCGAGTACCTGCGGCTCGCCGCCGATCACGCAGTGCAGGCCCGCATCGTCGATCTTCACGTATTCGACGCCCGAAACCATCTTCACCCCGCGCCGCTGCAGGGTCAGCCGGTGGGTCCAGCCGGTGGTCTTGCCCAGGCCCTGGCCAACCGGGGTGGCCTTGCGCTGGAGCAGGGTCACTTCGCGCTCGTTGTGGGCAACCTGCGGTTCGATCCCCGTCACCCCGCCGCGCGGGTGGTGCTTGAAATCGATGCCCCATTCCTTGGCGAACACGTCCACGTCGAGCGCGGCGCTGGTCCCGGCGTGGGTGATCAGCTCGGCCACGTCGAAGCCGATCCCGCCCGCGCCCATGATCGCAACCTTGCGGCCGACCGGCGCCTGACCCCGGATCACGTCGATGTAGCGGGCGACCTTGGGATGATCGATCCCGGGGATCGCCGGGGTGCGCGGGGTGATGCCGGTGGCGACCACCACTTCGTCGAACCCGGCGTCCTTCAGCAGCTGCGCGTCAACCCGCGTGTTGAGCCGCAGATCCACGCCGCGCACCTGCACCATGCGGGCGAAATAGCGCAGCGTTTCGTGGAACTCCTCTTTGCCCGGGATCTGCTTGGCGAGGTTGAACTGCCCGCCGATCTCACTGGCCGCATCGAACAGTGTCACCTGGTGGCCGCGCTCGGCGGCGATGGTGGCATAGGCGAGGCCCGCCGGACCCGCGCCGACCACCGCGATCCGCTTGGGCGCGGCAGTGGGGGCGACCACCACGTCCACCTCGCGGCAGGCGCGGGCGTTGACCAGGCAAGAGGTCAGCTGGCCGGTGAAGGTGTGGTCCAGGCAGGCCTGGTTGCAGGCGATGCAGGTGTTGATCTCGTCCTCGCGGCCCTCGCGTGCCTTGTTGACCAGGTCCGGGTCGGCCAGCATCGGCCGGGCCATCGACACGATGTCGGCATCGCCGCGCGCCAGTACGTCTTCGGCAACCTGCGGCATGTTGATGCGGTTGCTGGTGATCAGCGGGATCGACAGTTCCTTGCGCAGCCGCCCGGTAACGCTGGTGAAAGCGGCGCGCGGGACCATAGTGGCGATGGTCGGCACGAAGCTTTCGTGCCAGCAGAAGTGGGTCGAAATCACGTCCACCCCGGCCCCTTCCAGCGCCTTGGCCAGGCTGACCACTTCTTCCCAGGCCAGGCCGCCCTGCAGCATGTCCATGGCCGAAATGCGGAAGATGAAGATGAAGTCCGCCCCGACCGCGGCGCGCACGGCGCGGACCACTTCCAATGGAAAGCGCATCCGGTTTTCCCACGATCCGCCCCACTGGTCGGTGCGCTGGTTGGTCTTTTCGACCAGGAAGGTCGAAATCAGGTAGCCGGCCGAACCGATGATCTCGACCCCGTCATAGCCCGCTTCCTTCGCCAGCGCGGCGCAGTTGGCGAAGGCGGCGATCTGTTCGGCGATCCCTTCCTCGGTCAGCTCGTTCGGGGTGAAGCGGGCGATGCGCGACTTGACCGGGGACGGGGCGACGCAATCGGGCGTGCCGGCCAGCGGCCCGGAATGGAGGATCTGCATGCAGATCTTCACGTCGCTCGCGGCGGCGTGGACCGCCTCGGTCACTTGCCGGTGGGTGGCAACATCGTCCGGCCCGAGCAGCTTGGCGCCGTGCCCGGCGGTGGGGTGGGGGCCGATCCCGCCGGTGATGATCATCCCGACGCCGCCCTTCGCGCGTTCCGCGAAATAGGCCGCCATGCGCCGCCCGGCATCGGGCAGGTCTTCCAGCCCCGTATGCATCGACCCCATCAGGATGCGGTTCTTGATCTGGGTGTGGCCAACCTTGAGCGGCGAAAAGACGTGCGGGTAGCGCGTGGTCATGACAGGCGAATCCTCATACCGAACACTGTTTGGCATTGTCGTAACTAACACTGTTCGGTATGGCAAGCCGCATGGCCGTGCTGCTGACCGACGAACAGGTGACCGCCACGCGCGAACGCATTCGCGCCGTGGCCGAACGCCATATCGCCCGGCAGGGACCGGCCGGGGTCTCGCTGCGCGCGGTGGCGGCGGAATGCGGCCTCGCGGCGGCTTCGCTCTATCGGTATTACGCCAGCAAGGCCGACCTGCTCGCCGCCACCCGCGCCGCCGCGCACGACCGCTTTTCCGACCGGATCGAGGCCGCCTGGGCCGGCCCCGGCGACCTGTGGGACCGCTCGCGCGCGATTGGCGAGGCCTTTGCCGATTTCGCTTTCAGCGAACCAGCCGCCTACCAGCTGATCTTCGCCTTCGAACAGGACGAGGCTGACAAGTCCGACGAATTGCGCCGGGCCGAGGCGCGCTCGCACCGCACGCTCACCGGCTATGTCCGCGAAATGGTCGAGGCCGGGCTGCTCGAGGGCGATCCCGACATCATCGCCCATGCCTATTGGGCGGCGCTGCACGGGCTGGTGGTGCTGACCATGGCGGGCCGGATTCCCGATCGTGCGCGGTTCGAGCAATTGCGCCACGGCGCGGCCCGCCTGATCACGCGCGGGGCGCTGCCCGCCGCGCGCTAGGACTGGTGCCGGCTGAGGGATTTGAACCCCCGACCTTCGGTTTACAAAACCGCTGCACTACCACTGTGCTAAGCCGGCCACTGTCGTGCAACGTCCCTTTGCGTCAGCGCGCGCCAAAGGTCCAGCCCTCCGTGCGGGCGATTTCTTCAGTCAGCCCGGCGGGGTGCCACAGCGCCGGATCGTGCGCCGCCCCGCGCAGCCAAGCGGCGGTGAGCAGGGCATCGCTGGCGTGATCGGCAATCGGACCTTCGCCAGCGACCGGCCCGGTGCCCAGTTCTGCCAGTGCCGCGTTCAGTTCCGTATAGTCGCGCATCTTGCTTTTTGCAGCGCTGCGCCCGGCAGCCATGGCGGCGAGGGTGGTGTAGATTTCGACCGCGACCGAACCGCGAGCAGGCAGGGGATCGATCGGCCATACCGGCAGGCGGCCCCCCAGCCGGTGCAGCACGCGCATTCCGGTCAGGCTGGACTTGCCGACCTGCGCCGCGCCGACCAGGTTGAAATTCGAATAGGGCTTGCAGCCCATCGCCTCCTGCGCGCGCTCGGTCACGCGCAGCCGGCCGCGCCCCCTGCCAAAGCGGTCACCCTCGCGCCCGCCGTGACGGCGGAAGTGGCGCGATGCCTCGGGATGATCGACGAAACGGGAAGCGGCAAGGTGCGGGTCCGCCGCGCACAGCGCATCGACCATGGCCCACAGCGCGCGGGCATCGCCGGGGCTGTCCGCCCAGCCGGGAAAGAACGCACTGTGATCGGCAAAGGCCAGCGAAATGCCCATGTCGAAGCCGACCAGCGTATCGTCCGGCAAGTCATGCAGCAGCCAGTCCAGCACTTCGCCGCGCGACCAGCGGTGGCCAGGGCGGACCAGCGCGGGCGCCGGATCATTGGCGCCGATCAGCGCCAAGGCGATCCCGCGGTGGCGCTCGCCCGCCGCACCGGACCAGTCAATCGCGGCGAAGTGGCGGAAACGGGTCACGCCTTGGGGCATGATCCGGCTTGCAGCTTCCACCCCTGCGCGGCGCTGGCGAACCAGTTCTCGCGCGGGCCTTCATAGCCCTGCCGGGTCAGGGCAACGCACTGTTCGCCGCGCCACCCGGTGATGCGCCATTCGCCCATCGGCAAGCCGTCGGCCTGGATGGACAGTTCCTTGATCCCAGCAGGCTGCACGTCCCACACGCCAAAGCCGTTGAGCGCGCCAAACGCGGCCTCGCCCAGGTCGACCGCCGCGAAGCGGGCGCGCGAGGGCGACCAGGCGGGCTGAGTGCCGGTGTCCACTTCCTGGCCCTTGCCACTGCGGTCAAACACAACGAACCCGAAGGCTTCGTAGCCCTGCCAGGCGAAAGTCAGGAAGCGTTCGTCGGTGCTCAGTGCCAGCGGGCCGGTCTGTTCCATCCAGCGCACGTCGATGCAGCCCTGCGCCCCGCCCAGGGTGGTGACGGCGAACTGGTTCATGTCGGCGGCGACCACACCGGCCAGCGCCGGCGGCACGGGCAGGGGAGCCTTGCGTTCGAGCAGGCCGTTTTCGTCGTCCCGGGTCAGCGCGGGGCAGCGGGCCGGATCGGGGCGCTGCGCGGGCGATGTTTGTGGGGGCGCGGCGGGCGCGGTGGGTTTGGCAGCGAGCGAGGCTGCTCCGCTTGGTGCGGGGGTCGGGGCCGGGGCATCGTTGCAGGCAGCCAGCAGCAGCGGCAGGGCCAATAGGGCGAAACGCAAGATCATTCTCCGCCGCGCCGTTCGCGGCGCTTCTTGTCCCACCAATCGAGGCGCTTCAGCACCTCGCGCTCGAACCCGCGCTCGACCGGCTGGTAATAGGCCTGCGGGGCCATGCCCTCGGGCCAGTAGTTCGCGCCGGAAAAGCCGTCCTCGGCCTCGTGGTCGTAGGCGTAGTCCTTGCCATAGCCGATGTCCTTCATCAGCTTGGTCGGCGCGTTGAGGATGTTGGTGGGCGGCGCAAGGCTGCCGGTTTCGCGCGCGCTTTTCCACGCAGCCTTTTGCGCCGCATAGGCCGCGTTCGATTTGGGCGCGGTGGCAAGGTAAAGACAGGCCTGGACGATCGCCAGTTCGCCTTCCGGGCTGCCGAGGAACTGGTAGGCATCCTTGGCCGCCAGGCACTGGGTCAGCGCCTGCGGATCTGCCAGGCCGATATCTTCGCTGGCAAAGCGCACCAACCGGCGCAGCACGTAGAGCGGTTCTTCGCCAGCAGTCAGCATCCGCGCAAGGTAATAGAGCGCGGCCTGCGGGTCCGAGCCGCGCAATGATTTGTGCAGGGCGGAAATCAGATTGTAGTGCCCGTCGCGGTCTTTGTCATAGACCGCCACGCGGCGCTGCAGGAACTTGCCGAGGCCCGCCGGGTCGAGCGGTTCGGCCAGCTTCGCATTGTAAAGCGTTTCGGCCTGGTTGAGCAGGAACCGCCCGTCGCCATCCGCGCTGGCGACCAGTGCGGCGCGTGCATCGCCATCCAGCGGTAGCGGCCCTTCCAGCGCCTCGGCCCGGGTCAGCAGGGTATCGAGCGCGGCTTCGTCCAGCCGGTTGAGGATCAGGACCTGCGCCCGGCTGAGCAGCGCGGCGTTGAGCGCGAAGCTGGGGTTCTCGGTCGTCGCGCCGACCAGCGTCACCGTGCCGCGTTCGACGAAGGGCAGGAAACCGTCCTGCTGGGCGCGGTTGAAGCGGTGGATTTCGTCCACGAACAGCAGGGTGCGCTGCCCCGCCCTGGCCGCCGTCTCGGCCTCGGCAAAGGCTTTCTTGAGGTCGGCCACGCCCGAAAATACGGCGCTGACCGCGGCAAAACGCATCCCCACCGCTTCGGCCAGCAGGCGGGCAATGCTGGTCTTGCCGGTGCCGGGCGGGCCCCACAGGATCATGCTGGACAGCTTGCCCGCCGCGACCATCCGCCCGATCGCGCCTTCGGCGCCGGTCAGGTGGTCCTGCCCGATCACTTCGCCAAGGTGCAGCGGGCGCAGCCGGTCCGCCAGCGGCGCGTCGGCACCCGCCGGTTGGGGCGCGGAGTGGGGGGAAGAATCGGGCGGGAACAACTCGCTCATCACCATGCTGCCTAGTGCCTTATGCAGGAATTTGCATCAGGCGGTTGCAGGCGTTCGAGCAGGATATGGGGCAAGGCAATCGTGAGCGGCAAGGTCGCATCGACCGGCAGGAACGCGAAGCGCCTGAGCTCCCCGCGCATGGCTGATTTGGTTACGGCGCAATTCCATGTTAGCTTCGCTTGATCCACCGGGAACAGGGGGGGCGGGAGCATGGAAGAACACCGCAGCGGCAGCGTGCCGGGCAGCTATTGGGTTATCGCAGTAATCGGGTTGTTGTGGAACGGCTTGGGTGCGTATCTCTGTACGCTGTCGAACCTGGGTGACCCATCGGTAACGGCCGGCGCACCGCCGGAACTGCTGGACTATATCGCCAACATGCCGGTCTGGGCCCATGCGGGCTGGGCCTTTGGCATCTGGGGCTCGCTGGCGGGTTCGCTGCTGATGCTGGCCCGCTCGCGCCACGCGGTTGGCGCTTTCGTCGTCTCGGCCCTCGGAGCGGTGGTCAGCTATGCGGCGCAGGCCATGGCCGGGGTGCTGACCCTGGCCCAGCCCCTGGTGATCCTGGCGGTGATCGCGTTCCTGTGGTGGTATAGCCGCCGCGCGGCGGGGCTGGGCATCCTGCGCTAGGTCAGCCGCGCTGCGCCGCTTTCTGGCGGATCAGCCGCAGATAGGTATCGGCCACGACCTGGTTGATCTGGTCCCAGCTGAAATCGCGGCTGCGGCGCTCGCCCGCCGCGCCGTGTTCGGCGCGCAGGGCCGGGCTGTCGATATAGCCGCGCAGCGCTTCGGCGAACTGGTGCACCGCACCGGGCGTGATCAGCCGGCCCGACGTGCCGTGATTGACCAGGTTCTGGCTGCCGGTCGCCGCCGCCGCCACCACCGGCAGGCCGCAGGCCATCGCTTCCAGCGAGACATTGCCGAAGGTTTCGGTTGTGGAGGGGAAGAACAGCACGTCCATTGAAGCGACCGCCTTGCCCAGGTCCTTGCCAGCCATGAACCCGGCGAAGACCGCTTCGGGCAGGCGGGCTTCCAGCCATCCGCGCGCGGGGCCATCGCCGACGATCAGCACGCGGAACACGCTGCCCCGGCGGCGCAATTCGTCGATCGTGTCGGAAAACACGTCGAGCCCCTTTTCCATCACCAGCCGGCTGTGGAAGCCGACCACCACCTCGTCATCGTCGATCCCCAGTTCGCGCCGCCAGTCCAGCGAACGCAATTCGGGATTGAACAGCTCGCGGTCCACCCCGCGCGACCAGATGTCGATATCGTAGTTCATCCGCTGGTCGCGCAGCACCTGGGCCATCGATTCCGACGGGGCGACCAGCGCATCGCAGCGGCGGTAGAACCGGCGCAGCATCGCCTCGATCACCGGTTCCAGCCAGGCCAGGTTGTAATAGCGGAAATAGGTTTCGAAGCGGGTGTGGACCGAGGCCATGACCGGCAGGCGCCGCTTTCGCGCCCAGGTGACCGCGCGGTGCGCCACCACATCGGGCGAGGCAACGTGCAGCACGTTGGGCTGGAACGCGGCCAGATCGCGCCGCACCCGCGGGCTCAGCGCCAGGGGAAAGCGGTATTCGCCGCGCCCGCCGGGAAAGGCGACCGACGGCACCGAGACCAGATCGCCCTGCGGTTCAAACGCGGGCTGATCGACTGTCGGGGAATAGACGCGCACCTGCGCGCCCTGACGCAGCAGGTATTCAACCAGCCGGTTCAGCGCCTGGTTCGCGCCGTCGCGGACGTAGTTGTAGTTGCCCGTGACAAGCGCGATGCGAAGGTCGGCGGTGTTCATCGCGGCTCCTCTAGCCGATGTGGCGCCCACACGCCAGACGCCCGGGGCACTGCTGCCCCGGGCGCTGCGCGGGAGAAAGCGGGAAAGGTGGTTCAGTAACCGCGATAACCGCGGCCGTACTGGCCATCGGCATAGCCGCCGTCATTCCGGTAATAGCGGCCATCGTTGCCATAATAGCCGCCCTGCTGCGGATAGCCGTTGTAGTAACCGCCGCCATTGCCGTTGTAGCCATCGTAATAAGGGCGATTGTCGCGGGCGTAGCAGCGGCGGTCGTCGTGGCGGCGATCGTCGCAGCGGTCGCGCTTGTTCTTGCCGCTCGAGGCGATCAGCGCGCCGATGGTCAGGCCGATGATCCCGCCCACCACGGCGGCGCCCACGGTGTCGCCATTGTCATGGCGGCGATAGCGGGAATCGTTGGCCATGGCCGGGCTGGCGCTGGCCAGCGCGGTAGCCAGCAGGGTGGTGCCCAGGACGGTCTTCTTCAGCGAAAGGGTGCCCATGATTGCGTGCTCCGGTGCGGCGTGTCCTGGCCCGGTGCCAGGTGATTCGCCGCGTTGGAACCCGCAATGGACCCCGGCGCCTGAACGCCGGCGGTGCGGGGCTTGCAGCCTTTGTTCAGGTTTTGTGGAAAAAACCTGAACAAGGCCGGCTCGCCCCGACCGCAGCTGCTATCAGGCCGCTTCCTTCTTGCGGCTGGCCTTCTTGCGCTCGTTCGGGTCGAGGATCGCCTTGCGCAGGCGGATCGACTTGGGCGTCACTTCGACCATTTCGTCGTCGTCGATATAGGCGATGGCCTGTTCCAGCGTCATGATCCGCGGCGGGGTCAGCCGGATCGCGTCGTCCTTGCCGGTCGAGCGGAAGTTGGTCAGCTGCTTCGACTTCATCGGGTTGACTTCAAGATCTTCCGGCTTGGCGTTTTCGCCAATGATCATGCCTTCATAGATCTTGTCCTGCGGGCGCACGAACAGCACGCCGCGTTCTTCCAGGCTGTTGAGCGCATAGCCCACCGCTTCGCCGGTGCAGTTCGAGATCAGCACGCCGTTGGAACGGCCTTCGATCGGGCCCTTGTGGGGGCCATACTTTTCGAACAGGCGGTTCATGATCCCGGTGCCGCGCGTGTCGGACAGGAATTCGCCGTGGTAGCCGATCAGCCCGCGCGACGGGGCCGAGAAGGTGATGCGGGTCTTGCCGCCGCCCGAGGGGCGCATGTCGGTCATTTCCGCCTTGCGCTGGTTCATCTTGTCGACGACCGTGCCCGAGTGTTCGTCGTCGACGTCGATCACGACCGTTTCGTAAGGTTCGGTGCGCTGGCCCTGCTCATCGGTGCCGAACAGCACGCGCGGACGGCTGATGCCGAGTTCGAAGCCTTCGCGGCGCATCGTTTCGATCAACACGCCAAGCTGCAGTTCGCCGCGCCCGGCCACTTCGAAGCTGTCCTTGTCGGCACTTTCGGTGACCTTGATCGCCACGTTCGATTCCGCTTCGCGCATCAGGCGGTCGCGGATCATGCGGCTGGTCACCTTGTCGCCCTCGCGCCCGGCCATCGGGCTGTCGTTGACGGCAAAGCGCATCGACAGGGTCGGCGGATCGATCGGCTGGGCCTTGATCGGCACGCTGACCGAAGTGTCGGCGATGGTGTTGGAAACGGTCGCGACGGCGAGGCCGGCCAGGCTGATGATGTCGCCCGCCTTGGCTTCGTCCACCGGCACGCGGTCAAGCCCGCGGAAGGCCATGATCTTGGAAGCGCGGCCGGTTTCGATCACCTTGCCGTCGGCATCCAGCGCATGGATCGCCTGGTTGGCCTTGACCGTGCCGGACTGGACGCGGCCGGTCAGCACGCGGCCGAGGAAGTTGTCGCGATCAAGCAGGGTGACGAGGAAGCTGAACGGGGCGTCCTCATCCAGGTTCGGCGGCGGCACGTGATCGACGATCTTCTGGAACATCGGTTCCAGCGTGCCTTCGCGGCGGTCGGGATCGGTGCTGGCATAGCCATTGCGGCCCGAGGCGTAGAGCACCGGGAAATCGAGCTGTTCGTCGGTCGCGTCGAGCGTGACGAACAGGTCGAACACTTCGTCCAGCACTTCCTGGATGCGTTCGTCCGGGCGGTCGACCTTGTTGACGACGACGATCGGCTTGAGGCCCAGCGCCAGCGCCTTGCCGGTGACGAACTTGGTCTGCGGCATGGCGCCTTCCGAGCTGTCGACCAGCAGGATCACGCCGTCGACCATGCTCAGGATGCGCTCCACCTCGCCGCCGAAGTCGGCGTGGCCGGGAGTATCGACGATGTTGATGCGCGTGCCGTTCCATTCGATCGAGGTCGGCTTGGCGAGAATGGTGATCCCGCGTTCCTTTTCCAGATCGTTCGAATCCATCGCGCGTTCTTCCACGCGCTGGTTGTCGCGGAAGGTCCCGGACTGGCGGAACAGCTGGTCGACCAGGGTGGTCTTGCCATGGTCAACGTGCGCGATGATGGCGATATTGCGCAGGGGCAGGGGGGCGGACATGAGAGGGCCTTCGGTAACAGAGGGATCGGGCGGGGCGTGTTGCACCGCAATATGCGCGCGCGCCCTAGCCGAAGCGGGCCTCCGGAGCAAGCTTGCTGAAGGGGCACGTGTGCCCCGCGTGCAACAGCCTTGCGCGAGCGTGTAATTATTTGATGCAGGACAATTGCTAGTCATGCGGGGCGGACCTATCTGGCCCGCAGGTCCCAGGGGTGCGCCTGCGCCGCGGGGCTGAAATGGACGCTGCAAGGAATTACCCATGAAATCCAATGCTGCCGTGTTTGCCGGTTCGCTTCGCACGGCGCTGCTGCTGGGCATCGCCACCACCGCTTTTGCCCTGCCGACCGCCGCAATGGCGCAGGAAGGCCAGGCCGAGGAAGAGGCGCAGGCCGCCCCTCCCGCCGATGATGGCCAGGCCGAGCAATACGGGAACGAGATCGTCGTCACCGCGACCAAGCGCGAACAGACGCTGCAGGACGTGCCGGTGGCCGTTTCGGTCGCCACGGCCGAAACCATCGACCGCGCCGTGGTGCGTGACCTCAAGGACCTGCAGACCCTGGTCCCCGCGCTGCGCGTGACCCAGCTGCAAAGCAGCGCCAACACCAATTTCATCATCCGCGGTTTCGGTAACGGCGCCAACAACGCCGGGATCGAACCGTCGGTCGGCGTGTTCGTCGATGGCGTCTATCGCAGCCGCACCGCCGCCCAGATCGGCGACCTGCCCGACGTCCAGCGCGTCGAAGTGCTGCGCGGGCCGCAGTCGACCCTGTTCGGCAAGAACGCCAGCGCGGGCGTGATCAGCCTGGTCACCCGCGAACCCTCGTTCAAGTTTCACGGCAATGTCGAGGCGAGCTATGGCAACTACGATGCCATGGTGCTCAAGGGCTATGTCACCGGGCCGGTGACCGACAGCATCGCGGCCAGCCTGGCCGCCGGGATCAACAAGCGCGACGGCACGGTCAAGGACCTGGGCTATGGCGGGCGCACCAATGAACGCGACCGCTGGTTCACCCGCGGCCAGCTGCGCTTCGAACCCAGTGAAGCGCTGAAGATCCGCCTGATCGCCGATTACGACAAGATCGACGAAGCCTGCTGCGCCGTGGTCAACCTGCGCCGTTCGGGCGCGACTACCGCGCTGGAAGCACTGGGCGGCAAGGTCAACGATTTCAACACCCCGTTCGGCAATGTCGGCTATTCGAACTTCCCGAGCAGCAACCAGATCGAGAACTGGGGCGTTTCGGGCCAGGCCGATTATTCGGTCGGGCCGCTGAAGATCACTTCGATCACCGCCTATCGCAGCAGCCAGAGCCGCACCAACCAGGATTCGGACTTCACCAGCGCCGACCTGATCGGCCAGAACGCCGGTTCGCTGGATATCGATACCTTCACCCAGGAACTGCGCCTTTCGGCCGGGTTCATGGACGTGTTCAACGCGATGCTGGGCGGGTTCTTCTTTGACGAAAAGGTCAAGACCAGCAACGCGCTGACCTATGGCAAGGCGTTCCGGCCCTATGCCAACCTGCTCTCGGGCGGCGGGGTCACGCTGCTTGAAACCCAGGTGCTGGGCCTGCCGCTGAACACGTTCCAGCAGCAGGGCCAGGGCCTGTTCGACAGCTTCGCCATGAAAAACACCGCCTGGTCGGTGTTCGGCAATGTCGATGTGCAACTGGGCAACAAGCTGACCCTGACCCTGGGCGGCAACTATACCCACGACGCCAAGGACGTGCGGTCCAACGTCACCAGCACCGATGCCTTCTCGGGGCTGAACCTGGTGGCAATCGGCAACGGGGTGATCCGCAACACGGTGGTGGCGCAGCAGGTCGGCGCGGCGATGTCGCTCGGCACTTCGGCCAATGCTTCGCAGATTGCCGCCTTTGCCGGGGCCCAGCCGGCGATCTACAGCGCGATCGTTTCGGGTGCGACGGCCTTTGCCAATGCCAACCAGGCGAACCCGGCGGTCAATTCGCTGCTGGGGCTCAAGCCGCTGCAGTTCCTGCCGCCCTTCGCCAACTTCCCCAACGCGGTGGAAAGCGGCAAGACCCGCGACGGCGACTTCTCGTGGACAGCGCGGCTGGCCTGGGACGTGACCGACAGCGTCAACGCCTATGCTTCCTATGCCACCGGCTTCAAGGCGACCAGCTTCAACCTGGGCCGCGACAGCCGTCCGCTCGGTTCCGACCTGGCCGCGCTGGGCAGTGCCGGGCTGCTGGTGAACAACCTCACCACCGGCTCGCGCTTTGCCGGGCCGGAAGACGCCAAGGTGCTGGAACTCGGGCTGAAGGCCAACTTCGGGATCGCCAGCGCCAACCTGACCGTGTTCAAGCAGACCATCACCGGGTTCCAGTCGAACACTTTCACCGGCACCGGCTTTGCGCTGGCCAATGCCGGCAAGCAGACCACCAAGGGCGTCGAATTCGACGGCACGATGAAGGCGGGCAAGGAGCTGACGCTCAACCTGTCGCTGGTCTGGCTCGATCCGGAATACGACAGCTTCGTCGCTTCGCCGCTGGGCGATGCGAGCGGCACCCGTCCGGCCGGCATTCCGGGCCTGGCGACCACGATCGGCGCGACCTGGAACCACGAGCTGGGCAATGGCGACCGCGTGATCGCGCGGGGCGACTGGCACTACGAATCGCCGGTCGCGATCCTCGAAGGGCTGCCGGGCTTCATCCAGCGCAATGCGCTGGGCCAGGTGGTCAGCTATCAGCCGGCGTTCGATGCCGCGCGGCCGTTCAAGCGGGAAGTGAGCGAAATCAACGCCTCGCTGACCTATGCCATGGCCAACGGGCTCGAATTCTCGGTCTGGGGCCGCAACCTCACCAACGACCGCTACCTGGTGGCGATGTTCGACTCGGTCGCGCAGTCGGGCTCGATCTCGGGCTATCCCAACCAGCCGCGCACCTGGGGCGGCTCGGTGCGGTTCAAGTGGTAGGCTGACCAGCCCGCAGGGACACGAAAGGGGAGCGGGCAACCGCTCCCCTTTTTGTTTGCCAAGATCAGGGGTTTGTGGTGCTTTCACCCCCAGCAGCGCAGCTTGCGCGCGGGAGCAGAAGGGGGAAAGCCATGCTCGAATGGATGCTGATGCCGTATCGCCGTTATGCCGATTTTTCCGGCCGGTCGCGGCGCAAGGAATACTGGATGTTCACCCTGTTCAGCGTAATCGTGTCGATCGTGCTGCTGGGGCTGATGTTCGGCGGCATGGGCGGGATCGACGAAACCACCGGCGAACCGCAGATGGGCGTGCTGTCGTTTGTCGGCATCGGCCTGCTGGCGCTGTGGGGGCTGGGCAGCCTGATCCCGAGCATCGCCGTGCAGGTTCGCCGCTTCCACGATCAGGACAAGAGCGGGTGGTTCGTGCTGCTTGGCTTCATCCCCTATATCGGCGGGCTGATCGTGCTGGTGTTCATGTGCCTCGAAGGGACGCGTGGGCCGAACCGCTTTGGCCCCGATCCCAAGGACCCAACCAGCGCCGACGTGTTTTCCTGATCCAGCGGCCGTGCCGGGGGGCGGGCATGCCGCTCCCCGGCATGGACTTACAATTCGCGCAGCGCCTGCGTCGGCTTGGCGCGCAGCAGCGGCAGCGATCCGGCCAGGGCAAAGGCGATCACCAGCGCCAGTCCCGCGCCCAGCACGGCCAGCACCTGGGTCCAGTCGGGCAGCCATTCGAATTCGAACAGCTTGACCACCACCACCCAGGCCAGCCCGCTGCCCAGCGCCAGCGCGACGCCTGACAGCAGCAGCGCCAGCAGCCCGTATTCGGCCAGTTGCAGCAGCAGCAGTTGCCGGCGGCTTGCCCCCAGCACGCGCAGGATCACGTTGTCATACAGCCGGCTGGCCCGTGCCGCCGCAATCGCGCCCAGCAGCACCGCGACCCCGGCCAGCACAGCGACCGATGCCGCCGCGAGGATCGCCGTGGAAACCTGGCGCAGCAGATCGCGCGCCTGGCGCAGCACGCCGCCCACCTCGATCACCGAACTGGACGGGAATTCGCGCACCAGCCGCTGGAGCAGCGGGGCCTTGTCCACGCCCTCAGGCACGTCGACCATCGCCGCCATGTTGTGCGGCGCATCGCTGATCGCGTTGGGCGAGAATACCAGGACGTAGTTGAAGCCGAGCGAATCCCAGTCGATCCGCCGGAACGAGGCGATCCGCGCGCTGCGTTCCACCCCCAGCAGGCCGACGGTGATCTTGTCCCCCAGCTTGAGGTTCAGGATCTGGGCCAGCCGTTCATCGACCGACACCAGCGGTTCGCCGGAATAGCCGGTGGGCCACCATTCGCCGGATGTGATGATGTTGCCTTCGGGCACCTCGTCCGAATAGGTCAGCCCGCGTTCGCCGCGCAGCGGCCAGGCATCGTCGGGAATGCGCTTCAGGCTGGAGACGCGGGTCATCGCGCCTTCGGGGCCATAGGCCAGGATCGCCCCGCGCAGCGCCGGGACCAGCCGCACCTGCGCGCCCGGCTCGCTTTGCGTCGCGGCCGTGCGGAAGGCGTCGGCCCGGTCCTTGGGCACGTCGAGCACGAAATAGTCGGGCGCCTTCTGCGGCACCCGCTTGGCGATATTGGCATCGAGCGCGCTTTCGACTGCTGCCAGCAGGACAAAGGCCGACAGGCCAAAGCCCAGCGCCGTCACCAGCGCCCCGGTCTGCGCCGAGAGGCGGTGGAGGTTGGCCAGCGCGAGCCGCAGTAGCGGCCGCTGCGGGTGCGGCGCGCGGCTGGCCCCATGGCGGATACCCCAGCCGAGCAGCGCGAGCAGGCCCAGCAGCGCCGCCGCGCCGGCCAGGAACAGGGCGCTGACCCTGGGCTGCGCGGCGGTGGCCATGGCCAGCGCGGCAATCGCGGCCATGCCGCCCAGCACCGGGATCAGCGCCTCGCGCCGCGCGCCCGCCAGCGGGCTGACCCGCGCGCGGAACAGCGCCATCGCCGGAAAGCGCCGCGCGGCCAGCAGCGGCGGCGCGGCGAACACCAGCGCAACCAGCAGGCCATAGGCGGCGGCCCGCGCCAGCGCGCTCCAGTCCAGCACCAGCCCGGGGGCCACGGGCAGCAGCTCGCCCAGCATCTGCGTGAACAGCGGCGTGACCAGCACGCCCACCACCAGCCCAGCCAAGGCGCCGATCAGCGCGGCGCTGGCCACTTGCAACACATAGATCCGGGCAATGTCGCCACTGGTCGCGCCCAGCACCTTGAACGTGGCAATGCTGCCGCGCCGGGCTTCCATGTAGGAGGACACCCCGCCGCCGATCCCGATCCCGGCGATCACCAGCGCGGCAAGGCCAACCAGCACCAGGAATTCGCCCATCCGGCCAACGAACTGTTCGGCCCCCGGCGCGGCCTTGTCGCGCTGGCGATAGGTGAAGCCGGCAGCCGGGAACTTCGCCTTCAGGCTGTCGATCGCGGCCACCGGCTCGCCGCCCTGGGGCAGCAGCACGCGGTAACGCGCACGGTACATTGCGCCCGGCTGGGTCAGTCCGGCGCTGGCCGGGAAACTGTCGGCCACGATCACCGGCGGGCCCAGGGCAAAGCCTTCGGACAGGCGGTCGGGCTCGGTCTTAATGATCCCGCCAACCTTCAGCGCCTGCCCGCCGATGGCAAAACTGTCGCCGCGCTTGACCCCCAGCCGCGCGGCGGCATCGCCGGACAGCCAGGCCTCGCCCGCTTGAGGCGCGCCGACCGTGCGGCCATCGTCCAGCTCCAGCCGCCCGACCAGCGGCCAGGCTGTGTCGACCGCCTTCAGCTCCACTGGCGAGGCGAGGGTTCCCCGTGTCGCCATGGCTTGCAGGCGGATCCCGCCCGATACCTGGCCCATTGCGGCAAAGGCCTTCAGCTCCGCATCGCTGGCGCGGCGCTGCCACACTTCGATTTGCAGGTCGCCGCCGAGGATCGCCTGGCCGCGGTCTTTCAGCTCACGCTCGATCGCGCCGGTCAGGGTGCCAATTGCGGCGAGCGCGCCGACCCCCAGGAACAGGCAGGCCAGCAGTAGCCGCAGCCCCCGGAACCGGGCGGACAGGTCGCGCCGGGCGATCCGCCAGGCGGTGGACCAGGGCAGGGCGGGATTGTTCACGCCGGTGCCGTGTCGCTGGCGATGTGGCCGTCGGCGAGCGTGATCACCCGCTCGCACCGCGCCGCCAGGGCCGGGTCGTGGGTGATGATCACCAGCGTCGCGCCGGTTTCGGCGCGGCGGGCCAGCAGCAGGTCCATGATCGCCTCACCCGTAGCGTGATCGAGGTTGCCGGTCGGTTCATCGGCAAAGACCAGCGCCGGGCGGGCGGCCAGCGCGCGGGCAATCGCCACGCGCTGCTGCTCCCCGCCGGACAGCTGGGCGGGATAGTGGGTCAGGCGGTGGCCCAGGCCGACCGCGCGCAGTTCCGCTTCGGCGCGGGCGCGGGCATCGGGCAGGCCGGCCAGCTCCAACGGGGTCATCACGTTTTCCAGCGCGGTCATGGTCGGCAGCAGGTGGAAGGCCTGCAGCACGATCCCGATCCGCCCGCGCCGCGCGGCGGCCAGCGCGTCCTCGTCCAGCGCGGCAAAGTTCGCGCCGGCCACTTGCAGGCTGCCGCCGCTGGCGCGTTCCAGCCCGGACAGGACGGCCATCAGGCTGCTTTTGCCGGACCCCGAAGGCCCCAGCAGCGCCAGGGTCTGCCCCTGCGGCACGGTCAGGTCGATCCCGCGCAGGATTTCGACCGCCTGGTCGCCGCTGCCAAGGGTCAGGGTAAGCGCGGAGGCGGAAATCGCGGCGGGCGGCGAAGGGGGGCTTGTCACGCGGGGAGAAGACCTTAGCTGGAGAGGCAAGGAGATGTGCTGCATGAGATGGAAGCGCCTGGCCCGAGTTGCAACCCCCCTGGGCCTTGCCCTGTTGCTGTCCGCTTGCGGCACGCAGGAAGCGGCGGCCCCCGCGCCCGGTGCCAGCCTGGCCGCCCCGGCGGACGAGCTGCCGGTGATGGGCCCCGAAGTACCGGTGCTGGCGCTGGGCGACAGCCTGTTCGCGGGCTATGGGCTTGAACCGGGGCAAAGCTATCCCGCCCATCTCGAAGCCGCCTTGCGCGCGCGCGGGATCAATGCGCGGATCGCCAATGCCGGGGTTTCGGGCAACACCACCGCCGATGGGCTGGCGCGGCTGGATTTCACGCTGGACAGCCAGCCGACGCCCCCGGCGCTGGTGCTGATCAGTCTGGGCGGCAACGACGTGCTGCGCGGCCTGCCGCCTGAACAGACCCGCGCCAACCTCGATGCGATCCTGACCCGGCTGGGCGAACGCAAGATCCCGGTGATGCTGATGGGCATGCTCTCGCCGCCCAACCTGGGGGCGGATTACCGGGCGAAGTTCGATCCGATCTATCCGGCGCTGGCGAAAAAGCATGGCGCCGCATTGGTGCCGTTCTTCCTGCAACCGGTGATGGGCAAGCCGGACCTGCTCCAGGCCGATCACATCCATCCGACGCTGCAGGGGATCGACCGGATCGTCGCGGCCACGGCGGACAAGGTGGCCAAGGCCCTGCCCAAAGCGCCGGCCTAAAGCGGCAGCACGGCCCCGTCGCTGACACGCCAGACGGCGGCTTCATCGGCAATCGCGCTGAACGGGGCGAGTTCCGTTCCGGTCAGCCAGACTTGTGCGGTGCCGGCGCGCAGCCGGTCAAACAGCGCCTCGCGCCGCAGTGGGTCAAGGTGGGCGGCGACTTCGTCCAGCAGCAGGAGGCCGGGGCGCGCATCGTCCAGCAGCGCGGCATGGGCCAGGGTGATCGCGATCAGCATCGCTTTCTGCTCGCCGGTGGAACATTCGGCGGCGGGCTGCTGCTTGCCGACCATGGTCACGGCCAATTCGTCGCGGTGTGGGCCGGTCAGGGTGCGCTGGGCGGCGCGGTCGCGGCGGCGGCCATCGCGCAGGGCCTGGGCCAGCTCTGCGGGACCCAGCGGGCCGCCGGGCTGGTAGGCCAGCAGCGGCCGGGCAAACGGCGCTTCGGGCAGCACGGCCAGCGTTTCGGCCAGCCGCGCCACCAGCCGCGCGCGGGCCTGCGCGACCAGCGCCCCGGCTTCGGCCAGCTGTCCTTCCAGCGCGTCGAGCCAGGCGGGATCGGGTTCCACCGCTTCGCCGAGCAGGCGGTTGCGTTCGCGCAGCGCGCTTTCCAGCCGGCTGGCGTTGCGGGCGTGGCCTGGCTCAAGCGCCAGCACCAGCCGGTCCAGGAACCGCCGCCGCGCGCCCGCGCCTTCGGCAAACAGCCGGTCCATCGCCGGGGTCAGCCAGCCGACCGAGAGCCATTCGCCCAGCCGCAGCGCCGGAGCTTCGGCGCCGTTGACCTGGACCACGCGGCGATTTGGCCGGTCGGGCCGCACCCCGGTGCCGAGCTGCACTTCGCTCGCCAGGTCCGCGCTGACCGCGAAGCCGCCGTCGCCGCCGTGGGCAGGTATATCGGCCAGTGCCGCGCGGCGCAGCCCGCGTCCCGGGGCGAGCAGCGACAGCGCTTCGAGCACGTTGGTCTTGCCCGCGCCGTTTTCGCCGACCAGCAGGTTGAACTGGCGCGCGCCGTCCAGCCGGCTGGCGGCATGGTTGCGGAACTGGGTGAGGGTAAGCCGCGTCAGCGCCATGCGCGGTCGATAGGCCGGGGCCTGCGCGAAGTCACGCGAAAGGCGCTTGCTGAAAGTTGGGAAAAATCACCAATAGTCAGAAATGAGCCGATGATGCGAAATCCGTTCATGGAGAAGAAAGCCCGGTTTTTCGGGCCTTTTCGAAATTGGCACGCTCCCTGCAATCATTCCTGCATCTGCGGCAAGCGCCGCGAAACAGATTGAACAGGAAGGACCAGACCATGATCTCTCTCAACACCATCAGCGAAAAGGCTGTCGCCGCCGCTCTCGCCCTCGTGCTTTCGGTGGTTACCATCCAGGGCACCGTCCACACCCCCAGCCAAGCCCCCGCCCACAGCGCCGGCGCCTATGTGAGTGTCGTCGCGTGAGCGCGGTCGATCGCATGGGTGGCGGCAACACCCCCTCCAGCGGCGCCTTCCGCCTCGACAAGCCCAATGCCAGGTTCATGGGCGTCTGCTCGGGCATTGCGAAGTATTTCGGCTGGGACGTGACGCTGGTGCGCATTGCCTTCGCGCTGGGCACGGTGTTCGGCTTCGGCAGCCTGCTGGTGATCTACCTTGCGATCGGCCTCATCGCGGATTGAGGCCAGCCCAGCGGTGAGGCCCCGTCCCCCTCGGGATGGGGCCTAGGGTCAGGCCCCATGCACCGCACCTTCGAGGTTTGAGTCAAAATGGCCTGTCGCGAGGAGAGAAGGCACAGGAATATGTCGATATTTCAAGACTTCTCGACGCTGCGAGAGGCCATTTTGGCCAAATCCCTGCGGGACGGCAGAATGGCTTCCATCTCGAACGAAAATTCCCTTGGAAAGGCAACCAGCCTTCCCGGCGGGAATTTCCGCCCGATATGTTCGCCATTCTGCCGCCTCGAAGGTGC
>NZ_JAYRKX010000004.1:0-208905 GCF_041905565.1 Novosphingobium sp. | reverse complement strand
GCCCGACCACCCGTTAAAGGTACCCTGTGGGTGGTCGGGCCGGGGGAGCGGGCTGGTGTTGCAAGCCAACTGCGGATGCAGTTGGCGCACCAAGCAAGGACTCTTCCGGGGGAGTGGGCCGGCCAGGCCAAGCTGATCGCGGAGGCGATCAGCGCACCCAGCAAGAACGCAAAGGGCCCGGCGGTGGGGACACCGCCGGGCCGGGCCTGGAAGGGACAGGCAACTGGCTTTGCGTCGCGGCTTAACGCAGCAGCGACAGCACGTTCTGCTGGCTCTGGTTGGCCTGCGCGATCATCGCGGTCGAGGCCTGGCTGAGGATCTGGGCCTTGGCCATCGCGGTCGTTTCCGACGAATAGTCCGCATCTTCGATCCGGCTGCGCGCGTCCGACAGGTTGGTGACATTGCTGGTCAGGTTGTTGACCGCCGATTCAAGGCGGTTCTGACCGGCGCCCAGGCCCGCGCGGGCGGCGTTCACATCGGCGAGCGCCAGGTCGACATTGTCGATCGTGGTGCTTGCCAGCGCGGCGGTGGTCACATCCAGCGCGGTCGCGTCGATGTTCGTCCCGTCGATCGCGGCCGAGGTCAGCGTGATCGTTTCACCCGATTCCGAACCGACCTGGATGTCGAAGGTCACGTCGGTGCCGGCGGTCTTCGAGAACAGCGCGTTGCCGTTGAACTTGGTGTTGGTCAGCACGTCGTCGATCTGTTCGGTCAGCGCGGTGACTTCCGACTGCATGTAATCGCGGTCCGAGGTCTGGTAGGTGCCCGAGCTCGACTGCACCGACAGTTCGCGCACGCGCTGCAGCATGTTGGACACCTCGTTGAGCGCGCCTTCGGCGGTCTGGGCCAGCGAAATGCCGTCGTTGGCGTTGCGGATGCCCTGGCTCATGCCGCGGACCTGCGAGGTCATGGTGGTGGCGATGGCGAGGCCGGCGGCGTCGTCCTTGGCGCTGTTGATGCGCTTGCCGGTCGACAGGCGTTCCATCGCGGTGCCCAGCGCCTTGCTGGCGGAGTTCGAAGCGTTCGACGCCTTGATCGCGCTGATGTTGGTGTTGATAACGGCCATTGGTTACTCCCGTGGATAGTCCCGAAAGGAAGCCGAACCGGACAATCCGGCGTGGCTGCCAGGGCCAAGACCGACGCATTTCCGGCAAAGTTAAGCCCGACCGGCAAATTTCTGCCGGGCCGGCGGCAGGCTTTTTCCTAGGTATTCGCCCGAGGCCTTAAATTACCGGAGCGTTTGACGTTCAGCGCGCAAAAGGTCCCCCTGAGATGGTTAATCAGGGGATCGGAAAATGACTGCTCTGGCTTGCAGCGATGGGGTGACGAAAAATCATGCGGCGCTGATTCAGCGCGCCGCCGCGATTGTCACCGCGCTGGGCGGAATGGATGACGGCGCAGGCGTGGCGCAGCTGCGCACGGCGCGCGATCCGCAGCCGATCGGCCCCGCGCCCTGCGTCACGCTGGAACGCGGCGCTGAAAACACGCTGGTCCGCGATGGCCAGCGCGGCCGCCTGACCCTGACCTACCGCGATGCCGGCGGCGATGGCCCGCTGGCCGCGCTGCTGGCCGCCATGGCTTCGCCGGGCCTGCCGATCGCCGCCGATCCGGAAAGCCTGTCGGTCCTGGCCCTGGCCGAACGCCTCGCCGCCAGCGAGATCCCCGTGCTGATCAACGGCCCGACCGGCACCGGCAAGGAAGTGCTGAGCCGCTTCATCCACGCCCGCAGTCCCCGCCGCGATGGTCCCTTCGTGGCGGTCAACTGCGCGGCCATGCCCGAAACCATGCTGGAAGCGATGCTGTTCGGCCACCGCAAGGGCGCTTTCACCGGCGCGACCGAGGCGAGCGAGGGCTTCTTCCGCGCGGCCGATGGCGGCACCCTGCTGCTCGACGAAATCGCGGAAATGCCGCTGCCCTTGCAGGCCAAGCTGCTGCGCGCGCTGCAGGAAGGCGAAGTGGTGCCGATCGGCGCGACCCAGCCGATCAAGGTTGACGTGCGGATCATCGCCTGCGCCAACCGCGACCTGCCGACCGAAGTGGCCGAAGGCCGCTTTCGCCCCGACCTCTACTACCGGCTCAACGTGTTCCCGCTGGCCCTGAGCCCCTTGCGCGAGCGCACCGAGGACATTGCCCCGCTGGCTTTCGCCATGCTGCTGCGCCACGCCCCGCAGGGCCGCGCCCTGCCGTGGATTGCCGACAGCGCGCTGGCCCTGCTGCGCCAGCACGGCTGGCCGGGCAACGTGCGCGAGCTGGAAAACGTCATGCGCCGCGCGATCCTGCTGGCCGATGGCCAGGCCGAAATCCGCCCCGAACACATCGTGTTCGACAGTGCCGCCCGGCTGGTCGGCGACAGTGCCCCGGCGCTGCCGCTGGAAAGCGAAGGCCCGCGCAAGCTGTCGAACATCGTCCAGCTGAGCGAAGCGCGCGCGATCATGGACGTGCTGAGCGCCTGCGGCGGCAGCCGGGTGGCCGCCGCGCGCGAACTGGGCATTTCCGAACGCACCCTGCGCTACCGCCTGGCCTCGTTCCGCGAAGCCGGGATTGAAATGACCCGCCAGGCCGCCGGAGCCCGGCGATGAGCGGCATCGGCGGCATTGGCGGCGCGGGCAGCATCCAGCAGATCATGGCCATGCGCCAGCAGATCCTGGACCGCTCGCAGCTGCTCCAGCAATTGCACGCGCCGGCCGGACCGGCCGCCCCGGCCGATGCCCCGGCATCGCCCGCCGGGCAATTCACCGATGCGCTGAAAAGCGCGCTGGATCAGGTCAAGGACAGCCAGGGCAAGGCCGAGGCGCTGACCGACGGCTACCAGCGCGGCGAAGTGACCGACGTGGCCAAGGTGATGCTGGCCCGGCAGGAAGCGGGCATCGCTTTCGAAGCGACCCTGCAGGTCCGCAACCGGCTGCTGTCCGCCTACCAGGACATCATGCGGATGGGGGTGTGATAGATGGCTGACCTGGTTCCCGCCGCGGCCAATGCCGCCCCGCCCCCCGCCCCCGCGTTCGATCTGGCAGCGCTGAACACCGGCACCCCGCTGGAACGGCTGCGCGGCCTGACCGCGCAGCCCGCCGTGCGCCGCGCGCTGCCGCTGTTCGGCGGCCTCGCCGCGCTGGGCGGCGTCGCGCTGACCTGGGCATTGCTGTCCACCCCGCCGCAGCGCGTGCTTTATTCCCAGCTCGACGATGCGACCCGCGCCGAAGTGGTCGCGAGCCTCGACAAGGCCGGGATCGGCTATCAAATCGACAACCAGACCGGCACGCTGACCGTGGACGAGGACCAGCTTTACCGCGCGCGGATGCTGGTCGCCTCGGACGGGGCGCTGGCCCAACCCGATGCCCAGTCCAGTCTCGACAACCTGCCGCTGGGCGCCAGCCGCACGCTGGAAGGCGAACGGCTGCGCGCCGCGCGCGAACGCGAAATGCAGCTGACCATCCAGGAAATCGACGGGGTGGAAAGCGTGCGCGTCCACCTCGCCGAAGCGGCCCGATCGGTCTTCGTGCGCGAGGATACGCCGCCGTCCGCCTCGGTCATGGTGCGCATGGCCAAGGGCCGCCAGCTGTCCGACAGCCAGGTTGCCGCGATCGTCAATCTGGTCGCCGGATCGGTGCCGGGAATGACCCCGGACGCGGTCCGCGTGGTCGATCAGCATGGCCGCCTGCTCAGCCAGCGCGGCGGGGCCGATACCGACCGGCTGGAATTGCAGGGCCGGATGGAGGAAAAGCTGCGCGGCCAGCTGGACGGCCTGCTGACCCCGATGCTGGGCGCGGGCAATTTTTCCAGCGAGATCCAGGTCGATCTCGACATGGACCAGGTCACCAGCGCCCGCGAAAGCTATGACAAGGAAGGCGTGCTGCGCAGCGAAACGCAGGCCGCTTCGCAGACCACCGGGCCGGGCCAGGCCGGGGGCGTTCCGGGCGCGGTGTCGAACACCCCGCCGGCTGCCACCGTCGCCCGCCCCGGCGCGCCGCAGGGCACCCCGCCTGCCGCCGCCGGCGGCGCCCAGCCGACCAATGGCGAAAGCAGCGCAACCCGCAATTACGAGCTGGGCCGCGAAGTGTCGGTCGCCAATGCCGGCCCGGGCAAGGTCAAGCGCGTGTCGGTGGCCGTGGCAATCAGCCAGGCGGCGATGAAGAATGGCAAGCCCGCCGATCTGGACCAGATCAAGCAGCTGGTCTCCGCCGCGGTCGGCGCCGATCCGCAGCGCGGCGACCAGGTAACCGTGCTGGCCCGCCCGTTCGAACCCGTCGATGACCAGGGCGTGCCGTTCTATGAAGCGCCATGGTTTGCCATGGCGGTGCGGTACGGCGTGGCCCTGCTGGCCGTGCTGCTGGTGCTGCTGCTGGGCGTGCGCCCGCTGGTCAAGGCGCTGAAGCGCGAACCCGCCCCCGCGCTCCCCGCCGCCGCCGATGGCGAGATGGACGGCGAGCCGGGCGATGGCGGCGAAGGCGAAACCGGCCAGCCCCGCGCAGGCAGCGGCGCCGCCCCCGATCCCGCGGTGCTGGGCCGCCAGGTCAGCCTGGCGCAGCGCATCGTCGAGGAAAAGCCCGATGACGCGCTCCACGCGCTGCGCCAGATGCTGGCCCAGCAGAACGAGGCGGAGGCCGCCCGATGAGCGCTGAACCGACCGAGCTGCCCCACGCCGCCCCGGGCCTGAGCGATGCCGAACGCGCCGCAGTGATGGTCATGCTGCTGGAGGAGGACCAGGCCGCCGCGATCCTCGCCCAGCTTGATCCCGAGGAGCTGCGCCTGCTGGGCGAAAAGATGTGCGCGCTGGGCGAAATCGGGCCGGACCTGATCACCCAGGCGATCCAGGGCTTCGTCAAGAATACCGAACGCAGCGGGATCAGCGCGCGCGGGCGCAACGATCACGTCCGCGCGCTGATGCACCGCGCCGTGGGCGAAGTGAAGGCCGACAGCCTGATGCAGCGCATCCTGCCCCATGGCGAAGAGCGCGGCCCGGCGATCGAGCTGGCCCGCTGGCTGACCGCCGAAGCGCTGATCCCGCTGATCCGGGACGAACACCCCCAGGCACTGGCCGTGCTGCTGGTCCAGCTGGAAGCCGAAGTCGCCGCCGCGGTGCTCCAGGCCCTGCCCGGCGATGTCCAGACCCAGGTGGTCCACCGCGTTGCCACCCTGGGCCAGGTCCCGGGCGAGGCTTTGGCAATGCTGGACGAGATGCTCCAGGCCCGGATCGGCGAACGCCACGGTCAGGCAATGCTGACCATGGGCGGCCCGCGCGAGGCTGCCGACATCATCAACCAGGCCGGCAAGAGCGCGGAAAAGCGGATCATGCCGGAGATCGGCCGGATCGACAAGAACCTGGCCCGCGAGATCGAAAGCGAGATGTTCAAGTTCGAACACCTGTTCACGCTCGATCCGCAGGCGATGGGCTCGCTGCTGCGCGAAGTGGAAAGCGACACCCTGATCGACGCGCTGAAAGGCACCGACGAGGCCAACCGCGAAGTGTTCTTCCGCGCCATGTCGAGCCGCGCCGCCGACGGCGTGAAGGACGAAATCGCCGCGCGCGGCCGCCTCAAGATGGCCGACGTGATCGAAGCGCAGAAGGCCATCGTCGCCGCCGCCCGGCGGCTCGCCGCCGAAGGGGTGATCGTGTTCGGCGTGGGCGGCGGCGATGACGAATATGTCTGACCTGGCGCGCGCCGCGCCGCCGGTGCGGGTATCCCTTGCGGCGCTGGCCGGGCCGATCGGCTTTGCCAGCGATCCGCGTTTCTCGGGGGCGGCGTCTCCTGCGCCGCCCCCACCCGATCCTGCCGCCGCGCCCGCCGATCCGCTCGCCGTGGCCTGGGCCGAAGGCTATGCCACCGGGGTCGAGGAAGCGCGCACCGAGGCGCGCCTGCTGGCCGAAGCCGACGAGGCCGCGCGCGGTCGGATCGAGCTGTCGCTCGCCCGGCTGGACGAGGAACTGGCCGAAGCGCTGCGCCAGAAGCTTTACGCCACGGTCGAGTCGCTGTGCGAGGCGGCGATTGCCCCGCTGATGCTGGACAAGGCCGCACTGGCCGCGCGGGTCGAGCGCGCCGCCGGGATGCTTGCCCGCGCGGATGACGAGCGCGTGCTGCGGCTCCACCCCGATGACCTCAAGCTGGTCGGCAAGCGCCTGCCCGAAGGGCTGGACGTGGTGCCCGATCCGGCGCTGGAACGCGGCGCCTTGCGCGTCGAGACCGCCAATGGCGGGGTCGAGGACGGCCCGGCCCACTGGCGCGCCGCGATTGCCGAGGCGCTGGGCCAGTGCTGAAGTTGTTCGATCCCCTGCTGGACGAACTGTCCGGCGCGCATATCGACCTGACACCGGGCCGTTATGGCCTGTTGACCGCCTGCGATGGCGGACTGCTGGAAGTGTCGGGGCTGTCCGCCCCGGTCGGCGCGCTGTGCAAGGTGGCGCACGGCCGCGCCCATCCGCTGACCGCCGAAGTGATCGGCTTTCGCAATGGCCGCACGCTGATGATGCTGCTGGGCGATACGGTGATGCTGCGCCCCGGCGCGCGGGTCCGCGCCGAAGGCCGCCCCGGGATGCTGCCGGTGGGCGAGGCGTTCCTGGGCCGCGCGGTCGATGGCGAGGGGCTGCCGATTGACGGCCTCGGGCCGCTCCACCCGCAGGGCTCATGGCCTGCCGGCGGGCTGCGCACCAGCGCGCTCGATCGCAGCCCGGTGCGCGAAACCTTCGATACCGGGGTGCGCGCGCTCAACGCGCTGACCACGTTCGGGATCGGCCAGCGGATCGGCATCATGGCCGGTTCGGGCGTGGGCAAGTCGGTCCTGCTCGACATGGTCGCGACCGGGGCCGAAGCCGAAGTCGTGGTCGTCGGCCTGATCGGCGAGCGCGCGCGCGAAGTGTCGGACTTTGTCGAACGCCACATGGCGGGCAGCAAGCGCGCCCGCACCGCCGTGGTTGCGGTGCCGGCCGACCATGCCCCCAACCTGCGGCTGCGCGGGGCGATGCTGGCGACCAGCCTGGCCGAATATTTCCGCGCCCAGGGCAAGCGGGTGCTGCTGATCATGGACAGTCTGACCCGCGTTGCCCACGCGGGCCGCGAAATCGCGCTGCTGCTGGGCGAACCGGGCGCGGCGCGCGGCTATCCTCCCAGCGCGCTCGCGACGATCACCAAGCTGGTCGAGCGCGCCGGCAATTCGGCCGCCAGCGGCGGGTCGATCACCGGGCTCTACACCGTGCTGGCCGACGGCGACAACCAGGACGATCCGGTGGTCGATACGGCCCGCTCGATCCTTGATGGCCACGTGGTCCTCAGCCGCGAACTGGCCCAGCGCGGGCAGTATCCGGCGATCGACATCGCCGCCTCGCTCAGCCGCGTGATGGCCGACATCGTCTCCCCGCAGCACCAGACCATGGCGCGCGAGTTCCGCGCCCTGACCGCCAGCTACGAGGCCAACCGCGACCTGGTACTGATGGGCGCCTACCGCGCCGGGGCCGACCCGCAGCTCGACCGGGCGATTGCGATGCACGGCGCGCTGGTCGAATTCCTGTGCCAGCCGGCGCGCAGCACGGTCAGCCTGGCGGACAGCGTGGCCATGCTGGGCGAGTTGATCGGCGGCGATGCGCGCTGAGCAGGCCCGGCTGCGCCGCCTGCAACGGCTGGAACGGGTGCGCGCCATCGCCAAGCAGAGCGCGGCGGTGGAAGCCGCCCAGGCCGAAGGGACCCTGGCCCAGCTCGAAGCCCTGGCCGAGCGCACCCGCGCCCTGACCGACGACTATCGCCGCCGCAGCCGCTTTGCCGATGGGCTGGAACTGCGCCAGACCGGGCACTTCGTCGCCGGGCTCCAGGCGATCACCCGCAGTACCACCGACGATGCCCGCCGCGCCAAGGCGCTGGCCGACCGCAAGCAGCAGGAACTGGCCCAGGCCGAACGCAGCCGCGCCGCGGTGGAAGACCGCGCCCTGGCCCAGGAAAAGGCCATCGCCGCCCGCGCCGCGCCGCCGGTGCTGGGCGCCCGCAAGGCAATTGGCACGGGTCTTGAATAGTTAACGGCAGCCCCTTGGACCAAAGGACCCTGCCGATGCTGCCACTTTCCGCCCTGCCTGCCACCGCCGCCCCCAATCCGGGTGCGGACCTGCCTGCCGGCCAGCCCGGCAGCGGCGCGGAAGGCGCGGATTTCCTGGCCTTGCTGGCCCAGCAGGCGGGCGACGCGGCCAGTCTGGCCGGGCCGGTGGAGGCCATGCCGGGCGCGGCGATCATGGCTAACGCCGTGGCCGATCCTGCCGCCGCCTTGCCGGCAACCGGCAAGATCTTGCCGCCCGGCTTGCCGCTTTTGCCGCAGGCGGGCGAAATGCTGCCGGACGATGCCGCCCTGTCGGCCGAACCGCAGCCTGCTCCGCCGCCCGCCGTCGCCATGGCCGTCCGGCTGGGGCAATTGCCGCTGGCCCGGCTGGTCCAGCAGCCCCGCGCCGCCGATGCGGAGGCAACTGCCAAACCGGCGCCCGAGGCCGAGGCCAAAGCTGCCGCCCTTACCGCGAGCGAGGACCTGCCAGTCCCCGCGCCCGATCAGGCGCTGATCCTGCCCGCCCCCGCCCCGCTGCCGCTGCTGCCCGAAGCCGCTGCGGCAGAGGCCGATGCGGTGCTGGCCGCAGCCGCGCCCCGCGCCCGGCCGCTGCCCCTGCCCCTGCCGACCGCCGCGCCGCAGGGCGGCCAGGCCCAGGCCGCGCCGCACAGTGCCGCCGCCCCGACCATCGAAATCGCCGCCGCCGCGCCGCCACCCGCGCCGCTGCTGGCCCCGGCTGCCGATGCTGCGCCGCGCGTCGCCGCCAGCCTGCGCGTGGCGATTGCCGCCCCTGCCGACCAGCGCGAGGAACCCATGCTGCCCGCCGCCGCCGATGCCGTGCTGCCGGGCGCCGCGCCGCAGGCCCCCGCCGCTCCCAATGCCCCGGCCGCGCTGGCCCCGGCCGCGCCCATTAGCCGCCCGCACGATTTCGGCGCGCTGGTCGACCGGCTGGTCGCTGCGCGCGAGGCGATGCAGCCGCAGGCCGTCTCGATCGCGGTGCGCCAT
This sequence comes from Novosphingobium sp., assembly GCF_041905565.1. Classification (GTDB taxonomy): domain Bacteria; phylum Pseudomonadota; class Alphaproteobacteria; order Sphingomonadales; family Sphingomonadaceae; genus Novosphingobium. The sequence continues at coordinate 199,887 of NZ_JAYRKX010000004.1, read as the reverse complement.
GCCGATTTCGGCCCGGTCCAGCTGCACTTCCGCCAGGATGACGGCGCACTGAGCGTCCAGCTGGCCAGCCCCGATCCCGACTTTGCCCGCGCGGTCAGCCAGGCGGTCCCGCCGGTCCTGGCCGCGCAGAACGCCGACAGCGCCGCGCTGAACCAGGGTTCCGCCCGCCAGGACCAGCCCAGCGGCGCGCCGGCCGACGGCAATGGCCAGCAGCGCGGCCAGCAGCAGGCTGCCCAGCGCGATGAACGCGGCACCCGCGCCAACCCCGCCCCGCGCCACAGCGCCGCCCAGCCGGGCGAGCAGCGCGGCCAGCAGGGCATCTTCGCCTGAATTTCTCCAGATCACACCCAGGGATGAACGCGCATGAGTGACAAGAAGGACAAGGAAGCCAAGCCGAAGAAGGCCAAGGGCAAGGGCATGCTGGTCAAGCTGGTGGCCGGGCTGGTGTTGGTCGGCGTGGGCGGCGGCGGCACCTTTGCGCTGGTCAAGTCGGGCATGCTCGGCGGCGGCGAAGGCGAGGCCCACGCCAAGGAGGACAACAAGCCCAAGCTGGTGCGCAAGGGCGAGGAAGACCCATTTGCCCCCAAGACCGAGGCCAAGGAAGGCGAAGGCGCCGGAGCCGAAGTCGAAGGCGACGGCGGCAGCGAGTTCAAGACCAGCTATTACAACTTCACCGACGACTTCACCTCGAACCTCAAGAATTCGAGCGCGCTGGTGCAGATCAGCCTGGCCTGTTCCACCCGCCGCGACGGGCGCGTGCTGATGTGGCTGAAGAAGCACGAGCTGGCGATCCGCAGCCAGATCCTGGTGGTGCTGGCCGACACGCCCGAGGAAGACGCCTTCACTCCCGAAGGCAAGGAACGCCTGCAAAAGCGCCTGACCGACGCGATCAACAAGGTACTGACCGAAACCGAAGGGTTCGGCGGGATCGACAAGGTCTACTTCAAGAGCTTCCTGGTCCAGTGAAGCCGCAGCGCGACTTTGTGGCCGAACGGGCCGCCGCGCAGCATTGCGCCGAATTGCTGCGGCGCGGGCCGGAGCCGGCCGAACTGCTGCCGCTGTTCGCCAAGGCGGGCGAGCGCTTTGCCCGCCAGCTGGCACAGGGCCTGCTGGCCGTGGCCGGGGGCGAGGCACCGGCAGTGGAATGCCAGCCGGTGCGCGAAACCACCATGGCGGACCTCGCCGGCACGATTGCCCCGCTGGCGGCCAATGCGCTGCTGGGCGCCGGGATCGGGGCTGCGCCGCTGCTCGCCTCGCTCCAGGCCGAAGCCGTGCTGCGGCTGGTCGACAAGGCGTTCGGCGGCAAGGGCGAGGCCCCCGCCGTGCTGCCCGAAAAGTTCCCGCTATCGGCCCGGCTGCTGATCGAGCGGCTGGAAGCGATGGTCGCCCAGCGGCTGGGCCAGGCGCTGGGCAGCGCCGATGCGATCCGCGCCCTGCGCCGCGATGGCAGCCTGGCCGATCTGGCCCCCTTCGCCCCGGAAACCCGGCTGGCGGTGCTGGACCTCGACGTGATGGAAGGGATGCGCGGGCCCTGGCGGCTGACGCTGGCCCTGCCCTATGCCACCCTGGCCGAACTGTTCGGCCACGGCGAGCGCGTGCCCGCCGCCCGCCCGCGCGCGCCCCGCGTCGCCGATCCGGCCAAGGCCCCCTTTGCCGACATGCCGCTGCCGCTTTCCGCGGTGCTGGTCGACATGGCCATGCCGCTGCACGCCATCGCCACGCTCGAGCCGGGCACGGTGCTGCCGGTGGCGGTGGCGCGGCAGGTCCCGATTGCCATTGCCGGGACGGTCATCGCCCGCGGCACCGTGGGCGCGCAGGATGACTGCGTCGCCATCAAGCTCACCATGATTGCCTGAACAGGACAGACCCCCCATGACAATCCACACCCGCGGCTTTGACCTTCTCAAGGAAGTCGACGTCCGCCTCTTGGTCGAACTGGGCCGGACCGAAATGAAGCTCAAGGACGTGCTCTCGCTCGGCGAGGAAAGCGTCGTCATGCTCGACCGGCTGACCGACGAGCTGCTTGACGTGATGGTCAACGGCAAGCTGATCGCGCGCGGCGAAATCGTTGCCCAGGGCAACCGGTTCGGCCTGCGCATCGTCGAAATGGCTGGCGGCAGCGCCCCGGCCGCTCCGGCGGAGGGCGGCGAATAATGCTGTGGTATCTGCTCAAGCTGCTGGTGCTGCTGCCGATGATCGGCGCGCTGGCGTGGTATTCGCTGAAGTTCGCGCAGAAGTGGCAGGCGAAAATGGGCGCTGCGCCCGGTCAGGCCAAATCGGTCCGCGTGATCGAGACGGCCATGTTGTCGCCCACGCTCAAGCTGGCGGTGATCGAATTTCACGGCCGCGAAATCCTCGTCTCGGCCTCGCGCCAGGGCCTGACCCGGCTGGCCGAAGCCCCGGCGCGCGAGGTGGCGGAATGAGGTTCCTGCGCCCCCTCATCGCGCTTGGTGCCCTGGTGCTGCCCGTGGCGGTCCAGGCCCAGGTCGCCGTGCCCGGCGCGCTGGACCGTGCCTTTGCCAGCGTGAACGGCGCGCAGGGCAGCGGCATGTCGCTGTCGCTCCAGCTGCTCCTGATCATGGGGCTGCTGACCATCCTGCCCGGGCTGATCCTGATGATGACCAGCTTCACCCGGATCCTGGTGGTGCTGTCGATCCTGCGCCAGGCGCTGGGCCTGCAGCAAAGCCCGCCCAACCAGGTGCTGATCGGGCTGGCGCTGTTCCTCTCGCTGTTCGTCATGGCCCCCACGCTCGACCGGGTGAACCAGGTGGCGATTGCCCCCTACGGCGCCGGCACGATCAACGCCGAACAGGCGATCGCGGCGGGCGGGCAGCAGTTCCACGCCTTCATGATCCGCCAGACGCGCGAACACGACCTGGCGATGTTCGCCGAAATGGCCAAGGCGCCCAAGTTCGCCCGGGCCGAGGACGTGCCGTTCTCGATCCTGCTGCCGGCCTTCGTCACCAGCGAGCTCAAGACCGCGTTCCAGATCGGGTTCATGCTGTTCCTGCCGTTCCTGGTGATCGATCTCGTCGTCTCCTCCGTGCTGATGAGCCTGGGGATGATGATGATGAGCCCGACCATCGTCTCGCTGCCGTTCAAGCTGCTGCTGTTCGTGCTGGTCGATGGCTGGGCGCTGCTGATGGGCAGCCTGGCTGCCAGCTTCGGGTGACGTGCGATGGATGATACCGCTTCCCTTCTCGCCCTGGCCGACCGGATGCTGTGGGTGACCGCGCTGGTCGCCGCCCCGGTGCTGCTGGCCAGCCTTGCCGTTGGCCTGGTGGTCGGGGTGATCCAGGCCGCTACCTCGGTCAACGAACAGACGCTGACTTTCGTGCCCAAGCTGGCAGTGATCGCGCTGGTGCTGGTGGTGTTCGGCGCCTCGATGCTGGCGCTGGTCGGTGACTTTACCCAGCAGATCTTCGAACAGATCGCGCAGGTCAGCCGGTGATCCAGCTGACCTTCGGGTTCGGCGCGGTCGAGGCCGAGCTGTGGCGACTGGTCTTCGTCATGACGCGGATCGGCGCGGCGCTGCTGGCCGCCCCGTTCTTCGGCGCGGCAGCGGTGCCGATGCAGCTGCGCGTGGCGATGACCGCGGCGATTTCCGTCATGGTCTGCGCCTGGGTGCCGGTGCAGGTGCCGCCCGCGCTGTTCTCGCTATCGGGCCTGCTCGCCGTGGCGGCCGAAGCGCTGGTCGGGCTGGCGCTGGGCTTTGTCCTGCAGCTGTCCTTCGCCGCGCCGATCATCGCCGCCGAACAGATCGGCGGGGCGATGGGCATGTCGATCGCCAGCGCCGCCGACCCGCTGAGCGGCGCGCACAGTCCCGCGCTGGGGCAATATTTCACCGTACTGCTCAGCGTGATCTTCCTCGCGCTGGGCGGGCACCTCACCTGGCTGCGGCTGGTGGTGGAAAGTTACCAGGTGCTACCGCCCGGCGCGGCCTGGCTGTCACCCGATCAGTTGCATCTCGTCGTCTCGATGGGCGGCGCGATGTTCGTGGCCGCCGTGGCGATTGCCCTGCCGGTCACGCTGGTCCTGCTGCTGGTGCAGTTCCTGACCGGGGTGCTGAGCCGCTCCGCCCCCTCGCTCAACCTGTTCGCGCTGGGCCTGCCGGCGGGCGTGCTGGCCGGGCTGGCCGCACTGATCGTGGCCGCCCCGCTCGCCGCCGAACAGATGGCTGACCTCTCGGCCGAAGCGCTGACCAACGCCGCCGCGGTGATCGGACGATGAGCGAGGAAAAGACCTTTGCCCCAAGCGAGAAGCGCCTGCGCGAGGCCGCGCAGAAGGGCGATATCCTGCGCAGCCGGGAACTGGCGACGGCGATTGCCGTGCTGGTCGGCGCGGTCTGGCTGAAACTCGCAGGGCCGTGGATGCTGGAGGCGATGGCCGATGCCGCGCGCCAGGGCCTGACCTGGGACCGCGCCGCGCTGGAGGATTTCACGCCGGGGCGGATGCTGGCCAACCTCGCCATGGGCGTCCTGCCGCCGCTGCTGGTGCTGAGCGTGGGGGTGATGATCGCCGTCACCGCATCGCAGGTCGGCCCGGCGGATGGGCGCTGGGTTGGCGGCAACCTGCTGCCCAAGGGCTCGCGGATCAATCCCCTGTCGGGGCTGAAGCGCATGTTCGGCGCGCAGGGCTGGATCGAGGTTGGCAAGGGCTTTGCCAAAGTGCTGCTGCTGGGCGCGATTGCCTGGTCGTGGGGCGGGCGGCACCTTGCCGGACTGATTGGCCTGGGGCGCGGGGCATCGCTGTCCGGCCAGCTCATGCTCGCCTGGGACGCGCTGACCAGCCTGATGTTCGCGCTGGCCATGGGGCTGGTGGTGATCGCGCTGTTCGATTTCCCGATCCAGTGGCTGCGCCGCTTCCTGCGCCTGCGGATGAGCCAGCAGGAACTGCGTGACGAGCACAAGGAAGCCGAAGGCTCGCCCGAAAAGAAGGCCGCGATCCGCAACAAGCAGCGCCAGCTAGCAATGGGCGGCGTGGCCAAGGCAATGCGCGAGGCGCAGTTCGTGCTGACCAACCCAACCCATTTCTCGGTCGCGATGGCCTATGACCCGGACAAGGCCAATGCGCCGATCGTGCTGGCCAAGGGCCGCGGCGAAAAGGCGCTGGCAATGCGCGAGCTGGCGCGCGAGCTGGACGTGCCAATGCTGGAATACCCCGCGCTGGCGCGCTCGGTCTATTTCACCACCCGCGAAAACCAGGTGATCCGCGAAGAGCTCTACGCCGCCGTCGCCGGAGTGCTGGCCTTCGTCCTGTCGCTGAAGCGCGGCGGGCGGCCTGCCGCCCCCGCGATCGAAGTGCCGGTGGCGCTGCGCTTCGACGCCGATGGCCGGCTTGATCCGCAGGCCGGGCGTTAAAGCGCCCGCGCCGCTGCCGTTCTTTCCGCCATGACCACCACATCCGCCACCAGCCAGATCGTCTCCGCGCTTGGCGGGGGCAGCGGCATCGACATGGCGGGCCTGGCGAAAAGCCTGGCCGACGCCCAGTTCGCCGGCCGGATCGACCGGCTGACCGCGCAAAGCGACACGCTGGACCGCCAGATTTCAGCCGCATCGACGCTTAAAAGCCAGATCCTGCAGCTGGCCACATCGGTGGGCGACCGGGTGCGCCAGGGCGACCTGTCGACCCAGCCCACCATCGCCAACGGCGCGGTTGCCACGGTCAGCCGCGGCACGGCCAGCGGCAAGGGCACCTATTCGCTCGAAGTCACCGCGCTGGCCAAGGGCCAGACGCTGACCAGCCCAGCCTATGCCGCCAGCACCGCGCCGGTCGGGGCGGGCACGCTGACGCTGAAATTCGGCACGGTCAGCGGCGCGACATTTACCGAGGACACCGCCCAGGCGGCGGTCAACCTGACCATCGCCAGCGGCGCGACGCTGGCCGATGTGGCTTCGCAGATCAACGGCGCCAATGCCGGGGTCACCGCCTATGTCGCCAATGGCGCCGACGGCGCGCACCTTATGCTGAAAGGCAAGGATGGCGCGGCCAGCGGCTTCATCCTGGAAGCGGCCGAGACCGTGGGCGAGGAAGGCCTGGCCCAGCTGGCCTGGACACCCGCCAGTCCCGGCACCCGCCTGCTGTCCACCGCGCAGAACGCCAGCTTCAAGCTGGACGGGCTGGCGATGAGCACCGCGTCCAACACGATCAACGACATCGTGCCGGGGCTGAACCTGAAGCTGACCGGGACCAACAGCGGCGCCCCAACCACGATCGGTTTCAGCGATCCGGGCAGCGCGGTCGGCACTTTCATGCAGGACCTGACCAGCGCGCTGAACGAGCTGGTGGCCGAACTGAACAAGGACGTCGATCCCAAGACCGGCGACCTGGCGCGCGATTCCGGCGCGCGGGCGCTACGCACCGGACTGGCGCGGCTGGCCGGATCGATCGTCATGCCCGCCGCCACTACCGGACAGCCTGCGACCATGGCCGACCTCGGCCTCGCGACCAACCGCGACGGCACCTTCCGGTTTGACAGCGCCCGGCTGACCGCGACGCTCAAGGCATCGCCCGATGGCGTTTCCGCGATGTTCACCACCGGGCTGTTCGGGGTCTATGCCTCGCTCGACAAGCTGGGGCGCAGCGTGACCGCCGCCGCCAATCCCGGATCGCTGACCGGCTCGATCAGCCGCTACACCGCCCGCAAGACCCAGTTGAGCGAAGACCAGAGCAAGCTGGCCGACAAGCAGGAAGCGCTGCGCGCGCGCCTTGCCACCCAGTTCGCCGGGGTCGACAGCCGGGTCGGCGCCAGCAAATCCACCCTGTCGTTCCTGCAGAACCAGATCGACGCCTGGAACAATTCGAAGAACTGAGACTGACCGATGCTGGCCCTGCGCTCTCCCCACGAAGCCTATCGCAAGGTTGATTTCGACGCCCGCGTTGCCGGGGCCAACCCGCAGCAACTGGTGGCGCTCTGCTATGAACAGCTGATCGCGGCGCTGGGCAGCGCGGTCTTCGCGCACGAGAAGCACGACAACCGGCTGAAAAGCCAGTCACTGACCCGCGCCCTGTCTGCCCTGGCGGCGCTGCAGATGGGGGTCAGCCAGGACGCGGCGATCGCCCCGGCGCTACTGCAATTGTACGAGGCGGCGCGCCGCGCGGTGCTGGACAGCGTGCTGGCGTTCGATGGGACCAAGCTGAGCCAGGTGCGCCAGGACTTCATCGATATTTCGCGCGCCTTATTTCATTGAACGCCGTCTATTGTCGAAATTTTTCGCGGCCACCGCCATCTGTTTCCGATTATCTGAATAAAATATGGTATATTTCATATTAAGAACAAACATAGGTAAAACCACGTATTTGAATAATCGCTGATTTGACCAGGATTATATCGGTTTTGGAGAGATTTATTCGCGAAAACGGATGCAACTCAGGCTTATCACCTAGGCATAATCCGTTACGGTTAATCACATGACTGATCGCACTAACCTTTACCTCGTCGATGCCGACTTCCGCCGCCGGGCCGCGATTTCGCACAGCCTGGCCGGGACCAACATCCACGCCGAACCGTTCGAGGATCTGGACGAGCTGGCGCGGCGCTGGCCGCGCGACGGCCTGATCCTGGTGCACGACGAAGGACTGATGGTCCGCCGCACGATCGACCTGATGACCGAAGTGGGCGAATGGCTGCCGGTGGTGGCCTATTCGGAACGGCCCGATACGCACCGCGTGGTCCAGGCGATCCTGACCGGCGCGATCGACTATCTCGACTGGCCGTTCGCCGAACCCGAAGTGCGCCAGGCCGTCGCCGTGGCCGAGGAAAGCCGCGGCACCCAGGGCAGCGCCCGCCTGCGCGAAGCCATGGCCCGCAGCCGCATCCAGAAGCTGACCAAGCGCGAACGCGAAGTGCTGGCCGGGGTGGCCGACGGGCTGTCCAACCGCCTGATCGGCGAACGCCTGGCGATCAGCCCGCGCACGGTCGAAATCCACCGCGCCAACATGCTGAACAAGATGGGCGCGAACCATACGAGCGAAGCGATCCGCATCGCGATCGAAGGATCCCTGGTCGGCTGATCCCCCATGCGAACCGACGGTCAGCCGACATAGCCTGCGGCCTCCCCATCACCGCGATGGGGAGGCCGAATTTCGTTGGTTGGCACCAGGGTCAGGCCTGGTTGCAGATCGCGATCACCGTCTCGGCCAGCTTGTCGAGCCGCAGTTCCTGGTCTGCCGCGCCGGCCGCCATCGCGGCCGCCGGGGCTTCGCTGACCAGCGCGCTGGCGCGGTCCTGGACAAAGGTCTTGCAGCCGGCGTCGCGCATCAGCTTGAGGCCCTTGGCGCCGTCCTCGCCCATCCCGGTCAACACCGCGCCCACCGCCGGCACCCCGGCTCGGGCGAGCGTGCCGAACAAGAGCGTGGCCGATGGCCGCGCGCCTTCCACCGGATCGCGCGCCACCAGTCGGACGCGCGGCGGATCGCCGGGTTCGAACACGGCATGTTTTTCCGGATCGGCGGCAATGTAGACATGCCCCGGGGTCAGCATCGCACCGTCCTTGGCCGGACGGACCGCGCATTTCAGCTCGGCATCGAGCCGCGCGATGAAGGTTTCGACCAGCGCCGGTTCGGCCTGCAAGGTGATCACCGTCGGCGGGCACAGCGCGGGATAGCCGGCCAGCAGCGCGGTCAGCGCCTCGACCCCGCCCATCGATGCGCTGAAAGCGGCATAGTGGCCGTTCCAGGCGAACTTCGCCTCGTGCGACTTGGCCTGTTGCAGCCGCACCCGTTCGCGCACGTTGCAATTGGCGGCGGCGAGCACGATCTGGCCCAGCTTGCCCACGGTCTTGGCGAACTGTTCGGGCGTCGCTTTCAGCGGCTTGGGAAAGCATTCGACCGCGCCCAGCTCGTAGGCCTTGAGCGACACTTCGTTGCCGCTTTGCGTCAGGCTGGACAGCATCACCACCGGCATCGGCCGTTCGGCCATGATTTCCTTGAGGAAGTCGATCCCGCTCATCCCCGGCATCTCGACGTCGAGCGTCAGCACATTGGGCTTGAGGTCATCCAGCTGGTCGCGCGCCTCGGCGGCGCTGGCGGCCACGCCGACCACGCGGACATTGCGTGATTGTTCAAGAATGTCGGTGAACAGCGCGCGCATCGCGGCGGAATCGTCAACCACAAGAACCCGGGCGTCGTGCATCGGAACCATTGCCTTGATTTGCGCCCGCACCGCGCGGGCCTTTGCCGCGGTCCTATCCGCATATTGCCAAGCAAGGCCCAACGCCGCCTCCGCATAAGTGCCTAGAAACGACCACAGCAAACCTTTGCAGATGAACGTCAATGGAGCTGCTTAACGCACTCGCAACGCGCGTCGCAGGCAAGGATGGAACGCAGGTCATGGCAAGGATGAACATCGAAAAGACTGGCAAGCTGGTGGGCGGAGTGCTCGCCGGGGCCTTCCTGCTCCAGGCGGCCAGCACGATCTACATGCAGCAGACTTCGACTGCGGCTGGTGACATGGCCCGCGCCATGGCCGAAGCGCAGCAGCAGCACATGCAGGCTGACATGGCGCACGATGCGATCAATGCCGAAGTGTACCGGATAATTGCCGCTGCCGCGCGCGGCGACCTGCGCGATGCGCAATCGATCAGGCGGGACCTGGACGGGTCACGCAAGGCCCTTGAGGAGTCCTTCAAAGCCATCGAGCAGCAGGCCCTGAGCGACAGCGACAAGCAGCGCTTGCTCGCCTCGTCCGCGGCCATGCGCGACTATGCCGATGGTGCGGCCAAGCTGGTTGAAACGGTCAGCCGCGATCCTGGTGCGGTCGCCGCGCTGCTGCCTGCCCACGAACGCCGTTTCAAGGCTGCCGAGGAATTGCTGGCACGCGAGGAGGAATTCCTCGATCAGGCGCTCGATCAGGTCAACAGCCAGATGGACGCATCGAATTCGCTGTCGCTCTGGGTGGTGCTGGCTGTTTCGCTGCTGTTCCTGGCCTTGCTGGGCTGGACGCTGCGTTACTTGGCTGGCGCAGTGATCCGCCCGCTGACCCGGCTGTCGGGCCTGCTCGACCAGATGAACGCCGGCAATTTCGACATTGCCATCGAACGCCCGAGCGGGGACGATGAAGTCGCCGCAATCCAGCGCGCCGCCTATGCCTTTCGCGAGGCCGGCCAGGCCAAGCAGCGCGCCGAAGCAGAACAACAGCAGGTCGTCGCGGCGCTGGCCAAAGGGCTGGAATCGCTGGCCGATGGCAACCTGACCCACCGGATCGACCAGCCCTTCGCCGCCGAATACGAGGCGCTGCGTCAATCGTTCAACGCCTCGATCGCGCGGCTGGCTCAGCTGATGGGCAATGTCGCCGCCACCGCGCGGGGCGTTTCGACCGGGGCCGGTGAAATCCGCGCCGCATCGGACGATCTGGCGCTGCGCAACGAACAGCAGGCCGCCAGCCTGGAAGAAACCGCCGCCGCCATGAACCAGGTGACCCAGGTGCTGCGCGAAACCGCCGACAATGCCGCCGGCGTGCGCCAGAACATCGCCGCAGCCCACCGCGAAGCGAACGATGGCGGCGCCGTGGTCCGCCACGCGATCGAGGCGATGGCCGGGATCGAGCGCAGCTCGCAGGAGATCAACCAGATCATCAGCGTGATCGACGGCATCGCTTTCCAGACCAACCTGCTGGCCCTGAACGCCGGGGTCGAAGCCGCCCGCGCCGGGGATGCCGGCAAGGGCTTTGCCGTAGTCGCCAACGAGGTCCGCGCACTGGCCCAGCGCAGCGCCGATGCCGCCAAGGACATCAAGACGCTGATCACCGCGAGCACCCAGCAAGTTGGCGAAGGGGTGGCGCTGGTCGGCGAAACCGGCACGCTGCTCGAAAAGATCGTCCAGCGCGTTGGCGAAATCGCGGGCATGATGAGCGAGATCGCCACGTCGACCGAAAGCCAGTCGGTCAACCTCCAGCAAGTCAATTCGGCCGTGGGCGACATGGACCGGATGACCCAGCAGAACGCCGCGATGGTCGAACAATCGACCGCCGCCGCGCGCAGCCTGGCCGACGAGGCCCAGGAGCTGAGCCGGATCGTCAGCGCGTTCAAGGTTGACGACGGGCCGGCCGCCGCCGCGCCGCCGCGCCAGCACAAGCCGACGCCGCGCGCCCGGCCGCTGCCGGTGATCCAGGGCAATCTCGCGCTCAAGCCCGCAGCGGTGGAGGAAGACTGGTCCGAATTCTGAGCACCGCGCCGGGCCGGTCCGGCGGCGGCTAGGGATTTCTCCCGGGTCGGCCGGACACCCCGTCTTTGCCGCGATTCACTAGGGTTTGGCCCGCTCCGATCAGCTCCTTTCGCATCCAGGAATTCACGCATGCTCAATTGGTTCGAACAGCACGCCCCGATCCGCACGAAGTTCAAGGTCCTGCTGGCGGTCCAGGCCGCCTGCGCCGCCGCGGCGCTGCTGGCGACCGTGATGGCGGCCCATGGTCTGGCTTCCGCCACCGCCGCCGTGGTGCTGTGCGCCCTGGCCGGAGCCACCGGCACGGGCGCGCTCGCCCTGGCCGCACGACTGATCTGCACGCCCTACGTCAACACCGTGGTGCGGATGGAGGCTCTGGCCGCCGGCGATACCGACAGCGAAATCCGCTATACCGACTATACCGACTGCGTCGGCCGCATGACCAAGGCGATGGCCGCGTTCCGCAACAACGCCATCGCGGTGAAAGAGGCGAGCGAAGCGCAGGAACACATCGTGCGCGAGCTGGGCGCCGGGCTGGCCAAGCTCGGGCAGAATGACCTCGACTGCCGGATCGAACAGCCTTTCGCCGGCGCTTCGGACACCTTGCGGCAGAACTTCAACAAGGCGCTCGACCAGCTGGCCAGCACGCTCGAGGCGGTCCGCTCCAGCGCGAACGCCGTGCTGAACGGCGCGACCGAGATCCGCGCCGCGTCGGACGACCTGTCGCTGCGCAACGAACAGCAGGCCGCCAGCCTGGAAGAAACCGCCGCATCGATGAACCAGGTGACCGGCGTACTCAAGGAGACCGCCGACCGCGCCATCGGCGTGCGCGAAACCATCGACACCGCTCATCACGAGGCGAACGATGGCGGCGCCGTGGTCAAGCGCGCGATCGAGGCGATGGCCGGGATCGAGCGCAGTTCGCAGGAAATCAACCAGATCATCAGCGTGATCGACGGCATCGCCTTCCAGACCAACCTGCTGGCGCTGAACGCCGGGGTGGAAGCCGCCCGCGCCGGGGATGCCGGCAAGGGCTTTGCCGTGGTCGCCAACGAGGTCCGCGCGCTCGCCCAGCGCAGCGCCGATGCCGCCAAGGACATCAAGGCGCTGATCACCGCCAGCACCCAGCAGGTCGGCGAAGGGGTCACCCTGGTCGGCGAAACCGGCTCGCTGCTGGAAAAGATCGTCCAGCGCGTCGGCGAAATCGCCGGCCTGATGAGCGAGATCGCCACATCGACCCAGAACCAGTCGGTCAACTTGCAGCAGGTCAATTCGGCCATGGGCGACATGGACCGGATGACCCAGCAGAACGCCGCGATGGTCGAACAATCGACCGCCGCCGCGCGCAGCCTGGCCGACGAAGCGGCGGAATTGAACCGGATCGTCGCAGCGTTCCGGCTGGCCGGAGGCGGCGCCCGCAGCGGCGCCGGAGTGGCCGCGCCCGCCGTCCTGCCGACTGCCCGCAGCGTCCGCCGGCAGGCTCCGCCGCCGGTGATCCAGGGCAACCTGGCCGTGAAAGCCGAACCGCACGACGACTGGTCGGAATTCTGAACCAGCCAACCGGGGGCCTGCCATGCAAACCATCACACTTCCCGAACGCTGCGACCGCGGGGCCGCCGAAGCCCTGCTGCCGGAATTCACCTCGGCCTGCGCCGGTGGGCCGGTCCGGGTCGATGCCAGCGCGGTGACCCATGCGGGCCTGGCCATGCTGCAATTGCTGACCAGCGCGCGGCGCAGCTGCGAAGGGCTGCAGATCGCCGCCTCTCCCGCGCTGCGCGATGCGGCCCGGCTGACCGGGCTGGAGCGCGAATTGTTCGATGAAGGAGACCTGGCATGACGCCCGAGGAAATCCAGGCGATCTTTTTCGTCGAATGCGAGGAATCGCTGGCCGCGGCCGAAGCGGGCCTGGCAGCCTGCCGCGCCGGCACCCACGATGACGATACGGTCAACGCCGTGTTCCGCGCGGTCCATTCGATCAAGGGCGGCGCGGGGGCCTTTGGCTTTGCTGCGCTGCAGGGCTTCACCCACACGTTCGAATCGCTGCTGGGCGAAGTGCGCGAAGGGGCCCTGCCGCTGAGCCCGGCCCTGACCGAGTTGATGCTGCGCGCGCTCGACACGCTGAGCGACCACGTGCTGGCCGCCCGCGATGGCGAAACCGCGCCCGACGACGCCGCGCTGCTGGCCGAACTGACCGCCGCGCAAGACGCGGGCGGGCTGGCCGAGCCCGCGCCGCCCGCCCCGCCCCCGCCCGCTGCGCCCGAAACGGCCGATCCGTTCGACTTCGATCTCGATTCGATGCTCGACGACATCACCGGCGAAATCGCCGCCCCGGAAGGTAGGCCCGCAGACACGCCGCTGGGCACATGGCCGCTGCATGTCCGCCCCCATGCCGGGGCCATGCGCAACGGCAGCGAACCGCTGCTGATGCTGCGCGACCTGGCTGAACTGGGCGGCAAATGCATCGCCTGCGACCTGTCGCAGCTGCCGCCGCTGGACCGGCTCGATCCGGCGCAGGGTTACCTGGGCTGGAGCTTCGAGCTGCCGGCCACGGTGGACGAGGCCGCCGCGCGCGAGATCTTCGATTTCATTGCCGAGGATTGCTGCCTGGCCACGGGCGACGAGGCGATTCCCCCCACCCGGATCGAGCACCCGCAGCCGCTGGCCGCTGCCGCGCAGGCCCCGGCCACGCCCGCCAGCGCCGCCGCCGCGGGCACGGCCCCCGCCGCCGCGCCTTCGGAAAAGCCCGTGGCCGCCGCGCCCGGACCGTCGATCCGCATTGATCTCGTCAAACTTGACCGGCTGATCGACAGCGTGGGTGAAGTGGTGATTGCCCAGGCCATGCTGGCCCAGCGCCTGGGCAGCGAATGGCTGACCGGGATCGAGGAACTGGCGCTGCTCGAATCGCTGACCCGCGACATCCAGGAAAGCGCCATGGCGATCCGCGCTCAGCCGATCGGATCGGTGTTCAGCCGCGTCCCCCGGATCCTGCGCGAGCTGGCCAGTTCGACCGGCAAGCACGTCAAGCTGGACCTGGTCGGCGAAAGCACCGAACTCGACAAGACGGTGATCGAACGCCTGGGCGAACCGCTGACCCACCTGATCCGCAACGCGGTCGATCACGGGATCGAACCCGCCGATGAACGCCTGGCCGCCGGCAAGAGCGCCGAAGGCACCCTGACCCTGTCGGCCGAACATCGCTCGGGCCGGATCCTGATCCGCATTGCCGACGACGGGCGCGGGATCAACCGCGAACGCGTGCTGGCCAAGGCGGTGGAAAAGGGCCTGGTCGCGCCCGATGCGCAGCTGGCCAAGGAAGAGATCGACAACCTGATCTTCGCCCCCGGCTTTTCGACCGCTGCCACCGTGTCGAGCATTTCCGGGCGCGGCGTCGGGATGGACGTGGTGCGCCAGAACGTGAAGGAACTGGGCGGGCGCATCACCATCGAAAGCGAACCCGGCCGGGGCACCACCTTTACCCTGACCCTGCCGCTGACCCTGGCCATTTCCGATGGCATGATCGTGTCGGTCGGCGATCAGACGCTGGTCGTGCCGCTGGCCCACGTGGTCGAAAGCCTGCGCCCGGCTGCGGGCGAGGTCCAGGGCCTGGGCGCCAACCGCCACATGCTGAACGTGCGGGGCAAGTTCATCCCCGTGCTGCCGCTGCACCATCTGCTGGGCGCGGGCGAGGCCGTGCGCGAACCCGAACGCGGCGTGCTGATCGTGGTCGATACCGAAACCGCCGGGCAGGCCGCACTGCTGGTCGATACGATCAGCGACCAGCGCCAGTTCGTGATCAAGAGCCTGGACACCCATTACCGCGCGGTTGAAGGCGTGGCCGGCGCGACCATCCTGGGCGACGGCCAGGTGGCGCTGATCCTGGACGTCGATGGCATCGTCACCCGCGCGCTGGCCGCGCCGCGTCTGGCGGAAGCGGCATGAACATCGCCAGCGCCTTTTCCAGCGCCCTGCCCGGCATCAGTCCCGAGGTCTATGGCCCGGCCGATTTCAAGGCGATCAGCGACATCGTCCACGCCCACGCCGGGATCGTCCTGCCGCAGGGCAAGGCAATGCTGGTCTATTCCCGGCTGGCGCCGATGGTCCGCGAAAGCGGCCTGGGCACCTTTGCCGCCTTTGTCGAGCAGATGCGGCTGGATGAAGGCCACCGCCTGCGGGCGATCAAGGCGCTGACCACCAATCACACCTTCTTCTACCGCGAGGCGCACCATTTCGAGCACCTTGCCCGCGAGGTCCGCCCAGGCATGGTCCAGGCGCTGGACCGGGGCGAACGCTTTCGCATCTGGTCAGCCGGCTGTTCCAGCGGTGAGGAAACCTGGTCGATCGTGATGACCCTGCTGGGGCCGGACCGCCCCGCCGGAACCTCGCTCGCGCGGCGCAACCTGCGCGTGCTGGCCACCGACCTTGCCACCCACGCGCTGACCAAGGCCCGCGCCGCGACCTATGGCCAGAGCGAGATCGAACCCGTGCCCGAAGCGCTGCGCCGCGCCTGGAGCCAGCCCCGGAACGGCGAGGTGATCATCGCCGAACCAGCGCGCGAACTGGTCCGCTTCCGCGAGCTCAACCTGCTGCAGGACTGGCCGATGCGCGGCCAATTCGACGTGATCTTCTGCCGCAACGTCATGATCTATTTCGACGGCCCGACCAAGGAACGGCTGGTCCAGCGCTTTGCCGAAGTGCTGCGCCCCGGCGGGTTCCTCTACATCGGCCACAGTGAACGGGTGACCGGGCCGGCCAGCCAGCTGCTCGCCCCGGTCGGACCAACCATCTACCAGCGGAGCGCACGATGAGCATTCGGGTCCTGATCATCGACGATTCAGCCACCATGCGCGCGATCCTGATGTCGCGCCTGGCCGAAGAACCCGACATCCGCGTGATCGGCACCGCCGCCAACGCCGCCGAAGGGCGCGAGTTGATCCGCGCGATGAACCCGGACGTGGTCACCCTGGACATCGAAATGCCGGGGATGAACGGGCTCGATTTCCTCGAAAAGATCATGAAGCTGCGCCCCACCCCGGTGATCGTGGTGTCCGGTTCGACCCAGGAAGGGACCGAGGCGACTGCCCGCGCGCTCGCCCTGGGGGCGGTCGATTGCTATGCTAAGTCGGATCGTACCGGCGGACTGCCGCTCAACGACCATGGCAAGCTGGCCAGCCTGGTCCGCGAAGCCGCGCGGGTGCGCTTTTCCGACCGCTGGCCGATTTCGCCCAAGGTGGCCGCCGAAGCGCGCGCCTCGATTGGCGGCGATACCCGGCTGATCGCGATCGGCGCGTCGACCGGCGGGGTCGAGGCCTTGCAAACCCTGCTGCGCGGCTTTCCCGAGGACTGCCCGCCGACCATGATCGTCCAGCACGTCAACGCGCGCTTTGCCCCGGCGATCGCCAAGACGCTGGATATGGCCTGTCCGGCCAAGGTGGTGCTGGCGGAAAGCGACATGCCGCTGCGCCCCGGCCACGTCTACCTGGCGCCGGGCGGCGACCGGCACCTGACCCTGGGCGGGTCGGGCGCGCACTATGCCAAGCTGCGCGAGGGCGATCCGGTGTCCGGGCACATGCCCAGCGTCGACGTGCTGTTCGCCTCGGTCGCCGAAGCGGTGGGCGCGCGAGCGGTGGGGATCCTGCTGACCGGAATGGGCAGCGACGGCGCGCAGGGCCTGCTGGCCATGGCCCGCGCCGGCGCCTGGACCATCGCCCAGGACGAAGCCACCTGCACCGTCTTTGGCATGCCGCGCGCCGCGATTTCGCTGGGTGCCGCCGGGATCGTCGCCCCGATCGACAAGATCGCCTACCACGCGTTCCGCCGGGCGGCCTGACAGCCATGTCAATCCAGCCATCCGGCCTGCTTGCCAAGCCCGTGACACGCATCACCGTGATGCAGGGCCAGGCGCTGGTCAGCGCCGGGCCGCGCGTCGAACTGACCACGGTGCTGGGCAGCTGCGTGGCCACCTGTCTGTTCGATCCGGAAGTCGAACTGGGCGGGATGAACCACTTCCTGCTGGCCGAACCGCCCGCCGCGCAGAAGGCCATGGGGGTGGACGAACATTACGGCGTCTACCTGATGGAAGTGCTGATCAACCAGATGCTGGCCCACGGCGCCAGCAAGAGCCGCCTGCGCGCGCATCTGTATGGCGGCGCCAACCTGCACGCCAACATGGCGCGGATCGGCACCGCCAATGCCGAATTCGCGCGTTCGTTCCTCCAGCGCGAGCGGATCCCGCTGATCAAGGAGGACCTGGGCGGCACCCAGGCGCGGCGGGTCGATTTCCGGCCTGCCAGCGGCCAGGTGCGCTGCCGCATGGTCGCCAACGACATGGCCCCCGAACCCCAGCCGATCCAGCGCCCCGCCGCCCAGCGCGGCGAAGTTGAACTGTTCTGACCTGAAAGCGAGACCAGCGATGTCCAAGCCCACCCGCATCCTGACCGTAGACGACAGCGCCTCGATGCGCGCGCTCCTGAACCATGCGCTGAGCACGCAGGGCTTCGACGTGGCCCAGGCCGACGATGGCGTTTCCGCCCTCGAATGGCTGGCGCTGAACGAGGTCGACGTGGTGATAACCGATATCAACATGCCGCGGCTCGACGGGTTCGGGCTGATCGAACAGCTGCGGGCGGGCAGCCGGCACCGTGACCGGCCGATCCTGGTGCTGACCACCGAAAGTTCGGCCGAAAAGAAGGCCCGCGCGCGTGCGGCCGGGGCGACGGGGTGGATCGTCAAGCCGTTCGACGCCGAAAAGCTGGTCGCCGCCGTGCGCCGCGTTACGCACTGATTTTCCAGGAGAACAATGCAATGTCCCGCGAACTCATCACTTTCGAAGTGGCCGGCCAGGTGTTTGGCCTGGACATCATGGCGATCCGCGAGATCCGCGCCTGGACCCCGGTGACCAAGCTGCCGCGCGTGCCCGCGCACGTGGCCGGGGTGGTCAACCTGCGCGGCACGGTGCTGCCGGTGGTGGATCTGGCCGCCCGGCTGGGCTGGGCCCCGACCGAGGCAACCTCGCGCCATGCGATCATCGTCACCCAGCTGGGCGGCCAGGTCAGCGGCTGGATCGTCGAATCGGTCAGCGACATCGTGACCCTGCCGGGCGATGCCCTGCAGCCCGCCCCGGCGACCGGATCGGACAGCGTGGTGCAGTTCCTCGAAGGGCTGGCCGCGATCGACGATCACATGGTCCAGGTGCTCAACCTCGCCGCGCTGAGCGCGAACGAAGAACTGCCCGAGGCGGCCTGACGCCATGCCGGACGCCATCGCCCACGCCGCGATCATCCAGCGCGCCGCCGCGATCCTGGCGGAACTGGGGAACGAAATCGAACGCCTGGGCGCGGAACTGTGCGCCGATCCGGCCTTCGTGGAACGCCACCTGACAGCGCTGCAATCGATCGACCTGATCGCCCAGCAACAGCACGCGATTGCCGCGCTGCTCCAGGCCGATAGCGCCGCCAGCGGGGTGGAGCGGATCGGCATGGACAAGTTGCAGCAGCGCCTGCGCGCCTGATCCCTACTAGGGATTCATACCGGGTGCGGGCCTAGCGCGGCCGTAACCATGTTGGTCCTATCCAGGGCTTGCGCAGGGAACAACGCCCGGCGCCAATCATGACCTGGAAGGAAGCCTGGTACCACGATAACTGTTCCGATCCCCGACGCCCCGGCCACCGTCCCGTCCCGGCCGGGGCGTCCCCTTTTCAGGATGAACGGATCAGTTGAGCCGGACCCCAGGCGCCGGAGCGGACACCGACTGGGCGCCTTGCAGCTTGAGCGCGGGACCGGCCAGGGCCGCCGTCAGTGCGCCCAGCAGGGCGGTCGCCAGGCAATCGCCTTCAGCGCTCGCCTCGCCGGTCAGACCTTCGATCACCACGGTTGCCAGCGGGCAGCCGGCCTGGGCCTGCGACAACAGGAAACCCGCCCTTCCTTCGACTAGCGACAGGGCGGCGGTGGTGGTTGCGCCAGCCGCGATCAGGGCGGCAAGGGCCGCGCGATCCGGCAGACCGGCAAACCGGCGGCCCCATTCGCCGGGAGCGCTGGCCAGCAGATCACGCGTTGCGAGGATCAGGTCCGCCGCTTCAGCCGTTGATGCCGCCGCGCAATTGAAGGCGATTTCCGCCAGCTGTTCCTGCCAGGCGGCAACAGCGCTGGCCGTCCGATCATTCATTGTCATTTTTCCATGCGATCCGCCGCCGATTGAGCCGGGGATGCAGGGCAAGTCAAGGCGCATACGCCAGCCGCTGCGCCAAACCGGGACAGCTGCCCGGAGCGGTCCGGCGCTGGCGCCGAGCGGGCAAAAGAAAGGGGCTCCGGGCACTAAGCCCGGAGCCCCGATAAGCATCCCTCCCAGGAGTGCTTAGAACTTGACGCCCGCAGTGATGCCGTAACGGCGCGGTTCGAGCGTGAAGATGTTGGTGTAGTTACCCGAGGACTGGTCGGTCACGTAGAGACCGGTGATCGAGTCCTTGTTGAACAGGTTCTGGACCCAGGCGCGGGCGTACCACTTCTTGTCCGGGCCATCGAGCTGCAGCTGGGCGTTCACCTGGGTGAAGCTCGGGATCTCGTTGACCGTTCCGTTGAAGATGTTGCCGAACGACTTGCCGGTGTAGATGAAGTCCGCACGCGGGGTCAGGGTCATGTCACCAGACAGCGGAGCAGCATACTGCACGCCCGCCGAGAACTTGTAGTCCGGCGCGCCGGGCAGCTTGTTGTTCTTGATGTTGCTGGTGATGCCCGACGAATAGACCGTCACGCCGCCGAACGAAGCGCCAAGGGTCGGCGCGAGGGCGCTGAGCACCGCGCAGACACCGAACGCGCCGGTCGACTTGATGCCGCCGTTGGCCGGGAAGGCCGTGGTCGGCTGCAGGCCCGCACCAGCCTTCAGCGGGGCCGCAAGGCCCGCGTTGATGATGGTGTTGACCTGGTTGACGAACCCGTTCGAACCGGCCGCGTTGCCCGCGGTGTTCGGCGCCACGGCGCAGTTCGCGCCGTTGGTGATATCCTTGATGATCACCGAGTCCGCACGGCCGCCGCCAAAATCGCGCGGGTTGGCCAGGAACTTGTCTTCCGAAACCTTCGCGTTGAGGTAGCTGGCGTTCATGTTGAGCGTCAGTTCCGGCGTGGCGCGAATGATCGCTTCGGCTTCCAGGCCCCAGATGTTGGCACTGACGTTGTCGTTCACCGAGGTACGAGCCACGATGCGCGACAGCTGCAGGTCCTTGTACTTGTAGTAGAACCCGGTGAGGTTCAGCTGAACCTTGCCGAAGGTGTTCTTCGAGCCCATTTCGAAGGCGTCGACAAATTCCGGCTTGAACCCTTCCGGAACCGAGAACACCGGCGACAGCGGCGGGTTGATGCCGCCCGACTTGTAGCCCCGCGAGTACGAGAAGTAGAGCAGGTTGTCCGGGGTGATCTGGTAATCCAGCACCGCACGGCCAGTCCATTCGCTGAACTTCACCCTGCGCACCTGGAACGGCTGGTTGCCTGCCAGCCCGGCGTCAGCGTCATAGCCGCTGATGAAGGGCGAGGCGTAGGCATTGGTCGAGCCGAACGGCACCAGGAAGCTGGCCAGCGTGGTGCGGGCCGACAGCTGCTTGTCGTCGTTGTTGTAACGCAGGCCAAGGGTCAGCTTCAGCTGATCGTTGAACTGGTAATAGGCTTCACCGAAGATGCCGTAGCTCTTGACGACCATGTCGTCCGAGTTGTTGCGATAGGTCGGCGTACCGAGGTAACCGGCCCCGCCCGAGCTGAGCGCGCCAACCACACCGGTGAAGTAGTCGATCCCGAAGGAGTCGATGTAGTAGCTGTTCTCCTTGAGGTGCAGCTTGCTGTAGATCCCGCCCAGCAGGAAGTTGAACGGACCGTCCCACTTCGACGAGAGGATCGCTTCAGCCGACCAGCTGGTCTGGTACTGGTTCGAACGGTCGAAATCCTGCGGCGAGCTGGAGCACATCGCATGCCCGCCGAACACCCCGGTGCCGGTTTCTTCAGCCAGCGAGGTGCAGAGCACGCCGTTCGGGCCGTTCGGGATCAGCTTCGAGGCGACCGGCGAGAGCACCGCGCCCGGCAGGGCCGGAGCGCCAGCGCCAGCAGCCAGGGCAGCCAGCGTGTTCAGGCCCGTGGCATAGACCGAACGGTTGGCGACCGACAGGTTGTAATCCTGCTGCGAGTCCAGATCGACCTTCTGGTAGTTGCCGCTGACCTTGAGCGAAAGGCCGCTGCCCAGTTCCTGGTCGATGCTGCCCTGCACGATCCATTCCTGGGTGTAGTAGCTGGGCTTGTAGTCGGTGTTGACGGTACGCACGTCGGCCGGATTGACCACACCGGTGTAGATGTCCGGACCGTAGATGCTGCCCAGCGCCAGGCTGGTCGGCAGGCCCTGGGTGGCGAAGAATTCCTTCGACGTCAGCACGCCCACGAACGTGGTGTTCGAATTGGTGGTTTCATACGGACGACCGCCCGAAAGGCAGCCCAGCACGCCGGTCGGGTCGCGCTGGCACAGCTGCTTCTGGATGCGCATACGCGCGTCGCGTTCGTGGAAGTACTGGGCCATCAGGTCGATGGTGGTGCCGGTGCCCGGCTCGAACCGCAGCGAGCCGCGCAGGCCGTACATGTCGCGGTCGTCGATCTTGGAATTGTCGTAGAGGTTCTTGGTGTAGCCGTCGCGGTTCAGGTAGAAGCCCGACAGGCGCACGCCGATCGCATCGCTCAGCGGAGCGTTGACCATGCCCTTGAACTTGATGCCGTTGTAGTTGCCGTATTCGGCATCGGCGCTAGCGGACATGCCCGACAGGTCGGGGCGCGCGGTGCGGAAGTTGACCACGCCCGAAGTCGCGTTGCGGCCGAACAGGGTGCCCTGCGGACCGCGCAGAACTTCGACCTGCGTCAGGTCGTAGAATTCACCTTCGAACAGACGGGTGCCGAACAGCGGCGCGTCGTTCAGGTGGATGGCGGTGGCGCTGTCGCAGGTCACGCCGACGCACAGGTCGCCGATGCCGCGAATGGTGAAGCTGGCCGACGTGAAGTTCGTCTTGGTGAAAGTGACGTTCGGCAGGGTCAGCTGAAGGTCAGAGGTATTCTTGATCTGCTGCTTTTCGAGCGCTTCGGTGTTGAAGGCCGAAACGGCGATGGGAACATCCTGCAGACGCTGGTTCGAACGCTGTGCGGTAACGATGATCTCGGTACCGTCGTCCTTGTCGTCAGCGGCATTCTGCGCATAGGCAGGAAACGCGATTGCGCCGGCACATGCGCCAGCAAGCAGGGTCAGCTTCACCCTCATCAGCCCTCTCTCCTCATTTGCCCGTCCCTTTACCGGGCGGTTGCAAAATCGAATAGAACACCATGGAGGGCGCTTGACAACCCGTTTTAATCGCCCCGTTAGTTTCGCCGCTTTCCGTAACGTAATAGCCACAGTGAGCTGGTCTGAAACCCGCAGAATTGCGACTTTTCCACCACTCTTGCGGCCCTGCCGCGCGATGCTGCATTGCGGCATCGCGGGCCTGATTCTGGCACCGTCCTGCAAGCACTTGCACAGGGCCTCCCGGCTTGACGCGAAGCCCCGCCCGGCGAATGGTTGCAAACGATGCACAACGCCGACGATCTTCCCGCCCTGACCACCACCGTGTTCGAACGCATGTCGCGCCTTTCGCAGGAGTTGGGCGCGATCAACCTGGGCCAGGGATTTCCCGACATGGCCGAGCCGGATGAACTGGTCGAGGCGGCCTGCACCGCGCTGCGCACCCGTTCGAACCAGTACCCGCCGATGCGGGGCCTGCCGCAGCTGCGCGAGGCGGTGGCGAACTATTACCGGCGCGAACAGGGCGTGGACCTTTCGCCCGACGAGGTGATGGTCACCTCCGGCGCGACCGAGGCGCTGGCCGCCGCGATCCTGGGCATTGTCCGTCCGGGGGACGAGGTGATCCTGGTCCAGCCGCTGTACGATGCCTACCTGCCGCTGGTGCTGCGCGCCGGCGGCGTGCCGGTGCTGGTCAGCCTGGAGCCGCCGCACTGGACCCTGCCCGCGGGCCGGCTGGAAGCGGCGATCACGGCGCGCACGCGGGCGATCGTGCTCAATACCCCCAACAACCCGGCCGGCGCGCTGCTTGACCGGGCCACGCTGGAGCGGGTCGGCGAACTGGCACAGGTCCACGGCTTCTACGTCATATCGGACGAGGTGTGGGAGGGCATGGTGCTGGACGGGGCGGCGATGACCTCGACCCTGCAGGTTCCGGTGCTGCGCGAACGGACGCTCAAGATCGGATCGGCCGGCAAGCTGTTCTCGATGACCGGGTGGAAGATCGGCTGGATCGCCGCCGCGCCGCGCCTGCTGGCGGCGGCCGCGCAGCAGCACCAGTTCCTGACCTTCACCACCGCCACTCCGCTGCAATGGGCCGCGGCCGAGGGCCTGAACCTGCCGCCCGCCTGGCACCGGGCGCACCGCCAGCGCTATGAACATGCCCGGCGGCGGCTGGTCAACGGGCTGCGCGCGGCGGGCTTTGCAGTGCTGCCAGCGGCGGGGACCTGGTTCGTGATCATCGACCTGGCCGCCAGCGGCCTGCCAGCGGGCGATGACGCGGCGCTGGCCGAGCGGCTGCTGCGCGCGGCCGGGGTCGCCTCGATCCCGGTCAGCGCCTTTTATGCCGAAAACGCGCCGCAGGGCTACTTGCGGCTGTGCTTCGCCAAGCAGGACGCCACGCTGGACGAAGCGGTGGTCCGGCTGGCAGCATTTCGGCAGGCGCCCGGCTAATTCGTATGCAATGGATTGCAGACACGCGGCGAAGGTGCGAGCAGGGGCCATGGCACAAAGACTGATCGGCGCAGTGGAAGCAGGCGGGACCAAGTTCGTGGTCGCGCTGGCGCAGGAAGATGGCACCATCCTGGCGCGCACCCGCATTCCCACCGAAACCCCGGCAACCTGCTTTCCCGCCGTGGCCCGTTTCTTCGAACAGGCCAGCGCGGCGCATGGGGCCATTGCCGCCTTCGGCGTGGCCAGCTTCGGACCGATCGACATCGATCCCGCATCGCCCAGCTATGGCACGTTCACCACCACGCCCAAGCCCGGCTGGAGCGGGGCGCGGTTCCATGATGTGCTGGGCCGGTTCGGCGCACCGATCGTGGTCGATACCGACGTCAACGGCGCGGCGCTGGGCGAATGGCAGGCCGGCGCGGGCCGCGACTGCGCGACCCTGGCCTATACCACGGTGGGCACCGGAATCGGCTCGGGCGTGCTGCGTCATGGCCGTTCGATCATGGGTTTTTCCCATTTCGAAAGCGGCCACATTCCCG
This sequence comes from Novosphingobium sp., assembly GCF_041905565.1. Classification (GTDB taxonomy): domain Bacteria; phylum Pseudomonadota; class Alphaproteobacteria; order Sphingomonadales; family Sphingomonadaceae; genus Novosphingobium. The sequence continues at coordinate 175,449 of NZ_JAYRKX010000004.1, read as the reverse complement.
TGCCGCACGACCACGCGGTCGATCCCTATGTCGGCTTTTGCCCCTACCATCACGACTGCTTGGAAGGGCTGGCGGCCGGCCCGGCGATCAAGGCGCGCTGGGGGCAAAGCCTGTCGGAACTGGGCAGCCCGGCCGACAAGGTGGAACTCATCGCCGGCTATGTCGCGCAGCTGGCGGTCAGCCTGGTGCTGCTGCACATGCCCGACCGGCTGATCTTCGGCGGCGGGGTAATGAAGACCCCCGGTCTGATCCCCGCGCTGCGCCGCGCGGTCGAAACGCGGCTGGCGGGCTACATCCAGGCGCCGCAGCTCGATCCGGGCCTGGAACGCTATATCGTCGGCCCCGCCCTGGGTGACGATGCCGGGATTACCGGGGCTATCGCGCTGGGACGGCAGGCGCTCGGCTGATTGCCGCGCGGTCTCAGGCCGCGGCGCAGTGCCGGGCGATCCAGTCCGCGTGGCTTGGCATGGCTTCGGCCGCGCGGACCAGCGCGCCTTCCAGCTTGAGCAGGTAATCGGCCGGATCGTTGCCGCGCAGCGGCAGCAGCGGGTCCATGCCCTGCGGCAGGTTGCCCTGGCCGACATGCACCGCCAGCCAGCTCGGCGGGCCGAACAGGTCGGCATCGCGCTGCACCAACCGGCCGTGGCGGCGGAAATGCTCGATCTTCCAGGTGACGGTATCGGGCACGTCCATCGCCCCGCAATAGCGCCACAGCTCAGTATCGGTGCGGCTGGTCAGCTTGTAGTGCAGGATGATGAAATCGCGGATCCGCTCGAATTCGCCCACCGCGATGCGGTTGTATTCCTCGGTCACCAACGGGTCGAAATTGCGGTCGGGGAACAGCGCCAGCAGCTTGGCAATGCCCGCCTGGATCAGGTGGATCGAGGTCGATTCCAGCGGCTCCATGAACCCGCCCGACAGACCGATCGCCACCACGTTGCGGTTCCAGAACAGGTTGCGCCGCCCGGTGACGAAACGCAGCGGCCTGGGATCGGCCAGGGCCTTGCCATCAAGGTTCGCCAGCAGCGTTTCCGCCGCCTCGTCGTCCGAGACGAACTGGCTGCAATAGACATAGCCGTTGCCAGTGCGGTGCTGCAGCGGGATGCGCCATTGCCACCCCGCCGGGCGCACGGTGGAGCGGGTATAAGGGGTGAATTCGCCCGCCCGTTCGCAGGGCACGGCCACGGCCCGGTCGCACGGCAGCCAGTGGGTCCAGTCCTGGTAGCCGGTCTGCAAGGCCCCTTCGATCAGCAGCCCGCGAAAGCCCGAACAATCGACGAACAGGTCGGCATCGAACCGCCGCCCGTCCTCCAGCGTGACATGGCTAACGTGACCGCTTTCGCCGTGCAGCGCCACGTCCGCGATCTTGCCTTCGATCCGCGTCACCCCGCGCGCTTCGGCATAGCTTCGCAGGAACCGCGCATAGAGCCCGGCATCGAAGTGATAGGCATAGTCGAAGGTCGACAGGACCGAGCGCGGGTCCTGCACCGGGTGCGCGAACTTGCCCCGCTTGGCCGCCGCCCAGGCCATGCACAGCTCGTCCAGATCGGGCGCGCGGCCCTGCTGGTGGGCGGCGATCCAGTACTGGTGCAGGGGCACGAAATCGAAATTGCGGCCGTGGGTGCCGAACGGGTGGAAATAGCGGCTCTGCTCGCTGCCCCAGCCGACGAACTGGATCCCCAGCTTGAATGACCCTTGCGTGGCCTTGATGAAGTCGTTCTCATCGATGCCCAGCGTTTCGTTGAAAGTGCGGATCGGGGGGATCGTGGCTTCCCCCACCCCGACGGTGCCGATCTCGTCGCTTTCAATGAGGGTGATCGCGCAGCCGGTCCGGATCGCGTTGGCCAGGGCCGCCGCCGTCATCCAGCCGGCCGTGCCGCCGCCGACAATCACGATCGAACGGATGGAATCGCCTTGCTGCATCGCACTCTCCTTGGCGCTGTCATCCCTGATCCGCGCGGCGCGATCAAGTCTATTCAGCAATCGATTGCAGGCCCGGCTCGCGCGCTCACCAGCGCGGGCGCTTCAGGTCCAGCGCCATGACCAGCCGCTCGCCTTCCGCGAACGGCATGGTGCGGTGCCACATGGTCGATGGGAACACCGCGCAAAGCCCCGGCTGCGGCGCGATCGTGGCATAGGCCGGCAGGTCCAGGCCCAGGTCTTCGGGCGGGGTGCCAAAGGCGATGTGCCCGGCGGGCGGCGGGCCCATCTGCGCCGGATCTGGCAGGGACACGTAAAACGCGGTGCTGATCCAGCCGACCGGGTGATTGTGCGGCACGTTATGCCCCTGGCGCAGCAGGCGGACCGACCAGCTGCCTTCGACCAGCAGTTCGCCGCGCGGCTGGCCCAGCAGCGGGTGGCCCTGTTCGAACGGCGGCAGGCCATCGACATAGTCCCGGAGCGCCGCCAGCCAGCGCGCCTTGGCCAGACGGATGATCGGTTCATGCCGCTGGATCACCGATCGATCGGTCTGGGTGCCGCCGCGCACCGACTGCTCGATATAGGGCCGCTCCATCACGTGCAGGCCGCGCAGCACTTCGGCGAGTTCGGCAAGGTCAGCGCCGGAAAGGTCGACCGGCAGCGGGCGGATGAACTGATCCGGTCGGTCGATCCATTCCCACCGCGCGTCACCGGCCAGGCGCCAGACCAGCGACAGGTAAGGCCAGAACACCGCCGCGCTGGGGGTGATGAGCTGCGGCAGGGCAACGCCTTCCGCCTCCTTCAGCCGGCGCTGGCGCAGGTAGTGGCGGATGCGGATCAGGTCGATCGTTTCACCGCGCAGGCCCGCGCATTCAGCCAGCAGGGCCTCGGTCCGCGCCGCATCGCCGCTTTCGCTGGCGACCAGCAACTGCGCCACCGCGAGGGCAGGACTGCGGCCCAGCGCGGCCTCTGCCCGGCCCAGCATGTCCCCCGCCCCGGCCCAGTCGCGCGCCTGGGTCAGCGCGCGGAACCAGCCCAGCCACAGCTCGGCATTGCCGGGCTGGGCCTGCACGCCCGCCGCGTAACTCTCCGCAAAGCGGGCCTGGTCGCCCACGGTCCAGCGCAGCACGGACAGCGCCTTGTGCCCGTCCAGCCAGCCGGGATTGCGCGCTAGTTCAGCCTCCAGCAGCGCTTCGGCGCCCGGCACGTCACCTTCGGCAGCCAGCGCGGCAGCCTGCAGGCGCAGCAGATCGGCGTTGCCCGGCTGGGCCGCCAGCGCTGCGGCAAAGTGGGCAGCGGCAGGCAGCCCCGCCTCGTAGCGGGTCTGGGCGATGCCTTGCAACAGGGCGGGATCGGCGACGCCGGCAGACTGGGCCGCCTCGAACACCGCCAGCGCCTCGGGCAGACGCTGCACCTGGCGCAAGGCCACGCCGTGCAGCAGTGCAAGGTCGGCATCGGCCGGAGCGGCCCGGGCCATGACGGCGAGCAGTGCCCCCGCCTGCCCGGCCAGCCCCTGCCCCAGCGCGCGGCGGCACAGGTCAAGCCGCGCCGCCCGCGCCGCCGGATCGGGCCCGCGCAGCGCCCGCGCCAGTTCGGCGTCCAGCGCGGCAACGATCTGGCTCTGTTCGGGTGTCATCGCGCGATCAGTTGCACGCAAAAAAGACGGGGGCAACCTTGCGGCTGCCCCCGTGGAAAGGGTGGAAAGACACCCCGGATGGCTGGGAGGCAACCATCCGGGACACTCGGTAACTTAGAAGCTGTACTTGACCGAAGCGGTCCAGGTGCGGCCCAGCGCCGGGCCGGTCCCGATCACCGCCGGGCTGACCGACAGGTCGGCAACGCCGCCGCTGCCGCGCAGATCATAGCGGTTGAACAGGTTGTAGACCTGCATCCCCAGTTCCAGGTTCTCGACCGGCGACACGCGCAGGTTCGCCCCGAACACCGCACCGCCCGGATACTGGCGGCCGGCATCGTCGACGATGCTCGACTGGCCGGTGGTGTTGACCCCGAAGGTCACCATGTCGTCGAAGTCGTAGCTGGCCTGCAGGGTGTAGACCAGGTCAGGCATGTACTGCGCCCGGACGAACGGGGTCGGCTTGCCGGTGGCATCGACGCCCGAACGGGTCGGCTTGGTCCAGGTGGCGTTGCCGACCAGGCTGAAGCCGCCGTTGCTGTAGGTGCCGTACATTTCGAGGCCCCACGACTTGTAGCGCGCATCGATCACGCAGCCGCCCGCGCCGCCCGGGCAGCGGGTGGCCGAAAGTTCGAAGGTGCTCTGCTTGAAGCTGCCCTTCAGCAGAGTGGCTTCCAGCGTGTAGCGCCCGCCCAGCAGGCCGCCGCGGTTCTTCAGGCCCAGCTCGTACTGCTTGACGAAGTCGACCGAGGGGGTGACGCCGTCCGCCGCGCAGCCCATCGTGCCCGCCTTGGCCATCGCCCCGGTGCACAGCGAACCGTCGCTGGCGATCTTGCCGCCGAAGGTCTGGCGATCCGAGTTGAAGCGCCCGCCGCGCGAGGCACGGACGAACAGCGAGGTGTTGCTGTTCGCCTTCCACAGCGCGCCCGCCGTCCACGAAGTGTAGCTGCGGCTGTAGTTGAGCACTTCGCGCGCACCGTTGCTGGTGATCGCCGGGATGTTCACGCCGTTCGCGTTGACGAAGAACTCGTTGCCGCCCTGGCTGCCGCCGCCCGAAGCCTTGACCCGTTCAAAGCGGACCGAACCATCGACCGCGAAGTGATCCGCATCCAGTTCCAGCGCGGCATAGGGCGCCGTGTTGGTGTAGGACAGGTCATAGTCGCGGGCGCAGCAATTGCCCCAGTTGTTGTTGTAGCCGGCGATCCCGTCCTGGGTCAGCTTGGCCCCGGTGGTGCTGTAAAGGTCCAGCTGGGCCGGGTTGTTGCCCGACATTTCGCGCAGGCTCTTGTTGGTGTGCCAGTCCATCGCGATGTCCTGGTTCATGTAGAAGAACCCGGCGCGCGCGGTGAACCGGGCGAAATCGGTCTGGAACTTGGCGGCCAGCGTCAGGTCGTTGGCCAGGCTGCCGACGTCGCGGATGTTGGTGCGCACGTTGGTGTTGTTATCGACATAGGTGCCGGTGAACACCTGGCCCGCCTTGGGGCCCGAGGCATAGCGGATCGAGCCGACCGTGGCATAGGGCGTGCCGTTCAGCGACAGCACCGAACCGACGATGCCGGTTGCACGGCTGACGTTGTTGAACGGCGAGGCGAAGCTGCCGCTCATCTTGGTCCAGCGCATGTTGTTGTCGATGGTGATCGCATCGCTGGCTTCGTAGTGGAACTGCCCGCCCAGCGCGGTCGCCTTGGTGCTGATCCCGCTCATCGGCGTGCTTTCCAGCTGGCCGGTGCGGTTCAGGATGATCATGTCCTTGTTGTAGATCGAATAGTTCGAGCTGTTGCGGCCATCGAAGCCAGGGAACGGCTGGACGTTTTCGAACTTGCCGTTGGCCAGCGTGGCCAGCGCCGGGGCGCCGGTGTAGTTCGGCTCGCGGGTGTCGGCCACCTTGACCAGCAGGCGGAAGTAGCCCTTGTCGTCGTCGAAGGTCTTGGTCAGGTTGCCCTTGACCTGGACCGAGCGCGAGACGTTGAAATCGGCCTTGAGCGGGCCGCGGCCCGACTTGAAGTAGCCGCCCAGGTGGAAGCGCAGCGTGTCGTTGATCGGGCCGCCATAGCGGAAATCGACCTTGGTTTCGTTGTAGCCGATACCGGTCGACAGCTGGACCGCGCCGCCTTCCTTTTCGCCGGTGTTCGAGATGTAGTTGATCACTGCGCCCGGCGCCTGCGAGGCATAAGTTGTCGAACCGCCGCCGCGCACCGATTCCACGCGCGCCACGGTGCTGTCGAAGTGGGTCCAGTAGTCGTTGTTGCCGAACTGCATGTCACCGAACAGCACGGTCGGCAGGCCATCTTCCTGGATCTGGACGAACGGCGAACCACCGGTCGCGACCGGCAGGCCGCGCACCGCGATGTTCGAGTTGCCGCCCGGGCCCGAAGTGCCGGGCACCTGGATGCCGGGGATCATGCGGAACACTTCCGCTTCCGAGCTGGGCTTCATCGCCTCGATCAGGTCCGCGCCGACGCTGGTCACCGAAACCGAGGTGTTGAGCTGGGTCTTGTCGCGGCCCGAAGCGGTAACGACGATTTCGTCGAGCGCGCCAACGACGGCTTCATCGGCCGGCGCGTCCTGCGCCTGGGCAGGCATGGCGACAAGCGTCATCACCGCGATCGACGCGGCCGAGACGCAGCTCTTCAGGCTGGATTTGTTCATTTCCTCTCCCCTCGGGTCAGAATCGCTTGCGTGACAGCAAGTCGGATTGTCCAGTCGCATATGTGACAATCGATTGCAAAAAGATTCTTCAATCGATTGTAATCAAGGCGCCTCTGTGGCGGTTCGGCAACAGAAAGGGGCTGGCAAGGTTGACAGGGCCAGTCCGGATGACCATTCATCAGCAGTCCCCCATGCAACAGCCCGCAATGGCGAACAGCCAATGAACCTGCCCAGTCCCCCCAAGGGGCGCATTCGCAATATCGCCGAACTGGCGCGCATCGCCGGGGTGTCGACCGGCACCGTCAGCCGCGCCCTGGCCGGCAAGACCCTGGTCAACCAGGAAACGCGCGAGCGGATCCAGGCCCTGGCCCGCGAACACGGGTTCCGCCCCAACCAGATGGCCCGCCGCCTGCGCGTGCAGGAAACCCGCGTGATCGGCGTGGTCGTGCCGCTGGGGCACGAACGCCGCCAGCACCTTTCCGACCCGTTCTTCATGACCATCCTGGGCCATCTGGCCGATGCGCTGACCGAGAATGGCTATGACATCATGCTGTCGCGCGTCATCCCGGACGAGGAAGACTGGCTGGAACGGATCGTCGATTCCGGGATGCTCGATGGCGTGCTGCTGATCGGCCAGTCCGACCAGTTCGAAGCGATCGAGCGTGTGGCCGAATATTACAAGCCGATGGTCGTCTGGGGCAGTCACCAGCCGGGGCAGCGCCATTGCACCGTCGGGGTCGACAATCGCAAGGGCGGCCGGCTGGCGGGCGATTGCCTGATCGCGCGCGGCTGCCGGCAGCTCGCCTTCCTGGGTGAAGTCCACGCGCCCGAGCTGTCCCAGCGCTACCAGGGCCTGTGCGATGCCGCGAGCGCGGCAGGCTTGCCCGCGCCGCAGGTGCTGGAAACGCACCTTGCATCGGACATCATGGCCGAGGAAATCGCGGGCCACATGGCCACCATCCGCAGCAAGGTCGACGGGATCGCGGCGGCTTCGGACCTGATCGCGATGCACGCGGTGCGCGCGCTGGCCGACCAGGGCATCCGCGTGCCCGATGATGTGCCGGTAACCGGGTTCGACGATCTGCCGCTGGCCGAACAGACTATCCCGCGCCTGACCACGATCAGCCAGAGCGTGCCGCAGGGTGCGCGCACCATGGTCCAGTCGCTGTTCGCCCGGATTGCCGGGGAGGACGCGCCCTCGGTCGAAATGGCCCCCCTGCTGGTGCGGCGCGATACGGCCTAGGCCGCCAGCGCCGCCCCGGTCAGGCAGCGCAGCGCCAGCCGGTCACCCGCCATGCGGTGCTGCACTGTCACACTGAGCCGGCCATCGTCACCCAGCAGTTCCGCGCTGCCCGCATCGAGCCACAGGTCGAGCGGCCCGTCCCCGTCAACCCGCGCATGCCGCACCGCATCGAGGAAGGGCGAGGCGGGATCGCGCCGGGTCAGGGTCAGCTGATCATCGCGGCGTTCCACCACCAGCAGCCGCCCCTCCGCATCGGTCAGGGTCGCGGCGAACCGCGATGCGCCGGGCAGGCGCAGGCAGCAGGCCAGCGGCACCAGCGCCGTGTCGGCCTCTGCCAGGGGTACGCCGCTCACCGCCGCCGGATCAACGATCTGGCGCAGCACGTGCCGCTCGCCCGCGCGCACCAGCGAGAGGCGGCGCGGCAGGCTCATCGCGCCGCGCCAGCCCTGCCGGGGCAGGCGCCCCTGGTAGGCATGGTTGCCCATCCAGCCGATCCACAGCGGCCGCCCCGCCGCATCGCGCGGTTCGTGCCAGGCGATCGCGGCATAGAAATCGCTGCCCATGTCGGCCACTTGCCACCACGGCTCGAGCGCTGGCCCGTCCGGGTGAAAGCGCACCCCGTCGAACGTGCCGGTCTGATAGAGCGCTCCCGAACCCGGCGCACCGCGCAGCGCGTCCACCTTGAACAGCCAGCGCGTTTCGTCCGTGCCTTCGACCGGCAGTTCGATCAGCAAGGGGCATTCCCACACCTCGCCCGGGGCGCCCGCGCCGTGGATCACCGACAGTTCGTCCCACTGCCGCAGATCGTGGCTGGCATAAATCAGCGCGCGGTTTTCGTTCGACAGCACCACCACCATGATCCAGCGCTGCGTGGCCGCGTGCCAGAACACGTTGGGATCGCGGAAATCCGCCATCGCGCGGTCGATCACCGGATTGCCGGCATATTTGGTCCAACTGCGCCCCCGGTCGCCCGACCAGGCAAGGCATTGCACCTGATGCGGATCGCCGTGGACCACCGCCCCGGTGTACAACGCGACCAGCGCCTCCTCGCCCAGCCCGGCGGTGTTCGCGTGATCGACCACCGCGCTGCCCGAAAAGATCGCGTGGCGCTCATCCTCGAGCAGGGCGGGCGGCAGTTCCTGCCAGTGGCGCAGATCGGTGCTGATCGCGTGGCCCCAGCTCATGTGGCCCCAATCCTCGCCGTGAGGGTTGTATTGATAGAACAGGTGCCATTCGCCCTGGTGGTGGACCAGGCCGTTGGGATCGCTCAGCCAGTTGGCGGCCGGCGCATAGTGATACTGCGGGCGCATGGGTGCTTCAGCCGGCAATGCTCACGCGGTCCCCGGCGAAGGCCAGGTGAAACACCGGCGCGGGGGTGCCGCCAAACTGGCTGCGCAGCAATTCGGGATGATCGTCGAACGTGCGGCCCTGCATGCCCCAGTGATCGATGAAGCTCCACACCGCGCCTTCGCCGGTAACCCACCAGCTGTAGCCCTGGGTCGGCTCGCTGGCCGGATTGCCCGCGACCAGGCCATTGCCGTTGACCGGAGACCACGGGCCGGAGAGGCGCTCCGCAACCATGGCGTAAAGACCGTTCGGACCAGACACGCCGTCTGGCGCAAAAGTGCGGCGCTGGGTGGACCAGAACAGGTAATAGCGCCCATCCTGCACCACCACGTGGGCCCGCTCCAGCTCGTTGTTCACGCCCACCGCCTCGACCAGCGGATCGTCCAGCTGCCAGCGCCCGTCGCGCAGCGTGGCCAGGCCGACCACGCCGTTATAGTCATGCTCGTCCCAGCCCGCGCTCGCACTGAACAGCAGGTGCCGCTCGCCAGTCTCCGGATCGCGGAACCAGGCCGGATCGCGGAACGCCTTGATCAGCCCGGGCTTGCCCTCGGCCTCGCGCGCCACGACGTAGCGCGCGCCATCGGCCGTCACCAGTTCCTCTGGCTCCTGCCATTCGCCGGGGCCATCGGCGCCCAGCCGCCCGCGGCTGGCAAACAGGCGCTGTTCAAAGCTGGGCGCGGCGCCCCGCCGTCCGGCAGCGGTGAACAGCAAGGTCACGCTGGTCCCGTCATCGTGCAGCACGGCGCTGCCGGCCCATTCGCGGGTGCCGGGATTGAACCCATCCGGCAAGGCATTGCCGTGATCGCGCCAGCCATCGGCACCCAGCGAGGCGAGGCGGATGCGAGCGGCATCGTGGCGCTGGCCGGGATCGGCAAAGCGCGGCGCGCTGAGGAAGAACCAGTACTGGCGGCCGTTGTGCACCACGGCGCGGCCGTCCTCGTGCGCCAGCGGCCAATTGTCCCACAGGTCAAGGCCCGGCAGGATCGGCGCCGCATCGGCCGCGGTAATCAGCGGAATTTCAGCGCCAGTAATCGATTGCGGTGCCCAGCGCGCGACGCCTTGCGGGCGGGCGCGTCGATCTTCGCCGGATGGCAGGGCGTCATTGGAACTGCTGGTCATTGTCCTTCTCCGGCGGGCTCTCCGCCTGTCTGTTCGATCATGATCTGGATGGGTGCGCCGTCCGGCGCGCGGTAATCGGCCAGCACGGCGGCATGCACCTGCGAAGTCAGCGCGGCAGGCAGCACGGCCACGACCGCGCCGCCAAACCCGCCCCCGGTCATCCGCGCCCCGCCCGCATCGCCGATGGCCCGCTGCAGCACGCCGACCAGGTCATCGACCGGCGGCACGCTGACTTCGAACAACTCGCGCAGCGAGGCATGGCTGGCGGCAAGGATCCGGCCCAGAGTCGGCAGATCCGCCGCCTCGATCGCAGTCACCGCCTGCCGGGTCCGGCCGATTTCCTCGACCACGTGGCGGGCGCGGCGGCGCACCACGGGATCAAGCGCGGCCGCCTCGACCTGCGGCAGGCTCGCCTCGCGCAGGCTGGGCACTCCCAGCGCGGCAGCGGCCACCTCGCAATCGGCGCGGCGGGCGTTGTAATGGCCATCGACCAGCCCGCGCCGCACGCCAGACTGGACGATCATCACCGCCCAGTCAGCCGGCAGCGCCACGGTGCGGCTGGCCAGGTTGCGGCAATCGAGCAGCAAGGCATGGCCCGGCTCGCCCGCAGCCACGGCCATCTGGTCCATGATCCCGCAGTGGACGCCCGCCCACTGATGCTCTGCTGCCTGCGCGGCCAGGGCCAGGTCGCTTGCCGACCACTCCGTGCCGGTCAGAGCGGCAAAGGCCCGGCCCAGCGCCACGCACAGCGACGCGGAAGAGGACAGCCCCGAACCGCGCGGGATCGATCCGGCAATCGCCAGCCGCGCGGGTGCGACAGGCAGGCCGCACGCGGCCAGCCCGGCGGCCATGCCGCGCAGGTAGCTGCGCCAGTCGGCGGGTTGGTGCGGGGCGGGCTGCCCGGGCAGGAAGGCATCTTCGGCACCGTCGAAATCCAGCGCCAGTGCCTCGACCCCGCCCTGCCCGGGGCCATAGGCGACCCAGGTGCCAGCCGCGATCGGCATCGGCAGGACCAGCCCGCCGTTGTAATCGACATGTTCGCCGATCAGGTTGACCCGTCCGGGGGCAAAGGCCACGCCCTGCGGCGCCTCGCCAAACCGGCGGGCATAGCCATCGATCGCGCGCTGGCGTGTCGGCATCAGTCGATCTCCACCGCGCGCAGCCGCTCGGCCGCGCTTTCGGGGGTGATGTCGCGCTGGGTCTCGCCCAGCAGCTCGAAGCCGACCATGTGCTTGCGCACACTGGCCGAACGCAGCAGCGGCGGCAGGAAATGCGCGTGGAGCCGCCAGTGCGCACAATCATCGCCCAGCGCATGCGGCGCGCCGTGCCAGCCCATCGAATAGGGAAAATCGCAGGCGAACAGCCCGTCATAGCGGCGCAGCAGGCGCGACAGGATCGCGGCCAGGTCAGCGCGGGCCGCACCGTCCAGCTGCTCGAGCCGGGCCACCGGCGCGCGGGCGATCAGTAGCACTTCGAACGGCCAGGCGGCCCAGTGCGGAACCACCGCCAGCCAATGCGCGTTGACCTCGACCACACGCTCGGCCGCGGCCAGTTCGGCTGCGATCACGTCGTCCAGCAGCACCTGGCCGCGTGCGGCCAGCCAGTCGCGCTGGCGGGCATCCTCGCGCGCGGGCAATTCGGGCACGAAATCGCTCGCCCAGACCTGGCCGTGCGGATGCGGGCTGGAGGCGCCCATCATCGCGCCCTTGTTCTCGAACAGCTGGACATGGGTCCAGCGCGCGCCAAGTTCGGCCGACAAGTCGCACCAGCAATCGACCACGCGGGCGATGCCTTGCTGCGGCAGGCGGGCCAGCGTGGCGCCATGATCAGGGGCAAAGCAGATCACACGGGCCTCGCCCGTGGCCGGGCTGGTTTCGAAGATGCCCTGCGGACCCTGCGCCATGCCGCCTTCGCCCAGCAGCGCGGCAAAGTCGTTGGCGAAGACAAAGGTGCCGTCATAGGCCGGGTTCGCCTCGCCCGTGGCGCGCAGATTGCCGGGGCACAGGTGGCAGGCCGGATCGTGCGCGGGCGGACGGGCGGCGGCGGGCGGCGCCGCCTCGCCCTGCCACGGCCGCTTGGCGCGGTGCGGCGAGACCAGCAGCCATTCCCCGGTCAGCAGGTTGCGGCGGCGGTGCGGCAGGTCGGCCAGGGTATCGGGCGCGCTCATGCCTGCACCTTGCCGTGGAAGATCGCCACGCTTTCCGCCTTGAGCGGCGGCAGCGGCAGTCCTGCCCGGGCCAGCCACGATCCGGCCAGCCGCACGGGCGCGGCGAACAGCGGCGCGCTGTGCGCGGCGTGGCCATGTTCGCCCCCGGCGATGCGCAGCAGTTCGAACGTGCAGGCGGCAGCATCGGCCAGGAACGGCAGGCGCAGCGGCTGCGGGCGGCGATCCAGCGCCGGGGCGGTGCGAATGGCGAACAGCAGGAACTCATCACCCTGCCCCGCCGCCTGCCAGACCAGCCCGTCGTTACCCTGGCCCAGCTGGGTCCAGCCGCCGTGCAGCAGGTGCCGCCACTGCTTGTGGAAGGCGATCCAGCCAGCCAACTCGTCACGCTCAGCCCCGCTCAATCGGCGCGGGTCGAGCTCGACGCCGAAGTGCCCCGGTATGGCCACCGCCGCGCGAAAAGCCAGCGACTGGCTGCGCCCCGTGGCATGGGCCGGGCTGGCGCCGACATGCGCGCCCATCACCTCGGGCGGCAGGAAGGCCAGGAACCCGCGCTGGATCGGCACGCGGCTGACCGCGTCGATGTTGTCGCTGGTCCAGAACCGGTGCGTGAACTGCGCGATTCCCGCGTCGGACCGCCCGCCGCCGCCGGCGCAGCTTTCGATTTCCACCGCGGGATGGGCCGCGCGCAGGCGGGCCAGCAGGTCATAGTTGCCGCGTACCTGCGCCGCACCGCCTGCGGGCGCCAGATCGCGGTTGTGATCCCATTTCAGGTAGCTGATCGGCAGCGCGCCGAGCAGCGCATCAAGCCGCGCGAACAGGTAATCGCGCACCTCGACGCGGGCCATGTCGAGCACCAGCTGATTGCGGGCGGTGGGCCGCTCGCGCCCTGGCAGGACCAGTGCCCAGTCCGGATGCGCGCGGTAGAGATCGCTGTCGGGGTTGACCATTTCGGGTTCGACCCACAGCCCGAACTCCATCCCCAAGGCAGTGACCTGCCGCGCCAGCGGCCCCAGGCCCTCAGGGTACTTGACCGGATCGGCGGTCCAGTCCCCCAGCCCGGCGGTATCGTCGCTGCGGCCCTTGAACCAGCCATCGTCGAGCACAAAGCGTTCGATCCCGATGGCTGCCGCGCTTTCGGCCAGGGCCAGAATGCGCTGGGCGTCGTGATCGAAATAGCAGGCTTCCCAGCTGTTGAGATGGACCGGGCGGGGGCGCATCCTGCCATCCGGCCAGTCCAGCCGCGCACGCACGGCGGCGTGCTGCTGCGCCATCGCGCCATTGCGCCCATGGGTGGACACGGCTACGATCGCCTGCGGGGCGGACCAGCTTTCACCCTGGCCCAGCACCACTTCGCCCGGCGCCAGCGCGGCCCCGGCGCCAAGCTGCCAGCAGCCTTCATCATCGCGCTCGATCGCCAGCACGCTATCGCCCGACCAGGCCAGTTGCAGCGCCAGCACCTGCCCGGCATGGTCGCCCGCGCTTTCTTCCAGCACCAGCAGGGCCGGGGCACCGCCGTGGCCGGTCAGGCCGCACCGCCCTTCGCGCCGCCAGATCTGGCGGGGCATCGGCTCAACCGCCTCGACCAGTTCGGCATTGTGGCGCCCATGCCACGACACCACCTGCGCACTGTGCGCCGACAGCGGCAACAGGGCGCTGGCCAGGTGATCGAGCGAGACCGGCTGAGTCCCCAGGTTGGTCAGGCTGGCATCGAGCAGAAAGGCCCCGCCCGGCGCCAGGGCAAAGCGCCGCTCCAGCCGCAGCGCGGTCGCGGCATCTTCCAGCACCAGGCTGATCCGCGCCGCATCCGCGTGAAGCGCGGTGCAATGCCACACCGGCACGAGCGAGCGGCCATCCCGCCGCACGGTGACGGCTGGCAGCCCGAACCAGCCCAGCCCCGCCGGCGGTGCGGTGGAAAACGGCACATCCTCATCGAGCGAGAACGAGGCCGGCGTGCGCCCATCGGCCAGCGCTGCCAGTCCGGCAGCGTCGACCCGCGCGCCGAGGTGGCGCCACAGCGGCGGCGCACCCTCGCGCGCTTCCAGCACCAGGCTGGCTTCGCGGCTGTGCAACTGGACCAGCGCTGCGGACATGATCAGGCCGCCTGTGCCTGCGCGCCGGCGCGCCCTTCGCGGACCCACAGCACCGCCAGCGCGGCCAGGATCAGGCAGACGCCCGACAGCGACAGCGCATTGCGCGGGTCATGACCCAGGACATGTTCGTAAACCCCCAGCCCCAGCTTGGCGAAGCCCAGGTCCAGTTCGCCCATGACAAAGGCGAACAGCAGCATCGGGATCACGATCATCATGTTGAAGATGCCCATGTAGACCCCGGTGCGCTGCGCCGGGATGGCATTGGACAGGATCACATAGGGGTTGCCCATGATCGATCCCCAGGCGAGCCCCGTGCCGATCGCGGGCAGGAACAGCATGGCCTTGGTATCGGCATGCGGCAGCGCCAGCATCGCCAGCCCGCCCAGCAGCAGGCACAGTGCATGGAGCGGCCCTGCCCCCCAGCGCTTGGCCAGCGGAACCATGGCAAAGGCCCCCAGGAACGCGACTAGGTTGTAGAAAGCGGCCATTTCCCCGTTGGCCAGCACCGCGCTGCGGAAGGCCGAACTGGTCGCATCGCTGGTCTGATAGACCGAGCGGCCGATCGAATAGATCACGTAGGACCAGTAACCGGCCATGCCGTACCACTGGAACAGGCTCATCACCCCCAGCTTGCGCATCGCCGGCGGCATAGCGCGGATCGCGCTGCCGATTTCGCGCAAGGTGGCGCCAAGCCCGGTCGGCTGGGCCTCGATATGGCGCCGCTCGGCCTCGCTCAGCGGCAGCTCGGGGACGCGCAGTACCGACCAGACGATAGTCGACAGCGACAGCACCGCACCGATCCAGAACACCGCGCGGGTCGTATAGGGGATGTTGTGTTCATCCACCCAGTCCTGGCTCATCCCCAGCCAGACCAGCACCGACGGGGTCAGGAAGGCGAGGCACTGCGCCAGGCCCGTGAACGCGCTCTGCGTCAGGAACCCGGCCTGGCGCTGGTCCGGATTCAGCCGGTCCGAAACATAGGCGCGGTAGGGTTCCATCGTGATGTTGTTGCCCGCATCCAGGATCCACAGCAGCGAAGCCGCCATCAGGATCGAGGCGGCGAGCGGCATGGCGAACAGCCCGGCCGCGCACAGCACCGCGCCGATCAGGAAATAGGGCGTGCGCCGCCCCCACTTGCTTTGCGTCCGGTCGCTCAGCGCGCCGATCAGCGGCTGGACCAGCAGGCCGGTGACCGGCCCCGCCAGCCCCAGCACCGGCAGCTGCGCCTCGTCCGCGCCAAGATAGGAATAGATCGGCCCCATATTGCCCTGCTGCAGCCCGAAGCTGAACTGCAGGCCCAGGAACCCCAGGTTCATTTCCAGGATGCGCGGCAGCGACAGGCGTGGACGAAGGGCTTCCATGGCATTCTCCCCAGGCGCTCTGACCGGCACCGGAATCACCTTGTGTCACACCTTGCGGCAAAGGACAACAATCGATTGCAATGATTGCACGGCAAGCGCTTCGGTGTCACACCTTCGCGCATGTGCGGCAATCCCCCCGGTGATGATCTCCCCTGGCCCCAGGCCGGGCGCGAACGCTTGATCCTGTCCAGCCCGATCGGCTGGGTCGGCACGGGTGCGCCCGATCCGGAACCGCAGGTGCTGGCCCAGCTGAAAGACAACGCGGTGATGATGATGGGCGATAATCCCGCCTTGCCGCGCATGCCCGAACGCCCCACCCTGCTCGATTTCTTCCGTTGCCGGTTCGGCGATTTCACCGTCCGCCACCTGCTGGGCAGCGCGAAACGCGCGCTGGACGGCGGGCACAGCGAAACTGTGGTCATGGCCTGCCTGCTGCACGATATTTCCAACGGCTGCCTGGTCCGCCCCGACCACGGCTACTGGAGCGCGCAGATCGTCGCCCCCTATGTCAGCGAGGAAGTGGCCTGGGCGATCAAGTACCATCAGGCGCTGCGCTATCTGCCGGATCCGGCGGCGGGCTACGACTACCCCGCCAATTACGACTGGTTCTTCGGCCAGGAATACCGCGACGAATTGCCCGCCTACCTGCGCCGCGACATGGACGTGGCCCGGGCGCACAAGTGGTACATGACCAGCCGCATCGTCACGATCAACGACATCTACTTCTTCGACGACATGGACCCGGTCGATCCCGCAATCTTCATCGACATCATCGCCCGCAACTTCCGCCAGCCGGAAGAAGGCCTGGGTCTGGACGACAGCCCGAGCAGCCACATGTGGCGCACGATGATCTGGCCGAACAACTTCCTCTAGCGCGCAGCAGCGGCGCCCTCGCAGACGTATTCGCAGGCACCCGCTATGGTGCAGTGTGGCCCGGGGTGTTAGCCCCCGCCCTGCCCGCCCGCAGGAGCCGCGCATGAGCAAAATCGCCGAACTCGACGCCCGACTTGAGGAACTGCACCAGCAAACGCGCGATACGCCGCTGTTCAACCCGGTGTTCCAGCTGGGGCTGGAACTGTCGCGGCGGATCGAACGCGGCGAGCTGGATTTCGCCCAGCTTGAAGCGATGGTGGCCGAACTGGAATGCGAAGGGCTGACTGCCCGCGCCGACCGGCTGGCCCGGCTGGTCGCCCCACTGGACCCCGCGGGCAACCTTGACCGGATTGGCGCGCTGGCAGCGCAGGACGCCGACTTTGACAGCTTTGCCGCGCGCTGGCGCAGCGCGCTGGTCCACGTGGTGTTCACCGCCCACCCCACCTTCCTGCTGACCAGCGCCCAGGCCGCCGCCGTGGCCCGGACCGCCACCGACCAGTCGATGCAAAGCGGTTCGGCCTGCCTTGCCCCCCACGCCCGCGATGCGCTGACACTGGACGGTGAGCATGAGCAGGCGATGGCCGCGATTGCCCGCGCCCAGGCCGCACGCGATGCGATCAACACCCGCCTGTTTGCCGAAGCGCGCCGCCGCTGGCCCGGCCGCTGGCGGGAGCTGGCCCCGCTGCCGCTGCGCTTCGCCAGTTGGGTCGGCTATGACATGGACGGGCGCACCGACATTTCCTGGGCCACATCGCTGCGCTACCGCCTGTCCGAAAAGGCCGAGCGGCTATACACTTATGCCGCAGCGCTGCGTGATCGCGCCTCCGCGCTGGCCGAGCGGCTGGACCGTGCCGCCGCGCGAGCCGGGGAAATGGCGGCCCTGTTCGCCGCCGACCTGTCCGATCCCGCCGCCCTGTCGGCTGCGGCCAACACGCTGACCGCCGATCATCCCGACAAGCTGACCAGCCTGGCCCCGGTCATTGCCGAACTGGAAGCGCTCGCCGCCACGGCAGAGGACGCGCAGGCGCAGGCGCTGCTGGTTGTCGCGGCAGCGATGCGCGCCGATGGGCTGGGCATGGGCTGGATCCACTTCCGGGTGAATTCCAGCCAGTTGCAGAACGCGATCCGCCGCCGGATCGATCCCAGTGGCACGCTCGATCTGGCCAGCCAGGCCGCGCTGGTGCGGATGCGCGAATTGCTGGCCGAAGCGCGACCGCTGCGCAGCAATTTCGCCGCGCTGGCGATCGAGAACAGCACCGCCGTGCGCCAGTTCCTCGCCATGGTGCAGATCCTGCATCACGTGGACAGCGATGCCCCGATCCGGATGCTGGTGGCCGAATGCGAACAGCCGACCACCATGCTCGCCGCGCTCTACTTCGCGCGGCTGTTCGGGATTGCCGACAAGGTTGACGTATCGCCGCTGTTCGAAACCGAAAGCGCGCTGGAACACGGCGGGCGGTTCCTCGATGCGCTGCTGGCCGAGGACGCCTACCGCCAATACGCCAAGGCGCGCGGGCGGGTGTCGATCCAGACCGGCTTTTCCGATGCCGGGCGCTTCGTCGGCCAGATCCCGGCGGCGCTGGCGATCGAGCGGTTGCAAGGCCGCCTGTCGGAAGCGATGCGATCCAATGGCCTGGGCGATGTCGCGGCGCTGATCTTCAACACCCACGGCGAAAGCATGGGGCGCGGCGCGCATCCCGGCAGTTTCGCGGACCGGCTGGCCTGGCCGCTCTCGCCCTGGGCGCGGCGGCGCTTCGTGCGGGCGGGGATCGCGCTGGAACCGGAAGTCAGTTTCCAGGGCGGCGACGGCTACCTGTTCTTCGGCACGCCGGAACTGGCGCTGGCCACGCTGACCCGCTTTGCGGAGCTGGCCCCGGCGCGCACCGATCCGGATGCGCCGACCGATCCGTTCTATCGCCGCACCGATCTGTCGCTCGATTTCTACCGAGCGATCCGGCGCTTCCAGCAGGCCCAGCTGGTCAGCCAGACCTATGCCCGCGCGGTCACCGCGTTCGGCCTGGGGATGCTCAACGACACCGGCAGCCGCAAGAGCCGCCGCCAGTCGGACCTGGCCGCCGACCGCCAGATGAGCCTGCGCCAGATCCGCGCGATTCCGCACAATGCGGTGCTCCAGCAACTGGGCTATCCGGTCAACGTCATCGCCGGGTTCGGCACGGCGGCCGAAGGCAATTACGAGGAACTGGCCGGTCTGCTGCGTGGCAGCGAGCGCGGCCGCCAGCTGGTTCGCCTGGTGCGCGCCGCCAATGCGCTGGCCAGCATCAAGACCGTCGCCGCTTATGGCGAGCTGTTCAATTCAGCCTATTGGGCCAGCCGCCCCTATCGCGGCGAGGAACAGGATATTGCCGATGCCTGCCTGGCGCTGGCCGAATACCTGACCAAGGACGATCGCACCGGGGTATTCCGCCGCCTCGCCTCGCGCCTGCGGGTCGATGCGCTCAAGCTGCACCGCCTGCTCGCCCTGATCCCGGACGAGGCGCCGCTATCGGGGCGCGAGCATACGCGCCGCCAACTCGGCGTGCTGCAGGCGCTGCGGCTGGCGCTGCTGCAACACATGTTCCTGCGCGCGGTCTCGGTCCCGGCCTTCAGCCGCGCCAACGACATCGCACGCGAGGACGTGCTGGAAATGGTCTTTACCCTGCGGATCGACGAGGCGCTGGCTCAGCTGCGCCGGGCCTTTCCGGTTAGCTTCCCGCAGATCGGCGATTTCACCGTGGCCGAACCGAGCGACTATCCCGACGATGCGGCGACCGGCTATGGCGCGATCCATCGCGATTTCATCGACCCGATCGAACGCGCGCAGGCGTTGGCACTGCGGATCACCACCGCCATCGCCAACCAGTTCGGCGCGCACGGCTAGGCCCGCGCGGCGCGCAGCGCGAAACTGGCGATCACGCCGTAGGCCAGCAGCGGCACGCTGAAGGCCAGGGCCAGGCTGGTGCCATCAGCGATCAGCCCGACCAGCAGCGGGATCAGCGCGCCCCCGGCAATCGCCAGGCAGAGCAGGCCCGAGGTGGCGCTTTGCGGCACACCGGCGCGTTCCAGCGTGATCGAAAAGATCGTCGGGAACATGATCGAATTGCACAGCCCCACCGCCAGCGCGGCATAGCCCGCCACGGGCCCGTGCCCGCCAATGGCGACACCGCACAGCACGGCGGCGCACAGCGCGTTCGCACCCAGCAGGCGCGGCGCGGCGATCCGGGTCAGCAGCGCGGCGCCAATGAACCGCCCGGCCAAGGCCCCGCCCCAATAGAAGTTGGCGAGCATTTCCCCGCCCCGCTCGAACGGCAGGTTCAGCACCCCCGGCTGGTGCAGGAAGTTGATCATCACGCTGCCGATCGACACTTCCGCGCCGACATAGAGCCCGATTGCCACGGCCCCGGCCACAGCCCAACGCGAGCGCAGCGCCGCCAGCGGCGAAACCGACGGCGCGGGCGCAATCGTGCTGGCCGCAGCCGTGATGCGCAGGCGCTGGCTCCACAGAAAAACCGTCAGCACGGCCAGCACCAGCGCCATCACGCCATAGGCATGGTGCACGGCGCCCAGCGCTTCGGTGCGCTGCGACGCATCACTCAGCCCGCCAGGATGGGCCACCAGTTCGCGCTCGCCCAGCATGACCCTTGAACCGAAATGGGCGCCCAGCACCACCCCCAGCGAATTGAACGCCTGCGCCAGGCTGAGCCGGAAATGGCTGGTCTGCTGCGGCCCCAGCGCGGCGGCGAGCGGATTGGCCGCCACCTGCAGCACGTTGATCCCCACCGCCAGCACGAACAGCGCCGCCAGGATCGCGCCATAGCTTTGCCAGGGCAGCACGGCGCGGATCAGCAGGCAGCCGGCAATCATGGTCAGCAGGGCCAGCTGGATCGTGCGCGGCAAGCCCAGCCGCTGGCTGAGCGCGGCGGCAGGCAGGGACATCACGCCATAGGCGAGGAAGCTGACCAGCTGCACCGCCAGCCCCTCGGTATAGCTCAGCCGGAACGCTGCGCGCAGGGTCACGATCAGCGGATCGTTGTTCGACGAGATGAAGCCCCAGACGCAGAACAGCGTCGTCACCGCGATGAAGGCGCCGGTAATCCCCAGTGCGCGCAGCCGCGCGATCAACGCCGTGGGCCCGACGCGGGCCAGACCAGGGTGATGATTTCTCCGGCAGGCATGGTCAGCCGCCATGCCTTGCCCTGCATGGTGATGGCAAGGGCCAGCGGCATGTTGCCCCCATTGCGCGCCAGCAGCACCAGCGAGCCATCGGGATTGCGGAACGCGGCGTGGGCCGCGCCCGCCGTCTCGCCGCCGTGGCTGGCGATCCGCTGCGCGCCGGGCCGCACGAACCGGCTGGCATGGCCCAGCACGTAGTATTCGAGATTGCGGGTCACCGTGCCGCTGGCCCGGTCGATCGTCACCACCGCCCGGCAATCGCCGCAGCCGCCCAGGTGCGGGCCGTGGTTTTCATCCAGCGCCAGATTCCACAGCAACGTCCCGCGCGATCCGGCGCGCAAGGGGGCGATGATCAGGTTGTCGAACATCCAGCCCATCGCCTCACCCCAGTTCGGCGACCAGTTGCCGCCCGAACATTCGGAAAAGAACACCTGCGTGTCGGGATAGGCGGCGCGCACCTCGGCCATGACCTTGGGATCCCCGGCATAGCAGTGCCAGGCAACCCCGGCGATGAAGCGCCGCGCCGCCGGATCGGCCAGCACGGCCAGCGGTTCTTCCGGATGGTCCCAGTTATGGTCCCATTCGAGGATCTGCGTGCGTTGCCGCCGCCGCGCCAGCGCCGGCCCCAGCGCATGAGCGACAAAGGCCGCGCGATCCGCCGCGCTCATCCGCATGCCGGGATAGTCCTTCGGCTCGAACGCGGGTTCGTTCTGGACCGAGACATAGCTCACCGGCAGCCCGGCGCGGGCCATCGCATCGAGGTAGCGGGCGAAGTAGGCCGCATAGGCCGCGTGGGCATCGGCGCGCAGCCGCCCGGTGATCAGGCTGCGGCTGTCCTTCATCCATGCGGGCGCGCTCCATGGGCTGGCCATCAGCACCAGCCCCGGATTGACCCGCCGCGCTGCCCGCAGCGCCGGGATCTGGAAGCGGGCCGGTTCGGCCATGCTGAAGCGCGCCATGGCCGGATCGCGCTGCCCCGGCGGCAGATCGTTCAGGCTGTAGTGGCGGCGCGAAAAGTCCGACGCGCCAATCGGCACCCGCACGAAGCCCAGCGCCAGCCCCTGCCGCCCGAACAGCTCGGCATAGAGCGCGCGGCGGCGCGCGGACGGCAGCGCCGTTTGCAGCAGTTCGGCCGAAGCATCGGTCATCGCCGCGCCGAAGCCGACCACGCGCTGATCGGTGCGCGCGGGATCAATGGTCAGCTCGGTCCCGGCAGCGGGGGAGCCGGCGGGCGCAAGATCGGCCTGGCGCGCCAGCTTGCGCGCGCCGTCGGCGCTGCTGGCCCAGACCTGCGCGGCCTGCGCTGGTCGGGGCGGCGCGGCCGGTGCGGGCGGCGCGAGCGCCAGGGCACCCAGCACCAGGCCCAGCAGCGCGGCGCTACGGATCATGCCGCCGGCGCGGGGCAGGTCTTGGCGACGTATTCGGCGTGGCTGGGCATCACCGCCACGCACTTGCCGATCACCGCGGCGATATTGCCCAGGTACTGCGCTATCTGCGCGTCGCTCTTGATGTCGACCAAGGGGTCATAGCCGCGCGGCACAATGCCCTGACCCAGCAGCACCTGGATCCAGCTTTCCTCGGCGAACAGTTCCTCGTCCTCGCGGAAGATACGGCCGTTGGCCATCCACAGGTCGAGCTTGCGCTGCAGGGTTTCGGGCACGTCCATCGTCCGGCAATAGTCCCAGAACGGCGTGTCGCTGCGCTCGGTCGCCTTGTAGTGCAGGATGATGAAATCGCGGATCCGCTCGTATTCAAAATCGGTCTGGCGGTTGAATTCGGCAATGGTGGCGGGATCGAACCCGGCATCAGGCAGCAGCCGGACCAGCCGGATGATCCCGGCCTGAACCAGGTGCAGGCTGGTCGATTCCAGCGGTTCGAGAAAGCCGCCCGCCAGCCCTACGGCAACGCAGTTCTTGTGCCACAGCTCGCGCCGCTTGCCCGCCTTGAAATCGACCTTGAACGGATCAGCGCGCGGCGCGCCATCCAGGTTGGCGAGCAGGATGCGCTCGGCCTCGGCATCGTCCATGAACCGGGTCGAGAACACGTGGCCGTTGCCGGTGCGGTGCTGGAGCGGAATACGCCACTGCCACCCCGCGCCATGCGCGGTGGAGCGGGTATAGGGGGTGAAATTGTCCGAGCGTTCGCACGGCACCGCGATCGCCCGGTCGCAAGGCAGCCAGTGCGACCAGTCATCGAACGGCACTTTCAGCGCCTGGTTGATGAACAGCCCGCGAAAGCCCGAGCAATCGATGAACAGGTCGGCGGCGATCACTTCGCCATCGTCCATCGTCACGCTTTCGATGAACCCGTCATCACTGCGCAGGGTAACGTCGGCAATCTTGCCCTCGCGCCGCCGCACGCCGCGTTCCTGGGCATAGGCCGACAGGAACCGCGCAAACAGCGCCGCGTCGAAATGAAACGCGTGGGCGATCTGGCTGAGCGGGCTGTCACCCATCTGCGTCTGGGCGCGCAGGAACCTGTTTTCCAGCGCGGCGGCGGTGTTGATCGAATAGGCGGCGAAATCCTGGGCGCGGCCCTGCTGCTCGGCCTTGAGCCAGTAATGGTGCATCCGCAGCCATTCCCAGTCCTGCCCGATCACCCCGAAGCCGTGGATGTAGCTGGAGCCTTGCTTCCACCAGTCGACGAACTGGATGCCCAGCTTGAAGCTGGCCTGGGTGCGGGCGATGAATTCGTCCTCGTCCAGCCCGAGCAGCTCGGTGTATTTCTTGATCGCGGGGATGGTCGCCTCGCCCACGCCGATCGTACCGATCTGGTCGCTTTCGACCAGCACGATCTCGTACATCCCCTGGAACAGCCGGGCGAGCAGCGCGGCGGTCATCCAGCCGGAGGAGCCGCCCCCGGCGATGAGAATCTTCCTGATCGGCGTCATCCTGCGCCCTCCCTTACCCGCTGCTGGCACGCCTGCCGGTCAGGGGCAAGCGGCGAGAATGGGGGCTTCGGCCAGACGGCCCGTGGCGACCCGGTTGCCGTAGGTCAGGCCGAAGCCCCGCGCAAACAGCCGCTCGCCCGCCGGCTCGCCGCCTGACGGGCAGGCGGTGTTGGGCCAGGCAAAGGACAGGCGGCCGCGAAAATCCAGGCTTTGCCGCCCGGCCAGCAGATCGGCCAGCGCCCCGGCCTCGGTCCCCGGCAGGAACGCGGCGACGAAGGCGTCGGAGCGGTTGATCAGGTCGGTGGCATAGGTGGTCCGGCCCGAATAGAGCAGGCTGACCACCGGCACGCCCTGCCCCGACACGCGGCCCAGCAAGGCAGCCTGATCGGGGTAAAGCGCCGAATGCGCCACCGGCGCGGGCCAGCGCACATCGCCTTTCATTTCGGCATAGGGCCGTTCGCCCAGCACCGCGATCACCGCGTCGAACTTGCCCGGGGCAAAGGCGCTGCCATCGGCCGAGAAGGTGACGTGGTCCGCGCCATAGACGCGGCGCAGCCCACCCAGCAGGGTTTCGCCCAGCGGATAGTCGGCATTGTCGGTTTCCTCGCCCTGCCAGGTCAGCGACCAGCCGCCCGACTGCGCGGGAAAGCTGTCAGCCGCCGCGCCCACCACCAGCAGGCGCTTGCCCGGGGCCAGCGGCAGCGCGCCGCCATCGTTCTTGAGCAGGACCGCGCTCTTGCGCACGGCTTCATGGGCCAGGTCGCGCACGGCCAGCTGGCTGGCATCGCCGGTCAGCGCGCCGGCCGTGGTCGGCCGGTCGAACAACCCCATGCGCAGCTTGACCCGCAAGATCCGGCTGACCGCATCGTCGATCCGCGCCATCGGCACGCGGCCTTCGCGCACATCGGCCACGGTCTTGGCGATAAAGGTCTTCCAGTTGTCAGGGATCATGAACAGGTCGACCCCGGCATTGATCGCGGCGGGGCAATGATCGCGTTCGCACCCGGCAACCTGCTCGATCGCGTTCCAGTCGGACACGACCATCCCGTCGAACTTCAGCCGCTGCTTGAGCACGCCGGTTACCAGCGCGCGGTTGCCGTGCAGCTTGCCCATGGCCACCGCGCCATCGCGCGCCCAGGAATTGTAGCTGACCATCACGGTCTGCACCCCGGCATCCAGCGCGGCATAGTACCCCGCGCCATGCAGGCTGGCCAACGTCGCTTCGTCCGAGCGGTTCTCGCCCTGGTCGATCCCGCGCCAGGTGCCGCCATCGCCCACGAAGTGCTTGGCCGATGCCAGCACGTCGCCATCGCCGGTCAGCTTGCCCTGCAAGCCATGCACCAGCGCCGCGCCCAGGCGCGAAACCAGCGCCGGATCGCTGCCGTAGCTTTCATAGGTGCGGCCCCAGCGCTGGTTCTGGACCACGGCCAGCGTCGGGGCAAAGGCCCAGCCGATCCCGGTGGCGCGAACCTGGCGCGCGGTGGCCCGGCCGATCCGTTCGACCAGCTCGGGATCGCCCGCCGCGCCGAGGCCGATGTTCTGGGGGAAGGTGGTCGCGCCAAATACGTTGTTGTGGCCGTGGACCGCGTCCACGCCCCACACCACCGGCACCTTGACCTTCATGTCCGTGGACAGCGCCGCGGCATCGTGAGCCTTGGCCAGGCTGACCCAATCGGCCAAACCGGCCCGCTTGTTGCCGCCGGGCCAGCCGCCGCCGCCATTCAGGATCGAGCCGATGTAGTACTGGCGCACCTCATCCGGCGTGATCGACAGGATGCTGGGCTGGGTCATCTGCCCGATCTTCTGTTCCAGCGTCATGCCGGCTACGATGCGGCGGATCCGTGCCTCGACCCGGGGAACCGGGCGGGCGGCGGTGCGGGGCTGCCAGGCGGCGATGGCCTTGGCCTCGTCCGCGCTCCAGCGCGGCGGCTTGGCAGGGCTGGCAGCCATGGCGGCGGCAGAACCCGCCAGCAGCAGGATCGAAAGCAGGGCGGGCCTGTTGCGCATCATCAAGTTCCGGTTAGCCTCTTGCTTGTCTGAAAAAGGTCCGGCTGGGCCAGGCCCCTCATGCCGACGCGATCCGAAAGTGGACCGATGCGCCAGGCCTGGCCCGCCGGGAGCGGGCGCGCCCATGGCTGGACGCGCCCATCACGGGTCCGGTCAGAACCGGTAGCTGGCACCCAGCAGGAACTGACGGCCATACTTTTCGTAGGTTTCCGGGAGCGCGCTGCCATCCGAGGTCCGCGCCCCGCCATCATCAACACCCAGGCGGGTGCGATAGGGCGAATCCGTCAGGTTGTTGACCTGGAACAGCAGCGACAGCCCTTCCAGCTTCGAACCTTCGGCGAAGGTGTAGCCAAGCTGCGCATCAAGCTGCTTGTCCGCGAGGATTTCGGTTGCCCCGCGCGCCGCGAACAGCTGCACCACCTCGCCCTTGAAGGCGGAGCGATAGCGATAGCTGGCGCGGGCCTGGAAGCCCCACTTCTCGAAGTAGCCGGTGATGTTGTAGACCGTGCCCGACAGCCCCGGGATACGCGTTGCCGCGATCGTCTTGACGTTGGTCGAGGTGGTCGGGTGCAGTTCCGACTTGGTGTAGCTGTAGCTGCCCAGGATGCCGAAGCCATCCAGTGCCGGCACCAGCTTGCCCAGCCCCAGTGCGCCCGACACTTCGAAGCCATAGAGCTTGCCGCCCTTGCCGTTGGCCGGCTGGGTGATCTGGCCGATCGGGCTGACCGTGACGCCCGTGGGGATCACCGCCGTGGTCGGCAGCGCAAGGCCCGCGAAGTCAAACGCCTGGGTCTGCTGGTAGATGTAGTTGTCGAGGTGCTTGTAGAAGCCCGCGACCGAGATGTAGCTCGACTTGTCGATGTACCATTCATAGGCCACGTCGACCGCCTTGGCACGCCACGGCTCCAGATAGGGGTTGCCGCCATTGGCCGTCCACGGGTGGATCGTCCCGCCCGGCTGGCATTGGGCCGAGGACCCGCCACTGCCCGAACACGGATTGCCGAAGCCCGGGATGAAGTCGGCGCGCATTTCATCCATGCGCGGGCGCGCCATGGTCTTGGACGCAGCCAGCCGCAGGCGGTGCCCGCCGCCCAGCTCGTAGATCAGGTTCAGGCTGGGCAGCCAGTCAGTATAGCTGGTCTCGCGGCTGATCGGGGTGACCACGCGCGGCGTCACCACCACGTTGATCGCGCTGCCGTGCGAGGCCTGCTTCTGGTGGACCATCTGCAGGCCGATGTTGCCGTGCAGGTTGCCGGCCTCAAGATTGACCTTGGCCTTGGCGGTCCAGATGTCTTCCTCGATGTCCCACGACTTGTCGAAGGTGTTGGCGTCGACATAGACCACCTTGTCGAAATAGACCGGCAGCGCCGACGGCAGGTCCACCGCCAGCACGCCGCCCATCCCGGCAAAGCCGAGCGAGGTGGGCTGGACCAGGTACTGCGAACCAACCAGCGTCTGGGTGCGGTTGTTCTTCAGGAACAGGTCGTATTCGTCGACCGACTTGGTCTTCGTGCGGCGGGTGTAGTTACCCCCCAGCTCGACGCTCTTGATGAAACCGCCGTCGAAGTCGCGCTTCAGGCCAAGGTCGGCGGCCCAGACCTTTTCGACCACGTGCGGGTTCTTGGTTGCGCCATCATGGCCCCAGCCGCCCCAGGGCGCGCGGTCACCCAGCGAGACCTTGCTGGCATCGGCATAGTTCAGCCCCTCGCTCCAGTCGGGCATGCCATCGCCAGCCAGGAAACGCGTGTAATCCCAGCCGATGCTGTCGAAGGTGCGGTTGGCGTTCTGCGTCGCGGACGTGGCGCAGCAGCCATAGCCGGCATAGGTTTCGGTGATGCTTTCATCGCGCTTGTTGCGCGAATAGGACAGGTCAGCGACCAGCGCGGTGTGATCGCCCAGCGCGAATTCGGTGTTCCACCCGGCCGAGAACAGGCGGTCTTCGCGGGTGTTGTAATCGTTGCGCAGCTGCGGGGCGCCCCCGGTGGTGGTGCCGGTCACGCCAACAGTGGTCCCGCCCAGCGTGGATGTGGTGGTATTGGCGAAGGTCTGGCTATCGGCCCAGACGTTCGAGAACCACTGGCTGCCGCGCATCACTTCCTTCTGCTTGAAGCGCGAATAGTAGAGATCGAGCGTCGAATGGATCGCATCACTCGGCTTCCATTCGAGAATGCCGATCGCCGCGTCGCGCTTGTTCTCGCGCGAGTAGGCGAAGGCTTCCTGCCCGGTCACATAGGTCGCGCCCTTGTTCGCGGCGGGGAAGATGTTGTTGTCGATCCCGCAGCAGAAGGTTTCGTAGTTGTAGGCCTTGACGTGGCGGTTCTGGCTGGGGCTGTCGAGGTGGGCATAGCCCAGCGCCCAGCCCACGGTGCCGTCCTCGCTCTGCCCGATCCAGCTCGCGCTGCCGCGCCAGCCCCAGTTGCGCACGTCCTTGTTCAGGCGGCCGCCACTGTTGAGTTCGCCGCGCAGGTTGAGCGCGATCGCCTGCTTGCCGAATTCCAGCGGCCGCACGGTGCGCAGGTCCGCCGAGCCCGACAGGCCCATGCCCGCGATCGACGCGTCGGGGGTCTTGTAGACCACCACGCTTTGCAGCAGTTCCGAGGGATACTGGTCAAACTCGACCGAGCGGTTGTCGCCCGAGCTGGCCTGCTGGCGGCCATTGAGGAAGGTGGTGGTGAAATCCGGCGAAAGCCCGCGGATCGAGATCGACTGCGCACGGCCGCCAACGCGCTGCGCGGCCAGGCCCGGCAGGCGGGCGATCGATTCCGCAATCGAGACATCGGGCAGCTTGCCGATTTCCTCGGCCGAGATCGATTCGACGATGCTTTCGGCATTGCGCTTCAGGTTGATCGAATTGGCGATCGAATAGCGGATCCCCGACACGACGATTTCGCCGTTGGCATCGGTCAGCGCCTCGTCAGCTGCAGCGGCATCCTGGGCCAGTGCGACTTGCGGCGCCAGCGCAGCCAGCGCCAGCGTCGACGCGGCGGTCAGCCCGAAACGGTAGGTGCGCGGCAGCCGATTCGCGGCGCGGCCGGTGGTATCCCTCATTGCCATTCATCCCCTCCATAAGCGCCGTATTTCGCCAATTTCCCCGTGCTGGCCAGTCTCCTCCCGGTGGCACGGCAATTGGAAGCGCTTCCAATCATCTGCCGCATTCGCGCTCGAAGGTCAATAGGAAGCGCTTCCAATTACCGTGGTGGATGCCGCTGCGCCTAGCTGGACTGGCTGGATTCCCGCACCACCAGCCGGTGTTCCAGCACTTCGCGCCCACCCCCGGCAGGCTGCCCGCCGACCAGTTCGGCGAGGCGTTCCACCGCCCGCGCGCCCATTGCGCGCAGCGGCTGGTGGATGGTGGTCAGCGGAGGCCAGACGATTTCCGACACCGGCGTATCGTCGAACCCGGTGATCGCGATGTCCTGCGGGATGCGCAGGCCCAGCTTGTGCGCCGCCAGCAGCGCGCCGGCGGCCATATCGTCGTTGGCGCAGACCAGTGCAGTGATCGGTTCGGCCCGGTCCAGCAGGCGCTGGGCGCATTCAAGTCCCGAACGGAAAGTGAAATTGCCGCGTTCCCGGGCAATGGCTTCGTCCGGGATGCCGGCTTCGGCCAGGGCGGCGGCAAAGCCGTCGAAGCGGGTTTCGGCCGAAAGGTGCCCGGACAAACCCTTGATGAACCCGAAGGCGCGGTGCCCCTGGCCCAGCAGGTGGCGGCCGATGTCGTAACCGGCCTGGCGATCGTCGATCCCCAAGGTGGCGACCACGGCTTCGCTGGCGGGCCCCGCGGCAATCGCGGCGACGCGGCAGCCCATCGCCTCCAGCGCGCGCAGCAGCTCTATGTCATCGGCGAAGGGCGGGGTCAGGATGATCCCGTCGCACTGGTCGTCGCTGGCATTGGCGATGATTTCGGCGGCCGCGCCGGGATCGTTCTGGTTGACCACGTGGGTGACCAGCTGCGCCCCGATCCGGGCCGAAGCGCGCGTCGCCCCCAGTTCCAGCGCGGAACCGAAATAGGAATTGGGTTCGCTGTCGAAGTCCGAGGCATGGACCAGCGCCAGCCGCAGCGCCTTGCGCCCGGCCAGGTGCCGCGCCTGCAGGTTGACCCGGTAGCCCAGCATCTGCACCGCGCGCATCACCTTGTCGCGCACTTCCTCGCGCACGTTGGGCTGGTGGTTGAGCACCCGCGAGACCGTGGTGCGCGCCACCCCGGCCAACGCGGCAACATCATCGATGGTGGGTTTGCTCAATGCCCGACAAGCCTGCCTGCAAGGACGCCCCCGCGTCCGACCAGGCCCTTGTTGCAACCAATGTCAGAATTGGCAAGCCGGGAGCGCTTCCTTGCCGGTTCGGCCCGTCATGCGGGAAGCGCTGCCAGCGCGCAGCGCCAGGTCGGCGATGACCGGGAAATGATCCGACGCGACCCGGCCGTCGAACTGTTCGGCCAGGGCGTGATAGCGCACCACCGGCAGGTCCGGGCTGGCCAGGATGTGATCGATCGTCTCGCCCGCCCTGGGCAGCGGATCGAACCCGTTGAACGTGATCGTGGTACCCGCCGCCCGCGCTCCGGCGGCCTGGCGGGCATCGCGCAGCGGGCCCAGCAGGTGGCGCAGCGAAGCTTCGTCCAGCGCGGCGTTGAAATCGCCCAGCAGCACAACCCGCTCACCCGCGGCGCGATTGGTGGCGATCCATGCGGCCAGTTGCCGCGCGCTTTCCAGCCGGGCCTGCACGCCGACATGGTCCCAATGGGTGTTGATCGCCAGCAGCCGCGCGCCATCCGCCCGGCGCTGCACCCGCGCCCAGCTGGCGATCCGGCGATAGGCCGCATCCCAGCCCAGCGATGGCACCTGCGGCGTCAGTGACAACCAGAACGTGCCGCTGGCGCGCACCTTGAACTGGCGGCGGTCGATGAACAGTGGCGCGGCTTCGCCCTGCCCTGCCCCGTCGCGCCCTTCGCCGATGCGGACATGGCCGGGCAAGGCCGCTTCGAGATCGCGCAGCTGCCCGGGCAGCACTTCCTGCAGGCCCAGGATCGCCGGTTGCAGCAGGTCCAGCTGCGACACCAGCAATGGCCGCCGCCGGTCCCAGCGATTGTCGCCGTCCGCCGGGGTATCCAGCCGCACATTGTAGCTCATCACCCGCAGCGGCGCGGGGCAAGCGGCAGCCAGCGCCGAAGCTGGGGTCAGGACGAGCAGCAGCGTCAGCAGCGCGCGCGCGATCACGGCGCGAGCCGCCCATCGGCGCGCGCATGGCGGCCATAGAAGGCTTCGAACAGTGGCGACGCCATCAGCGTGGTGACAATCGCCATGACCACCAGGATTGCGAACAGCCCCGGTTCAATCACCCCGCGCTGCAAGCCGATGTTGATGATGATCAGTTCCATCAGCCCGCGCGCGTTCATCAGAGCGCCGATCCCCATGGCGGTGGCATGATCGTGCCCCGAAAGCCGCGCGGCCAGATAGCAGGCCCCGCCCTTGGCCAGGATTGAAGCCGCCAGGATCGCCAGCGCAGCGGCGGCGAGCGACAGGTTATCGACCACCGCCAGCTGGGTGTTGAGGCCAGAGAAGGTGAAGAACATCGGCAGCAGGAACACCGTGGTGAAGGGTTCAAGCTTGGCCCGCACTTCCTCGGCAAAGGGGCCGCGCGGCATGGCCGTGCCCAGCAGGAAGCCGCCGAACACCGCGTGGATGCCGACCGCGTCCATCGCGAAGGCTGATAGCAGGAACAGCACCAGCACCGCGCCCAGCAGGCTCATGTCGACCTCGCCTTTGCGCGCGTGCAACGCCGCGAGCGGGGCCAGCAAGCGCGGAGCGATCACCACCATCACAAAGGCGAAGGCAAGGCCCCCGCCCACCGCCAGCCAGGCGAGGTGCGCGCCCCCGCCCAGGCTGGCCAGCACCACCGCCACCACGATCCAGGCCCCCGCATCGCCAATCGCCCCTGACGAGAGCGACAGCGTGCCGAGCTGGGTATGGGCAATACCGCGTTCGTGGATGATCCGGGCCAGCATCGGAAAGGCGGTGATCGCGATCGCCGCGCCCAGGAACATCGCGGCCTGCGCGGTCCCGACGCGCGGGGCGAACAGCCCGTCGATCCCCAGCAGCCAAGGCGCCATCAGCGCCGCCACAGCAAAGGGCGCGGCCATCGAACCGAACGCCACCGCCGCTGCCGATCCAGCGCTGGCGCGGAATTCGGCCTTGTCAAAGGTCAGCCCGACCAGGAACATGTACAGCCCCACGCCCAGTTGCGCGCCGACGTAAAGCACCTTCTTGGATTCGGCCGGGAACAGCGCGGCTTCCAGTCCCGGGGCGATCAGCCCGAGGATCGAGGGGCCAAGCAGCACCCCGGCGATCATCTCGCCCACCACTTGCGGCTGGCCTAGGAAACGCTGCACGAAAGCGCCGACCAGGCGGCACACGGCGATGATCACCGCCAGTTGCAGGAAGAACAGGATGCTGAGCTGGCTGGCGGTCATGGCGCGGCGGTCTACCCGCAAAGGTGGGGCGGCGAAAGGCGCTGCGCATGACAGGGCCATGCGCAGACGTATGCAGGGCCTCTGCATTGGTTTGCGCTGGTCTGGCGCGCCCTGTCCGCCGCTGCTACCCCACCGCCCATTCCGCGAGAGGATGACAAGGGTAACCGTTGATGAGCTTTACCGCCGACCGACTGCTGCTGTTCGGCGCCACGGGCGACCTGGCGCAGCGCATGCTGCTGCCCTCGCTCTGCGCTCTCAGCGCGGACAAGCTGATCGCGCCCGGCCTGCGCATCGTCGGCACCGCGCGGCAGGAGCTGGACGACCAGGGCTATCGCAACTTCGCCCGTGCAGCGCTCGAAAAGTTCATGCCGGCGGACCGGCGCGGCGGCATGGCCGAATTCCTCAACCGGCTGCATTACCAGCCGCTCGACGCCAATCAGGCGGATCAGTTCCAGGCCCTGTCGGACAAGGTCGGGCCGATCGAGCAGGGCCTGTCGATCTTCCTGTCGACCGCGCCCAGCCTGTTCGAGCCGACCATCGCCGGGCTGGTCGCGGGCGGGCTGACCGGGGACAAGGTGCGGATCGGGCTGGAAAAGCCGCTGGGCACCGACCTTGCGACCAGCTGCGAGATCAACGACGCCGTTGCCCGCGCCTTCAGCGAAGACCGGACCTTCCGGATCGACCATTATCTGGGCAAGGAAACGGTCCAGAACCTGCTGGCGCTGCGCTTTGCCAACATCATGTTCGAACCGCTGTGGAATGCGGCGCATATCGATCACGTCCAGATCACCGTGGCGGAAACGGTCGGGCTGGAAAGCCGCGCGGGCTATTACGACGGCGCGGGCGCGCTGCGCGACATGGTGCAGAACCACATGCTGCAACTGCTGGCGCTGGTCGGGATGGAGCCGCCCGCCAACTATGACGCCACCGCGATCCGCGACGAAAAGGTCAAGGTCCTGCGCGCGCTGCGGCTGGTCCACCCGGACGAGACCGTAACCGGCCAGTACCGCAAGGGCGCGATCGATGGCCAGCCAGTGGCAGGCTATGACGACGAGCTGGGGCGCGACAGCGACACCGAAACCTTCGTCGCGATCAAGGCGCATATCGACAACTGGCGGTGGAAGGGCGTGCCGTTCTACCTGCGCACCGGCAAGCGCCTGCCCCAGCGCAAGACCGAGATCGTGGTCCAGTTCCGCCCGGTTCCGCACTCGATCTTCGCCGGGCGCGGCGCGCGGACCGAACCGAACCGGCTGGTCATCGCCGTCCAGCCCGAAGAAAACATCACCCTGTCGCTGATGGCCAAGGTGCCCGGGCTGGACCGCGAGGGCATTCGCCTGCGTTCGGTCCCGCTCGACATCGCCATGGCCGATGCCTTTGCCGGGCCGACCAAGCGGATCGCCTACGAACGCCTGCTGCTCGACCTGATCGAAGGCGACCAGACCCTGTTCGTCCGCCGCGACGAGGTGGAAGCGCAGTGGGACTGGATCGACGCGATCCGCACCAGCTGGGCCGTCCACGGCCTGCGCCCCAAGACCTACACCGCCGGCAGCTGGGGGCCATCGGCCGCCATTGCCCTGACCGAACGCGACGGCGTGACCTGGCACGAGTGAGACCATGACCAAGCTGCATCCCATCGTCGAGCGCGTCACCGCGCGGATCATCGACAAGTCGCAAGACAGCCGCCGCCGCTATCTCGAGCTGATGGACCGCGAGGCCGAACGATTTCCCGGCCGCGGCGCGCTGTCTTGCTCGAACCTGGCGCACGGCTTTGCCGCCGCGCTGGAGGACAAGCCCGCCATCGCCAGCGGGCGCGGGCCCAACCTGGCAATCGTGACCGCCTACAACGACATGCTGTCGGCCCATCAGCCCTATGTCCGCTATCCCGAGGCGATGAAGCTGTATGCCCGCGAAGTCGGCGCCACCGCGCAGGTCGCGGGCGGGGTTCCGGCGATGTGCGACGGGGTGACCCAGGGCCAGGACGGGATGGAACTGTCGCTGTTCAGCCGCGATGCCATCGCCATGGGCACCGCCGTGGCGATGAGCCACGCGATGTTTGATGGCATGGCGCTGCTGGGCATCTGCGACAAGATCGTTCCCGGGCTGGTGATCGGCGCGCTGCGCTTTGGCCACCTGCCCGCCGTGTTCGTGCCGAGCGGGCCGATGCCGTCGGGCCTGGCCAACAAGGACAAGCAGAAGGTCCGCCAGCTTTACGCCGAGGGCAAGGCCAGCCGCGCCGACCTGCTCGCCAGCGAGAGCGCCAGCTACCATTCGCCAGGCACCTGCACCTTTTACGGCACCGCCAATTCCAACCAGATGATGATGGAAATGATGGGCCTGCACGTGCCGGGTTCGGCCTTCGTGCCGCCGAGCACCCCGCTGCGTTCCGCCCTGACGCGCGCGGCGGTGCACCGCCTGGCCCGGATCGGGCGCGAGAGCGAGGATTACCGGCCGATGGGCCGCGTGGTCGATGAAAAGGCGATCGTCAACGCCTGCGTCGGGCTCCTCGCCACGGGCGGATCAACCAATCATGCGATCCACCTGCCGGCCATGGCCCGCGCCGCCGGGATCAAGCTGGATTGGCAGGATCTCGATGAACTGAGCGCCGTGGTGCCGCTGATCGCGCGGGTCTATCCCAATGGCGCGGGCGATGTGAACCACTTCCACGCCGCGGGCGGGATGGGCTTCGTGGTGCGGGAACTGCTGGATGCGGGCCTCGCGCACGCGGACGTACTGACCGTGGCTGCAGGCGGGATGCGCGCCTATGCCGAGGAACCCGTGCTGGATGGCGACGCACTGGCCTGGCGCCCGGCCCCGGCGCAAAGCGGCGATGATGCCATGCTGCGCCCGGTCGCCCAGGCGTTCCAGCCCGATGGCGGCATGCGGTTGGTCAAGGGCAACCTCGGGCGCGGGACGTTCAAGACCAGCGCGGTCGATGCCCAGCGCTGGACGATCGAGGCCCCGGCCCGCGTGTTCGACAACCAGGAAGCGGTCCAGGCCGCATTCAAGGCGGGCGAGCTTGACCGCGATGTGGTGGTGGTAGTCCGCTTCCAGGGCCCGCGCGCCAACGGCATGCCCGAACTGCACAAGCTGACCCCGCCGCTGGGCGTGCTGCAGGACAAGGGCTTCAAGGTGGCGCTGGTCACCGATGGGCGCATGTCGGGCGCATCGGGCAAGGTCCCCGCCGCGATCCACGTCACGCCCGAGGCACTGTCCGGCGGCCCCCTGGCCATGATCCAGGACGGTGACGTGGTGCGGCTGTGCGGCCATGCCGGCACGCTCGAAGTGCTGGCCGACCTGTCCGCCCGCAGCGCCGCCCCGCCGCCCCCGGCGGACATGGGCACAGGGCGCGAACTGTTCGCCGTGCTGCGCCGTCACGCCGACAGCGCGGAACTCGGCGGATCGGCCATGCTGGGGGAGGCCGGACTGTGAGCACCGAGATCGTCACCGTCGACATCGGCGGCACCCACGCGCGCTTTGCCCTGGCAACCATCGCTGCCGATGGCGGCATCGTGCTGGGCGAACCGGCCACGCTGCACACCAGCGATCACGCCAGCTTCCAGACCGCCTGGGAACATTTTGCCCGCCAGCGCGGCGGCTCGCTGCCGCCCAACGTGGCCATCGCGGTGGCCGGCCCGGTCGGGGGCGAAGTGATCCGCTTTACCAACAACCCGTGGATCATCCGCCCGGCGCTGATCCCGGAAAAGCTGGGGGCCAGCCGCTATACCCTGGTCAACGATTTTGGCGCGGTCGGCCATGCCGTGGCCCGCGCCGGGGCAGAGCATTTCGTCCACCTGACCGGCCCCGAGGTTGACCTGCCAAGCAGCGGCACGCTGTCGATCGTCGGTCCCGGCACTGGTCTTGGCGTGGCGCACGTGTGGCTGGGCGGGGCAGGCCAGTACCGCGTGCAGGCGACCGAAGGCGGGCACATCGACTTTGCCCCGCTCGACAGTATCGAGGATGCGATCCTCGCCCGGCTGCGCCAGCGCTATCGCCGGGTCTCGGTCGAACGAGTGGTGTCCGGCCCCGGCATTGTCGACATATACGAAGCGCTCGCCGCGCTCGAAGGGCGGGCGATCCAACCTCTTGACGACCGCACCCTGTGGCAGCGCGGCGTGAGCGGCGAGGACAGCCTGGCCGCCGCCGCGGTCGACCGGTTCTGCCTCTCGCTCGGCTCGGTCGCGGGGGACATTGCCCTGGCGCAGGGCGCGAGCGGCGTGGTCATCGCCGGCGGCCTGGGGCTCAGGATCAAGGACACCTTGCTGCAATCGGGCTTTTCCAGCCGGTTTCGCGCCAAGGGGCGCTTCGAAGGGCTGATGGCCGCGCTGCCGGTCAAGCTGATCACCCATCCCCAGCCGGGCCTGTTCGGGGCCGCGGCGGCATTTGCTTCGGAACACCTTGCATGAACCGCATCGAAGACCTGATGAACCTGGCCCCCGTGATCCCCGTGCTGGTGATCGACGAAGTGGCCCACGCCCGCCCGATTGCCGAAGCGCTGGTGCGCGGCGGCCTGCCGGTGCTGGAAGTGACCCTGCGCACCGCCAGCGCGCTCGACGTGATCCGCGAGATGAAGCAGGTCCCCGGCGCGATTGTCGGCGCGGGCACGGTGCTCAACGAACACGCGCTGGACGATGCGCTGACCGCCGGCAGTGAATTCATCGTCTCGCCAGGGCTGACCGAAAGTCTGGCCAAGGCGGCCATCGCAGCCAAGGTTCCGTTCCTGCCCGGCATCGCCACCAGCAGCGACATCATGCGCGGGCTCGACCTGGGGCTGGACCGCTTCAAGTTCTTCCCGGCCGAAGCAAACGGCGGCATCCCCGCGCTGAAGGCAATTGCCGCGCCGTTCGGCATGGCCAGGTTCTGCCCCACCGGCGGAATCACCGCCGCGACCGCGCCCGACTGGCTGGCGCTTGATGCGGTGCTGTGCTGCGGCGGATCGTGGCTGGTGCCCAAGGGCGCACCCGACGTGGCAGCGATCGAGGCGGCAGCGCGGGCGGCGGCGGCCCTGCCCCGCTGACCTGTCTCGAAATCGAGACAGTCCGGCGCGGGCCGCCCGCACGGCGGCTTGCGCCGGATCAAGGAAAGGCGCAGCCTGTTACGCGATAGGGCATAAGGCGACCGGCGCAATCCGGCGCGGGTGAGAGGACCCAGCCATGGCGGACAGCAAGCACAGCGACCACGTGTTGCGCACGGTCCATTCGGGCAGCGCGGCCGCGCAATCCTCGCTCGCCGCCTCGTGGTGCCGTTCGGCGCTGCACCACGGGCTTGATCCGGCGATGGAACGCCGGGGCGACCGGATCGAGGCCGCACGCCTGTCCAGCCTGCGCGAAGCGAATGGCGAATTGCTCGCCGCCGCTGTGCCGGTACTCGACAATCTGTTCGGCTCGGTCGGGCGGACCGGGTGCTGCGTGATCCTGTCCGATCTGGACGGAGTGGTGCTCGAAGCGCGCAGCGGCGCGGGCGACACGGCCCTGTTCAACGCCATCGGGCTGACCCCGGGCGCGGAATGGAGCGAGGCGGCCGAAGGCACCAACGGCATCGGCACCTGCCTGGTCGAGGCACGCGCCGTCACCGTGCTGCGCCACGAACACTTCGCCAGCCGCAACATCGGCGTATCGTGCATGGATGCACCGGTGTTCGACCCCGAAGGCCAGCTCGTCGCCGCGCTCGATGTGTCGAGCGCGCGGGCCGACCATGGCGAGGCGATGGCGACGATGATTTCCGCGCTGGTGCAGGATGCGGCGCGGCAGATCGAGCGCGATTTCTTCTGCCGCCGCTTTGCCGAGGCGCGGATCGTCTATGCGCCCGAAGCGCCGGGACGCGGCACCGCGCTGCTGGCCGTGGACCGCGACGATCTGGTGATCGGCGCGACCCGCGCCGCGCGCCGCCAGTTCCGGCTTGATGCCGCCGCGCTGGGCAATCCCCGCCCGCTGGCCGACGTGCTGGGCACGGGCGAGCGCGGCACGTTCGAGGATAGCGAGCGCGCGGTGCTGCGCCAGGCGCTGGCCCGCTCGAACGGCAATGTCGCCGCCGCCGCGCGCCTGCTCGGCATTGGCCGCGCCACCATGTACCGCCGCATGGAGCGCGCCGGCATGGGCGGGATGCATTGACGGCAAGGCTGTCTCGCACGCGATACACCTGACCGCTGCGGACCATCTCGCCCCCCTATCTATCCAGCCCCGGCACCGGCACCCCACAATCAAGTCCGGCCATTCCGACCGGACCGATTCGAGAGGATGGATGCCATGAACGTGCTGACCGCGGACGCTGCCGCTGGGCTCGTTGCGCCCTTCGCCAAGCGCTATGACAATTTCATCGGCGGCAAGTGGACCGCCCCCGTCAATGGTCGCTATTTCGACAACGTCAGCCCGATCACCGGCAAGCCAGTGTGCGAAGTGGCGCGCAGCGACGCAGCCGACATCGAGCTGGCGCTGGATGCCGCCCATGCCGCCAAGGACGCCTGGGGCCGCATGGCACCAGCCGAACGCGCGCTAATCCTGCACCGCATCGCCGACGTGATGGAGCAAAACCTGAACCTGCTCGCCACCGCCGAGACCTGGGACAACGGCAAGCCGATCCGCGAAACGCTGGCCGCCGACATTCCGCTGGCGATCGACCACTTCCGCTATTTCGCGGGCTGTGTCCGCGCGCAGGAAGGCTCGATCAGCGAGATCGACCATGACACCATCGGCTATCACTTCCACGAACCGCTGGGCGTGGTCGGGCAGATCATCCCGTGGAACTTCCCGATCCTGATGGCCGCATGGAAGCTGGCCCCGGCGCTGGCCGCGGGCAACTGCGTGGTGCTGAAGCCGGCGGAGCAGACCCCGGCCTCGATCATGGTGCTGATGGGCCTGATCGCCGATCTGCTGCCGCCGGGCACGCTCAACGTGGTCAACGGCTTTGGCCTCGAAGCCGGCAAGCCGCTCGCCAGTTCGAAGCGGATCGCCAAGATCGCCTTCACCGGCGAAACCGGCACCGGGCGGCTGATCGCCGGCTATGCCAGCGAAAACCTGATCCCGGTCACGCTGGAACTGGGCGGCAAGAGCCCGAACATCTTCTTTGCCGACGTCTGCGCGGCGGACGACGACTTCTTCGACAAGGCGGTCGAAGGCTTCGTGATGTTCGCGCTCAACCAGGGCGAGGTCTGCACCTGCCCCAGCCGCGCGCTGATCCAGGAATCGATCTATGACCGCTTCATGGAACGCGCCCTGCAGCGCGTCGCGGCGATCAGGCAGGGCAGCCCGCTCGACATCGAAACGATGATCGGCGCGCAGGCCAGCCAGGAGCAGCAGGACAAGATCCTGCAATACCTGCAGATCGGCCGCGACGAAGGCGCCGAAGTGCTGATCGGCGGCGCGGCGGCGCAGTTGGAGGGCGACCTTTCGGGCGGATTCTACGTCCAGCCCACCGTGTTCAAAGGCCACAACAGGATGCGGATCTTCCAGGAGGAGATCTTCGGCCCGGTCGTTTCCACCACCACTTTCAAGGACGCGGACGAGGCGCTGGCAATCGCCAACGATACCATGTTCGGCCTGGGGGCGGGCGTATGGAGCCGCGATGCGAACACCTGCTACCGCTTTGGCCGGGCGATCCAGGCCGGGCGGGTGTGGACCAACTGCTACCACGCCTATCCCGCCCACGCGGCGTTCGGCGGCTACAAGCAGAGCGGGATCGGCCGTGAAACCCACAAGATGATGCTCGAACACTACCAGCAGACCAAGAACATGCTGGTGAGCTACAGCCCCAAGAAGCTGGGCTTCTTCTAACGCGCGGTCGGGTCGCGCACCCGGTCCGGCGGGCGGACCGCACCTCTCCATCAGGCTGCCCGCCGGACCACCCCTGTTCCTGAACCATGGGGCCGCTGCGCCCGCCTTTGCCGGACATCGTCCGGCTGAGCGGGCGGAGCTATGCCCGCCAAGCACGAAGGACCTGCCATGAACACCAAGACCCTGCTGGCCGCCCTGGCCGCCAGCGCCCTGACCTGCCCCGCCGCCGCCCAGGCCGAGGACGTGCAGCTTTCCGCCAGCCTGACCGGTGCCACCGACTATGTCTGGCGCGGCGTCAGCCAGTCGAACAGCGATCCGGCGGTCTTCGCCGCGGTCAACGTCAACGCCGGCGGCTTCTATGCCGGGGCGGGCACGGAAAACGTCGATTTTGCCGGCGTGAAGCAGGAATGGGACCTGTGGGCCGGTTATGCCTTCGACCTTGGCAAGAACGCCAAGCTGGACCTTGGCGTGGTCCGCTATGGCTATGTCGATGCGCCTGCCGACATCGACACGCTGGAAGTGAAGGCGGGCCTGTCCGGCACGGTCGGCAAGCTGGGCCTGGGCGTGAGCGCCTATCACACCTGGGACTATTTCGGCAGCGGCGAGCACGCCACCTATGTCGAAGCCAGCGCCTCGGCCCCGCTGACCGACAAGCTCAGCGCTTCAGCCGCCTTCGGCCACCAGCAGATCGACAATCTTCCCGATTACAACACCTGGAACGCCGGACTGACCTATGAAGTGCTGAAGGGTGCGAAGGTCGACGTGCGCTATCACGACACCGATACCAATGCCTTCGGCAAGCTGGGAGAAGCCCGGCTGGTCGGTTCGTTCACTGTCGGCTTCTGACCCGGCAGCAGAGCGGGGCAGGCAACTGCCCCGCTCCGCTCAACCCGGCTGCGATCCCTCCAATGCCGGCCCGATCACCGATATGCGTTCGGCGTAGCGGGCATTGGGGAAGTAGTCCCACACCGCGTGGTGCTGGGTCGCGACGTTGTCCCAGATCACCAGCGTATGGTCCTCCCACCGCACCCGGCACTGCGCGGTCAGCGTGCTCTCGATGTGCTGGAACAGCATTTCGAGCACATGGCGATTCTCGACATGACCCAGCCCGAACAGCCTGGTGGTGAAGCCCCGGTTGACCCACAGCAGCGGCCTGCCGGTGACCGGGTGCCTGACCACCACCTTGTGCCGGGTTCGGCTGAACTGCTGCCCCGCCTCGGGCTCGATCCCGTAGATCTGGCGATAGGGATAGGCGCCGTCGTGCAGCGCGGTGAGCTGTTCGGCGAGCGCGCGGATCGGCGGGGACAGCCGCTCCAGGCATTCGTACATGCTGGCATAGACCGTATCGCCGCCCCCGCCCGCCGGGGCCTGGTGCATGTACAGCAGGCTGGCGGCGATCGGCGCGGGATCGCACGATACGTCGGTGTGCCAGCCCTCGCCCGCGGTCATCTTCGATTCCGCCGTGGTGCGCACCGGATAGACTTCTGGATCGTCGCCGCCGCGCGCCTTGTTGAGCGCGTGGGCATGCAGCACCCCGGTGCCGAACAGCCGGGCCACCCGCTTGTGCGCCTCGCGGTCAAGCTGCTGCCCCCGGATCACCAGCACCAGCCGCTCGGCCAGCCGCGCGCGCAGCTGATCCGCCAGCGCATCATCGATGTGATTGAGGTCGATCCCGGTCACTTCGCTGCCGATCACCGGGCCAAGCTGGGTCTCGTTCCAGTTTGCTAGGGTCATGTCACTCTCCCGCCATGGGCGTCCGCTCTGCGCCGCCCCGTTGCCGCTTGCATGCCAAGCGCGGCGGACCTAAGCCAGAGCATACCGACCCATTCCGGGTCACCTGTCTGGAGCGCCGATGGCCCACGCCAAGAGCCCTGCGCTGCGGGTCCGGCCCGAACGAGTGGCCGACAAGCTGCGGCTCGCCTCGTTCATCCTTGCCAACCATTACCTCGATGCCAGCGCGCACCTGCGCCGCGCCTTTGGCCTGGGGCAGGAAGACGTGCTGATCCTGCTGACCGTGGCGATGGGCAACGTCCAGCGGATGCTGCGCGCGCCGGACGAAGAAGGGCTGGCCCTGTCCACCGCGCTGGTCGACCAGGACCGGATCGTGCCGGTATCACGCCGCGCCGTGGCCCGCGCCGCCGGCCTGCCGCGCGAAACGGTGCGACGGCGAACCAATGCCATGCTCGACGCCGGGGTGCTGCTGCCCTGGGGCACGGGCCTGCGCACCGCGCGGCGACTGGTGCTGGCGCCGCAGGTGCAGGACGCCGTCCAGGCGCTGACCGAAAGCCATGCCGCAGCCACCCGTGCGCTGCTGCGCCACGGCCTGCTGGAACTGGAAGCCTAGCCCGCCTCGAGCGCGAGCAGGGCGAAAGTCGCCAGCCAGTGTTCGCCCATGTAGTGATCGGCCAGGTGCGGCAGCGCGGCATCGAGGTGCCGCTGCGCCGCATCGCGCGCCACCGGGCGGACCGGGTGCCCTTCCGGCAGGGCCGCGGCGATGGACCGCCAGCACCACGCCCGGCTGAGGTTCAGCCCGTCAAGGTGCGCGATCTTGCCATCGGTGCGGTCGGACACGTGCGCCGGGGCGAACAGCGTGGCCGGCAGTTGCCGCGCCGCATCGGGCAGGAAAGCATCGAACCAGTCGGCAAAGCCCGTACCCATGGTCCGGCTCATCACCAGCGCCTCGCACAGCGCAGAGGAGAGGAATTCGTCCCCGCCCGGCTCCCACGCCTGGCAGGCGCGATCAGCGGCGAACCAGTCCTGCGCGCGCCCAGCAATCAGGCTGGCCAGCGCGGTATCATGCTCCAGCGCCCTGTCGTGCGCGAGGACCATGGCGAAGGCCGAATTGTAATGGGTGCCGACGCGGATCGGATAGGTCTGCTTGGGCAGGAAATCTTGGAACCGCCCGGCGAAATTGGCGGCGAAGGGATCGGCCAGCCGCGCCCAGGCTGCATCGTGGCGGACCATTTCGCCATGCAGCGCCAGCCCCCAGGCCCAACCATAGGGCCGCTCGAACCCGCGCGCGGAGGGGCGCTCCAGATAGGCCGCCTCCGCCGCCCAGTTGGCCGGGGTGAACATCCGCGCGGCCAGGTCGCGCACCTGCGCCGCCTCGGCCAGGTCCGGGAA
Organism: Novosphingobium sp.; assembly: GCF_041905565.1. Classification (GTDB taxonomy): domain Bacteria; phylum Pseudomonadota; class Alphaproteobacteria; order Sphingomonadales; family Sphingomonadaceae; genus Novosphingobium. Next base: position 132,625 of record NZ_JAYRKX010000004.1, on the reverse strand, counting down.
CTGCCGGGCCAGCCGCAAGACCTGCCACCAGCCGTGGACGCAGCTGTGCCAATCGAAGCTGCCATGGAAGATCGGGTGCAGCGCGGCGGGGCGCAGCGCGTCTTCCGGGCCGTCCAACACATGGTCCAGCTTGTGCGGAAACTCGCGGGTCAGGTGCCCGCTGGTCAGCGCCATGAAGCGCGCGGCGTGGGCGGGGGTCAGGTGGGTCATGGGAAAGCCAGGAAATAGATCAGGGCGATATTGATGGCCAGTAGCGGCAACGCGGTGCCGACCTGCGCTTTCACCACCGCGTTGCGGTCACGCAGCTCAAGCAGCGCGGCGGGCACCATGTTGAAATTGGCGGCCATCGGCGTCATCAGTGTGCCGCAGAAGCCCGCCAACATGCCGATTGCGGCGACGATCGCGGGATCGCCGTGGTACTGATGGATCAGCACCGGCAGGCCGATCGCGGCGGCAATCACCGGGAAAGCGGCAAAGGCGTTGCCCATCGCCATGGTGAACAATGCCATGCCCAGGCCATAGGCGATCACGGCGGCGAGCAGGCTGCCTTGCGGGATCACGCCGGCCATCATGCTGCCCACCACGTTGCCCACGCCCGCCAGCGCGAAGACCGCGCCAAGGCTGGCCAACATCTGCGGCAAGATCCCCGCCCAGCCGACCGCGTCGACCAGCCGGCGGCCTTCCTGCATCGCGACAACTGGCGTGGTCCGCAGCACGGCCATGCCCAGCGCCAGGGCGATCAGCACCCCCAGCGCCAGGCTGACCAGCGTGGCTTGCTTGCCATCGACCAGCGCGGGCAAGTACTTGAACAGCAGGGTTCCGGCCAGCGCCACCGCCGGGATCACCAGCGCGAGCAGGAACAGCCGGTTGCCGTGGCGCTGCGCCGCCACCGCGCGGTCCTCGGCCGAAGTGCTGCCTTGTCCCCGCCCCAGCCCGCCCAGGCCGGCGATGGCGACGAGGGCAAGGACCAGCAGGCCGTTGCCGAAATCGCCCAGCCGGTCGCCCGCCAGCATCGACAGTGCGAGCAGGCCCCAGAACCCGGCATTGGCGAGCCGCTTGGGATTGCTGGCATCCCGCAGCGAGAGCACGGCGAAGGCGGCAAAAACCAGCCCGGCAAACAGATAGACCTGCGCCAGCCCGATCATCGCGGCGCCTTCCGGCTGATCCGGCGGTCGAGCCGCCAGAGGCGGAAACCGTGGATTATCAGCGCAAAACCCGCTGTTGGGATCGCCCAGACCGACAGATCGAACGGGGCGAGGACGATGCCCTGCTGTTCCATGAAGCCCTTCATCAGCAGGATCGAGCCAATCGCGATGAAGATGTCCTCGCCGAAAAACAGGCCCACATTGTCGGTGGCGGCGGCCATGGCCTTGACCTGTTCGCGGTCGGTTTCGGCCAGTTCGCCCTGCGCTTCGGCGGCGGCTTCGGCCATCGGCGCGACGAGCGGGCGGACGGTCTGGGCGTGGCCGGCGATAGAGGTGAGGCCGAGGGCGGCGGTGGACTGGCGGAGCAGCAGGTAGCCGGTCAGCAGGCGGCCGAGGGTGGCGCCTTTCAGCCCGGAAATCAACGTCTTGGCCCGTTCCTGGAGCCCCCCGCGTTCGAGCAGGCCGATCACCGGCAGGACGATCCAGACCACCGAGACATAGCGGGTATCGTTGAACGCCTTGCCAAAAGCAGACACGATTTCAACCAGTTGCAGCCCCGCCGCGAGGCCCGAGGCAAGCGCGGCGGAAAGCACGACCACCAAGGGGTTGAGCCGCAGCACAAAGCCGCCGACCATGACCACCAGGCCAGAGAGCACCCACAGATTCATGGCTGGCCGTATCCTCCCCCACCGGGCGTTTCGATCACGATCACATCGCCCGCGCCAACCGCGACGCTGGCGGTCGCCCCCAGCACTTCGACCGAACCGTCCGCCCGCTCCACCCGGCCCGTGCCGAGCGCGCCGGGCTGCCCGCCCGCGAGGCCGAACGGCGGCACCCGCCGCCGGTTGGACAGGAGCCCGGCCTGCATCGGTTCGAGAAAGCGCAGCCGCCGCACCGCGCCATCGCCGCCGCGCTGCGCCCCGGCCCCACCCGAACCGCGCCGGATCGCGAATTCTTCGAGCAGCACCGGAAAGCGGCTTTCCAGCACTTCGGGATCGGTCAGGCGGCTGTTGGTCATGTGGGTCTGGACCGCGCTGGCCCCGGCAAAGTCCGGCCCCGCGCCGCTGCCCCCGGCGATGGTTTCGTAATACTGGTAGCGATTGGTGCCGAACGTGAAGTTGTTCATCGTCCCCTGCGCGGCGGCCATCGCGCCGAAGGCCCCGAACAGCGCGTCGGTAACCGCCTGGCTGGTTTCGACGTTCCCGGCGACCACGGCGGCGGGATAGCGCGGGTTAAGCATCGAGCCTTCCGGTACGAGGATCGTCACCGGGGCCAGGCAGCCTTCGTTCATCGGGATCGGATCGTCAATCATGGTGCGCAGCACGTACATCACGGCGGCGCGAACCACGCTGAACGGTGCGTTGAAATTGCCCGGCAGCTGATCGCTGGTCCCGGCAAAGTCGATCGTCACGAGGCCGGCGGCGCGGTCCACCCGCACGGCCACGGCAATCACCGCGCCATTGTCCAATTCGTAGCGGAACGCGCCGTCCGCCAGCCGCCCGATCAGCCGCCGCACCGCCGCTTCGGCATTGGCGTGGACATGGCCCATGAAGGCGCGGACCACCTCTGCGCCGTGTTCGTCGCAGGCGCGCTGCAGGCCCGCCGCGCCGCGCGCGCAGGAGGCGACCTGCGCCGCGAGATCGGCAATGTTCTGATCGACATTGCGCGACGGCCACGGCCCCGAGCCGAGCAGGGCGCGCAAGTCCCCCTCACAGAACCGGCCTTCATCGACCAGCAGCACGTTGTCGAGCAGCACGCCTTCTTCATCAATGCTGCGGCTGCCGGGCGGCATCGATCCCGGCGCGATCCCGCCAACGTCGGCATGATGCCCGCGCGCCGCGACGAAAAAGCTGGGCGCATCGCCATCGCCATCGACAAACACCGGCATGACCACGGTGATGTCGGGCAGGTGGGTGCCCCCGGCATAGGGCGCGTTGAGGACATAGGCATCGCCGCGCCGGATGCCCCGTCCATCCGCCCCGCCCGCACGCGCGCGCAGCACCACCTGCACGCTTTCGCCCATCGAGCCGAGATGCACCGGCATGTGCGGGGCATTGGCCACCAGCCGCCCCGCGCCATCGAACAGCGCGCAGGAAAAATCGAGCCGTTCGCGAATGTTGACCGAGGTTGCACTGCGCGCCAGCGCGCTGCCCATTTCCTCGGCAATCGCCATGAACAGGCCATTGAACACTTCCAGCCGGATCGGATCGGCTGCCGTCCCGCCCGTCGCGGCCTGCTGCCGGGCTGTTTCGCGCACCAGTCGCAGCGTGCCATCCCCGTCCACCCGCAGGCCCCAGCCCGGTTCGACCATGGTGGTGGACAGGGGATCGATCACGATCAGCGGCCCGCTGGCGGCAAACCCGGCGGCCAGCGCCGCACGGTCATGCACCGGCACGGCTTGCTCCGCCCCGTCCAGCCAGCAGGTGGCGCTTGCCAGCGCCGGTCCGCTGGCCGCTGGCAGCGGCCAGTTCAGCCGCGCCGCGCCGAGGTCCTCGGCCACGGCTTCCAGCCGCAGGCGGTCAAGCACCAGGTCCCCCGCCCCGTCATAGCCGAACTGCGCGCGGTGCGCGGCGGCGAAGGCGGCGGCCAGTTCATCGGCCGGGCCGAGCGGCAGTTGAATGGCGTTTTCGCTGCCCGCCGTGCGCAGGAACAGGCTGGCTTCGACCCGGCTGGGCGGCGTGCCAAGCTGGGCGCAGCATTCATCGGCCAGTGCGGCGCGCAGCGCCTCGACCTCACCCTCAACCCCCGGCGCCAGTGGCAGGCCAAGCGAGCGTTCGCGCACTGCCGCCTCGCTCGCCAGGCCCATGCCATAGGCGGAGAGGACGCCCGCGAGCGGGTGGACCAGCACCGTGTCGATCCCCAGCGCATCGGCCACCAGGCAGGCGTGCTGCCCGCCCGCCCCGCCAAAGCACGACAGAGCATAGCCCGTCACATCATGCCCGCGCGCGACCGAGATCTGCTTGATCGCGTGGGCCATTTGGGCCACCGCGATACGGATGAAGCCTTCGGCCAGCGCCTGCGGGGCCAGCCGCTGCCCGCCCTGCGCCGCGATCTCGTCCGCAAGGTCCGCGAACTTGCGCTGCACCACGTCGCGGTCCAGCGGCTGATCGCCAGTGGGACCGAACAGCGCGGGGAAGTGTTCCGGCAGCAGCTTGCCCAGCATGACGTTGCAATCGGTCACCGTCAGGGGGCCGCCGCGCCGATAGCAGGCCGGCCCCGGCACCGCGCCCGCGCTTTCCGGGCCAACCACCAGCCGCCCGACATCGAACCGGCAGATCGACCCGCCGCCCGCCGCCACGGTGTGGATCCGCAGCATCGGCGCGGCGATGCGGACATTGGCGACCTTGACCTCGCTGTCGCGTTCGAAGGCGCCGGCATAGTGGCTGACATCGGTCGAAGTCCCGCCCATGTCGAACCCGATCACCCGGTCCTGCCCGGACAATTCCGCCGTGCGCGCCATGCCGACGATCCCGCCGGCCGGGCCGGACAGGATCGCGTCCTTGCCGTGGAACCGCGCGCCCTGCACCAGCCCCCCACTCGACTGCATGAACAGCGGGCGAATATGGCTGCCCAGCCGGGCCGAGAACTGATCGACATAGCGCCGCAGCACCGGCGAGAGGTAGGCATCGACCAGCGTGGTATCGCCGCGCGGGATCAGCTTGATCAGCGGGGCGACCTGGTGGCTGACCGAAACCTGGGTGAAGCCGGCTTCGCGCGCCAGCTCGGCCAGCCGCGCCTCGTGCGCGGTAAAGCGCCAGCCGTGCATCAGGACGATCGCGATTGACCGCAGGCCATCGGCCACTGCCTGGCGGAAGGCGGCCAGCGCCGCCGCTTCATCCAGCGGGCGGACCACCTCGCCGTGCGCATCGACGCGCTCGTCAATCTCGATCACGCGGGCGTGGGGCGGCTCGGGCAGGACGATCCGGCGCACGAACAGCTCGGGCCGGTCCTGCGTGCCAATCCGCAGCGCATCGGCAAAGCCGCGCGTGATCGCCAGCACGCATGGTTCGCCCTTGCGTTCGAGCAGGGCATTGGTGGCGACCGTGGTGCCCATCCGCACTTCGGCGGGCGGAATCTCGCCCGCGCCCGCGCCCGACAGCTGGCGGATCGCGGCGACGGCGGCATCCTCGGGCCGGGCGGGATCTTCGGACAGCAGCTTGGCGGTCAACACCCGGCCATCCGGGCTGCGCGCCACGACATCGGTAAAAGTGCCGCCGCGATCGATCCAGAACTGCCAGGGAGTGCTCATCATCGCCCCGTCATAGGCGCGGGCGCCGCGCGGCAAAAGGGGGGGGTGCCCAGCCTGTCCACCGTCACGTTCCTTACCCCCCAACCATCAGCCCATCCCCCCTTCGTCACCCCGGGCTTGACCCGGGGTCCAGCTGCCTTGTCGGCGGCTCGATGCACACGGCCGTCGCAAAAGAAGCTGGACCCCGGGTCAAGCCCGGGGTGACGGGCAGTGGATTGCGCGGCGCAAGGCCGCTGCCGCAGCGCGCGGTTACTTCACTTTCATCGCGTTGACCGGGGTGACCACGATCACCACCCGGCGGTTCTGGGCGCGGCCTTCCTCGGTTTCGTTTTCGGTAATCGGGTCGATCTCGCCCTTGCCCACGGCGGCCACTTCGGCGGCGGGCATGCCGCTGGCAGTGAACTGCGCGCGGACGGCCTGGGCGCGGCGTTCGGACAGGGCCTGGTTGTATTCCTCGGCCCCGGTGGAATCGGTGTGCCCTTCGACCGTTGCGCCGTGGATGCCGACCCCGGTCAGCGCGCGGGCCAACTTGTCGAGCCGGTCGACCACTTCGGGGACCAGTTCGGCCTTGTCTACTTCGAACAGCACCCGGTCGGCCAGGCCCAGCTCGTAATTGTCGCCGTCCTGCTTGAAGCCGTTCTCGGTCAGCAGCGCGACCTGCTGCTTGCTGAAGCCGGGCTTGGCCGGCACCGTGGCGCAGCCTGCCAGTGCGGCAAGCAGGGTGGCGGCGATCAGTTTACGCATGGTTCTTTCCTTTTGGGCCGGCGGCAAGCCGGGCTTTCTTGTGTTCGTACATGTCGGCATCGGCGCGGCGCAGCAGGTCCTGCGGCGAGATTCCGTCGTCGGGATAGACCGCTACCCCGGCGCTGAGTGTCGAGCGGGCGTCGCCGCCGGTCGGCAGGCGCCAGGGCCGCGCCATGGCACGGTCGATCCGCTCCAGCACTTGCTGGACGCAGGCCCGATCCCCGAACGGAGCCAGCACCACGCCAAATTCATCGCCGCCCAGGCGGAAGGCGTGATCGGCCTGGCGGATCGACTGGCGCAACCGGTCGGCCACGGCGATCAGCACGGCATCGCCGCATTCGTGGCCGTGGCGGTCGTTGACCTGCTTGAACAGGTCGATGTCGAAATAGAGCAGCGCGAAGGACTGGCCGGTGCGGACCGAATCCCCGATCGCGTCGGCCAGGGTCTGTTCGAACAGCACGCGGTTGCCCAGCCCGGTCAGCGCATCGTGGGTGGCGCGGCGGGCCAGTTCGGCGTTCTCGCTGGTCAGGCCGGCGTGCCAGCCTTGCAATTCGGCCAGCAGCGCGTTGAAATCGCGCCCGAAGCGGTCGATCTCGGCGATCCCGGAGCTGGGTACGCGCTTTTCGAAAGCGCGGTCGCTGCGCACGGCGTGGGCCACTTCGGCCACGTGATCCAGCGGGCGGATCACGTCCTGTTGCAGCCGCCGCGCCAGGATGCGGGTGGCGATCACCGTCAGCCCCAGGCACGACAGCGCGATGATCAGCCCCGACAGGGCATAGCGCAGGATGCCTTCGGAATTGCCGTAGACTTCGACCCGGCCGATCACCGTCTCGTTGCGGCGGATCGGGGCCACGGCCGGCTTGGGCCAGATCTGCTGGTTGGCCCAGTCCTCGATCCGGCTGTGCAGATCGCCGTGGGGGTGCTTCCAGTTGGCCAGCACCCGCCCGGCCGGATCGCGCACCTCGACGCAATCGACCCCGCGCACCGCGCCGACCGACAGGATGCCGTCGGCAATCGCCTGCCGGTCATCGAACACCACGGCGGGTTCGACCGTATAGGCTACGGTATGGGCGATCAGTTCCAGATTGCGGGCGGCATAGTTGCGGATCACGATCATCCCGCTGACCAGCAGGCTGAGCGCGGCCAGCACCACGGCGAACAGGATCAGCCGCAGGTGGACCCGCGCCAGCAGCTGGCGCAGCGTCGGCAGGGCCTGGTTGGGGGGCGCTTGCAGCATGGCCTAGCCGCCTCCCTGCGCCAGCCGCAGCACGCGCGGATCGACCCTGAGGCCCGAGCGTGACACCGCGTCGATATTCAGCCGGAAGCTGACCGCGCCGGGCTGGAACACCAGCGCGAACATCGCCTGGCCGCGCCCGTCGGGATCGGCTTCGGCAATGGTCAGCACCCCGCGCCCGCGCACCGCGTCGGTCAGCTGGCGGGCCTGCGGGGGCGGCACCTGGCCGATATAGAGCGCATCGCAGCCCGCCAGCGCCACGGGGCTGGCCGGCACGGCGCGGCGGGTGATCGCGCGGCCATCGGACAGCCGCAGGACATCGAGCCGCGCGGCGCGGAGGGCCGGGCCGGCGACGCACAGTTCCACCGGGTTCTGCACAGCGGGCCAGCGGGTATATTCGATCATCGACTGGACCATGCGCGCCACGGCCGGGGCATAGCCGTCCCCGCCCCCGCCCGCGACCAGCACGAGCGGGCCGTCCGCCGCCGCTGCCTCCAGCGGCGCCGCGCCCAGCCCAAGACCGGCGGCAAAGATGATCGCTGCAACCCTGATCATATGCCTACTCAAGCCCCGGCATTGCTGCATTGCGGCGAAAAGGCAAGGGTTTATGCGCATTCGCTTAACTAGCCATCAACCACGCGGGGGTGATTGGCAGCGGGAACGGACAGTGCTACGTCTGAAACATTGTTTCACACGGAGGTTATTGTCTTGCTCACTCCGCTGGATCGTTCCGCCCTGCGCCGCGCCTATCGCCTGGACGAGGAAACCTGCCTGGCCGAGCGGCTGATCGAGGCCACGCCCGCCAGCGCGGTCCATGGCGCCGCCCGCGCCGTTGCCGCGCGGCTGATCGAAGGCGCGCGCAGCCACAAGGCCAGCGGGCTCGACGCGTTCCTCCAGACCTATGGCCTGGGCACGGACGAAGGCATCGCGCTGATGTGCCTGGCCGAAGCGCTGCTGCGCGTGCCGGACGCCGCCACCGCCGATGCGCTGATCCACGACAAGCTGGCCGGGATCGACTGGTCGGGCCGGCTGGGCGACAGCGACAGCACGTTCGTCAACGCCGCGACCTTCTCGCTGATGCTGACGGGGCAAGTACTGCAGCAGCGGCGCGAGGATGCCGGCGGGCTGGCCGCGACGCTCAAACGCGCGGTCGGGCGGCTGGGCGAGCCGGTAATCCGGCAAGCGACCTTGCAGGCGATGAAAATCCTGGGCGGCCAGTTCGTCTTCGGCCGGACCATCGACGAAGCGCTGGAGCGCGCCGCGCCGGAACGCAAGGACGGGCTGACCCACAGCTTCGACATGCTGGGCGAAGCGGCGATGACCTTTGCCGATGCGGAGCGCTACCGCCAGTCCTACGCCATGGCGCTCGACCGGCTGGCGCAGGAGGCGAAGGACGGCGTGATCCGCTCGCCCGGCATCTCGGTCAAGCTGTCGGCGCTCTACCCGCGCTACGATTTCCTCCACGCGGCAGCGGCAAAGGCCGCGCTGGTCCCGGTGCTCAAGGACCTCGCGCTGAAGGCGCGCAATGCCGACATCCACTTCACCATCGACGCCGAGGAGGCCGAGCGGCTCGAACTCTCGCTCGACATCATCGAGGCGCTGGTCGCTGACGAGGACCTGTTCGCCGGCGGCTGGCAGGGCTTCGGCCTCGCGCTCCAGGCCTATTCGAAGCGCGCGGTGCCACTCGTCGAATGGATCACGGCGCTCGCCCGGCGGTATCACCGCCGGATCATGGTGCGGCTGGTCAAGGGCGCCTACTGGGACAGCGAGATCAAGTTGAGCCAGGTCGGCGGCCACGCCGATTACCCGGTGTTCACCCGCAAGGTGGCGACCGACGTGTCCTACCTCGCCTGCGCGGCCAAGCTGCTGGCTGCGCCCGACGCGATCTACCCCGCGTTTGCCACCCACAACGCCTATACGGTGGGCGCGGTGCTGGCCATGGCGGGCGAGGCGCAGTTCGAATTCCAGCGGCTGCACGGCATGGGCGAGGACGTCTATGCCGAACTCGCCCGCTACGAAGCGGACATGGGCCGCCCACGCACCCCGGTGCGAATCTATGCCCCGGTCGGCGGGCACAAGGAACTGCTCGCCTACCTGGTCCGCCGCCTGCTCGAAAACGGCGCCAACAGCAGCTTCGTCAACCGCATGGCCAATGCGGAAGTGCCGGTGGACGAGTTGACCGGCGATCCGGTGGCGGAACTCGCCGCGCTGAAGCCCCGCCGCAACCCGGCAATCCCGCTGCCCGGCGCGATCTTCCCCGGCCGCCGCAACAGCGCGGGCGTGGACCTCGCCGATCCCACGGTGCGCGCCCCCCTGCTGGCCGAATTGCAGACCTGGCGCGAGGATGACGAGCCGTGGACCGCGACGCCCACGGTGGAACACGCGCAGGGCGAACCCGCCCACGCGGTCCGCGCGCCGCACGACCACCGCGCGGTGATCGGCACCTGCCGCCCGGCGAGCGCGGCGGAAGTGGACGAGATGATCCAGCGCGCCGCCGCGTTCCAGCCGCACTGGGACGCGCTGGGCGGGGCCGAGCGCGCCGCCCGGCTGGAAGAAGTCGCGGACCTCTACGAGGCCCACACAGTCCAGTTCCTCTCGCTCTGCCAGCGCGAGGCGGGCAAGACCCTGGTCGATGCCGTGCTCGAACTGCGCGAGGCGGTGGACTTCCTGCGATACTACGCCGCCGAGGCGCGCGCCCATTTCACTCCCCATGGCACCGCGCTGCCCGGCCCGACCGGCGAAAGCAACCGGCTGACCCTGCACGGACGCGGGGCCTTCGTGGCGATCAGCCCTTGGAATTTCCCGCTGGCGATCTTCACCGGGCTGATTGCCGGGCCGCTGGCGGCCGGCAACACCGTGCTGGCCAAACCGGCGGAGCAGACCCCGCTGATCGCGGACCTGGCGATCCGCCTGTTCCACGAAGCCGGAATTTCCGACGGCGTGGTGCAACTGGTGCCCGGAGACGGCGCGGTGGGGGCCATGCTGACCAGCGATTCGCGCATTGCCGGGGTCGCCTTTACCGGCTCCACCGCAACCGCCCGCGCGATCAATCGCGCGCTGGCCGGGCGCGACGGGCCGCTGGCCACGCTGGTTGCCGAAACCGGCGGGCAGAACGCGATGATCGTGGATAGCTCCGCCCTGCCCGAACAGGTCACGCGCGACGTGGTGGCCAGCGCGTTCCAGAGCGCGGGGCAGCGCTGCTCGGCGCTGCGCGTGCTCTATCTGCAGGACGACGTGGCCGATGCCATGCTCGAGATGATCCGGGGCGCCTTCGACGCGCTGGTGATCGGCGATCCCGAAGACCCGGCCACCGATGTCGGCCCGGTAATCGATGCCGAGGCCAAGGCCAGCCTTGATGCCCATGTCGCCGCGATGCGCGCAGCGGGCTACCGCGTCTGGCAGCGGGACCTGCCGGAGGCCTGCCAGCACGGCACCTTTGTTGCCCCGGCGATCGTCGAGATTGGCAGCATTGCCGACCTTTCAGCCGAACAGTTCGGCCCGGTGCTGCACGTCGCCCGGTTCAAGGCGGACCAGCTGGAACAGGTGATTGCGGACATCAACCAGACCGGCTTTGGCCTGACGCTGGGCCTGCACAGCCGGATCGACGCGACCCGGAGGCTGGTGGAAGCGCGCGCGCGGGTGGGCAACTTCTACGTCAACCGCAACCAGATCGGCGCGGTGGTCGGCAGCCAGCCGTTCGGCGGCGAGGGCCTGTCCGGCACCGGCCCCAAGGCCGGCGGCCCGCACTATGTCACCCGCTTCGCCACCGAACGTGTGACCTGCATCGACACCACGGCGGCGGGCGGCAATGCCAGCCTGATGGCGGGGGGCTGACGCCCCCACCCTGTCCACTTTGTCAGGTCCACCCGAATCCCCTTGCCCTCCTTAATCGCACGGTTAAATTGACCGGCAATCGGGAGAGAATAATGGATCAGGCTACCTATGACCGCCTGCTGGCCAAGGCCCAGCGCACGGCGGACCTGTTTACCTTTGACGAGTTCCTGCGCTTCTGGTCGGCTGACCGGGGCGAACGGCTGGCGATCGAGGGCGATGACCTGGCCTTCACCTATGCCCAGTTCGAGGATGCGACCGCGCGGGTCGCTTCCGCGCTGCTGGCCCTGGGGGTGCAGAAGGGCGACCGGATCGCCTGGTTCGGCAAGAACAGCGCGACCTATTTCACCCTGTTCTTCGGCGCGGCGCGCGCCGGGATCGTGATGACCCCGGTGGGCTGGCGGCTGGCCGAACCGGAAGCGGCCTATATCATCGACAATGCCGAAGCGAAGCTGCTGTTCCTGGGCGACGGGTTCGAAGCCTGTGCGGCCACGCTGGGTCAGCGCCCCGGCCTGCTGCGCTGCTTCACCGCCGACGAGGCGCGGGCGCTGATCAAGGATAGCCCGCGCACCGATTTTGCCCCGTCCGGCGCGGACGATGCGGTGCTGCAGCTCTACACCAGCGGCACCACCGGCCACCCCAAGGGCGCGGTGCTGTCGAACCGCAACCTGTTCGGGCTGCGCAAGGGTAACCTGGCCAATCCCCCGATCCACACCCTGTGGGACGAGGACGAGGCGGTGCTGGTCGCAATGCCCTGCGCGCACATCGGCGGAACGGGCCTTGGCGTGATGGCGCTGGCGGCGGGCCTGCCCGGCGTGGTGCTGACCGAGTTCGAGCCGACCCGCGTGTTCGACGCGGTGGAAAATCGCGGCGTCACCCGGTTCTTCATCGTGCCGGCGGCCTTGCAGATGCTGCTCAACCATCCGGACTGCGCCAAGACCGATTTCAGCCGGATCAAGTACATCCTGTACGGGGCCAGCCCGATCCCGCTCGAACTGCTGCGCCAGTGCATCGCCATGTTCGGCGCCGAATTCGTGCAGAATTACGGCATGACCGAAACCACCGGCACGATCTGCGTGCTGCCGCCCGAGGACCACTCGGTCGAAGGGAACGAGCGGATGCGGTCCGCCGGCAAACCGCTGCCCGGCGTGGAAATGATCATTCGCGGTCCGGACGGGCAGGCCCTGCCCCCGCGCGAGATCGGCGAGATCTGCACCCGGTCCAGCAACAACATGCTGGGTTACTGGAAGCTGCCCGAAGCCACCGCCAGCACGATGGACGCGGATGGCTGGATCGCCACCGGCGACGTCGGCTACATGGACGAGGACGGCTACGTCTACATGTACGACCGCGCCAAGGACATGATCATCACCGGCGGCGAGAACGTCTATCCGGCGGAAGTCGAAAGCGGCATCTATGGCCATCCCGACGTGCTGGAAGTGGCGGTGATCGGCGTGCCGGACGAAAAGTGGGGCGAAGCGGTGAAAGCCGTCTGCGTGCCCAAGCCGGGCCACACGATCGACGCGGATTCGATCATCCAGTGGGCGCGCGAGCGGCTGGCCGGGTTCAAGGTGCCCAAGAGCGTGGACGTAATCGATGCCCTGCCGCGCAATCCCAGCGGCAAGATCCTGCGCCGCCAATTGCGCGAACCCTACTGGGCCGGACGCGAACGGCAGATCAACTGAACCTCAATGATTGTCATTGCGTGCGTAGCGCAGCAATCCAGAGTGGCGTAAACCGCACTGGATTGCTTCGCTACGCTCGCAATGACGAATGTTTGAACAACGATCAGAGAGGATGAACCCGATGTCCGAACCCCTGCCCGGCGCCCAGGCGCATATCGCCGCCGCGCTCGACCTGTGCGCGCAGATCGATGATCTGCCCGCAGGCACCCCGATGATCCCGATCCGCAAGGTCGGCGTGATCGGCGCGGGCACGATGGGCGGGGGGATCACCATGAACTTCCTGTCCGCCGGGATCCCGGTGACCATCGTCGAGCAGGAACAGGCCGCGCTCGACCGGGGCGTCGGGGTGATGGGCAAGAACTATGAAGCCAGCGTCAAGCGCGGGCGGATCGAGGCAGCCGAGGCCAAGGCGGCGATGGACCGGCTGACCCCCTCGCTCAGCTTCGATGACCTGGCCGATTGCGACCTGGTGATCGAGGCGGTGTACGAAGCGATGGAGGTCAAGAAAGACGTCTTCGCGCGGCTGGACGCCATCGTGAAGCCCGGCGCGATCCTCGCCAGCAACACCAGCTACCTCAACGTCGATGAAATCGCCGCTGTCACCAAGCGGCCCGAAGCGGTGCTGGGGATGCACTTCTTCTCGCCCGCCAACATCATGAAGCTGCTGGAAGTGGTGCGCGGGGCAAAGACTGGGGCAAGCCAGCTGGCGACCGTGATGAACCTCGCGGGCACGATCCGCAAGGTGCCGGTGGTGTCGGGCGTGTGCCACGGATTCATCGGCAACCGGATGCTCGCCAAGCGGCAGGAGCAGGCCAACCTGATGATCATGGAAGGGGCGAAGTACTTCGAGATCGACCAGGTCCTGCTCGACTTCGGCTTCCCGATGGGGCCGTTCCAGATGGGCGACCTGGCCGGCCTCGACATCGGCTGGCACCGCGATCCGTCGAAAGTCACCACCGTGCGCGAGGCGCTGTGCGCCGCCGGGCGCTGGGGGCAGAAGACCGGCAAGGGCTTCTACGACTATGACGATAACCGCCAGCGCAGCCCTTCGGACGAAGTGCTGGGCATCATCGCCGATTTCGCGCAGCGCGAAGGCAAGGCCCAGCGCGAAGTCTCGAAGGACGAAATCTTCGCCCGGCTGCTCTACCCGATGGTCAGCGAAGGCGCGCTGATCCTGGAGGAAGGGATCGCCCAGCGCGCCGGGGACATCGATCTGGTCTGGCTCAACGGCTATGGCTGGCCGGCCTGGACCGGCGGGATCATGTACTGGGCCGACCACGAAGGGCTGGGCAAGATCGTTGCCGGGCTGGAGCAGTATGGCCTGCCGGTCGCCCCGCTGCTGCGCCAACTGGCAAGCGAAGGCGGCAGGTTCAGCGCGGACTGAGCCTCACCGCGCGCGCGGGATGCACTGCTCGCGCGCCACCCCGGCGATGCGCTGGCAATCGTAGAGCGCGATTTCGGCCCCGGCCGGGTCGCGGGTATAGCTGAACAGCAGCACCGCCCGCGCCGCCGGGGGCAAGGGGAAAGTCGCCGGGATCTGCGCCCGGTCGGCCCAGCCGAGCACGCGGCAGGTGGTGGCGCCGCTGCACAACTTGCGCGCCAGGGCCAGCGCCTCGGCCGGGCCGGAAGCGGCATCGAGCGTGACGAAATTGGCCTTGCCGCTGGCATCGCGCATGGTCAGCGTGCCGCCGCTGATCGCCGGCGCGCCGGGTGCGACAGTGGGCTGCGGGCCGGGCGTGGCCGCATCGCTTGCAGCAGCATCGGGCGCGGGCGCGGTCACATCGGGTTCGCCGCCGCGATAGGGGGCGCGCATCGCCTGGGGCGTGCCCCAGTAACCCGGCCAGCGGAAGAACAGGTGCGTTTCGACCCGCGCCAGCTTGACCAGCTGCGGGCTCCAGTAGGGGAACACCCAGTCGGTGTGGTAATGCGTGGCATTGCCGACCCCGGCATAGACCCGCCCGCCCAGCGCCTCGACCGCGCGGGTCCGCGCGGCGGCCCAGGCCGCCTCGCTATAGCGCCGGGCAAGCGAGCCATCGCAGGTGAAGCTGAACTGGCAGCCGGTGGCGCGCTCCGATCCTTCGAACACCACGCCGCAGACCGTCTTGGCAAAGGCCGGATGGCGCACCCGGTTGAGCACGACCTGGATCACCGCGCGCTGGCCGTCATCGCTCGGCCCTGCCTCGGCCATGGCGGCGAGCGCAAGGCAATCGGCGGCGCGCGTCCGGTCGGTTTCGCTGCCGGCAAAGCGGAACGGCGCGGCCGGCAGGAGCGGCCCGGCAAAGAACGGGATCGCAGCGTTGCGGGCCATGGCATCGCCGGCCGGCAGGGTGCTTTGCTGCAGCAGCGGCGCATCCCCGCCGCGCCCGGGCAGCGCGGCAAGCGAGGCCGCCTCGTCCGCCGGGGCAGGCGGAAAATAGGCGTCCAGCCCCGGCAGTGGCCCCGCCAGCCGGCAGGCCAGCGCGAAAGCCAGCATCGGCAGGACCGCCAGCACGGTGACCAGCAACTGGCGGGACAGGGGCGCTTGCATTGCCCGTCCTTTAGCCCGCACCGCATGGCCGAAACAAGGCGGGGGAGCGATCCGGCCCGGACCGCTCCCCCACCCCGGCGCCCAAGGGCGCGTTCAGGTCAGAACTTGAACGAGGCTTCCAGGCCCACTTCGCGCGGCGGCTGGAAAAACTGCTGCACGGGGTTGCCGCCGCCCGGGCTGACCGCGCCGGACATCACGGTCTGGTTGGTCAGGTTCTTGACGTAGGCGGTCAGCGACCACTTGTCGTTATCGCCCACCAGCCCCAGGCTGGCATTCATCAGCACCACTTCCTTGCGGTAATAGGCGTCGATGTTGCTGCGCCCCCAGGTGTTGTAACGCGGGGTGTAGCGCGCATCGATGTGGAAACGGATCTCACCCAGCGAGATCGGCGCGGTATAGTCCGCCGCCACGCTGCCGCTGATTTCCGGCGCATTGGCCAGTTCCAGCCCGGTGTTGTCGGTCGGGATCAGGTAGCTGATCGTCGGCGATCCGGCGAAGGTGAACGGCACCGCCGCGCCGCACTGCCCCGCCGCCGTGGCGCTGGCCGAGAACACCCCGTCCACGTCATCGCAGAAGCTGGTGTAGCGCGAATGGAGATAGCCCACGTTGGCCGACAGGGTGAACTGCGAGCTGAGCCGGAACAACGTTTCCAGTTCGATCCCCCAGGTTTCCGCCGCCGCAACGTTGACCGTCACCGCTTCGGCGCGAACCGCGCCGGGCCGGGTCACCCCGCCCTGCAGGTCCTTGAACTTGTTGAGGAACCCGGTCAGGTTGAAGCGGATCGTGCGGCCCGCCAGGTCGGTCTTGATCCCGGCTTCATACGAAGTCACGTTTTCCGGATCGTACGGCCCGACGTTTTCGGGGCGCGTCCCGCGGCTGTTGAACCCGCCCGCCTTGTAGCCCTTCGACCAGTTGGCGAACAGCATCGCGTTGTCGCTGGCCTTGTACTGCATGGTCACGCGCGGGGTGAATTTCGACCAGTCCCCCTTGAGGCTGCCGGCAAACGACGAGCCGGTATTGAGCACCCCGCCGGCATAGACCTTGGTGCTGATCTGGTAGTCCTTCTTGTCCCACGAATAGCGCCCGCCGAGTGACACGGTGAACTTGTCGGTCGGGTGGACGTTGGCGAGGGCGAACAGCGCGTAGCTCGACGAATCCTGGTCCAGCTGCGATTCGGTGCGGGTCGTCGCGGTGGTCAGCACGGTGTTGTTCTGCCGCCACTTGTCACCCTGGGCATAGGCACCGATGACGTAATCGACCAGGCCGCCGGTGTTCGAGACGAAGCGCAGTTCGGCGGACTTGGAATCGCCCTTGAACTTGCGGGTCACGTCAAAGCCCGGAACCGGGGTGATCAGCCCGTCAAAGTCACCGCGCGTTTCGTAATCCTGGTGGCGCGCGCCCAGCACCGCGGTGATCGTGCCCACCCCGACATCGAGGTTGGACGTCCAGGCCACGCCATAGGACTTGGTCCGGGAATAGGGATCAAACGGCACGGCGGCGATCCGCACATTGGTGCGCGCCTCGACCGGCAGGCCGAGCCAGGCGGCGGTGCCGTTGTCAGCCGAATGGTTGGCCGGGCCGATCGCGGTTTCCTTGTTCCAGTCGGCCACCACGGTGCTGTCGAAACTGGCCGAAGGCTTGGCCCGCAGGGCAAAGCGCAGCGCCTTGGTCTCGTTCGCTTCCAGCTTCGATCCGGTCAGGATGTTGCGGGCATAGCCGTTGTAATCCTTGTAGCTGCCCGAAATCTTGGCGGCGAGCATGCCGTTCGCGAATTCGCCGGTTTCCAGCCGGGCGCGCACTTGCTTCAGTCCGTTCGAGCCGCCGGTCAGCCGCACTTCCCCGCCCGCATCCTCGGCCGGGGCCTTGGTGATGATGTTGATCGTGCCGGCCAGGTTGTTCTTGCCGTAGAGCACGCCCTGCGGCCCCTTCAGCACTTCCACCCGTTCGATGTCGAACAGGTCGAGCATGGTGCTGGCGACGAACGGCACATAGACGCCGTTGATGATCGTGCTGATCTTGGGATCGGCGTTGGGATCGGGATCGGCGCTGCTCATCCCGCGGATCGAGAACATCGGCACGTTGGCCACCAGCCCTTCGGTCTGCAGGATGACGTTGGGGGTAATCCCGTTCAGGTCGGTGATGTCGGCGCTGCCGCTGGCTTCGACCATCTTCTGGTCGAAGGCGGCAATGGTGATCGGCACGGCCTGGACGCTTTCGGCGCGGCGCTGGGCCGTGACGATGATTTCCCGGTTGCCGGTCTGCTCACCCTCCTGCGCGTCCTGCGCCAGGGCGGCGGGGCCCCACAGCGCGGCGGCCAGGGCAATCAGCGAAGCACACGTATTCCCGCGATTCATCAGGCAATCCTCCCATCCGGTTTTGTCGAAATTGTGCGCCGGCGGATTTTATTGTCAAGTAATTTGATAATTCGTAGGCTAAGCTTATTATCTCGCCGCTTGCTCCCGGAGCCTGCCGGCCCGAGCGCGGCGCCGTGGACCTCGCACCTTGCAATGGTTTGAAGAACGGGGCATCAGCGCGCCGTGCGGGGCAGCCGGGTGGCCGCTCCAGGGGGGCTGACAACGTGGTAGGCAAGCAGTCCGGGTACCTGATCATCCCGCTGTTGCAGGGGTTCGAATGGTTTGACGAGGGCCTGCAGCGCTCGATGCAGGCGCGCGGCTGGCCCACGCTGACCCGGCCGGAATCGATGATCATGATCCACGTGATCCAGGACATGATCCGCCCTTCGGAAATCGCCCGGAGCCTGGGCCTGACCCGCCAGGCGGTGCACCGCACCATCGGCCAGATCTGCGAAAAGGGGCTGTTCGAGCTGCGCCCCGATCCGGCGGACGGGCGCGGCTCGATCATCGTGCTGACCCCGCAGGGCGAAGCGATGCGCCGCGATGCGCAGCACATCGTCGGCGCGATCCACCGCGTGCTGGAACAGCGCCTGGGCGCCAAGCCGTTTCGCGAGTTGATCAACCTGCTGGAAAGCGACTGGGGTCCGGTGGCCGCGATCGACCCGGCCGACCAGCCGGCCGACTGAAGCTACAACACTTCGTACAACTGGTGACGCACCCCGAAGTCGGTGCGTTCGCCCACCCCCACGGCCAGCACCGCGTTGAGCCAGGCGAGCTCCGGGCTGGCGGTTTCGAAGGTGGGGGCGATCCGCAGGTAATAGCGCGCCGGATCGACCGGCGGCGCGGCGGGATCGGCAAATTCGGCGCGCACGTCATCGGGGATCAGGGTCCGGCCGGGATAGGTCAGGTGGATCAGCGCGCCGTCATCGGCCTGCCAGACCGAGCGCGCATCGAAGGTGCCGACCGCGCCCGTCGCGATCCGTCCCGCGCGCGACCAGTTGCCGCCACCCGGCAGGATCCGCCCCGCCAGGCGCGGCCCGAAGAACCGCCCGCCGGTGACATAGCCGATTCGCTGTTCGCCGAACGGCGACTGCCCGATGCTGAACACGCCCCCCGCCACCTCGAATTCGGCAGTGCACAGGAACCGGCTGCGCAGGCCTTGAATTGCGGGGTTTTCGGGCTGCTCGGTCATCGACGAATCTCCTGCGAAGGGTCTGGACAGCAGTAAATCACCTAGGCTACTAAGCATCAACACAATTGACGATTATGACCAGTCTGACTGGGTCTGCGCGACACCGATCAATTGAAGTGGGAGGGAACAATGAAGGCAATGAATCACGCGATGATTTCCGCTGCTGCGCTGGTGACCGCGCTGGCGGTGGCGCAGCCGGCCATGGCCCAGGCGGCCGATGCCGCCACCGACGGAGCCACGGCCGACGAGATCGTCGTTACCGCCCGTTTCAAGAAGGAAACGCTGCAGGAAGTGCCGCAGGCGATTTCGGCCTTTGACGAAAAGGCCCTGCTGAAAACCGCCGCGCGCGACCTGACCGACCTCGCCCCCAGCACCCCCAACATCTCGATCCAGCCGGTCGCGACCTTCTCGAACTCGGCCGCGATCTACATTCGCGGGCTGGGCGCGCAGGGCATCGAATCGACCGAGGAAAGCCCGGTCGGCGTGTCGATCGACGGGGTCTACGTGACCCGCCCGGTCGCCACCATGCTCGACACCTTCGACATGGAACGCGTCGAAGTGCTGCGCGGGCCGCAGGGCACCTCGTTCGGCAAGAACTCGCTCGCGGGCGGGATCGCGACCTATTCGAAGAACCCGTCGGGCGAATTCGGCGTCGATGCCGAAATGACCGTGGGCAACTATGGCCGGATGGATGCCAAGGCCGCGCTCGACCTGCCGATCGTCACCGACAAGGCGGCGCTGCGCCTGGTGCTCAACAAGGAGACGATGGACGGCTATTTCAAGAACCGCTTCAACGGCAAGCGCGTCGGTTTCCAGGACCGCACGTCGCTGCGCGGCACGCTGGCGCTGACCCCGAGCGACAACCTCTCGGTCAACCTCAAGGGCTGGGGGCTCAAGGACCGCTCGGGCGCGCCGGGCGGCGATGCCGCGCCGGACCGCACCAAGCTGCTCTACCTGGTGTTCGGGTTCGAGGAGCCGAACGACGGGGCCTTCACCATCGGCCGCGACTTCCCGGGCAACCACGACACCGACCAGTACGGCGCGATCGGCACGATCAATGCCAAGCTGGGCGCGGTGAACCTCACCTCGATCACCGGCTACATCAAGACCAACGATTTCAACGACAGCGACTTCGACCAGTCGGAAAAGTTCTTCTTCCCGACCTTCCGCGTCCAGTCGCACCGCCAGTTCAGCCAGGAACTGCGCCTGGCGACCGACTTCTCGGGCATGGACGGGGCGCTCTCGCGGCTCAACCTGGTGGCCGGCGGCTACTACATGAAGCAAAGCTTCGAAATGTCGCAGGCTTTCCCGACCCTGCCGGTGCTGCTGGCGCCGACGCTGAAGTTCGGCAGCCAGGACTTCGTCACCCAGGACAACACCGCCAAGGCGCTGTTCGCGCAAGGCATCTTCGGGCTGACCGACAAGCTGAACGTGACACTGGGCGTGCGGCAGAGCTGGGAAGACAAGGATTACTTCCGCGATCCCACCGGCACGCTGTTGTCCCCGGCGTTCTTCAACTCGCGCGATGTGGTCAAGTCGCTCGACTACATGGAAGCGCTGGCCAATACCAACTTTGCCGCGGGCAAGGCGTTCAAGGACAGCTATTCGCGCAGCCGCACCACCTTCAAGGCCGGGCTTGACTACAAGATCAACCCCGACGTGATGGTCTATGCGACCTGGAGCCAGGGCTACAAGGGCGGCGGCTATGGCGCGCGCTCGGCCAGCATGGTCACTGCCGGGCCGACCGCCGACAACACGTCGGAACTGTTCGAAGCCGGCCTGAAGAGCGACCTGCTCAACGGCATGCTGCGCTTCAACCTCACCGGCTTCATCACCAAGTTCAAGCAGCTTGAATTCGGCGTGTTCATCCCCAACCCGGCGGTTGCCTCGGGCCAGGAAACGGCCACGGTCAACGTCGGCGCGGCGACCACCCAGGGGATCGAACTGGAAGCCACGCTCAAGCCGGTCGACAACTTCCGGATCAGCGCCAACATCGGCTACCTGGACAGCAAGTACGACAAGTTCTGCACCGATCTGGACGGCCCGTCCGCCTATGCCGCCGCGCCGACCTCGACCTGCGGCAAGGTGACCAGGCTGGTCAACGGCACCTACCTGGTCGATCAGGACTATACGAACCTCAAGCTGGTGCGCGCACCCAAGTGGACCACCCAGATCAGCGGCGAATACACCGTGCCGATGGGCGATTCCGGGGCCGTCACCGCGCGGCTGGCGATGCTCTATCGCACCAGCTGGTTCTCGACCGTGCTCAACGACGCGGTCGGCAAGACGGGTGACTTCACCACGCTCGACGGCTCGCTCGGCTGGGAAAGCGCCGATGGCCGGTTCCGCGCGATGGTCTGGGGCAAGAACCTGACCAACAAGACCTGGGTAGCGGCGCTGACGCCGACCGCGCAGTTCTTCATCCAGCGCTTCTATGGCCCGCCGCGGACCTTCGGCGGCACCATCGGCGCGAAGTTCTGATCCGCACCTGCGACTGACGGGGCGCCGCTGCCACGCGGCGCCCCACTTCCTTTCCCCGCAGGCGGCAGAGGCTGGCACGGCGATGAGCGAGGCGACCCCGACCCTATCCGGCACGGCACCCGATGACGGAGCCATGACCCTGCAACGCGGCGTAGCCCTGGCCATGCTGTTCGTGGTCGGCACGATCAACTTCGTCGACCGGCAGTTGCTGTCGGTGCTGGTCGAACCGATCCGCGCCGACCTGCACCTGTCCGATACCCAGTTCGGCCTGCTGACGGGGCTGGCCTTCGCACTGTTCTATGCCGGGATGGGCGTGCCGGTGGCGATCCTGGCCGACCGCTGGAACCGCGTGAAACTGATCGCGCTCGCCTGCCTGGTGTGGAGCGCGTTCACCGCGCTGACCGGCAAGGTCACCAGTTTCGCGCAGCTGGCCCTGATCCGCTTTGGCGTGGGCGCGGGCGAAGCGGGCGGCACCGCGCCGTCGCTGTCGCTGGTGTCCGACCTGTTCCCGCCGCACCGCCGCCCCTTTGCCGTGGCGATCTTTCAACTCAACGGGCCGTTCGGCGTGTTCGTCGGCTCGGCCTTTGGCGCCTGGGCGGCGGCGAACATCGGCTGGCGCGGCGCGTTCCTGGTGATGGGGCTGGCCGGCATCGTCATCGCCCCGCTGCTGGTCTGGGCGGTGAAGGAACCGCCGCGCGGCCAGATGGACCAGGGCGGCCACGGCGAACACCACGTGCCGCTGCGCGAAACGCTGGCGCTGTTCGTGCGCAGCCCGTCGCTGCGGCTGGTGCTGCTGGGCAACGGGCTGTCGGCCTTTGTCAGTTACGGCATCCTCAACTGGGTGCCGGCCTTCCTGATGCGCACGCAGGGCATGTCGCTGCCGGCGATGGGCCAGTGGTTCGGCCCGGCTGCCGGGCTGACCTTTGGCATCGGCATCATGGGCAGCGGCTGGCTGGTCAGCCGGATCGCCCGGCGCGATGCCCGCGCCTATGGTTTCGTCCCGGCCATTGCCTCGCTGCTGATCGCGCCGGGGCTGGCCGCCGCGCTGCTGATGCAGGGCTGGCAGGCCTCGCTCGCGGTCATGCTGCTGCCGCTGACCGCCTGCACCGTCTATATCGCGCCGGGGCTAGCACTGGTCCAGAACCTTACCCCGCCGCGCTCGCGCGCCACGGCCTCGGCAATCCTGCTGCTGATGTACAACATCGTCGGGCTGGGGTTGGGGCCGCTGTTCGTCGGCATGGTCAGCGATGCGCTGCGCCCGCAGCTGGGCGATGACAGCCTGCGCTGGGGGCTGATGGGGATCATCCCCTTCGCCCTCGCCGCCGCCGCCACCCAGTTCGCCATGACCCGCCACCTCAACCGGGAGCTTGCCGCATGACCGACAGCGTCCAATCGATCGAAACCCTGGCCAAGCGCTTCTTCGACGCGATCGAGGCGGGCGATATTGCCGCAATGCGCGCCAGCCTGGCCGATGATGCCGCGATCTGGCACAACACCGACGAGCTTATCGTCACCCCCGACCAGACCGCGCAGACGCTCACCGGCATGGTCGCCCGCATCACCGACATCCATTACGCCGACCGCCGCCTGACCGCCTTTCCCGGCGGCTTCGTCCAGCAGCACGTGCTGACCGGCAAGCGCCGCCATGACGGTGTGGCCGTGCGTTTGCCCTGCGCGATCGTCTGCCGGGTGGACGGCGGACTGATCACGCGGCTCGACGAATACTTCGATTCCGCGCACGTTGCGACGTTCCGCAAATTTGCCACCAGCTGAGGAGAGAGCCATGCCCGTCCTGCGCCAAGTACCCCGCGCCGAAGCCACCGATGAAACGGTGCTGGCCTATTACAACCGCCTGTTCGGGGAACGCGATCCCGTGGCCGAACCGGGCACCGCCACCGGCACGCCCGGCGACTGGTGGACCGTGTTCGCGCTCGCGCCCGATATCTTCAAGCACGCGGTCGATGGCTTTGCCGTCTACCGCCACCCCGCGCGCAAGATCGACCCCGTGCTGCGCGAACTGGGCCAGACCCGCGCCGGCTGGATCAAGGGCAGCCAGTTCGTGTTCTCGCAGCACTGCAAGTCACTGCGCGGCCTGGGGGTGAGCGAGGAAAAGATCGCCGCCGTGCCCTATTGGACCGTGGCCGATTGCTACAACGACCAGGAACGCGCCGTGCTGGCCTATGCCGATTGCCTGAGCGCGGGCAATGGCCGCGTGCCGACGCAGGTGTTCGACAAGCTGCGGACCTTCTGGAACGACGAGCAGATCTTCGAATTCACCTACATCACCTGCCTGTACGACATGCACGCCGTAATCACCCGCGCGCTGCGCATGGAATATGACGACCGCGAAGACCCGATCGTCGAAGTGGCCGCCCCGGCCGGCTTCAACGCCGCCGACTTCCTCAGCGCGCCGCGTCCGGCCGGGAGCTGATCGTCAACTTTATTGACACAAGCCGGCATGAGTCGTATCGTATCAGATGAGAGGATTGCGATGAAATTCTACACCAGCGTCGGTCCCAACCCGCGCGTCGTGAAGCTGTTCATGGCCGAAAAGGGGATCACCCTGCCCGAGGTCGAGGTTGACCTGCGCGGCGGGGAAAACCGCCGCCCGCCCTATTCGACCGAGGTCAACCCCAGCGGGCAGACCCCGGCGCTGGAACTGGACGACGGTTCGTTCGTGACCGAGATCACCGCGATCTGCGAATACCTGGACGAGCGGTTTCCGGAAAACAGCCTGCTGGGCGACACGGCGGAAGAACGCGCCAAGACGCGGATGTGGACCCGGCGGGTTGACCTCAAGTTCTGCGAACCGATGGCCAACGGCTTCCGCTTTGCCGAAGGGCTGCCGATGTTCGAGCCGCGGATGCGCTGCCTGCCCGATGCCGCTGCGGGGCTGAAGGCGGTCGCGCAGGACGGGCTGGCCTGGCTCGACGCGCAGCTGGGCGACCGGCCCTTCCTGGCCGGCGACAAGCTGACCCTGGCCGATGTGCTGCTGTTTGCCTTCGTCGAATTCGGCAATGCCGTGGGTCAGCCGCTGAGCGCCGAATACGCCAATATCAACCGCTGGTTCGCGGCCATGCAGGCCCGGCCCAGCGCTACCACAGCCTGATTGTGCACAGACAAGCACGAGGAGACGCGACATGACTGCGACGGACAGGGAATTCGAGATCCAGGGCGTCCACCACCTGGCGCTGGTTTGCAAGGACATGGCCAAGACGGTCGAGTTCTACCGCGATGTGCTGGGCATGCCGCTGGTCAAGACGCTGGACCTGCCGGATGGCAGCAGCCAGCACTTCTTCTTCGACATGGGCGGCGGCAACAGCCTGGCGTTCTTCTGGTTCGCCAATGCGCCCGAAGCCGCACCGGGGGTCGCTGCGCCGACCGCCCTGCCCTCGCGCGGCAGCTTCCTGTCGGCCCACGGGTCGATGAACCACATCGCCTTCACCGTGCCGGCCGACAAGTTCGAGGAATATTTCGAACGCCTTAAGGCCAAGGGGATCGAAGTGGCGGGCATTTCCAACCACGACAATTCGCCCACCCAGGTTTCACCGACTGTCACCGACGATGTCTATGTGCGGTCGATGTATTTCTTCGATCCGGACGGCATCTGCCTGGAATTCGCGTGCTGGAACCTGCCGCCCGAAGGCTTCAAGCCCGAGGACGTGGCCCACGAACCGCGGCGGGCCGATGGTTCCAAGGCGGAAGGCATGCTGCTCGCCGCCGCGCACTGACGAGGCGGGGCGAAAGGGACAAGACCCCCCGCTCTCCTTCGCCTCGCTCAACGCAATGGCCCGGCCCTGTGCCGGGCCATTGTCGTTAGGGGGGCCGCCGCGTCAGACGGCGCGGGCCCGCCCTTCCCAGAACGGCGCGCGCAGTTCCCGCCGCAGGATCTTGCCCGATGGATTGCGCGGCAGCGCGGGGATGAAGTCCACGCTCTTGGGCGCCTTGTAATGCGCGATGCGCTGGCGCGCCCACTCGATGATCGCCGCCGGGTCGGGCTGCTCGCCAGCCGCCGGCACCACCAGCGCCTTGACCGCCTCGCCCCACTTGTCGTCGGGCACGCCGATCACCGCGACGTCGGCCACGCCCGGGCAGCCCATGATCGCGCCTTCGACCTCGGCCGGATAGACGTTTTCGCCGCCGGACACGATCATGTCCTTGATCCGGTCGTGGACGTAATAGAACCCGTCCGCGTCGCGGTAACCGACATCGCCGGTGTGCAGCCAGCCCCCGGCCAGCGTTTCAGCCGTTGCCGCGTCGCGGTTCCAGTAGCGGCGCATCACGATGCCGCCGCGGATCGCGATTTCGCCGATCTCGCCCTCGCCCAGCGGCGCGCCGTCCGGGCCCAGGATCGCCATCTCGGTCCCCGGCCAGGGCCGCCCGCACGAGGTCAGCTTGCCCGGCAGATCGTGGTCCGCTGGCGACAGATAGGATCCGCCGCCGGTGCTTTCGGTCATGCCATAGAACTGGACGAAGCCGCAGCCGAACCGCGCCCGCGCGCGGCGCAGCACGTCCTCGGCAATCGGCGATGCGCCATAGGCGATGGTCCGCAGCGTGGCATAGTTGCCGTTTTCCGCCGCCGGGTCCTGCAGCATCATCTGGATCATCGCCGGGGCGAGGAAGGCGTGGCACACCCCCTGCTCGCCCATCAGGCGGATCGCCTCGGCGGCGTTGAAATCCTTGATCAGCTCGATCCGCCCGCCCTGCGCCAGCGCGGCAAAGCTGATGTTGGTGCCGGCGACATGGAACAGCGGCATGACGATCATCACCGTCTCGCCCTCGTCATAGGCAAAGCCATCGACCTTGGCACCGTGTTCCAGGAAGCTGCGGTAATTGGCGTTGTCGAGCACCACCCCCTTGGGCAGGCCGGTGGTGCCGCTGGTGTAAAGCTGCAGCACCGGGTCGGACAATTGCGGCCGCTCGGCGGGAGCGCTGGCGGACGCATCGCCCAGCCACGCGGCAAAGGGCCGGAACGCCGGATGCTCGCCATACAGCGCAACCAACTCGGGCGGATTGGCCAGCCCGGCAACGGCCTCCAGCGCGGTGTCGAAGAAATCCTCGCCCACCAGCAGTACGCGCGGGGCCGCATCACCCAGGATGAAGGCAATCTCCCCCGCGGCCAAACGGCTGTTGATCGGCGCTAGGCAGGCCCGCGCCAGCGCCGTGCCGAAGAACAGCGGATACCAGCCGTCGTGGTTCTTGGTCAGCACTGCCACCCGCTCACCCGCGCCGATGCCTTGCGCGGCCAGCGCATTGGCGATGCGGTTGGCCATGGCCGACAGCTCGGCATAGCTGGTTTCGCGTCCGTCCTGGCGGACCGCGATGGCCGCGCCCTGCCGCGCGGCCTGCACCGCGGGAACGTCAGCCAGCAGCTGAATGGCAACAAGATCGATCATGGCAGTCCTCAACCCGTCAATTGAACTTGTATTGGATAGAATACTAAGCAATCATCCGGCCAGACCACAAGCGAGAGTTTCCGCCCTTGTCCAAGCTGCCCGGCCTGCCAATCCTGCCGACAACTATCGTCGGAAGCTACCCCCAGCCCGACTGGCTGATCGACCGCGAGCGGCTGAAGGCCAGCCTGCCCCCGCGGGTGCGCGCCGAAACGCTGTGGCGCATTCCCGCGCCGTGGCTGGCCGATGCGCAGGAAGCCGCCACCCTGATGGCGATCCGCGACCAGGAGGAGCTGGGCATCGACATTATCGGCGACGGGGAAATGCGCCGCGAAAGCTATTCCAACCGGCTGGCGACCGCGCTGTCGGGGATCGATCCGGACCGCCACGGCACGGCGATCGACCGCACCGGCAATGCCAATCCGGTGCCGCTGGTCTCCGGGCCGATCCGCCGCACCGGCCCGATCGAGGCGCAGGACGCGGCCTTCCTGCGCCGCCATTCGCGCCGCCCGGTCAAGCTGACCCTGCCCGGCCCCTTCACCATGACCCAGCAGGCCGAAAACGGCTATTACCCCGATGCCCGGGCGATGGCGCTGGACTATGCCGACGCGGTCAACGCCGAAGTGCGCGACCTGTTCGCCGCCGGGGTGGACGTAGTCCAGCTGGACGAACCCTACCTCCAGGCCCGCGCCGACGAGGCGCGGCACTATTCGCTCGAGGCCCTCGCCCGAGCGCTCGACGGGGTGGAAGGGACCACTGCGCTGCATATCTGCTTTGGCTATGCGCTGGTCCACCAGGGCGCGGGCACGGCCAAGCCCAAGGCCTATGACTTCCTCGCCGAACTCAACCAGTCAGCCATCGACGTGATCTCGATCGAGGCGGCGCAACCGGGGCTGGACCCGGCGATCCTCGCCGAATTGCCCGACAAGACGATCATGTACGGCGTGCTCGACCTCTCCACGCCAGAGGTCGAAACGCCCGAAGTGGTCGCCGCCCGGATCCGCGACGCGCTGCGCTATGTCGATCCCGAGCGGCTGTGGATCGCCCCCGATTGCGGGATGAAATACCACAGCCGCGAACTGGCCCAGGCCAAGCTGCAGGCGATGGTCGATGGCACCGCGCTGGCCCGGGCGGAGCTGAAGTAGCGGCTCAGCCGTCGATGAACGCGGTGAGCAGCGGGATCACCTGATCCGGCTGTTCCAACATCGGCAGGTGGCCCGCCCCCGCGATCACTTCCAGCCGCGCGCCGGGAATGGCCGCCGCAATTTCTTCGTGATGGGCGCGGCTGGTAATGCCGTCGCCGTCGCCCCAGACCAGCAGCGTCGGCACCGCGATTTCGTGCAGGCGCGGGCGGCTGTCGATCCGCGCCATCAGCGCGCGCTGCTGGCGCAGGAAGGTGTCCGCGCCGGTCTGCGCCGCCATCTGCCGAGCGATCCGCAGCAGCTCGGGATCGTCGCGGCGATGTTCGGGAAACAGGATCGGGATGCGTTCTTCCACCACAGAATCGAACCGCCCGCTTTCGACGAGGTCGATATAGCCCTGCCGCCGCGCGGTCTGCGCCGGGCCATCGGCTGAAGCCAGGGTGGAGATCAGCACCAGCTTTGCCACCCGCTCGGGCGCCTGGCGCAGCACTTCGAAGGCGATGAACCCGCCCATCGCATGCGCCACCAGCACGAAACGTGGAGGCGCATCGTCCAGCAGCCGCCGGGCGTAGCCGGCAATCGTCTCCTCGCTGTGGTTGTCGGCGATGGTCACCTCGCGGTCGGCCCAGGCGGCGCAGAGCGGCGCCCAGACCGCATCGGTCAGCAGCTGCCCGGTGATCAGGACGATCGGCAGCCCCATCACACCACCTGGTGCAGCAGGGGTTCGCCCGCAGCCAGCCGCCGGCAATTCTCGCGGGCAACCTCAAGGCTGCGGACCAGCGTTTCCGGGGTCAGCCAGGCGATGTGCGGGGCGAGCACGACATTGGGCAGGGCCAGCAGCGCATTGCCCGCCGGAACCGGCTCGGCGGCAAACACGTCGAGCCCCGCGCCGCGCAGGTGCGCGCTGCCCAGCGCCTCGACCAGCCGCGCCTCGTCGACCAGTTCGCCGCGCGCCGTGTTGACCAGCACCGCCCCGCGCTTCATCGCCCGGGGATCGATTGCCCCCCGCGTTTCATCGGTCAGCGGCATGTGCAGCGAGACGACATCACTTTCCGCCAACAAGCGGTCCAGCGGCCAGAACTCGTATGGCACCTCGCGCTGGCTGCGCGCGGTATAGACCACCCGCGCCCCCAGCGCCGCCAGCACCGGGGCCAGCCGCTGCGCCGAATGGCCGAAGCCGACCAGCCCGACCGTGCGCCCGGCCACTTCGCCCACGCTGTCGAGCTCCGCCGGGTCCGCGCTCCACCCCTCGCCCGCGCGGGTGCGGGCGTCGAAGAAGCAGGTCCGGCGCAGCACGGCCATGATCAGGCTGAGCGCCATTTCCGCCACCGCCTGGCTGTTGGTGCCGGGCATGTTGCACACCGCCACGCCGTGCGTCCGCGCCGCATCCAGCGCAATGGTGTTGACCCCGACGCCCAGCTTCTGGATCAGCTTGAGCTTCGGCGCGGAAGCGATCCACTCCGCCGTGACCGGGGTCAGCACGTGGAGCAGCGCGGTCACTTCGCCCGCCACGCCGTCCAGCGGCGCGGCCTCGTCGACATGGACCACCACGCCCTTGCCGAAAATGTCATCGACGGCGGCGCGAAAGCCCGGGCTGGGGCGGGCATGCAGGACGATCATGCCAGCAGCTCCGCAATTCCCGCGGCAAAGGCGCTGGCCCCGGCATAGACCGCCTGGCTGCCCATCGCTTCCTCGATCCGCAGCACCTCGTTCCACTTGGCCATGCGTTCGGAGCGGGTGAAGCTGCCAACCTTGAGCTGCCCGGCATTCCACCCGGTGGACAGGTGGGCAATCGCCACGTCCTCGCTCTCGCCGGAACGCGCCGAAACCAGCGTGCCCCAGCCGTGCGCCTGCGCGGCATCGAGCGCGGCCTTGGCCTCGCTCACCGTGCCGACCTGGTTGACCTTGATCAGCGCCGCATTGCACACGCCGGCTGCCGCCGCGCGTTCCACCCGCTGCGCATTGGTCACCAGCACATCGTCGCCGATCACCTGCACCCGATTGCCAATCGCGGCCATGACGCGCCCCATGGTCTGCCAATCGTCCTGCCCGGCCGGATCCTCGACCGAGAGGATCGGATAACGTCCGCACCACTCGATGATCCGCGCGGCCATTTCCTCGCCCGACAAGCGCCGGTCATCAAGCGCAAGGGTATAGCCCGAAGCATCGCCCAGCTCGTTGGCCGCAATGTCGAGCGAGATCCACACGTCCTCACCCGCACGGTGGCCGCTGGCCTCGATCGCCTTGGTCAGGACGTCCAGCGCATCCTCGTTCGACTGGAAGTCGGGCCACCAGCCGCCCTCGTCCGCCACGCCCGACAATGGCCCGCGCTCCTGCATCAGCCGGCCCGCGGCGCGATACACGTCGTCGGTGATTTCCAGCGCGCGGCGAAAGCTGCCCGCCTTGGGGCACATCACCATGAAGTCCTGCACATCGGTGCGCCGCCCGGCATGGGCGCCGCCGCCGAAGATCTGGATTTCGGGCAGCGGCAACCGCACCGGCCGCCCATCCGCGAGATAGCGCCACAGCGGTTCGCGCGCCTGCGCGGCGGCGGCGTGCAGCACGGCCAGCGACACCGCGACAATCGCATTGCCGCCCAGCCGCGCCTTGTTCGGCGTGCCGTCGAGCGCGCAGAGCGTCTGGTCGACCAGGGCCTGATCGCGCGCGTCCATCCCGATCAGCGCCGGGGCAATCTCTGCAGCGACGCCCGCAACGGCCCGGTTCACGCCGTAGCCGCCGAACGCCGCGCCGCCATCGCGCAGGTCCATCGCCTCATGCGCCCCGCGCGATGCACCGGCAGGCGCAATGGCGCGGCCAGTCGCGCCGCTGTCCAGCGTGACTTCGGCTTCCACCGTGGGCCGCCCGCGCGAATCCCAGACCTGGCGGGCGATGACGGAAGCGATGCGGGCAGTCATTCGGGGGTCCTTTCCCAGTGGGCGACAAGATCGTCGATGGCACGCGGGGCCAGCAGCAGCGCCATGGCCTGCCGCCGCACCGCCTGGCGGTGCAGCGGATCGGTGAGGTAAGGGGCGGGCGATTTGCCCTCGATCCGCGCCAGCAGCAGCGCGGCGGTCAACTCGCCGGCGCGGGCGAGCAGGGCCTCGGGCGCTTCCCAATTGATCTGTGCGGCGTAGGCGGCCACCATCGCGGCGGCAGCGGCCGGCAAGTCGGCCCGGTCCAGCCAGACCGCCTTCAGCAGCAAGTGAGTGGTGCAGAACGCGAGATCGAACGCCGGATCGCCAAAGACCGCGCATTCCGCGTCGAGGAACACCGGGCCTTGCGCGCCGATCAGGATGTTCTTGGGGCTGACATCGCCGTGGACCAGCGCGATCCGGGCATTGTCGAGCCGGTCGGCCAGCGTGCGCAGCGGTGTGGCCACTTCTGCGTTGTGTTCGGCAACATGGCGCAGGAAGGGATCGACCCGCAGCGCGCGGAACATCGCCGGGTCGGGGAACATGGCCTGCACCGCTGCGCTGCCAGCCGTGCGGGCATGGACGCGGGCGATGCGGCGGCCCACCTCTGCCGCGAAGGCCGGGTCGACATGACCAAGGCTCAGCTCATCCTTCCACACCGGGCAGCCGGGCAGGAAGCGCAGGACGAAGGTATTGAGCGCGGGGAAGTCGGCCAGCACTTCGGGCACCATGCCCGGCTCCACTTCGCGCGCCAGTTGCAGCCAGCGCACTTCGCTGGCGCTGCGTTCCACCGGGGCGTGCCAGTCTGCCGCAACGCGCAGCTTTTCGAGCGGGCGCTTGACCACCAGTGGCCCCTGCGGCCCGTCCACTTTCCACACGTCGCACGATACGCCGCCGGCAAGCGGCTGGAACACCACTTCGCCCGGGCCGACCAGACCGGCCCCGCGCAGCGCGGCAATCAGGTCAGCCTGTTCCGGCACTAGAGCTTGGCCCTGATCCATGCCCCCACCAGGTCCGCCGCGTTCTGGCGTTCTTCCAGCGAATCCTCGAAATAGTGCGCGCCCTTGATCAACTCGAGCGTCTTGTCCTGGCTGCCCAGGAAATCGAAGATCTTGCGCGCGTCGCTGGGGAACACGCCGGTATCGGCCATGCCCTGGACCACCAGCGCCGGGGTATCGTGCTTGGCGAGGTGCGGCTGGCCCTGACAGGGCGAGGTTTCGAGGCTCCACATGTTGAGCCAGGTCTTGAGCGTATTGGCCCGCCCGATGCTGGGGGTGCGGTTGGCAATGGCCGGATCGCCGCGATAGCACCAGTTGGGCTTGCGGTCCGACGGGTCGATCGCCGGATCGACGCAGCGGATATCGCCCCAGCAGCGGAACATCGGGAAGATCCGGTCGGGAATCCCCGCCGCGTTGAGCCGGGCCAATTCCGCCTTGGCCCAATCGGTGATCCGCTGGTTGCGCGCGCGCTGCGCGGCGCGGTAGCGGGTGATGAATTCGTCCGAATAGGGCGGGCCGTTGTCCGGGTTGAAGGGATCGAGCGACGGATCGGTGGCGACCGGATCGTTCTCGTCGATCACCGAGGCGTCCATCCAGTCGGTCAGCACTTCGGGGCGGCCCTGGTGGGCGTTGAACGAGATGTAGAGATCGCCCTTGATCAGCTGCGCCAGCGCGTCCTGGCCGGCAGAGGGCAAACGGTCGGTCAGCGTCGGCTTGATCGCTTCGGCCTGATAGGCCCCCATCAGGGAGCCGCCGCCCGAATTGCCGAGGATGACGATGGCTTCAACCCCGGCCTGCTCCTTCAGCCAGCGCATGCCGACGCCAATGTCGAGCACGGCGTGTTCCAGCATGAACTGGTCCTCGAACCCGCGATAGCGCGTGTTCCACCCCAGGAACCCGATCCCCTGCCGGGCGAAGTAGGGGGCGATGTAGTGTTCGGAAAAGTCGACGTTGTAGTGCGTCGCGATCACCGCCACCTTTGGGCGCTGCCCGGCGAGCGTCCAGTAGATCCCCTGGCACGGATGCCCGCCCGCCTGGATGCGCGGCGCGGTGGGGCTGACGAGGCCAACGAACTGCGCGTCGAGCCCTGCGATGCCATTGGGGTCCATTGTCACTCTCCCTGTCTCAATTGTCCGCCGCGAAGGGCAGGGTGTATCCGGTCAGGCTGGCGCGGATCGCCTTCTTGTCGATCTTGCCGGTGGGGCCGAGCGGCACTTCGTCCACGAACAGCACATCATCCGGCATCCACCAGCGTGAAATCCTGCCGTCGAGCCAGGCGATGAGGTCCGCCGCCGTAGCCGCTGCGCCAGGCTTCAGCTGGCAGATCAGCACCGGGCGTTCATCCCACTTGGGATGGGCCACGCCGATCACGGCCGCCTGCGCCACGGCGGGATGGCCGACGGCGATGTTCTCGATCTCGATCGAGCTGATCCATTCGCCGCCGCTCTTGATCACGTCCTTGGCGCGGTCGGTGATCTGCATGTAGCCTTGCGCATCGATGGTCGAAACGTCGCCGGTATCGAAGAAGCCCTGCTCGTCCAGCACCTTGCCCCCTTCGCCGCCGAAATAGCCTGCGGCGATGGTCGGGCCCTTGATCATCAGGCGTCCGGGAGTCTTGCCATCGTGCGGCAGGCGCTGGCCGGCATCGTCGACCAGCTTCATTTCCAGCCCGCACAGCAGCCGCCCCTGCTTGAGCTTGTAGGCCATCTGGTCCGCATCATTCATCGCCGCGACCGCCGCATTGGGGACCGAAACCGTGCCCAAGGGCGAGGTTTCGGTCATCCCCCAGCCCTGGATCACATCCACCCCGTAAGTGTCGCGGAACTTGCGGACGATCGATTCGGGGCAGGCCGAACCGCCAATCGTCACCCGTTCCAGCGTGGTGAAGCGCTTGCCGCTCTCTTCCAGGTATTGCAGCAGCATCTGCCACACGGTCGGCACAGCGGCGGAATAGGTCACGCCTTCGCTTTCGATCAGGTGGTAGATCGATTCGCCGTCCATCCGCTGCCCCGGCAGGACCAGCTTGGCCCCCACGGCGGGCGCGGAGAACACCACGCCCCAGGCGTTGGCGTGATACATCGGCACCACCAGCAGCACCGTATCGCCCGCCGACAGCCCCAGCGCATCGCGCTGCAAGGTCATCAGCGCGTGGATGTAGTTGGAGCGGTGCGAATAGAGCACGCCCTTGGGATTGCCGGTGGTCCCGCTGGTATAGCACAGCCCGCAGGCGGTATTCTCGTCGAACTGGCCCCAGGCGTATTCGGGCGGATAGGGCGCAATCCAGTCGTCAAAGGCAATTGCCGGATAACTGGTCTGCGGCAGCGAGGCCGCATCGCAGAAGAACACCACCCGTTCGATCGAGGGGACCAGCGCCAGCAGTTCGCCCACCAGATCGGCCAGCCCCGGATCGGCGATCAGCAGCCGGTCCCCGGCGTGGTTGGCGATATAGGCGATCTGTTCCAGGAACAGCCGGGGGTTGAGCGTGTGCAGCACCGCCCCCATACCCGACGTGCCATACCAGGCGGCGAGGTGCCGGGCGCTGTTCCAGCCCATCGTCGCCACGCGGTCCCCCGGTTTGATCCCGGCGGCGGCCAGCGCGTTCGACACGCGCTGCGCATCGGCGTGGATCGAGGCATAGGTGGCGCGCGTCACCAGCCCATCGGCATCGCGCGAGACGACTTCGCGGCTGCCATGCCAGGTGGCCGCATGGTCGAAAATCCGGTCCACCGTCAGCGGCACGGCCTGCATCAGCCCCAGCATCGTCAGCGCCTCTCCTCCCGGTCGATCCTTGCAAGAAAGATAGTATGCTAAGTAATTCGCCGTTGCAACGCCGGTTCAGGCGCTGGCGTCGGTTTCCGCCGCCAGCTGGGCATTGGCTTCGGCCAGGTTGTCGATCGCGCGGCGCATCAGCTGCTGCAGCGTCTCGACTTCCGCGTCGGTCATGCCCCGGGTCGCCAGCTCGTGGATTTCGGCATTGAACGGGGCCAGCTTCAGTTCCAGCTCGCGCCCACGCTCGGTCAAGTAGATGAAGGTCTTGCGGCGATCGTCCTTGGTCTTCTTGCGGGTGATCAGCCCCGCCTTTTCCAGCCCCTTGACCGCCACGACGGTGGTCGGCTCGCGCATCGAGACGCGCGCGCTCAGTTCGCGCTGGGTGATCCCGTCGCCCCGCCACAGCTGGCGCAGGAACCGCCACTGCCCGGCCGACACTTCCTGCGTCAGCGTGCCCTGTTCGAGCAGGCGCGAGAACGAGCGGAACAGGATCCGGGCGAGATAGCCGATGCTGTTTTCCGGATCGGTGTAATATTCGGCCGGGTGCCGGTAATGCTGCTTGGCAGGGTCCAAGGTGAATGTCCTTCCGTGCCGGGGCCTAGCGCCAGGCGGCGCGCCCCGATCTTCCCGGGTGGTAGGGTGCGCCGCGCCCTCCCGCAAGGTGCCGCGCGCGCGACGGGGCCGGTCAGATGCGGAACTGCTCAAGGCATTCTCCGGCAAACAGTTCTTCCACCGCCAGGCGGCGCGGCGACAGGCCCTGTTCGTGGTGATAGCGCAGGAACGTGTCCAGCACCGCGCGGTTGCGCTCCACCCCGTATGGCCACCAGTCCGGCCCGAACAGATCGACCGCCTGTTCCACCGCCGCGACCTGCCACGGCAGCATGGTCTTCAGCGAGGCGGTGACCCGCAGTTCCTCGTAAACGCGGGCCTGCGCCTCGGCAAAGGCCTTGAACAGGGACCGCGCGACCCAGCGGTTCGCTGCGTAGACCGCGCGGCGGATCGCCACGACGTGCATGATCGGGAACAGGCCGGTGCGGCGGAAATAGTCCTGCTCCGCGCTGACGAATTCGGGGAACAGGCGGCGCACCGCATCGGGGCGGGTATAGAAGGTGCTGGGAATGCGCGCGGTATAGAGCGCGTCGATCTCGCCATCGGCGAGCATTTGCGAGAGGGTCTGGGTGGGGCCGATCGGATGGACGCGGAACCGTTCGGGCAGGTCCAGCTTCAGCTTCTCCTCGCGCCCGGGTTCCTCCTCGCCGCCGGTGAAGTAGGTCACGCTGGCGGGATCGACGCCGTATTCATCGGCCAGCACGCCCCTGATCCAGACCGGCGCGGTCATCTGGTATTCGGGCACCCCGATCCGCTTGCCGACCAGGTCCTGCGGTTTCTCGATCCCGCTGCACGCCGACACGAAGATGCAGCCGTGGCGGAACATCCGCGAAGGGAACACCGGGATCGCGATAAAGGCCGGATCGGGCCGCGCGAGCGAGACGCAATAGGACGACAGCGACATTTCCGCCGCGTCGAATTCGCGGTGGCGCAGCATCCGGAAGAAGGTTTCCTCCACCTCCAGCACTTGCAGGTTGAGGTCGATCCCCTCGGGCCGCACCGTGCCATCGGCCAGGGCCTGGGTGCGGTCATAGTTCCAGCAGGCAAGCGAAAGCGGCAGACGGGTCATGGCAGTCCTTGGATGAGGTCAGCGGGGTTGATGTCGCGCCCTTCGCGCGCGGAAAGCAGCAGCGCGTGGCACACGGCCAGGCTGTCCAGCCCCCAGCGCCCGTCCAGCAGCGGCGGCTGGCCGGATTGGACCGCGCGCACGAAGGCATCGGCCACATTCGCGCGCTGCACCGGCGGCAGGGGCACAGGCACGGCGCGCGGGCCCTGATCGCCGTGCACCACCACGCCCTGCGGGGTCAGTTCCAGATCGGCGCGCTCGCACAGTGCCAGCACGCTGCCAAAGCGTTCGTGCCGCTGCGGCGGCGCGGGCGCGGGCCATCCGGCAGCAAAGGTGCGCGCCGCCTTGGCCGCCTGTTCGTCCGCCCCGGCCAACGCGGCGCGGGCGCGGGCGTGGGCCTGCGGGTCCTTCAACCCGCCCAGTTCGCCCGCCCAGCCGGCCAGCGCATCGCTGTCATAGCGGGCATAGCCCGAATAGGTCAGCGTGGCCGCCGCGCCGCTGGCAAAGTGCAACTGCGCGGTAAAGGCGCCCTCGCTGGCCCGCGCGTCCCAGCCGCCGGTCCAGCCGCGCACCGCCACCACCGGGCTGGCGGCGAGGCGGCGGACGATGTCGACCTGGTGGGTCGCCTGGCTCAGCACCACGCCGCCGCCCAGCGCGCTGTCGCATTCAGCCGGGCGGCGCGGGCGGTACAGGAAATCGGTGAAATTGCGCGCCTCGATCAGCCGCACCGCGCCTACTTCTCCCCCGGCGATCAGTCTGGAGGCCAGTTCCACCGGCGGATCGTAGCCGTGGCTGGGGCCGACCATCAGCACGGTCCCCGCCGCCTCTGCCGCCGCGACCATCGCCTGCGCTTCGGCCAGGGTGACGGCCATCGGCTTTTCGACCAGCACGTGCTTGCCCGCGCGCGCCGCCGCAATCGCGTGCTCGGCGTGAAATTCATGCGGCGAGGCGATGTAGAGCGCGTCTAACTCGCCCCAGTCCAGCAGCGCTTCCGCGCTGGCAAAGCCGCGCTTGCCCAGCCCGGCCACGGCGGCCGGGTTGGGATCGCACCCGGCCACCAGGTCAATCCCGTCATGCGCGGCCAGCGCCGGCACGGTCAGCACCGCGCCGCGCCCCAGTCCCAGCACTGCCAGCCGCAAGGTCATCGCCCGCCTCCTGCGTGCAATCATAGCGCGCGGCCCTTGAGATGCAAATTACTTCGTATTAGAAGTATCTCGTCAAAGGCGCACAAGTGCGCCGTTCCGCGCACAGGAGATCGGCCATGACCCCCCAGCAGAACGACCTGCTTTGCCGTGTCGAAGGTGACGCGCCGATGGGCCGGGTGATGCGCCGCCACTGGCTGCCCGTCTGCATGAGCGAGGAAGTGGCCGAGCCCGATGGCACCCCGCGCCGCGCCCGGCTGCTGGGGGCGGATCTGGTGGTGTTCCGCGACACGCAGGGCCGGGTCGGCGTGCTGGACGAATTGTGCCCGCACCGCCGCGCCTCGCTGGTCTATGGCCGGAACGAGGAGTGCGGCCTGCGCTGTCTGTACCACGGCTGGAAGTTCGATGTGGAGGGGCGCGCGGTCGACCTTGCCTCGGAACCGGCGGACGCCCGATTGCAGCAGACCATGCGCACCCGCGCCTATCCGGTGCGGGAGGCGGGCGGCTTCGTCTGGGCCTGGCTGGGCGATCCAGATGCGTCGGCGCCGTTCGATCCGCCGGTCTGGGCCCAGTCGGCCACTCCGCCCGCGATCATGAAGATCCACGCCGAATGCAACTGGGCGCAGGTGCTGGAAGGCGCGATCGATTCGGCGCACAGCAGCAGCCTGCATTCCACCAACATGCCCACCGCGCACGATGTGGCCAGTTCCACCGCGACCGGCACCGCCTGGCTGCGCCCCTCGGCCGACAAATCGCCCCGGCTGGAAGTGGAACGCACCCCCTATGGCTTCCGCTATGCGGCGATCCGCAAGCCGATCCACGATCCCGACCGGCAGGACTATGTCCGCACCACGCTGTTCATCGCGCCCTGTTCGGTGATGATCCCGCCGACCGACCGTTATCGGCTGAACCAGATGCTGGTCCCGGTGGATGACGTGAACTGCATGTTCTACTGGATCGCCTGGCATGAGGACCCGGCCAAGGGCATTTCCACCGCCGACTGGCGCAAGTTCTGCGATGCGACGCCGGGCGTCGACGTCGATCCGGTGACCTTCCGCAAATTCCGCAACAAGGCCAACGATTACCTGCAGGACCGCGCCGCGATGAAGGCCGGGGACTTTACCGGGATCATCGGCATTCCCACCCAGGACATGGCGATGTGGGAATCGATGGGGCCGATTGCCGATCGCAGCAACGACCGGCTGGGATCGAGCGACCGGGCGATTGTCGAATTCCGCAAGGTCATGCTGGCCCAGGCCCAGGCCGCCGATGCGCCCCCGCCGCCGCAGGACTGGCGCAACGCCGACCTGTTCACTTTCGAAGGCATGGTCAGCAAACAGGACGATTGGCGCAAGGCCAGTCCCCACCAGCCGGTAGCGGCCTGAACTCACACAGGACTGGCTGGCCAATGCGGGGCGCGCAGCACGATCTTCTGGACCTTGCCGGCCGCGCTGCGCGGCAATGGCCCCTCGTGCAGGTCCAGGCTGCGCGGGATCTTGTAACCGGCCAGCTTGCCCCGGCAGAAGGCGATCAGCCCGGCGCTGTCCAGCGCCATGCCCGGCTTGGGGGTGATGACCGCGTGGACCCGTTCGCCCCACTTTGCGTCCGGCACGCCGATCACCGCGCATTCCAGCACTGCCGGGTGGGCCGACACCACGCTTTCGACCTCGATCGAATAGACGTTTTCGCCGCCGGTCACGATCATGTCCTTGAACCGGTCGGTGATGAACACGAAGCCGGCTTCGTCCATGTAACCGGCATCGCCGCTGTGCATCCAGCCGCCGCGCAGCGCCGCGGCGGTTTCCTCGGGCCGGTTCCAGTAGCCCAGCATGACATTGTCGCCGCGCCCGGCGATCTCGCCAAAGGTGCCGGGCGGCACGGGCTGGCCTCCGGCATCGACGATCCGCACTTCATAGCCGTAACCCGCCTGCCCGGCCGAGCGCAGCAGGCCCGGGTCCGCCCCGGCGCGGTGATACTGCGCGCCGAGGAAGGTGTGGCTGGGCATTTCCGTCATGCCGAAGCCCTGGACGAAATCAACCTGGGGCAAGGCCGCGCGCGCGTTGAGGTAAGTCCCCCAGGGCATCGGCGCGCCGCCATAGCCCAGCACTTTCAGCGCCGACAGGTCGCGGCTGGCCAGCGTGTCGCTGCGCGCGATCCGGTCGATCACGGCGGGCACGGTGAAGCTGTGGGTCACGCGGTGGCGCTCGATCGCGTCGAGCATGGTCGCGTCGTCCAGCGCGGGGATGAACACGTGGGTGCCCGCTACCAGCGTGACCACGAAGATCGCGAAATCCGCCAGATGGAACATCGGCGCGGAATGCAGCACCACCGCCGTTTCATCGAGCTGCAGCTGCATCACCAGCCCCACCGCCATGGCGTAGAGGTTGCGGTGGCTGAGCATCACGCCCTTGGGCAGGCCGGTGGTGCCGCCAGTATAGAATATCCCGGCGAGCGTACTGTCGGCCAGCGGCGCGCCAGACGCCAGCGGGGCGTGATCCGCGATCAGCTCGGCAATGCGGTGCTCGCAGTGGCGCGCCGGGGTGCGCCAGCCGATGTCGACCAGCATGTTGACCCCCGCGCCGCGCAGCGCCTCGGCCATGTCGGCCAGGCCCGCGTCGGTCAGCACCAGGCTCGCGCCGGCATCCCTGATCTGGAACGCCAGTTCCGGCTCAGCCAGCCGGGTGTTGAGCGGCACTGCCACCGCGCCGATCGCGAACAGCGCGA
The DNA here is from genome assembly GCF_041905565.1 of Novosphingobium sp. Classification (GTDB taxonomy): domain Bacteria; phylum Pseudomonadota; class Alphaproteobacteria; order Sphingomonadales; family Sphingomonadaceae; genus Novosphingobium. Next base: position 92,428 of record NZ_JAYRKX010000004.1, on the reverse strand, counting down.
ACAGCGCCTGGTAATAGCCCAGGCCATTGCCCGCGAGGATCGCCACGCGGTCCCCCTGCCCCACGCCCAGCGCCCGCAGCGCGCTGGCCAGGCGGTGGACCTGGTCGGCCAGCTGCGCCCAGGTGGGGTGCAGATCGCCATCGTGCGCGGCGATTTGCGCCGGGCGGACTGTCGCCGCGCGGCGCAGGGACTGGATCAACTCGATGGCCGCTGCTCCTTGACCGTCAGGCGCGCCGTGGCCGGGCCGGAGGGCGCATTCTGTCAATTTAGTTGGCGTAAAATGCAAAGTAAATTGATCAAATCGGCAGCCAGGGACACCCTTCGGGCGAGGCCGCGCGGGCCGAGCGGTAAACTGTCAATAATATTGACACATTCGAGCGTTTGCCCGATGCAGGGCTGGCAGCAGGCCCGCAAGGTGATAGACCCGCGCCGAGGCCAGGGAGAGCAATTCATGTCCGCAAGCCCCGACGCCCGCCAGTTGCGCGGCGCCCATCTGGCCGCCTGAGGAGACCCCCTTGAAGTACGAGCGTATCCCCTACCTGGTGCTGTTCAGCGAACAGAGCGCCTTCAAGGACACCTATGGCGGCGAAATCGGCAAGGTTTCGGTCGAATGCCACCTGCTGAAGCCCGAGCAGCCATCCGACAGCGTGGTGATCTTTTCGCACCCGATCGGCGGCGGGGCTTATCTCCCGCTGGTTGGCGCGATCGCGCGGCTGGGGGTGCACACGATCTATTGCAACCCGCGCTACCGGGGCAATGACACGGCGCTGATCATGGAACGCGCGGTGATGGACCTGGCGGCCTGCGTGCGCGATGCCAAGGAACGGCTGGGCTACAAGAAGGTCTACCTTGGCGGCTGGTCGGGCGGCGGCTCGCTCTCGATGTTCTACCAGGCCGAAGCGCAGGACCCGCGCGTCACCCATACCCCGGCGGGCGATCCCTATGACCTGACCGCCGCCGGGTTCATTCCGGCGGACGGGGTAATGCTGCTGGCCGCGCACCTGTCGCGCAACCTGACGCTGACCGAATGGATGGACCCTTCGATCGAGGACGAGGCGCGGCCCTTCGAGCGCAACCCGGCGTGGAACATCTATGCCCCCGATGGCCCCAAGCCGCCATTTTCGGCCGAGTTCGTGGCCGAATACCGCGCGCGCCAGATCGCGCGCAACCGGCGCATCACCGCCTGGGTCAAGGACCAGCTGGCACAGCTGAAAGCGGCGGGCCAGGAAAACCTGGAACGCTGCTTTACCGTGCAGGGCACCATGGCCGACCCGCGCTGGGTGGACCCGGCGGTCGATCCGAACGACCGTCAGCCCAACCACTGCATGCTGGGCGATCCCTTCGTGGTCAACGATGGTCCGGTGGGGCTGGCGCGCTTCACCACGTTGCGTTCGTGGCTCTCGCAGTGGTCCTATGACGACAGCCAGGCCGACGGGCTGAAATGCGCCGCGCGGATTGCCTGCCCGATGCTGGTGATCGAAAACAGCGCCGACGATGCCTGCACCCCCAGCCACGCCGCGCGGCTGATGGCGGCGGCAAGCCGGTGCGAGATTGACCACCACGTGATTGCGGGCGCCAACCACTATTACTTCGGCCAGCCAGAGCAGCAGGCCCAGGCCGCGCAAGTGGTGCGCGACTGGATCGCGGCGCAAGCATAGGCCAGGGCGGAACCATGACCCAACCCAATCGAACCATCGAAATGGTCGAAGTCGGCCCGCGTGACGGGCTGCAGAACGAAGCCGTGCTGGTGTCCACCGCGCACAAGGTGGAACTGATCCGCCGCGCCATCGCCGCCGGATCGCGCCGGATCGAGGTGACCAGCTTCGTCAATCCCAAACGCGTGCCGCAGATGGCCGATGCCGAGGATGTGGTCGCCCAGCTCGGCGCGCCCGCAGGCGTGACCCGGATCGGGCTGGTGCTGAACGAACGCGGCGCCGAACGCGCGCTGGCCTGCGGGCTCGACCAGCTGGGCGCGGTGGCCATCGCCTCCGACCCGTTCGGGATCCGCAACCAGGGCCAGGACAGCGCCCAGTCGATCGAAGTGGCCGAACGGATCGTGGCGATGGGCCGCGCGGCGGGCAAGACCGCGCAGGTCACCATCGCGGTCGCCTTTGGCTGTCCGTTCGGGGGTGAGGTCGACCCCGCCCACGTGGTGCGCATGGCCGCCCGGCTGGCCGAGGCCGGTCCGGTCGAAGTGGCGCTGGCCGATACCATCGGCGTGGCCGTGCCCGCGCAGGTTTCGCAGCTTGTGCGGGATGTGGCGCAGGCCATCGCCCCGCTGCCGGTGCGGGTCCATTTCCACAACACCCGCAACACCGGCGTGGCCAATGTCTGGGCGGCGGTGGAAGCGGGCGCGCGCGTGGTCGACGCGTCGATCGGCGGGCTGGGCGGCTGCCCCTTCGCCCCCGGCGCGGCGGGCAACGTGGCGAGCGAGGACGTGGCCTACCTGCTGGCGCGCTCGGGCGTGGCGACGGGCCTTGACCTGGGCCAGCTGATCGAGACCGCGCAGTGGCTGGGCACCGTGATGGACAAGCCGATGCCATCGATGCTGGCCAAGGCCGGCCCTTTTCCGAAAGATGCAGAACAATGACGGGTGAGAACAAGGGCGCGCTCAGCGGCGTGAAGGTTGTCGAACTGGGCCAGTTGATCGCCGGGCCGTTCTGCGGGCAATTGCTGGGTGACATGGGCGCCGACGTCGTCAAGATCGAGCCGCCGGGCGCGGGCGATCCGATGCGCCAGTGGGGCAATGGCCAGCACAAGGTGTGGTGGCAGGTGATCGGCCGCAACAAGCGTTCGGTCACGGCCAACCTGCGCGTCCCCGAAGGGCAGGAACTGGCCCGCCGCCTGCTGGCCGATGCCGACATCATGATCGAGAATTTCAAGCCCGGCACGGTCGAGAAGTGGGGCCTGGGGCCAGAGGAACTGCACAAGATCAACCCGCGCCTGATCGTGGTGCGGATGTCCGGCTATGGCCAGACCGGCCCCTATTCCACCCGCGCCGGGTTTGGCGGGATCGGCGAAGCGATGGGCGGCTGGCGCGCCATCGTTGGCGATCCGGACCGCCCGCCCAGCCGGATGGGCGTGTCGATCGGGGATACCCTGGCGGCCACCTATGGCTGCATGGGCGCGCTGGCCGCGCTGCGCGCGCGCGACGCCACCGGCAAGGGCCAGGTGGTCGATTCCGCGCTATACGAAGCGGTGCTGCAGGTAATGGAAAGCCTGGTGCCCGAATATGACGTGATGGGGATCGTCCGGCAGCGTTCCGGCTCGATCCTGCCGGGGATCGCGCCCAGCAACGTCTATCAGTGCAGCGACGGCGAATACATGATCGGCGGCAACGGCGATGCGATCTTCGCCCGCCTGGCCGAAGCGATGGGCCAGCCGGAACTGGCCAGCGACCCGCGCTATGCCACCCACGTTGCGCGCGGCGAGCGCCAGCAGGAGCTGGACGAGCTGATCAACCGCTGGACCCGGACCCTGACCGTGGACCAGCTGGAAGCGCTGATGATCGCCCATTCGGTTCCGGCGGGGCGGATCTATACCGGCAAGGAAATGCTGGAAGACCCGCACTTCGCCGCGCGCGAGGCGCTGGTCGCGGTCGATCATCCCCAGTTCGGCCAGGTCCGGATGCAGGCGCCGATGCCCAAGCTGTCCGACACGCCCAGCAGCGTGCGCCGCCGCGCGCCGCTGACCCCGGGGGAGCACAACGCCGAAGTCTATGGCGAGCGGCTGGGACTGGACGCGGCCGCGCTGGCGGACCTGGCGGCGCGCGGGATCGTCTAGTCGGCCTGCGGCACCGCGGCCAGCACCCGGCGCAGGCCGGTCATCGCCTTGTCGCCGGCGGCCTTGGCCAGTTCGGCCTCAAGATCGCGCAGCACGCCCGATGCCGCCTCGCGGATCGGGCCGCCGGTGCTGGCAAAGCCGACCCGCTGGGCGCGGCGGTCATCCGGGTCGGGCAGGGTTTCGACCAGCCCGTCCTCGGCCATTTCGCCCAACAGCTGGCTCATCGCCTGGCGCGACACGCCCAGGTTGGTCGCGATGTGCGATGGGCGGACGACGCCGTTGGCGATATTGGCCAGGACCAGCGATTGCGAGCGGGTGATCCCCGGCCAGCCGCGCTGTGCCAGCCGCGCGCGCAGCTGTTCGTCAAACCAGTAGAAGGCGCGCATCAGGTCCAGGATCAGCAGCGGATTGTCCATCCCCGCTCCTTTCCAGCCCGCCCCGCGCGGCGCAAGCGCGTTTATCGCCCGCCCTGCCGATATAGTAAATCTACTTGACATTTATCGGCCAGCGCGGGCAGACTTTCCGGCAAGGCAAGAAGCATGGGAGATACCCTTGGGCGAGACGACACTGCGCACGCATGACGGGCAGACATGGGCCGACTGGGCCGACGCGATGGCCCTGCGCCTGGCCGAGCGCGCGCCCGAGGCGGAGCGCCTGCGCGCGTTGCAGGACGTAACCATGCAGGAAGCGCGCGATGCCGGGTTCTTTGCCCTGCTTGCCCCGGTCACCGCCGGCGGCCAGGGCGCCAGCTTTGCCGAATTCCTGGATGTGGTCCGCCGCCTGTCGACCGGCTGCGCATCAAGCGCCTGGGTGCTGTCGTTCCTGTCGCTGCACGCCTGGATGCTGTGCAAGTTCCCGGCCGAGGCCCAGGCCGAATTCTTCCGCGATGGCCAGATGCCGCTGGCCCCCGCCCCGCTGGCCCCGACCGGCACGGCCGTGCGGGTGGACGGCGGCTACCGCGTGTCGGGCCGCTGGGAATGGGCCACGGGGATCAACCATTCCGACTGGGTGCTGGTCAACGCGATCGACCTGGAGAGCAAGGAACCGCGCTTTTGCGCCATGCGGGTGAGCGAGGTCGAGGTCGAGGACGTGTGGCACACCTCGGGCATGGCCTCGACCGGATCGAACGCGGTGGTGGTGCGCGGCGTGGTGGTGCCCGAGCACATGACCCTGCCCGCGCGGCAAATGGCGGCGGGTGCTTCGCCGGGCGAGGTGCTGCATCCGCACTCCACCCTGACCTTTCCCCTGCGCGCCGGACTGGCGCTGGTCGCCGCAACCCCGGCAGTGGGCGCGGCGGAAGCGGCGCTGGACTGGTTCACCCAGCGGATGAATACCAAGCAGCAGGCGTTCAGCGGCGGGGCCAGCCAGGCCGATGTCCAGACCACCCACCTGCGGCTGGGCGAGGCGCTGGCCCAGGTCCGCGCCATGCGGCTGGTGTGGGAAGATGCCCGCGCCGCGCTGGAACGCGAAGGACCGAACGGGGCCTCGGCCTCGATCCCGGCGCAGGTTGCGCTGCGGCTGGCGGCGGCGCAGGTGGTGCGCCTCGCCAACAGCGCGATCGACACCATGGCCGCCGCCGCCGGGGCCAGCGCCAGCATGCTGAGCGCGCCCCTGCAGCGCCACCTGCGCGACGTGCAGGTGATCCGCGGCCACGTGATGTACGATTGGGACCGCACCTGCGTGCTGGCCGGCAAGGTCGAACTGGGTTTCGCTACCGGCCCCGCCGACCTGATCTGAGCGGGCCGCCCCGCTGGCCGATCAGACCAGCGGGTTGACCTGCGGCAGGCCAAGGCGCTGCCGCCCGGCGGCTTCGCGGCTGACGTCCCAGTCCCAGAAGGCGTGCGAACACACGGTGTTGAGGTCGCGCCAGATCCGCTGCAACGGCTGATCGAGGTGATAGCTTGACGCCCCGGCGCTGGCCATCATCGCGTTGACCGTATCGCGGCACAGCTTGGACACGTAAGCGGTCTTGCCCTTGGCCGCGACGCGGTCATCCAGGGTGAAATCGCGGACGCCCATGGTTGCTTCGGCGGCATCGAACACGGTGCGCGCAAGATCGCTGGCGACCAGGCTGGCAATTTCCATTTCGCCCAGGGTGACATGCGCCATCTGCTGGTCGCGCACCACCGCGCCGCCGAAATTGCGCACGCGCCGTTCCACCCCCTGCCCGAAGGCTTCGAGCGCGCCCTTCAGGCTGCCGGTCAGCACCGGCAGGATCGTGCAATAGGCGGAAATCAGGAATGGGATCGAATAGAGCGGATTGGGGTGGAGCTTGGACCCTTCGGTCACCCCGGCGTGGAACGCGACGGCATCGACCGCGTGACGATCGGGCACGAACACCTTGCACGCCTGGTAATCGTTGCTGCCGGTGCCGGCCATGCCGGCATAGTGCCAGTTGTCGATCACTTCGACCGCGCTGACCGGCAGCAGGAACGAGCGCCGCCCATCCTCCGCCTGGCCGCTGATCTGCACCCAGTCGGCATGCATGATGCCCGATCCCCAGGCCGCCCGGCCGCTGACTTCCCAGCCGCCCGGCACCTTGACCGCGTGCATGTCGGCCGCCTGCGCCGCGGGCAGCAGGACATAGCCGCGCGGCCCCAGCAGTTCTTCCTGCGTTTCTTCGGGAAAGCGCACCACATAGGTGTTGTGGGCGACGTAGAACGAGGCGATCCACCCGGTGGACGGACAGGCCGCGCTGATGATCTCGACCACGTCGAACAGGGTCGACAGGCTGACTTCCGAGCCGCCGAACCGGCGCGGGACCAGCATCTGGATGATCTCCGCCTCGATCAGATCGCGGATCGAATCGTCGTGCGGGCGGCGCTGCTCCGCGGTCTGGGCGGCGCGGCCCCTGATCGCGGGGGCCAGCGCACGGGCGCGGTCGATCAGTTCCTCACGGGTGGCGGGCATGTCGGCTCTCCCCCGCTCAGGCCAGGCCAGCCGCGGCCAGCGCGGCCTGGGCGACTTCCATGTCGTGGCTGTAGTGCCCGCCGCTGATCCCGATCCCGCCGACCATCACGCCATCGACCTTGACCGGATAGCCGCCGCCGAACACCACCAGCCGGGGCGTGTGGACGATCCCGTCGAGCAGCGGCGGATCGTTCTTGATGAAATCGTGCCATTCGTGCGTCGCCATGCCGAACGAAACGGCGGTAAAGGCCTTGTCCTGCGCGATCTGCACCGACAGCAGCGGGGCATGGTCCATCCGCCGGAACTGCACCAGCGTGCCCGAAGGATCGCACAGCGCGATGCACATCGGCACCTGCATTTCCGCCGCCTTGGCCATGGCCCCGGCCATCAGCTCATCGGCCAGCTCGTTGGACATGGTCTGCACGGTCAGGGTCTTGGCCACAGTCATCTTCTCCCTTGGGTATTAGTCAATTTAGGTGACAATCACGACAAGCGCCGCCTGTGTCAATCGTTAGCACGCAAAGCACTTGCCTTGACGCGCGCCCTGCCCGAACCTGGGGCCAGAACAGGAGAGTGACCCGACCGTGAGCGCCATCGATCCCTATGCCGACAAGGATGTCCCCTGGCTGCTGCGCAGCCATGCCGAAACGCGCGGCGACGCGGTGTTCCTGGCCTGGGAACCGTTCGAGGATGAGCCGCGCGAATGGACCTTTGCCCAGTTCCACGCCGAAGCGCGCGACCTGGCCGCAGCGCTGCGCGAACGCGGGCTGGCGCGGGGCGACAAGCTGCTGATCCACGCCAACAACAGCCCCGAATTCCTGCTGGCCTGGTATGCCTGCGCCATGCTGGGCGTGGTCGCGGTGACCACCAACCCGCGCTGCGCGGCGGCCGAAGTCGCCTATTTCATCCAGCATTCCGGCGCGCGCGCGGCGATTGTCGAGAGCACTTACCTCGGCCTGATCGCCGAAACGGGGGCGCGGCTGGAATGGATCGCCGCTTTCCCCGCCGATGGCGACCGGGCAGCCCTGCCCAACGGGATAGTCCCCTTTGCCAGCCTGCGCGGCGATGGCGCGGCGCTGGTGGCCGAGGCGCCGGGGGCGATGACCCCGCTGTCGGTGCAATATACCTCGGGCACCACCAGCCGGCCCAAGGGCGTGGTCTGGACCCATGCCAATGCGCTGTGGGCCGGGCAGATCGGCGCGGCGCATAACCAGCTGCGCAGCGATGACGTATCGCTGGTGTTCACCCCGCTGTGCCATGCCAACGCGATGAGCTGGGGCCACCTGCCGATGCTGTGGACCGGCGGCAAGGTGGTGCTGCAACCGCGTTTTTCCGCCAGCCGGTTCTGGCCGGTGGCGCTGAAGCATGGCTGCACCTGGGGCAATGTCATCCCCTTTGCGATCCAGGCGATTGCCGAGCAGCCGGTGCCGCAGCACAGCTTTCGCCAGTGGGTCGTCGGCGCGGCGGGCCTGGGCGGGCTGGACAAGCATTTCCGCGTCGCCATCCTGGGCGCCTGGGGGATGACCGAAACGGTCACCCACGGCACTTTCACCCCGCCGCAACTGCCCGCGCCCGACCGCTCGATCGGCCTGCCCGCCCCCGAATACGAAGTGCAGATCGTGGACGAGCACGGCGCGCCGGTGCCGGTGGGCGAAACCGGCCTGCTCAAGATCAGGGGCACGCGCGGGCGGGCGCTGTTCCTTGAATATCTCAACGATCCGGCCGCCACCGCCACCAGCTTTGACGCCGATGGCTGGTTCGATACCGGCGACCGCGTCTACCAGGTCGAACAGGGCCACCTGCGCTTTGCCGACCGGGCCAAGGACATGCTCAAGATCGGGGCGGAAAACGTCGCCGCATCGGAAATCGAAGCGGTGATCGCCACGGTGCCGGGCGTGCTGGAGGCCGCCGTGGTCGGCCGTCCGCACCCGATGCTCGACGAGGAGCCGGTCGCCTTCATCCGCGCCGCCGCCCCCTCGCCGGACCTGGCCGACGCGATCCTGGCCGCCTGCCGCGCGCAGCTGGCCGGCTTCAAGGTGCCCGCCGCAGTGCGCTTCATGGAGGAATTCCCCCGGTCGGAACTCAAGAAGGTGGCGAAAAAGGACCTGCGCGAGCTGGCCCGCGAAGGCTGAGGCGGCGCAATCCGCCTTTGACAAACGGCCCGCAAGCCAGCAACCGAGTTGCGATACGAAACCGGATTCGCCGGACCACAGAGGATGATCATGCGCCAGTTCACCGAAGACCAGATCATGTTCCGCGATGCCTATCGCAAATTCCTGGACGCGGAGATTGCCCCGCACATGGAGGAATGGCGCGAAGCCGGGATCGTCGATCGCAGCGCCTTCAAGAAGGCCGGTGACCTGGGCTTCCTGATGATCTGGCCGGACGAGAAGTATGGCGGGATGGGCGACACCGACTTCCGCTATGAACAGATCATCATCGAGGAAACCTGCCGCGCCGGGGCCAAGCAGTTCTACAACACGCTGCACAGCCGCCTGGTCGGCCCCTATTTCCAGCGCTTCGGGACCGAGGAACAGCGCATGCGCTTCCTGCCCAAATGCGTGTCGGGCGAAACGATCCTGGCCATCGCCATGACCGAACCGGGCGCCGGATCGGACCTCGCGGGGATGCGCACGAATGCCCAGGACATGGGCGATCACTGGCTGCTCAACGGGTCGAAGACCTACATTTCGAACGGCATCAACGCCGACGTCGTGATCGTCGCCGCCAAGGTGGCCGGCGCGGACAAGAAGCACGCGATGGTGCTGCTGATCGTCGAGCGCGGGATGGAAGGGTTCGAACGCGGCCGCAACCTCAAGAAGATGGGGATGCCCGCGCAGGACACCGCCGAACTGTTCTTCAACAACGTCAAGGTGCCCAAGGCCAACCAGCTGGGTGAAGCGGGCAAGGGGTTCTATTACCTGATGGAAGGGCTGGCAGAGGAACGGCTGATCTCCGCCGTCGGCTGCGCCGCCAACGCGCGCAAGGCGTTCGACATCACCCGCGATTACGTCAGCCAGCGCCAGCTGTTCGGCCAGCCCCTGTCCGAACAGCAGAACACCCAGTTCCGCATGGCCGAAATGGATACCGAGATCGAACTGGCGCAGGTCTACATCGACCACTGCGTGAGCGAGCATAACCAGGGCCGGCTGACCAGCAACATGGGCGCCAAGGCCAAGATGGTCGCCAGCGAAGTCGAATGGAAGATGCTGGACCTGGGCGTCCAGCTGCACGGCGGCGCCGGGTTCATGGATGAATACCCGATCAGCCGGATGTTCAGCGACGCGCGCATCAACCGCATCCTGGCCGGATCGAGCGAAGTGATGCGCCTGATCATCGGCCGCGACGTGTTCTCGCAGAAGTACCAGAGCCTGTTCGACTAGTCTGGCCAGTTGCCAGATGTAATCGATAACAAAGAAAAAGGATGTGACACGAATCACCAACTGGCCCTAGGAAAGATACGAAGGACCTGTTCAGGTCGGGTCTGGGTCCAACGGGGGCTTTTCAATGCATGGGACTGGTTCGCCAGGCACTGGGCAAGGCGCCAGCCGGATCATGCCGCCACGGGTGCAGGACGCGTTCCTGGTCCGTGGGCGCGAGGTTGCCTTCAGCCGCAAGCAGGTGATCATGACCGAAGGCGCGGAGGACACCGACGTGTTCCTGCTGATCGCCGGGCGGCTGCAATTCTCGCTGATCTCACCCCAGGGGCGCGAAGTGATCCTGCGCGAAATGGGACCGGGCGAAATGTTCGGCGAATTGTCCGCGATCGACGGCCAGCCGCGTTCCACCAATGTCATGGCGCTGGAAGACAGCCGCCTCGCGCAGATGAGCGCGGCCGATTTTGCCGCCATGCTGAGCGAAGTGCCCGATGCCGGGCTGTGGGTGGCACGGCAACTGGCCCAGCGCATCCGCAACCTGACCGACCGCGCTTTCGAGTTGGCGACCCTGCCGGTCGCCAGCCGGGTCCAGGCCGAATTGCTGCGGCTGGCCAGAGAAACGACCACGCCCGGGGCCGACGCGGTCGAGATCCGCCCCATGCCGACCCATGCCGATCTGGCCGCACGGGTCGGCACCAGCCGCGAGGCGGTGTCGCGCGAACTGGGCCTGCTGGCGCAGGAAGGGCTGCTGGCGCAGAGCGGCCGAACCCTGCGGATCGGTTCGATCGCGGCCTTGCGCGCGGTCTATGAACGAATGCTGCGATGAGCCTGGTCAACCAACGCCATCACCTTGTCCTGCTGTTCACCGACCTGACCGACTCCACCCGCATCACCGCGGACATGGAGCCGGAGGACTATGCCGACCTGCTGACCCGCCTGCGCGAAATCACCAACCGGATCATCGCCCACCACGGCGGCGAAGTGGTGCGGATCGACGGCGACGGAGCGCTGTGCATCTTCGGCTATCCCCTGGCGCACGAGGATGCCGGCCGCCGCGCGACCGAGGCCGCGCTCGACCTGCATGCCGCCATGGCCGAACTCGACGGGCTCTATGCCCCGGGGCTGAAGCTGCGGCTGCACAGCGGGATCCACGCCGGGGTGGTGCTGCTGCGCAGCGGCGACCTGGTGCGCGGGCGTTATGAGATGCTGGGCGATGCCACCAACGTCGCCGCCCGGCTGTGCGATGCCTCCAGTCCCGACGGGCTGCTGGTCAGCGCCGAATCGCTGGGCGGCGATGCCAACTTCTTCGTCACCGGCCAGCCGCAGGTGCTGAGCCTGGGCGGGCGGCGCAAGTCCATCCAGGCCCTGCCGGTGCTGGGACGCAGCGATGCAGCCACCCGCTTTGCCGCACGCACCCGCCAGCGGCTCACCCCGCTCACCGGGCGCGATGGCCAGCGCGCCGCGATTGACGAATGGCTGGACGGCGGGCCGGACACGCCGGCAACCCTGCTGCTGCACGGCCCGGCGGGGATCGGCAAGAGCCGCCTGCTGGCGCAGGTTGCCAGCGATGCGCGGGCGCGCGGCTGGCGGCTGGCGCGCGGCTATTGCGAGGCTTACCTTGCGGCGCGGCCGCTCCAGCCGTTCCTGCAGATCGCGGCCGAACTGTCCGGCGGCGATGCGGCCGACCTGCCGGCAGTAACCGGCCCGATCGGCGCCGAAGTGGCCCGCGCCGCGCACGGCGCTCCGCTGATGGTGATGATCGACGACTGGCAATGGGCCGACGATGCCAGCCGCGACCAGTTGGCCGCAATGCTGGCCGCCGCCCCGGCGGGCCGGCTGCGCGTGCTGCTCGCCTCGCGCGAGGGCGATGCGGCGCTGCCCGATGGCGTGGCGCAAGTGCGGGTCGAACTGCCCCCGCTGGACGAGGCCGCCGCCCACGCCGCGATCGGCGCGCTGCTGGGCACGCAGGAACCCGGCGTGATCGCCCGGATCACCGAGGCGGCCGGCGGCAGCCCCCTGCTGCTGGAAGAATTGTGCCTGGCCCAGGCCAGCCGCGCCGCCACGCCCAGCGGCGAAGCGCGCGGCGCGTGGTTCGACCTGGCGGTGCAGGCGCGCTTTGCCGCCCTGCCCCCGGCCGATGCCGCGATGCTGCGCCAGGCGGCGATCATTGGCCATATCGTGCCGGCCTGGCTGCTGGCCGCGATCCAGGGCGAAGCGATCGGCGCGGCGATGCTCGACCGGCTGGCCGAAGCCGATTTCCTCTACCCCGGCGAAACCGGCAGCACGTTGAGCTTCAAGCACGGGCTGACCCGCGACGCGGTCTATGCCGGGATCGACCTGGCGCTGCGCCGCGACCTGCACTGCCGCGTGCTGGACGTGCTGGAACAGCGCGCGCAACAGGTCGGGGAAACCGGGCTTCTCGATGCCCTGGCCTATCACGGCGGTGCCGCCGGACAGGCCGACAAGGCGCGCGACTATGCCGTGCGGGCGGGCGATGCGGCGCTGGCGGCGGGCGCGCTCGACCGTGCGCAGGCGCACTACCGCGCCGCGTTCGACTGGGTCGAGACGATGCCGGCGGGCGAACCGCGCACCGCGCTGGTCTGGTCGCTGCTCAACAAGTTCGGGCTGGCTAGCATCGTCGATCCGGCGCTGGAACAGCTGCCGGTGCTGGAACGGGCCGCAGCCTTGCTGGCCGATAGCGGCGATCCCGCCGCGCAGGTGCGCAGCGCCTATTGGCTGGGGGCGATCGCCTATGGCCTGGGGCTGGGCCAGCGCTCGGTCGGTTACCTGACCGCCGCACGGCGCATCGCGATTGACGCGCAGGACGATCGCTTCATCCACCAGATCGAAGTCAAGCTGGCCCAGTCGCTGATGGCAGCGGGCAGTTATGCCGAGGCGGGCGCGCTGTTTGACGAGGTGCTGCCGCGCTTCGATGGCCTGCGCGGGCGCAACAACCAGGAAACGCTGATCTATGCCCTGTGCTGCCGGGGCTTCATGCTGGGCGACCAGGGCCACATGGCCGAGGCCGAAGCCCTGTTCGCCCAGGCCGAAACCCGCGATCCCGCAGCGCTGACCACCATGCGCCCGTCGCTGGTGACGCAGAAGGCCGCGCTGCGGCTGTGGCAGGGCGACTGGGCCGGGGCCGAGGCGCTGGCCCGTGAGGCGCTGCAGGACTGCACCCGCACCCGCACCCGCTACCTCGCGATGATGAGCCACGCCCTGGCCGCCTTTGCCCGCTGGCGCAGCGGCGGCGGCGACGCCGAAGTGGCGCGGATGGAAGACACCGCGCGCTGGTTCCAGGGCCACGGCAACAGCCGCCAGCGCACCTCGCTGGTGTTCGGCTGGCTGACCGAGATGATGGCCGCGCGCGGCGATGCCCCGGCGGCGCGGCGCTATGCCGCAATGATGGTTCAGCGCATCCGCGAGGGCGGCGACCGGCTGGGCGAGGCGATGGCCTGGCGCGCGCTGGCCCGGCTGGAGCAGCGCCGCGAGCGGCCCGGGCGCGCCGACCACTACCTGCACCTGGCCGATGCTTCGGCCCGGCACCGCGCCAGCCCGCGCGAATGGGCGGGCAACCGCCTGTGCGCCGCGCGGCTGGCCAGCGCCCGGGGCGATGCCAAGCGCGCCGCCGAGGAAGCCCGGCAGGCCGCCGAAACCTATGCCACGCTGGGCATGGAAATGCTCAGGCAGCGGGCGGAGGCACTGGCTCCCACTCACTGAGCCGCACGATCAGCGCTGCGGGCATGGCCTGGATTGTCCCGGCATCGAGCAGCGCGGCCATGATCCCCATGATCGCGCCAAAGGCCATGTTCTGCGCCGGGCAGGCATGAACCGGCCAGGGCGCCGCACTGTCCACCTGGTCGGCCGCGTGACGCTTGCCGCCGAACACGATCGACACGTCGCCATCGGGCATGTCCGGATCGAACAGCGAACGCTGCGAGGCGGAGACCTGGCTGACCACCACCATATCGCCCTCGCGCACCTGGATGTCGTGGCGGTGCGGGCAGGCGGGGGTTTTCGGATCGACCTTGATCGTCGCCGCGCGCTGGGCGGTGCGATAGAGCAGGTCGGGCGCGGGGCGCATGCACATTGCCTGCGAAACCGGGCTTTTCAGCGCGCCGATCGCTTCGGCCACGGCCGCCGCCGCCGGCCGCCCACCCGTGGCCCGCTTGAGCGCGGACTGGTGCCGCCACAGCGACTTTTCCCCCAGCCATTCGGCCAGGATCCCGCGCAGGTTGCCGTCCATCGGCGGGATCGCGCCGACCATGGTGCCAACCAGGTTGCGGGCCAGCACTTCGTCATCCGCAATCGCGCCGAACATCGCCGCCGCGACCGAGCCTTGCGGCACTGTGCCCGCCGCGCGGTGGTCGGCCACGAAGGCGCGCGCCGCGGCCAGGATCGCCTTGCCGTGGTTGTCGGCAAATTCGCTCACTTCGGGGCTCGGCCGGGGATAGAAGGCATTGCGCGAGGGCGAGAGGAAGTCCCCCGGACAATGCGCCTTGTCGCGCGTGGGCACCGCCGGATCGGCGCCATAGGCGCCGCCCTCGTCCAGCCGCACCGGCTGCCATGACCAGCCGCCCAGCGCCATGTGCAGCTCATCCGGCAGGCCGTACCACAGCTTGCACAGCACCCCCAGCGCGGGCAGCAGATACTGGCGGCGCAGTTCCAGCTTGAAGGACGTGCGTCCCAGCGCCTGGACCCGCAGCTTCATTTCCTTGAGCACCGCCGAGCCCGCCGCATAGCCGGCGCTGAACCCGTCGGCCTCGCCATAGTGCAGCAGGATCGCGTTGGTCGCGGTCGCATCGCCGCGATAGTTCAGCCCCAGCGCGTTCAGCGCCGGGTTGTTATAGGCATCGTCCGGCTGCTGGGTAACGAAGATCGGCCCGCTGTTGGTGTGGATGCGGCGCAGCTGCTCCTCGCTGGAAAAATTGCGCCAGTCGGCCAGCACCTCGGCCACCTGGTCGCGCCCGGCGACCAGCACCACGTTCTGCCTGGCCCGGTCGGGATTGGCCCAGTCATAGGGGCCGCCATCGTCCGTGGCAGTCGGCGCGGCCGGGGGGGCGTCCTCGGCGCAGTCGGGCAGAGCCTTGGTGGGCAAGCCGATCCCGCCCGGCTCGTCCGGGCCGCGCCGCAGGTTCAGCGCGCCGCCATAGAAATACCGGATCGCCGACCACATGTCGGGCGTCACATCGCGTTCGGCCGGGTCCTTGGTCACAAAGTCCTCAAGCAGGCGCTTCCATTCCTTGGCTGCCTCGCCTTCGGGCAGGGCCTCGACCCGCTCGATCACCGCGCGGCCGCGCACGTCTTCCAGGAACTTGCGCATCAGCCGGAACCGGCCCTGGATCCGCGCCAGCCGGTCCAGCGCGCGGCGCGACGGCACGAACAGGTACAGCCCCCAAAGCAGCGGGGTGAACGGGTGGCGGCCGGGTTCGGATGTGCCGGTCAGCCCCGGCGCGGGGGTGAAGGCCGGCAGCGGCACGCGCACCACCTGCGGCTGGCCGGCAGCATCGCTGGCGATGAACTGGAACAGGCCCGGCGGATCCTTGGGCAGCACGCCGGTCAGCGGATCGTTGTTGGCGGCGGCCTGGTCGGTGCTGTTGCCGCCGTTCAGCCAGCGCTGGATCACCTCGTACTGTTCGGCGATGCTGGCGTTATAGGCCATGAACATCAGCCCCGCCTTGTCCGGCCCGTCCTGGCGGTGGCCGAACAGCATCGCCCGGCGCAGCAGGCGCGGGGTCGGCCGGTCGAATTCGGCGCGGGTCAGCGTCTCGTCCTGGCTGAGCGGGGGCAGGCCGCCGCCCGGCACGATGCGGCGCGGATTGGCGCGGCGGATGTGCGCGGCGAACGGACACTGCCGCCCCGCCCCGTCCTGGCCATAATCGAAATCGTTGAGCGCGCCCGCATCGGGCCGGGCCAGCGGCCGCCCCGCTTCGTCGCGCCCCATCACCGCCGCCTTGAGCAGCGCCCGCGCCGAGGCCGCATCGATCCCCAGCTGCGCCGCGATCGGCGCGGCCGACTGATCCAGCCAGGCATCGAAGCGCGCCACGTCCTCGCCGATCTTGCGGACCACCAGGAAGGTGCCGTTCAGTTGCAGCTCGCGCGCTTCCCGGCGGGGCTTGCGGCGCCAATCGTCCAGCGTGACGAACGGCGCGGGCGCGCTGTCGCCGCGGTCGTTGCCATAGCCCAGCAGCACTTCGCCCGGTTGCACCCGGTCGCGCTCCAGCACAGCGGCGGAATTGTCGCCGATCCCCGGCAGGCGCGGGCGCGGCTGGCTGATCCCGTCGAGATAGCCGAAGTGATCGCGAAAATAGCCGTCGCCTTCGCCGTGCGCGCCGGTCAGCCATTCGACCGCTTCGAGGCTGGCACCCCGCCCCGCCAGCGTGGCCAGCCGCCGCGCCTCGACCTCGAGTACGGCGCGGTCCGGCGCGGTGGCGCGCAGCTGGACCACTATGTCCACCTCGCGCAGTTCGACGCGCGGCAGGCGGGTGCCGGGCGGGACCGCCCCGGTCAGTGCCGGACCGTTGCGTACGGGCAGGATCCAGTTGCGCGGATGGTTCTCGCGCTGGTCGCCCAGGATCCCGCTGCGCTGCTCCATCCCTTCGCGGAATTCCTTGGGGAAGCAATCGACCACGTCATAGTCCAGCCCCAGCCGCAGCAGCCCGTCGGGCGTGAAGCCAACCGTGCGGAATATCCCGTTCGCCGGCGTGCTGCCCGCGCCGGCGGCGAAATGCGGATCGAGCGCGGCGATGAAGTCGCGCGCGCGGGCCGCATCGCGGATCGTGAACAGCAGCAGCGCGCCGTGCTGTACCGGCTGCGCCGCGCTGCCCTGGGCTTTCAGGATCCCGCCCTGCACTTCGCCCAGCTCGAACGGCGGATCGGGCAGACGGCGGGCCTCCAGTTCGGCGTCGAGCCGCGCGAGGTGGCACTTGCCGCTGGTGTACCAGGCCAGCGGCTCGGCATAGACCCCCTGCGCCCGCGTCCACACCTGCCTGAGCGGGTGCGTTTCCGGCAGTGCCTCGACCCCGGCGATGAAGTGGTCCCAGCCAAGCAGGATGTCGCCCGCCGCGCGGACCAGGCGGTGCCCCTCGTTGATCCGTTCGCGTCCGTCGGGTCCGGTCCCCGCCTGCCGCCCGGTCAGCCATTCGGGCGGATAGAAATCGGCCAGCTTGTAGATCACGTTGAGCGCTTCGAGCCCGAGTTCGAGCGTCTTGGGCGCATGCTGGCGGCGCGTTTCGGTGGCGGCGGGTTCGGGATAGAGCATCCGCGCGCTGGCCAGTTCCAGCTCGTCCGCGCCTTCGCGCTGCAGCCGCTCCAACCGCGACAGGTACTTCTGGTCACGCGTCGACAGGCCGGTGGTGTTGTAGAAGATCGCGCTGTCCATCTGGTTGTCGCGCACCCATTGCAGGTATTCCTCGCAGGAATGCTCGGTCGCGGTGACATAGCCTTCGCAGTTGCAGAACAAGAGGTCGAGGAATGTCCCCAGCGGCTTCCAGATCAGCCGCATGTATGGTTCCCACCCGCCTTCGAAAGTGGCGGTGAGATAGAGGTAGCGGCGGCTGCCCAGCGCCAGTTCGCCCGGGGCCAGCCGGGACAGGCCGAACAGGTCCTTGTCCAGCACCCCCACCCGGAAATCGAGCAGGTTGAGGATGCGTTCGGTGACATCGGAATAGGGCACCACCCGTTCGTATTCGCGCGCGGCCACGCGGATCCGGTTGAGCGCTTCGGCCACCAGCTTCAAGCGGCTGGCATAAGTGATGTTCTCGTAGGCCTGGATGAAGCCGTCCTTGATCGGGGCGATCACCACCAGGTCGGTGATCCCGTCGATATGCTTGGAAGTAACCTCGTCCATGATCGTGCCCCTTCGTCCCATGCGCGCGATTCGCCGCAGGGCTGCCTGATTTCAGCCCTTTTGGCGGCGCGAGGTAAGGCGTCTGTGCGAAATTCCACACTAGCGCCGAATTTTTTACGCTTGCGTTATTTAAGCACGCTTATTATCGGCCAGGACATGATCCAGTCCTACATCTACCAGATGGGTGACAGTTCGCGCCTGCTGCGCCGCGCCTTCGATGCGCGGATGCGGCAGTTGGGCGTCACCGGGCCGCAGGCGCGCCTGCTGCTGGAACTGTCCAAGGCCGAGGGCGAGAACCAGGGCCACTATGCCGAACGGCTGGAGGTCGAGCCGATCACCCTGTGCCGCATGGTCGACCGGATGGAGGAATCCGGCCTGCTGGAACGCCGCCGCGATCCGGCTGACCGGCGCGCCTGGCGGGTTCACCTGACGCCGCGCAGCCGGATCATGATCGACCGCCTGCGCGAAGGCGTGGCCCAGCTGGAACAGGACATGCTGGCCGGGCTGGATGAAGACGCCCGCCAGCAATTCTCGCAAGTGATGGACATGATCCGCGCCAACCTTGCCCAACCCCTTGAAACGGAGCTGTCCGACCATGGCTGAGGCCGATCCCACCTTTGCCGAAACCCGCGAAGACACTTCCGCCACCCCGCCGCCCCACCCCGCCCGGCGGCTGGGACGCCTGGTCGCCATGCTGTCGGTGCCGCTGCTGGTGCTGGTTGCCGGGGCGTTCTACTGGTTCAGCCTGCAAGGCCAGGTTTCGACCGACAACGCCTATGTCAAGCAGGACAAGGTTTCGGTCAGCGCCGAAATCAGCGGTCGCATCGTCGAGGTGATCGGGCGCGAAAACATGCAGGTCAAGGCCGGCGAACTGCTGTTCCGGATCGATCCCGAACCCTACCAGTTGCAGATCCAGCAGGCCAATGCCGCGATCGCCGCGGCCCAGGCCAGCCAGGTCGCGCTGGCCAATGCCAGCCCGCTGTCGGGCGCGGACATCTCCTCCGCCCAGGAAAGCATCGCCTTTGCCCGCTCCAACCTGGCGCGGCAGGAAGCCCTGTGGAAGCGCGGCTTTGCCACCAAGGCCGCCTATGATGCCGCCCTGCACGCCGTCTCCCAGGCCGAGGAAGGCCTGCGTCTGGCCGAAGCCAAGCGCGACGAAGCCGCGGCCAAGCTGGCCACCGGCGCGCAGGTCCCCGGCATGTTCCCCCAGGAAGCCCAGGCCCGCGCCCAGCGCGCCGCAGCCGAACTGAACCTGCGCCGCACCGAAGTGCGCGCGCCGATTGCCGGCCGGTTGAGCCAGGCGACCCGCCTGCAGATCGGCCAGGACGCGATCGTCGGCCTGCCGCTGGTGACGATCGTCGCCACCAGTTCCAGCTATGTCGAAGCGAACTTCAAGGAAACCGACCTCAACCAGATGCGCGTCGGCCAAGCCGCCGAAGTGCGCTTCGATGCCTATCCCGATCTCAAGCTGAAGGGCCACGTCGCCTCGATCGGCGCTGGCACGGGCAGCGAATTCTCGGTCCTGCCGGCGCAGAACGCCACCGGCAACTGGGTCAAGGTGACGCAGCGCGTGCCGGTGCGGATCGTGCTCGACCAAGCCAGCCCCCGGGTGCTGATCGCGGGCCTGTCAGCCAAGGTGAAGGTCTTCACCGACGCCAGCAAGCGCAAATAGCGCACCCATGGCCAGCGTCCCCGCCAATTCTCCGCGCGGCCGCAGCGTGGCGGCCATGCCGCAGCTCGACGAAGCCGATGTGCCCGCGCTGGCGTGCGACAACTATCGCCTGCTGATCTTCGGGATCATGCTGGCGGCGCTGCTCCAGATTCTCGATTCGACCATCGCCAATGTCGCCATCCCGCACATGCAAAGCTCGCTGGGGGCCACGGCGGACACGATCAACTGGGTGCTGACCAGCTATATCGTCGCTTCGGCGGTGGCCATGCCGATCACCGGCTGGCTGGCCGAACGGATCGGCGCGCGGCGGCTGTTCATCGGCTCGGTCGCAGCCTTCATCGTTGCCTCGATGCTGTGCGGCGCGGCCCAGAACCTGACGCAGATGGTGCTGTTCCGGGCGCTGCAGGGCGTGGCCGGGGCATTCATCGCTCCGCTCAGCCAAAGCGCGATGATCGACGTGACCCGCCCCAGCCGCCAGGCGCAGATCATGGCGCTGTGGGGCATGGGCGTAATGATCGGCCCGATCTTCGGTCCGATCCTGGGCGGCTGGCTGACCGAGAACTGGTCGTGGCGCTGGGTGTTCTACGTCAACCTGCCGCTGGGGGTGATCTCACTCGCGATCATGATGGCGGAACTGCCGGGGCGCGACGCCGCGCGGCGCAAGTTCGACCTGACCGGCTTCGCGCTGGTCGGGATCGCGCTCGCCTCGGTCCAGCTGATGCTTGACCGCGGCAACCACGTCGACTGGTTCGATTCGATCGAAACCTGGATCTACCTGGGCGTGGCCATTTCGAGCACCTGGATGGCGATCATCCATCTGGCTACGAGCGAACATCCGATCTTTCGCCAGGAACTGATCTACGACCCCAATTTCCTGCTGGCGCTGACCTTCATGATCGTGGTGGGCGTGGTGATGATGGCCACCATCGCGCTGTTGCCGCCGATGTTGCAGCACCTGTTCAACTATTCGGTGATCGATACCGGCATGGTGCTGATGCCCCGTGGGTTGGGTACACTGATTTCGATGCAGGTATCGGGCATCCTGGTGCGACGCGGGTTCGATGCGCGCACGCTGGTGGCCTGCGGCTTTGCCCTGGCGGGCGCATCGCTGTGGATGATGTCGGGCTGGTCGCTCGACGTCGATTACTGGAACATCGTGGTTTCGGGCTTCATCCAGGGGCTGGGCATGGGGATGGTGTTCATCCCGATCAATGCCAGCGCCTTTGCCACGTTGCCGCCGGAACTGCGCACCGAAGGGGCCAGTCTGCTCAACCTGTTCCGCTCGATCGGCGCTTCGGTTGGCATTTCGGTGGTTTCGACCCTGCTGGCGCGCAACATCCAGGTGGCGCACCAGGACCTCGCCTCGCACATGAATTCGGCTTCGGTCGCGGGGCTGGATTTCAGTACGGTGGACCGTTTCCAGGTGCTGGGCGACGTGGCGCTGCGCATGGCCGACGGCGTGGTCAACCGCGAGGCGGCGATGATCGCCTATGTCGACGATTTCTATGCGATGATGTGGGTCACGCTGGCCGCGATCCCGCTGTGCATTTTGCTGCGCCCGCCGCAGACCAAGGGTATGCCGCAGCAGCCGATCAGCGATCACTGACCGGCTGAAGCCGGCTCACGCCGGGCGCTTGCGCTGCAACCCGCTGCGCTTGCAACTGGCGACCAGTTCGCCGCGCTGGTTGAACGCCTGGTGCAGGAACGTGACGATCCCGGCATCGGGGCGCGATTTCGAGGCACGCAGCTCCAGCACCTCGGTCACGATATGCAGCGTATCTCCGACGAACACGGGCTTGGGAAAGCGCACCTCGTCCCAGCCCAGGTTGGCCACTGCCGTGCCCAGCGTGGTGTCGTTCACGCTGATCCCGACCATCAGCCCCAGGGTGAAGCACGAATTGACGATCCGGGTGCCGTATTCGCTCCCGGCCATGTACTCCTCGTCAAGATGGAGCTGGGCCGGGTTGTGCGTCATGGTCGTGAACAGGACGTTGTCGGTCTCGGTCACGGTGCGGCGGATCGGGTGTTCAAACCGCTGACCCACCGCCAATTCATCAAACCACACGCCCGGCATCGCTTGTCCTCCCTGAACCGACGGGACCTTCATGGCCCCGCCGGCCGGGCAAGATCAACCCCTGCCTGGGCGCGGCCTATTCGTCGCGGCTGAAGATGAAGGCGGTGCTCTTGGTCAGGCCGTTGGAAATGGTCGCCACCGCGCGGCGGGCGCCCGGCACCTGCCGTTCGCCGCCGCGATCGGTGACCTGGATCACGCTTTCAGCCAGCTGGGTCATGCCGTGCAGCCGCCCTTCGCCCAGCGCGCCGCCGCCGGTATTGACCGGCAGCTTGCCGGTCAGACTGCCGTGGCCATCGCGCAGGAAGGCCAGCCCCTCGCCGCGCGGGACGATCCCCAGCCCTTCGAGCCACAGGTACACGAACGGCGCGAAGCCGTCATAGACCTGGGCGGTGTCGATCTCCTCGGGGCGCACGCCGCTCGATTGCCACAGCCGCTCGGCCACTTGCTCGCAGCCGATCCAGATATCGTCGAGCGTCATCGGCAGGCCGGCGGGCGCTGGGTGGGTCCCGGCGGCAAAGCCGGTCAGCAGCGCGGGCTTGCAGCGCAGGTCGCGGGCACGTTCGGTGCTGGTCAGCAGCAGCGCGGCGCAGCCATCGACCGGGATGTCGCAATCGAGGATCGACATCGGATCCGCGATCATCCGCGCGTCCAGATAGTCCTGCCGGGTCAGCGGCTTGTCCCAGAACCCGTTGGGGTTCTTCAGCGTGTTCGCCCGGTTATCGGCGATGTAGCGGGCGAAATCGGCGCGCGAATAGCCGTAGAGTTCAAAATAGCGCTGCGCCACGGTGGCTGCCCAGCTGGGCGGGACCGAGAAGCCATAGGGCGCCATGAACTGATCGCCCGCGGCGGCATACTTGCTCTCGTAATTGACATAGCTGCCCTGCGGCACGTGCAGCGCGCGGTAGACGATCACCGTGTCGCACACGCCCGAGGCGATCGCCATGGCCGCTTCCTGGAACCCCTGCGTGACCATGGCATTGGTCGATCCGGTCCAGGCGAGGTGGTGATGCGTGCCGAGCCGCTCCGACAGCGCCCAGGGGGTGACCACGTCGATCCCGTCGATCGTCCCGCGCGCGCCGCCGTAGCGCGGCATTGCGGGCGAAGTGACCAGCCCGTCCAGATCCTTGCGGGCCAGCCCGGCATCGGCCAGCGCGGCATCGCAGGCTTCGACCGCCAGGCTCATCAAGGGGCGCTGCGGACGGCGGCTGAGCGCACTGTAACCAACACCCGCGACGGCGATCTTGTTGCTGAAGGCCCACATGTTCACGCATCCCCCGCCGGAACGAACTGCGGCACGGCGTGCTCGCTATCCAGCCATTCGAAACAGACCCTGACCGGCATGCCCAGCCGCAGTGCGCTCGCATCAACCTGGAGCAGGTTGGCGCAGAGCAGCAGGTGCGGCTGTTCGGCCAGTTCGACGATTCCCACGATCAGCGGCAGCATGTCGGCAAAGCCGGGGCCGGGGGAATGGTGCAGCACGGTCCAGCTGTACAGCGTGCCGCGGCCCGACACCGGCTCGAACGCCAGCTCCTCGCTGCCACAGGCCGGGCAGGCCAGCGCAGGGGCATGGATCCAGTGGCGGCAAGCGGTGCAGCGCTGGATGTCGAGTCGGCCCTGGCGCGCGGCCGCCCAGAACGGGGCGCTGACTTCGTCCGCCAGGGGCAAGGGGCGCAGCGCAACTGCTGCCGGGGCCTGTGTGCTGTCCACCGATCTATCACTCCAGTGCAATTTTCAGACGAAGCCCTGCCCGTTTTTGCGATCAATCGCAAGGGGGCGGGCGGATCAATGTTGACGTCGGCGCGCAGGACTCGTATTTTACACTTGAATGCAAAATTGGTAGAGAGGTTTTAGATCATGGCGACGCTGGCTTCCACCCGTCCTGCCCACGTTCCCGAGGAACATCTGGGCGACTTCAACCTGATGGACGGCCCCGACATGCTGCCCCGCCCCAATGGCGAACCGCATGCCGCGATCGCCCGGCTGCTGGATGGCCCGCCGGTGTTCTATTCGCTCAACAACACCCGCAACGGCGAAGGCGCATGGTTCATCATCCGCGCCGAAGACCAGCGCCGCGTGCTGCAGGACGGCGAGACCTTTTCCAGCAATCGCAACATCTTTGCTTCGGCGCTGGGCGAAACCTGGCCGCTGATCCCGCTGGAAGTCGATCCGCCCGAACATGCCAAGTGGCGCTCGCTGCTCAACCCGCTGCTCAGCCCGCGCCGGGTGATGAACCTGGAACCCTTCGTGCGCCAGCGCGCGGCCGAACTGGTCGAGGAGATCAAGGCGCGCGGCAACAGCTGCGAGGTGATGACCGAATTCGCCTTTCCCTTTGCCGTGTCGATCTTCCTCCAGTTCCTCGGCATTCCCAATGACCGGCTGATGGAATTCGTCGGCTGGGCCAACGACCTGCTGCATTCCACGCCCGAAGCCCGCACCAAGGCCGCGCGCACCGTGATCGCCTATCTGGACGAGTTGCAGGAACTGCGCCGCAAGGAGCCGACCGACGATTTCATGTCGTTCGTCACCCAGGCCGAAGTCGACGGCCGCAAGCTGACCCCGCACGAGGTCAAGCAGATGAGCGTACTGCTGTTCATCGCCGGTCTGGATACCGTGGCCGCCGCGCTGGGGTTCGATTTCCTGTACCTGGCCCGCAATCTTGACGACCAGGCCCTGCTGCGCGCCGAACCGCAGCGGCTGACCCTGGCGGCCGAGGAACTGATGCGCGCCTTCCCCACGGTCACGCCGGTGCGCCGCGCGACCCGCGATGTCGAACTGCACGGACGGTTGATCAAGGCCGGCGATCTGGTCGCCTGCCCGTCGATGACCGCCAACCGCGACCCGGCCGAATTCCCCAATCCCGAAAAGATCGACCTGGCGCGTGAAGACAACCGCCACGTCGCCTTCGCCTATGGCCCGCACCGCTGCCTGGGATCGCACCTGGCCCGTCGCGAGGTGGTGATCGGGCTGGAGGAATTCCTGGCCCGCGTGCCCGAATTCCGGATCAAGGAAGGGGTCGATCCGATGGTCAACGGCGGCTTCGTGTTCGGCGTCGAAAACCTTGTGATCACCTGGAACTGAGGAGCCACCCCATGAAGATCATCGTCGATGGGGCCAAGTGCCAGGGCAACGCGCGCTGCTGGGCGCAGGACAACGAAATGTTCGATCTGGACGACGAGGGCTACCTGCCCAGCCAGACCATCGTGGTGCCCGACACCCCGGAAAAGCAGCTTGCCGCGCGCCGCGCGGTGCGCGCCTGCCCGGAACGCGCGCTGACGCTGGAGGAATGAGCGGCTCCATCCGCTGACCAGACGGCAACAACACAAGGCCGGTCGATCCCTGGGTGGATCGGCCGGCCTTCTCTTTTGCGCGCCGGCGGTTCGTTCTGCGGTTGGCTGCACTGTATCGGAGGCCGGTGCCCTGCGCCGGTGCTGCCCCGGCCATGCACCGCCATTGCCCTGGACAAGCGAAAGCCGGTCATCCCCTAATAGGATCGACCGGCCTGCTCCTTTACGCGCCGCTGGCCCATGCCCGGCAGTTGGCCAGTGGCTGCGCCCTGGTAGCTCTGCTCCCTGAACTGGCGCCCCGTCCCTCCAGGACAGCCCGCCATGCCCAGACAAGCGAAAACCGGCCGATCCCCCCAGGATCGACCGGCTTTCTGGTGGCTTTCGCCATCTGCCAAGGCCTGCCCCGGCCAAGGGGAGGAGAGAGTTTGGCCGGGGCAGTCCAGGTCAGAACTTGAAGCGCACGCCCGCCGTGTAGGCGCGGCCGACGATGTCGTAGACCGCGATGTTGGTCGGCAGGTTGACCCCCGGGACGGTGCCCGGGATCAGCGGCGGATCGCGATCGAACAGGTTGTTGATCGTCACGAACGGTTCGAGCTTGCGGCCTTCCCCGATGTTGATCTTACCGCGCAGCGTCAGGTCGGTGTAGAACACCTTGCCCACGTTCGGCTGGACGAAGTTGACGCGGGCGCCGTTCGGCAGGGCACCCGGGATGTCCAGACGCATGCTGCCGATCATCTGCTCGCTCAGCGTCACGCCGAACTTGTCGTTTTCGTAGTCCAGCGTCAGGCTACCGCGCCAGCGCGGATAACCAGCCGGGTTGGACCCGACCACGCTGACGCCGGCATAGTGCAGGGTCGGCGCGCCAGCGAACTGCTGGGTGTCGAACTTCGCCAGGTAGTTGGCATAGAGCCGCAGCGACAGGTTGCCCGAAGCGCCGACCCGAGTGCGATAGCTGGCATCGAAGTCGATACCGGCCGTCTTCAGGAAGGCGATGTTCGCCGGCGCGATCGTGATCAGCGACGGGAAGGTGGTCGGAGTCGCACGGCTGATCAGCGCGCATTCCGGACCGGTCCCGGCGCTGTTGCCGCAGTTGGTCAGGATCTGCTGGGCCGACAGCTGGTCGATCAGCGAATCCACCTTGATCGAGTAGTAGTCGATCGCCACGCTGAAGCCGGGCAGGCCGCTCGGGCTCAGCACGCCGCCGATGGTCAGCGTCTTGGCCTTTTCCGGCTTGAGGTTCGCGTTGCCCTTGGTCACCGACGAAACGTTGATGTTCTGGCCCGAACCGATCCCGTTGATCACGGTGTCGTTGACGATCCCGATGCCCGACTGCGCACCGCTGTACAGTTCGTACAGGTTGGGCGCGCGGATGTCGCGCGAGTAGGCAGCGCGCAGCAGGAAGTCGCTGACCGGCTTCCAGGTGCCGCCGACCTTCCAGGTCGCCACGGTGCCCGAGCTCGAATAGTCGGTCACGCGGACCGCACCGTTCAGGCTCAGTTCCTCGAAACCGGGCTTGTCACGCAGCACCGGCACCGCGAGTTCGGCAAAGCCTTCCTTCACGTTGTAGCTGCCGTTGGCCTGACCGACGTTGATCAGCCAGAAGTACAGCGCGCCAGCCGGAACGCCACGCAGACCGGCGAAATAGGAACTGCGCTTGGCGGCGGTGTCCAGGTTCGCGGGATCGGCGTTGCTGGTCAGCACCAGCGACTGCTTGCGGTATTCGACGCCCGCGGCCAGATCGACCGGGCCGGCCGGCAGGTCGAACAGGCTGCCCGACAGGCTGGCGGTGATCGCATCCTGCTTGATCGTAGCGTCGTAGCCCGAGGTGCCGGTGGCATAGGCATAGCCATCCGGCGTGGTCACGGCCGCGTTGCCGCGCAGGAAGTTGATCGGCTTGCACCCGGCGTACTGGGCAGCAACCGTGGGATCGGTCAGCACCCGGCAGGTCGGCACGCCGCCCACCAGCACCACGTCGGCTGCGGCGAACAGCTTCTTGTTGTCGTACAGGCCCGAGGTGTCCATGTTGTGGGTGGATTCACCGTGGCTGTAATTGACCGACCACTTGAAGCCGCCCAGCTTGCCGTCCAGGCCAGTGGTCGCCATCCAGTAATCGGTGCGTTCCTTGGCAAACGGCTGCGCCTGGCCGGCATCGTACTGGCCAACCGTGATGAAGTCGTTCGCCCCGGTCAGGGTCGCCTGCATCGCCGCGGTCAGGAACGGGTTGCCGCTGTAGACATTGACCCCCTGGCTCGGCGGAACCAGCGCGTTGGTCTGGGTCGGGTAGGCATAGTCGCTGCGGCTGAACAGCCCCTGGACATAGAAGTTGACGTCGTCGGTCAGATCATAGGCGATGCGACCGAAGGTCTGGTAGGTTTTGGCCGGAATGATCGCGGCGTTTTCCTGGGTGATGGCATAGCCATCGCCGCCCGACTGGAACCCGGCAGTGCCGACCGCGGTGCCAGCGTTGAAGGCACGGGTGGTGCCATCGACATTGATCACCTGGCCGACCAGCGGGTTGCCCACCACGTTCGACGAGGTGATGCGGCCGGTGTTGGCCAGTGCCGAAATGCGCACATCGCTGGCCAGGACATAGGGATTGGTCACCGTGCCGGGAGTGCCGCCACCGACGACCGAACCGACAAAGTTGTAGCCCTTGGTCGAGAAGTCACGCTCGCGGCGCTTCATCCCGTCGTTGTTGTTGTATTCGGCGCTGAACAGGATGTGCCCGCGACCGCCCGCAAAGTTGGCCCCGGCAGCCGCGCCGATGCGCTGGCTTTCGGCATAGCCGCGTTCCGCGACGCCGTACTGGGCCACGCCGGTCACGCCGGTGAAATCCTTGTTGAGCACGAAGTTCACCACGCCGGCGACGGCGTCCGAACCCCAGGCGGCCGAAGCACCGCCGGTCACCACGTCGACGCGGCTCATCAGCAACTGCGGCAGGACGTTGGTATCGATCGTGCCGACATATTCGGTCGGCGAAACGCGCTGGCCGTCAAACAGGATCAGCGTGCGCAGCGGACCCTTGGGGTTGTTGCCGGTGGTGCCCAGGCCGCGCAGGTTGAGGATGTTGCCGTGGATCGGCAGGTTCGAGAAGTTCGACGCAGCCTTCGACGGGCTGAGCGAGTTCGAGAACTGCGGCAGCTTGTTAAGCGCATCAGGCACGCTCGACGGGGTGCCGCGGGCCAGTTCATCGGTGGTGGCAACCGTCACCGGGGTCGGCGCGGTGTACCCGTCGCGCACGATGCGCGTGCCGGTAACGACGATCTGTTCATCGACGTTTTCATCAACCGCTGCGTCTTGCGCAAAGGCAGGCGCAGCAAGCGACAGCGCGCTGGTGGCCAGCAACGCGGCAATGGCGTAATTTCGCATTCTTAACCCTCCCATCAGGAAACCGGGTGCCTATCGACACGCGGCGTAGATTGTATCCTCGAATGCAATATTGGTATCTGTTCCAATTTTGCCAGTCAATGCAAATTTAGGGCAGGATCGACGTGCCGTTCGCTTGTGCCCAGCGGTGATGCCAGAAGGACACAGCCGCGGGCCGGAACGTGCTTGCCGTAGCGGCCACGTCATCGATCAGCAGTACGCGCTGCCCGCCGGGAATCGCCTGCTCCCAGCGCGGCAGCCCCTGCCCGTTCGGATCGCCAAAGCGCATGAAATTCAGCCAGTAATTGCGCAGCAGCGGGCCCGGCCAGGCCTCCGCCGCCGAGTCCAGGCCGAACAGGTAGGGCATGTCCGCACAGTGCGGCGCCCCGGCGCTGCCGGAGCGCTGCGCCGGCGGGACATAGTCGAAATGATAGGTCCAAGCCGGGGTGCTGCGCGCTGCCAGCGCCGACATGCCCAGCGCCGCCGAAGTGAAGATGAAGTCGGTCTGGACCTTGCGCAGCAGCTGCGCATCGCTGGTCCCGCCATCCGCGCCGTAAACCTTGCGCAGCTCCGCCAGGTCGATCCCGAAGCGCTGCTTCAGCACGGCGGCATCGAACCCCATCAGTCCGAACACGCTGGCTTCGTCGCTGGTCGATCCCGCGATCAGCGGCACATGGGCCTGCCGCCCGGCGGCAAAGCCTTGCGAGACGGGTTCGGGCAGCAGCGCGCCATCGACGATCGCGCCAAAGTTGGGCGCCCCCGGATCGGCCGCCAGCACCGCGCCGACCGGCAGGCGGCGCAGCGCCGCCAGCCCGGCCGCGCCGGGCTGCGCCACGCCGGCGCGCGCGGCAAATTCCGCGCCTTCGCGCTCGGCCTGGGCCAGGGGGCGGGTGGCATTGAAGAAGCCGCCGCCGGAATGCACGCTGGCCCGCGCGAACAGGCCGCGCGCCGCCGGAGCGACCATCAGCGAATTAACGCTCGACCCGCCGGCCGAACAGCCCAGGATGGTGACATTGGCGGGATCGCCGCCGAACCGGGCGATATTGCGCTTGACCCAGTCGAGCGCGAGCAGCTGGTCGCTGAGCCAGAAATTGCCCGTGCCGCGCCCGGCCTCGGCGGTCAGCGCGGGATGAGCCAGAAAGCCGAACCGGCCGACCCGGTAATTGGGCGAAACCAGGATCACACCCGCGCGCACCAGCGGCGAAAGCCCGGCTTCGGCGATATAGCGGCCCGAGCCGAAGGCATAGGCCCCGCCGTGGATCGAGACCAGCACCGGCAGCCCCTTGGCCGCGCGGTTCGGGGTGATCACGTTGAGCGTCAGGCAGTCCTCGCCCTGGGGGTGGGCCTTGCCCCCTTCGCGGGGCAACTGCGGGCAATCCCGGCCAAAGCGGGTGGCATCGCGCGTGCCCTGCCACGGACGCACGCGCTGCGCCTCGCGCCAGCGCATGGGACCGACGGGCGGCGCGGCAAAGGGAATGCCGCGAAAGGCCGCGCCCGCTTCCACCGCCTCGCCGCGCACCGCGCCGGCATCGGTTTGCACCACCGGCGGGCGATTGGCGGCCAGCAGCGCCGCCCCGGCCACAAGCAGGGCAAGGCGGCGCTGGCCGATCACAGGTTGAGGTCCACCATCTTCGCATCGATCAGGCGCGGCAGCACTTCGTTCTCGAAGCGCAGCAGGCTGGCCCACGACAGCTCGGGATCGAGCCCACCGAGCAGCGCGTGGAAATTGATCCCCGCATTGGCGGGCTGCGTCTTGAGCCATTCGAAGCACTGATCGGGCGTCAGCACCTTGATGTTGGGCATGGCCTTCAGCGCCTCGACCGTTTCCGCCGCCTTGTAGAGCGTGTCCCCGCCGCCGCGTTCCTTGGCCCATTCGGCATAGGTGTTGGTGGCATAGGCGACATGCGGGGCAACCCGCGGCCAGTCGCGCTCGGGATCGTCGGTGATGTAGAGGAAGCTGGCGATCGACTTGACCTGCGGTTCCGGCGGGGGGAAGCCCAGCTTGGCGCGTTCCTCGGCATAGAGGTCCCAGAGTGCGGGATGGCCCGGGAAATACTGGTAGCCGCCCTTGGCCGCGCGGATCGCCGACTTGTCGGTCGAACCGCCCATGTAGATCTTCGGCCCGCCCGGCTGGACGCCCGGCGGAGTGACCCGCACGGTCCGGCCGTCGTATTCGAACGGCTGGCCGCTCCACGCCTGCTTCAGGGTATCGAGCGCCTTGTTCATCAGCCCGAGGCGCTTGGTGATGTCCTTGCCGAACATTTCGAATTCGTGCGGGCGATAGCCCATCCCGGCGGTCAGCCAGATCCGCCCGTTCGAGATGTTGTCGAGCACGGCCAGGTCTTCAGCCAGGCGCAGCGGATCGTGCATCGTCACGACCAGCGCCGAAAGGTGGACGTAGATCTTCTGCGTCACCGCGAAGATCGACGCCGCCTGGACCATCGAGCTGGGGCAATAGCCATCTTCCGCCCCGTGGTGTTCGGCCAGGAACACCTGGGTGAAGCCCAGCTTGTCGGCCCAGGCGGCCTGTTCGATCGCGGTGCGATACAGCTCGGGATGCGGGGCCCCGAAGCTGGGGCTGTTCATGTCGTAACGCAGGTTGAGCTGCATGGTATTCGTCCTGTTTCAGGCCCGATGGTTCAGGCGTTGACCTTCGATGCGATCCGGCCGGTCACGTCAGCGGCCTGGTAGGCCACCTTGCGCTCGAGCAGCGATGCGATCTCCTCGGCCGAGAAGCCGGCTTCGGTCAGGATCTCGACGGTATGATGGCCCAGGCGCGGCGCCGAGCCGCTGGCCTGGCCCGGGGTCTTGGACAGCCGGTTGAACAGGCCGAGCATGCGGACGTGGCCATACATCGACTGCTTGTCCTCGATCACGCGGCCGGTCTGTTCCATCCAGTCGAACAGCAGCGCATCGTCGACCCACATCGATTCGCAGACCACTTCGGCCGGGGCCCCGGCCGCGTCGAGCGCGGCGAAGGCCTGGTCCTTGGTCTGCGGGGCAAACCAGGCATCCAGCATCGCCTTGAGATCGGCATCGTTGGCGCTGCGGTCGCACGGCGTGGCAAAGCGGGTGTCGGCGGGCAGATCCGGCTGGCCGATCGCACGGGCCAGCGCGGCAAAGCGCTCGTCCGAACGGCACGAGATGCAGACCCAGCCATCGGTGCAGCGATAGATCCGGTCGAGCGCGTCGAAGCCCTGCTGCTCCTTGTCGAGGCGCAGGCCGTAGACCGGCTTCTTGTCGGCATCGAGGAAGTGTTCCGACGTGGTCCACAGGCTGGAATGCAGCTGCGGGCATTCGATGTATTCCGCCCCGCCGCCGCGCTGCGCACGGTTTTCCAGCGCCATCAGGATGGTCGACGCGCCGAGGAAGCCGTTGTTGTAGTCCTCGTTGCCGAACACCGAGCGATTGGGCGTGTTGCCCTCGCCGCCGCCTTCATAGAGCAGCCCGGTCCAGCCGCTGACCAGCGGAGCGAAGCTCTTGAGCAGGCTCTTCGGCCCCTGCGAACCATAGCCGGGCAGATAGACATACAGCAGGTTCGGGTTGATCGCCTTGAGCGCTTCGAACCCGATGCCCAGCTTGTCGGCCTTGCCGGGGCGCAGGTTGTGCGTGATCACGTCGGCGTCCTTGACCAGCCGCAGCGCGGCGGCCAGCGCATCCGGGTGCTTGAGGTTGAGCACGATGTCGCGCTTGCCGCGCGCGGCTGCGTCGAAGCAGTCGGGCAGCGGGCGCATCTGGTCCCCGCCCGGGGTTTCCAGCTTGATCACGTCGGCGCCCAGGTCGTTCAGCAGGCGCCCGCCGAAGCCGACCGCGAAGAACGAGGAGAAGTCGACGATCTTGATCCCTTCAAGCGGGCGCTTGATCGGCTTGACCGGGGCGGCGGGAACGCGCGCCGGGGCGGCCTGGAATTCGGCCAGGAGGGCGTTGTCCGCGCCCACCGCCGGGGCCGGCGCGGGCGTGGAGCACGGCGTATCGGCCATGCGCGCGGCCGGGGCCGCCTGGTAGATCGTGCCGAAATCGGGATCGGGGATGGCGACGCGCATGCCGACGAATTCAACCTGCGGATCAAGCAGGATCTCGCCCGGCTCAAGCACTGGCAGGGCAGCGACGTCAGCCGCCTGGAACAGCTCGATCCATTCATCGCGCGGGCGGGCCTTGAACGCTTCGAACACTTCGACGCGGGCGACCTGGTATTCGTCCTCGGTCAGCGGGAAGGCCATTTCCGGCCCTTCGACGGCCTGGATCCGGTCACCGAAGCCAAGGATGTCGAACGCCGGCTTGAACCCGCCCGACCCGGTGTGGAACTGCAGGAACTTGCCATCGCCGCACTCGAACATGCCGGTCACCAGGCGGACGTTGCCGAAGCGGTCAACCGCGCCGGAATCGCCCTTCTTGATGTAGGAGATGCCTTCTTCCTGCCACCAGTGGTTCATCGGGCTCTGCGCCAGGAACGCATCGAGCAGGCTGGCTTCGACTTCCTGGCCGGTGCCGATCATCCGCCGCGCGCGCACCGCCGCCAGCGAGGAGATCACCGCGAGGAAAGCCTGGCCGTAATGCAGCGCCGGATGGCCCAGATACATCGGCCCCGCACGGTGCGAGCTGCCCTTGTCAACCATCGTGCCCAGCTTCGCCGCGGCCAGTGATTCGCCATAGGGGCGGCCCGAATAGGGCGTGTCGCGGCCATAGGCATTGAGCGTGCAAACGACGAGCGCCGGGAACTCGGCATCCAGCGTCGCCGCGTCCAGCCCGAGGCGAGCGGCTTCGGCATCGTCAAGCGAGTGAATGAAGATGTCGGCACCGGCCAGCAGGCGCTTCACTTCGTCAGCCTGGGTGGCGATATCGAGCTCGACGCTGCGCTTGCCCCGATCCCAGCCCTTGCGGGTCAGGTCATGGGCAAACCAGGTGCCGCCGACCGGCTCGACCTTGATCACTTCGGCGCCATGATCCGCCAGCAGCATGCCGGCGATCGCGCCGGGCATGACGGTGGCAGCTTCGATTACGCGCAAATGGGCAAGCGGTCCGGCCATCATTCCTCTCCTTTATCGAAGCGACTCCAGTCGCTAGAATGAAAACTGCACGATAGTGAAAGGTTGTGCAACCAATTTCAGACCGTGTTCCAAATTTGTTGCGGAACCGTGGTTTGTGCGGCAGTCTGGCCGGGGATGGGGAGAATGGAATGGCGCGAGGACAGGACGGCGAGGCTTATGACAGCGAGGCCATGAAAGAGCGCCGACGCCGGATTCTTGACGAGGCCCGCGCGCTGATCGCCGAACACGGGGTTGATGGCCTGACCGTGGCCGCGCTGGGCAAGCGCGCCGGGGTGGCGAAGCAGACGCTGTATTATGCCTTTGGCAGCAAGGACGAGATCGTTGCAGCGGCGATCCTCGACTATTTCGAGACGTCCGAGGGCAAGATCGATTATCGCGCCGCGCCCGGAACATTGGCGCGCCTGATCGAACGAATGGTCGCCATCGTGACCCGCAACCTGGGTATCCGCAACTATATCGCGGCGCTCATCGCAATCTGGTACGGTCGGTCGCCGGTCCTGTGGAATGCCTTGTTCGACACCGCGTCAACCAGCCACCGCAATGTCATTGCCGCCCTGGTCGAACAAGAAGCGCTGCAACCCTGGGTCCAGCCCGACGAGTTGATCGAGAACATGGTCGGGCAGACGATCCTGACCACCAATGCCTGGCTGCAAGGCCGCATTGCCGACGAAGACCTGATCGACCGGCAGGTCTTGGCCCTGATGCAACTGCTGGCTGGCGTTACGCGCGAACCAGTGCGCGGCGAGGTGGAACGGATCGCCGCCGCCGTGCGAGAAAGCGGCGCGAAGGCCTACCTCGCCTCGCTCTGACGGGCGGCTACGGCGGCATTCAGCCGCGGCAGCGCCAGCCGCATCGCCGCCAGCCCCATGGCCGCGCCGCCGATCACCACCACCGCCAGCGACATGCCGATCTTGGCCTGGTCCTGGAACACGAAATCGGTCAGCGCGCCGACGATCGCCGGCCCTGCACCGAACCCCAGCACATTGAACACGAACATCATCATCCCGAGCAACTGTCCGCGCATAGTGCTGGGCGCGAGCAGGGCGAAGATCGCCGAGCCATAGACGATGAACGGCACCGTGATCAGCTGGATCAGCGCATAGCAGGCCAGGAACACGTAAGGATTGGGCACGAAGAACGCGGCCACGATCACCGGCGACAGCGCCAGAATGGTCCAGCTGTAGAACCGCAGGTGCGCATCGCGCATCCCCCGGGTGTAGAGCCGGTCAACGATCCGCCCGCAGGCGATCAGCGCCAGCGCGCCGAAAATGTTCATTGCCGACAGCGCCACGCCGTAGCGCGCCGGCTGCCAGCCGAAATGGCGCTCCATGTAGGTTGGCACCCAGCTGGTCAGCGAATAGCCGACCAGCGCCATGCATGAAAAGGCGAAGGTCATCAGCCCCAGCAGGGCGCCATGCTGGCGCACGAAGCCCCACAGCTCCGCCCGCCCTGGCCGCGCCGCGCCCTGCCCGCGCCGCCCCGGATCGGGAAAGCTCAGCGCCAGGAACATCAGCACGAAGCCCGGCAGCGCGATCAGCGCGAACGTGATCTGCCAGTAGGAGGCCGGGCCGTGCACCGGCCAGTCGATCCATTCCAGCGACTTGGCAAAGGCGATGGCAAAGCCGCCCAGCCCGAACGAGACCGCCGAACCGGTCTTGCCGGCGGACTGGAACACGCTGGTCGCCACGGTCACCTTGCCGGGGGGAAAAGCATCGCCGATCAGCGAATAGGCCGACGGCAGCAGCGCCGCCTCGCCAATGCCGACGAACACGCGGGCCAGGATCAACCCTTCGAATGTGGTGGCAAAACCGCAAGCGAAAGTCGCCAGCGCCCAGACCAGCACCCCGCCAAAGATCACCCAGCGCCGCGAAAAACGGTCCGCCGCCCAGCCCAGCGGCACACCGAACACCGCATAGGCCAGCGCAAAGCTGGGGCCGAGCACCAGGCTCATCTGGAAGTCGGTCAGCGCCAGCTGAGCCTTGATCGGCGCAACCAGCATCGAGATCGTCAGCCGGTCGAGCCAGGCCAGGACATAGAGCATGAACAGCGCGGCGACCATCCACCACGCCCGAGCCAGCGGCACCGGTGCGCGTTCAGCCTGCTGATCCATTATCGCTCCTCTCACTGCGTGACTTCTCTAAATCAATTGGATAATGCTCTTGGCCGACACATACCGAGCGGGAGCCCGATGGCAAGACTGCATTCCAGCGAAAGTGGCGATCAAGCAGGCGGCGATGGCGCCGAGGCGCTGAAACGCGCCGCGATTCGCCTGTTCGCCGAACGCGGCATCGACGGGGTAACCGTGCGGCAGATTTGCCAGGCCGCCGGCCAACGCAACCACGGTGCGGTCGGCTATCATTTCGGAACCAAGGAAGCCCTGGTGCGCGAACTGGTCGCGGACGGGGCGCAGATCATCGACGAGCGCCGCAATGCCCTGATTGACCGGCTGGAATCGGCCGGCGGTCCGGCCAGCGTGCGCGAAGTGGTGGATGTGATCATCTTTCCCGCGCTCGATCTGGACGGCGCCGGGCACGACGATTGCTACCTGCGCTTCACCCATATCCTGAACATGACGCACCGCGAGTTGTTCCTGGATGCGGTGGGCGATCGCTGGAACCGGGGTTACCAGCGCTGTCTGGCGCACCTGCGGCGGCTGATGCCGGAAATGGCGCCGGCCATGACCAACCAGCGGCTGGGGTTTGCCGGCACCTATGTGGCGCAGGTGCTGGCGCTGCGGCAGGCGACCTTGGCCGATACCAGCCGCAGCCACGCCACCTGGTCGGCCGAACGGACCCTGCGCCATCTTGCCGTGACTGCGGCCGCGCTGATCATGGCCCCGCCGGACGAAGACTAGCGCAGACCCCCGGGGCCTGCGCCAGCTTCGGTAGCCGTGTTCAGCCTTCTCCGGCCTGGGCCTTGTTCGCGCTGGCCATTTCCTTGGCGCCCATTCCGGCGGCAAGGCTGCCGGTGGTCAGCTGGTTATGGGCATGGGCGAGGTGGTGCATGTGGAACACCCCGTCCATCGCCTGGCGCTTGCCGCGCAGATCCTCGACGAAGTTGATCGACTGCTTGGTCAGCGCCACGCCAAAGCGGGGGCGCTGTGCCATTTCGACCGCGATCTTCTCGACTTCCGCTTCCAGCTGGTCGCGCGCGACCAGGCGGTTGACCATGCCGAAGTGATGCGCGCGCGCCGCCGGCATCCGCTCACCCAGCAGCAGGAATTCGCGGGCAATGCGCGGCGGCAATTCGAACGCGTGGGCAAAGTATTCGACGCCCGGCACGCCCATGCGGACCACCGGATCCTGGAAGAACGCGTCTTCCGAAGCGACGATCATGTCGCACACCCAGGCCAGCATCAGCCCGCCCGCGACGCAGGCGCCCTGGACCATCGCGATCATCGGCTTGGGCAGTTCCTGCCAGCGGCGGCAGAAGCCCAGGTAAACGTCCTGTTCCAGCACGTACTGCGATTCGGCGCCCGGCAGGTCGCGGTGATCGTACCACAGCAGCTTGCGCTCGCGCTCGAGGTGGCGGTCCTTCTCCGGCGTGCCAAGGTCATGGCCCGCGGAGAAGTGCTTGCCCTTGCCGCCCAGCACGATGACGCTGACCGCCGGATCGTCGACCGCACGCTTGAACGCGTCGTCCAACTGGTTGAGCAGGCGGTAGTTCTGCGTGTTGGCATATTCGGCACGGTCCAGCATCACCCAGGCGACGGCATCGCGTACTTCATAGCTGATGAACTGCTTGGCCTGATCGGCCGCGGCATCCGGGGCAGTCGACATGAATGAGCTCTCCACCTTGGCCGCCTCTCGCAGGCGGCGCCTTGTTTGCGAGTCTTCCTTACACCTGGTTGCAGAATTAGACAACGGCCCGCGTAAGCCAAAATTATCCGCTAGTGCAGAATTGAGGTTGACTCGACCCCGCTGCGATCTAGAACGGCGCCATTCAGGATGGGGCATCCTGCCGCTTGGCCGGGGTTCCCTTGCGACAACCAGACCCGCCACCGGAGATGCCGTGAACGCGCCCGCTGCCAATCTAGAAACCCCGGATGCCTTCCGCGCCAGCCTGCGCGCATGGCTTGAGGAGCATTTCCCGGCCAGCCTGCGCGGCCATCCGCGCCTGCTTGGCGGGCACGACACATTGCACGGCCCGGCCGAGGACCACGCCCGCTGGAAGGCGGCGATGGCCGATGCCGGCTATGGCGCGCCGCGCTGGCCGGTGGCCTATGGCGGCGCCGGCCTGAACAGCCAGCAGGCCGATATCCTGGCCGAGGAACTGGAGCACATCGGCGCGTTCAGTCCGATTGCCGGACTGGGGCTGATGATGCTTGGCCCGACCCTGCTGGAATACGGCACGGAAGAACAGAAGCTCCGCCATCTGCCGCCGATCGCGCGGGGCGAGCTCAGCTGGTGCCAGGGCTTCTCCGAACCCGGCGCGGGCAGCGACCTGGCTTCGCTGCGGCTGCGCTGCGATGATGCTGGCGATCACTGGCTGCTCAACGGCCAGAAGATCTGGACCTCTTACGCGCACCTGGCCGACTGGTGCTTCTGCCTGGTCCGCACCGATACCAGCGTGAAGCACCTGGGCATCAGCTTCCTGCTGATCGACATGCGCACCCCGGGGATCGAGGCGCGCCCGATCAAGCTGATCAACGGCGTTTCGCACTTCTGCGAAACCTTCTTCAACGACGTGCGCGTGCCCAAGGACGGGCTGGTCGGCGAAGTGAACCACGGCTGGACCATTGCCAAGCGCCTGCTCCAGCACGAACGCTCGGGCCTGTCGGCGCAGCGCGGGGCCAAGGCCAAGACGCAGGATCTGGCCGAGCTGGCCGGGCGTTTCCTGCCTGCCGACGAAACCGACCTGCGCGGCCGGCTGGCCGATCACCTGCTGCAGGACCATGCCTATCGCCTGACGCTCGAACGCCGCGCAGCCGAAGCCGAAGCGGGCATGGCCCCCTCCACCCCGCTGTCGGTGCTCAAGAACATCGGTTCGGACGTGGCCCAGGCGCGCGCCGAACTGGCGGTGGAACTGGCCGGGCTGAACAGCCTGGGCTGGGCGGGCGAGCCCTATTCGCCGCTGGAACTCGAGCTGACCAGCCAGTGGCTCTATTCGAAGTGCTATTCGATCTACGGCGGCAGCTACGAAGTGCAGAACAACATTACCGCAAGGCGTGAACTGGGGCTGCCGGCATGATCCTGACCGACGAACAACAGATGCTGCGCGATGCAGCACAAGGCTGGGTCAGCGAACGCGCCCCCATCGCCGCATTGCGCAGCCTGCGCCGCGAACACGCCGCATTGGGCCACGATCCGGCGCTGTACCGCGAAATGGCCGAAATGGGCTGGACCGGGATTGCCGTCCCCGAAGCCGATGGCGGGTTCGGCTTCGGCCTGGCCGGGGCCGGCGTGGTGGCCGAGCAACTGGGCCGCAACCTTGTTGGATCGCCGCTGCTGACCACCAGCGTGGTAGCTGCGGGTGCGATCGAACTGGCCGGCAATGCCGAACAGAAGCAGCAGTGGCTGCCAGCTATCGTCGCCGGTGAAGTGCGCGCCGCGCTGGCCATCGATGAAGGCCACCGCCACGATCCCGCCGCGATTGCCCTGCCCGCCGCCGCGCAGGACGGCGCCTGGGTCCTGACCGGCAGCAAGCAAGCCGTATTCGAAGGCCCCGCCGCCGATCTGTTCGTGATCGTAGCGCGCGTTGCCGGACAGGCTGGCGATGAAACGGGCCTGGCCCTGTTCCTGTGCCCGGCGGATACCGCCGGCCTGACGGTCACGGCGATGGAACAGATCGATTCGCGCGGCTGCGCCCGGCTTGACCTGGCCGAAGTGCGCCTGCCCGGCGATGCCCTGCTGGGCGAGGCCGGCAATGCCTGGCCGGTGCTGGCCGAAGTGCTGGACCGCGGCCGGGCGGTGCTGTCAGCCGAAATGCTGGGCAGCGCGCAGCAGGCTTTCGAGACCACGCTCGAATATCTCAGAACCCGCATCCAGTTCGACCAGCCGATCGGCTCGTTCCAGGCGCTGCAGCACCGCGCCGCGTACCTGATCGGCCAGCTCGAGCTGACCCGCTCGGCCGTGATCGGGGCGCTGCGGGCGATGGACGAGGGCGCTGCGAACCGCGCGCAGCTGGTTTCGCTGGCCAAGGCGATGGCCGGCAAGACCCTGCGCAAGGTGGCTCAGGAGACGGTGCAATTGCACGGCGGGATCGGCATGACCGACGAGCACGACGCCGGGCTGTACCTCAAGCGCGCCCAGGTGGCGGACATGACCTGGGGCAACGAAGCGTTCCACCGTCAGCGCTATGCGCGCTTGTCGGGCCTCTAACCGCAAGCGCCAATAGCGCAACCGGTTGCAGTTTTTGATTGGCGCGCGGGCTTTCGCGTGTCAGTTAAGCTCGATGGCCAGCCAACCGGTGCTCGAAAGCGATGAAATCAGCGGGAGCGCCCCCGCCCCTGCGGGGGCAAGGGGGCGTTCGTCGGGCTATGCCAGCCCATCGATCCTGGCCCGGCGCAACCGCATCCTGACCGAAACCCGCAAGATGATTGCCGAAGTCGGGCTAGCCCGGCTGGCGATGGACGATGTGGCCCGCCGTGCCAACGTGGCCAAACGCACGCTGTACAACGCGTTCCAGAGCAAGGAGCACCTGGTCGCCACGGCGATCAGCAAGTACTTCGAAGCCTACGAACGCAAGATCCACTATACCAATGACGATGCGACCACGCTCGACTGGATGGTCGAACGCCTGATCATCGTTGCGCGGCGGAACCTGGCGATCCGCAACTACACCCGCGCGCTGATGGACATCTACCATTCGTCCGATGTCGATCCGCAGATCCGCCAGGCGATCCACGACATCGCCGCGCGCAGCCACGCGCCGTGGATCCGCAAGCTGGCCTCCAGCCGCCAGTTGCAGCCCTGGATCAACCCGGATTTGCTGATCTCGCTGCTGGTGCGCTACCGCTATGCCCTCGCCCAGGCCTGGACCGAAGGCGAAATCGCCGAGGAAGACCTGGTGCTGGAAGTGCTGCGCGGGTTCTTCACCTTCATGGCCGGGGCCACGCGGGGCCGCGCGCGCAAGGAAATCCTCGACCTGCTCGACAACCTCGAGGATCACCCGCTGATCCAGCAGGCGACCCTCGCGGCTGAATAGCTTTCGTCAGATGTCGTTGCGGATCCAGACGCTCTTGGTCTGGAGATAGCTTTCGATGTGCTCGAAACCGCCCTCGCGCCCGACGCCGCTCAGCTTGTAGCCGCCGAACGGCACGGCCGGGTCCATGGTGTGGTAATGGTTGACCCAGACCGTCCCGGCCTTGATCGCCTTGACCGCGCGCATCGCCTTGCCGATGTCGCGGGTCCAGACCGCGCCGGCCAGGCCAAAGCGGGTGGCGTTGGCACGGGCGATCACTTCGTCAAAGCTGTCGAACGGCATCACGCAGGCGACGGGTCCGAAGATTTCCTCTTTCGCGATCCGCATGGCGTCCTGGACCTGCCCGAAGATCGTCGGCGCAACGTAGTAGCCATCGGCCATGTAGCCTTCGGTCAGCGGGGCACCGCCAAGGTGGACACTGGCCCCTTCCTGCGGGCCGAGGTCAAGGTAGGAGCAGACCCGTTCGAACTGGCGTGCCGAGACGATCGGGCCGATCTGGGTGGCCGGATCAAGCGAGTGGCCAACCACCATGCCTTGCGCGAATTCGCGCATCCGGGCGATGAATTCATCGTGGATCGAACGTTCAACATAGATGCGCGAACCGGCCGAGCAGACCTGGCCCGAATTGTTGAAGATCGCCGAAGCCGCCATCGGCACCGCGACGTCAAGGTTGGCATCGGCAAAGATGATGTTGGGCGACTTGCCGCCCAGCTCCATCGTCACCTTCTTCACCGTCGGCGCGGCGGCGGCGATGATCTTCTGACCCGTCGCGGACGATCCGGTGAAAGTGATCTTGTCGATATCCGGGTGGGCCGAAATCGCGGCGCCAACCTCGCCGTGGCCGGTCACCACGTTGACCACCCCGGCGGGGAAGCCGGCTTCCATGCACAGTTCGGCAAAGCGCAGCGGGGTCAGCGAGCCGTGTTCGCTGGGCTTGATCACCACGGTGCAGCCGGCGGCCAGCGCCGGGCCGCATTTCCACGCGGCGCAGAAGATCGGGCCATTCCACGGCATGATCACGCCGACCACGCCCACCGGCTCGCGCATGACCAGCGCGGTCAGGTCAACCGGGGCGCTGTTGCCCGGGGTATAGCCGTGGATCGTGGTCGCCAGGCCCGCGTGATGGCGCAGCGCGCGCACGATGATATCGCCCACCATCCGCGACGGGGTGATCGGGCGGCCCATTTCCATGGTGTCGACCAGCGCGATATCGGCGAATTCGGCTTCGAGCAGGTCCGCCAGCTTGAGCAGCACGCGCTGGCGCTGGGCCGGGGTGAACTTGCTCCACGGACCTTCGAAGGCAGCGCGGGCCGCAGCCACGGCGCGGTCCACGTCGGCGGCACTGCCTTCCGCGATCTGGGCAAAGGCCTGCCCGGTCGACGGGTTGATCGCATCGAACCATTCGCCCGAGGCCGGCTCGGCCGCCTGGCCATTGATGAAGTGCACATTGCGCTGGCGATACTGCGCGGGCAGCACGGCGGGGACAAGGTTGGTGGCGGGGGCGTTCATGGCTTCAGTTCTCCGGTTTATCGACCAGGCGGCGCATGTCGGCCCGGCCCAGCGCCATCAGGATGGCGGCAATGGTAATCACGCTGGCGACCAGCACGATGAGCGAGGTGCCCAGCTGCATCGGATCGCCCAGCACCTTGTCGGTCACGAAACCGACCATCGAATTGCCCAGCACCATGCCGATCAGCCCGGTCACCAGCACGAAGATCGCCGAGACGCGGCCGCGCAGTGCGGGCGGGGTAACGACTTGCGATGCGGCCGGGCCCATCGACGCGGCCGACATGACCAGCAGCATGTAGCAGCCGAACAGCACCACGGTCAGCCAGGGGCTGGACACCAGGTAGGCGGCAATCGCGAAGGGCGCGGCCAGCACCACGGTGACCAGGCACCACAGCAGGTGCGCGTCCTTGCGCCCGTTGCTGAACATGCGGTCCACCATCTTGCCGTGGATCGGCAGGCTGAGCGCGGGCACCATCTGCGCCACGCCCATCGCCAGGCCGATCTGCGCCGGAGTCCAGCCGTGGATGCGGGTCAGGTAGGCCGGAGTCCACAGCTGGAGGCCGATGGTCACCGTATAGACCAGCCCGATCCCCAGGATGATCGCGCTAAAGGCACGCGGGTGCGCCAGGATAAAACGCAGCGCCTCGCCGTAACCGCCCCCGTCCTGGGTCGGTGCGGGCGCGCGGTGGCGCTTGGGTTCGGGAAACAGGAATACCAGGAAAGCGGTCAGCACACCCGGAATCCCGGTGATCAGGAAGGCCTGCTGCCACGGCTTGAAGCCCGACATGCCCGGCCAGTGCGAGATCGCCCCATCGAGCACCGCACCGACCAGCGGTCCGCCCAGCAGGAAGGTGATCCCCGCCCCCATCACCCCGCCCATGACGAAGATCGACATGGCGAACGACAACTTGTTCGGCGGGAAGCTGTCGCCAATGATCGAATAGGCCCCGGTGGTGTAACCGGATTCCCCGGCGCCAACCAGCGCGCGGGCGACAATCAGCGCCCCGAAGGTGCCGGCCAGGCCGCAGCCCGCCGCGCCCAGGCTCCACACCACGACGCACAGGAACAGCACCCAGCGGCGGCTCTTGCGATCGAGCGCCAGCCCGACCGGGATCGCGCAGATCGAATAGAGCACGGCAAAAGCCAGCCCTTGCAGCAGGCTCATCTGGAAATCGCTCAGCCCCAGGTCGCGCTTGATCGGTTCGACCATCAGGGCAACCAGATAGCGGTCCGCGAGGCTGCGGATGTACAGCAGGAACAGGATCGCCACGGTCAGCCAGGCGACCAGCGGGCGGGGATAGGCGTGGTCCGTCGGTTGGGTCATTTGCGGGTCGCCTCTGCGCGTTCGGGATCGAATTTCGGGCGTTCCAGCGCGAACTGGTCAGTCCCGCGCGCATACCAGCCGGCACCGTGCGTGCGCCCGACCAGCCCCATCGCCGGGGTATCGAGATAGAACTTGTCCGGATCGCTGACGAACTGGTCCTGGATGTGGGTGACCAGCACTTCGCCGATCAGCACGGTCTGGTGCGTGCCGATGTCCAGCGCAGTCACCTTGCGGCATTCGAAGCTGACCGGGGCCGTGGCGATGCGCGGCGGGCGCACTTCGCTGCTGGGCGTGGTCTGGATCCCGGCATAGTCGACTTCGCTGACCTCGGCCGGGGCATCGACGCTCGACAGGTTCATCGCCGGGGCGTCGGCCTCGCTGACCAGGTTGACCACGAATTCGCCGGTTTCGATGATGTTGCGCGCCGTATCCTTGAGCGCGCGGGTGCGGAAGTCCTTGAGCAGGCCCAGCACCACCAGCGGCGGCTCGATCCCGCAGACGTTGAAGAAGCTGTAGGGCGCGGCATTGACCAGCCCGGCCCCGTTCACCGTGGTTACCCAGGCGATCGGCCGCGGGGTGACCGTGGAATTGAGCAGCTTGTAGCGCGCCCCGAGCGGGAGCGCGCGCATGTCGAATTGCATCAGGCCTGGTCCTTCTTGGCGGCAGAGCGGGCGATGAACCCTTCGCGCGCGCGGCGCGCTTCGTCGCCCGATTGCAGCTGGTGGCAGTAGGCCAGTTCGAGGCCAAGCGCGGTTTCCAGGCTGCCTTCGTCGCTGGCGTGGATCAGCCGCTTGGTCAATTCGCTGGCGTGGCGGTTGCCGCCGCCGATGCCGCGGGCAAAGTCGAGCGCGGCGTCGATCACTTGCGCATCGGGCACCAGCCTGCTCGCCAGGCCCAGGTCCAGCGCTTCGGCCGCCGTCACCGTGCGGCCGGAATAGACGATCTCGGCAGCGCGGCGGCGGCCGATCTGGCGGGTCAGGAACCAGGCAACCCCGCCGTCCGGGGCCAGCCCGAATTTCAGGAACGGCGCGCCAAAGCTGGCGCCCTCGCCCGCGATCAACACGTCGCAGGCCAGCGCCAGCCCCCACGAGACGCCCCAGGCGCCGCCTTCAACGGCAGCGATGGTCGGCACCGGCAGGGCGGCCAGGCGG
Source organism: Novosphingobium sp. (assembly GCF_041905565.1). Classification (GTDB taxonomy): domain Bacteria; phylum Pseudomonadota; class Alphaproteobacteria; order Sphingomonadales; family Sphingomonadaceae; genus Novosphingobium. Next base: position 47,938 of record NZ_JAYRKX010000004.1, on the reverse strand, counting down.
CGGATGCAGCGCTGGCCCAGTTCCAGCCGGGCAGCCAGGTTGAGCGCCCCTTCCCCGCGCGCGGGCGGGTTCTTCACGTCCCCCCCGCTGGAGAAGTAGCCACCCGCCCCCCGGATCACCAGGGCACGCGGCGGGGTGCCCGCCTCGACCTCGGTCAGCAGCTGGGCAAAGGCTTCCCACATCCCGAAGGACACCGTGTTCTTCGCCTGCGGGCGGTTGAGCGTGACGACGACAATATCGCCGTCCAGCCGCTCAACCAGCAGATCTGCCGTGCTTTCCCCGCTCATGCCCTACTTCTTCGGCATGGTTTCGCGCGCACGCTGGCGGATGTAGTGGCGCAGGCCATCCATTTCGGCATCGGACAGGTTGTCGAACTTGCCCATGCCGCGCTCCATCAGCGCGCCGCCGCGGACCACCGCGTTGAACGCATCGGCATCCAGCGGGATCTGCGACTTGCGCAGGTCCGGCGCCGCGCCGCCGGCCATCACGCCGCCGCCGTGGCAGACCACGCAGGTGGTGCCATAGATGCCCGCACCCAGCGCGACCTTCTGCGGATCAACCGCAAAGGCCGGATCGTCCAGCACCGGCTCGTCCACGCGGGTGAACTTGGGCAGGCGGGCCTTGCCGCCCAGCACGAAGGTCAGCACGCGGCGCTTCTGCTGGCGGTAGTCCCAGTTGGGCTGGTTGGCGAAGCTGGCCCGGAAGCTGGCGATCACGGTGACGTACTGCTTGCCGTTCACGGTGTAGCTGATCGGCGCGGAAAGGATCCCGTTCTGCGCGTCAAAGCTCCACAGCTTGGTCCCGTCCTTGGCGTTGTAGGCCGCGAAATCGCCGGTGTTCACGCCCTGGAACAGCAGGTTGCCGCCGGTTGCCAGCACCCCGCCGTTGAACGTACCGGGCTGCGGGATTTCCCAGACCTTCTTCTGGGTGCGCGGATCATAGGCCAGCAGCGTGCTCTTGGAGGGCGGCACGGAGATCCCCGCAGGCGGCACGCCCAGCCCGCTGTTGATGAACATCCCGTCGCGGACCTTCCAGTCGGCCATGCCGGCCGGATCGATGTGGACACGTCCGCCTTCCATCACCGGGATATAGGTCAGGCCGGTCTGTTCGCTGTGCGCCATGGCCTGAATGCCGTGCGCCCCGTTCGGGAACGGATAGAGCACGAACGGCTTGCCATCGGGGAACCGGGATTCCGGGTTCACCACCGGACGCCCGGTCTTCATGTCGATCCGGTCGGCCCAGTTGACCTTGCCGAACTTGTCGGCCGAGATCAGCTTTCCGGTTTCGCGGTCGATCACATAGTAGAAGCCGTTCTTCGGCGCATGCAGCAGCACGTCCCGCTTCTGGCCGTCGATGGGCAGCTGTGTCAGCTCGATATCCATCGCATTGTTGAAGTCCCACGTGTTTTCCGGGTCCGTCTGGTAATGCCAGACGTACTTGCCGGTCTTCACGTCAAGCGCGACGACCGACGACAGGTAGAGGTTGTCGCCGCCGCCGGGCGAACGGATCTTCTGGTTCCAGGGAAAGCCGTTGCCGGTGCCCAGGTAGATCCGGTCATACTTCGCGTCATAGGTCATGGCCTGGTAGACCGCCCCGCCGCCGCCGAACTTCCACCATTCGCCGGTCCAGGTCTTGGCCGCCTGCAGCGTGGTTTCATCCTTGTCGACCGCCGGATTGCCCGGGACCACATACCAGCGCCAGGCGCGCTTGCCGGTCTTGAGGTCATAGGCCGAGACGTAGCCGCGCACCTTGGAATAGTCCGCGCCGCCGAAGCCGATCACCACCTTGTCCCCGGCCACGAACGGCGGGCCGGTGATATAGGCGCCGTGCGAGCCGGGCTCGTCGAGCGTCTTGACGCTCCAGCGCAGCTTGCCGGTCTTGGCGTCAACCGCGATCAGGCGGCCTTCGCGCGTGGCGGTGAACACCATGCCATCGCGGTAGGCGATGCCGCGAATGCCCCAGCCGGCGCGCATCCGCCAGCCGGCCTCGGGCGCCTCGGCGACCTTGGGATCGTATTGCCACAAGAGCTTGCCGGTGCGCGCGTCGAGAGCGTGGATCACCGAATGGCCGACCGCGAAATAGATCACCCCGTTGACCGCCAGCGGGGCGGTGTAGGCATCGAAGGTATCGATGTCATAGGCCCAGGCCAGACCGAGCTGGCTGACGTTGGAATCGTTGATCTGTGCCAGCCCGCTGTAGTGGCCGCCGTTGTCGGAGCCACCGAAGCTGTACCAGTCGCGTCCTTCGACCACGCCCGCGCCCGGCGCGCCGATACCCGGCTGCGCCGAACCCAGCGCCAGCGCGACAATGCCTGCGGCCAGCGCCGCCACTTTCCGATTCTTGCCCATTCAGCCTGTTCCCAATGGTTGGGCGGCGGATTCGCTCCGACGCCTGATAGTTGCACTTTGTTGCAGTTTTCGCGTGAAGTCAACGAAGCCCGGTGCTATGTCCGTAAGCCTCGCACAAGGACCCGAAAGGGCCACTCGGAAAGGATTGCCATGACTGGAGTGAACCGCCGCGACGCCCTGACCGTCGCCGCGCTGACGGGCGGGCTGGCCCTGGCCGCCGCGCCTGCCGCCGCCGCGCCGAAAGCGCGCAAGCCCACCGCCGCGCAGCAGATCGACATGCTGGTCTCGCGCGCCGAGATCGAAGAAGTGCTGTACGCCTATGCCCGCGGCAACGATCATGGCGACGACGCGATGATCCGCGACTGCTTCTGGCCCGAATCCCAGCACAAGCATGGCCGCTTCGAAGGCTCGTCGAGCGATTTCGTCGGCTTCGCGATGAAGGTCGGCAACACGCTGAAGTACAGCAAGCACCACATCAGCAACGTGTCGATCCGCATCAGCGGCGACCGCGCCTTCAGCGAATGCTATTACAACGCCCACCACCGCCGCCCCGACAAGGCCGGCACGGGCGAGGAAGACCAGTGGTTCGAAGGTCGCTACATCGACCTGTGGGAGCGGCGCGGCGGCACCTGGAAGATCATCTCCCGGCGCGGCACCAGCGATTTCAATTCGCCGGTCACCCCAGCCGAAGCGCCCTATTCCGCGCTTCCCCCGGGCAGCCACGCCGAGCGCAGCAAGGACGATGCCTACTACACCATGCTGGCCCGGTTCGAGGCCGGCAAATAGGCTGAAGTCAGCCAAGGGCGCGCTGGACGACAAGGGCTATTGCCCCTTGTCGTCCACTGGCACCACGGGCTTGGCCGCGGCGGCCACTTCGCGCGCGCGGCTGCGCAGGTAGTGCGCGATTCCCGCCAGCGTGCGATCATCCACTTCGGCAAAGGCCGGCATCCCCCGGCTGACCAGCGGCCCTTCCTTGAGCAACTGGGTAAACGTGGCGACATCCAGCGGCACGGGCGAACGCAGCAGGTCCGGCGCGCTGCCGCCCGATGCGGCACCGGCCCCGTGGCAGGCGGCGCAGCGATCGGCGTAGGCTTCGGCCCCGAGCTTGACCAGCGCCGGATCGACCCGGAACTTCGGATCGTCGGGAATGGTCAGGTCAGGCTTGACCGGCGCGGGCAGCTTGTCGGTCCCGCCCAAGGCAAAGGCCAGCACCCGCCACTGCTGGGTGCGATAGCTCCATTCCCCGCGCGGGAAGCCCTGCGCGGTGGGAAAGCGCGATCCAGCCACCACCGCGATATATTGCTTGCCCCCGGCGCGGTAGGTGATCGGCTGGGCCATGACCGCGGTCTGCGCATCGAACTGCCACAGCAGCTTGCCGCTGTTCGCGTCGAGCACGGTGAACTCGCCCGAACCCCGCCCTTGCAGCAGCAGGCCGCCGCCGGTCGTGGCCGTGCCGCCGCCGCCGCGCGGGCCGATCATCGGGATGCGCCAGGCCTCGCTTTGGGTCTTCGGGTTCCAGGCCAGCAGGAACGAAGTGGGCGCGCGCGGCTTCAGATCGGGCGGAGGCGTGCCCTGCCCGTTCGAGATCCGCTGGCCGTCCTTGAACTGCCAATCCGCCAGCTTGCCGGGCGGATCGACATAGACCCGGCCCTGGTCCATCGCCGGGATGTAGACCAGGCCCGAGGCCGGGTTGTAGCTCATCGCCTCGATGTTGTGCGCCCCGAACGGCGAGGGATAGACAATCGCCGCCTTGCCGCCGGGATAGCGCGCCTCGGGGTTTTCGACCGGGCGGCCGGTCTTGAGGTCGATCGAGCTGGCCCAGGTGGTCGGCACGAACGGCTTGGCCGACAGCAGCTTGCCGTCCTTGCGGTCGATTACATAGAAGAAGCCGTTCTTCGGCGCGTTCATCAGCACGTCGTGCTTCTGCCCGTTCACCTCGAAGCCATCGACCAACTCGATGTCCATGTTGGCATTGAAGTCCCAGCTTTCGCCGGGGTTGACCTGGTAGTGCCACAGGTATTTGCCGGTATCGGCATCCAGCGCGACGATCGAGCAGACGAACAGGTTGTCGCCCCCGCCGGGCGAGCGGATCTTGTGGTTCCACGGACTGCCGTTGCCAGTGCCGATATACAGGCGGTTGTATTTCGGGTCATAGGCCATGGCGTTCCAAACCGTGGCCCCGCCGCCGAATTTCCACCATTCGCCGGTCCAGGTCTTGGCGGCCATCTTCATGGCCTCGTCCTCGAACCCCTTCGCCGGATCGCCGGGCGTGGTGTAGAACCGCCAGGCCTGCTTGCCGCTGGCCTGGTCATAAGCGGTGACATAGCCGCGCACCGGGGCATAGTCCGCCCCGCCGTGGCCGATCACCACCTTGTCGCCGTAAACCCACGGCGCGCCGGTGATATAGCGTTGGTCGCCCGCCGTGGTGGTCTGCGCCGACCAGACTTCCTTGCCGCTTTTCGCGTCGATCGCGATCAGCCGCCCGTCGAGCGTGCCGGTGAACACCTTGCCGTTCGAATAGGCGATGCCGCGGCTGCCCCAGGCACCGCGCAGCGTTACCCCGGCGCGTTCGCGGGTCTGGCTGTCATAGTCCCACAGCTGCTTGCCGGTGGCAGCATCGAGCGCGAAGACATGGCTGTCCCCGGCTGCGTAGTAGAGCACCCCGTCCACCGCGACCGGCGCGGTCAGGCTTTGTCCGCCAACGTCGATGTCGTGGTGCCAGGCCAGGCCAAGCTGGCCCGCGTTGCCGGTGTTGATTTCGGCCAGCGGGCTGAAGTGGGTGGTGTCCGGGCCGTCATAGTCGGGCCAGTCATCACCCTGCGCCCCGCCCTGCCCGCAGGCGGCCAGGGCCAGCGCCAGGGCACCGATCGCGAAATTCCGCAGCATTCCAGTCATCGATGTGCTCTCCCCGGCGCTGTGCGCCTTACCCCCCGATCGTGCGGTCGCTTGGCCAATAGCGCGCGCGCAGGGACTTCTTGTTGATCTTGCCCATCGGATTGCGGCCGATGTCGTCGACGAAATCGTAGCTGCGCGGGCACTTGAACCCGGCCAGGCTGGCGCGGCAGAACGCGTTCAGCTCCTCGGCGCTCGGCGGGTTGGCCGGATCGCGCGGAATGACCAGCGCTTTCACTTCTTCGCCCATTTCGGCATTCGGCGCGGCCAGCACGGCCACGTCGGCAACGCCGGGATGGCGCAGCAGCACCTGCTCGCTTTCGGCCGGGTAGATGTTCACCCCGCCCGAAACGATCATGTCGGACACGCGGTCGGTGATGAACAGGTAGCCGGCTTCATCGACATAGCCGACCTCGCCCAGGGTGAACACGCCCGGCGCGATGTGCGCGGCGGCGGTCTTTTCCGGGTCGCCGGCATAGATGATCCCGCGCCCGGTGCTGTCGCGGAAATAGACCTGGCCTTCCTGGTTGGGGCCAAGCTCCTCGCCATCGGGGCCGATGATCACGGTGGTAAAGGGCGGCAGCGCCCTGCCGACCGAACCGGGCCGTTCAAGCCATTCGGGCGAAGTGATGAAGGTGGCCGATCCCGCCTCGGTCCCGCCATAGGCTTCGACCAGCACCGGACCGAACCATTCGATCATCGCCTTCTTCACTTCGCGCGGGCAGGCCGCGCCGGTGTGGGCAAGCCGCTGCATCGAGGACACGTCGTACTTGGCCCGGACCTCGTCCGGCAGCGACAGGAAGCGCTGGAAGTGGGTCGGGACCATGACCGATCCCTTGACCTGGTACTTCTCGATCGCCGCGAGCGCGGCTTCGGGATCGAAATGGCCCATCACGACCAGCGCGGTGCCGGCAAACACGTTGCGCGCCATGCCCAGCGGGCCGGTGTGGTAGAGCGGGCCGACCGCCAACCCCGGCGAGGGGGTCGCCTTGGGGCGGACGATGTCCGCGAATTCACGGACCGTCGCGGCTTCGGGGAAGTATTGCGGCGGGGTCTCGGTCGCCTTGGGCTTGCCGGTGGTGCCCGAGGTGTAGTGCAGGTGCGGCAGCGGCTTCACATTGGCGTCCGGCTCGGCATCCGAAGCGGCAGCCAGCCAGTCGTCCCACGCGGTGACGCCCTCGGTCTGCGGGCAGCGCCAGCCGACCACGGTCTTCACGCCCACTTCGCGCGCGGCTTCCAGCCCGGCGGCGAGCGTTTCCGGCCCGACGAACAGCACCGAAGCGCCCGAATCCTGAAGGATGTAGACCAGTTCGCCCGCCGTCAGGTGATAGCTGACCGGCACGGTCGAAACGCCGGCTTCCAGCCCCGCCAGATAGGCGATCACCGTTTCGGCGGCATTGGGCGCGAAGACGGCGGCGCGGCGGACGCCGTCAACCGCCGCGCCAAGGGCATTGGCGGCACGGTTGAGCACCGGATCGAGCTGATTCCAGCTCAGCTCGATCCGCTCGTCCGCCAGCGCCAGGCTGTCACGCTTGTCAGCCGGAACTGAAAGCAGCGTCTGGCTCATCAGATCGCCTCCGGGATGCGGGCGGCCGAAACCAGCTTGGCCAGCTGGCTCATGTGCACTTCATCCGGGCCGTCGGCCATGCGCAGGTAGCGCGCGGTGCCGAAGATCGTGGCGAGCGGGAAGTCGCGGCTGAAGCCGATCGCGCCGTGGACCTGCATGGCGCGGTCGGCGACGGTCTGGGCCATCTGCGGGGCAACGATCTTGATCGCGGCGATCAGGTCCTTGGCCACCTTGTTGCCATAGCGGTCCATCGCGTCGGCGGCCTTGAGCGTGAGCAGGCGGGCCTGCTCGATCTCGCAGAAGCTCTTGGCGATGTCCTGGCGCACGCTGCCATGATCGAACAGCTTGCGGCCAAAGGCAACGCGGTGATCGGCGCGCTTGCACATCAGGTCGAGCGCGCGCTGCGCCATGCCGACAATGCGCATGCAGTGGTGGATGCGGCCCGGCCCGAGGCGGCCCTGCGCAATCTCGAACCCGCGGCCTTCGCCCAGCAGCAGGTTTTCCTTGGGCACGCGGACATTGGTGAACTGGATTTCGCAGTGGCCGCCCGGCGAATGCAGCGCTTCCAGCACGTGCAGCGGACGGATGATCTCGATCCCCGGCGTGTTCGCGGGAATGATCACCTGGCTGTGCTGCTGGTGCTTCGGCTTGTCCGGATTGGGGGTACGGCCCAGCAGGATGTAGACCTTGCAGCGCGGATCCATCGCGCTCGAAATCCACCACTTGCGCCCGTTGATGACATAGTCGTCGCCATCCGCCACGATCGAGGTTTCGATATTGGTCGCGTCCGACGAAGCGACACCGGGTTCGGTCATCACGTAGGCCGAACGGATCTCGCCATTGAGCAGCGGCTTCAGCCACTTTTCCTGCTGGTCGGGCGTACCGTACTTGGCCAGGATTTCCATGTTGCCGGTGTCCGGCGCGGCGCAGTTGAAGTATTCGGACGCGCCCAGCACCCGGCCCATCAGTTCGGCCAGCGGGGCATATTCAAGGTTGGTCAGCCCCGGCGACCATTCGCCGTATTCGTGCGGCAGGAACAGGTTCCACAGGCCCAGTTCGCGGGCCTTTTCCTTGAGCTTCTCGGTGCCCGGCCAGGGCTGCCACAGGGTGGCGGGATCGTGCAGGAAATGGTCACGCTCTTCCTCGATCGGGAAGACGTATTCCTTCATGAAGCCGTCGACGCGTTCGCGCAGGTCCTGAACCTTGGCGCTGTACTGGAAATCCATGGAAATCTTCTCCTGTCAGAGGGTCACGCCGCCATCGACCACAAGGGTCTGGCCGACGATGAATGCGGAAAGCGGCGAGGCGAGGAACAGCGCGGCGCCAGCCATGTCTTCGACCGTACCGAACCGGCCGAGCGGGATCTTGGCGAGCGAGCGGGCACGCCGTTCGGCATTGTCCATAGTCACCTTGGTCATCTTGGTATCGACCAGGCTGGGGGCGATGCCATTGACGCGGATCCCCTCCCCAGCCCAGGCTTGGCCCAGCGTGCGAACCAGCTGCACCACGCCAGCCTTGGACGCGGCATAGGCCGGGTTGCCCATGGTCGACCGGAACGCCCCGATCGAACTGATCACGATGATCGAGCCTTGCACGGCAGCCAGATCGGCGTGGAACCGTTCGGAAATCTGCATCACGCTGGCAAGGTTGACCGCGACCACCTTGGCAAAGCCTTCGGGTTCGAATTCCTGGCGCTTGTACAGCACCATGCCCTGCGAATGGACCAGCACGTCCAGCCCTTCGGCGAACGGCGCCGGGGCCGCCGCGATCGATTCCGGATTGCCGCAATCGACCTGGGTGTAACCGATGCCGGTCAGGTCCGAACCTTCTTCGGCCGAGTAATCAGCCGCCGATGCCCGCGTGCCCCAGACATGCACCTGCGCGCCGCGCACGCGGAACGCATGGGCAATGCCATTGCCGATCCCGCTCGATCCGCCGACGACAAGCACGCGCTTGCCCGTGAAATCCAATTCGTTTCCGTTCACAAAACCCCCTCTGCAATCCATTTGCGCGCGCGCTCCAGCAGCCAGACGGCCCGGGCGTGCAGCTTGTCTCCGGTTTCCCTGGGTGCCTTGCCGGCACAGGCCCGCGCGTGGGTGCCTTCCAGCAGGATGCCCAGCTTGTAGCAGGCGAACACCCCGTACCAGCCGACCGCGTCCAGCGAGCGGGCGGAGCGCGCCGCATAGTGCGCAACCAGTTCCGCCGCGCTGGGAAAGCCGATCCACGGCGTGACCGACGTGATCGAACTGTCCGAACCGTCGGGCCAGGTTGCCAGCAGCCAGCCCAGGTCAACCAGCGGATCGCCCAGCGTTGCCAGTTCCCAATCGACGATCGCGGCCAGTTCGGGCGCATCGCTGCGGAACATCACATTGGCGAGGTGATAGTCGCCGTGCAGGATGCCCGGCACGAACGACGCGGGGCGGTTGGCATCAAGCCATTGCCCTACCGCGCGCACATCGCCCAGTTCGCCAGGCCCCGGCCAGCCGGCCAGTTCAGCATAGGAATCGAGCTGCGCCTGCCAGCGGCCAACCTGCCGCTCAAGAAAGCCTTCGACCTTGCCGAACCCGTCCAGCCCCAGCGCGAACGGATCAAGCGCGTGCAGCGCGGCCAGTCCTTCGACCATCGACAGGCCCATACGGTGCTGCGCCTGGGCCGTGCAATGCGAATCGGGCAGGCCCGAAGTGGCGTTGAACCCCTCGATCGGCTCCATCAGGTAAAAGGCCGCGCCCAGCACGTCCTCTGCCCCGCAGGCCGCGATCAGCGCGGGGTGCGGCACGGCGCTGCCGGCCAGCGCGCCCAGCAGCCGCGCTTCGCGCCGCATCGTTTCGTTGCTGCCCGCGCGCAGGTGCGGCGGCGGGCGGCGCAGGACATAGTCGCGCCCCGCGCGGGTAAAGCGCAACAGCACGTTCTGCGTGCCGCCAGCCAGCTCGCGCACCTGTTCGATCGGCCCCGAACCCAGCCCCTGGCCGTCCATCCAGCCGGCCAGTACTACCAGGTCAACGCCTGCCACTTGCACACTCTCACCCATGAATCAGGAGCATCCCGCATTTTTAAATCATTTGGATAATGCACTTGACGATACTGCATTGCAATGCAATTTTTATAGGAACAATAAGTGCCATCGCCCGGCTCTTGCCGGGCCCTTGGAGAGGCTGGCAAAAGACCCGCGAATGATTGCGAATCCGCCCCCCTTGCCCGCCCCCGAGGCGCATGCGCTGGTCGATGCACCGCTGCCCGGACTGCTGACGCGTGCCGCAGCCGTGCGCGACAGCGCGTTCGGCATAAATCAGACCTGGTCGCCCAAGGTCTTCCTGCCGCTGACCCAGCTGTGCCGCGACCTGTGCCACTACTGCACCTTCTCGCGCCCGCGCCCCGGTCAGCGCGCCTACATGACGCCTGACGAGGTGCTGGAAGTGGCCCGCGCCGGCGCCGCCGCCGGCTGCACCGAAGCGCTGTTCACCCTGGGCGACAAGCCGGAACTGCGCTTTGCCCAGGCTCGGCGCGAGCTGGCCGAACTGGGCCATGCCACGACGCTCGACTATCTCGAGGCTATGTGCCGGCTGGTAATCAAGGAAACCGGCCTGATCCCCCACGTCAACGCCGGGGTAATGGACGCGGCCGACATCGCCCGGCTGCGCCGGGTTTCAGCCTCGCAGGGGCTGATGCTGGAAACGGTGGCTGACCGGCTGGGGGAAAAAGGCGGAGCGCATTACCGCTCGCCCGACAAGGTGCCAGCCGTGCGGCTGGCCACGATCCGCGCGGCTGGTGAACTTAAAGTGCCTTTCACCACCGGCATCCTGATCGGCATCGGCGAAACCCGCGCCGAACGGATCGATGCGCTGCTGGCAATCCGCGAGCTGCACGCCGAATACGGCCACATTGCCGAAGTGATCGTCCAGAACTTCCGCGCCAAGTCGCGCACGCCGATGGCCGATGCGGACGAACCGGACATGGACGACCTACTGTGGACCATCGCCGCGGCGCGCCTGATCCTGCCGCCGGATGTCACCGTGCAGGCCCCGCCGAACCTGGCCGACGCGATGTTCCCGCGCCTGATGGACGCCGGGATCAACGACTGGGGCGGGATCAGTCCGGTCACCCCCGATCACGTCAATCCCGAACGCCCCTGGCCCGCCGTGGACAAGCTGCGCGCCGCGACCGAGGCCGCCGGCCGCCGGCTGGTGGCGCGCCTGCCGGTCTATCCCGGCTGGACCGGCCCGGACTGGCAGGACGCCGCGATCCTGCCGCTGATTGCCGCCAGCAGCGACGCCGAACACTATGCCCGCGCCGATGCCTGGTCCCCCGGCCTGCCGCTGCCGCCCCAGCCGGAACCGTCACGCGGCGCCTGTTCGCCCCACATCGCCCGCCTGATCGAACGCGCGCAGGCCGGCGAAGCGCTGGACGAGGATGACATCGTCGCCCTGTTCGTGGCGCGCGGACCGGACGTCGAACACGTCTGCGCCGGGGCAGACGCGCTGCGCCGCGCCACCCGCGGCGACGAGGTGACTTTCGTCGTCAACCGCAACATCAACTATACCAACATCTGCGCCCACGCCTGCGGGTTCTGCGCCTTTTCCAAGGGGCGCGGGGCCGACAACCTGCGCGGCAAGCCCTATGACCTCGACCTGTCCGAAGTCGCCCGCCGCGCCCACGAGGCCGTGGCGCGGGGCGGGACCGAAGTGTGCATGCAGGGCGGGATCCATCCGGCCTACACCGGCGAAACTTACCTCAAACTGCTCGGCGCGGTGAAGGCGGCGGAGCCGGGCCTCCACATCCATGCCTTCAGCCCGCTGGAAGTGCGGCACGGCGCCGAAACGCTCGGCCTTAGCCTCGCAGATTACCTGACCCGGCTCAAGGCGGCGGGGCTGGGCTCGCTGCCCGGCACGGCGGCGGAAATCCTCGATGACGAAGTGCGGGACGTTATCTGCCCGGACAAGCTCAACACCGCCGAATGGCTCGAAACGGTCGAGGCCGCGCACAGCGTTGGCCTCAAGACCACGGCAACGATCATGTTCGGTCATGTCGATAGCCCGCGCCACTGGGCGCGGCACCTGATCCGGGTGCGCGAGCTGCAAGCGCGCAGCGGCGGGATCACCGAATTCGTGCCTCTGCCCTTCGTGCCGATGGAAGCGCCGATGGCGCTGCGCGGGATCGCGCGGCGCGGGCCGACCTTCCGCGAAGTGCGGCTGATGCACGCCGTGGCACGGCTGGCGCTGCATCCGCAGATCACCTCGATCCAGACCAGCTGGGTCAAGCTCGGGCCGGACGGCGTCGCCGCTTGTCTTAACGGCGGGGCCAACGACATTGGCGGTACGCTGATGGACGAAAGCATCAGCCGCGCCGCCGGAGCCAGCCACGGGCAGGAAATGCCGCCCTACGAAATGGAAGAACTGATCCGGGGCCTGGGCCGCCAGCCGCACCAGCGCTCCACGCTTTACGGCGAAGTCGATGACCTGACCCGCGCGCGCGGGCGGCAGGCGGCGCCGCTCACCCCGGTGGTGCTGACTCCGCCGAAGAAATTCAAGCAGAAGGAAATAACCGATGTCGAATGAACGCCTGACCATCGCCGTGCTGGGCGGAACCGGCAAAGAAGGCGGCGGCCTGGCGCTGCGCTGGGCGCACAAGGGCCACCGCGTGGTGATCGGCAGCCGCACCGCCGACCGGGCCGAGGAAGCCGCCGCCGCGATGCGCGAAACGCTGGGCGCGGACGCACAGGTCAGCGGCATGGCCAACCCCGATGCCGCCACCGCGGCCGACCTGGTGGTCCTGTCGGTGCCCTATGCGGCGCAGCAGGCCACCGTGCAGGACGTCGCCGCGCAGCTTCAGGGCAAGATCCTGATCGACGTGACCGTGCCGCTGGTCCCGCCCAAGGTCAGCCGCGTCCAGCTGCCCGAAGGCGGCAGCGCGGTGGAAGCCGTGCAGAAGCTGCTGGGCGAAGGCGTCAAGGTGGTTTCCGCCTTCCAGAACATCTCGGCCCACCACCTCGCCAACCTGGACGAGGAAATGGACTGCGACGTGCTGGTCTGCTCTGACGATCCGGCCGCCGCCGATACGGTGGTCGCGCTCAGCCAGGAAATCGGCCTGACCGCATGGAACGCCGGGCCGTTGGCCAATTCGGCCGTGGCCGAAGCGCTGACCAGTGTCCTGATCGCGCTGAACCGCCGCTACAAGGTGCCGGGGGCTGGCATCCGCATCACGGGTGTGCCACGTCCCTGAACGTGACCGGGTTCAGTTACTCCATCACCGCGCTGCCAGGCGTTCCGGCGGTCCGGCCGGGCGACGACCTGGCGCGCGTAGCGCTGGACGCCATGCAGGCGGGCCGCTTGGCCTTTGCCGACGGCGATGTGCTGGTGCTGGCCCAGAAGGTCGTCTCCAAGGCCGAAGGGCGGCAGGTTGCCCTGGCCGATGTCACTCCGGGGCCGCGCGCCCTGGAACTGGCGGCTGAAACCGGCAAGGACGCACGGCTGGTCGAACTGATCCTGTCCGAAGCGCAGGAGGTGCTGCGCACCCGCCCGAACCTGATCATCGTGCGCCACCGGCTGGGGCTGGTGCTGGCCAATGCCGGGATCGACCAGTCGAACGTTGGCACGGGGACGGGCTATGGCCAGGGCGCGCAGGCGCTGCTGCTGCCGCTCGATCCCGATGCCAGCGCGGCGCGGCTGCGCGATGCCCTCCAAGCCGCCACCAGCAAGCACATTGCCGTGCTGGTGATCGACAGTCTGGGCCGCGCCTGGCGGATGGGCACGGCCGGCACCGCAATCGGCGTGGCGGGGACACCCGCCCTGCTCGACCTGCGCGGGCGGCCCGACCTGAACGGACGCCAGCTCGAATCGAGCGAACTGGGCCTGGCCGACGAAGTGGCCGCCGCCGCCTCGCTCGCCATGGGCCAGGCTGGCGAAGGCCGCCCCCTGGTGCTGGTGCGCGGCCTGCCGGCGATGGGCCAGCCCGGCACGGCAGCCGACCTGATCCGGCCCTTGCAGATGGACCTGTTCCGGTGATCCTGGCCTTGGCAGGCGGCGTCGGCGGGGCGCGGCTGGCCAATGGGCTGGCCCATGTGCTGCCTGCGGGGGAACTCACCGTGGCGGTCAACGTCGGCGATGATTTCACCCACCTTGGTCTGCCGATCTGCCCGGACATCGACACGGTCACCTATACCCTGGCGGGCCGCAACAACCGTGAGCTCGGCTGGGGCGTCAACGGCGAAAGCTGGGCCTTCATGGACGAGCTCAAGGCGCTGGGCGGGCCGGACTGGTTCAACCTGGGCGACCGGGACCTGGCCAAGCATGCGCTGCGCGGTGAATGGCTGAGGCAGGGCTGGACCCTTTCGCAGGTCACCGCCGAACTGGCCCGGCGGCAAGGCATCCCCCACGCGATCGTGCCGATGAGCGACGATCCGGTCCGATCGATGGTCCTGACCGACGAGGGCGAGCTGCCGTTCCAGGACTATTTCGTGCGCCGCCGCTGCGAACCGCGCTTCGTCTCGATCCGCTTTGCCGGGGCGGAACAGGCACGCATCAGCCCCGGACTGGCCGCCGCACTGGCTGATCCCGCACTGGAAGCAGTGGTGGTCTGCCCGTCGAACCCGGTGCTGAGCATCGGGCCGTTCCTGGCCGTGGCGGAGATTGCCGCCGCGCTGCGCGCCCGGCGGGTGCCGTGCGTGGCCGTGTCCCCGTTCATAGGCGGCGAGGCCGTGAAAGGCCCGGCAGCAAAGATCATGCGCGAGCTGGGCGAGGAGCCGGGCGCGGCCAGCCTGGTCGGGCACTATGCCGGAATCGTCGATGCCGTGCTGTGCGACCATGCCGATCCCGCCGCCGGGCAGACCCTGGACGGCATCGCATTCCACGCCGCCGATACGCTGATGCGCGACGATGCGGGCCAGCAGCGGCTGGGGCGCGAAGTGCTGGCGCTGGCGCGGGGGCTGGCGTGAACGTGCGGATCGTCGTGCCGATGCGCCCGCTGCTTGAGGCCAAGTCGCGGCTGGGCGCGGCCCTGGCCCCGCAGGCCCGCGCCGCACTGGCACTGGGCATGTTCCGGCACGTGCTGGACGTGGCGCAGCGCTTTGCCCCGACCCATGTGGTCAGCCGCGATCCGGCGCTGCTGGCCATCGCCGCGCAGCCGCTGCGCGAGGCCGGACAGGGCCTCAACCCCGCGCTGGAACAGGCTGCGGCGCAGCTCGATGGCACCGGGCCCGTGCTGGCGCTCAGCGCCGACCTCCCGCTGCTTTCGGCAGATGACTTACAGGCAATGACCGCCCTGCTGGACGGGGCGGACGTGGTGGCCGCGCCGGACCGCGCCGGGACCGGCACCAATGCCTTGCTGCTCGCCCGGCCGGGCCTGATTGCCTATGCCTTTGGCGAAGGCAGCCTGGCCGCCCACCGCGCGGCGGCAGCGGCCAGCGGCCTGCGCTTTGCCCTGTGCGAGCGGGCGGGCCTCGCCACCGATATCGATCGGCCCGAGGACCTCGCCCTGCTGCCGCCCGGCCTGCTCAGCGCTGCCTGACCGCGCCGCATTCCTCCAGCGCCGCCAGTTCATCGCCGTCAAGCGCCAGCCAGTCGCCCAGCACTTCGCGGGTCTGCTCGCCCACCTTGGGCGGCTGATAGCGATAGTCCGCCGGGGTGGCGGACAGCTTGCCGGGGAACGCGACTGTCGGGATTTCCACCCCGTCGTCGCGGACGAAGCGGTGGACCGTCTGGCGCGCTTCGATGAACGGATCGGTGAACACGTCCTTGATCGAGTTGACCGGACCGGCCGGGACGCCAACCGCCACCAGCCGTTCAATCAGCGGATCGCGCAGCTCTGGGGCGGCGATGTCGCGGACGATCTGCTCGATCTCCTCGCGGTTGATCAGGCGGTTGCGCGACAGCTTGAACTTGGGATCCTCGGCCAGTTCGGGCCGTCCCATCTCGTGGCAGAAGGCGCGGAACTGCCCGTCGTTGCCAATCGCGATGATCAGCACGCCATCGGCGCAGGGGAAGGTGGTGTAAGGCACCACGGTGGGATGGCGGTTGCCCATCCGCCCCGGCACCGTGCCATCGACCAGATAGGTCGAACCCTGGTTGGCGAGCATCGCGATTTGCGTGTCGAGCAGCGACACGTCGATCTGCTGGCCTTCGCCGGTGCGTTCGGCATGGCGCAGCGCCATCAGGATCGAG
Source organism: Novosphingobium sp. (assembly GCF_041905565.1). Classification (GTDB taxonomy): domain Bacteria; phylum Pseudomonadota; class Alphaproteobacteria; order Sphingomonadales; family Sphingomonadaceae; genus Novosphingobium. The sequence continues at coordinate 31,979 of NZ_JAYRKX010000004.1, read as the reverse complement.
ATAGTCGCCATGTTGCCGGTCGACAGGTCGGCCATGGCCACGCCCGCGCGCAGCGGTCCGCCGCCTTCCTCGCCGGTGATTGACATGAAGCCGCCCATGCCCTGGGCGACGAAGTCATAGCCCGGCCGGTCGGCATAGGGGCCGGTCTGGCCGAACCCGGTGATCGAGCAATAGACCAGCTTCGGATTGATCGCCTTCAGGCTGGCGTAATCCAGCCCGTACTTCTTCAGACCGCCAACCTTGAAGTTCTCGACCACGATGTCGGCTTCGGCGGCAAGCTTGCGGATCAGCGCCTGCCCTTCGGGCTTGGTCATGTCGATTGCGATTGACCGCTTGTTGCGGTTGCAGCACAGGTAATAGGCGCTTTCCTGCGGATCGTCGCTGCCATCGGGCAGCTTCAGGAACGGCGGACCCCAGCCGCGCGTGTCATCGCCCTTGCCGGGCAGTTCCACCTTGATCACGTCGGCACCGAAATCGGCCAGCATCTGCGTGGCCCACGGCCCGGCCAGAACGCGCGACAGATCGAGCACCTTGACGCCTTCAAGCGCGCGGGGCGACACCCCATTGGAATTGGTCACTGCACTTGCCCCCTGTTCGCGCCGGTCACTTCGCGGCCTGCTGGAGATAGGCGATCAGGTTCGCCCGGTCTTGCGGATTGGCCATCGGCGCCATGGCCATCTTGTTGCCCGGCACATAGGTCGTCGGCGCCGCCAGATAGGCGCTGAGCGTGGCGGCATTCCACGTCACGGCCTTCTTCTTCATCGCCGGCGAGTAGGCATAGCCGGCCGCGGTGCCAGCCTTGCGCCCGATCACGCCTTTCAGGCTGGGGCCGATGCGGTTGGCGCCGGTGTTGAGGTCGTGGCACACCGCGCAGCGCGCGAACACGGCCTTGCCCTTGACCGGATCGGCGGCGGGGCCAGCGGCCAGCGCGGCCGCGCCGCCCAGCGACAGGATCAGGGCGGCAGGAACAATCAGCGACAGTTTCATCTTCGGCTACTCCAGGAAATCCGTGATCCTATGGACGGCGCATGCTTTCTGCAGGCTGACCGGGGTCAGCCCAGCCGCACCAGTGTGCGCCCCAGGTTGCGGCCATCGAACAGGCCAAGGAAGGCGGACAGGGCCTGGTCGATCCCGTCATAGACGGTCTCGCTGGCCTTGAGCAGGCCGGCCTTGTGCCAGGCGGTCATGTCCGCGACCAGGTGCTGGTCGAGGTCGTGGTGATCGAAGGCGATGAATCCTTCCATACGGATGCGCTTGCCCATGATCAGCGTCAGGTTGCGCGGCGGGCTGACGTGCCCGGCGGCGTTGTACTGGCTGATCATCCCGCAGATCGCGAAGCGCGCGAAAGGATTGGCCAGCGCCAGCGCGGCGTGGAGGTGATCGCCCCCGACATTGTCGAAATAGAGGTCGATCCCCTTGGCTCCGATCGCCTTGACCTCGCGCGCCAGGGCCTTGGTCAGGTTGGGTTCGGCCTTGTAGTCGATCACCCCGTCCAGCCCCAGCTCGTCCCGCAGGTAGGCCGCCTTGTGCGCGCCACCAGCCGAACCGATCACCTTGTGGCCCTTAAGCTTGGCGATCTGGCAGACCAGCGAGCCGACCCCGCCCGAAGCGGCGGAGACGAACACCACGTCGCCCGGCTTGAGCCCGCCGACCCGCAGCAGCCCGGCATAGGCCGTCAGCCCGGTCATGCCGGCAAAGCCAAGGTAGGCCTGCGGCGGCAGGGCGCTGCCATCGCGCTTCTGCAGGGCGCTGCCCGGCGCGTTGAACGCCTCGCGCCAGCCCAGGCGGTGGAACACCAGGTCGCCAGGCGCAAAGGCGGGATCGTTCGATGCCACCACTTCGCCCACCGCCGGGCCTTCCATCGCCGCGTCCAGCACGAAGGGCGGGACATAGCTGGGGGCATCGTCCATCCGCCCGCGCATCGCGGGATCGACCGCCATGAACAGGTTGCGGACCTGCACCTCGCCCTCGCCCGGCGCGCCCACTTCGGTCACCGCCAGGGCGAAGTCCTCGGGCACGGGGGTGCCCTGCGGGCGGCGGACGAGGCGGACTTCGCGCGACTGCATCGGCAGGTTCCTCAGAAGCTCTTGGGCAGGTCGAGCACGTGGGTGGCCACGTGGCTGAGGATCAGGTTGGTGCTGATCGGGGCGACCTGGTACAGGCGGGTTTCGCGGAACTTGCGCTCCACGTCATATTCCTCGGCAAAGCCGAACCCGCCATGGGTCTGGATGCACATGTCGGCGGCGAACCAGCTGGCTTCGGAAGCGACCAGCTTGGCCATGTTGGCCTCGGTCCCGCAGTTGATCCCGGCTTCGAACTTGGCGGCGGCATCGGCCACCACCAGTTCGGCGGCAGTGGCCTGGACATAGGCCCGCGCGATCGGGAACTGCACCCCCTGGTTCGAGCCGATCGCCCGTCCGAACACGTTGCGGTCCCGGGCATAGGCGCTGGCGCGGTCGATGAAGAACTTCGCATCGCCGATGCATTCCGAGGCGATCAGGATGCGTTCGGCGTTCATCCCCGACAGGATGTAGCGGAAGCCCTTGCCTTCTTCGCCGATCAGGTTTTCGACCGGCACCTTGAGGTCATCGAAGAACAGCTCGGTCGTGGCGTGGTTCAGCATGGTGCGGATCGGGCGGATGGTCAGGCCGTTGCCGACCGCTTCACGCATGTCGACCAGCAGGACGCTCATCCCGTCCGAACTCTTGGCGCATTCCTCGCGCGGGGTGGTGCGGCACAGCAGCACCATCAGGTCGGAATGTTCGGCCCGGCTGATCCAGATCTTCTGCCCGCTGACGACATAGTGATCGCCCTCGCGGCGGGCGAAAGTGCGGATCCGGGTGGTGTCGGTGCCCGCGCCCGGTTCGGTCACGCCGAAGGCCTGGAGCCGCAGCGAACCATCGGCTACGCCGGGCAGGTACTTGGCCTTCTGTTCGGCGTTGCCGTGCTTGAGCACGGTGCCCATGGTGTACATCTGCGCGTGACAGGCCCCGCCGTTGCAGCCCGAACGGTGGATTTCCTCAAGGATCGCGGTCGCCGCGCCCAGGCCCAGACCCGAACCGCCGAATTCCTCCGGGATCAGGACCGAGAGGAAACCGGCTTCGGTCAGCGCGCGGACGAATTCGGTGGGATAGGTCCGCTCGCGGTCAAGCGCCTGCCAGTAGGTCCCCGGGAAGTCGGCACACAGCTTGCGCACAGCTTCGCGGATTTCGGGGAACGTTTCCTCAGTCGACATGTCAGGACCTTTCGTCGGATTGGCCGATTGCCCGGGCCAGCGCGGTCAGCGCCTGCCCCAGCGTGCGCACGCCATCGGCGTCGCGCGAACCGGCAAAGGTGGAAGCGGAAAGACAGAAGGCGAGCGGATCGCCCGGCACCGCGCAGGCGACCGAGCAGACCCCGGCATGGGCAAAGCCATCGTCCAGCGCATAACCGCTGGAGCGCGCCGCGCCGATCTGCATCGCATAGGCGGCGTAATCCAGCGAGCGCTGCCAGCGCAGCGCGGCAAAACGGCGCGCCAGTTCGGCATCGTCCACGCACTGCGCCGCGGACAAGGCCCGGCCGGTGCTGCCCGCGCCAAGCGGCTGGCGCTGGCCCACGGCCATGTGGATCCGGGTGGCCGATTCGCTTTCGCCCAGCGCGACCAGCTCCAGCCGTTCGCGCGGTTCGATATGCCACAGGCCGACTGTGGCATCGTGCTGTTCGGCAAAACGGGTGAGCAGCGGCTGTGCTCGGGCGACCAGCTGCGCGGTTTCGCCGCGCATCAGTGCGCCAAGTTCGGCCCAGCCCGGGGCAAGGCGATAGCGCTTGCCGCTTTCCGCCTCGAGCGCGCCTTCGGCCACCAGGGTGCGCAGCAGGTTAAGGCAGCTTGACACCGACAGCCCTGTGGCGCGCGCCACGTCGGACAGGGTCTGCGCGTGCCCGTCCCGCGCCAGCAGGCGCAGGATGGCAAAGGCCTGGGATACGGAGCGCACGGGTCCGGTCATGCCGCATTCCTATTTTTCAGAATGATGAATTGCAATCCCCAATATTGAAAAATAATTGGAAGCGCTTCCAATGCTGGAAATTCCGTTATACGTATGCACGTGGACAAGGCAGCCCGGCCCGGCAACAAGGCTGCACAAACAGATCAAGCGGGGGTTGAGAGAGGCTATGGCAGCACCGATCACGGGTGGACAGGGCGTTGCGGGCGGCAATGCCGGAGGATCGCAGGCGCGCACCGTGCTGCTGCTGGCCTTCGCGGTATTTTTCATCCTTGGCGGGGTGACCAACATCAACGACCTGCTGGTCGGCAAGTTCAGGCCGATGTTCCAGTTGAGCCATGCCGAGGCGAACCTGGTGCAGATGGCGTTCTTCATTGCCTATGCGCTGTGCTCGATCCCGGCCGGGATCGTGATGAGCAAGCTGGGCTATATCCGCACTTTCGTGCTGGGCTTCCTGATGGTGGCCAGCGCGGCGCTGCTGTTCATTCCGGCGTCCAACGCGGCCTCGTTCGGCGGGTTCCTGGCGGCGCTGTTCTTCATCGGCGCGGGGATCACCGTGCTGCAGGTGGCGATGAACCCGGTGATCACCACGCTGGGCCCGGTCGAAACCTCGCACAGCCGGCTGACCTTTGCCCAGGCCTTCAATTCCATCGGGGTGACGCTGATGGTCTATGGCGGGGCGAGCGTGCTGCTGGGCGATGCCAAGCCGATCGACGCGGCCAGCGCCACGGCTGAACAGCTCCAGGCCTACCGCGTCGAACAGGGCGCTTCGATCGGCCATGCGTACATGTGGCTGGCGGTGGTGATGCTGGGCATCGCCGCGCTGTTCTGGCTGTTCCGTTCGGCGCTGGACGGGGCCAAGGCGCAGGAAACCAAGGTCGCGGGCACCTGGGACCTGTTCACCGGCAACCGCCGGGTCCAGCTGGGTGCGCTCTGCATCTTCACCTATGTCGGCGCGGAAGTGGCGATCGGCAGCAACCTGATCGCCTACCTGGGCGATGGCGGAGTGATGGGGCTGGGGCTGGAACAGGCCGGCAAGCTGGTCGCGTTCTACTGGGGCGGGGCGATGATCGGGCGGCTGGTCGGCGGCTTCGTGCTGCGCCTGTTCCGCCCGGGCCGCGTGCTGACCGCCTATGCCGCCGCCGCGATCGGCCTGATCTCACTGTCAGCCGCCAGCACCGGGGCCATGGCGGGCTGGGCGCTGATCCTGGTCGGCTTCTGCAATTCGCTGATGTTCCCGACCATCTTCAGCCTCGGCACCGAAGGGCTGGGCGAGCGCACCCCGCAGGGTTCGGGTATCCTGTGCACGGCCATCGTCGGCGGGGCGCTGGTGCCCTACCTGTTCGGCACGGTGGCCGACGTGACCGGCAACATCCGCACGGCGCTGCTGGTCCCGGCGGTGTGCTATGCGATTATCGCCGCGTTCGGCCTGTGGGCGGTGCGCAATCCGAGCAAGGACGCGGGCAGCGAAGGGCCGGTGTTCGAGTAGGAACCAGCCGTCACCCCGGACTTGATCCGGGGTCCAGCTGCCTTGGGCGGCGCGGCAATCGGGAAGAAGCTGGATCCCGGGTCAAGCCCGGGATGACGAGAGTTGTGAAGCGGTCTACGCCCGCCCGGTCTGGCTGGCGAGCAGCGCCGGGTCGATCCCCTCGCCCAGCCAGGCTGATTTCCAGCGCGCGGTGACGGGGGTGTCGAACAGCACCTCGGGATTGCCCCGGGCGGCGAACCAGCCGTGCTGGCGCATTTCGCCATCGAGCTGCCCCGCACCCCACCCGGCATAGCCCAGCGCGACGATCCAGCGGCTCGGCCCCTCGCCCGCCGCGATCGCTTTCAGCACTTCCAGTGAGGCCGACAGGCAGCCCAGTTCCCCGGCCTCGATCGTGCCCGGCCCGGTCCAGTCGGGCGAATGCAGCACGAAGCCGCGCTGCGGCTCCACCGGGCCGCCATCGTGGATCACGCAGTCGGGCGCCTGGCCCGGTGCGATCCCGACATCTTCGAGCAATTCGTGCAGACGCAGCCCATGGCGGATCTTGCCCACCGCCACCCCCAGCGCGCCTTGCGCATCGTGGACATAGAGCGCGACCACCGCGTGTTCGAAGCGCGGATCGCCCATTCCGGGCATGGCAAGCAGCAGCCTGCCGGCAAGGTATTCGGCCTGGGTCATGGCAGCTGGCTAACACGGGCCTGCGAGTCGGGCGAAGGGGCGTTGCAGCGACCTTCGTCGCCCCGCTTATCCCGCCACTACGTCACCCCGGGCTTGACCCGGGGTCCAGCTTCCTCGCCAGCGGTCCGTTCGCAAAAGGCAGCTGGCCCCCGGATCAAGTCCGGGGTGACGACCTTAGCGTGGGCGGCCTAGTCCCGCGGCAGCAGGTGCTTCTGGACCTTGCCCGATGCGGTGCGCGGGATCGCGTCGGTCAGCACCACGCTGGCGGGCACCTTGAACTTGGCGAGCCGCGCCGCGCAGTGGGCGATGACCTGTTCCTCGCTCAGCGCCATACCCTCGCGCACGATCACGAAAGCGCGGCCCACTTCGCCCCAGCGTTCGCTGGGCACGCCGATCACCGCCACTTCGGCGATTTCCGGCAGTTCCGCCAGCACCGCCTCGACCTCGGCCGGATAGACGTTTTCGCCGCCCGAGATGTACATGTCCTTCTTGCGGTCGACGAGATAGTAGAACCCGTCCACATCCATCAGCGCGGCGTCCCCGGTCTTGAACCAGTCGCCTTCGAACGCCTTGGCGGTCAGTTCCGGCTGGTTCCAGTAGCCTTTGGTGACGCTGGGGCCGCGAATCCACAGTTCGCCCGTCTCGCCCTGCGGCACGTCACCCCCTTCGTCATCGACGATCCGGGTTTCGACCGTCAGCAGCGGCTGGCCGCACGATCCCGCCTTTTCGATCAGCCGTTCGACGTCCAGCACCGGCATGGCGAAGTTGGAACAGGTCTCGCTCATCCCGAAGCCGTCGGAAAAGCGGATTCCGGCGCGGGCAAAGCGTTCGACCTGCGCCTTGGGATTGGGCGCGCCGCCGGTGACATACAGCTTCAGCCCCTGAAGCTTCTCCGGCGTGAAATCCGGATGCTGCCAGATCGTCGTCGCCATCTGCGGGACCGAGAAATAGTGGGTGATGCCAAGCTCGCGGTCGGCCATGCGGGCAATGGTCTTGTCCGGCACGAAGCCCGGGCTGATCCACACCGCGCCGCCGGTCTGCACCGGCACGCGCACTGCGGCGAACAGCCCGGCGGTGTGGAACATCGGCATGTCGCACAAGAACACGCTTTCATAGGAAACCAGGCTGCCGAGCGCGAAATTGGTTGCCCCCCAGAACGCGTTCGCCTCGCTGATCATCACCCCCTTGGGCCGCCCGCTGGTGCCGCTGGTGTAGAGCAGGGTTGAAGGCAGCTCCCAGTCGCGCCGCGCCTCCGCCGGGGCGCGCGCCCCCGCCTGCCCCAGGCTTTCCAGATCGGCCAGCAGCAGCCGCTCGGCCGGGCAATCGGGCACGGTGAATTCCGCGTCGTGGAACACCAGGCTCGGCTCTGCATCCTGCATCAACGCGGCGATTTCCGCCGTGGCCAGCCGCCAGTTATAGGGCACGAACACCGCGCCCGCGCGCACGCAGGCCAGTTGCAGCACCAGCATGTTGGGGTGGTTGCGGGTCAGCGTGGCGACGCGCGCGCCGCTCGCCGCGCCCAGCCGGTCGACCAGCCAGGCCGCCGCGCGATCAATCGCCGCGTCGAGCTGCGCCCACGACCAGCGCCGCCCGCTTTCGGTGCAACCCACCGCCAGCCGGTGCGGCATCGACTTTGCATAGGTGCGAACGGAATCGACCAGGACAGCAGACATCGGCACAATGCTCCCAAAAGCTGATTCCCGACATAGCCGGAATATTGCTATGGTCAATAACAATACCACGCGCGACGCCCCTTGCGCCGCGCCGGATATTTTGTAAGTCTTACCTACTAATTCGAATCCGGGCAACGCAACCGGAAATGCCTGTGGAGAGCATGCACCATGAATGACATGACCACGATCGACCGCACCCAGCGCCCCTATTCCGCCGCTGCCCAGGCCGCGCTGGGGCGCAAACCCGCGCTGTTCATCAACAACGAATGGGTTTCCTCCAGCCACGGCGCGCTGATCGAGGTCGAAGATCCCTCGTCGGGCAAGATCGTGTCCCACGTGGTCGATGCCAGCGACCGCGACGTGGACCGCGCGGTTGCCGCCGCGCGCGCCGCGTTTGACGATGGCCGCTGGTCCGGCCTGCCGCCGATGGTGCGCGAACGGACCATGCAGCGCCTCGCCGACCTGCTTGAAGCCCATGCGGACGAATTTGCCGAGCTGGAAGCGATCGACAACGGCAAGCCCAAGGGCATGGCCGGCGCGGTCGACGTGCCGGGCGCCATCGCCCACATCCGGTTCATGGCCGGCTGGGCGAGCAAGATCAACGGCGAGGTAATCCAGCCCTATTCGATCCCCGATGGCGCCTTCTTCGGCTATACCCGGAAGGAACCGGTCGGTGTCTGCGCGCAGATCGTGCCGTGGAACTTCCCGCTGCTGATGGCCTGCCTGAAGATCGCCCCGGCGCTGGCGGCGGGCTGCACGATTGTGCTGAAGCCCGCCGAACAGACCAGCCTGACCGCGCTGCGCCTGGCCGATTTCATTGCCGAAGCGGGCTTTCCGGCGGGCGTGGTCAACGTCATCACCGGCAACGGCCACACTGCCGGGGACCGCATGGTCAAGCATCCGGACGTCGACAAGATCGCCTTCACCGGATCGACGGAAATCGGCAAGCTGATCAACCGCAACGCCACCGCCAGCCTCAAGCGGGTGACGCTGGAACTGGGCGGCAAGTCGCCCGTGGTGGTCATGCCCGATGTCGATGTGGCCCAGGCCGCGCCGGGCGCGGCAGGCGCGATCTGGTTCAATTCGGGCCAGGTCTGCGTGGCGGGTTCGCGCCTTTACGCGCACCGCTCGATCTTCGACCAGGTGATCGAAGGCGTCGCGGCGCAGGCCCCGTTCTGGGCCCCGCGCGCCAGCCTTGATCCCGAAGGCCACGCCGGCCCGCTGATCAGCAAGGAACAGTTCGACCGGGTGATGGGCTATATCGAAGCCGGCAAGCGCGACGGCGCTAGCGTGGCAATTGGCGGCGATGCCCCGGCGGTGGACGGCGGCTATTACGTCAACCCCACGGTGCTGGTCGACGTGAACCCGCAGATGAGCGTGATGCGCGAGGAAATCTTCGGCCCGGTCGTGGTCGCCCAGCGCTTCGACGACATCGACGAAGTGGCCAAGGCCGCCAACGACACCTGCTATGGCCTGGGCGCGGGCGTCTGGACCAAGGACGTCGCGACGATGCACAGGCTGGCGTCCAAGATCAAAGCCGGGACCGTGTGGGGCAACTGCCACGCGGTGATCGATACCGCGCTGCCGTTCGGCGGTTACAAGGAATCGGGCCTGGGCCGCGAACAGGGCCGCCAGGGGATCGAAGCCTACCTCGAAACCAAGACCGTCATTCTCCAGCTGTAATGCCCGTCCGGCCGCGCCGCCACCGGCGCGCGCGGCCGCCGGCAAGAAGGAACTGCAATGCCCATCGACCTGTCCAAGATCAAAGCCATCGACGTCCACGTCCACGCCGAGGTGTCGTGCCACGATCCCGAAGACCCGGTGATGGGCCAGTTCTTCGATGCCGCCAGCGCCTATTTCAAGGCGCCGCGCGAACGGCCCAAGATGCCCGAGATTGCCGAGATCTACCGCGAACAGCAGATCGCCTTCTGCATGTTCACGGTGGACTGCGAAAGCGGGATCGGCGCCAAGCGCGTGTCGAACTACGAGGTCGCGGAATTTGCCGCCAGGCATGACGACATCTGCATCCCCTTCGCCAGCATCGACCCGCACAAGGGCAAGCTGGGCGCGCGCGAGGCGCGGGACCTGATCGAGAACTGCGGGGTCAGGGGCTTCAAGTTCCACCACATCATGCAGAACATCGAACCCGCCGCGCAGGTGGGTTACGCGATCTATGAAGTGATCAACGAATACAAGCTGCCGGCGATCTTCCACACCGGCCATTCCGGCATGGGCACCGGGATGCGCGGCGGCGGCGGGGTACGGCTGAAGTATGGCCAGCCGATGCTGGTCGATGACGTTGCGGTCGATTTCCCCGACATGAAGATCATCCTGGCCCATCCCAGCTGGCCGTGGGTCGATGAAAGCCTGTCGATGGCGCTGCACAAGGACAACGTGTTCATCGACCTGTCGGGCTGGAGCCCGAAGTATTTCCAGCCGCAGATCATCCAGTATGCCAACACGCAGCTGCGGAAGAAGATGCTGTTCGGCAGCGATTTCCCGCTGATCCACCCGCAAAAGTGGCTGGATGCGGCGCGGCAGGTTGGCTTCAAGGAAGAAGTCCTGCCCGGCATCATGAAGGACAACGCCGCCCGGCTGCTGGGCCTGGCCTGAGCGAATGGGCTTCACCGGCCGCCACATCGCCATCACCGGCGCGTCGACCGGGATCGGCCTGGCCGCCGCGCGGCGGATCGCGGCGCTGGGCGGGCGGGTGACACTGATCGCGCGGCGCGCGGCGCTGCTGGAAGCGGCCTGCGTCGAGATTGGCGACATGGCGCGCTGGGCGGCGGCGGACGTGGGCGACAAGGCGCAGCTGCTCGCCGCGCTGGACAGCGCCGAAGCGCAGCACGGGCCGATCGACGGCCTGTTCCTGAATGCGGGAACGGGCGGCAGCTTTGCCCCCGTGGCGGACTATGCCGATGACGTGCTCGACATGGTCATGGCAGTCAACCTCAAGTCCGCGCTGTGGGCGATCCAGCGGGTCCTGCCGGGGATGAGCGCGCGCGGGCGCGGGGCGATCCTGGTGACCGGCAGCCTGGCGAGCGAGCGCGGCATGGCGGGCAATGTCGGCTATGTCGCCAGCAAGCACGCCGTGCTGGGGCTGGCCCGCGCGGTCGCGCTGGAAGCCGCGCCCAGCGGCGTGCGCTGCAACTGCGTGATCCCCGGCTTCATCGAAACCCCGATGCTGGGGCAACTGCCGCCGGGTGCCCTGGCGCAGATGGCTGCCGCCACCCCGCAGGGCCGCACCGGCACCGCCGACGAGCTGGCCAATGTCGCCGCCTTCCTGCTGTCGGACGCGGCCAGCCATGTCACCGGACAGACGCTGGCAGTGGACGGCGGGGTACTCGGCACGCTCAGGATCTGAAGGACGCACCATGGCTCTCAAATACTATCACGCCGAACCGCTGGCCAATTCGCTGAAGTCGATGGTGCCGCTCAAGGAAAAGGGGCTGGCCTACGAAAGCCACTATGTCGACCTGCACAAGTTCGAGCAGCATTCGGCCTGGTTCGTCGCGATCAATCCCGAAGGGCAGGTGCCCGTACTGGACCACGACGGGACGATCATCACCCACACCACGGTGATCAACGAATACCTGGAAGACGCCTTTCCCGATGCCCAGCCCGCCGATGGCCCGCTGCGCCCGCGCGATCCGGTGGGCGCCGCGCGGATGCGGTACTGGAACAAGTTCGTTGACGAACACGTGATGAATTACGTCTCGATGCACGGCTGGCACCGCATGGTCGGGATCATCGCCCGCAGCATCGAGGGCGGCGAATTCGAGCAGCTGCTGGAAAACATCCCCCTGCCCGACCAGCGCAAGAAATGGGCAACCGCGCGTTCCGGCTGGTCGGAGGCTGACCTTGCCGCCGCGACCGACAAGATCGTCTATGCGCTGGAAAAGGTCGAGAAGCAGCTGGGCGAAACGGCGTGGCTGGCCGGCAACGCCTATACCCTGGCGGACATCAATTTCTATTCGCACTGCGGGATGATGGTCGAACGGATGTTCCCGGAACTGGAAGTGGCCGCAAAGTACCCGCGCCTGGTCGACTGGCGCGAGCGGGTCACCGCCCGCCCCGCCGTGGCCGAAGCGCTCAAGAGCGAAGACCGCACTGCGCCCGGGCTGCGCACCTGGTCGGGCCACGTGCGCTAAGCCGATGGCCGGTTTCGTCCTGATCCATGGGTCCTGGCACGGCGGCTGGTGCTTTGACGAGGTTGCAGCATTGCTTCGCAGCAAAGGCCACAGTGTGATCGCCCCGACCCTGCCCGGCATGGGCGGCGACGAGGCTGAATTGCGTGCTGTTACCCTGCCCGGCTGGGGCGCTTATGCTGCGCAGCAATGCGCTGATCTCAAAGCACAACTTGGCGGCGCGCCGGTAGTGCTGGCAGGCCATTCGCGCGGCGGGCTGGTGGTCAGCACCGCGGCTGAGCAGAACCCCGAGGCAATGGACGCGCTGGTCTATATCTGCGCGATGATGCTGCCCGCCGGCATGAGCCGCGCCGCGTTCAAGGCGCTGGAGGAACCGACCCCCGATTTCGACGCGCTGATCAGCCCGGTCCACAATGGTGCGGGCACCGTGGTCGATCCGGCGGGCGCCGGGGCCGTCTTTGCCCAACTGTCCCCGCCCGAGCTGGTTGCCGCCGCCCTGCCCCGGCTGCTGGCCGAACCGCACGGGCCGCGCTCGACGCCAATCGAGGTGACTGCCGAACGCTGGGGCCGCCTGCCGCGCACCTATGTCGAATGCACGGCGGACCGCACCATCCCGATCGCCAGCCAGCGCAAGATGCAGGCCATGTCGCCGGGGGCGAAAGTGGTGACGCTGGACAGCGATCATTCGCCCTACCTGTGCTGCCCGCAGCAATTGGCCGAGGCGCTGATCGGGGCTATTCCCGCCGCTTGAGGAGACAAGTCCATGCGTGAAGTGCGGCTGAGCCCGGCGGGCGAATACGATAACGCCCCGCGCCCATACGCGCATATCACGGTGCGCCCGCTGGCCAGCGCGATGGGCGCGGAACTGCTGGACATCGATCTTGCCAATCTGACCGACGCGGCCTTTGCCGAAGTGCAGGACGCGCTGTGGCGGCACAAGATGATCTTCGCGCGGGGCCAACAGCTGGACCACGCCGCGCACGAGGCCTTCGCGCTGCGCTGGGGGCCCTTCGCGCCTGACGCCTATACCCACGGCGTGCCCGGCCACGCGAACGTCCAGCCGCTGATCAAGGAAGCCGACCACCGCAGCAAGGGCCTGTTCGGCAGCGGCTGGCACACTGATAGCCCGTTCCTGCCCGAACCGCCGGGAATGACGATCCTGCGCGCCGTGGAAGTGCCGCCGTGGGGCGGGGACACGGTCTGGGCCAACACCGCGCTGGCATACCGGATGCTCAGCCCGGCGATGCAGGCCATGCTGCGCCCGCTGAAAGTGCGGATGAGCGCGATGAACAACGCCTTCACCCAGAAGCAGGCCGACGGCAAGGAACTGAGCTTTGCCAGCGACGCCGCGCGGGAAGCCGCCTTTGCCGGCAATGCCCACCCACTGGTCCGCAGCCACCCGGTAACCGGCGAGCTGTCGCTCTATTTGGATGAAGTCTACGCGATCGGGATCGACGGGATGACCACGGCGGAAAGCCGCCCGCTGCTGGATTTCCTGTGCCAGCACATCACCCAGCACCACTTCACCTGCCGCCTGCGCTGGGACGTGGGCATGGTGGCAATGTGGGACAACCGCAGCGCGCTGCACCTGGCGGCCAACGATTACGACGGCTTTCGGCGCGAGATGTACCGCACCACCATGGCCGGGGAACGCCCGGTTTAGGATTACCCCCCGTCACCCCGGACTTGATCCGGGGGCCAGCTTTTCAGCGGCGCAAAAGGCAGCTGGACCCCGGATCAAGTCCGGGGTGACGGTAGTGGTTGAGCGGGGCGCTGAACGCCGGACGCTCAATCCCCGAAGAAATTGAGCTCCAGCAGCACGTTGTTGGGATCGGCCACGAAGATCTGGCGCAGGCCGATCGCTTCAACCAGGTTGACCTGGTAGGGCAGGTCCCGCGCCTCGATCCGGCGGATCATCTCGTCATAGCCGGTGCAATTGAGCGCCACGTGGTGGACCGCGCCGGTCAGCGCGCCGGGCTGCACTGCGCGGTCGAACATGCGCGGGCAATCGACCGAGTTGATGTGCATGATCGCCTTGCCGCCGGTATCATACATCCACTGCGCGTTCTGCGGGGTGAGCGGGGGCGGCGCGTCGCGCCGCTCCAGCCCGAGCAGGGTGCGGTAGAATTCCGCCGTCTCGTCGAGCCGGTCGGTGATGATGTTGACGTGATCGAGCCAGTTGACCTGCATCGCACCCGCTCCCCGCTTTAGCTGCGGAACACTACCGTCTTGTCGTGGTTCAGCAAGACGCGGTCTTCGAGGTGCAGCCGCACCGCTTCGGCCAGCACGCGGCGTTCGATGTCGCGGCCCTTGCGGACCATGTCCTCGGGGCTGTCGGCGTGAGTCACGGCTTCGACGTCCTGGTAGATGATCGGCCCTTCATCGAGATCGGCGGTGACGTAGTGCGCCGTCGCGCCGATCATCTTCACCCCGCGCGCATGGGCCTGGTGATAGGGCTTGGCGCCCTTGAAGCCGGGCAGGAACGAATGGTGGATGTTGATGCAGCGGCCCGACAGGAAGGCGGCCAGATCGTCGGACAGGATCTGCATGTAGCGCGCCAGCACGACCAGTTCGGCCCCGGTTTCGGTAACGACCTGCTTGATCTGCGCTTCCTGCTGCGGCTTGGTATCCTTGGTGATCGGGAAGTGGTGATAGGGCACATCGCCCAGCAGCGAGATCGACAGCGCTTCCTTGGGGTGGTTGCTGATGATCGCGACCACATCCATGTTCAGCTCGCCGATGCGGTTGCGGTACAGCAGATCGCCCAGGCAATGGTCGAATTTCGACACCATCAGCGCCACCTTGCGCCGCGCACCCTTGGCCCGCAGGCTCCAGGTCATCGCGTATTCGGCGGCCAGCGGTTCGAAGCCGCTGCGAATCGCCGCCACGTCGGCCGCCTGCGGATCGAACGCCACCCGCATGAAGAACTCGCCGCTCAAGGCATCGTTGAACTGCTGCGCTTCAAGGATATTTCCGCCTTTATCAAACAGATAACCCGTAACACGAGCGGTGATCCCGGCACGGTCGCGGCAGGACAGGGTGAGGATCTGGACCTCGGCCATCGGCATAACTCCCATTTGGTTGGTGCCCCCTAGCGGCACCGCTTTTCATTTGCACGACTAGCAAAATATAGTATGCAGTGCATACAAAATTCAACCGGAGAGGGAGTCGGGGCATCATGGCCGCCAACAATCTTGAACAGCTGCTGAGCTCACAGGGTAATATCGTCGACATGCTGCGCAATTCGCAGCTGGGTGCCTATGTCTATCCGGTGGTCGCGCCGGAATTTTCCAACTGGCGCAGCGAACAGTGGGCCTGGCAGCACAGCGCGGTGCTGTTCGACCAGTCGCACCACATGGTGAACCTGTACATTCGCGGGCGTGACGCCGGAAAGCTGCTGTCCGACACGATGATCAACAGCTCGAAGGGCTGGAGCGTCAACAAGGCCAAGCAGTATGTGCCGACCACGCCCTATGGCCACGTGATCGGCGATGGCATCATCTTCTGGGAAGAAGAAGAAAGCTTCACCTATGTCGGCCGCGCCCCGGCCAGCAACTGGCTGCGCTATCACGGCGCGACCGGCGGCTATGACGTGGACATCGAGCTGGACGACCGTTCGCCGATGCGCCCGATGGGCAAGCCCGTGACCCGCAAGGAATGGCGCTTCCAGATCCAGGGCCCGCAAGCCTGGAACGTGATCGAGAAGCTGCACGGCGGCCCGCTCGAACAGCTCAAGTTCTTCAACATGAGCACGATGAACATCGCCGGCCACACCGTGCGCACCCTGCGTCACGGCATGTCGGGCGCGCCGGGCCTCGAAATCTGGGGGCCTTACGAACAGCAGGAAGAAATCCGCGCCGCGATTCTCGAAGCCGGCAAGGAATTCGGTCTGATCGCCTGCGGCAGCCGCGCCTATCCGTCGAACACGCTGGAATCGGGCTGGATCCCCAGCCCGCTGCCCGCGATCTACACCGGCGAAAAGCTCAAGGGCTTCCGCGAATGGCTCGGCGCCGACAGCTATGAAGCGACCGGCTCGATCGGCGGTTCGTTCGTCTCGGACAAGATCGAGGACTATTACCTCAACCCGTGGGAACTGGGTTACGGCGGCTTCGTGAAGTTCGACCACGATTTCCACGGCCGCGAGGCGCTGGAACAGATCGATCCGGCCAAGCAGCGCAAGAAGGTGACCCTGGCCTGGCATCCCGAGGACATGGCCAAGATCATGGCTTCGCTGTTCAACCCGGACGGTGACCAGTACAAGTTCTTCGACGTGCCGCTGGCGAACTATGCCTCGTCCAACTACGACCGCGTGGTCGATGCGGGTGGCAAGACGGTCGGCCTGTCGATGTTCACCGGCTATTCCTACAACGAAAAGCAGGCGCTGAGCCTGGCGACGGTCGATCCCTCGATCGAGATCGGCACCGAAGTGCGCGTGGTCTGGGGCGAGGAAAACGGCGGCACGCGCAAGACCACGGTCGAACCGCACAAGCAGCTGGAAGTGCGCGCCATCGTCAGCCCGGTGCCTTACAGCCGGGTCGCGCGCGAAACCTACCAGGAAGGCTGGCGGTCGCAGGGCCTCTAAGGCACGCAAGCGGGAGGAGCGGACCATGGCCAAGGCCTCTGAACTGATCCACCCCAACTGGGACAAGGCCCCCGCCGGGATCACCGACGGGTTCAGCCTGGAAATGACCGCCAAGGATGAGGGGTCGCTGCGCGATGCGGCGCCCCTGATCCCGGCGGGCACCCCGGTGGCGATCACCTATCTGCCCGGCGAGGAACTGGCCGCGCGCGTCGCCGCCACGGTGGCGGTGCGCGAGCTGGGCTTCGAGCCGATGCCCCACTTCTCCGCCCGGCGGATCACGTCGCAGGATGATTTCGAAGGCTACCTCAAGGCCGTGGTCGATCAGGCCGGGGTGAAGCGCTGCTTCATCGTCGCGGGCGATCCGCCCGAACCGCAGGGCCCCTATTTCGATACCATGGCCCTGATCCGCACCGGCGCGTTCGAGCGCGCCGGGGTGCAGGCGATCGGCGTGGGCGGGCACCCGGAAGGGCACCCGAACATGACCGAGGCGCAGTGCTGGGACGTGCTGGAAGCCAAGGTCCGTGAAATCGAGGCACGCGGCATGGCGGCGCTGGTGGTCACCCAGTTCAGCTTCGATCCCGATGCCTGCCTCGCCTGGCTCAAGCAGCTGCGCGCGCGCGGGATCGAATGCCCGGTGCGGATGGGCGTGCCCGGCCCCGCCGGGATCAAGCGCCTGCTGGCCTATGCCGCGCGCTGCGGGGTGGGGGCGTCCACCTCGGTGCTCAAGAAATACGGCATCTCCGTCACGAACCTGCTGGGCACGGCCGGGCCGGACAAGCTGGTCAATGCCTTTGCCAAGGGGCTGGGCGATGAACACGGCCGGGTGCGGCTGCACTTCTATCCGTTCGGCGGGATGACCAAGACGCTCGAATGGATCCAGGAATACAACGCCAAGCACGGGATTTGAGCGTGACCAATTTCGTCCTTGTCCACGGGGCCTGGGGCGGCGGCTCGTCCTATGACCGGCTGGCGCGGGAACTGCGGGAACGCGGCCACACCGTGCTGGTCGCGCAGCTGGCCGGGCTTGGCACCCGGCGCGACGGGCTGAACCCGGCAATCGACCTGTCGACCCATGTGCGCGACGTGATCGGGCAGGTGGAAGCCGCCGGGATCGACCGCTTCGTGCTGTGCGGCCATTCCTATGGCGGGATGGTGATCACCGGGGTGGCGACGCGGCTGGGCGCGCGGATCGACGCCTTGTGCTATATCGACGCCTTCCTGCCCGGCGACGGGCAATCGCTGTGGGACATAACCGGCGATTACGAACACCGCTGGTACGTCGACACGCAGAAGGACACCCCCGGCCTGGTCGCGCCGATCGGGGGCGTCGAACTGCTCAAGAACCCGCGCTATGGCCGCCATCCGCTGCTGACCCTGCTGGAGCCGGTGCGCTTCACCGGCGAGGAAGCGAAAGTACCGCGCCGCACCTACATTTTCGCCACTGGCTGGCAGCCCAGCCCCTTTCCGCGCTTTCGCGACGCGGTAAATGGCGATCCCGCCTGGCAGCTGCACGAAGTGGGCGGCGGGCACGATGTGATGGCCGATCAGGGCGAACGGCTGCTCGAGATCGTGCTCGATCTTGCCTGAATCCGGCCGGAATGCCGCATTTGCGCGGCCTGGCCGGTGCTTAGCGCTTGCAATGCGGGCGATTCGCGCTTAGGGGCGCGCACTTCATTGACACGGAATCGATGGCCCGCCTGGCTAACTAGGGCTGCCAGGGCAGGTCGGACGTGTCTCAACTTGAGGAGACGAAAATGCCCAAGCTCAAGACCAAGAGCGGCGTCAAGAAGCGCTTCAAGCTCACTGCGACCGGCAAGATCAAGCATGGCGCAGTTGGCAAGCGGCACCGTTTGATCAGCCACAACGCCAAGTACATCCGCCAGCACCGCCGGACCGACACGATCTCTGACGCTGATGCGAAGACGATCAAGAAGTGGGCGCCCTACGGGCTGGGCTGAATCGGGCTGGTCCCGCACTGCGGGATCGCTCCAACGAAATTCGGAGTACTGAATTATGGCACGTGTCAAAAGGGGTGTTACCACCCGCGCCAAGCACAAGAACATTCTGGAACAGGCCAAGGGTTACCGCGGCCGCCGCAAGAACACCATTCGCGTTGCGCGTCAGGCGGTCGAAAAGGCCGGCCAGTACGCCTACCGCGACCGCAAGGTGAAGAAGCGGAGCTTCCGCGCCCTGTGGATCCAGCGCATCAACGCTGCGGTCCGCGCCGAAGGCCTGACCTATTCGCAGTTCATCCACGGCACCAAGCTGGCCGGGATCGAACTGGACCGCAAGGCCATGGCCGACCTGGCGATGAACGAAGGCGGCGTGTTCGCGGCCGTCATCGCCCAGGCAAAGGCCGCGCTGCCGGCCTGAGCCGCAGCGAAGGGTTAACGCCACAAGGGGCGCGCCAGAGCAATCTGGCGCGCCCTTTTCGTTTGATTGCAATGCACTAGCTGAATTGGGACAGTCAAACCCCCGGACGTCCTTGCCGAATAGTAAACATTCCGCCAATATTTGCCCCGCGGTGACGCCGGCAGCGTCGCCAGAACCAGGGTTCAGGGGAATTACCGGATGTCGAGCCAGCACGTCGGCGATGCCGTCACGGTGCGATTCTTTCTGCCATCCCCTGCCCTCGCCCCCTATATTTCGACTTATTATCTGACCGAGGTGCGCGGCCCGGCCGATACCACGGTGCAGGACTGGCTCCATCCCGAATGGGCCAATGTCCGCTTTGCCCGCAATCCGCGCTGGCAGGCCGCGATCGGCAGCGATGCGCTGCGCGAACCGCCGACCGTGATCGGCACCGGGCCAACCTGCCAGGCCGCGCATTTCCTGATCGGCCCGGCCCGGATCTGGGGGATCGGCGTGCTGCCGCTGGGCTGGGCGCGGCTGTGCAGCGGCGATGCCGCCCTGCATGCCGACCGCTTTACCGATGCCCGGGCTGAACCGGCCTATGCCGCGTTCGCCCCGCTGCTGGACACGGCTTTCACCGACGAGCCCGATCCCGCCGCCGAAGCCGCCCGGATCGACGCGCACCTGCTGGCCGAACTGGCCCGCCGCCCGCCCAGCGAGGACGAAGCCCGGATCCGCGCCGCCCACGCCGCGCTGCTCGATCACGAAGTCGGCTCGGTCGGCGAACTGGCCGAACGCCTGTCGCTGTCGCCGCGCTCGCTCGAACGGCTCAGCCTCAAGGCGTTCGGCTTTTCGCCCAAGCTGCTGCTGCGCCGCCAGCGGTTCCTGCGCAGCCTGGCCCAGTTCATGCTCGATCCCTCGCTCACCTGGATCAGGACGCTGGACTGGCAATATGTCGATCAGGCGCATTTCGTGCGGGATTTCAAGCGCTTCATGGGGATGAGCCCGAGCACCTATGCCCAGCTGGACCACCCCGTGCTGCGCGCCGCCGCGCGCGCCCGCGCCGCCGCCGCCGGCGCCGCCGTGCAGGCGCTGCACCGGCCCTGAGCTTCACTCCTCTTGCCAAGCGCACCCACAGCATGGCAGTCCACTGCCCAAGGCGGGAAAGGCCCTTCGGTGTCAGCAAACGTAGCAGTATCGGTTCGCTTCCACCCGCCGCCGGAAGACCTGCGGCGCTATTTCACGTCGTTCTATCACACCGAGATCACTGCCCCGCCGGGCGAGCTGGTGCGCGATGCGCTGCATCCCGAATGGGGCGGCCTGCGCTTTTTCGCCGGCGGCAATCCCCAGGCCCGGATCGCTGATGGGCCGCTGGTGGCGGGCGCGCGGTTCATCGCTACCGGTCCGACCACGCGCAGCACCGATTTCACCCTGGGCACCACCCGGATATGGGGCGTGGGCCTGCTGCCGCTGGGCTGGGCGCGGTTCGTGCGCCAGCCGGCCGCCGATCATGCCAATACGGCGGTCGATGGCGATCGCCATCCCGCTTTCGCCCGGTTCTCCCCGCTGGCCGACCGGCTGTGCGCCGCGCCGGGCGATCCGCTGGCAGAACTGACGCAGATCACCGCCTTCTTTCGCGGCCTGCCCGCCGTGCGCGACATCGATGCCGACCGCATCCTGGCGATCCACGCGGCGATGATCGATCCCGAAGTGGTCAGCGTGACCCAGCTGGTCGCCCGCGTCGGCGCCAGCCAGCGCACGGTCGAACGGCTGACCGCCCGGCATTTCGGCTTTTCGCCCAAGCAGCTGCTGCGCCGCCAGCGCTTCATGCGCAGCCTGGCGCAGTTCATGCTGGACCCTTCGCTCAAATGGATCGGGGCGATGGACTGGGCCTATCACGACCAGGCCCAGTTCGTGCGCGATTTCCACGAATTCATGGGCCAGACCCCGCGCGAATATGCCGCCACGCCGCACCCCGTGCTGGACGTGTTCACCCGCGAGCGGGCGCGGCTGCACGGCGCGGCGGTGCAGACGCTCGACAAGCCCGAAGGCGCCGCCCCCGCACCCAGCGCCGACGCCGCCTGAACATTGCCATTTTGACTCCGCTTTGACTCCGGGCGGCGCGCCGCTAAAGGCGCATCTCCCGCATTCGTCATCTGATGGAAAGACACCACCGTGGACTACGCAGCAACCGCAAACGAAGCGCAGGCGCGCATCGCCGCCGCGCCCGATCTTGACGCGCTGGAGAAACTGCGGGTCGAATTCCTGGGCAAGCAGGGTTCGATTTCCGCCCTGCTCAAGACGCTGGGCGGCCTTTCGCCGGAAGACCGGCAGGTGGTTGGCCCGCAGATCCACGCCCTGCGCGAAGGGGTGACCGCAGCGCTCTCCGCCCGCAAGGACGCGCTGGAGCAGGCTGCCCTTTCCGCGCGCCTTGCGGCCGAACGGATCGACCTGACCCTGCCCGCGCCGCAGGCCCCGCGCGGTTCGGTCCACCCGGTCAGCCAGGTGCTGGACGAGCTGGCCGAAGTGTTCGCGGACCTCGGCTTCTCGGTCGCCACCGGACCCGAGATCGAGGACGACTGGCACAATTTCACCGCGCTCAACATTCCGGAAAGCCATCCGGCGCGCGCGATGCACGATACCTTCTATTTCCCCGATCACGACGCCGAAGGGCGGCGGATGCTGCTGCGCACTCACACCAGCCCGGTGCAGATCCGCGCGATGCTGGCGCAGGGCGCGCCGATCCGCATCATCGCTCCGGGCCGGGTCTATCGCAGCGACAGCGACGCGACCCACACCCCGATGTTCCACCAGGTCGAAGGGCTGGTGATCGACAAGGGCATTCACCTTGGCCACCTCAAGTGGACGCTGGAAACCTTCCTCAAGGCGTTCTTCGAGCGCGAGGACATCGTCCTGCGGCTGCGCCCCAGCTACTTCCCGTTCACCGAACCTTCGGTCGAAGTGGACGTCGGCTTTGCGCTGGTAAACGGCAAGCGTGCGCTGGGCGGCAGCGGCGATGCGCCGGGCCACGGCTGGATGGAACTGCTGGGCAGCGGCATGGTCAACCGCAAGGTGATTGCCGCGGGCGGGCTCGATCCCGACGAATGGCAGGGCTTCGCCTTTGGCGTGGGGGTCGACCGCCTCGCCATGCTGAAATACGGAATGGATGACCTGCGCGCCTTCTTCGATGGCGATGCGCGCTGGCTGGGCCACTATGGCTTCTCCGCGCTTGACGTTCCGACCCTGTCCGCCGGCGTGGGAGTTGTGGCATGAAGTTCTCGCTGACCTGGCTCAAGGACCACCTCGATACCGACGCCTCGGTCGAGGAAATCGCAGCCAAGCTCAACGCCATCGGGCTTGAGGTGGAAAGCGTCGAAGACCCCGCCGCCAAGCTGGCCGGGTTCACCGTCGCCCGCGTGCTGACCGCCGAGCGCCACCCCAATGCCGACAAGCTGCAGGTGCTGAGCGTCGATACCGGCCGGGGCGAACCGCTCCAGGTGGTCTGCGGCGCGCCCAATGCCCGCGCCGGGCTGGTCGGCGTGCTGGGCCTGCCGGGCGCGGTGGTGCCCGCGGGCGGCTTCGAGCTGAAGAAAAGCGCGATCCGCGGGGTCGAGAGCAACGGCATGATGTGTTCCACGCGCGAGCTGGAACTGGGCGAGGATCACGACGGGATCATCGAACTGCCCGCCGATGCGCCCGTGGGCATGCCCTTTGCCGAATACCACGGCAGCGATCCGGTGTTCGATGTGGCGATCACGCCCAACCGGCCCGACTGCATGGGGGTTTACGGGATCGCCCGCGATCTCGCCGCCGCCGGCCTCGGCACGCTGAAGCCGATCGCGGCGCAGGCCGTGCCGGGCAGCTTTGCCTGCCCCCTGCCGATCCGCACCGACGATCCCGCCGGCTGCCCGGCGTTCCACGGCCGCGTCATTCGCGGGGTGAAGAACGGCCCCTCGCCCGACTGGATGCAGGCGCGCCTGCAAAGCGCGGGCCAGCGCCCGATTTCGGCGCTGGTCGACATTACCAACTATGTCATGCTGGCCTATGGCCGCCCGGCCCACGCCTATGACCTGGCCAGGCTGACCGGCGCAATCTTTGCCCGCCGCGCGCATGATGGGGAAACCGTGCTGGCGCTGAACGGCAAGGAATATACCCTCGACAGCGAAATGACCGTGATTGCCGACGATGCCGGCGTCCACGACATCGCCGGGATCATGGGCGGCGAGCATTCGGGCTGTTCGGACACGACCACCGACGTGCTGCTGGAAGTGGCCTATTTCGATCCGGTGCGGATCGGCGACACGGGCCGCAAGCTGGGCCTCACCTCGGACGCGCGCCAGCGGTTCGAGCGCGGGGTCGATCCGGCCTTCCTCGATGCCGGGCTCGAACTGCTCACCACCTTGATCATCGAGATCTGCGGCGGCGAGGCGAGCGAGGTGATCCGCGCGGGCGAAGCGCCGAGCGGGACCAAGGTGGTGGCTTATGACCCTGCCCTGTCCGAACGGCTGGGCGGCGTCGCCATTCCCGAAGACCAGCAGCGCGCCACGCTGCGCGCGCTGGGCTTTGCCAGCGACGCGCGCTGGAACGTGGTGGTGCCGAGCTGGCGCCCCGACGTGGACGGCGCGCCCGACCTGGTGGAAGAAGTGGTCCGCATCCACGGGCTGGACAACGTCGCCAGCGTGGCCCTGCCGCGCACCGATGGCGTGGCCCGGCCCACCGCCAGCCCGGCTCAGAAGCTGGAGCGCAAGCTGCGCCGCGCCGCTGCCGCGCGCGGGCTGAACGAAGCGGTCACCTGGTCGTTCCTGCCCACCGCCGAGGCGGAAGCCTTTGCGGAGGCGGGAAGCGACCTGTGGGTGCTCGACAATCCGATCAGCGAGGACATGAAGGCGATGCGCCCCTCGCTGCTGCCGGGGCTGCTGTCTGCCGCCAAGCGCAATCTCGATCGCGGGGCCAGCGGCCTGCGCCTGTTCGAACTGGGCCGCCGCTACCTGCGCGGTGCGGGCGGCCATTCGGACGAACGGCTGACGCTGGGCGTGGTGCTGGCGGGCGAAAAGGCCCCGCGCGGCTGGGCGAATGGCAAGGCGCAGGCGTTTGACGCCTTCGACGCCAAGGCCGAGGCCCTGGCCCTGCTGGCCGAAGCCGGTGCGCCGGTCGACAACCTGCAGGTCATGGGCGAAGCGGGCGAGCAGTTCCATCCCGGCCAGTCAGCCACGCTGCGGCTTGGCCCCAAGACCGTGCTGGCGCGCTTCGGCATGCTGCACCCGGCCACGCTCAAGGCGTTCGATGTCGCGGCTCCGGTCGCGGCGGTGGAACTGTTCCTCGATGCGATTCCGGGCAAGAAGGCCGCCGGCTTTGCCCGCGCCGCCTATGCCCCGCCGGCGCTGCAGGCGGTGACCCGCGACTTTGCCTTCCTCGTCCCGGCGGACCTGCCAGCGGGCGATCTGGTCCGCGCGGTGCGCGGCGCGGACAAGGCCAATGTCGTCGCGGTGCGGCTGTTCGACGATTTCCGCGGCCAGGGCGTGCCCGAAGGGCACAAGTCGCTGGCCATCGAAGTGACGCTGCAACCGGGCGAGAAAAGCTACGACGAGGCGGAACTGAAGGCGATTGCCGAACGCATCACCGCTGCGGCGGCCAAGCTGGGCGCGGTGCTGCGCGGCTAGAGGCCGCCTGCACCGGGTTCAGCAGCCGCACCGGGGGGTGACCCCTGCCGGGTCAACCCGCCCCGCATTGCCCCCGATGCAGCAGCTTGTGATCGGCCAGCACCAGCGCCATCATCGCTTCGACCACAGGCACGCCGCGAATGCCGACGCAGGGGTCATGGCGGCCCTTGGTGAACATGTCCGCCGCCTCGCCATCGCGGGTGATGGTCTGCTGCGGGGTCAGGATCGAACTGGTCGGCTTGAACGCCACGCGCACCAGCACCGGCTGACCGGTGGAAATCCCGCCCGCGATCCCGCCGGCATGGTTGGCAAGGAACTGCGGCCCGCCCGCGCCGGGGCGCATCGGATCGGCGTTCTGCTCGCCGGTCAGGCGCGCGGCGGCGAACCCGTCGCCGATCTCCACGCCCTTGACCGCGTTGATCCCCATCATCCCTGCAGCAAGGTCGGCATCAAGCTTGCCATAGAGCGGCGCGCCCCAGCCGGCGGGCACGCCCGTGGCCACGCATTCAACCACTGCGCCGACCGACGATCCGGCCAGCCGCGCATCGTCGACGATCTTTTCCCAGCGCTTTGCCGCTGCCGCATCGGGGCAGAAGAACGGATTGTTGCCGATCTCGCCCGCGTCGAAACTGGCCCGGTCGATCGCGTCGCCGCCGATTTCCGAGACATAGCCGGTGATCGTCACTTCGGGGATGACCAGCCGGGCCACCGCGCCTGCTGCGACCCGCGCCGCCGTTTCGCGCGCGCTGCTGCGCCCGCCGCCGCGATAGTCGCGAAAGCCGTACTTCGCGTCATAGGCATAGTCGGCATGGCCGGGGCGATAGGCCTTGGCGACGTCCGAATAGTCCTTGCTGCGCTGGTCGACGTTTTCGATCATCAGCGAAATCGGCGTGCCGGTGGTCCGCCCTTCGAACAGGCCCGACAGGATCCGCACCGCGTCAGGTTCCTGGCGCTGGGTGGTGAACTTCGACTGCCCCGGACGGCGCGCATCAAGGTAGGGCTGGATCACGCCTTCGCTCAGTTCCAGCCCCGGCGGGCAGCCATCGACCACGGCGCCCAAAGCGGGCCCGTGGCTTTCGCCCCAGGTGGTGAAACGCAGCAGACGACCGAATGTGTTGACGGA
Organism: Novosphingobium sp.; assembly: GCF_041905565.1. Taxonomy (GTDB): domain Bacteria; phylum Pseudomonadota; class Alphaproteobacteria; order Sphingomonadales; family Sphingomonadaceae; genus Novosphingobium. The sequence continues at coordinate 6,297 of NZ_JAYRKX010000004.1, read as the reverse complement.
CATTGCGCGGCTTTGTCGCGGATATGGTAAAAAGTCCACTCCCATGCCGCGCCTTGAGCAGCTAGGACGGTGCCCATGTTCCTAGTCGTCTTCCGCAATCGCAAGCGCGCCGGGCTGGACCAGGCCGCCTATGGCGCCGATGCCGCGCGGATGGAGGAACTCGCCCGCGCCCAGCCGGGCTTCCTTTCGTTCAAGAGCTACGTGGCCGACGACGGCGAGGTGATCGCCCTGTCCGAATGGGCCGATGCCGAGGCTGCGCGCGCCTGGGGCAGCCAGAGCGACCATGCCGTGGTGCAGAGCCGGGGCCGCGCTGACTATTACCAGGACTATACGCTTTACACTTGCGACAATCCCCGCACGCACCGTTTCGAAAGGCCGCCCGCGTGACCGTGACCCTTTATGGAATTCCCAACTGCGACACCGTGAAGAAGGCCCGCACCTGGCTGGACGGCGAAGGAATCGCCCATGCCTTCCATGACTACAAGAAGGCCGGGGCCGATGCGGGCCAGCTGGTGGCGTGGTGCGATGCGGCGGGCTGGGACAAGGTGCTGAACCGCGCCGGGACCACGTTCAAAAAGCTGCCCGATGCCGACAAGGCCGACCTCGACCAGGCAAAGGCGGTGGCGCTGATGGCGGCCAACCCCAGCTGCATCAAGCGGCCGATCGTGGAACACCCCGGCGGCCTGCTGGTGGGGTTCAAGCCGGCTGACTGGGCCGCCGCGCTCAAATGATCATTGATCCCGCCATGCTCGCCAGGCTCGAATGGGTGGCCGCCGGGCTGGGGCTGGTCAACATCGCGCTGCTGATCTTCCGCAGCGCGTGGAACTTCCTGTTTGCGATCCTGTCGGTCGCGATCTACGTGTTCATTTTCTTCGAAAACCGGCTCTACGCCGAAAGCGCGCTGCAGGTGTTCTACATCCTGGCCAACGTCTGGGGCTGGCTGCTGTGGCGCCGCGCCGGGGGGACGGAAGCGCGCGTGCCGGTGCGCTGGCTGGACTGGCCCAGCCGCGTGGTCTGGCTGACGGTTACCGCCGCGCTCAGCCTGAACCTGGGCTGGGTGATGCACCGTTATACCAATGCGGCCATGCCGTTCGCGGATTCGGCCATCGCCGGGGCCAGCGTGGCGGCCCAATTGCTGCTGGGCTTCCGCCGGATCGAAAACTGGGTGGTATGGATCGCGGTCGATGTTGCTGCGGTGCTGCTCTACATCAATCGCGGGCTCTACCCCACCGCCGGGCTCTATGCCGGGATGCTGGTGATGTGCCTGGTTGGCCTGAAGGAATGGGTCGAGGCCGAACGGCGGGGGACGGGGGTTTGATCCGCATCTGCCTGCACGGCGCGGAAAGCACCGGCAAATCCGTGCTGGCGGACAAGCTCAGCCGCGAACTGGGGGTGCCGTGGGTGCCCGAATACGGCCGCACCTATTGCGAGGAGCGCGGCACCGAGTTGACGATGGACGACCTGCGGGCGATTGCGGCAGGGCAGCAGGCCGCCGTCGATGCGGCCATGGCCAATCGCCCGCCGCTGTTGCTGCTCGACACTGACCAACTGATGACCGCCGCCTGGGCCGAAATGCTGTTCGGCAGCGTGCCGGATGAGCTGCTGGCCTATCCCAAGGCTGATCTTTACCTGCTGTTCGCAGCCGATGTGCCGTGGGTGGACGATGGCACGCGCTTTTTCGGCCAGGGGCCGCTGCGCAGCCGTTTTGCCGCGCTGGCAGAAGACATGCTGCTGCGCGCCAATGTACCGTGGCGGCGAATCGGTGGCGGCTGGGCCGAACGCGAGGCACAAGTCCGCGCGGTGATCGCCGAAACGTTGCCGGTGAACGGCGGAACGCCCGCCCGGGCTTGACCGGCAAGGCGCAGTTCATCATTCGCTGGGCAAGAATGAACGCGGTGTTCATGCAGGCGCGGTCGCGGCGCCGGACACCGCACAGGGGAAAATGATGACGACGGGTCGCTATTGCCGCACATCGCGCCGGAACCGGGCGCAGTGACATCGTCTGCCGCGCTGCTGGCGCTGACGCTGGCCGGAACCGCGCCCCAGGCGGCGGCGCCCCTTGCCCAGCCCGATCCCGCCCCCGTGGCCGCGCCCGTCCCGCCGCCGGCATTGCCGGACCCCGTGGCCGCCGAGCCTGTGCCGGTAAAGGCTGCCGAACCGGGCGAAATCGTGGTCACCGCCCGCCAGGGCCCGCCGCCGGGCGATCCGGCGGAACGGATCAACATGGTCAGTTTCGAAGCCATGCAGGGCGTGGACCAGGCGCTGGTCGGACCGGTCAGCCAGGGCTATGAAAAGGGCGTGCCCAAACCGCTGCGCCAGGGGCTGCGCAATGCGCTTAACAACCTGTCCGAGCCGGTCAATTTCGTGAACTACCTGCTCCAGTTGAAGCCCGGCAAGGCGCTGCGCACGCTGGGCCGCTTCACCATCAACAGCACCGTCGGGGTGGCCGGGCTGGTCGATCTGGCCAGCCGCAAGCCGATTGGCCTGCCCTATCGCCGCAACGGCTTTGCCAACACCTTCGGCTATTACGGTATCGGCCAGGGGCCCTACATGTTCCTGCCGCTGATCGGCCCGACCACCGCGCGCGACCTGACCGGGCGGATGCTTGACCTGTCGTTCCTGCCCACGCTGGGCGGCGCGCCGTTCAACACGCCGTACTATTCGCTCGGCACCGGCACGGTCCGCAGCCTGGATGACCGGGTGGAATTCGACGAGACGCTGCGCAAGCTGCGCAATGACTGCCCGGATTTCTACGCCTCGGAACGGCAGTGGTATCTCGCCACGCGCAAGGCGGACATCGAGGACCTGCACGGCCGCCATGTCGACATGGCCACGCTGCTGCCCGAATGCCTCCAGCCCGAAGCGCCTGCTGCGCCGCCGCCTGCCGCCGCGCCCTAGGCGGCGGTCACGCTGACGATATAGTTCAGCGCCAGATCGTCCGACAGGTGCAGCCCCGCCAGCGGTGACCAGCCGATCCCGCGCGGCTGGCCCATCGCCAGCCCGGCCCCGTCCAGCAACTCGCCCAGTTCATCCGGCGTGATGAAATCGTCCCAGTGGTGGGTGCCGCGCGGGACCATGCCCAGCCGCTCCGCCGCCTCGACCATCAGCAGCCGCGCCTTTGGCGTGCGGTTGGGAGTGGACAGGATCATCAGCCCGCCCGGCGCCAAGCACTTGCCCAAAGCGGCGATGAAGGCCGCCTTGTCGGCCACGTGCTCGATCACTTCCATCGAACAGACCAGATCGAACTGGACCAGCGCCAGTTCGGCAATGTCGCCGTGGCAATAGTCGATGGCGAGGCCGCCGCCGACCGCATGGGCCGCCGCCGCCGCGACGTTTTCCGCCGCCGCATCCACGCCCGTCACATGCGCGCCCAGCCGCGCCAGCGGTTCGCACAGCAGCCCCGCGCCGCAGCCGACGTCGAGCGCGCGCTTGCCCGCGAGGGGGCGCACACCGAGCGAATCACCCGGCCAGTGCGTGTCGATTGCCTCGCGGATGAATTGCAGCCGCACCGGGTTCAACCGGTGGAGCATGGCCGAAGACCCCTTGGGGTCCCACCAATCGGCGGCCAGGCGGCCAAAATGCGCCGCTTCTTCGGCCCGGATCGTTGCGGATGAACTTGCATTACCCATGCACCCTCCCTAACAGGGCGCGCGCTTTGGGGCGAGGGGCCCTGAAGGCAAGATTCTTGCGGAAAGGTGGGACACGCGTGGCCCGCATCGTGATGAAATTCGGCGGCACCTCGATGGCCGGCTCGGAACGCATCCGCCGCGTCGCCAACATCGTGCGCCGCCAGCAGGCGGCCGGGCACGAAGTGGCGGTGGTGGTTTCGGCCATGGCCGGGGAGACCGACCGGCTGGTGAACTTCTGCCGCGAGGCGAACCCGCTCTACGATCCGGCGGAATACGACGTTGTCGTCGCCTCGGGCGAACAGGTCACCGCCGGGCTGCTGGCAATGACCCTGCAGGCACTGGGCTGCAAGGCGCGTTCGTGGCTGGGCTGGCAGCTGCCGGTCCGCACTGACGATGCCCATGCCAAGGCGCGGATCGAAACGATCGATTCGCCGGAGTTGCTGGCCTCGATGGCCGCCGGCGAAATCGCCGTGATCCCGGGTTTCCAGGGGCTGACCCACGACAACCGCATCACCACCCTGGGGCGCGGCGGGTCGGACACTTCGGCCGTGGCCGTGGCCGCCGCAATCAAGGCGGACCGCTGCGACATCTACACCGACGTCGACGGGGTCTATACCACCGACCCGCGCATCGTCGCCAAGGCGCGCAAGCTCAAGAACGTCACCTATGAAGAGATGCTGGAACTGGCCAGCGTCGGTTCCAAGGTGCTCCAGACCCGCTCGGTCAGCCTGGCGATGAAGGAAGGCGTGCGCGTGCAGGTGCTGTCCAGCTTCATCGACGATGACGCTACCCCTGCCGACGAAATCCCCGGGACGATGATCGTTTCCGACGAAGAACTTGCCAGAATCCAGGAAGGCCTCGACATGGAACGCCAGCTGATCACCGGCATCGCCGCCGACAAGAACGAAGCCAAGATCATCCTGACCCGCGTGCCCGACCGGCCCGGCGCGGTGGCGACGATCTTCGGCCCGCTGGCCGCTGCCAACATCAACGTCGACATGATCATCCAGAACGTCGGCCGCGACAAGGGCGAGACGGACGTGACCTTCACCGTCCCCAGCGCCGACCTGCTGCGCGCGCAGACCCTGCTCGAAGCGCAGAAGGAAGCGATCGGGTTCAACCGCATCATCACCGACGGCAAGGTTGCCAAGATCAGCGTCGTCGGCGTCGGCATGAAGAGCCACGCGGGCGTTGCCAGCACCATGTTCCGCGCGCTGGCAGACCGGGGCATCAACATCCAGGCGATCAGCACTTCGGAAATCAAGGTTTCGGTCCTGATCGACGAGGACGAGACCGAACTCGCCGTGCGCGTGCTGCACACCGCCTACGGCATGGACGCCGAGGACTGAGCGATCCAGCGCTGATGAACAAGGCAGGCCGGGCAGGACAGTGACGTTCTGCCCGGCTTCGCCCGTTTGTTGCCACAAAGCCGCGCGATAGGCGCGGCATTACACCTCCCCAGCACCGGAACCCCCTGCATGACCGCCTATCCCAAGACCACCAAGCTGATGCAGCGCGGGATCGATTTCCTGGGCAGCGAAACCGCGATCCTGTGCGGCGCGATGAGCTGGGTGAGCGAGCGCCATCTGGTCGCCGCGATCAGCAATGCCGGCGGCTTTGGCGTGATCGCCTGCGGGGCGATGACGCCGGAACTGCTCGACGCGGAGATCGCCGGGACCAAGACGCTCACCGCCAAGCCGTTCGGCGTCAACCTGATCACCATGCACCCGATGCTGTTCGATCTGATCGCGGTCTGCGCGAAGCACCAGGTCAGCCACGTCGTGCTGGCCGGCGGCATCCCGCCCAAGGGCAGTGTCGAGGCGATCAAGGCGTTCGGCGGCAAGGTGCTGGTCTTCGCCCCCACCCTGGCGCTGGCCAAGCGCCTGCTGCGCACCGGGGCCGACGCGCTGGTGATCGAAGGCAGCGAAGCGGGCGGCCACATCGGCCCGGTGGCAACCAGCGTGCTGGCGCAGGAATTCCTGCCCGAGCTGGCCGAAGACCACGTGGTCTTCGTTGCCGGGGGGATCGGCCGGGGCGACATGATCGCCGCCTACCTCGAAATGGGCGCATCGGGCGTGCAGCTGGGCACGCGGTTCGCTTGCGCCAGCGAAAGCATTGCCCACCCGGCGTTCAAGCAGGCCTTCTTCCGCGCCAATGCGCGCGATGCCGAAGCCAGCGTCCAGGTCGACCCGCGCCTGCCGGTGATCCCGGTCCGCGCGCTGAAGAACAAGGGCACCGAAGCCTTCACCGCCAAGCAGCGCGAAGTGGCCCAGCTGCTGGACGAGGGCAAGATCGACATGGGCGAGGCCCAATTGCAGATCGAACACTTCTGGGCCGGCGCCCTGCGCCGCGCGGTGATCGACGGCGATGTCGAGCACGGCTCGGTCATGGCCGGCCAGTCGGTCGGCATGGTGACCAAGGAACAGCCCGCCGCCGAAATCGTCGCCGAACTGATGGCCGAGAGCGAAGCGGCGCTTTCGCGCTGAGTTGATTTGTCCGCCTGACGGCGGTGCGGGAAGGCCATCCGGCCTTCCCTTGCAACACCAGCCCGCTCCCCCGGCAGAGTTTCCCTCCGGCTCACGCCGGTGCGGAAAAGCCATCCGGCTTTTCCTGGCCTGGCCGGCCCGCTCCCCCGGCCCAACCACCCGTTTAAGGTACCCTGTGGGTG
>NZ_JAYRKX010000038.1:0-4466 GCF_041905565.1 Novosphingobium sp. | reverse complement strand
GGCCCAACCACCCGTTAAAGGTACCCTGTGGGTGGTTGGGCCGGGGGAGCGGGCTGGCCAGGCCAAGCTGATCGCGGAGGCGATCAGCGCACCAAACAAGGAACCTGCCGGGGGAGTGGGCCGGCCAGGCCAGGAAAAGCCGGATGGCTTTTCCGCACCGCCGTCAGGCGGAAAGAAACAACCCAAAAAAAGGGCGAGCCAGTTGCCTGGCCCGCCCTTCGTTCTCGGTGGTGTCACCTCAGTTGCGGCGGTTTTTCTCCGGCGCGACCGAGATGCGCACGGTTTCCCCGGAATTACCCGGGAAATCGGTGAACATCGCCTCGACCAGGTTGGGCACCAGGTAGGGCAGGCGGTTGGACGTGGACGCGGCTTCGGCCTTGCCTTCGAACAGGCGCTGGCCATCGGCCTTGCGGTCGATCTTCAGGCGGATGCCGCTGGTGTAGACGGTGTAGCTTTCCACCCCGCCATCGAACCACGGATCGTACCAGCCGTAACCCCACATCCCGCCGCGATAGGGCGAGTAGAACGCGCGGCGGCCCCAGCCGGTGTAGCCGATGCCATAGCCATAGCGCGGGTAGCCATACCACGACCCCCAATAGGGATCGGCAAAGCCGGTGGTGCGCACCTTTTCGCGGCCCTGGTCCACCCCGTAATCGAACCGCACCAGCAGGGTCGCGGTATCCGGGCTGGCCGGGGCATAGCCGAGCGCGGCCATGCGCGCTTCCACCAGCTTGGCATATTGCGAGAATTCGAGGCCGCCCGCCAGTGCCGGGTCATCGGCGACCACGGCAAAGCTTTGCCCCTGCGGCGCGGGCAGTTGGCTGGCAAAGCGCGAGACATTGGCATTGAACGGCGTGGCGCAGGCCGCCAGGCCCAGCATGGCCAGCGGCGCCAGCGCCAGCTTGAACTTGCCCATCACCGAGCGATTGGACGTCATCGACCCTGTATCCCCATTTGCCGCCGGTCGAATCGCCGGGCGGACACACAGCTTAGCATTGCCGCCAGTCTCGGCCAGAGCGGCTGAATGGCGCTTGAATGATGCTGCCCGGCGCCGCTCAGCCGCGCACCAGCCCCAGCGCGTTATAGGTGGCCGACAGCGTGCCTGCGCCCAGCTCGCGCGCCTTGGCCGCGCCCTTGGCGAGGATCGCCTGCAAGGCGGCGCGGTCCTGCCGCAGTTCGATGAAGCGGGCGTTGATCGGGGCCAGGCTTTCGACCAGCAGTTCGCCCAGCGCCGGCTTGAACGCACCAAAGCCCTTGCCCTGGAATTCACCCAGCACGGCTTCCATGCTGGTCCCGGCCATCGCGGCATAGATCCCGACCAGGTTGGCCGCTTCGGGGCGGCCGTCCAGCCCGGCCTTGTCGCCCGGCAGCACCTCGGGGTCGGTCTTGGCCTTCTTGACCTTGTTCATGATCGTGTCGGCATCGTCGGTCAGGTTGATGCGGCTCATGTCGCTCGGATCGCTCTTGCTCATCTTGGCGCTGCCATCGCGCAGGCTCATGATCCGGGCGGCTTCGGGCGGGATGATCGGATCGGGCAGGGTGAAGACCGGCGCGTCCTCGGCGCAGAAGTCGTTGTTGAACTTCTGCGCGATGTCGCGCGCCAGTTCGAGGTGCTGCTTCTGGTCCTCGCCCACCGGCACGTGGGTTGCCTGGTAAAGCAGCACGTCGGCGGCCTGGAGCACCGGGTAGGTGAACAGCGCGACCGACTGGCCCTCGCGGTTCTTGCCGGCCTTGTCCTTCCACTGGGTCATGCGGTTCAGCCAGCCCATCCGCGCGGTGCCGCTCAGCAGCCATTGCAGCTCGGCATGGGCGGGCACCTGGGTCTGGTTGAACAGCACCGCCTTGTCGGGATCGATCCCGCAGGCGACCAGCGCGGCGGTCATCTCGAAGGTGTTGCGGGTCAGCTCGGCCGGATCGTGCGGCATCGAAATGGCGTGCAGGTCGGCCAGGAAATAGAGCGCCTGCCCGCCGGTGGCCACCGCATCGTCCTGCATCTTCACCCAGTTGCGGATCGCCCCCAGGTAGTTGCCAAGGTGGAGATTGCCCGTGGGCTGGATGCCGGAAACGATACGCATTGTCGTGCTCACTCTACTTCAAGGATTTCATCGTCGGACTTGGTCCGGGCCGGACGGCGGCGGCGCAGCTGCGCCAGCACCGAACGGTCGACCGCGCCGACCGCAAAGGCCACCGCGAAGAACACCGCCATGCCCGCTGCCACCAGTAGCGCCAGCGACCAGACCCGGCCCAGCCACGGCCCGGAATAGTGCGTCGCCAGCTGCGGGGTCAGCCAGTACAGCAGGGCCGCCATCGCCGCCGTCGCCACCGCTTGCCGCGCGACGCGCCCGGCCAGCTGCGCGGTGAAGCGGAACCAGCCGCGCCGGTGCAGGATCGCATAGAGCAGCAGGCAGTTGAGCGTGGCCGAACAGGCGGTCGCCGCGGCCAGCCCGACGATGCCCCACTGCCGCACGACCCAGACGTTCAGCGCGATGTTGAACACCAGCGAGACCAGCGCGGTCCACACCGGGGTGCGGGTATCCTCGCGCGCGAAGAAGCCGGGGTTGAGGATCTTGACGATCACATAGGCTGGCAGCCCCGCGACCAGCGCGACCACGATCTGCGCCATGACCGCCCCGTCCGCCAGGGTAAACTTGCCGCCGACGAAAAAGGCGGTGCAGAACGCCGGGGCACAGACCGCCAGCGCGGCGGCCGACGGCAGGGTCAGCAGCGTGCCGATCTCGAAGGCGTTGGATTGGAGGCGCTGCGCCTCGGCCGCATCGCCGGTGTGGATGTGGCGCGACAGCATCGGCAGGATCGCCGTGCCCAGCGCGATCCCGACGATCCCCAGCGGCATCTGGTTGAGCCGGTCCGCCAGCTTGAGCAGGGTCAGCGAGCCCTGCGGCAGGCTGGTGGCGAAGAAGGTGTCGACGAACTGGCTGATCTGGTAGATGCCTGCGCCGAAAGTGGCGGGCAGGATCAGCGCGCCGAGCCGCCGTACTTCGGGGGTGAAGCGCGGCGCGGTAACCTTCAGCCGCACGCCCGCGCGGCGGGTTTCCCACCACAGGTACAGGAACTGGCCCAGCCCCGACAGCGCCACCGCGATGGCCAGCGCCATGGCGACGATCCGGTCATCCCCGCTGTCGCCGCGCAAGTGGTCGCCCACCAGGATCCCGGTAATCAGGAACACGTTGAGTAGCACCGGCGCGAAAGCCGCCGGGCCGAAGCGCGAACGCGCGTTGAGCACGCCCGCCAGCATCGCCATCAGGCTGATGAAGGTCAGGTAGGGGAAGGTGACCCGGCTGAGCAGTACCGACAGCTCGAACTTGCCGGGCACATTGGCATATTCGCTGGCCAGCACCCAGACCACGCCCGACATGCCCAGCATCGCCAGCGCCGAGAAGCCCAGCAGCACCCAGACGAACACCGACAGCACATCGCCGGCAAAGCGGTCAGCGGCTTCCTCGCCGCCTTCACCGTGCAGCGCGCGGCTGTACATCGGCACGAAGGCGACGCTGAACGCGCCTTCGGCAAACAGCCGCCGGAAAGTGTTGGGCAGAGTGAAGGCAAGCTGGAACGCGTCCGCCGCCAGGCCCGCGCCCAGGACGCGCGCCAGCAGCATGTCGCGGGCAAAGCCGAACACGCGGCTGATCGCGGTCAGGCCGCCGATGGTGCTGACATGGCGGACCAGGCTCATGCGCGGAACTCCCCCTCAGTAGCGCGCCGGGCCGGGCCGGATCAGGCCTGGCCGACCGGCGCCTGGGCTTCCAGCTCGGCCTGCTGCGCGGCCATCTGCTGGAGGTAGAGGCCGTTGAAATCGATCGGTTCGAGCAGCAGCGGCGCGAAGCCGGCGTCGCGCACGGCATCCGAAATCACGCGGCGGGCGAACGGGAACAGGATGCGCGGCGCTTCGGCATAGATGAAGGCATGCTGGTGCGCTTCGTCCATGTTGCGCATGCCAACCAGGCCGGCATAGGCCAGGTCGACCAGGAAGGCGGTGCCCTGCTGGCCCACCGACTTGATCACGATCTTCAGTTCCACTTCGTGGACCCCGTCGCCCACGTTCTGCGCGCCGATGTTGAACTGCACGTCGATCTGCGGGGTGTCCTGCCACTGGAAGGCGGCCGGGGCATTGGGATTTTCGACCGACAGGTCCTTCACGTACTGCATGATGAAGCCAGCCGTCGGCATGGTGTCCTCGCCGTTGGCGGCAGGCGCTTCCAGGCCCAGGTCGGTGATGATGTTGCCTTCGTCGGACATGATTGCAGTGGCTTTCGCTCTGATAAACGGATCGGCGGCGCGCCTAGCATTGCCGCGCGGCGGCGTAAATGTTTCTTTGGGAGTCCTTGTTCGGTGCGCCAACTGCCTCCGCAGTTGGCTTGCAACACCGGCCCGCTCCCCCGGCCCAACCACCCACAGGGTACCTTGAACGGGTGGTCGGGCCGGGGGAGCGGGCCGGTGTTGCCAGGAAT
>NZ_JAYRKX010000027.1:0-33070 GCF_041905565.1 Novosphingobium sp. | reverse complement strand
TCCCCCGGCCCAACCACCCACAGGGTACCTTGAACGGGTGGTTGGGCCGGGGGAGTGGGCCGGCCAGGCCAAGCTGATCGCGGAGGCGATCAGCGCACCGGGCAAGGACTCTGCCGCACCGGCGTGAGCCGGAGAAAACTCTCCTCCCCCTCAGTTCCCGATGTTGCCGGCCGTCTCGTTCATGAAGCGCACGGTGTCGCGCGCGGCGCGGTTGCCGTCGTCATCGGCGCGGGACCAGTCGCGCAGGGTGCGGCACACGGTGTGCGCCTTGGCCACGCTGCCGATTTCCACGTCGCGGCGGCAGCGGATGAAATAGGGGTGATCCTTGCCGACCACCTTGTTGTGGGCGCGGATTTCCTTGAGCGACATGTGGCTGGGATCGGGTGCAGGGATCGCGGGAAGCGGCGCCGCGCCCGCGGCTGCAGCCAGGATCAGGGAGAACAGGGACATGGTGGCGTTCCATCCGTAAATTGCTGAATGGCGCGAAAACTAGCCCGCCAGCCAGCACTCGGCAAGCGCTGCGGCCTGTCGTTCGTCGATCCGGCGGCGGCGATCAGCGGCGGGCGGGTGCTGGTTCGGTGGCCGCGAAATACTGCACGATCGCCTGCTGTTCGCCCGGCGTAAGGTGCGGGTTCCAGGTATCCACGATCAGGATGTGGCGGCGCTGGTCGCTGGTGTTCCAGGCTTCGTGATCGATCGAATCGTCGAAGGCAAAGGCCTTGCCTTCCGCCCATTCGCGGGTTTCGCCGCCGACGCGAAAGCCGCAGCCGGGCGGAACGTCGAGCGCGAGATGGATGATCGCGCGGGTGTTCGTCACCCCGGTGTGGGGCGGGATCGCGCTATGCGGCTTCAACATCGAGAAGAACGCGTTGGGCGCCTTGCCGGGGATCTGCGCCAGCGGCAGCCGCGCCAGCAGCGCGGCGGTTTTCGGGCAGCGATCCAGCACCGGCTGGTTGGGCACACCGTATTCGTAAAGGAAGCAGGCGCTCCAGTCGTAATTGTGGCTGAGCGGCGACCACTTGTTCTCGGGCGTCCCTTCGTCCAGCCGGACATAGGGAATGATCGCCGGATTGCCCTCGGCCAGCAGGCCGTGCAGTTCGGCGCGGATGTCGCCGGTCGCCGCTTCCAGTTCGTCCAGCCAGGGGAAATGGCGCCGGTCGAAGTACTCGTCAGCCGGCAGGAACGGATAGTACAGCCCGGCGCACTGGTTGAAATAGACCCGGCGGCGGCCCAGCGAATGGTCGTAGAAGGCTTTCACCCGGCGGCGTTCGGTTTCGTCCAGCGCGCTTTCGAGTTCGGCATAGGCACGGTCGGCATGGGCGCCGAGCCGCTGCTGCATCGCGGCCATGAAGGCGCGGCCGGCGGCCAGTTCCTGCTCCAGCCCGGACGCGGGCTGTTCGATCCCCTCGGCCAGTTGCAGCGCGCCGCTCCACGCCGCCAGGGCGTCGGCCTCCTGGCCGGTGCGTTCCAGGTTCTGGGCCTTGCGCAGCTGCGCGACGAAATCGGTGCGATCAAGGTCAAGCGCGCGTTCCAGCGCGGCCAGTTCCCCGGCATCGTCGCCCGCCGTGCGCAGCGCGTGGGCCAGGTTGCGGACCAGCGCCCCGGCACCGGGATCGGCGGCAATCGCTTCGCGGAAGGCGGCGATGGCACCGGCATGGTCCCCGCCGCGCAAAGCCGCCATGCCCTGCGCGTTGGCGCTGCGCGCGCGCTCGCGGCGCTGCTGTTCAGTCGTGTCCCCCATGCCGCGATCCTATGCCGCGCGAAGGAGCGCGGCAAGTGGTGTTGCCGTGCCCCCCGCCCGGCTCTAGGCTGCGGCGATGACCGCCTCCCCCTTCACGCTTGCTGACGCGCAATGGCTGGCGCACCGCCATGTCGAAGGGCAGGACCGCATCCGCTTTCTTCACGTGCCGCGCGCCGATCATCGCCGCATGCCGTTCCTGACCGACGAATACCTTGGCGCAGGCCGCCCCGCGCAGGATCTGGCCGTGGCCGATTGCCTGCAATGCACCCCGCCCCGGCGTATGGGCTTCCTGTTCCATTCGGCGTTCTGCGGATCGACCATGCTGCTTTCCGCGCTGGACCGCCCCGGCGTGGCGATGGGCCTGTCCGAGCCGGTGCTGCTCAACGACGTGGTTGGCTTTCGCCGGCGCGGGGCGCCCCCGGCGGCGGTGGCGCGGCTGGCGGATACCGCCACGCGGCTGCTGGCCCGGCCGTTCGCCCCGGACGAGATGGTGGTGGTCAAGCCGTCCAACGTGCTCAACCCCCTGGCCGAACTGCTGCTGGCGCTGCGCGCGGATAGCAACGCGGTGCTGCTTTACGCGCCGCTCGAAATGTTCCTGATTTCGGTGGTGCGCAAGGGGCTGTGGTGCCGGCTGTGGGTGCGCGAGCTGCTGGAGGGACTGCTGACCGACCAGGCGGTCGACCTGGGCTTTACCCTGCAGGACCATTTCCGGCAAAGCGACCTGCAGGTCGCCGCGGTCGGCTGGCTGGCGCAGCACGCGCTGTTTCACAAGCTTGCGGGCAAGCTGGGTCCGGCGCGGATCCGGACGCTCGATTCCGAAACGCTGACCGCCCGGCCCGCCGAGGTGCTGGCGGCAGCCAGCCGGTTCTACGGCCTGCGGGCCAGCGACGCGGACCTGGCTGACATGGCGGCCAGCGCCGCCTTTACCCAGCATTCCAAATCAGGCGCGGCCTTTGATGCCGCCCGGCGCCAGGCCGAATATGCCGAGGCGCGCGCCGCCCACGGCGACGAGATCGGCAAGGTGGTCGCCTGGGCCGGCGAAGTGGCCCGCAGTGCCGGCCTACCGCTGGACCTGCCCCATCCCCTGATCGGCTGACCGCGCGCTGCGCAGCACGGCGCGGCCCGGTCCGTCACATTTCATCGGCCCAAACGAAAGGGGGCGGGCATTGCTGCCCGCCCCCCGGCGTCCGTTTCCGGAAGTTCCGACTAGAACTTCACGCGGGCGCTGACCGCGAAGCGGCGGCCCAGCGCGTCGTAGCTCGACGGATAGGTGTTACCACCGTTCTGCGAGGTGCTGCCGACGGTGCCACCGACGATCGGGGGCTTCTTGTCGAACAGGTTGAACACCGACATCGTGACGTCGAAGTTCTTGGTGACGTCGAAGCGGGTGGTCAGGTCGAACCAGCTGAAGGCCTTGATCGACCGGAAGCGGGTGTCGATGAGGCAGCCATTGCCGCCCGCGCCAACCGCGTCCTGCTGATCGGTGACGTTACCGCAACCGGCCAGGTCGTCAGCCATCTGCTGATCTTCCAGACGCACCTTGTTCATCCAGCGCCACAGCAGCGAGATGTCCACCGGGCCGAGGCCGAGGGTGGTGCGCTGGTTGAACGAGTACTTCGGCTGGATCGAAGCGCAGTTGACCGAGTACTGGTTGACGCATTCGCGATCGAGCGAAGTCGGGGTCGCCTGGAACTTCGAGTGCGCGGTGTAGTTGCCCTGGAAGGACAGCGACAGGCGCGCTTCCTGACCCAGCAGGGTGCCGAGGTCAGTGGTGTAGTTCATGTTCAGGTCAACACCGCTGGTCGACAGCTTGCCGAGGTTCGAGAGAACGCCGAACAGGCCGCCCGTGGTGCCCGGGTCGCCGTCGAGCGCACCGGTGATCGGGTTACGACGGATCGCGGTACAGGCCGAGTTGGTCGCGCTCGAAGCCGACAGTCCGTTGAAGCACGCACCGATCAGGTCCGACGGGGTCGGGGTGGTGATCGCGTCCTTCACCTTGATGTTGTAGTAGTCAACCGAGGCCGAGAAGCCCGGCAGGAACGCCGGGGTGAACACGGCGCCGACCGTCCACGTGGTGGCGGTTTCCGGACCAACGGCGGTGTTGCCGCCCGAGGTGATGTTGGCCTGGCCAGCGGTCGGGTTGTTGATCGAGCCGATCGTGGCAACCGGAGCGCCCTGCGCAAGGCAGACCGCGCGCAGGTTGGCATTGGTCACCGGAGCCGCGCCAGCGCACGGATCGGTGCCCAGGTTGGTCAGGCCGGTCGACACGGGCGAGAACAGTTCGCCGATGTTCGGGGCGCGGACCGCACGCTGGTAGTTGCCGCGGATCTTGATGTCCGAGGTCGGGGCCCAGACGCCCGCCACCTTCCAGGTGGTGGCATCGTAGGTCGGGCTGCCGGCAGCGGCGATCTTGTAGTGCGACTGACGGATACCAGCCGACAGTTCAAGCTGCTGCATCAGCGGCTTGTCCTGGGCCAGCGGCACGATCAGTTCGCCGAAGCCTTCGTAGACTTCGTAGCCGCCGTTGATGTCCGGAGCCGCGCCGCCGGCGCCGCCCAGTTCACCCGGGGTCTTGGCCAGCAGGTCCGAAGCCTGTTCGGCCTGGTAGCGACGGTATTCGGTACCAACGGCGAAGTTGATGCCATCCGACGCCCAGGGCGAAGCGAAGCCCATGTCACCGCTGATCACGCCCTTGACCTGGTCAAGCTTGGTGTTGACGGCCGAGGTCGAGTTGTCGTTGACGAAATCGACCATCGCGGCGTTGACCGAACCCGGCTGGAAGATGTTCAGCGGGACGCAGCCATTGGTGTTGGTGAGGCAGGTGGTGCTGTTGGTGGCCATCAGCGCCTGACGCACGCGCGAAAGCAGCACGTAGTTGCGGATGGTCTGCAGCTTCTTCGATTCGCCATGCGCACCGGCAACGTCGAACTGGATGTTGTCGGTGATGTTGCCGCGGATACCCGCGCGCATGTCGAACACCTGGCTGTTGTAGTCCGAGTTGCGCGGACCGACTTCAACCGCGCGCCAGCGCAGACCGAAGTTGAAGGTGCGGAAGTTCGGATCGGTGGCGCTGGTCGCCGTGGCGGCCGCGGCGCACTGCGCGGCGGTCATGGTGGTGCCACCACCCAGCGCGGCGTTGGTCGCGGCGCGGGCGCACAGCGTGGAGCGCTGCGCGGCGGTCAGGAACGGGTTCGAAACCGGCACCGACACGGCCGAGGCGAAGATGCCCGACGGAGCGATGATGGTGTCGACGGTGTTGTTCGAGTACATGCCGCGGGCATAGACTTCGATCCCGTCGGCGACTTCGTAGTGCGCCTGGCCGAACATGTTGAAGCGCTTGAACGGCACCTGGAACACGTTGTACGGGTTGAAGTTGAACGCAGCGTAGTACGGCTGCAGGGTCTGGCCATCGCGCGAAACCTGGAGGTTGCCGCCGGCGATGTCGAAGCGAGCCGGGTTGGTGGTCGACGAACCCTGGCCGGCGACGAAGAATTCGTCGTACGATTCAAGGGTCACTTCCGACCACGGACGGTCACCGCCGAAGTACACCGGATCCGACTTCTGGTAGCCCAGCGACAGCACAGCGTTGCCGCGGCCGTCGTCGAAGTTCGCACCGATCGTCACGTCGCCACGGAAGGTGTTGCCGTCACCGCGCTGGGTGATCTGTTCCGAAGCGGTGGCAACCATGCCGGCGAAGTCGCGCTTGGTGATGAAGTTCACCACGCCCGAGATCGCGTCGGCGCCGTAGGTCGAGCTCGCGCCGCCGGTCAGCACGTCGGTGCGCTGCACCAGGGCGAGCGGGATGTTGTTGAGGTCGACGCGGCCGGTCAGGTCGGCCGGGACGATCCGGTCACCGTCGAGCAGGACGATGTTGCGGTTCGAGCCCAGACCACGAAGGTCGACGTACGAGGAACCGCCGTTGCCGTTGTTGACGTTCGAACCGATCGAGGGGACGGCGCCGGGCAGGGTGCGCAGCACTTCTTCCGCGACGTTCGTCTGGCGCAGTTCGAGTTCCTGGCTGCCGATGGTGGCAACCGGAGCCGAAGCGGTCAGGTTCGGGTTGCGGATCAGCGAGCCGGTGACGACGATGGTCTGGTCTTCCGGAGCGGCGTCATCCGCGGCTTCCTGCGCATAGGCAGCAGCCGACGAGAGCAGCGCCATGGCGCTGCCAGCGACCATGTAGGTCGCGCTCGAAAGGAGCGATTTCTTGGTGGTTTTCACAGGTCAGTCCCTCTGTAGATCCGGCGAACGGGCCGCGCGGATTCCTGATCATCCGCAGTCCAGACAGGGCATAGCCGCCGCCAGAATTGCGGATAGATGGCGCGTGAATGACGAATGAACCGGGTGGGATCAAAGGATTTTCAAGGGGAAGCCGCATTCCGCTGGCGGCTGTTGCATGCGTGCCACAGACCTGTGACACGCGCGCAATATTTTTTCGTCACGCAGGATAATTGCGCAATTTACAAGCCTGTCGGTCCGGGCGCCGCCATCAGCCGGCGGGCATCGGCCCGGTCAGCAACGACGGATCAAGCCGGGAATCACGCCACTTGACCGACCAGTGCAAGTGCGGCCCGGTGGCCCGCCCGGTCATGCCGATGTTGCCGATGTACTGCCCCTGGCGCACCACATCGCCCACTTTCACCGCCAGCTTCGAGCAGTGCAGGAAGGCGCTGTTCAGCCCCATGCCGTGATCGATCATCAGCAGCCGACCTTCCAGGCTGAACGGGCTGTCCGCCGCCAGGATCACCACCCCGTCCGCCGGGGCAACAAACGGCGTGCCGCTGGTGCCGGTCGCCACGTCCATCCCCGAATGGTACGACCCGGGCGTGCCGTTGTAGATCCGCTGCGAGCCGAACCGGCCCGAAATGCGGCCGTGGACCGGCCAGATGAACTTCTGCCGCCAGCCATCGACCGCGTGATCGACGCTGCGCGCGGCGTTGATACGCGCCAGCTCGCCCGCCCGCAGCCGGGCATATTCCTCGCTCGGCGGGGTACCGGGGCGCGGGCCGAGCGGGATATATTCGAGCTGCCAGGCGCGCTTGCCGACCGCGATCGGCACTGCCACGCGGTCACCCCCGGTCAGTTCGGCCAGCAATTGCGCCTGCGGAGCGGCATCGCGGTCAAACGCGATCAGGAACCGGCCATCGGCGGCCAGCGGCACCGGCTTGCCGCCAAAGCTGAGCGCGCGCACTCCGCGCGGGGCCTGGCCCAGCGCATAGCCGCCCTGGGTAAGCTGCCCGGTCAGCGCGAAATCGAGCTGGTGCGACAGGCCCAGCGCATCGGCGGCGCGGGCGCGCATCCCGCCCAGGTCAGCGCCAAAGGCCGCGCCCAGGGCCAGCACCAGCCCCGCCGCAGCCAGCCAGCGGGGGCGGATCATTCCCGCCCGGCGAGCCGGCGGGTCGCCGCTTCGGCGCTGGCGTAGGCTTCCTGGTGTTCGGCGCTCCAGTAGCGCAGCAGGTCAAGCGGGATCGCGGCGGCGGTGACCGCACAGATCACGTGGCTGCCCGGGGTCAGCACGCGAAAGCCGTTGGCCTGGTAGAACAGGGTGGCGGTTCGATCGGGAGACTTCATCAACATGGCCCCTTCCTAGCCGATTGACCGGCTCAGAGCAATTTGCCCTGCTCGGGCGGGGCGGGGCGCGGGGCGGGTTTCGGCCGGGGCGCGCCGCGGACCGGCGCATCGCCGCCAGCGGGCACCGCCTCCAGCACGCCATCGCGGAAATGCAGCGCCAGCGCGGCTTCGCCCGCCGCCGCCGCGCGGCTGGTCAGGGTCCGGCCATCGGACGCGGTGACCCGCACATAGCCGCGTTCCAGCACATTGTCGGGGTTGAGCGACTGGGCGATCCGCGCCAGCGCGGCAAGCTGGCCGCGCGCGGTGTCGATCCGCCGGGTGACCAGCGCCGGGGCCAGCCGCGCCGCCGCCAGCCGGTCGCGCGCGCGCTCCAGCCGGGCGGCGAGCAGGGGCGCGGAGAGCCGCGCGGCGTCCGCCTGCAAGGCCTGGCGGGCGCTGACCGTACGGTCCTTGAGCGCGCGGCGCAGCCGTTCCGACGCCTCGTCGAGCGCCTGGGCATAGGGGCTGAGCAGCGCTTCGGCGCGGGGCAGCCGGTCAGCCCGGACGGCCAGCCGCTCGCGCCCAAGTTGCAGCGGGCGCACCGCCGCGCGGCGCTGACGCAGGCCCAGTTCGGCCAGCTGGCCGTTCAGTTCCTCGCGCACCGGCACGGCCATTTCGGCGGCGGCAGTGGGCGTGGGGGCGCGGCGATCTGCGGCGAAATCGACCAGCGTGGTATCGGTTTCGTGGCCCACGGCGCTGATCACGGGGATCGAGCAATCGGCCACGGCGCGGACCACGATCTCCTCGTTGAAGGCCCACAGATCCTCGATCGAGCCGCCGCCGCGCGCGACGATCACCAGGTCGGGGCGGGGCACCGGCCCGCCGGGGGGCAGCGCGGAAAAGCCGCGCACCGCCGCCGCCACCTGCTGCGCCGCGCCCTGGCCCTGGACCAGCACCGGCCAGACCAGCACCCGGCTGGGCATGCGGTCGGCCAGGCGGTGGAGGATGTCGCGGATCACCGCCCCGGTGGGCGAGGTGACCACGCCGATCACGCGCGGCAGGAACGGCAGCGCGCGCTTGCGTTCCGCTGCGAACAGCCCTTCGGCTTCGAGCCGGGCCTTGGTTTTCGCCAGCAGCGCGAGCAGCGCGCCTTCGCCCGCGATCTCCATCCGGTCGATCACGATCTGGTAGTTCGAGCGGCCGGGATAAGTGGTCAGCTTGCCGGTGGCGATCACTTCCAGCCCGTCTTCCAGCTGGAACCCCAGCCGCTGGGCATTGCCGCGCCACATCACCCCGTCGAGCCGGGCATTCTCGTCCTTGAGCGCGAGGTAGACATGGCCCGAGGCCGCGCGCTTGACCCCCGAAAGCTCGCCCCGCACCCGCACGAAGCCGAAGCGATCCTCCACCGTGCGCTTCAGCGCGGCGGAAATCTCGCTGACGGACAAGGCACCAGCGTTGTCCCCGGCGCTTTGCTTCGCTACCAGCCCGGCTGAACTGTCGTCATCATCGTAGTAAGAGGGACCGGGCATGAACATCCTGCTGCTGGGATCGGGCGGGCGCGAACATGCGCTGGCATGGAAGCTGGCGCAATCCCGGCTGTGCGACAAGCTGTTCGCAAGCCCGGGCAATCCCGGCATCGCGGATCATGCCGAACTGATCAAGCTGGACGCGGCCGACCACGGCGCGGTCATCGCCTTTTGCGAAGCGCAAGCCATCGGCCTGGTGGTGATCGGCCCCGAAGCGCCGCTGGTCGATGGCCTGGCCGATTCCCTGCGCGCCGTGGGCGTGCCGGTGTTCGGGCCGAGCAAGGCGGCGGCGCAGCTGGAAGGCAGCAAGGCCTTCACCAAGGAACTGTGCGCCCGCCACAACATCCCGACCGGCGATTTCGCCCGCGTGACGAATGAGGCCGAGGGCCTCGCCGCACTCGCCCGGTTCGGCGCGCCGGTGGTGGTCAAGGCCGATGGCCTGGCCGCCGGTAAGGGCGTGACCGTGGCCATGACCATGGCCGAAGCCGAGGAAGCCGTGCGCGAAATCTTTTCGGGCCGGTTCGGCGCAGCCGGGGCCGAAGCCGTGATCGAGGAATTCCTGGATGGCGAGGAAGCCAGCTTCTTTGCCCTGACCGACGGGCACACCGTGGTTCCGTTCGGCTCCGCGCAGGATCACAAGCGCGTCGGCGATGGCGATACCGGCCCCAACACCGGCGGGATGGGCGCCTACAGCCCCGCCCCGGTGCTGACCCCGCTGCTCGAAGGCGAGGCGCTGGAACGGATCGTCGTTCCCACGGTCAAGGCCATGGCGGATGAAGGCATGCCCTATTCCGGCGTGCTCTATGCCGGGCTGATGCTGACCAAAAAGGGCGTCCAGCTGATCGAATACAACGCCCGCTTCGGCGATCCCGAATGCCAGGTGCTGATGCTGCGGCTGGAGGATGACCTGGGCGAACTGCTGCTGGCCTGCGCCGAAGGCAAGCTTGCCACCCGCCAGCCCCCGCGCCTGTCCCCCGACACCGCGCTGACCGTGGTCATGGCCGCCGAAGGCTATCCCGGCGAGCCGAAGAAGGGCGGAACCATCGCCGGGATCGACGCGGCCGAAGCCGGCGGCGCCAAGGTGTTCCACGCCGGCACCGCGCTGACCGACGGCCAGCTGGTCGCCAATGGCGGCCGCGTCCTCAACGTCACCGCGCGCGGCGCCAGCGTGACCGAAGCGCAGGCCAGGGCCTATGCCGCGGTCGATCTGGTCGAAGCCCCCGACCTGTTCTGCCGCCGCGACATCGGCTGGCGCGAAGTGGCGCGGGAGCGGGGGTAACCCAGCCAAACTTCGTCATTGCGAGCGCAGCGCAGCAATCCAGAGTCGGTTCGAGTGACTCTGGATTGCTGCGCTGCGCTCGCAATGACGATGGATTGAATTAACCCAGCCGCGCCTTGATCAGCGCCTTGAGGTCCGCTTCGGGGCGGGCGCCGTAGTGCGAGATGATCTCGGCGGCGGCGACGGCGCCGATGGTCAGGCACTGGTCGATGGCCAGGTCGCGGACGTGGCCATAGAGAAACCCGGCGGCGAACAGGTCGCCCGCGCCGGTGGTGTCGACCACCCGCTCGATCGGCTCGGCCTTGACCTCGAAGCGCTGCCCTTCGTGGACCGCGACAGCGCCATCGGCGCCGCGTGTCACCACCAGCAGCGGGACCTTGGGGGCGAGTTCGGCGAGGCCAGCGTCGAAATCGCCATGCCCGGTCAGCGCTTCCAGCTCGACGTGGTTGGCGAACAGGATGTCGATTTCGCCGGTTTCGATCATCGCGCGGAAATCTGCGCCGTGGCGTTCGATCACGAAGGCGTCGGACAGGGTGAAGGCAACCTTGCGGCCCGCATTCTTGGCCGCCGCGATGGCCCGGCGCATCGCCGCGCGGGGTTCCTCGGGGTCCCACAGGTAACCTTCGAGGTAGAGGATCTTCGCGTCCGCAATCGCCGCTTCATCGAGCGCGGCGGGCGGCAGGAACTGCGAGGCACCCAGGAAAGTGTTCATCGTGCGCTGCCCGTCGGGGGTGACGAAGATCAGGCACCGCGCCGTCGGCGGATCGCCCGCGCGCGCGGCCGTATCGAAGGCAATCCCGCCGGCGCGGATATCGTGGGCGAAGACTTCGCCCAGCTGGTCATCCGCAACCTGGCCGATGAAAGCGCACTTCGCGCCGAGCGCGGCCAGCCCGGCCAGGGTGTTGGCCGCCGAACCGCCCGAAATCTCGCGCGCGGGGCCCATCGCCTCGTACAATTCATGCGCGCGCGCGGTGTCGATCAGGGTCATCCCGCCCTTGAGCAGGCCCAGCCGTTCGATCAGCACGTCCTGGCACGGGGCCATCACATCGACGATGGCATTGCCGATCGCGATAACGTCGGTGGTGGGCTGGGGCATGATCGGCAGGTTCCTAACGCTTTGTCGCAAAACGCGCGGGGCCTAGCCGCAGGCGGGCCATTGGGCAAGGGCGCAGGCGTTGACAGCGCGCGGCAGGCGGGCAATGCGGATGGCAATGCACCGCAAGCTCCTGCTTCCCGCCCTGCTCTTGCCGCTGCTGTCCGCCTGTGGCGGCGGAAGCGGCGCCAAGGGCATTCCCGCCCCGCCCCCGCCCCGGCCCGGCAAGGCCCCGGTGCGCGCGCCGGTGCGCGTCACCCCGCCGCCGCCGCGCCTGCAGGTCGCCCCGGGACTGGAAGGCGTGATCGGCGCCAGCGGAGCGGACCTGCTGCGCCAGTTCGGCCCGGCGCGGCTGGACCTGGCCGAAGGCGATGCCCGCAAGTTGCAGTTCGCCGGCCCGGCCTGCGTGCTGGACATCTATCTCTATCCGCAAGGGTCCGGGCGCGAGCCGGTGGCCACCCATGTCGATGCCCGCCGCGCCAGCGACGGCCAGGACGTGGACCGCGCGGCCTGCGTCGGCGCACTGCGCAAGCGCTAGGGTAACGGCCCGTTAGGGATATTTTGCGACAAGCCTTGCCGCAATCGAAGGGCAAGGGAACGCACCGCGCATGAGCATGCATTTCAGCGAACTGGCGGCGCAGGCCGCCGCCGATGGCGTGATCGCGGCCAGCGAAGTGCTGGCGCTGCGCGGCGCGGGCTGGGCCGATGGGCGGATGGACCCGGAAGAGGCCGAATCGCTGTTCCTCGCCAACGAGGCGCTGCGCGAGCCGAGCCCGGAATGGACCGACTTCTTCGTCGAGGCGCTGACCCAGTTCATCGTCAACACGGTCGATCCCAAGGGCTATGTCGACGATGCGATGGGCGAGGAACTGGTCGCCCGGATCGACCGCGACGGCCGGGTCGAGAGCATGGCCGAACTGGAACTGCTGGTGAAAGTGCTGGAAACCGCGCTGCACACCCCCGCCAGCCTGAAAGCCTATGCCTTGAGCCAGATCGAGCAGGCCGTGCTGCACGGCGAAGGCCCGACCCGGCGCGGCGCGCTGGACCCGCAGGGGATCAACGCCGCCGAATGCGCGCTGCTGCGCCGCCTGATCTTTGCCGCCGGGGGTGACCGCCCGATCAGCGTCAGCCGCGCCGAGGCGGAAATGCTGTTCCGGATCAAGGACGCCACCCTCTATGACGTGAACGCCCCCGAATGGGAGCGCCTGTTCGTTCAAGGCGTCGCCAATTACCTGCTGGGCTTTGGCGGGCACGAGCCGCTGAACCGCGACCGCGCGGCCGAGCTGGAGCAGTTCATGAACGCGCCCGGCGCCGGGATCGGATCGTTCCTGCGCCGCATGCTGGGCAGCGACGTCGATGCCGAGGCCGAGCGCGGCTTCGGCAGCCTGCTCTCGCTCACCCCGCACGCCGCCGACATGGGGGAGGACACCGAGGAACTCGCCCACCTCGACCCGGCCGAGGAACTGTGGCTGCGCGACCATCTCGACGCGGACGAGGAACTCGACCCGCTGGAAAAGGCGCTGCTGGCTTTCATCGCCGAGGACACCGGCGAGGAATTGAAGGTTTAGGCTGCGCGGGTTTTCGGGTGTCGTGACATAAATGCCGCTATGCTGAAAACGTCGACGATCCCACAATTCTCAACGTCGCCCCGGACTTGATCCGGGGCCAGGCTGCCTTTGCGATCCCCACGGTTTTCCGAGAGGTCGCAAGAGAAAAGCCTAGCCCCGGGTCAAGCCCGGGGCGACGGGGAAAGGCGGAGCGTGATGTGCATGAACGGCGCGCCGCTCAGCGGATCGCGCCGGACCTAGACCGTGAAGCTCTCGCCGCAGCCGCACGAACCCTTGGCATTCGGATTCTGGAACACGAAGCCGGCGGTAAAATCGTCTTCCTGCCAGTCCATCGTGCTGCCGATCAGGTAGAGCACCGATGCGCCGTCGATGAAGAACAGCCCGCCCGGCGTCTCGATCCGTTCGTCGAGCGCATTGGCTTCGGTCACGTAGTCGACCGAATAGGCCAGCCCCGAACAGCCCCGGCGCGGGGTGGACAGCTTGACCCCGATGGCCCCGTCCGGCGCATCGGCCATCAGTTTCGCGATCCGCGCTTCGGCCGACGGGGTCAGGATCACGGCGGCGGGACGCTGGCGGGTGGTCGCGGCAGTCATCACAGCATCCCCAGTTCGAGCCGGGCCTCGTCGCTCATCTTGGCGGGGTCCCAGGGGGGATCCCACACCAGGTTGACCTCGCAGTCGCGGATGCCCGGCACCGCGCCGACGCGCAGCTCAACCTCGCCTGGCATCGATTCGGCCACGGGGCAGTGCGGGGTGGTCAGCGTCATGGTCACGGTGGCGCCGCCATCGGGGGTGATTTCCACCCCGTAGATCAGCCCCAGGTCATAGATGTTGACCGGAATTTCCGGGTCGAAGATGTCCTTCAGCGCGGTGATCACGCCTTCGTAGAGGTCGCCGCCCGGCTCGTGCCCGGCCAGCCCCGCGGGCTGCTCTTTCAGGAACCCTTCGAGGTAGTCGCGCTTGCGCTCGAGCTTGTCGGCCGGGGCTTCGGCATCGTCCACGCGGGCGCGCGGCGGCGGGGCTACGGCGTCCACCTGTTCCACGGTGAATTTGGGCTCTTCGTTCACCCGAATATCCTCCTGGTGCGTTCGATTCCGCGCAGCAGCGCGGCAATGTCGGTTTCGTCGCTGTACAGGCCAAAGCTGGCGCGGGCCGTGGCCGGCACGCCCAGGTGGTCCATCAAGGGCTGGGCGCAGTGGTGCCCGGCGCGGATCGCGACGCCTTCTTCGTCCAATATGGTGCCGAGGTCGTGCGGATGCACCCCCTGCATGGCGAAGGAGACGATTCCCGCGCTGTCTTCCGGGCCGAACAGGGTGATGTCGTTCATCCGCTGCAATTCGCCGCGCAGCGCGCTGACCAGCGCGGCTTCGTGCGCGTGGATCGCGGGCAGGCCGATGGCCGAGACGTAATCCACCGCCGCGCCAAGCGCGACCGCCTCGACGATCGCGGGGGTCCCGGCCTCGAACCGCTGCGGCGCGGGGGCATAGGTGGTGCCGGCAAAGCTGACCCGGTCGATCATCGCCCCGCCGCCCTGCCACGGCGGCATGGCATCGAGCAGCTCCTTGCGCCCCCACAGCGCGCCGATCCCGGTCGGGCCGTAGAGCTTGTGCGCGGAAAAGGCATAGAAATCGCAGCCGAGCGCCGCGACATCGACCGTGATGCGCGGCACGGCCTGGCACCCGTCGAGCAGGATCTTCGCCCCAACGCCGTGCGCCAGCGCCACCGCGCGCGGCGCATCGAGTACCGAGCCGAGCACGTTGGACACGTGGGCCAGGGCAACCAGCTTGTGCGCGGGGGTCAGCATGGCTGCCGCCGCGTCAAGGTCGATCCGGCCGTCCGCAGTCAGCGGGCAGACGTCGATCACCGCGCCGGTGCGCTGCGCCAGCAGTTGCCACGGCACGATGTTGGAATGGTGTTCCAGCGTGGACAGCAGAATCCGGTCCCCCGTGCCAAGGTTCGCCTGGCCCCAGGTCTGGGCGACGAGGTTGATCGCCTCGGTCGCGCCGCGGGTGAAGACCACTTCGTCTTCCTGCCCGCCGATGAACGCCGCGACCTTGCGCCGTGCAGCTTCGAACGCCAGGGTCATCTGCGCCGAGCGGGCATAGACCCCGCGGTGGACGGTGGCGTAATCCACCCCCATCGCGCGGCTGGCCGCGTCGATCACCGCCTGCGGCTTTTGCGCGGTAGCCGCCGTGTCGAGGTAATGCCAGCCTTCGGCCAGCCCCGGAAAATCGCTGCGCAGGCGCGCGGTCAACGTCACAGCAGCGCCTCCAGCGCGGCCAGCGCGGCTTCTTGCAAGGCTTCCTCGTCCGCCGCGCCGGTGAAGGCTTCGGCAATGAAGGCCTGGAGCATCAGCCGCTTGGCATCGGTCGGCGGCAACCCGCGCGAGGCGAGGTAGAACAACCCGCCCGCATCGAGTTCACCCACTGCGCAGCCGTGGGCGCATTTCACGTCGTCGGCGTGGATTTCCAGTTCCGGGCGGGCATTGGCCGTGGCCGTGCGGTCAAGCAGCATGGCCCGGACCGACTGTTCGCCGTCCGTCCCGTCCGCGCCGGGCTGAACCAGCACCTTGCCGAGGTAGTTGGCCGTGGCCTGCCCCGCCGCGACCGAACGCACCACCTGGCGGCTGACCGCATCGGGCGCGGCATGGGTCACTTCGGTGACCAGTTCGACGGTCTGCTCCCCGCCTGCGAGCTGCGCCGCGCCAAGCGTGAACTGCGCCCCCTGCCCCAGCACGGCGCGCACCGCGATCCGGCCATAGGCGCCCGGCGCGTTGAGCACGTGGAGCGTGAAGCTGGCGCCCGCGCCCAGTTCCACCGCCAGGTCGCGCGCGGCAGCGTCCGCGCCGGTGTTGGTCAGGGTCAGCGCGCGGCTTTCGCCAGCGGCCAGCACGATGCGTTCTTCCGCGACCGGCCACAGCGGGGCGAGCGCAGCCAGATCGGCATAGCGGAACGCCTCGTCCTTGCGGGTCGGCAGCAGCAGGTCACTTGCCATCGTCGCGCCTCCGGCCAGAGCACGAGGCGAGGAAATCGGCCCGGTATTCGTCATAATAGTCACGCCAGGCGCGTTCGACCGCGCGGGCATCGTCGAGCTGCTGCTGGCGCTGGTCGAGCGCGGCGCGCACCGGGGCCTGCGCCGGGTCGAGCGGCACCAGCCCGGCGCGCGCGGCGGCAATCGCGCGCTGTTCGGCATAGACCGCCCCGGCCCATTCGGCCCGGCGGCGCGGTTCGGCGCGGGTCAATTCGGACAGCGAAGCCCGCTCGCACCCTTCCACCGCCGCGCGCAGCGGCTCGGGATCGGGCGAGACGACGCTCAGCACCAGGGCGAACAGCGGGATCACGCCGCCACCGCCTCGTAGCCGCGTTCCTCCAGTTCGAGCGCCAGTTCCGGCCCGCCGGTGCGGACGATCCGCCCGCCCGCAAGGACGTGGACGAAGTCCGGCTTCACGTAGTCGAGCAGGCGCTGGTAATGGGTGATCAGCAGCACGGCCTTGTCGGGCGCGCGCATCACCGAATTGATTCCTTCGCCGCAGATCCGCAGCGCGTCGATGTCGAGCCCGCTGTCGGTCTCGTCCAGCACGGCGAGGCGCGGGTTCAGGATCCCCATCTGGACCATTTCCGCGCGCTTCTTTTCACCGCCCGAAAAGCCGACGTTCACCGGCCGCTTGAGCATGTCCATATCGAGCTTGAGCAATGCGGCCTTTTCCCGCGCGAGCTTGAGGAATTCACCGCCCGACAGCGGCTCCTCGCCCCGGCTCTTGCGCTGGGCATTCAGGCTTTCGCGCAGGAACTGGACGAAACTGACGCCGGGAATCTCGACCGGGTACTGGAAGCCGAGGAACAGCCCGGCGGCGGCGCGCTCGTGCGGTTCCAGCGCCAGCAGGTCCTGGCCCAGGAACGTGACTGAACCGCCGGTCACCGCGTAACCGGGACGCCCGCCCAGGGTATAGCCCAGGGTCGATTTGCCCGCGCCGTTCGGCCCCATGATCGCGTGGACTTCGCCCGCGTTGATCTGGAGCGAAAGACCCTTGAGGATCGGCTTGTCGGCGACAGTCGCCTGGAGATTGTCGATGGTCAGCATGGTTCAATATCCCCGGCGCTGCGGGGCGCCGCGTGACTGGTGGTTTTGCTTGCGGGCGCGGCCGCGTTCTTCGTAACGAGCCTTCATTGCCGCAACGATCTCGGCCACCACGGCGTCGGGTTCGTCCAGCACGCGCGTTGCGGCGAACCGCAGCAGGAGCACGCCGACTGCTTCAAGGCTCTTGTCGCGCCGCGCGGTCAGCGCCGGATCGCCGCCCTCGTCGATCGACACCGCGATCTTGAGCGGATTGCAGGCGAAATCGACAATCGCCGAGCCGATCACCTGCTGGCTGGTCAGCTTGTACTTGCCGAGATTGGCCTCGATCAGCTTTTCGCCCAGCAGCACCTGTGCAGGCGTCGGCGTCATCCGGTTGCGCCGCGCCTGCTCGTGGATCGCATCGAGCCGCTTGTCCGAAATCGCCCAACCACGCCCACGCTTTTCCAGCACGGGCGCTTCGCGTTCATCAAGCGGGCGGACGGTGAGGGTCTTTTTCATCCAACGGAACCTTCCAGACTGATCCCCAGCAGCTTCTGCGCTTCCACCGCGAATTCCATCGGCAGCTGCTGCAGCACTTCCTTGGCGAAGCCGTTGACGATCAGCGCCACCGCCGCTTCCTGGTCCAGCCCGCGCTGCATCGCGTAGAACAGCTGGTCGTCGGAAATCTTGCTGGTGGTCGCCTCGTGCTCGATCTGCGCGCTGGGGTTGCGCACTTCGATATAGGGGACGGTGTGGGCGCCGCAGTCCTTGCCCAGCAGCAGCGAATCGCACTGGGTGAAATTGCGCACGCCTTCGGCCTGCGGGGCAACGCGCACCAGGCCGCGATAGGTGTTCTGGCTGCGCCCGGCGGAAATGCCCTTGGACACGATGGTCGAACGGCTGCCCTTGCCGTTGTGGATCATCTTGGTCCCGGTATCGGCCTGCTGGTAATTGTTGGTCACCGCGACCGAGTAGAACTCGCCCACCGAATCCTCGCCGTTCAGCACGCAGCTGGGATACTTCCAGGTGACCGCGCTGCCGGTTTCGACCTGGGTCCACGACACCTTGCTGCGCTTGCCCTGGCACAGCGCGCGCTTGGTCACGAAGTTGTAGATCCCGCCCTTGCCTTGCGCGTCGCCGGGATACCAGTTCTGCACGGTCGAATACTTGATCTCGGCATCGTCGAGCGCGACCAGTTCGACCACGGCGGCGTGGAGCTGGTTTTCATCGCGCTGCGGCGCGGTGCAGCCTTCGAGGTAGGAGACGTAGGCGCCCTTGTCGGCCACGATCAGGGTGCGTTCGAACTGCCCGGTGTTTTCCGCGTTGATGCGGAAATAGGTGGAGAGCTCCATCGGGCAGCGCACCCCTTCGGGGATGTAGACGAACGTCCCGTCGGAAAAGACCGCGCAGTTGAGCGCGGCAAAGAAGTTGTCGTGCATCGGCACGACCTTGCCCAGCCAGCGCTGCACCAGTTCCGGATATTCGCGGATCGCCTCGCTGATCGAGAGGAAGATCACGCCCGCCTTCTTCAGCTCGTCACGGAAAGTCGTGGCGACGCTGACCGAATCGAACACGGCATCGACCGCGACCTTGCGCGCGCCTTCGACCCCGGCCAGAACTTTCTGTTCTTCCAGCGGAATGCCGAGCTTTTCATAGACGCGCAGAATCTCGGGATCGACCTCGTCGAGGCTTTCCAGCTTCTTCTTCGCCTTGGGCGCGGCGTAGTAATAGGCGTCCTGGTAATCGATCGGCGGCACGTTCAGCTTGGCCCAGTCGGGCATCGGCATGGTCTGCCAGTGTCGGAACGCCTTCAGCCGCCAGTCGAGCATCCATTGCGGCTCGTTCTTCTTGGCGCTGATGAAGCGCACCGTGTCCTCGTTCAGCCCCTTGGGCGCGAACTCGGTCTCGATCTGGGCCGACCAGCCGTGTTCATAGTCCGCCACCTTGGCGGCGGCATCGCGCGCGGCCTGGTCCTTGACGATGTCGTTCATTGCACCTGCTCCGCCAGACGGGTCAGCGGCACTGCCGCCAGGGCCCCGCGCACCGCGCCGCCAACAATGCTCCAGTGCGGCTTGACCGCGCAGCCGCCATCCAGCGCGCAATCCTGCCGGCTGTCATCGGCGCAGGGGGCCAGCACGATCGGCCCTTCGACCGCCTCGATAATGTCGGCCAGGCTGATCGCGGCAGCCGGGCGCGCCAGCTTCAGCCCGCCGCCCACCCCGCGCGACGAACGCAGCAATCCGGCGGAGGTCAGCCGGCTGACCAGCTTCTGCACGGTCGGCACCGGCAGGCCGGTTTCCTCGGCCAGTTGGGCGGCCGAAACGCGCGCGCCGCCGCAATGGCGCGCGGCGGCGCTCATCGTGACGACGGCGTAATCGGCCATGGATGACAGGCGCATTGGCGATCCCGGGTTAAATCGGACTGATTCTTTCCGGTTTCACCTAGTGGCGCGAATCCCATTTTGCAATGCGGCATTTCGGCCCGCGCGGCGCAAAAAAATGGCGGCCCTCTGGCTGGTGCCAAAGAGCCGCCTTCGGAGTTAGGACACATGGCCTTGCGGCCACACGCCCTTCGGGTCGCGCCAGGGTGATACCCCCGGGCCGGGCCGCGAAATTGTATGGATTCGACAAGCTGGCCCACGCACCGGCAATCGACTTGGCCGCGCGCTGCTGCCATAGGCTGGCGCCCATGCTCTATCGCCTGATCCGCCCCGCCCTGTTCCTGCTCGATCCCGAACGCGCCCACGGTGCCGCACTGGCTGCGCTGAAGGCCCTGCCGCGCGGCGGGACCGACCGCGCCGATGGCCCGCTGGCGACCACGGTGGCGGGGATCGCCTTTCCCAACCCCGTCGGCATGGCCGCCGGGTTCGACAAGGACGGCGAAGTGCCCGATGCGCTGCTGGGGCTGGGCTTCGGCTTTGCCGAGGTCGGGTCGATCACCCCCCTGCCCCAGGCCGGCAATCCCAAGCCGCGCCTGTTCCGCCTGGAAGCCGACAACGCGGTAATCAACCGCATGGGCTTCAACAACGGCGGGGCCGAAGCCGCCGTCGCGCGGCTGGCCCGGCGGCTGGGCCGGCCGGGCGTGGTCGGCGTGAACATCGGCGCGAACAAGGATTCGACTGACCGCATCGCCGACTATGCCACCATGGCCCGGCTGATGGCCCCGCTGGCAAGCTATCTGGCGGTCAACGTGTCCAGCCCGAACACGCCGGGCCTGCGCGCGCTGCAGGATGAAGGCGCGCTGACCGCGCTGCTCGATGCGGTGCTGGCGGCGCGCGGGCGGCAAGGCCCACCGGTGTTCCTGAAAGTCGCCCCCGATCTGGAACCGGCCGACATCGACGCGATCGCGCGGATCGTGGTCGACAAGCAGTTGGGCGCGCTGATCGTGTCCAACACCACCATTTCGCGCCCGCCGCTGCGCAGCGCTGACGCGGGGGAGACCGGCGGCCTGTCGGGCGCGCCGCTGCGCGATCTGGCGCAGCAGCGCCTGCGCGATTTCCGCAAGGCCACCGGCGGGGCGATCCCGCTGATCGGGGTTGGCGGCATCGCCAGCGCGGATGATGCCTGGGCGCGGATCCGCGCCGGGGCCAGCCTGGTCCAGCTGTACAGTGCGATGACCTATGCCGGGCCGGGGATTGCCCGGGCGGTGACCCGCGGGCTGGAACGACTGATGCGGCGCGATGGCTTTGCCAGCATTGCGGAGGCGGTCGGAAGCGAATAGCCTTGGGATCATGCAGAAACATTCCCTGGTCGCCCTGATCGCCGCGCCGCTGCTGGCCGGCACGCTTCTTTCCCAACCGGTCATCGCCCGCCAGGTCGCGCCCGCCGCGGCCAGCCGCAACGCCGCGCCGGTCTATCCCGCCGGCATGGTCAGCGCCGCCGATCCGCGCGCGGCCGCCGCCGGGGCGGAAATGCTGCGCAAGGGCGGCAGCGCCACCGACGCCGCGATCGCGACCATGCTGGTGCTGACCCTGGTCGAACCGGCTAGTTCGGGCATCGGCGGCGGCGGGCTGTTCGTTGCCGCCGATCCCGATGGCCAGGTTTCGACCATCGACGGCCGCGAAACCGCGCCCAAGGCCGCCACCGAACAATGGTTCGTCAAGGACGGCAAGGTGATGAGCTTTGCCGATGCCGTGCCCGGCGGCACCAGCGTGGGCGTGCCCGGCAACATCGCGCTGGCCGCGCGGGCGCACCGGCTGCACGGGCGGCTGCCCTGGGCCGCGCTGTTCGGCCCGGCGATCAAGCTGGCCAAAAGCGGCTTCGAGATCACCCCGCGCTTTCACGCCATGATCACCGGCAGCACGAAATCCGGAGCCTTCTCCGCCGAGGGCAAGAAGCTGTTCTACGACGCCGCCGGGGCGCCGCTGCCGGTCGGCACCGTGGTGCGCAATCCCGATCTGGCCGCCACCTTCAGTGCGATTGCGCGCGGCGGGGCCAAGGCGTTCTATTCCGGCGCGAACCGCCGCGCGATCGTCGCCAAGGTGACCCTGGCGGCGCGCAATCCCGCACCGATGACCGAGGCCGACGTGGCCGCCTATGTCGCCAAGGACCGCGAACCGGTCTGCGGCAGCTACCGCCAGTACCGGATCTGCGGCATGGGCCCGCCCAGCTCGGGTGGAACCACGGTGATCGCCACCTTGAAGCAGCTCGAACGGTTCGACCTGGCCGCGCTCGGCAAGGACAGCCCGGTGGCCTGGCACCTGATCGCCGAATCGATGCGCCTCGCCTATGCCGACCGCGCCAAGTATTCCGCCGATGCCGATTTCGTGACGGTGCCGGTGGCAGGGATGATCGATCCGGCCTACCTGGCGCAGCGTTCCGCGCTGATCGACCCGGGCATGACCATTGCCACCGTATCCGCCGGGACGCCCCCGGGGGCCGAACGGCTGGCCCTGGCCGAACAGGCGCCCGGCGAAGAACACGGCACTTCCCACTTTTCGGTGGTCGACCGGCGCGGCCATGCGGTCAGCTATACCTCGACCATCGAAAGCTCGTTCGGATCGGGGATCGTGGTCGGCGGCTACTTCCTCAACAACGAGCTGACCGATTTCGATCTGAACCCGGTGTTCGAAGGCAAGCCGGCCAACAACCGCGTCCAGGGAGGCAAGCGTCCGCGCAGCTCGATGTCGCCCAGCCTGGTGTGGAGCCCGGACGGCAAGCTGCGGCTGGCGGTCGGCGCGGCTGGCGGGGCGACCATTCCCGCCCAGGTGATCCGCGCGATCATCGGCGTGATCGACTGGAAGCTGCCCGCGCAGGATGCCCTGGCCCTGCCGGTGCTCTTCGCGCCGGGCATCGAAACGGTGTTCGTCGAAAAGGGCTCGATGCTGGAAGCGATGACCCCGCAATTGCAGGCGCTGGGCCACGGCTCGATCGTCCCGCGCGGCCTGCCGCTCAAGGCCAATGCGGTCGAAGTGGTGGACGGCAAGCTGCTGGGCGCGGCCGATCCGCGCAGCGAGGGGAAAGCGGTCAGCGAGTAGCTTGCCGCTCGGGATTTGCGCGCCTAGGCTTTGGCCAAAGAGATCGGGAAAGGGGCAGCAGAGGTGGATATTTCGGATCTGCGCAGTCGGCGCAATCTGGTGGAGCTGTTTCTGGCGCGCGCCGACGAGCGCGGCGAAGCGCCGTTCCTGTGGGCCAAGCGCGGCGGGCAGTGGCATTCGATCAGCTGGGCCGAGGCCGCGCGCCAGGTCTGCCTGATGGCCGAAGCGCTGCGCGGCCTGGGGCTGGAAGCCGGAGACCGCGTGCTGCTGGTTTCGGATAACCGCCCGGAATGGTGCATCGCCGATTTCGCGGTGATGGCGGCGGGCTGCATCACCGTGCCGGCCTATATCACCAACACGGAACGCGATCACCAGCACGTGCTGGACGATTCGGGCGCGCGCGCGGTGATCGTCGCTGATGACAAGCTGGCCAAGCCGCTGCTGCCCGGCGTCCTGCGCAGCGCCAATGCCAAGCACGTGATTGGGATCGAGCCGCTGCGCATCGCCCAGACCGGTTCGTTCGAATACCATGACTGGGCCAGCCTGCTGGCCGGCGATGCCCAGGCCGCCCGCGCCCGCGTGGAAGACCGCATGGACAAGGTCCAGCGCGATGCCACCGCCTGCATCATCTATACCAGCGGCACCGGCGGCGCCCCGCGCGGGGTGTTGCAGCACCACGGCGCGCTGTTGTGCAACATCGATGGCGCGGCGCGCGTTCTGGCCGAGGATTTCGGGCTGGACGAGGACGAGTCGTTCCTCTCGTTCCTGCCGCTGTCCCATGCCTATGAACACACCGGCGGGCAGATGCTGCCGATCGCGGTTGGGGCGCAGATCTACTATTCCGAAGGCCTCGAAAAGCTGGCCAGCAACATCGAGGAAGTGCGCCCGACGATCATGGTCGTGGTCCCGCGCCTGTTCGAAGTGCTGCGCACGCGGATCATGAAGCAGATCGAAAAGCAGGGCAAACTGCCCAATTACATGATGACCCGCGCCATGGCGATCGGCGCCGAAGCCGCGCGGCGCGGCGGCCAGACCCGGCTGCGCGACAAGCCGATGGACTTCGTCCTGGAAAAGCTGCTGCGCCCCAAGATCCGCCAGAAGTTCGGCGGGCGGATCAAGGCGATGGTTTCAGGCGGGGCGCCGCTCAACCCCGATGTCGGGATCTTCTTCGAAAGCATGGGGCTGACCATGCTCCAGGGCTATGGCCAGACCGAGGCCGGGCCGGTGATCAGCTGCAACCGCCCCGCTGCCGGGCTGAAGATGGACACGGTCGGCCCGCCGCTGGCCGGGGTCGAAGTGAGGATTGCCGAAGACGGCGAAATCCTGGTGCGCGGCGAACT
Organism: Novosphingobium sp.; assembly: GCF_041905565.1. Taxonomy (GTDB): domain Bacteria; phylum Pseudomonadota; class Alphaproteobacteria; order Sphingomonadales; family Sphingomonadaceae; genus Novosphingobium. Next base: position 9,442 of record NZ_JAYRKX010000027.1, on the reverse strand, counting down.
GGTCATGCACGGCTATTGGCGCAACGAGGCGGAGACCGCCCGGGCGTTGCAGGACGGCTGGCTGCACACCGGCGACATCGGCCACATCGACGATGCCGGGCGGATCGTGATTACCGACCGCAAGAAGGACATGATCGTCAACGACAAGGGCGACAACGTCTCGCCCCAGAAGGTCGAGGGGATGCTGACGCTCCAGCCCGAAATCGCCCAGGCGATGGTCGTGGGCGACAAGCGGCCCTACCTCGTCGGGCTGGTCGTGCCCGATGCCGAATGGGCGCTGGAATGGGCACGGGCGAATGGCGAGAAGTTCGATTTCCACGCCCTGCAGGACCTGCCGGCCTTCCGCAGCGCGGTCCGCGCCGCGATCGACCGGGTCAACCAGGACCTGTCGGTAATCGAGAAGGTGCGCCAGTTTGCCTTTGCCGATGAAGCGTTTAGCATCGACAACGAGGAAATGACCCCCAGCCTCAAGATCCGCCGCCACAAGCTGAAAGCGCGGTACGGCGAGCGGCTCGACGCCTTGTACAAGGGCTAGGAAAGCGCAGGACAGGATAGGACAGGCCATGACCGAAACGAAGTTCCCCGCCCACCTGTTCGCCGAACCGGAACCCGATCCGGACACCCTGGCCAATCTGGGGCCGCTGGCCGCGCTGGCCGGGACATGGGAAGGGACCAAGGGGATCGACGTCAAGCCGACCGAGGACGGCGCGGCCAGCCAGGCCTATGTCGAACGGATCGTGCTGGACCCGATCGACCCGCAATTGAACGGGCCGCAGCTGCTCTATGGCCTGCGCTATCACACCCACATCGTCCAGCCGGGGGATGTGGCAACCTATCACGACCAGAACGGCTACTGGTTGTGGGAACCGGCAACGGGGCGGATCCTGCACACCATCGCGATCCCGCGCGGGCAGGTGGTGCTGGCCAAGGGCAAGGCTGCGGCCGATGCGCGCAGCTTCAGCGTCAAGGCGCGGCGCGGCAAGACCGAGAACGGGATCTGTTCAGCCACGTTCCTGGAAGAAAACTTCCGCACCGACCGGTTCGACATGACCGTGACGATCAATGACGATGGCACCTGGTCCTATGACGAGGTGACCGTGCTGAAGATCAAGGGTGTGGCCGAACCGTTCGAGCATCGCGATCGCAACACCCTGCACCGGGTCAAGCCGGCGCGGCGCAATCCGGTGATGCGGGGGCGGCGCCGCAAGGCAGCCAGCCCGGCCTGACCGCGCGGATCAGCGCGCGAACGTCAGGCAAAGAAAAAGGCCGGGCGCGGCGGTGGTCCACACCCGCGCACCCGGCCTTGATCGTTAAGCTGAAAGCCTTACTTGGCTTCGCCTTCGGCGGCGGCAGCTTCGGTAGCAGCGCCAGCATCGTCCGAGGCAGCAGCCGAAGCGTCGGCAGCAGCTTCAGTCGCGGCAGCGGTTTCTTCCGCGACCGGAGCAGCTTCTTCCTTCTTTTCGCCGCAGGCGGCCAGGGCGAGCGAGCCAGCCGCGACGGCGGCGAACAGAGCAATCTTCTTCATTGGGTAAACCCCCTCGTTTGTTGCGACGCCAGCCCATGGCAGGCGTGACGCGCGTTTTGGCGCGTTCCGGGGCTTTCGTCGATGAATTTTTTATCAGGCGGGAAGAAAATTCGTATCCAGACGGGTCAAAGCCCGCGGAAAGACCTGTCAGGCCGCCTCTTTTTCGACCCATTCGGGGTAGAAACTGGGTTCGCGGGTCGACCAGCCGGGGGCGGTCGCCGCCGCTTCGCTGAGCGACTGCAACAGGTGCTTGCGCCGTTCGGGGCGGATCTGCGGCAGCGCGGCAGCCGCACAGAAGGCACTGGGCAGGAACGGTCGCACCGCCGCGCCCAGCAGGCGTTCGTAAAGGAAGCGGAATGCGGAAAAGCTCTCGATCCGGTCCTGCGCGAGGTCGAAGGCGGCCAGTCGCAGCAGCTTGCCGAGGTAGCCTTCGAGGCTGTCGAACGAGCTGCCCGTCGGCGTGCGACCGCGCAGCGACTTGAGTTCCTGGTAGGCAACGTACTGGCTGCGGATCGAGGCGCTTTCGGCCGCATCTCGCGCCCACAGCTTGAACGCGTCCTGCCGCCCCAGCCCGACATCGAGGCTGCGCTTGATGTAGCGCTGCTCGCAGGCGGTGAAGCTGGCGAATTCGCGCAGCTCGTTGATCGTCAGCGAAGCGGTCCCGGTATTGGCCATCGATCTGCCCCCAAAGGTGATGGAGGCCAATTCACCAGAAGATGGTTACTATCGGGTTAACCACGATAGTTAGATGAGGCCTGCCAGCGGGCTAGAGGGATCCGCGTATTTGCGGGTCGCCATGCGCCCGGCGAGATAGGCCTCGCGCCCGGCCTCGACCGCCAGCTTCATCGCCCGGGCCATGCGGATCGGGTCCTTGGCTTCGGCAATGGCGGTGTTCATCAGCACCCCGTCGACCCCCAGTTCCATCGCCACGGCGGCATCGCTGGCCGTGCCGACCCCGGCATCGACCAGTACCGGCACGTTCGCCCCTTCGACGATCAGGCGGATCGTCACCCGGTTCTGGATCCCCAGCCCCGAGCCGATCGGCGCGCCCAGCGGCATCACTGCGACCGCGCCGGCTGCTTCCAACTGCTTCGCGGCAATCGGATCGTCGACGCAGTAGACCATCGGCAGGAAGCCTTCCCTGGCCAGCACTTCGGTTGCCTTCAGCGTTTCGCGCATGTCGGGATAGAGCGTGCGCGCCTCGCCCAGCACTTCCAGCTTGACCAGGTCCCAGCCGCCCGCCTCGCGCGCCAGGCGCAGGGTGCGGATGGCGTCATCGGCGGTAAAGCAGCCGGCGGTGTTGGGCAGGTAGGTGACCTTCTTCGGGTCGATGAAATCGGTCAGCATCGGCGCCTTGGGGTCCGACACGTTGACCCGGCGCACCGCCACGGTGACGATTTCCGCGCCCGAGGCTTCGAGCGCGGCGGCGTTCTGGGCAAAGTCCTTGTACTTGCCGGTGCCGACGATCAGCCGCGAACGGAAGGTCCGGCCCGCAACGGTCCAGCTGTCATCCGCCCCAGCCGCGTGATCGCCGCCGCCGACGAAATGGACGATTTCGAGCACATCGCCATCGCCCAGCGCGACCTGTTCCAGGGTGGAGCGCGGCACCACCTCGCCATTGCGTTCGACCGCGACCTTGGCCGGATCGAGTTCGAGGCTGCGGACGAGATCGGCGATCGAACCGGGCGCGGCGCGGCGCGGTTCACCGTTGACGACAAGGGCAAGCTGGGCAGTCATGCCCATGCAGATAGCAATCAGCAGCTATGACGCAAGTTGCGAAGATGCGCCCAGGCCAGCAGGCTGACCCCGGTGATGGTCAGCACGGCTTCGGCCAGGCCATGCCCGGCAAACAGCGCGACCGCCATCAGCGCGATGCCCGCGGCGCCGACCTGCAGCGGTAGTGGATCGCCGTGGCGGGCCACGCCCAGCACCAGGGTGGCCGAACCGACCGCGATCGCCAGTGCCAGGCCGATCCGGTGAATCGCCGGCGCGAGGACGAATTCGCCGCCCAGCCCCAGCCCCGCAACCAGCAGCAGGCCCGCGAGGCAATGCAGCGCGCACAACCCCGACAGGAGCACGCCAAACCGGTCCAGCCGGTTGCGAATCGAAACGAGGGCCTCGCGCATTGCAGCGCCCATGTATGTGACGATGTAACATCTAGCAAGAGGAAGGCGCGCATTGTGGCGCGATTCCTCAACAGACACTTGCGCTTTTACGCGCCGCGCCGCAGGGAGCGCGGCCATGGACGCAAAGCAATCCGCAGCATCCCCGCGCCCCATGGCCCTGGCGCGCTGGCTGTTCGTCGTCGCCGCGCTGATCGTCGGAATCGTGGCGGTCGGCGGGATTACCCGGCTGACCGAAAGCGGGGTTTCGATCACCGAATGGAAGCCGGTGACCGGCACTCTGCCCCCGCTGACCGAGGCGGCCTGGCAGGCGGAATTCGACGCCTATCGCCAGACCCCGCAATATATCCAGGTCAACGGCCCGGCAGGGATGACGCTGGCCACCTACAAGTTCATCTTCTTCTGGGAATGGTTCCACCGCCTGATCGCGCGCACCATCGGCCTGGCCTTTGCCCTGCCGCTGGCCTGGTTCTGGGTGCGCGGCGCGATCCCGCAGGGCTACAAGCCGCGCCTGCTGGGGCTGCTGGTGCTGGGCGGGCTGCAGGGCGCGATCGGCTGGTGGATGGTCAAGTCGGGCATCGTCAACGACGTCAAGGTCAGCCACTTCCGCCTGGCAACGCACCTGATGGTGGCGCTGGTCACCATGGCCGCGATCATCTGGACCGCTCTGGACCTGCGCGCGCTGGCCCGGGGCGAGCCGCGCGCCCGGCTGACCGGCTGGGGCGCGCTGGCGCTGGGCGTGCTGGGGCTGCAACTGGTGCTGGGCGCGCTGGTGGCGGGCCTGCGCGCGGGCTATGTCGCGGGTTCGGGCTGGTTCAACTGGGACGCCTGGCCGCTGATGCAGGGCCGCCTGCTGCCCGACGGGATCGACTGGGCGCTGGGCGGCCTGCACGCGCTGCTCAACGATCCCTACCTGGTCCATTTCGCGCACCGCTGGTGGGCCTGGGTGGTAGTAGCCGTGCTGGTGGTGCTGGCCCGGCTGATCCGCCGACAGCACCGCGCCGCCTCGATCGCGATCCACAGCGCCTTCGGCACGCAGATCCTGCTGGGCGTGGCGACCGTGTGGAGCGGGATGGAACTGTGGCTGGCGGTTGGCCACCAGCTGACCGGGGCGCTGACCCTGGCCGCGACCACCTGGGGCGTCCACGCGCTGGGCCGGGCCCGGGCGTGAGCGCAGCGGCGCCAGCCGCGCCCGCCAATGGCGGAGCGCTGATCTGGTGCCCGTTCCCCGATTCGGCCAGCGCCCGCGCCGCAATCGAAAGGCTACTTGACGAAAGCCTGATTGCCTGCGCGAATATCTTTCCGCAAATCTACTCAGTCTTTCAATGGCAGGGTGAGCGGGGCGAGGCAGAGGAAACGGGAGTGCTGCTGAAGACCAGCACGTGTCTGCTTGATCGCGCGGTTGGGCGCCTGGCAGAGTTGCACCCCTATGAGACCCCCGCGATCCTGGGCTGGCGCTGCGACAGCGCGGCCCCGGCAACGCTGGCCTGGATGGGGACGCTGCCATGCTGAAGCCGGGCCATGTCCTGTTGCTGGGCGCGGCAAGCCTGCTGCCATCGGCTGGTCCGGTTCGAGCCGCGGCCGATGACAATGCCCCGCAGGCCTTTACCCCGCCGAGCGGCCCGATGGTGCTGTCGCGCACCGTCTGGCGCGGCCTGCACGATGGCAAGGCGATCAAGGTTACGCGGTCCTATGCCGTGACGATCCGCGCCGATGGCGATGGCTACCTGGTCGACGGCCAGTTGATCGACACCGCGGTCGATGCCCCGGCCGCCGTGGCCGTCCTGGCCGAGCTGGAGCGCAAGCGCGTGGAAACCGGCGTGTTCCCGTTCCGGCTGGACCGGACTGGGCGGATCGTGCCCGGCCCGGCCCCGGCCGATCACCGGCCCACCGCGCGCGCCGCGGCCGGACTGGTCGGTGCCGCCCCCTTGCCCGAACAGGTCCGCCAGCAGAGCCGGGCAGTGCTGGACGAAGTGATCGGCGCGGCCCGCGCGGGCACGGCCTGGCCGGCAGACCTGTTCAACCCGGTCGCGGCCAAGGGCGAACAGTCCCGCGAGGTGCAGCTGCCCGACGGCGCGAAGGGCCGGATCGCCGTCTCGATCTCGGTCGAGCGGCGCAGCGCCGGGCATGTGCCCCACTCGTTCGAGCGCACTGTCACCACCTCGCTGGGCGGGACCGACAGCACCACCCGCGAAACCTGGACAATGGGCCCGCGCTGACTCGCCCCAGTGCATCACGGTATTATTTTACCTCTCTGCAAATGGCCCGATTTGCTTGACTTGGCGGGCGCCATCCGCGAAAGGGCGCGCCTTCCCATGCCTCCGGAAGCGATTCCGGGGCGGGGCTTTTGGAACTGACCAAAGGAATTCGAAGCCATGAAGGCGCTCAGCAAGCAGACCCGGTCGATCAAGCCGGCCGAGGTCGAAAAGAAGTGGCATCTCATCGATGCCGAAGGTCTGGTGGTCGGGCGTCTCGCCGTGATCATCGCCAACCATCTGCGCGGCAAGCACAAGCCGAGCTTCACCCCGCACGTCGATTGCGGCGACCACGTGGTCGTGATCAACGCGGACAAGGTGCGGCTGACCGGCAACAAGCTCAAGAACAAGACCTATTACAAGCACACCGGCTATGCCGGCGGGATCAAGGAAGTGACCGCCGCCAAGGTGCTGGAAGGCCGCTTCCCCGAGCGCGTGCTCGAAAAGGCGGTTGAGCGCATGATCCCGCGCGGTCCGCTGGGCCGTGCGCAGATGCGTGCCCTGCATCTCTACGCCGGCGCCGAGCATCCGCATGCGGGCACCCAGCCCGTTGCGCTCGACGTTGCTGCCATGAACCGCAAGAACAAGGTGGGTGCATAATGTCCGACAACACCGTCACCGATCTGGCCGACCTCGGCAACATCGCCGAAACCCCGGCTGCTCCCGCCGCTCCGACCGCGCCGCTGCGTGAAAAGGAAGTCGACGCCCAGGGCCGCGCCTATGCCACCGGCCGCCGCAAGGACGCCGTGGCCCGCGTCTGGATCAAGCCGGGCACCGGCAAGGTCGTCGTCAACGGCCGCGACCAGGAAGTCTACTTCGCTCGTCCGACCCTGCGCCTGGTCATCGACCAGCCGTTCCAGGTCGCTGACCGCGCTGGCCAGTACGACGTGATCGCCACCGTCAAGGGCGGCGGTCTCTCGGGTCAGGCCGGTGCCGTCAAGCACGGCATCGCCCAGGCCCTGTCGAAGTTCGAGCCTGCGCTGCGCAGCGCGGTCAAGGCCGCCGGCTTCCTGACCCGCGACCCGCGCGTCGTCGAACGCAAGAAGTACGGCCGCGCCAAGGCCCGCCGCAGCTTCCAGTTCTCGAAGCGCTAAAATTAGCGAACTGGAAAGTTCGAGAAATCAAGGGCTTGCGAGAAATCGCAGGCCCTTTTTCTTGTAGCAGAATCGTAGCAGAACGTTGGGATCGTTGACGTTCAGGGTTCTCGGAAATAGCATCATCGCAGCAGTCAGGGCATCTCTGGGGGGTCTGCGGTGGCGTACTACGAGAACAGGATTGAGCATCTCGATGGCGACCTGATCCTCTACCAGCGTGATCTGAAAACAGCCGTCCCCAATGTGAAATCCCATCGCAAGCCAACGTGGTATATGAAACTGCGTGTCGGGCCGCGAAAGTTCATCAATCGCAGTACGAAGCTGACGATCTACGAGGAAGCGTATGCCTTCGCTCGTAAGGAATATAATCGGCTCACGAATGCCGTCGCGCTCGGTCACACTTTGGATGACTTCACTTTCGAGCAGCACTGGGACGATTGGTATCAGCGCAATCTGAATAATCACGCATGGGCCGAAGCGCGGCAGCGCTGGCACAAGAATCAGGCAGCGCGGTATTACAAAGAATATTTTCGTTACGCTGATGGCTCGTCCATGCGCATGAACGATATCACGCCGCTGATTGCACAAGCGTATTGGGACTGGCGGATTGCATATTGGTCAACGCGGCAAGGCGAAAAGCTGTCTGATTACAATCCGAAGCGTCGCGGCGCGAAAACAACGACCACACACAATGCGGTCAAGGTTCCGAGCAAAAAGACGCTTCAGATGGACCAGACTGCGCTGAATCAGATATTCCATGATGCGCGTGAACGCGGTCGTTTGCAGCAGGTCTTCAAGCTGAAGCCGCCTACAGATTCCCGCCCGCACAATCGCCGCCCGCACTTTGAACCTGCTGAACAGCAGTCCATGACCCTTTACCTGCGCAGCTTCCGCGACGTGAAGGGGCATTTCAAAGATGACAAGGTCAATGCGTGGCATTCGCTGCAACGCATTCAGCTATACCACTTCGTGATTTTCATGCTGAACAGCGGTCTACGTGTGGGTGAGGCTCGTGAAATGCGCTGGCGGGACATTCGCTTTGACGTGCCGCATGACAAATCTGACGACGGCACGAGCGATCCCATCTGCGTTGTTGAAGTCCGCAAGAACACGAAAAAGAGCCAGAACCGCGACGTCCAGACACAACCCAACGCGAACAAGACGCTGAGAGAATGGCGAGAAAAGTCGCCGTATGCTGGCGAAAATGATTTCGTGTGGTTCGGCCAGCAGAAAGCTGATGATGGCAAACCCAAGCCATTCACCAACCTGAACAAGTCGTTCCAGCACTTCCTGTCGCGCGTTCCTGTTGACGAAATGAAGGATGGATTGCTCTTCAACAAGGAGGGCGAAAAGCGTTCACTCTACTCGTTGCGGCACACATACGCGACAGTCAGGCGGCATCATGGCGTTAGTTGGGAGGACTTGGCATTGAACATGGGCTGTCAGCGTCAGCAGCTAGAACGGCACTACGACCATTCCACGTCCAACAGCCGCCGTGAAAACATCGTGAAAACAAAACGCAGAGCGAAGACGGCTGAACCAGTGGCTGATGCGACTGGCGTCGATGCGTTCGCGTTGGAGGCTGTGCGGCGGTATCAAGCTGGTGAGTTGGACGAGGCGACGATGCTGGCGATCTTGAGGCCTGCGAAACAGACCGAACCTGCTGAGTGAACTTTAAACTTTAAAGTTTCTCCGTGCCTCCGTCGATTTCATGTCTCTGTGATAAATATTCACGGAGGCATGAATTATGGATGCACGAGAGGAATTGAAGCGTTGGCTGGCTGTGCTGGTTCAGCTGGCTGACGAGGAAGAGAGCAAGACGATCAAGCAGGACGTGGACATGTTCCTGGCTGTGGCGTCAGAGTTGACGGGGAAATTGGCCGCGAGAAACACTGCGCTTGCGCGTCAGATACGCCCACGATCTGCGAAACCACCGAAGGCCTCGACTCAGAACGGTCCTCAGAAGCAAAAGACCGCTGACAGCAGTACTGATACCCCGAAGCCTGAAACTGGCGCTGAGGGAAGCTCGCAGGGGCTTTCACATATTCAGCAGGGCATTCAGCAGGCTGATAAATCGCTCGCAGATCAGCGGGTAGCAATCAGGGCTCAGACATATGGGCAGCAGGATGATGAGAAGACGTTTCGTCAGGGTGCGAAGGCTATTGCATCGTGATTACTCAGCTTGCGCAATCGCTCTATGGTCTATGGGAAGCGGGCGGCTTGGAACTGGCAAAGCAGGGCAGGAACGGCATCAGGCGACAGCTTCGGCTCGATCTGGAAATGTCGGGGCTGGACGCAGCGCGGCACGAGGTAATTTGCGGTCACGTCCGTCAACGTGGTGTAATTTCGGCGGTGGCCCTGGGTCATCGTCAGGCGGCCTTTGCGGTGATGTGTAGTGGCTGATTTTCCTCCTCGATCATGGATTGGTTGAGTTCGGCCATACCC
>NZ_JAYRKX010000003.1:0-215664 GCF_041905565.1 Novosphingobium sp. | reverse complement strand
CGGCCTCCTGCTCCTTCAACACCGCGATGATCTGCTCCTCGCTGAACCTGCTCCGCTTCATATCCATCCAACTCCTTCACGGGCCGGACTCTACTCAAACCTGGAGGAAATCCACGGGCTCAGACCACTCAGACCAAGTTGTTAGCGGTCTGCCGCCCCAAAGCCAGCGCGCGATTGCGCAGCTGGGCAAGGACATTTCAATTGCTCGCCGCCGCCGAAAACTGCCGCAAAGACAAATGGCCGAGCACATGCTTGTTTCGGTGCAGACGCTTCAGCGCCTGGAGAGTGGCGATCCAACGGTGGGGCTCGCAGTTCTCGCGAGTGCCCTCCACGTGTTGGGTATGACAAAGCGTTTGGCCGAGCTTCTTGCCCCCGACACGGACCTCGCGGGCATAAGCGCAGACCTTGCTCGGCTACCCAAGGCCACACATGCCGTCCGAAGCGACGAACTCGATTTCTGAGGAACTTGGCGGCAGCACGGACCCGAAAGGCAAGCCGAAAAAACAGTAGAACTTGAATAAATTCCTTCAAAAATCTTGCAACAAGCAGATACTCTATGCTACAAAATGAATGTGCCTGAAACATCGCCCAGAGACCCAAATCTTTACTGCAAATGTGACTTGGGGGCACGGCAAGTGGCATTTCAATCTTCGAAATTGATATCTACCAAGTATTTCAAATACTTGAGTATTACTTTGTCGTCCTCTTCTGGGCACCATTTTCCGAAATTTGTCAGGGGCGATAGACCGCCCGGCAGGGCCAAGGGCCCGCAGCATGCAGACTTTTCGGTGCTTTCCGGCGCTGGTCAGCGCACTGCGCTTTGCGGGGCGGGTGCAGGGGGCTATGGCGTGGAAGCGGCGCCAGAAGCGGCGCCAGAAGCGGCGCCACTGGGGAACAGGACCAGCCTGATGAAAAGTTCGATCGCCACCGTTTCGCTCAGCGGCACTCTGGCCGAAAAGCTGGTCAGTATTGCCGAACGCGGGTTCGATGCGGCCGAGATCTTCGAGAACGACCTGCTGTCCGCGGCCCAATCCGCCGCAGAGATCGGGACTTTGGCGCGCGATCTGGGGCTGGTGATTTCGATCTTCCAGCCGTTCCGCGATTTTGAGGGCCTGCCGGACGATCTGTCGCAGCGGGCGCTTGAACGGATGCGCCGCAAGTTTGCGGTGATGGACGAATTGGGCACCGACCTGGTGCTATTGTGCTCGAACTGCTCGCCCCTGGCCAGCGGCGAGCGGGCGCGGCTGGTGGACGACCTGGGGCGGATCGCCGAACTGGCCGCCGCCCATGGCAAGCGGATCGCTTATGAAGCGCTGGCCTGGGCGCCGCACGTCAACGATCACCGCGAAGCCTGGGCCTTGGTCCGTGATGTCGATCATCCCGCGCTGGGGCTGTGCCTCGACAGCTTTCACTCGCTGGCGCGCGGCGTGCCTTCGTCCTCGATCGGGGACATTCGCGGCGACAAGCTGTTCATGCTGCAATTGGCCGATGCGCCGCGGCTGGACATGGACTTGCTCAACTGGAGCCGCCATTTCCGCTGCATGCCCGGCCAGGGCGATTTTGCGCTGGAGGAATACGCCGCCGCGATCCACCGCACGGGCTATCAGGGCTACTGGAGCCTGGAAATCTTCAACGATCGGTTCCGCGCCGGATCGTCAAGCCAGGTTGCGCGCGATGGGCTGCGCGGACTGAAGGTGCTGCACGACAGCGCGGTTCGGGCGGGCGGCGCGCCCGCAGAGCTGGCTCCGCCGTGCGAGCCGGAGCGGGTCGAATTCATCGAATTTGCCGCCAGCCATGCCGAGGCGGAGGAGTTCGGCCGCTATTTCCAGGCGCTGGGCTTTGCCCCGGCCGGGCGGCACCGCAGCAAGGACGTGGTGCGCTGGCAGCAGGGCGCGATCAACCTGGTGATCAATTCCGAACCCGAAGGGCTGGCCCACAGTTTCGACATCGTCCACGGCGGCTCGGTCTGCGCGATCGGGCTGGCGGTGGATGACCAGCAGGCCGTGCTGGACCGGGCCGATGCGCTCGACATGCAGCGCTTTGCCCAGGCCGTGGCACCGGACGAATGGGCGATACCGGCCGTGCGCGGGATCGGCGGGGCGCTGCTCTACCTCGTCGATGCGGCCACGCGCGAGGCGATGTGGCAGGAAGAATTTCCCCTGCCCGTGCCCGGCGCGCCGACCCCGCGCGCCGACCTTCGCGTGGTCGATCATGTGGCGCAGACCATGCAGTACGAGGAATTCCTCAGCTGGCTGCTGTTCTACACGGCGCTGTTCGCGATGACCAAGACGCCGCAGCTGGAAATCGCCGACCCGATGGGGATCGTCTACAGCCAGGCGGTCGAAACTCCGGGGCGGGGGGTGCGCTTTACCCTGAACGGGTCGATGGCGGCCAATTCGCTTTCGACCCGCTTCATTCACAACTATTTCGGCGCGGGCGTGCAGCACATCGCCTTTGCCACGGACGATGTGTTCGGCGCGGCCGAGCGGGCGCAGGCGGCAGGGCTGCCGATGCTGGAAATCGGGCCGAACTATTACGCCGATATCGAAGCGCGCTTTGGTCTGGACGCGGACCTGGTCGCGCGGATGGCGCGGCTCAACATCCTGTATGACCGGGATGAGCGGGGCGAATACTTCCAGTTCTATAGCCGGGCGGTGGCCAAGCGGGTGTTCTTCGAAGTGGTCCAGCGGCGCGGCTATGACGCCTATGGCGCGGGCAATGCCGCGATCCGGCTCAGCGCGCAGGCGCGCCACCGCGATCCGGCCGGGGTCTGACGATCCTGGCCGGGCGGGCCTGCCCGATCAGGCCTGGCCGAGCCGTTCGATCCGTTCCAGCCGCTGCACCTTTGCCGCGAACCGGTCCACCAGCGCGTCCAGTGCGGCGTCGGGGCGGGCGTCGGCCCCGCAAGTGAAGATGTCGATCGCGGCCAGGCCGTGTTCGGGCCAGGTGTGGATCGAGATGTGGGATTCGGCCAGCAAGGCCACCCCGGTCACCCCGAAGGCCGCGCCGAAGTGATGCAGGTTGAGGCCCAGCAGCGTCACCCGCGCCGCCGCTGCCGCTTCGCGTAGAGCGGCTTCGACAAAGGCGGGATCGTCCAGCCCCCGGCTGGCGGCCAGGTCGGCGATCAGGTGGATGCCGTGGGGCAGGGCGGGGGCGGGCGGGGTCACAGCAGGCTCGTGAACGAATGGCCCAGTGCGCGCAAGGCGGCTTCGGCAGCGGCGACGCCGCGGTAGTGCGCCTCCTCGAACAGTGACAGGCCCGACAGGTCGGAATGGGCGAGCAGCAGCGGCGGCGTCAGCGCGGTGGCGGCCTGGCGGGCAGGGTCCGACAGGAACCCCGGCACCGGGCGGATCATCGCATGGCCCCAGCGCCACAGGTCGATCCGCTCGATCGCGCCGTCCAGGTCCGGGTTCATCGTCAGCAGATCGTCGCGCACCAGCGCCTGCCATTCGCCCAGCGTGCGGGCCAGCAGCGCCTCGCGCGCGGCGCGCGGGGTTTCGCGCGACAGCGGCAGATACCAGGTCAGCACGGCGGGGCCCTGGCCCGCGCTTGAGGACTGGTGCGTGGCCATGACGTAGCCCAGCGATTCGCTGCCGGTGGAGACATTGTCCCAGGCCAGTGGCGCACCGGGCCCGGCGGGGCGGCGGCTGACCGTGACATTGGCGACCACCCAGGGCGCATAGCTGAACTGGCCGGCCGGGCCGGGCAGGGGGGCAATGCGGCTGGCCACGAAGTGCGGCATGGCCAGGATCGCCAGCGCGGCGCGGGTGCGGCGCGACTGGCCGCTGGCGATGTCGAACCGGTCGACGATCACGCCGCCTGCATCCGGCCGGGCGGCGAATACGGGGCTGGCCGGGCGCAAGTGGGCCGCCAGCCGTTCGCGCAGCAGCTGCACGAGGCGGCCGTTGCCTTCGGGCCAGGTCAGTTCCCGGTCCCCGGCGCCATCCGCTGCCCAGCCGCGCCGCGCCGCGAAATAGTGGATCCCCGCCCAGGCGGAAACCTGGTCCGGCTCGGTCCCGTAATCGTCGCGGCAGCAATAGCGCAGGTGGGCGAGCAGGGCGGGCGCGGTGAACCCTTGCGCCGCCAGCCAGGCGGCAAAGCTTTGCCCGTCGAGCGCTGCGAAGCGCGGATCGCGGCTGGACAGCGCCATCGGGCTGGCAAAGGCGGGGCGGCCATCGCTGCCCGTCGCGGCGCGAAATTCGGCCATGCGGGCGAAGAAGGCATCGCGCTGGCGCAGGTCCTCAGGGGGCAGGCCGGCGGCGGGAAACAGCCCTTCGTGCCACTTGCCGCCGCGCAGCACGCGCTCTTCCAGATCGGCGCACAGTTGCAGCGGATCGAATCGGGGGGCGCCCGCCCCGTCGCGCCCGGTGACCATGCCGAACTGGTCCAGCATGCGGTGCAGCGCGCGCGCCTCGCGGTTGGGGACGGGCAGGTAATGCGCGCCCAGCGGATAGGGGGATACCGCGTTGCGGCCCGACCGGGCGTTGCCGCCAGTCTCGTCCTCCAACTCGTACAGCACGAAATCGGTGTAGCCGGCTTCGCTGAGCGCCCAGGCGGCGGACAGGCCGGCCACGCCGCCCCCGGCGATCACCACGCCGGCGCGGTCATCTGGCGCGGTGGGCGGGGGAAAGGCGCGGGTGCGCAGGCGGTGGCCGCGCGCCATGTCCGCCCCGCCAAGCGTGCCGGGAAACGGGGTGGGGCCGCTGCATCCGCCCGGCAGCAGCGCGGCGGCGGCCAGCGCCGGACCCGCCGCCAGCACCGCGCGGCGGCTGGCCTCAACCGTCATAGCGGCCCCACTCCTCGGCAAAGCTGCGCACCAGCGCCTGGTTGTCGAGCCGGTTCACCGGGGCGGGGCGGCGGGCCATGTCGGGGGGGAAGTGGAACAGCAGCGGCTCACTGGCCTGGGTCAGGAACCGCAAGCCCGGCGGGATCGTCGCCTGCGCCGGAATTGCGCCGTGCGCGGCCATGGTAAAGCCCCATTCGCCAAAGCTGGGGACATAGGCGTGATAGCCGCGCGCGGTCAGCCCGGCGGCTTCCAGCGTGCTGGCCACGGTCCAGAAGCTGCGCGGGGCGATCAGCGGGGACGTGCTCTGCACCGTCATCACCCCGTTCGGGGCGAGCAGCCGCGCGACCTCGCGGTAGAAGTTCTCGGTATAGAGCTTGCCGAGCGAGAATTCGGTCGGATCGGGAAAGTCCACGATCACCGCGTCGTACTGGCCCGCCGCGCCGCGCACCCAGCGGAACGCGTCGGCGTTTTCCACCCGCAGCCGGGGCGAGGCGAGGGCATGGCCGTTAAGCGCGGCAAGCTGCGGCGTGTCGCGGAACAGCCGGGTCATTTCCGGGTCAAGATCGACCAGCGTCACCTGCCGCACGCGCGGATCGCGCAGCACTTCGCGCGCGGCCAGGCCATCGCCGCCGCCCAGCACCAGCACCCGGGCCGGATTGGCCACCCGGCCCAGCGCCGGCCAGACCAGCGCCTCGTGATAGCGGTATTCATCGCGCGAGGAGAATTGCAGGTTGCCGTTGAGATAGAGCCTGAGATCATCCCCGCGCCGAGTCAGCACGATCCGCTGGTACGGGGTGGAGCGGGCGTAGACGATCGGTTCGGCATAGGCGGCCACTTCCGACCAGCGTTGCAGCCGTTCGGCCATGACCAGCCCGGCCACCAGGCTGGCGGCGACCAGCAGCGCGGCGACCAGATCGGCCGCGACCTTGCGGCGGGCGCGGCCCAGCACCACCAACAGCGCGATCGCCACCGCGACATTGGCCAGGCCAAAGACGAACCCGGTGCGGATCATCCCCAGCCGGGGCACCAGCAGCAGCGGGAACAGGACCGAGGCGACCAGCGCGCCGACATAGTCGAAAGTCAGCACGTTCGACACGAGCTCGCGAAAGGCGAAGCGGTGCTGGAGGATGCGGATCAGCAGCGGGATTTCCAGGCCGACCATCGCCCCGATCGCCAGGACCAGGGCATAGAGCGCGAAGCGGAAGTCCGCGACCAGCGGGAACAGCAGGAACAGCCCGGCGGCCGACCAGCCGCCGAGCAGCGCGATCAGCACTTCGACCCGCACGAACACGCGCATCTCGTCGCCGCGGACATAGCGCGACAGCCAGCTGCCCATCCCCATGGCGAACAGATAGGCGCCGATCACGGTTGAAAACTGGGTGACGCTGTCGCCCAGCAAATAGCTGGCCAGCGTGCCCGCCAGCAATTCGTAGATCAGCCCGCAGGTGGCGACCACCAGCACGGACAGCAGCAGGATTGCGGCCAGCGAGGCCGGGGCGGGCGGCTCGTCCGGCGTGCCCGCCGGGGGTGCTTCAGCCATGCACGGCGGCAGCGATGATCGTGGAAATGCCGATCGCCACGGCCCCGGCCAGGATCGCCACGGCGTTGTTCTGCCGCTCGATGATCTCGCGCCACAGCTCGCCCGGAGTCAGCCGGTCAACCAGCACGAAGCTGATGATGAAGATCGCGATGCCCAGCCCGGCATAGAGCATGGTGGCAAGGAAAGTGTCGGTGGTCAGCATCATGGCTTGCTCCCTGGGAAATGTCATTTGTGGGTCGGACCGCGCACGCCCGCGCCGCCGCCGCGGGCTTCGTCGGAAAACGGCGACCAGCCGTACCAGGCCGCCGCGACCGATCCCGAAAAGACCATCAGGCACCAGGCGGCGAACAGGATCAGGCGTTTGCTCATCGGTCAATCATCATCATCGTTGTTGTGCCGCCACCACAGGATCAGCAGCGGCACGCCCAGCAGCAGCGCCAGTTCCAGCCACAGGTTGCCCCACATGATCCCGCCGGCGCTGGCGGTCAGCTTCACGCGGATGCGTTCGTCGCTGGCCCAGGCCGAACCGCTTGTGGCCGCAGGGGTAAAGCTCGATCCGCCCCAGGCATTGGCCTTGAGCTGGGCGACCACGTCATAGCTGCCGCGCGGCACGCTGGAAAAGCGGGTGGTGGTGGAATGGCTGCCCTCGCTCCAGGTCCCGTCGCTGTCGCGCCCGGTGTAATGTTCGACCACGCCATAGGCGGTGTAGCCGCGCTGGGTGGCCCGGTCGACCAAGGTATAGTCGATGTCGATCCAGCGGTTCTCGAACGGGTCGGCGCGCGCAGCGATCGATACCGCCTGGTAGGGCCGGTTGATCGTGATCCGGCCCACCGGCACGCTCACTTCCGGTCCGCCGACCACGAGTTGCGTTTCGGCGTTGACGCTGGCCGTGGTCCAGCCCAGCGCGATCATCGCCAGCAGCGAGAGCAGCAGCGTTGCGAGGGCGAGAGCGAACATGCGCGGCAGGTCCGACCAGGCCATGCCCTCGGCCGCGTCATAGGCTTCGCCCAGGCGGGCGGCCAGGCCATCGTCGCTGGGCGCGGCGGTCGCGGTCAGGCCCTGCACGCCGCGCCGGCCAAACGCCGGGCGCGGGCCGCTGCCGGCGGGCGGGGCAAGGCGGAAAGCCTGCTTCACCGTGTCGCCGGGCACCGGCACCAGGTGGGTCCAGTTGACTTCGTCGGCGCTCCATTCAGCCGACAGCAGTTCATCGCCGTGGCTGTATGTGGCCGCGCTCACTTCATCCCCGGCGCGGACCCGCCAGTAGAATTCGCCGATCACGCGGGTGGTGGTGGTCGGCGCCGGATCATAGTCCTGCGTATAGCGCGCGCCGCGCCACAGCGCCGCGCCGCCGCTGCCGGTGGGGCGGTCGATCAGCATGGTGCCAAAGGTCCATTCGCCTTCGCTCAGCACCAGCCAGCGATAGCCGGCATAGGGGTTGAACAGCAGCGTTTCGGTCCAGTCCACATCGCCGTCGCTGCGCGCCAGCGCGCCGATCGCTTCCCATTCGGTGTCCAGCAAGGTGCCGCGCCGCCCCAGCGGGATCGGCAGGTCCTGCATCGCGCCTTCGTACTGTTCAATTACCGCCACGTCCGGGTGGGCAACATCCAGCAGCGCGCCGCAGTGCTGGCAGCCGACCGACACGGAATAGCCCGCCGCCTTGACCGCGATGGTCCCCCCGCAATTGGGGCAGGTGATGGCGCGCGCCGCGTTCATCGCAGGCCCACCGGGATGGTCCAGCCGTCCAGCTGGCGCAGGCCAGTGGGGCGCAGTGCGGCCAGGTCCAACGCCGTGCCCAGCCAGGCGCTGGGGCCGGCGCCGTCCCGTTGCAGACTGATCACGCCGCCCCGGCTGCCGCGCAGGTCGATGCTGACCAGTTCGCTTGCCGCCGGGGTGGGGCGGGGCAGTTCACCCTCGCTGCCCAGGCACTGCGCGGTCTTGATGTCGCTTGCCTCGAACTCCTCGTCCCCCAGTGTCAGCCGGGTGCCGCGCGCCAGGGCGGCGCCTTCGGCAAAGCCGTGCAGTTCGGCGCGCTCGAGTAACTCGGGATGTTCCTCGGTCAGCATGAAGCTGCCCATCGCCTCGCCCAGCCAGCGCGGCTGGCCGTCGCTGCAATCGAGCAGCCATTCGTTCCACGATCCGTCGGCCCACCCCCAGCGCACCCGTCCGGCCACGCTGAAGCGCACCGGGCCGAAGCTGCCGGCAGTGCCGAGCTGGATCGGCGACACGTCGAACGGCAGCACCGCGCTTTTGCCGATCGCGCTCAGCGCTTCGCCCTCGCGGCGGATCAGGGTCTGGCAATAAGGGCAGGTGACATAAGGCAGCGCGGCGCTGCGCACCGGCACGGGGGCGCCGCACGACGGACAGGAAAGTTCGCTCACCGCGCGTGTCCCCCGGCGCCTTCGGCCCTACTTCACCCGGCCCAGCAGTTCGGCCTTCTTGGCGTCGAATTCGGCCTGCGACAGCGCGCCCATCGTCAGCAGCTTGTGCAGCTTTTCGATCAGCGCGAAGGGATCCTCGGCTGGGGTGGCGGGCGCGGCGCTGGCAGCCGCGCTGCCGCCAGTGCCCAGGCCCTGAGCCATGGCCCCGCCCATCGCGGCGGCGGCGGCCATCCCGGCGCCCATCGCGGCCAGGCCGCCATCCTGCCCGGCGGCCTTTTCCAGCGCTTCGGCGGCCTGGAACTTGGTGTACTTGTCCAGATCGCCGATCGCCCGCATCGAAGTGCCCTTGTCGAGATGGGCCTGGACTTCATCGGGCAGCGACACGCTTTCGACGAAGAAGGTCAGGCACGACAGGCCCCAGGCCGCAAAGGCCTTGTCCACTTCGGCCTTGATCTTGTCTGACATGGCCTGCTGGTTCGCCGCCAGGTCAAGGAACGGTACGCCGCTGCCGCCCAGCGCGGCGGCGATGGCGGTGACGATGGCCGAACGCAGTTGCGCTTCGAGCGCCTGCGCGGTGACTTCGCCGGTGGTGCCCAGAATGCGCTGGGAAAACGGCTGCAATTCGTTGATCTTGAAGGAATAGGTGCCAAAGGCGCGGAGCCGCACCGGCCCCAGATCGGCGTCGCGCACGGTGACCGGCTGGCTGGTGCCCCATTTCAGCCCGGCCTGTTCGCGCATCGAGAAGAACACCACGTCCGACTTGAACGGCGATTTGAACGCCTTGTCCCAGTTCAGCAGGTTGGTCAGCACCGGCAGATTGGCCGTGTCCAGCGTGTGCAGCCCGGGGCCGAAGAAATCGGCCAGTTGCCCTTCGTTGAAGAAGGCAGCGATCTGCCCTTCGCGCACGGTCAACTGCGCGCCGTTCTGGATCTCGTGATCGGCAAACGGCACCCGCCAGGCCAGCTGGCCCGGTTCTTCCAGCCATTCGATGACGTCAACGAACTGCTTTTTCAGGAAATCAAACATGGTCCACTCCGCCGGAGATCATGCCCCGGAGGATAGTGTATCGCTTGGGTAATACAATAAAAACCGGACAAGCCGTTGCCATATTTCAGGCACTTGCGGCCAGCACCGCCAGATGCGCCAGCGCCGCGCCCAGCGCCAGAACCAGTGCCACGGTCAGGCGCGGGCCGGCATAGATCGAGACCTGCCGCTGGGTCGGAAAGCTGAACGTGGTCGGGATGCCGAGCAGCTTGAAGGCGTGGTGATCGGCAAAGCGCGGATCGGTGATCATCGCCAGCATGTCGCGGCGGCTGCGATAGCGCATCAGCCCGAAGATGGTCCAACCCGGATCGGGTTCGACCTGCCAGGCATCGACATAAGGGCCAACCTTGCGCCCGACCATGCCGGGATGCCCGCCGCGCCGGATCAGCGCGCGCACGAACGGATCGGAATAACGCCGCATCATCTCGGGACCGGGGACGGGTTCGCCCGTGTGCGGATCCGCGACCACGCCCTGTTCGACCTTGACCAGGTTGAGCATGACGAATTCCTTGCCGTCGTCCGCCTCGAGGAAGGAGCGCAGCACGGCCGGATCGTTGCCGCCGGAGAACTTGCCCTGCACCGCCGCAAAGAAGGCGTCGATCTCCGCCTTGGTCAGCGGGCCGCGCCAGCTGTCGTACCACAGGCGGAACAGCAGGTAGAGCGCGGCCGCTGCCGTCCAGATCATCCCGCCGCTCACTTCGCGGTCTCCACCCTGGGGGCGGGAGCGAAGGGCCGGATGCCCAGCTTGGGATAGATTTCGGGCGGGAAATAGACCGTCCCGTCCTTGACCACCATGCCGATCGCCTTGATCGCCTTGAGATCCTTGGTCGGATCGCCGGGGATCAGGAAGAAGTCGGCCAGCTTGCCGCGCTCGATCGAGCCGAGCTGCTGGTCCTGGCCAAGGTACTGCGCCATTTCCAGCGTGGCGCGCGACAGCACCTGGGCCGGGGTCATCCCCAGCTTGCCGAACAGTTCCAGCTCGCGGTGATAGGTGAAGGCCCCGCCGGTATCTGTGCCCGGGATCAGCAGGATGCCCTTGCGGTTCATCTCGGTCAGCGTTTCGAGGATCTTGCCATAGGCGGCGACATATTCGGCGCGCTGCTGCGGGGTATCGGCCCCGAACAGCGCCTGCTTCAGCTGGCGCTGCTCGGACGGCGGCATGTGGTCGATATAATCCAGCGCGCCGGGATTGGCCTGGCCGTCCAGCGCGGTCAGGCCCAGCTCGTGGATGCCGATGGTCGGTTCATGCGCAACCTTGCGGGCGGCCATCGCGTCCAGCGTGCCCTGGACTTTGGCCGACTTGATGTCGAGCGTGGGGAAGCGCCGCATCGCGGTGAAGCGGAACAGGGTGCGGGTATCCTCGCCGGGTTGCAGCACCCAGCCCAGCATCAGCTGGTTGACGTGGGTCAGCTCGTCGAACCCGGCGGCGATCATCGCGTCGGCGCTGGAAAAGGCCGGCACGTGCCCGGCCACGCGCAGCCCGTGGCGGTGCGCTTCGGCGACCACCGCCGGGGCCCAGGCCGGGTCCATCGAATTGTACAGCTTGGCCTGCCAATAGCCGCGCGCCGCATACCAGCGCACCGCGTCAAGCGCTTCGGCCTCGCTTGAGGCGAGAATCCCGTTGCGCGCGCTGAACTGGCTCTTGCCTTCGATGAAGCCGCTGCGCACCACGCGCGGGCCGGCCACCTCGCCCGCCTCGATCCGATGGATCAACTGGTCGAGCACGGCGTTGTCATTGCCCATGTCGCGCAGCGAGGTGATCCCGGCCAGGACGTTGAGCAGCGCGTCTTCCTGGCCCAGGTGGCCGTGCATTTCGAACATGCCCGGCACCAAGGTGCCGCCGGCCCCGTCGATCACCGTTTCGCCCGCCGTCGCCTTGCTGCCGGCTGGCAGCACTTCGGCGATGGCGCGCCCGGCAACCACCACGTCGCTGGGCGCGGTCAGCGCCTTGGCGCGCGGATCGAACAGGCGGACGTTGCGGATCCGCACCGGCCCGGCATAGCGGTGCGCGCCGTCCTTCTGCAGCCCCGCCAGCCGTTCCGAGGCGAGCCGTTCGGACAAGTCGCGCAGCGGCTTGTCGGCGGCCTTTTCATAGCCCGCGCGGGCGATGATCAGATCGGGCGTGGCAAAGGCGAAGAACTCGCCCTTGCCGTCCAGCGTGATGTACAGCGGGGCAAGCGACAGTCCGCCCAGCTCGTAAGTGATCGCGTCCAGCCGCCCATCGGGACCGTCAAAGCTGGCGCGCGCGCGTTCGCGCAGCGTGGCCGTGCCGCCCGGGGCCACCGGCAGCCTCTTGTCCGGCGCGGCGAGCAGCGCCTTGGCGAGCAGCGACACGTCCAGCGGTGAGCCGTTCTGCGCGGCATAGAAACGCGGCGCGTCCTTGCCCGCGATCTTGCCGGGGCCGGACAGGTCGCGCCATTGCGCGCCCTTCGCCGTGCGGGTGAAGCGTTCGTTCACCGCGTTGCCGAACGTGGTGCGCCCGGTGATCGTCCAGTCGACCGGGCGGCCGTCCTTGTCCAGCCGCAGGCTTTCCTTGATCGTCGGCCCGCGTCCGTTCTGCTTGAAGTCATAGTCCACCGTCACCCGGTCGCCCTCGGTATCGACGATGTAGTGGCCGATGTCGGTGTCCTGGGTGACCACGCGGTAGGTTACGGGCTTGGCGGCCAGCGGCATGGCACAGGCGGCCAGGGCGACAGCGCCCAGCAGACGGAATTTCATGGCAGGTTCTCCCCGGAAGCGATTTGGGGGCAGCCTAGCCGATTATCGCACCCCCGCCAGTGCCTTTTGCCGGCGGCGCTGCACCGAACTGCCCAGGCCAATCGCCTCGCGGTACTTGGCCACGGTGCGGCGGGCGAGTTCGAAGCCGCGCGCCTTGAGCAGATCGACCAGCGTGTCGTCCGACAGGATCGCCTTGGGATCCTCGTTGTCAATCAACTGCTTGATCGCGGCTTTTACCGCTTCGGCGGAAGCGCCGCCTTCGCCATCGGTCGAACCGACGCCGCTGGTGAAGAAGTATTTCAGCTCGAAGGTGCCGCGCTCGCAGTGCAGATACTTGTTGCTGGTGACCCGGCTGACCGTGCTTTCGTGCATGGCAATCGCCTCGGCCACCTGGCGCAGGGTCAGCGGGCGGAGCTGCGAGACGCCGTGGCGGAAGAACCCGTCCTGCTGCTTCACCAGTTCGCTCGCCACTTTCAGGATGGTCTTCTGCCGCTGGTCGAGCGCCTTCACCAGCCAGTTGGCATCGGCCAGCTTGTCCGACAGCCAGCCGCGCGCGGCCTTGTCGTCGCAGGCATGGCGCATTTCGACATAGTAGCTGCGGTTGACGATCAGGCGGGGCAGGGTGGCCTGGTTGATGCTGACGTCCCAGCCGCCGTCCTTGCGCGGGGTGACCAGGATGTCCGGCGTTACCGGCTCGCCCCCGCCCGAACCAAACCTCAAGCCTGGTTTAGGATCGTATCCGCGCAGTTCGGCGAGCATCTCGGCGAAGTCTTCGTCGTCAACGCCGCACATCCGCTTCAACCGGGGCAGTTCCCCGCGCGCCAGCAGGTCGAGGTTGTCGAGCAGGCGGGCCATGCACGGATCATAGCGGTCCGCCTCTTTCGCTTGCAGGATCAGGCATTCTGCCAGGCCGCGCGCGCCGACCCCGGTGGGATCGAGCGACTGGATCAGCGCCAGGCCGTCCTCGGTCAGGTCCTCGCTGACCCCCAGTTCCGCCGCGATCTCGCGCAAAGGCACCGGCAGATAGCCCGCCTCGTCCAACTGGCCGGCGATATGGCGGGCGATGAAGGCCTGCACCGGATCGCGCGCCGCCGGACCGATCTGGCTGTCGAGGTGTTCGGCCAGGCTCGGCTCGCCGCCGCCGCGCTCGTCGATCCCCGGGCCGTCTTCGCCGGCCGGGCCGCGTAGTTCCGCACCCCAATCGCCGCGCTCGCCATCACCGGTGTCGCGCTCGGTATCGAGCGCGGCGGCGTCGATGTCGAGCGGGCGGTCGTCCGCCGCGCGCCCTTCGGCAACCAGTTGATCGACCGGCGAGCTTTCCAGCGTGGTGCGGCGCGCGTCGATTTCGTCCGGGACGGTGTCGGGTGCGGCGGGCGCGCCGTCACCCAGTTCGAGCAGCGGGTTGCCGTCGAGCGCTTCGCCGATGAAGGTTTCGATTTCGAGGTTCGACAGCGCCAGCAGCTTGATCGCCTGCTGCAATTGCGGCGTCATTACCAGCGACTGGCTTTGCCTTAGGTCGAGGCGAGGCCCCAGCGCCATTGATCCGTTCCGCGACCCGCCCCGATCAGAGCGTGAAGCCTTCGCCCAAGTACAGGCGGCGCACGTTCTCGTCCGCGACCAGCGCTTCGGGGCTGCCGGCGAACAGCACCTGCCCGCCATAGATGATGCAGGCGCGGTCCACGATATCCAGCGTTTCGCGCACGTTGTGATCGGTGATCAGCACGCCGATGCCGCGCTGCTTCAGGTCTTTCACCAGGTCGCGGATGTCGCTGATCGACAAGGGGTCGATCCCGGCGAAGGGTTCGTCGAGCAGCATGATCGACGGCTTGGCCGCCAGCGCGCGGGCGATTTCGCAGCGGCGGCGTTCCCCGCCCGACAGCGCCATGGCCGCGCTGGTGCGCAGCCGGGTCAGGCCGAATTCGCCCAGCAGGCGTTCCAGCTCGTCAGCGCGAACGGCCGGATCGGGTTCGACCAGTTCCAGCACGCAATTGATGTTCTGTTCGACCGTCATGCCGCGAAAGATGCTGGTTTCCTGCGGCAGGTAGCCGAGGCCAAGGATTGCGCGGCGATACATCGGCAGGTGGGTGACATCGACCCCGTCCATCAGGATCCGGCCGCTGTCGGGCCGCACCAGCCCCATGATCGAATAGAAGCAAGTGGTCTTGCCCGCGCCGTTGGGGCCAAGCAGGCCCAGCACCTCGCCCTTGCCGACCGACAGCGAAATGTCGGTCAGCACCGCGCGCTTGTCATAGCTCTTGGCGATCGAGATCACTTCCAGCCCGCCCTGCGGGATCGGCTGGGCGGCGCTGGCGCCGGAGCGCTCGGATTGAACGGTTTCGGTCATCACTTGCGTCATTTATGCGCCCCCCGTCCGGTCGGCAAGCACCTGCGGTGCCAATTGGCAAGATTCGTGCATGACCGGCGATAAACCGCATTGCACGGCAATGGTAAACGAGTCTTGCAAGGGGCCGCCTTCGGTGATTTACTCCGCCTCCGGGGAACGAGAGGGGAATGCCGATGGTCAAGGTGTGGAACGCCGCCGTCAACAATCGGGCCAATGCCAAGCCGCTCGACTGGCGCAAGCGGATGAGCGACAATATCGCCTATGCCCTGCTGGTCTATACCGGCTTGCAGATCTTCGTGACGATGGGCGCGCTGCACGGGCAGGGCGGGTCGATCCTGCCCTATTTCGCGCTGGTCCTGCTGGTCGCCGCGATCATCCCGGCCTGCCGTCGGTTTGAACGGCGCTGGGCGCGCCTGTCGGACGCGCAGGCGGCCGATCCCGAATTCGTCAGCTACTACCGCCGCGACCAGCGCTGGCTGTGGGCGATGGCTGTGGGCCTGCCCTTCATGGTCACCGCATTGTTCAAGCTGCTGGCGCTGGCGATCGGCTGATTGCACAATGCCGGGCTGATCCCTAGATCGGCAGCTCCCGCTTACGGAGTTGCTCACCGCCCATGCTTACGCCCCAACAGGCCCAGGATCGCGCCGCCGCGCTGATCGACCTTGCCCGCCGCGCCGGCGCCGATGCTGCCGATGCGGTTTATGCGGGCGGATCTTCCGAAGGGGTGTCGGTCCGGCTGGGCGAACTGGAAGACATCGAACGCTCCGAAAGCGAGCACCTTGACCTCAGGGTGTTCGTCGGTCGCTGCTCGGCCTCGATCGGGTCGAGCGACCTGTCGGACGCGGCGCTGACCGAACTGGCCGAGCGCGCGGTGGCCATGGCCCGCGCCACGCCCGAAGACCAGTATGCCGGGCTTGCCCCGCAGGACCGGCTGGCAAGCGGGCCGTTCGTTGATCTCGACATTGCCGATGCCACCGCGCTGTCGCCGCAGGACCTGCGTGAACGCGCGCTGGCGGCGGAAGATGCCGCGCGCGCCGTGGCCGGGGTGACCAACAGCGAAGGCGGCCATGCCAGCGTGGCGCGGCGGGTCTTTGCCCTCGTCACCAGTCACGGCTTTGCCGGGGCCTATGAAGGGGCAATGCACGGCCTGTCGGCCACGGTGGTCGCGGGCGAAGGTTCGGCCATGCAGCGCGACTATGCCTGGCGCAGCGCCCGGCACCTGGCGGACCTGCCCGACCCGGCCGAGATCGGCCGCGAGGCGGGCGAACGCACCGTCCGGCGGCTGAACCCCGGCAAGCTCAAGAGCGGGCCGCTGCCGGTGGTGTTCGATCCGCGCGTTGGCGGTTCGCTGGTCGGACACCTGACCGGGGCGATGTCGGGCAGTTCGATCGCGCGCCGGGCCAGCTTCCTGCTGGGCAAGGAAGGCGCGCAGCTGTTCGCGCCGGGGATCGAGATTGTCGATGATCCGCTGCGTCCGCGCGGACTGTCCTCGCGCGCGTTCGACGGGGAAGGGCTGCCCACGGCGCGCACCGTGCTGGTGGCCGATGGCAAGCTGGGCGGCTGGCTGATGGACAGCGCCTCGGCCCGGCAACTGGGCCTGGCGCCGACCGGCCACGCGGTGCGCGGCCACGGCGGCGCGCCGGGCGTGGGCACGACCAACCTGCACCTGTCCGCCGGCAGCGCGACCCCGGCCGAATTGATGTCCGACATCAAGGACGGCGTCTATGTCATGGAATTGATTGGCCACGGCGTGAACGGCGTGACCGGCGATTACAGCCGCGGTGCGTCGGGCTACCGGATCGTCGATGGGCAACTGGCCGGGCCGGTGGCGGAATTCACCGTGGCCGGCAACCTGCTCGACATGTTCGCCCACCTCAGCGTGGCGAATGACCTGGAATGGTATCGCAGCGTCAACGTGCCGACGATCCGGGTCGACGGCATGACGGTGGCAGGGGATTAGCAGGAAACCCGGGGAAGGCCGGTTGGCCTTCCCCGAGGGTTATCAGTCAACCGCAGCGGCCTTGGCGGCCTTGTCTGCTTCGTAGCGCTCGATGCATTCCAGCACGATGCGCTTGGCATCGTCGGCATCGCCCCACTTGCCGATGCGGACCCACTTT
This sequence comes from Novosphingobium sp., assembly GCF_041905565.1. Lineage (GTDB taxonomy): Bacteria > Pseudomonadota > Alphaproteobacteria > Sphingomonadales > Sphingomonadaceae > Novosphingobium. Next base: position 198,737 of record NZ_JAYRKX010000003.1, on the reverse strand, counting down.
TCAGCTTCCAGGTCCTTGTAGTGGGTGAAGAAGTGTTCGATCTGCTGCAGCACGATCGAGGGCAGGTCCTTGCGTTCGCCCACGTCCGAATAATACGGGAAGGTCGAATCGACCGGCACGCAGATCAGCTTTTCATCGCCGCCGTGCTCGTCTTCCAGGTTCAGCACACCGATCGGCCGGACGCGGATGACGCAGCCCGGGACGAACGGCGAGCGCGCGATCACCAGCGCGTCCAGCGGGTCGCCATCGTCCGACAGGGTGTGCGGAACGAAGCCGTAGTTGGCGGGATAACGCATCGGCGTGTGCAGGATGCGGTCCACGAACAGCGCGCCCGATTCCTTGTCGAACTCGTACTTCACGGGTTCGCCGCCGACGGGCACTTCGATGATGACGTTAAGGCTCTCGGGCGGGTTATCGCCCACGGGGATCTTGTCGATACGCATAGTGGGATCGCCTTAGCGGCGATAATGTTGCGCTGCAACACGCCTTTGCGGGTTCTTTCTTTGGTGCGCCAATCGCATCCGCGGTTGGCTTGCAGCACCAGCCCGCTCCCCCGGCCCAACCACCCACAGGGTACCTTGAACGGGTGGTTGGGCCGGGGGAGCGGGCTGGTGTCGCAAGGACAGGCCGGATGGCCTGTCCGCACCAATCAACCAATCCCTAACCCGCCGCGCCGGCCAGCACGTTGATCGAAAAGGCCAGCACGCCGATGTTGAACACGAAGCTCAAGACGCTGTGCGCGGTCAGCACGCGGCGCACGGCGGTGTGGGTCACGTCGACGTCGCTGGCGGCAAAGCTCATCCCGGCGGTGAAGCTGAAATAGAGGAAATCCCAGTAATCCGGCTCGGGCGTGCCGGGAAAGTCGAACCCGCCAAGGTCCCGGCCATCGGGCCCGCGCGAATAGTGCATGTGCGCATAGTGCAGCATGAACACCAGGTTGGTGAACACCCACGACAGCGCCAGCGTGGCGATCAGCTTGACGATCGCCAGCGGCTCGCCGTGGTGCGCGGCCGGCAGTTCCGCGCTGATTGCGGCCAGGATCGCCAGCGCGGTGGCGGCAGTGACCACCAGTACGGTCGGGCGGTTGGCATCGTTCTGCGCGGCGTGGCGGCGCATTGCCGCCGCGCTGCGATCGCGCAGCAAGGGGGAAAGCGACAGGATGAAGGCCAGCGCGGCCACGTCAAACCCCAGCACCAGCGCGTCGCCCGGCGGGCTGGCACGGGCCAGCCGCCAGCCCAGCGCCACGGCTGCCATCACCGCCATGAACAGGACAAAGCGCGGCGGCGCGATCCGCTGGCCCAGCAAGGTGCGCAGGGCGCGAAGCGGGCCGCGCCGCGCGGTCACTTGGCTTTGCCGCCCTGGGCCCGCCTGGGCAGCAGCAGCAGGTCCAGGCCGACCGGGCCGGTGCCGGGGGCGGCGCGCTCAACCCAGGGCCAACGCAGCCCGCCCTTGTAGTCCAGCTTGACCGTCTGGAAGCGGTCGCCGCGCTGCACCAGCAGTTCCAGCGGCGCGCCGGTCTTGGCGGCGGTGATCGCCCGCTTCATGTCGTCGGCGGAATAGGCCGTGCCGTTGATCGCCAGAATCTTGGTGCCGGTCACCAGCCCGGCGTTGAAGGCCGGGCTGTCCCACTGGGTCGCGGTCACCCTGGCGTCCTTGTCGATCGTCAGGCCCAGCGAATAAGTCAGCGACAGGTTCTTGGCATCGGCCATGCGCGCCTTGTCGAAGGGGTTGGGTTCTTCCTTCCAGTTGAGGCGGTAGCCGCCCAGCTCGATCCCGCGCACCGGGGCGGGCTGGTTCGGCTGGTTCAGCCGGGTGTCGAGGAAGGTCTTCCAGTCATAGGGATAGACCTTGCCCAGGTCGCGGGCGACATCGGCCAGCTCGAACGTGATCTGCCCCCAATCGCCATCGTTCATCCCGAAGAACACCTTGGCGAAATCGTCGATCGACTTCTTCCCGCCGGTGCCGGCGCGGATGATCTGGTCGGCTTCCAGCCACACCAGCGCGCCTTCGGTGTAATAGTCCTCGCTGCGAGCGAGCGAGGCATAAGGCTTGGCTTTGCGCGCGCCGAACACCGGATCATGGCCCGTATCCTCGACCGAGCGCCAGCGGCGGCCCGGCTGGGTGGCGAAATTGCCCGCCCAGTTGGCCAGCATGCCCAATACCATGTCCTTGCCCTGCAGGCCCGAGCGCGCAGCCAGCACCAGCCCCCAGAACTGGTCCTGCCCTTCATAGGCCCAGAGCAGGTCGCCCTGCATCGGCTGGCGATAGTCCGGCGTCCACAGCCGCGCCGGGCGGCGGAACTTGCCCGACCAGCTGTGCGAATATTCGTGGGGCAGCAGGTTGCGGTCCCATTCGTTCTTGTCCCATTCGAGGAAGGCGCCCGGCTCCAGCTGGTTCTCGCTCGACCGGTGGTGTTCCAGGCCGATCCCGCCCATCCGGTCGGTCAGCGCCAGCAGGAATTCATAGCGGTCGAAATGGTTCGCGCCGAACGCCAGCCGCGCCTCGGTAACAAGGTTGCGGTGCAGCTCGATCTGTTCGGGCTTGGCCGCGAGCTGTTCCGGCTTGTCCGCCACGACGTTGAGCGTGACATTCTGCCCCAGGTCCCACTTGCGGAAATTCTTGCCGGCAAAGATCGGGCTGTCGATCAGCACTTCATAATTGGTTTCCGCCCAGGTCCAGCGGTTGCCGTCCTGCCGCACGCCGTCCAGCGCGGTCGCGGCGGTCCAGCCCTGCGGCAGGATGACCGATGGCCGCACCTTGACCTGGCGGACGTAATGTCCGGCCGGGTACAGGCTCATCATGTCGAATTGCAGGTTGAGCATTTCCTGCGTCATCGAAATCCGCCGCTCGCTGCTTTGCAGCGGGCTGGTGTGGATGAAGCGGGCAACCACGTCCTTTGCCCCTTCGGGCAGGGTGATGTGGAAGGCGTTCATTTCCACCCGGTCGCGCTTCCATGCCAGGGTCTGGCCATTGGCGGTGAAGGTGATGTCGACCAGTTCCGCCAGCGGCCCGCGCGGGGCGTGCTTGCCGGGCAGCCATTCGGGAAACAGCAGGGTCAGCTGCCGGGTGCCGGGGACGACGGGAACGGTCTGCGTCACGCGGTAGGTGCCGCGCACCGTATCGCTGGCGTCCACGTCCAGTTGCATGGTTCCGCCCGGATAGGGCACGTCGGCGGCATCCGGCACAGAAGCCTGGATGGGCACGGCCACGGGGGCGGACAGGCCGTTGGCGAGGGCGGCGGGGGCGCAGCCAAGGGCAAGCGCGGCGATCAGCGATCCGAAAGTCTTGTGCATTGCCAGTTCATGGCGGCAAGCCGCGCGCCGGGCAATCCGCGCATCGCGGCTTTTCGACAAAGCGCAAACCGGCTAGGGGCCAGCGCCATGAGCACACCACAGGCCATTCGCGGGACCCAGGACATCTTCGGCGCCGATGCCGAGGCCTTCGCCCATGTCGTCGAAACGTTCGAACGCGTGCGCAAGCTCTACCGCTTCCGCCGCGTGGAAATGCCCGTGTTCGAAAAGACCGAGGTGTTCAGCCGCAGCATTGGCGAGACGACCGATGTCGTCTCGAAGGAAATGTACAGCTTCGAGGATCGCGGCGGCGATTCGCTGACCCTGCGGCCCGAATTCACCGCGGGCATCTGCCGCGCCTTCCTGTCGAACGGCTGGCAGCAGTTCGCGCCCTTGAAGGTGGCGACCCACGGGCCGCTGTTCCGCTATGAACGCCCGCAAAAGGGGCGCTACCGCCAGTTCCACCAGCTCGACGCCGAAATCCTTGGCGCAGGTGAGCCGCAGGCGGACGTCGAACTGCTGGTCATGGCCGATCAGCTGCTGAATGAGTTGGGGATCGCCGATGGCGTGACGCTGATGCTCAACACCCTGGGCGATGCCGACAGCCGCGAAGCCTGGCGCGCCGCGCTGGTTGAATACTTCCGGGCGGTGAAGGGCGAGCTCTCCGAAGATTCGCAGGACCGGCTGGAACGCAACCCGCTGCGCATCTTGGATAGCAAGGACCCGCGCGACAAGGCGTTCGTGGCCGACGCGCCGAAGATCGACGATTTCCTCTCGGACGAGGCGCAGGCGTTTTTCGCGCAGGTCACCAGCGGGCTGGATGCGGCGGGCGTTGCCTGGACCCGCGCCCCGTCGCTGGTGCGCGGGCTCGACTATTACCGCCACACCGCGTTCGAATTCGTCACCGACCGGCTGGGCGCGCAGGGCACTGTGCTGGGCGGCGGGCGCTATGACGGGCTGATGGAAAGCCTGGGCGGCGCGCACACCCCCGCCGTGGGCTGGGCCGCCGGGATCGAACGGCTGGCGATGCTGGTGGCTGATGCCGGGGCGGCCAGCGCCGATCTGCTCGACGTGATCCTGGCGATCGAGGATGATGCGGCGATTACTTTCGGGGTCAAGGCGCTGAAGGCGCTGCGCGGCGGCGGCCTGTCGGCCGACATGATCGCCAGCGGATCGCCGCGCAAGCGCTTCGACAAGGCGTCGAAGATCAATGCCAAGGTGCTGGTCGGGATCACGCTGCGCGATGGCCAGATTGCCTGCAACGTGCGTTCGCCCGGCTATTCGCAGGACGCCGTGCGGGTTGAAGCCGTGCTGGAGCATCTGCGCGCGTGAGCGTCCCTGACGCCCGCCTTGCCCAGATCGCCGCCCGCTTCGCCGAGATCGAGGCGCGGCTGGCTTCGGGCACGCTGGAGGGCAAGGACTTCATCGCCGCCAGCCGCGACTATGCCGAGCTGGAACCGGTCGCCAAGGTCGCGGCCGAAGTGGCGGCAATGCGCGGCGAACTGGCCAGTCTGGCCGAGCTGGACGATCCCGAAATGCGCGAGTTGGCCGAGGAGGAACTCGCCCGGTTGAAGGACGCGCTGCCCGAGGCCGAACACCGCCTGGCGATTGCCATGCTGCCGCGCGACAGTGCCGACAGCCGCTCGGCCATGCTCGAAATCCGTGCCGGCACCGGTGGGGATGAAGCCGCCTTGTTCGCGGCCGACCTGCTGCGGATGTACGACCGGTTCGCCGCCGAACAGGGCTGGCGGGTCGAAGTGGTCAGCGCCAATGCCAGCGACATCGGCGGCTTCAAGGAAGTGGTCGCCGAAGTGACCGGCAGCGGCGTGTTCGCCAAGCTGAAGTTCGAAAGCGGCGTCCACCGCGTCCAGCGCGTGCCGGTGACCGAAAGCGGCGGGCGCATCCACACCAGCGCGGCGACCGTGGCGGTGCTGCCGCAGCCCGATGAAGTGGACGTGCAGATCGAGGACAAGGACCTCAAGATCGATGTCTACCGCGCCAGCGGGGCCGGGGGACAGCACGTCAACACCACCGATTCGGCGGTGCGCATCACCCACTTGCCGACCGGCACCGTGGTGACCTGCCAGGATGGGCGCAGCCAGCACAAGAACAAGGAAAAGGCGATGCAGGTGCTGCGTGCCCGGCTCTACGAGGCCCAGCGCGAAGCCGCCCAGGGCGAGGAAGCCGCCGCGCGCAAGGCGATGGTCGGCTCGGGCGACCGCAGCGAACGCATCCGCACCTACAACTTCCCGCAAGGCCGCGTCACCGATCACCGCATCAACCTGACCCTGCACCGCCTGCCCGAAATCCTCGAAGGGCCGGGGCTGGGCGAATTGATCGACGCGCTGCTGGCCGAGGACCAGGCCAAGCGGCTGGCCGCCCTGGGGGAATAGGGCGGTGAGCCCGACCATCGCCGAGGCCTTGCGCGCCGCGGCGGAGCGACTGTCCGCCACCAGCGACACGGCCCGGCTCGATGCCGAAGTGCTGATGGCCCACGCGCTGGGCGTGACCCGTTCCGACCTGCTGCTGCGGCACCTGCGCGGTCCCGTGCCGCCGGGATTCGCCGCGCTGGTCGAGCGCCGCGCGGGGCACGAGCCGGTCGCTTACATCACCGGCACGCAGGACTTCTTCGGGCTGACGCTGCAGGTTTCGCCCGCCGTGCTGATCCCGCGCGGGGATAGCGAGGTCTTGGTCGAGGCTGCCCTTGCCGCGCGGGCCGATGCGCGCCGGGTGCTTGATTGCGGGACGGGTTCGGGCGCCTTGCTGCTCGCCGTGCTCAATGCCCTGCCGCAGGCCAGCGGGGTGGGAATCGATGCCAGCGCGGCGGCGCTGGACGTTGCGCGGGCCAATGCCGCTGCGCTTGGGCTGGCGCAGCGGGCCGACGTGGTGCTGGCCGACTGGCACCAGCCGCGCTGGGCCGATGCGCTCGGCGGACCGTTCGACCTCGTACTCGCCAACCCGCCCTATGTCGAAGCGGACGCGCGGCTGGCCCCGTCGGTGCGCGATCACGAACCGGCCAGCGCGCTGTTTGCCGGGCCGGACGGGCTGGACGATTACCGCGCGCTGATCCCGCAATTGCCCGCCTTGCTGGCGCCGGGCGGGGCGGCGCTGGTGGAAATCGGCGCAGCCCAGGGCGCGGCGGTGGCGGCCATCGCGGACGCCGCCGGGCTTGCCGTCCGCCTCCACCGCGACCTGGCCGGACGCGACCGCGTGCTCGAACTCAAGATTCCGCTTGGCAAGGCTGGTGGCAGCGCGTAAGCGCACAGGCAGGCCAGCGCCGGACCGAATGCGTGTCCCGTCGGTCAAATCCAACATTTGCAATCGGAACGGCAAGCTGCCGTCGCTGCTCGCAAGTGTCGGGGCCCCGGCATGCAGGGAGCAGCCAGGGCACAGGGTCATGCGGCCGGACAGGTGGGACAAGCCGAGGGCGGCCGCCGGATTAGGGAACTTTCACCCTTGAATAACAACAATCGTGGCAACAATCGGCGGCGCGGCCGGGGTAATCGGCAGAGTGGCGGCGGCGGCGGTCAGCAGCTTAACCGGATCGACAGCCGGGCGCGCGGCAATGCGCCGCAGCTGCTGGAAAAGTATCGCAAGCTGGCGCAGGACGCACACCTCAACGGTGACCGCGTGACGGCGGAGTATTACCTCCAGTTTGCCGACCACTATTTCCGCGTGATCGCCGATGGCCGCCAGCGCCAGGAAGAACAGCGCATGCGCCGCGAGGACCGCTGGGAAGGCGGTGAGGATCAGGGTGACGATGCCGGCGATTTCGCCGTGGACAACGATTTCCCCAGCTTCGACCAGCCCACCTACAGCCGCCGCGAGCGCGAGGAGCGCCCCCGCCGCAGCGAGGAACCGCGCAGCGACGAAGGCGAGACCGTCGTGGCTGACGAGGAAGCTGCCGCGCAGCCCAATCCCTATGAACCGGCGGAAAACCCGTTCGTGCGGGGCGATCGGCCCAGCCGCGGGCTGCGTCCGCGCCGCGATGATCGCCGCCCGCGCCGCGATGACCGGGGTGCTGAGCGAGGCGAAGACCGGGGTGAGGGCGATGCCCCCGCCGGGCTCGATCCTTCCTCGCTGCCGCCGGCCATCGGCGCGCCGCGCAGCGATGACGCCGAAGCCGAAGCACCGGCCGCCGAAGCCAAGCCCAAGCGCGGCCGCCCGCGCAAGAAGCCGGCTGCGGACGAATCCGGCGAAACGCTCGAATCGGTCGGCTAAGCCACTGGCAATTAACCCACTGGCCGGTTAGTCCCGCAATGATGGATCGACTGACCGGCTGGCTGGAACGCGTGCTTGCCCATCCGCGCAAGCTGGCGCCGCTGCTGGGCGCGCTGGTTGCCTGCGGATTCCAGCCGCTTGGGCTGTGGCCGCTCGCGCTGGCCGCGCTGGCGCTCCAGATCGAGCTGACCGCCCGCGCCCCCAATGGCCGCCAGGCCGCGCTGATCGGCTGGCTGTTCGGGCTGGGCCTGTTCACCGTGGGCAACAACTGGATCGCGGTGGCCTTTACCTACCAGGCGGCAATGCCGGTCTGGCTGGGCTGGGGCGCGGTGATGGCGCTGGCGTTGTACCTGGCGGTCTGGCCGATGCTGGCCGCCTGGGCCACCTGGCGCTTTTTTCGGGCCAACTATGCCAGCCTGGTGCTGGCGTTCGCCGCGCTGTGGATCATCACCGAATGGCTGCGCGGCTGGGTGTTCACCGGATTTCCCTGGAACCCGCTGGGCGCCTTGCTGCTGGGCCCGTTCGACCGGGCCGGGGCGGCGCAGCTGGCCACGCTGGTCGGCAGCTATGGCCTGTCGGGGATCGCCGCGATTATGGCCGGGGCCTGGCTGATCGCGCTGCGGCGGGGCCGGGCAGACTGGCGCGGCGCCCTGCTGGTGGCCCTGCCAGCGGCGCTGTGGTTCCTGCCGCAAGGCACGGCGCAAGCACCGCGCGGCGGCCTGGCCTATACCCTGGTCCAGCCGATGATCCCGCAGGAACAAGTCAACGATCCCGCCAGTTACGAGGCGAACTTCCGCCGCCTGGCCGCATTGTCCGGCGCGGCGGATGATAGCCGCCGCCTGCTGCTGTGGCCCGAAAGCGGTGTGCCCGATTACCTGCGCGAAGGCTATCCGGACCGCTATTACCTCGACAATTACGGCGCCGATCCGGTGCTGGCGCGGCGGCGGCTGGGCCAGGTCGCGGGTGCCGAGACCATGCTGCTGACGGGCACGGTCGATCTTGAAATCGCCCAGGACCGGGCGGCAGGCGCGCGCAACGTGGTGACCGCGCTGGACGGCGCGGGGCAGATCCGCGGTTCCTATGCCAAGGCGCACCTGGTGCCTTATGGCGAATACCTGCCCATGCGCCCGCTGCTGACCCCGCTGGGCCTCGCCCGGCTGGTGCCGGGGGACATCGATTTCTGGCCCGGTCCGGGGCCGCGCACGATCGAGCTGGGGCCATGGGGCCGGGCGGGCGTGCAGATCTGTTATGAGATCATCTTTTCGGGCCAGGTGGTGGACCGCGCCCACCGCCCGGACTTCATCTTCAACCCGTCCAACGATGGCTGGTTCGGCAGCTGGGGCCCGCCCCAGCACCTGGCCCAGGCGCGGCTGCGCGCGGTGGAGGAAGGGCTGCCGGTGCTGCGTTCCACCACCACCGGGATCAGCGCGGTGATCGACGCGGGCGGTGTGGTCGAACGGCATGTGCCGCGCCATGAAGCCGGGCGAATCGATGGCGCACTGCCCGCCGCCCGCGCGCCCACGCCGTTCGCGCGGTGGGGCAATATGCTTCCGCTTGGCCTGGCCGCATTACTTCTTGCCCTGTCCTTGGTTGCCAGACGCCGCCGCCATGGGTAGGACGACAGTTACATAAAGCTTGCTTTATATCGAGAGAGCATGATGCGCACCGATTACCTGTTCACTTCCGAAAGCGTTTCCGAAGGCCATCCCGACAAGGTGGCCGACCAGATCTCGGATTCGATCGTCGATCTGTTCCTGTCGAAGGATCCCGAAGCGCGGATCGCCTGCGAAACGCTGTGCACCACCCAACTGGTCGTGCTGGCCGGGGAAATCCGCTGCAAGGGCGTGTACGAGAACGGCGCCTGGGCACCCGGTGCGCAGGACGAGATCGAAGCCACCGTGCGCCGCACCGTGCGCGAGATCGGCTATGAACAGGACGGCTTCCACTGGGAAAAGTTCGAATTCATCAACCGCCTGCACGGCCAGTCGGAACACATCGCGCAGGGCGTGGATGCGGCCGCCAACAAGGATGAAGGCGCGGGCGACCAGGGCATCATGTTCGGTTACGCCACCGACGAAACGCCCGACCTGATGCCGGCGACGCTCTATTACAGCCACAAGATTCTGGAACGCATGGCCGCTGACCGCCATTCCGGCGCCGCGCCGTTCCTTGAACCTGATGCCAAGAGCCAGGTGACCCTGCGCTATGAAGGCAGCCTGCCGGTTGCCGCGACGGCGGTGGTCGTCTCCACCCAGCACGCGCCGGGCTATGACGAGGGCGACAAGGAAGCCGAACTGCACGCCTATGTGAAGCGCGTGGTGGCCGATGTGATCCCGCCCGTCCTGCTGCGCGAGACCGAATATTTCATCAACCCCACCGGCAGCTTCGAAATCGGCGGGCCGGATGGCGATGCGGGCCTGACCGGCCGCAAGATCATTGTCGATACCTATGGCGGTGCGGCCCCGCACGGCGGCGGCGCATTCAGCGGCAAGGACCCGACCAAGGTTGACCGCAGCGCCGCCTATATCAGCCGCTACCTCGCCAAGAACGTGGTCGCCGCCGGGCTGGCCACGCGCTGCACGATCCAGCTGGCCTATGCCATCGGCGTGTCGAAGCCGCTGTCGCTCTATGTCGATACGCATGAAACCGGCACGGTGGGTGATGACAAGATCGAAGCGGCGATCCTGTCGCTGCCCAAGCTGGGCGGGCTGACCCCGCGTTCGATCCGCACGCACCTGGGGCTGAACAAGCCGATCTATCGCAAGACTGCGGCCTATGGCCACTTCGGCCGCAAGGCTGAGGGCGACCTGTTCCCGTGGGAACGGCTTGACCTGGCTGACGACCTGAAGGCGGCGCTGGGCTGAACGGGCTGGCCCTCTCCAGCGATGGAGAGGGTTACCAGCGGTAGTCGGCGGTAATCACCCCGGCAGCGGCGAGTTCTTCCTCGTGCGCGGCTTCACGCCAGGTTTCGGCCAGCGCGGCCTGTTCCCATTCCAGCATCGCCGGGTGGGCCAGCATGTGATCGACCCAGGCCTGCCCAGCGCCCACGTCCAGCCCATAAGTGCGGATGCGGAAGGCGACCGGCGCAAAGAAGGCGTCGGCGGCGGAAAAGTCCGCCCCGGCCAGCCACGGCCCGCCAAAGCGCGACAGGCCGGTTTCGAAGATCTCGCGCACGCGCGCCACGTTGCGGCGCAGGCCCTCGCTCATCGGCTTGGGTGCCACGCGCACGCCGACGTTCATAGTGCAGTCGTTGCGGAGGTGGCCAAAGCCGCCGTGCATTTCCGCCACGGCTCCTTGGGCGAAGATGCGGGCTTCCTCATCGCCCGGCCAAACGCCCGCATGGCGATCCGCCAGGTAAAGCGTGATCCCCAGCGAATCCGGAATCACCCGCGCGCCGTCGATCAGCACCGGGACCTGACCCGTCGGGGAAAAGCGGCGGAAATCGTCGTAATTGTCGGGCTTGGCGAAGGGTTCCAGCCGGTCTTCGAAGGCAATGCCCAGCGCCTTTAGCAGCAGCCAGGGGCGCAGCGACCAGCTGGAATAGTTCCGGTTGGCAGTGATCAGGGTATAGGTCATGTTCCCAGCGCGGCGTTGAGGCCACTGACCGCGTCGATGAAATCCTCGCGGAAGTCCTGGACCACGGCCTTGGCGCTGCGCACCTGTTCGACCAGCCCGACGCCCTGGCCCACGAAATAGCTGACCAGCTCGCGCGCCTGCTGGTTGCCGCCCAGCACGGCCTTCTCGATCTTCTGGAAGCTGGGTTCGCTGACCATGCCCATCAGCGGCATTGGCAGGGTGCCGGGGCTGTCCGCGCCGTCCCAGGCTTCGTGCCAGGCGGTTTTCAGCTGGCGGGCGGGCTTGCCGGTGCGGCTGCGGCTGCGCACCGTATCGCGGCTGCGCGCGGCGACCATCTTGTCGCGGAAGGTCTCGCTGGTCTCGGCCTCGGTCGTGGCGAGCCAGACCGAGCCGGTCCAGGCCCCTTGCGCGCCGGCGGCCATCATCGCCGCCATTTGCGCGCCGGTCATGATCCCGCCCGCGGCCAGCACCGGGATGTCGGCGCCCGCCTGCTTGAGCGCGCGGACCACTTCGGGGATCAGCACCAGGGTCGAAACCTCGCCGCAGTGGCCGCCCGCCTCGCCGCCCTGGGCGACGATAATGTCCACCCCGGCCGCCGCCTGGCGCAGCGCGTGTTCCTTGGCCCCGACCAGCGCGGCCACGGGGATGCCGCGCTTCTTGCCTTCCTCGATCATGCGCGGCGGGGCAATGCCCAGCGCATTGGCGATCAGCTTGATCGGGTGGCGGAAGGCCACTTCCATCTGGGCATAGCCGTTTTCGGGCGTGATCCCGGCGCGGCCTTCGTAATGGACCACGCTGTCGGCACTGGCCGCGATCCCGTACTGGTTCAGCAGGCCGGCGGTGAAGCGGCGGTGTTCTTCGGAAATGGCGGCGGCGCGGGTTTCATTGTCGCTGAAATCGGCCACGCGCGGATCGATCGTTTCAGGCACCAGCACGTCGACACCATAGGGCGCGCCGTCGATGTGGGCATCGATCCAGGCCAGTTCTTCTTCAAGCTGTTCGGGGGTGAAGCGGGTTGCCCCCAGCACGCCGAAGCCGCCCGCCTTGCTGACGGCGACCACCACGTCGCGGCAGTGGCTAAAGGCAAACAGCGGAAATTCGCAGCCGGTCAGCCGGCAGACCTGATTGTCCATGATTCTCTCCCTTTGGCCCGATCATGGCGAGGGAGTTTGGTTGCGGCAAGAGACCTTTCCCGTGCGCGCCGCACACGGGATTGGCGTTGCACTGCGCGTTCAGGCCAGCTTGCGCACGTCGGTCAGCCGGCCGGTCACCGCCGCCGCCGCCGCCATCGCGGGCGAGACGAGGTGGGTGCGCGCACCCGGCCCCTGCCGGCCGACGAAGTTGCGGTTGCTGGTCGAGGCGCAGCGTTCGCCCGCCGGGACCTTGTCCGGGTTCATGCCCAGGCAGGCCGAACAGCCCGGTTCGCGCCATTCAAGGCCCGCGTCGATGAACACCTGGTCCAGCCCTTCGGCTTCGGCCTGGCGCTTGACCAGGCCCGAGCCCGGCACGACGATCGCCCACTTGACGTTGGCGGCCTTCTTGCGGCCGCGCAGCACTTCGGCGGCGGCGCGCAGATCCTCGATCCGGCTGTTGGTGCACGAACCGATGAACACGTTCTGGATCTCGACCGCTTCCATCGGCTGGCCGGGGGTCAGCCCCATGTAGTCGAGCGACTTCTGCGCGGCTTCCTGCTTGCTGGGATCGGCAAAGCTGGACGGGGCGGGGACCACGCCGCTGATCGGCACGGTATCTTCCGGGCTGGTGCCCCAGGTGACGGTCGGGGCGATGTCGGCCGCATGGATCACCACCACCTTGTCATAGCTGGCGCCCGGATCGGTCGCCAGGCTGCGCCACCAGGCAACGGCGGCGTCCCATTCCGCGCCCTTGGGCGCATAGGGGCGGCCCTTGAGGTAGGCGAACGTGGTATCGTCCGGCGCGATCAGCCCGGCGCGCGCGCCGTGCTCGATCGCCATGTTGGAAATGGTCAGGCGCCCTTCCAGGGTGAGGTCGCGGATCACTGGACCGGTATATTCGATGACATAGCCGGTGCCGCCGGACGCGCCCAGCACACCGCAGATGTGCAGCACCACGTCCTTGGCCGAAACGCCGGGGGGCAGGGTGCCTTCCACCCGCACTTCCATGGTCTTCGACTGGGCCAGCAGCAGGGTCTGCGTGGCCAGCACATGCTCGACCTCGCTGGTGCCGATGCCGAAGGCCAGCGCGCCCAGCCCGCCGTGGCAGGCGGTGTGGCTATCGCCGCAGACGATCGTCGCGCCGGGCAGGGAAAAACCCTGTTCCGGGCCGACCACGTGGACGATGCCCTGTTCCGCATCGGCATCGCCGATGTAGCGGATGCCGAATTCGGGCGCATTGCGTTCCAGCGCGGCAAGCTGCTGCGCGCTTTCCGCGTCGGCGATGGGGATGTGACGCCCGGCCGCATCGCGCCGCGCGGTGGTGGGCAGGTTGTGATCCGGCACGGCCAGGGTCAGGTCCGGACGGCGGACCTTGCGCCCGGCGCTGCGCAGCGCTTCGAAAGCCTGGGGGCTGGTCACTTCGTGAACCAGGTGGCGGTCGATGTAGATCAGGCAGGTGCCATCGTCGCGGCGTTCCACCACGTGGGCGTCCCAGATCTTCTCGTAAAGGGTGCGGGGTTTGCTGGCCATGATGCTTAGCGCCTTAAGCGTGCCGTGCGCCGCTTGGCAAGCGGGGATGGCGCTATTCCGCGCGGGTCCAGATCCAGCCGCCGCAGATCACCAGCACTGCCAGCGACATCAGCACCCACGGCCAGCCCAGCGTCAACTGGGTGAACAGCACCCCTGCGCCCATCGCGGCGATGGCGGAAACCTTGGCCTTGCGCGGGATGGCGCGGCGGTCGCGCCATTGGCGCATCCCCGGGCCCCAGTGCGGGTGGGCATAGAGCCGCTCGGCCCATTCCGGCCGCCCGCGGGCAAAGCAGAACGCGGCCAGCAGCAGGAACGGGACCGTGGGCACGATCGGCAGCGCCGCGCCCACCGCGCCCAGCCCGAGGCAGACCAGCCCCGCGCCCTGCCAGGCCAGTCTAGCCGGCCGCATAGCGCGCCGCCGTTTCGCGGATCAGCGCAATCATGTTGGGCACGCCCTGGGTGCGGTTGGACGACAGCTGGTTCCTGAGGTCGAACGGTTCGAGCAGCGCGGCGATGTCGCAGGCGGCGACTTCGCCGGCGGGCCGGTCCTGCACGGCAGAGACCACCAGCGCGACGATCCCCTTGGTAATCGCGGCGTTGCTGTCAGCCAGGAAGTGCAGGCGGCCATCATCCTGCGCCCGGGGATAGACCCAGACGCTGGCCGAACAGCCGCGCACCAGCGTGGCGTCGGTCTTCAGCGCATCGGGCATCGGCTCCAGCTCGCGCCCCAGCTCGATCAGCAGGCGATAGCGTTCGTCGCCTTCGAGGAATTCGTATTCTTCAAGGATGTCGGTCAGGCTGCGCATGGATCGTCTCAGAAGCTTTCACAGGCAATGAACCGGCGCTTCACCGGATCGCGGAAGTTCACTTTCAGCCGCGGCGAAAACAGCAGGACATAGCCGCCGTCCTTGCGTTCCACGGTCACCAGGTCTTCGGGATTGTCGTCATTGGTCCAGTTGAGATCGTCCCACGGGCGCAAGTTGAGCATGATCTGTCCGGGCAGCACGCTGCGGCTGGCCCGGCGGGCGTGGGGAAAGATCACCTGATCGCCTTTCATGCAGCGCGCCGAATTGTCGGCCGGGGTGGTCTGCAGGCGCCAGGCCTGGCCCACCGCGTCGATCTCGTCGCGCTTGCCGATCCCGATCATCTGGCTGGCGGCCAGCTCGATTTCGGCGAGGCGCAGCGCGGCCAGGCTCTCCTGGCCCTTGAGGGCATCGGGCAGCGCCGGGCAGTCGGTCGCCTTGGGGCGGCGCTGCTTGCACATCAGCATCAGCACCGCGACCACTTCCTGGCGCAGTTGCTCGTTCCGGTCGGCGATCGCTTGCTGGCTGTTGGCCTTGACCAGCGCGTCGCGCAGTTGCGACTGGTAGACGTAATGGGTCCCCGGAGCATAGGTGCCCATCCGGGCGATCCCGGCGGTCCAGCCGGGCTGGCCCGAAAAGCCCGAATAGAAGTCCAGCCGGGTCAGCCAGTCGAAGGTATTGATCAGGGCCTGGCCCGCAACCTGGGTTTGGTAAGGCCCCACGCAGGGCATCGCAGAGGGCTTGGCCGGCGCGACGTTGATCGACGGGACCTGCGACTTGGCCAGCTTGCGCTGCAAGGCCAGTTCGCGGCGCTGGAGCAGGTCCATGCTGGCGGTGGCGAATTTGCAGCCGGTGGCCTGTCCGTCATATTCGGCCCACTGCCGTTCGGCATCGGTCAGGGCCTTGGTGATCTGGGCGGGATCGGCCGGGGCGGCGCGGGCCGGGCTGGCCAGCAGCGCCAGCGCGGCCAGCGCGGGCAGGATACGGAACATGGGCAATCGGGTTACCTTGGCACAAGCGGATTGCGGCTCAATCACCGCCGCCGCCGGGCTTGTCAATCGTCAGCCAGACAGCCCGCCGGGCCGGGTAAGCGCATAATAGATCACGTAGAACCAGCCAAGCACGCCGTGGATCAGCGCCCAGACGATCGACTTGTTGAGGCTCCAGCTGATCGCCACGGCAATCGCGCTGCCCAGGCCAATCCCGGCCTTGGCCGCATCGCGGTGCGGGGCGCCGCTCACAGGTCGACCCCGGCGGCGATGGCTTCAAGCTTGCGGATCCGCTCCTTCAGGTCGGCAATCTCGATCCGGGCCATGCCGGCCGGATTGCCGCCTTCCAGATCCGGGCGGCGCTGGTCAAGCTCGCGCGACTTGAGGTTGAGCCAGCCCTGCCAGCCTCTCAGCATGGCCATGGCAATCACCATGGTGGCGGCAAGGGCGGCGGCGGAAAAGACGATGGTATCGCTGATCATGGCCTGTTCTCCCCAACGTGCGGGTCAATTGGCGGCGGGTTCGCGCAGTTGTTCGATCTGGCGGGCCAGGTCCTGGCCCTTATCGGTGGCAATGCGTTCGAGCACGCGGACGCGCGCTTCAAGCCGCTCGGTTTCTTCGGCGTCGGCGCTGCGTGCGGGGCCGCGCGCGATCATCGCTTCGTATTCGCGTTCCTTCACGCGCAGGCGGGCCTTGTAGGCTTCGGTGATCATCCCGAACACCGCGATCATCCCGCCGACCACGACCATCAGGCCCATGACTTCGCCAAAGCTCATTGCACCGGCTCCTTGTCCATACGCAGCGCCTCGATCTGGTGGGTCAGGTGATAGCCGCTGTCGGTGACGATCCGCTCGACATTGGCGAGCCGGTCCTTGACCGAGCCCAGTTCGGCCCGCAGCTGGGCGTTTTCCTGGCTGAGCAGCTTGATCCGTTCCTGTTCCTGGCTGGTGGTCTTGGGATAGACCGCCTGGCCCCAGGCCCCGTCCAGCGGATAGCCGTTCTTGATCCGCAGCCAGGTGGTGATGACCCAGCCGGCCATCCCGGCCACGCCCACGGTCGATACGACCGGCGCGACCACGCGAAAGGTTTCAAGGGCTTCGGGGCTCATTTGCGCAGGTCCTCGATTTCGGCGGCAAGCCGCGTCGGGGTGTCGGTGGCGATCCGTTCCAGCACTTTCACGCGGTCGGCAAAGTGGGCCAGCTGTTCGCGCAGCTCGGCGTTTTCGGCCTGGAGCTGGCTCATCGCCTGGCTGTCTGCAGGGCGGGTCTTGCCGCCCCATTCGTCTTCCAGGGCATAGCCGTGGCGGGCGCGGATCCAGTTGTTGATCAGCCAGCCGCCGGTCGACAGCGCGATGATCGCGAGGATGAATTCGGGTCCGGCGAAGCTCACTTGCGCAGCTCCGCTTCGCGCTGGTCCAGCAGCGCTTCGGTCTGGCGGGCATCGCGCAGCGCCTCGATCTGGTGGGCCACGTCATAGCCCTTGTCGGTGACGATCCGTTCCAGCACCCGCAGCCGTTCTTCCAGCGCGCTGGTGTTGCCGCTGCCCAGTTGGGCCTGGGCTTCCAGCTTGCGCACTTCCAGTTCGGCCATGTTGCGCTTGTGGCGAGTGGTGATCGCGACGATCGGGATCATCAGGGCGACGATCGGGATCATTGCGCCGATTTCTGCGACACTCATTGCATTTCCCCCTCAGTGGCAGCCGGTGCTTAGCGCAGCTGCTCGATTTCGGCCGACAGGCGCGGATTGCTGGATACGTAGTAGGCTTCGACTTCGGCCAGGCGGCGGTCGATGTCGCGCATCTGGGCGCGGACCTGCTTGGCGGTGCGGCTGGGCGATTGGCGCACGCCTTGCCAGAACTTCTGTTCCTGGCGGTCGCCGTACAGGTAGCCCGGCTTCTTCTGGGCGAACATGCCGACCAGCAGGTAGGCCAGCGGGATGAAGCCGACCCCCATCAGGGTCAGGCCGACCGTGCCCAGGCGAACCCACAGCACGTCCACCCCGGTATAGTCGGCGATGCCTGCGCAAACGCCGAAGATCTTGCCGTTGAGCTTGTCGCGATAGAAGCGGGTGCGTTCGCTGTTCACCGGTTGGTCCTCCCCTTGGATTCGAGCAGTGCGCCGAATTCGCGCAGCTTTTCATTGTCGGCTTCGCGGTCGTGCATGATCCGGGCCGGCTGGAAATCGGGATGATCGGCGGAAACCAGGCGTTCGACGGTGTCCATCCGGTCATCGAGGCGGCGGGCGATCTGGTAGAGTTCTTCCAGCAGCGCCTCGTCATCGTTGGTCAGCGTCGCGGCGGTCTTCCAGCGGGTGATGTAGTGCAGGATGATCCACGGCAGCCCGACGAACAGGAAACCGCAGACCGCGATGGGAACAAGGACGTCTTCCACGGCTCAACCTTCCTTCTGCTGATCCGCGCCGCCCGACAGGGCGCGCTTCATGGCTTCGAGTTCTTCGTCGATCTTGTCCTGCCCGGCGAGGGCGGCGATCTCGTCCGCCAGGCTCGGCTTGGCGCGGCCATCGGCCAGGCTCAGCGCGTCGGCGCGGCCTTCGGCATAGTCGACCCGGCGTTCCAGCTGGTCGAACCGGGCCATTGCCTCGTCCACGCGCTCGCTCGCCAGCAGGGTGCGCAGCTTGACGCGGTTTTCGGCGCTTTCGAGGCGCGCGGCGATCGCGGTCTGGCGGCTGCGGGCTTCGCGCAGGCGGGTCTGGAGCTTGTCGATGTCCACTTCATAGGCGCGCAGCGCATCGTCGAGCACGGCGATTTCCGCCTTGAGCTGCTCGGCCATGTCGGCGGCCTTCTTCTTTTCGACCAGCGCCGCACGGGCCAGGTCCTCGCGGTCCTTGCTCAGCGCCAGCTGGGCCTTTTCGCCCCAGTCGGCCTGGAGCCGGTCAAGCTTGACGGTGTGGCGGTGCATTTCCTTCTGGTCGGCAATGGTCCGCGCCGCGCTGGCGCGCACTTCGACCAGGGTTTCCTCCATTTCGAAGATGATCATGCGGATCATCTTTTCCGGATCGTCGGCCTTATCCAGCAGGTCGCTGAAGTTGGCGGCGATGATGTCACGGGTGCGGCTGAAAATGCCCATCAAGGGTGCTCCGAAGCTGGAAAGCGATTGGGTGGTGGGAGTGGGGCTCTTGCGCAGCCGCTCCACCTCGTCGTCGAAACGCGAGGCCTTGCGGCTGGCGCCGGGGCTGGACGGGGTCTGGGCCGGAACCTCGCTATGGCGGGGGGACTGCGTGCCGCCAGCGGGGGGCTGGGCGGGTTCCGGCCCAAGCTCGTTGTTGAAGGGGTCGCTGCCCATGTGCGGGTGCCTTTCCTGCTCAGGCCTGGCGGACGGCAGTGGTCTGCTGCGCCAGCTGGAGGGCGGGATCGGCCTGCATCTGCTGGGCCAGGACGAACAGGTTCATGCCGAGCATCGCGGCGACCGACAGGGCGATGGCCTTGTCGAGCTTGCTGGCGGACTTGAGCGACTTGGTGAACATGGTGTGCCTCGTTGAAGCGGGTTTGTGCACTGTTCAGCAAGGGGCGTGCCAATTGTGCCCGAGGGCTGATTTCCGCCACTTCGTCCATCATTCGACGAACGACATGCAGGAATTCTTTCCCAATGTTGGGAATTTTCGCTACATATTGGTCATGGAGCGCAACATCCAGTTCGTCGGCCAGTCCACCGCCTTCCTCGATGCGGTCGAACGCACCAGCCGCGCCGCGCCCTTGCAGCGCCCGGTTCTGGTCATCGGCGAACGCGGCACCGGCAAGGAATTGATCGCCGAACGCCTGCACCAGCTGTCGCGGCGCTGGTCCGAACCGCTGGTCACGCTGAACTGCGCGGCCTTGCCGGAAACCTTGATCGAGGCGGAATTGTTCGGTCATGAGCAGGGTGCCTTCACCGGTGCTACCAGAGCGCGCGCCGGCCGGTTCGAGGAAGCCGACAAAGGCACGCTTTTTCTCGACGAACTGGCCACGCTGTCGATGGGCGCGCAGGAACGCCTGCTGCGCGCGGTCGAATATGGCGAGGTGACGCGGATCGGCTCGTCACGGCCGGTCAAGGTCGACGTGCGGATCGTCGCGGCGACCAACGAGGATCTGCCCCGCCTGGCCGAACAGGGCCGGTTCCGCGCCGACTTGCTCGACCGGCTGAGCTTCGAGGTCATCACCCTGCCGCCGCTGCGGGTGCGCGAAGGCGATATCCGCGTACTGTCAGACTATTTCGGCCGGCGCATGGCCGCCGAACTGCACTGGGAAACCTGGCCCGGCTTTTCCGACCAGGCGCTGGCGCAGCTGGAAGAACACCAGTGGCCCGGCAACGTGCGTGAATTGCGCAATGTGGTGGAACGGGCGGTCTACCGCTGGGACCAGTGGGACAGCCCGGTGGGGCACGTCCAGTTCGATCCGTTCGACAGCCCGTGGAAGCCCACCCAGTCGATGCGCGGCGAACCTGCGCCGGAATTCGACGCCAAGAGCGCACCGCCGGCGGCCTCGCCCGCCGCACTAGACGCGGTCACGGACTTGCGCGCCGCGGTGGACGCGCACGAAAAGGCGATTGTCGAACAGGCTTTGGCCCGGCACCGCTACAATCAGCGCCAGACCGCCAAGGCGCTGGGCCTCAGCTATGATCAACTGCGCCACTGCATGAAGAAGCACGGGTTGATGGAGCGCGGCAGCTGAGCGCTGTGCGCCCGGCCGGTTACTTCAGCGCATATTGCCCGGCCTTGGCGTTGAAATTGGTCCGGGCCCAGGTCTTGGCAGCGGCAGCGGTGGGGAACTGCTCGGCCTGCATCACGCCAGTGACGATCGGATAGCCCTGCGAATTGTAGCGCACGTCGCGCACGGTCAGGCGGAAGTGGCCTTCGCCGTCCTGGTTGATCAGGAAGGGCCGGGTTGCATTATCGCTCATTCGCAATCTCCACTTGCCTTGCCCGGTCGCGGTCCGCGCGGGCGTTCTGGACTTCGATTTCGCGGGCTGCCAGCGCCAGCCAGACGGCCTTTGATCGCAGCAGCACAGCGCGGCGGTTGGCCAGCGGGCTGGCCGCAGCCGGCGTGTCGCAATCCTCGGCCTGTTGCAGGTAGAAGTGCGAAGCAGCGGACATGGCGGATACTTTCAGTTGGCAGCGCAGCGCGATCAGCCGAGAACGGCGATCACCTCGCGCAGCAGTTCATCGCGGGTGAGCGTGGCGGCGGGCTGGCCGCTGCGGGCGGCGGCGGCGGGTGCGCCGACCGGATGCCTGGCGCTGCCGAAACGGCTGCGCGGCAGGCGGAAATTTGTAAACATGGTCATGGTATTCTCGTATCTTCCGGCGCGCACTGCGCGCGCCACTTGTCATCGGGCAGCGGCCTTAGCGCCGCTTGCCTTGGCGATTGCCTGGCGGTCCGCCGCCGGGACCCTTGTCCCGGTAGACGATGCGGCCCTTGCTCAGGTCATAGGGGGTCATTTCGACGCGGACCCGGTCGCCCATGATCGTGCGGATGCGAAACTTGCGCATCTTGCCGGCCGTATAGGCGATGATCCGGTGGTCATTCTCCAGACGGACGCCAAAACGTCCGTCTGGCAGAACTTCATCGACGAGGCCGTCGAGGGTAAGCAGGTCTTCCTTGCTCACCCGGTCAGGCGGCTTCGAGCTGCACTGCGGAAGTGCGGCCGCGCTGGTCGGTTTCCAATTCGAACTTGATGCGCTGGTTCTTGTCCAGCGTGGCCATCCCGGCGCGTTCGACCGCACTGATGTGCACGAAGCTGTCGGGGGTGCCGTCGTCGGGCGCGATGAAGCCGTAACCCTTGTCGGTATTGAAAAACTTTACGGTGCCGATGGGCATGGTGGGGTTCCTTTCATGAAACCATAGGAAAACCCTGCGGCAACGTGCCGCAGAAGCATGGAAGCATGTAAGGGAACTTAAGGGACCCCGCGGGCCGAGAAGGTTCCGTCGCAGGCGACGTCAGCGAGGAGGGATATAGGCGCACTTGCCGGAAAAGCAATGTTTAACGGATTCCCTGCTTGCTTTTGCGGGATCGCGGCTCTATCTGGCCACCTATCCCGACATTGTGAACCAAGGTCAGGGCTGGCGCCGAAAGGGGCCGGCGCAAATCGCCTTTGGCGCTGCGCCGCAAAGCACGGAGTGAGAATGGCGGACATCGCGCGAATTACCGAGATTGTCGAGCTTGAGGCCAAGGCCCTGGGCTTCGATCTCGTGCGCGTGCGCTATTTCAAAGGCGGAGAAATCGGCCCGCTGTCCGACGAAGAGGAATATACCCTCCAGATCATGGCCGAGCGCCCCGACACCGGCCAGCTGGTGATTGAGGATTGCGCCGCGCTGTCGCACCGCATTTCCGACCGTTTCGACGCGCTGGAAGAAGCTGGCGAAGTGTTGATCAACGATGCCTACCGGCTCGAAGTCAGCTCGCCCGGGATCGACCGGCCGCTGACCCGGTCCAAGGACTACGCCCAGTGGGCCGGGCACGAAGCCCGCGTCTCGCTGACCAATCCGGTCGATGGCAACCGCAAGTCGCTGCAGGGCGACCTGATCGGCATCGATGGCGACGTGGTGACGCTGGACGACAAGAAGTCGGGCCGCGTGTCCTTTCCGCTGGCCGACATCCATTCCGCCAAGCTGGTCCTGACCGACAAGCTGATCGCCGCAACCCGCCCGCTCGACACCAGCGGGGCCGACGACATTCTCGAAGAAGAACAGGAAGACTGATATGGCCAGTCCGATTTCCGCCAACCGCGCCGAACTGCTTGCGATCGCCAACAGCGTCGCGACCGAGAAGATGATCGACAAGGCGATCGTCATCGAGGCGATGGAAGAAGCGATCCAGAAGTCTGCCCGCAACCGCTACGGCGCGGAAAACGACATTCGCGCCAAGCTTGATCCGCGCACTGGCGACCTGCGCCTTTGGCGCGTGGTTGAAGTGGTCGACGAGGTCGAGGACTACTTCAAGCAGGTCGATCTGAAGGCCGCGCAGAAGCTGCAGGCCGATGCCAAGCTGGGCGACTTCATCGTCGATCCGCTGCCCCCGGTGGATCTGGGGCGCATCGATGCGCAGTCGGCCAAGCAGGTGATCTTCCAGAAGGTCCGCGATGCCGAGCGTGACCGCCAGTACGAGGAATTCAAGGACCGCGCCGGCGAAGTGGTGACGGGCGTGATCAAGTCGGTCGAATTCGGCCACGTGATCGTCAACCTGGGCCGCGCCGAAGGCGTGATTCGCCGCGATCAGCAGATACCGCGCGAAGTCGCCCGCGTGGGTGAACGCGTCCGCGCGCTGATCCTCAAGGTCGAACGCCAGAATCGCGGGCCGCAGATCTTCCTCAGCCGCGCGCACCCCGAATTCATGAAGAAGCTGTTCGCGCAGGAAGTGCCCGAAATCTACGACGGCATCATCACCATCCAGGCCGCCGCCCGCGATCCGGGCAGCCGCGCCAAGATTGGCGTGATCAGCCGCGACAGCTCGATCGACCCGGTCGGCGCCTGCGTCGGCATGAAGGGCAGCCGCGTCCAGGCCGTCGTGCAGGAACTGCAGGGCGAAAAGATCGACATCATCCCGTGGAGCGAAGATACCGCGACTTTCGTGGTCAACGCACTTCAGCCGGCCACTGTCAGCCGCGTGGTGATCGACGAGGAAGAAAGCCGCATCGAAGTGGTGGTGCCGGACGACCAGCTGAGCCTGGCGATCGGTCGCCGCGGCCAGAACGTCCGTCTCGCCAGCCAGCTCACCGGCTCGCAGATCGACATCATGACCGAGGCCGAATCGAGCGAGAAGCGCCAGAAGGAATTCGCCGAGCGTTCGAAGATGTTCGAGGAAGAGCTCGACGTCGATGAAACCCTGTCGCAGCTGCTGGTTGCTGAAGGCTTCAGCGAGCTGGAGGAAGTGGCCTACATCGAACTGGCCGAACTCGCCACGATCGAAGGCTTCGACGAGGAACTGGCCGAGGAACTGCAGAGCCGCGCGATCGAAGCGCTGGACCGGCGCGAGGAAGCGCACCGCGAACAGCGCCGCGCGCTGGGCGTGGAGGATGCCCTGGCCGAACTGCCGCACCTGACCGAAGCCATGCTGGTCACCCTGGGCAAGGCCGGGATCAAGACGCTCGACGACCTGGCCGACCTCGCCACCGACGAGCTGATTGCCAAGAAGCGCACGGAGCAGCGCCGCCGCGATGCCAGCGCGCCGCGCCGTCCCGAGCGCGAGCAGGACAAGGGCGGGGTGCTGGGCGAATATGGCCTGAGCGAGGAACAAGGCAACGAGATCATCATGGCCGCTCGCGCCCACTGGTTCGACGACGAGCCGGAATCAAACGAGGAGGCCGCCAATGCGGATTCCTCGCAATGAGCGCCTGAGCTCCGACAGCGCTGAAAGTGGCCCGGAAAGGAAATGCATCCTTTCCGGGGCTCACGGCACGCGCGATGAATTCGTGCGGCTGGCAATCTCGCCGGACGGGCTGGTCCTGCCCGATGCCTTGGCGCGTGCGCCGGGGCGGGGGGCGTGGATCGGCGTCAGCCGGGCCGAGCTGGAACAGGCCATGGCCAAGGGCAAGCTCAAGGGCGCGCTGGCGCGGGCCTACAAGGGTGCGGCCCTGACCATTCCCGATGACCTGCCCGAACGGATCGAGGCGGCGCTGCAACGCGCCTTCACCGACCGGCTGGGGCTGGAAATGAAAAGCGGCAAGCTGCTGACCGGGTCCGACCGGATCGCGGAGCATGCCCGCGCCGGGCAGGTGGCCTGGCTGGCCCATGCGCGCGATGCTGGCGAAGACGGCAACCGCAAGCTTGACCAGGCTTGGCGGGTTGGGCGCGAAGCCGAAGGGTCGGGGCTGATAGGCCTCACCTTGCCACTGGACCGGATGGCGCTGTCTGTGGCATTGGGCCGCGACAACGTCGTCCACCTGGCGCTGACCGATCCGGCCGCGGCCGGGCGGCTCGCGGCCCCGCTCCAGCGCTTGTTGCGCTATCAGGGGCAGGCAAACGAGACCGGACAGATTGAGGGCACGCGGACGGCAGATGATGCCGCGCCGCAGCCTGTGACGACGAATTGATTTTGAAGGGCGAAGTGTAGCGATGAGCGATAGCAACGACAAACCGACGCTGGGCAGGAAGCCTCTGGGCCTGAAGCGCTCGGTCGAAGCCGGTGAGGTCAAGCAGACCTTCAGCCACGGCCGCACCAACAAGGTGGTGGTCGAGGTGAAGAGCCGCAAGCTCATCCGCAAGCCCGGCGAAGCCCCGGTTGCGGCCCCGCCGCCGCCCCCGCCGGCTGCTCCGGCCCCGGCTCCGGTCGCCGCCGCGCCGGCAGCGCCGGTTGCGCCGCGTCCGGCCCCGCCATCGAACGAGACGCGCCAGGAAATGCAGGCCCGCCTGCTGCGCGAGGCCGAGGAAGCCCGCCTCGCCGTGCTGGAAGAACAGACCCGCCGCGAGCTGGAGGAAAAGGCCCGCGCGCTTGAGGAAGAGCGTCGCCGCGCCGAGGAAAACCGCAAGGCCGAAGCCGCCGCTGCTGCTGCTGCCGCCGCCCCGGCAGCCCCGGCCGAGGCCGAGCCCGAGGCCGCGCCGGTCGAAGTGGCCGAACCTCGCGCCGAAGCGCCCGCCGCGCCTGCCGCGCCGGCCGCAGCCAAGCCCGAAACGGCCGCCGCCGCGCCCGCGCCGCGCCGGTTTACGCCGGTTGCCCCGGTCAAGCGTCCCGAACCGGTCGCCAAGAAGCCGGCCCATCCCGCCCGCGACCGCAAGGGTGCGGATGAGCGCCGCGGCGGCAAGCTGACCGTCACCCGCGCGCTGAACGAGGACGAGGGCGCCCGCGCCCGCAGCCTCGCCGCGCTCAAGCGGGCGCGTGAAAAGGAACGTCGTGCGCACTTTGCCGGCCAGTCGCAGCCGCGCGAAAAGCAGGTCCGCGATGTGGTCGTGCCCGAAGCGATCACCGTGCAGGAACTGGCCAATCGCATGGCCGAAAAGGGTGCCGACCTGGTCAAGGCGCTGTTCAAGCTGGGCATGATGGTTACCGTCAACCAGACGATCGATCAGGATACCGCCGAACTGCTGGTCGAGGAATTCGGCCACAACATCACCCGCGTGTCGGAAAGCGATGTCGACATCGTCTCTGGCGAGGATGTCGACGCGCCCGAAACGCTGAAGGCGCGGCCGCCGGTGGTCACCATCATGGGCCACGTTGACCACGGCAAGACCAGCCTGCTCGACGCGCTGCGCGGCACCGACGTGGTGCGCGGCGAAGCCGGCGGGATCACCCAGCATATCGGCGCCTACCAGATCAAGACCAAGGGCGGCGAGCTGATCACCTTCCTCGATACCCCGGGGCACGAAGCCTTTACCGAAATGCGCATGCGCGGGGCCAATGTCACCGACATCGTCATCCTGGTGGTGGCCGGTGATGACGGGCTGATGCCGCAGACGGTCGAGGCGATCAACCACACCAAGGCGGCCGGCGTGCCGATGATCGTGGCGATCACCAAGAGCGACAAGCCGGAATTCAACCCGCAGAAGATCCGCGAACGCCTGCT
The DNA here is from genome assembly GCF_041905565.1 of Novosphingobium sp. Lineage (GTDB taxonomy): Bacteria > Pseudomonadota > Alphaproteobacteria > Sphingomonadales > Sphingomonadaceae > Novosphingobium. The sequence goes on along the minus strand of NZ_JAYRKX010000003.1, from coordinate 172,709 downwards.
CGAACACTCGATCATCGTCGAGCAGATGTCGGGTGACGTGCAGGACGTCGAAGTGTCGGCCAAGACCGGTGCGGGGCTGGACGAGCTGATCGAGAAGATCCTGCTCCAGTCCGAACTGCTCGAATTGAAGGCCAACCCTGACCGCGCCGCGGAAGCCACGGTGATCGAAGCCAAGCTCGACAAGGGCAAGGGTCCGCTTGCCAGCGTGCTCGTCACGCGCGGCACGCTGAAGGTGGGCGACATCCTGGTGGTCGGCACCCATTCGGGCCGCGTTCGCGCCATGCTCGACGACAAGGGCCGCCAGGTAAAGGCCGCGCCGCCCTCGCTTCCGGTCGAAGTGCTGGGGCTGAGCGGGGTGCCGATGGCCGGAGATACCCTAACCGTGGTCGACAGCGAGGCCCGTGCCCGCGAAGTGGCCGCCTTCCGCCAGGAAAAGGCTACCGCCAAGCGCACTGCCAGCGCCCCGACCAGCCTCGAGAACATGTTCTCCGCGCTGTCGGCCAAGCAGAGCGTCATCGAATACCCGGTGGTCATCAAGGCCGACGTCCAGGGTTCGACCGAAGCGATCATCAATGCGCTGAACCGCCTGTCGAACGACGAGATCAAGGTCCGCGTACTGCAATCGGGCGTGGGTGCGATCACCGAAAGCGACGTCGGCCTGGCCCAGGCCAGCGGCGCGCCGATCGTCGGCTTCAACGTCCGCCCCAACGCCAAGGCGCGCGAGATGATCGAACGCCAGAAGGTGCGGCTGAAGTACTTCGACGTGATCTATCACCTGACCGAGGACATCGCCAAGGAAATGGCCGGTATCTGGGGGCCGGAACGGATCGAACACGTGGTTGGCCGCGCCGAGGTCAAGGAAGTGTTCCCGGCCGGCAAGCGCGACAAGGCGGCGGGTCTGCTGGTGCTCGAAGGGTTCATCAAGAAGGGCATCAACGCTCGCCTTACCCGCAACGATGTCATCGTCTCGCAGACCGTCATCGCCTCGCTGCGGCGCTTCAAGGACGACGTTGCCGAAGTGCGCGCGGGCCTCGAATGCGGCGTGGTGCTGCAGGATACCAACGACATCAAGCCTGGCGACATGCTTGAAGTGTTCGAGGTCGAGGAGCGCGAACGGACGCTGTGATCGACTATACCACACCGCGCGGCGCCCATACCCAGTTGATGGGGATCCGTTATGGCGGGTTCGATCCCGCCACGGAAACGGTCACGCTGCACTGCCACGCGCCGGATAGCTTCATTACCCCGCGCGGGGGAGTGCAGGGCGGCCTGGTTGCCGGCTTTCTTGACGAGGCGATGGGCTGGGCCCACGTGATCGCCACCGAAGGGGTCGAGGCGCCGCTCAACCTGGAAATCAGCATGACGCTGCTGAACATGGTGCCGGCCGGGCCGCTGGTCTGCACCGGCCGGGTGCTGCGCCGGGGCAAGCGCGTGATCTTCCTGGAAGGCGAGCTGTGCGATGCTGCCGGCAAGGTGCTGGCCCGCGCCACCTCCACCGCCATTCCCACCCCGCGTCCCGGGAGCCAGTGATGTCGCGCCAGCAAGCCACGCCTGAAACCCGCTCGGTCCGCCTGCTCAAGGTGGGCGAGCAGGTGCGCCACGTGATCAGCGAGTTGCTGACCCGGCAGATGGTGCACGACGAGGTGCTGAGCGCCCATAGCGTCAGCGTGACCGAGGTGCGCATGTCGCCCGACCTGCGCCACGCGACGGTGTTCGTGAAGCCGCTGCTGGGGTCGGACGAGGAAGTCGTGCTCAAGGCATTGCGCACCAACACGGCCTTCTTCCAGAAGGAAGTGGCCGGCAAGCTGCGGCTGAAATACGCCGCGCGGATCAAGTTCCTGCCGGACGAAAGCTTTGACGAGGCCAGCCGGATCGACGCCCTGCTGGCCGATCCGCGCGTCGTGCGCGACCTCGACGAGGAATAGCGTTCAGCCCGGCACCATCCGCGCGTGGATGGTGATTTTCACCTTGTGGCCGATCAGGATCGGGAAAGCGCCCATGCCGAACTGACGGCGATCGATCGTGGTCGTGCCGACGATCGACAGCGGCTCATCCGGTCCTGCTTCCCACGGCACCTTGGAAAAGCCGATCGCCAGCTTGACCGGACGGGTCACGCCCTTGGCGGTCATCAATCCGGTCACCACGCCGCTGCGCTCCCCGGTCAGTTCCATTTTCTGCGCGACGAAGCGGACCGTGGGATGGTTGGCCACATCGAAAAACTGCTTGCCGCGCAGCCGCTTGGTTTCGGAATCCCCTGTGGTCAGGCTGCGTGCATCGACATCGACGGTCATGCTGACCTGCTCGTAATTGTCGATGTCCAGGCTCAGCGCGCCCTTCATGTCGGGAAACCGCGCGGTCTTGGTCGCGATACCCAGGAACGGCACCTTGGCATCGACCTGACTGAAGGCATCGTCGACCACGTAGCGCCGCGCGGCGGCTTCGGCGGATGTCGGTATAAGCAGTGCGCCAAATAGCGGCAGAACCAGGCAAATAACCCGTCGCAAGAACAACTCCATTGTTTCCTGCGCGCCCGGACTGGCTATGGCCCGTCCACAAGCGCACTGTCAATCACGCTGGCCTTTCGCCGCGCAGGCCCTATCTCTGCGCGCCATGGCAAAGCTCTATTTCTATTACTCCAGCATGAATGCCGGCAAATCGACCACGCTGCTGCAGGCCGATTTCAACTATCGCGAGCGGGGCATGCAGACCATGCTGTGGACCGCCGCGCTGGACGACCGGGGCGAGCGGAACGCCGATCACGCCATCGAAAGCCGCATCGGTCTGCACGCCCAGGCGCACCGCTTTGCCGCCGAAACCGACCTGTGGGCGCGGATCGGGGCCGCCCACAGTGTCGAGCCGCTGTCCTGCGTGCTGGTGGACGAGGCACAGTTCCTGAGCGAGGTGCAAGTCTGGCAGCTGGCGCGGGTCGCGGATCAGCTTGGCATTCCGGTGCTGTGCTATGGCCTGCGCACCGATTTCCAGGGTGAACTGTTTCCCGGCGCCATGGCGCTGCTTGGCATTGCGGATTCTCTGATCGAGCTGAAGGCGGTGTGCCACTGCGGCCGCAAGAGCAGCATGAACCTGCGGGTCGATGGCGAAGGCAAGGCGGTGAAGCAGGGCGCGCAGACCGAGATCGGCGGCAACGACCGCTATGTCGCGCTGTGCCGAAGGCATTTCACCGAAGCGCTGGGGTGGTGGAACTGATCCGCCGCGCCTACATGGTGAACCATGGCTAATCCCTTTTACGATGCGCTTGCGCTGCTGATCCCGCTGGTGCTGGCAATCGTGTTTCACGAGGTTGCCCACGGCTGGACCGCGCGGGCACTGGGCGATCCGACCGCGGCGGAGATGAACCGGCTCAGCCTCAATCCCTTTCGCCATGTCGATCCGGTCGGCACGGTTATCCTGCCGGGCTTCCTCGCGCTGGTGAAGGCGCCGGTGTTCGGCTGGGCCAAACCGGTGCCGGTCAACCAATGGCGGCTGCGCAACCCGCGCTTTGGCATGATGCTGGTCGCCGCCGCCGGACCGGGGATGAACCTGCTGATGGCGCTGGTCAGCGTCGTCCTGCTGGGCCTGCTGCTCCAGCCCTATGCTGATGCCGAGCCGGTGGGCCTGGCGCGCTTTGCCATGGATAACCTGGTCAACTTCCTCAAGATCAACGTGTTCCTGGCGCTGTTCAACCTCCTGCCGATCCCGCCCTTCGATGGCTCGCACATTCTCGAAGGGCTGCTGCCGGACGGTGCTGCCCGTGCCTATGCCAGCCTGCGCCAATATGGCTTCCTGCTGGTGATCGGGCTGATCGTGGTATTGCCGTCGCTGATCCCGGGGTTCGATCCGGTGGGGGCGATCATCGACAAGCCGTTCGCTTGGGTGATGGAGCAATACCTGGCCGTGCTGAAAAGCTTGGTCGGGGCGTGACAGCGGTGCCGCACGGCTGGATCATCCTCGATAAGCCGCATGGGCTGGGCAGCACCCAGGCCGTCGCGGCGGTGAAGCGCAACCTGCGCCAGGCGGGCTTTGGCAAGGGCGTGAAGGTGGGCCACGGCGGCACGCTCGATCCCTTCGCGACCGGGGTCCTGCCGATTGCCGTGGGCGAGGCGACCAAGCTGTGCGGGCGCATGCTCGATGCCAGCAAGGTCTATGCCTTTACGGTCGAATTCGGCGCCGAAACCGATACGCTCGACCTTGAAGGGCAAGTGGTGGCCCGCAGCGAGGTGCGGCCCTCGGCCGAGCAGGTCGCGGCGGTGTTGCCGCGCTTCACCGGGCCGATCGCCCAGGTGCCCCCGGCCTATTCCGCGATCCAGATCGGCGGCCAGCGCGCCTATGACCTGGCCCGGCGCGGGGAAACTGTGGAACTGGCCAGCCGCAATGTGGTGATCCACCGCCTGGACCTGCAGGCGGCCGATGCCGGATCGGCCACGCTGCTGGCGCACGTATCCAAAGGGACTTACATTCGCAGCCTGGCGCGTGACATCGCCCGGGCACTAGGCAGTCTGGGCCATGTCACCATGTTGCGGCGGCTGAAGGCCGGCCCCTTCGCCATCGAACAGGCGATTTCGCTGGACAAATTGAACGAAGTGGGTAAGGGCGCGGCGCTTGAACACATACTCTTGCCGCTGGAGGCAGGGCTGGTCGACATCCCGGCTCTTGATCTTGGTCCGCAGCAGGCAAGGCTGGTCCGTCAGGGCCGGGTTCTGAGCGGACTGCCCCACGATGATGGGCTTTACTGGGCGAAGGCGGGCAACATGCCCGTCGCGCTGATGGAGGTTTCCTCCGGTGAAGCACGGGTATCGCGGGGGTTCAACCTTCCCGATGTTGCGGAGTGAATGATATGTCGGTTAGCCCCGAAAAGAAGCAGGAAATCATCCAGGACAACGCGCGCCAGGCCAATGACACGGGTTCGCCCGAAGTGCAGGTCGCGATCCTGACCAGCCGTATCGTGACGCTGACCGAACACTTCAAGCAGCACCACAAGGACAACCACTCGCGCCGTGGCCTGCTGATGATGGTCAACAAGCGCCGCAGCCTGCTTGACTACCTCAAGCGCAAGGATGTGGACCGCTACAACGCGTTGATCGCGAAGCTGGGCTTGCGCAAGTAAGGACAAGCTGGAGCGGCCCTTCGGGGCCGCTTCTTGCATCTGGGCCTGCCTCGCAATCCGGCGGGGCGCCCATCCCCGGGGCCAAGAGCGCCCCACACCGGACCGGGACGGAATCCCCGGCAGCAAAACCCGCACGCAATAGGGCCTGCGGGCTGAAGGAAACACAATGTTCGACGTCAAAACCGTATCCATGGAGTGGGGCGGAAAGACCCTCACGCTGGAAACCGGCCGCGTTGCCCGTCAGGCTGACGGTGCGGTCCTCGCCACCTATGGCGAAACTGTCGTGCTCTGCGCCGTCACGGCCGCCAAGAGCGTCAAGGAAGGTCAGGACTTCTTCCCGCTGACCGTCCACTATCAGGAAAAGTTCTTCGCCGCCGGGCGCATCCCGGGTGGCTTCTTCAAGCGTGAACGCGGCGCCACGGAAAAGGAAACGCTGGTTTCCCGCCTGATCGACCGTCCGGTCCGTCCGCTGTTCCCCGAAGGTTTCTACAACGAAATCAACGTCATCGCTCAGGTGCTGAGCTTTGATGGCGAATGCGAACCCGACGTGCTGGCGATGATCGCCGCCTCGGCCGCGCTGACCATCTCGGGCGTGCCGTTCATGGGCCCGATCGGCGCCTGCCGCGTCGGCTACGAAGATGGCGCCTACACGCTCAACCCCAAGCAGGACGCTGCCGCTGCCGGCGCGCTCGACCTGGTTGTCGCCGCCACCGGCAATGCCGTGATGATGGTTGAAAGCCAAGCCCGCGAACTGTCGGAAGACGTGATGCTGGGCGCGGTGATGTTCGCGCATGACGAGTGCAAGAAGGTCGCGGGCCTGATCATCGACCTCGCGGAAAAGGCTGCCAAGGAACCCTGGGCTGTTGCTGTCTCCGACAATTCGGCGATCAAGGACCAGCTCAAGAAGCTGATCGGCGACGACATTGCCGCCGCCTACAAGCTGACCGACAAGTCGGCCCGTTCGAACGCGCTCAATGCGGCGCGTGACAAGGCCAAGGCTGCCTTTGCCGACCAGGACGCGCAGACCCAGATGGTCGCGATCAAGTCGGTCAAGAAGGTCGAAGCCGACATCGTGCGCGGCGCGATCCTCAAGGATGGCACCCGCATCGACGGCCGGACCACCACCCAGGTCCGCCCGATCGAATCGATGGTTGGTTTCCTGCCTCGCACCCACGGTTCGGCGCTGTTCACCCGCGGTGAAACGCAGGCGATCTGCACCACCACGCTGGGCACCAAGGACGCCGAGCAGATGATCGACGGCCTGGAAGGGCTGAGCTATTCGAGCTTCATGCTGCACTACAACTTCCCGCCCTATTCGGTCGGTGAAGTGGGCCGTTTCGGTGCGCCTTCGCGCCGTGACACCGGCCACGGCAAGCTGGCCTGGCGCGCTCTGCAGGCCGTGCTGCCTGCCAAGGAAGACTTCCCCTACACGATCCGCGTTGTCTCGGACATCACCGAGTCGAACGGTTCGTCGTCGATGGCCACCGTCTGCGGCGGCGCTTTGTCGATGATGGACGCCGGCGTGCCGCTGACCCGTCCGGTCTCGGGCATCGCCATGGGCCTGATCCTCGAAGGTGACGAATTCACCGTGCTGTCCGACATCCTGGGTGACGAAGATCACCTGGGCGACATGGACTTCAAGGTGGCCGGCACCAGCGAAGGCATCACCACGATGCAGATGGACATCAAGGTGGCCGGGATCACGAAGGAAATCTTCGCCGCCGCCCTGAACCAGGCCAAGGAAGGTCGCGCCCACATCCTGGGTGAAATGACCAAGGCGCTGGGTTCGGCCCGCACCGAACTGTCGGCCCATGCCCCGCGCATCGAAACGCTGCAGATCGACAAGTCGAAGATCCGTGACGTGATCGGCACCGGCGGCAAGGTGATCCGCGAAATCGTGGCCACCACCGGCGCCAAGGTCGACATCGACGACGAAGGCCTGATCAAGATCAGCTCGTCCGACCTGTCGCAGATCGAAGCCGCGAAGAACTGGATCCTGGGCATCGTCGAGGAACCGGAAGTCGGCAAGATCTATGACGGCAAGGTCGTCACGATTGTTGATTTCGGCGCTTTCGTGAACTTCATGGGCGGCAAGGACGGTCTCGTCCACGTCAGCGAAATGAAGAACGAGCGCGTCGAAAAGCCGACCGACGTGGTGTCCGAAGGCCAGGCCGTGAAGGTCAAGGTCCTCGAAATCGATCCGCGCGGCAAGGTTCGCCTGTCGATGCGCGTCGTCGATCAGGAAACCGGTGCGGAACTGGAAGATACCCGCCCGCCGCGCGAACCGCGCGAACCGCGCGGTGATCGTGGCGATCGCGGCGACCGTCGTGGTCCCCGCGGCGATCGCGGCCCGCGCCGCGATGACCGTGGCCCCCGCCGTGACGATCGCGGCCCGCGCCGCGACCGCGACGAAGGCGGCAACCCGGACCACATGCCGGCGTTCCTGAAGGGCGACGATTGATCGCTCTCACCATCCGGTGAAAAAATGACGAGGGGGCTGCTGCGGCGGCCCCCTTTTCACTTGTCAGACAGGGGTTTCGTCTGGAATCTTCACTCCACGTCGCGCGCAATCGACAGGTGGAGAATCAAACATGAAGCGGAAGCTGTGGCTAGCAGCTGCAGGCGTGGGCCTGGCGGCGGTGCCGACGGCCTTGTGGGCCTGCGCGGACGTGACTTGCCAGCCTTCGTGGAAGCTCGGCGGCACATCGCTTGACTGTGCCAGCCGGGGGTTCCTGTCACCTGGCAACGATTCCCGCGTCAACCTGCTGTTCCTGCTGCGCAGCAAGGCCGGGCTGGCGTTCAAGGCCGACAAGTACCCCGTGCGCGAATACTATTCCGAAGGCTACGGGCAGACCTTCCTTGATTGGCAGCTGCTTCAGATCGGGCTGTTCCCGGGCAAGGTGAACGAGGATCCCTATGCCGAGCGGGGCGACTACTTTGGTTCGCGCTGCATCAGCCTGACCGGGGCGACTTCGGCCTTCGCGGCTGCGCTTCAGGCCAATCCCGGCGTGCCTGCTGCCGAGCGCGACAAGCTGTCTGCGGCGCGCGCGCGGGTCAAGGCGGCCTGTGACGGCGGCGATGAGGCCGCACCGGCCTGGCCCGAAGGGGTGGGGAGCCCGGCCGGCAAGGCGTTCCTGGGCTACCTTCAGGGCGCCGAAGCCTTCTATGCCGAGCGCTGGGACGATGCCCGCCGGCAATTCGCGGCCCTGTCCGGTGCAAGCGATCCGTGGCTCAGGGAAACGGCCGCCTACATGGCGGGCCGGGTCGAGCTGAACGCGGCCCAGGCCAAGGCCTTTGACGACGAGGGCTGGGGTAGCGGGACCAAGAATATCGACCAGCCGGCGATCGCGGCGGCGCAGACCGCGCTCGCCGCCTATCTCAAGGCCTGGCCGCAGGGCCGCTATGCCGATTCCGCGCGCGGGCTCCAGCGCCGGGCACTGTGGCTGTCGGGTGATGCCAAGGCACTGGCGGGCGAATATGCCCGGCTGCTGGGCGCGGTCCCGGCGGGCAGCGAACAGGCAAGTGAGCTGATCCAGGAGATCGACAACAAGCTGCTGTTCGCGCCCGAACGCACCCCTGCCGCCAGCGGCCCGCTGCTGCTCGCCGCGCTCGACCTCGTCCAGATGCGCGATGACCGCTACCAGGACGATGATGGTCAGTGGCAGGGCACCGGCCCGGCGCTGACCAAGGCCGATCTTGATGCCCAGGCCCCGGCCTTTGCGGCGGAACCGGAACTCTATGGGCTGCTCCAGGGGATGCATGCCTTCTACGTCCAGAACGATCCCCGCGCCGTGCTGACGCTGATCCCCGACGATGCCCGGCGCGCCAGCTATTCGCCGGTGGCCTTCAGCCGCCAGGTGCTGCGCGGGCAGGCGCTGGCCGCGCTGAAGGACCGCAACGAGGCCGGGTTCTGGCGCGAATTGCTGGCCGGGGCGAGTGACCTTTGGCAGCGCCCGACCGCCGAACTGGGGCTGGCGCTCAGTCTGGAACGCAGCGGCCAGGTGGGACAGGTCTTCATCAAGGATTCGCCGATCACCGACAGCGCGATCCGCCGCCGCCTGCTGGGCCATTCAGCTGGCAAGGACGTGCTGAAGCTGGCCGCGCAGGACAGCGCCCGCCCGCAGGTGGAACGCGATACCGCCCTGTTCACTCTGCTCTACAAGCAGCTGACGCGGGGCGACTATGCAGGTTTCGCCGCCAATGCCGCGCTGGTTCCTGCCAAGGCGGGAACCGAGGCGAACTTCTGGTACTTCTACGACCACGAGAGCGTGCCGGTCGGCCTGTTCGCCAGGGGCAAGGTCGCGAGTGGCGGCTATCCGTGCCCGGCGCTGGTGGTTACCGCGCAGAACCTGGCGAAAAACCCGCAGGACGTGGGCGGGCGGCTGTGCCTGGGCGAATTCCTGCGGCTCAATGGCTTCGACGATTTCACCGCGCTCGACGATCATCCCGCCAAGGACGAACTGGGCGGAGCCCGCCAGGATTTCGCGGGCCAGCCGATTGAGCGGGGCGCGATCTATGCCTCGGTCATCGCCAATGCCAAGGCCCCGGCCAACGACCGGGCCTATGCCCTGTACCGCATGGTCAACTGTTATGCCCCCTCGGGCAGCAACAGCTGCGGCGGGCAGGACGTCGAGATCGACCAGCGCAAGGCCTGGTTCAACCAGCTGAAGCGCGAATATCCCGCCAGCCCCTGGGCCAAGAAGCTGCGCTTCTACTGGTGAGGCGGCGAACGCTGCTGGCCCTGGCGCTGGCTGCGGCGCTGCCGGTTGGGTGCCGTCAAGGCGCTGCGCCCGGCGGGGCTGCGCCGACGCGGGTGCGGGCTGAGGACTACGACAGCTTCTTCCTGTGGGCCGGGGTGCGCCCGCAGCCCGCTGTCGCTCGCGCCAAGGAGCTGTACATCCTGGGCGGCGAAGTGCGCCGTGAAAGTCCCGGCGTGCTCGAACCGATGCGCGCCGGGGTGCCGCGCCTGCCGGGCAAGCGCGTCTGGCTGGTGGTCCGCGCCGCCCGGCTCGATTGGGGCGAGGGCGTGTGGCGCGCGGTCGAGCGCGACTTGCGGCGCTGGGGTGCCTACGGCTTGCAGCTTGATTTCGATGCCGCCACGCCGGGTCTGGCGGACTATGCGGCGTTCCTGCGCGAGCTGCGCCGCCGCCTGCCGCCGCGCTACCGCCTGTCGGTGACCGGGCTGATGGACTGGAGCGCCAATGCCGATCCCGCCGCGCTGGCGCAGCTGAACGGCGTGGTCGATGAAGTGGTGGTGCAAAGTTACCAGGGGACAGAAACGATCCCCGGCTATGAACGCTATCTTGCCCGGCTGGCGCGGGTGCCGGTACCGCACAAGGTGGCTTTGGTGCAAGGCGGCGAATGGCGCGAACCGCCCGCGCTGCGGGCCGATCCGCTGTTTCGGGGCTACGTGGTGTTCCTTGTCAATCCGCGCTGAATTTTGTTAGTAACGCATACAAAGTGAATCGCGCGAGGAGAGGGCCATGTACATCACCGATTTTGCCGGGCGCACCGCCTTCGTCACTGGGGGCGCATCTGGCATTGGGCTCGGCATTGCCAAGGTGCTGGCCGAACGCGGCGCTCGGGTGGTGATTGCCGACCTGCGCAGCGACCATATCGACAACGCGCTGGCCCAGTTCGCGGGGGGCACTCGCAGCAATGCGGTGACCGCGCTGCAGCTCGATGTCACGAGCCGGGAGGCTTATGCCGAGGCTGCCGCGCGGATGCAGGCTGACTTCGGCGGGATCGACATCCTGGTCAACAACGCCGGGGTCGGGCTGGAAGGCCCGGTGCTGCAGGCTACCTATGCCGATTACGACTTCGGCTTTGGTGTCAACATCGGCGGGGTGATCAACGGCTTTGTAAGCTTCATGCCGCAGATGATCGCGCATGGGCGCGGCGGGCACATCGTGTCCACCGCCAGTCTGGCCGCCGAAGTGGTGATGCCCGGGCACCTCGCGATCTATGCCGCCAGCAAGGCTGCGGTGTGCCATTACTGCGAAGCGGTGAAGGATGAGCTGGGCAGCCACGGCCTGGGCGTGTCGATCCTGCTGCCGGGGCCGATCAAGTCCAACATCCACCAGGCGCAGCAGAACCGCCCGGAACACCTGCGCGCCGGTAGCGGCTTTGGCGAAAGCGAAGCGCAGCTGGCGCAGCGCCCGGTTGGCGACAGCTGGATGGAGCCCGAGGAAGTGGGCCACATGGTGGCCGACGGGATCCTCGCCAACCGGACCTACATCGTCACCCACGGCATCTTCAAGGATTGGCAGCGCGCCCGCGCCCAGGCGGTGCTCGACGCCACCCCCGATGTGACCGACGCGGCAGTGCGGGGGATCTGATCAGGCGGCGTCGGGTTCAACCCACTTGCCGTCTTCCATCGTTGCGAGTTCGATCCGGTTGCGGCCAGACTGCTTGGCCCGGTACAGCGCCGTGTCGGCCGCCTTCAGCGCGCTGCGCCGGTCGGGGAAGGCAAAGGCATCGGCCACCCCGCAGGAAAAGGTGATCTGCCCGAACGGCTGGTCCGTCGCGCGGTTGACCAGGCGCCGGGCAGCCAGCGTCTCGCGCAGCTGGTCCAGCTTGGCATAGGCTTCGGCCACCGGAGTATCGCGGAACAGCAGCACGAATTCCTCGCCGCCGTGTCGGGCAACGTGGCAGCGGGCGTTGGAAATCCTGGCCAGGCTGTCGGCCACCAGCTTCAGCACGCGGTCGCCCGCGTCATGGCCGTGGCCGTCGTTGATCTGCTTGAAATGGTCGATGTCGCAAAAGGCGATGCACAGCGGCTCGGCCGCAGCGAACGCCTCGCGGTATTCCTGCTCGAACCGGGTTTCGAAGGCGCGGCGGTTTGGCAGGCCGGTCAGGTGGTCTTCCTCGGCGCTGCGCCGGGCTTCTTCCAGCCGCCGCTTCAGCGCGCGGGTCTGCGCTTCGCTGCGCAACATCTGCTTTTCGATGTCGCGGGTGCGCTTCAGCATCACCTTGGCGATCGAGGCCAGTTCCGAAATCACCGCCCCGGCGGCGGTGACCTGTTCCAGTTCGCCGACGTGTTCCTCAAGCGCGCTGTGATACTCGCTGGTGGCGGTGCGGGCATCCTGGCTGGTCTTGCCGAATTCGTCGATGCTGGCCTCAAGCCGCTGCATCAGTTCGGCCAGGGTCTTGAGCTCGTCCTCGCTGCCAGAGCGCAGGAACACCTCGTCCAGCCACTCCAGCGTCACGGGCTTGCGCGCCTGGACCTGGCGATCGATCAGCCGGACCAGGTGCGGATCGGCACTGGTCAGATAGGAATGCGCGATCGACAGGGTCTGCGCCGTCACTTCGAGGTGGTGCGCGGCGAGGAACGCGTTGATCTCGTCAAGCTGGCGCTCGCGCAGCGACTGGCGCCGTTCGCGCAGCGGTGCGGGCGGGGCCGGTGCGGTTGCTTCGGCTTCGTGCGGGCGCGGGCCAAGGCCCAGCCAGCCGAGCAGGCCGCCCGGGCGGCCCAGTGAGGGATCGTGCGCAGTCATGCCATGGTTAACGGCGGCTTGCCCGGGATTTTAAGCCCCCGGGCGGCGCCCATGGCGATGCGTTGGACCGGGCCTTAGCGGACGCGCGGACCGCCGAACGGCAGCGGTGGCGGCGGGCGGCGATGGCCACGCGGCAACTGCGCCTGGAACGCCCGGCCGCAATGTTCGACGCAATAGGGGAAACCCGGGTTCACCTTTTCCCCGCAGAAGTGGAAGTCCGGCTCACCCGGATGGCCCATCGGCCAGCGACAGATGCGGTCGTTCAGGTCCAGCAGGCTGGTCTTGTCGGCCACTTCCGGGCTGGGCTTGGCCGGCACCAGGCGACGCGGCGGCGCGGGCGGGATCGGGGCCTGCTGATCGCCTGGACCCTGGCGCAGGAACCCGCCGGGGCCAACCGAGACGATTCGCGGCTGCGGCGTGGCGGGCGTTTCAGCCGCAGTAGCGGCCGGGGCGGGGCTGGCGACAGGTGCCGGGGCAGCCGGGCGCGGGGCCGGGGTCGGCGCGGCGGCAACCGGGCGCGGGACTGGAGCCGGGCGCGGCGCGGCCTCTGCCTTCGGCGGCTTGGCCGGGGCGGGGGAGGCGTCTTTTTCGTTGGCCTTGACCGGGCTGGGGCGTGCCTTCAAGCCCAGGCGGTGGGCCTTGCCGATCACGGCGTTGCGGCTGACTCCGCCCAGTTCCTCGGCGATCTGGCTGGCGGTGGCGCCGCCTTCCCACATCTTGGTCAGCTTTTCGATCCGTTCGTCGGTCCAGCTCATAGCCCGTCCAGTTCCTTCGCGCGCGGCCTGTTTGGCAGGCCCAGACGCTTGCCACATGCGCGGCAAGCCGATAGTCGCCACAGCATGGCCAATCAACCTGTTCCTGCACCGACAGCCGCCTCTGCCACGTCGCTCGGCACGAACGTGGGGCAAAGCAACTTTCCGGCCCAAGGAGTGCCCATCATCCACCGGATCAACCGGCTGGGGCTGTGGACCCTCTATATGAAGGAAGTGCGCCGTTTTTTCAAGGTGCAGACCCAGACCATCTGGGCCCCGGCGATGACCACGCTGCTTTACCTGATGATCTTCACCGTCGCCATGGGGCGCGAAGGCTATACGGTGCTGGGCGTGCCCTTCGCCAGCTTCATCGCGCCGGGGCTGATCGTGATGGGGATGATCAACAACGCTTTCGCCAACACCAGCTTCAATTTCCTGTCGGGCAAGATCCAGGGCACCATTGTTGACTACCTGATGCCGCCGATTTCCAACGGCGAACTGATGCTGGGCCTGGTCGGTGCGGCGGTGACCCGCGCGGTGCTGGTGGGGCTGGCGATCAGCGCGGCGATGCTGCTGTGGCCAGGCGTACACTTGTCGGCGGCGCATCCCTGGGCGATCGTTTGGTTCGGGCTGATGGGTTCGATCCTGCTGGCGATCATCGGCCTGATCACGTCGCTGTGGGCGGAAAAGTTCGATCACGCGGCCATGGTCACCAATTTCGTGATCACCCCGCTGACCATGCTGTCGGGCACGTTCTACGTGATCCACAACCTGCATCCCGCGTTCCAGGCGGTCAGCCGGGTCAATCCGTTCTTCTATGTTATCTCGGGCTTCCGGTTCGGCTTCCTGGGGGCGAGCGACATTGGCGATACCAACGCCGCCGTGCTCAACGGGGCGATCTATGTCGGCCTGCTCAACCTGGCGATGGGCGCGGTGCTGTACCTGCTGCTGCGCAGCGGCTGGAAGTTGAAAAGCTGATGACCAAGCCGTTCTTCCCGCTTGAGACGACCGACGATCCACTGCGCTTTCGCCTGGCGGTCACGCGCGATCTGTGTGTCGGACCGATGGACCATACTTTCCTGTTCGGCGGGGCCGGGCTGGGCGTCGCGGTCGAGGCGGCCAAGCGGGTCACCGGGCGCGAGCTGATCTGGGCGACCGCGCAGTACCTGTCCTATGCCCGCCCCGGATCGCAGCTGGAAGTGGACGTGCGCGTGCCGGTGCGCGGACACAACGTCACCCAGGCCGTGATCAACCTGCACTGCGGCGAGGAAGTGATCATTTCCGCCACCGCCGCGCTGGGCGAACGGCCCGGCCACCCCACCGCTCAGTGGTTCGAATTGCCCGACATGCCCGGGCCGGACGACTGCCAGGAATGGGGGCCGTGGGACGGCGAAGGCGGCGGCACGCTGATGAAGCGGCTGGAAAAGCGCGTTGCGCCAGACAGCGTGGTGCTGCGCCCGCGCGATGGCACGGTCGATCCGTCGGGCCGGATGCAGATGTGGATCCGCACGCGCGAGGACGCGCCGATCGACGCGGCCCTGCTGGCGCTGATGGGCGATTTCGTGCCAACCGGGGCCGGGGTCTCGCTCGGCCTCGATGGCGGCGGCAACAGTCTCGACAACACGCTGCGGCTGCACGCGGTGGTGCCGACCCGCTGGGCCTTGTGCGACATCCAGATGAGCGCGGCCGGGCGCGGCTTCGCCCACGGCCACCTGCGGCTGTTCGCCGAGGATGGAACCTTGATGGCGACCGCCTCGCAATCGCTGGTGCTGCGTTACCGCAATCGGCCGAAGTGACCGGTCAGCGCTGACCGCTCAGTGGGTCAGCGAACGGCGCAGGCGATAGCGCCCACCGTCGAAATCCTCGAACAGTTCGGCGACCGAGGGATGGTCGATCGGCCCGGCCTCGCCGTCGGACAGCAGGTTCTGCTGGCTGACATAGGCGATGTAACTCGAATCGCCGTTTTCGGCGAGCAGGTGGTAGAATGGTTGTTCGCGGTGCGGGCGGACTTCCTTGGGGATCGATTCGTACCATTCCTCGCTGTTGGCGAAGACCGGGTCGATATCGAACACGACGCCGCGGAAATCGAACACCTTGTGCCGCACGACATCGCCGATTCCGAACCGCGCACGGGTGCGCAGCGGGGCATCGACCTTGCGGCCAGCCTGGGGTGAAAAGAAGGAAGCTCGATCCATGATCGGCAATATAGGCGTTGTGCAGGCGCGAAACAACGCTGCCATCCCGGCCGTCCCCGTTTTTCCGAGCCTAGGGGGCTTGGCAAGCGGCCCAGCATCGGCTAACCGCGCGCTTCCCGACCTGTCCGGCTTGCCGCTGGACACCGGCGATCTCGCGGAGAGGTGGCAGAGAGGTCGAATGCGCCGCACTCGAAATGCGGTGTACGGGCAACCGTACCGTGGGTTCGAATCCCACCCTCTCCGCCACTTGCCATTGAAGCGAACGGGTCCAGGAGCAGAGCCCACCTTATTGTCCTGGAATGACCAAGGATCAAGGCGAACGCTCGGTCATCGCGGGCAACCTGCTGGATCACCCGGATCTCGGCCGCCAGTGTGCCAGTGAACCGTTCGAGCAACTGATCGCCGACAATGGCGTCATCTTCGCGATGAACCGGCCTGCCAATGTCCGGGATTATGCCGTCATGGCATGGTTGTTCCGGCTCGGATTTTCCGGTCAATCGATCACGCCGGGATCGAGGCGAATCTCCCGCCTGGCCATCGCTTCCCAGAGGAATGGCATGCCCAGTGCATCAGACATCCGGACCACGCGCAGGCTGGCGGGATCGGTGATCGGCTGACCCGTGCCCAGCAACTCGACCTGCCAGGCCAGCCGGCAGCGGTGCTCGAGCGTCACTGCCCTGAGATGCGCCTGGCGTACATCCCGGGCGACGATGAAGACGCCGTGGTTCTTGAGCAAGGCCCACTTGCCGGCGCCAAGCGCATCGGCCGCCGCCTGGGCCTCGATCGCGCCGTCAACGGTGCCGGCGTATTCGTCATAAAGCCGCGGATCCTCGTCGACATGGCCCGAGGTCTAGTCGTAGACTGGCGGGATACGGCCTACCGCGGCCCAGACTGATCCCCAGCGCGAATGGTTGTGGATCACCACGCGCAGATCGTCGCGGCGCTGGTGAACGGCCAGGTGCAGGCCAATCGCCGGGGTGACATTCCAATCGCCTTCGATGACTTGCCCGGCGGCATCCACGCGGATGATGTCCGAGGCGGTCAACTCGTCCCACGCCAGTTCCCACGGATTGACCAGGAAGGTGCCGTCCGGCTCGGCGATGGTGATGTGCCCGGCGATATGGTCGTCGTAACCCTCGCGGTGCAACGTGCGGCATAGCAGCGCCAGTTCCTGCCGCGACGTCAGCACGGGGAGCAGCGGGCGGCGGCCGGGACGCGGGGTCAGTTCGGCCAGCGTGGGAATGCGGCGTTCGGTATCGTGCATCGCGAATGGTCCTGCAGTTGGAATGAAGCGGGGTATGCTGCGATCAGCGCCACTGTGCCGAAGCAGTGGCCGTATCGGCCTCACGCACCCGGCGGATGCCGAGTTTTTCGCGCGCGGCGTCGAGCGGAAGGTCGAACACGTCTTCATAGCGCATCATGTAGATCGGCTCGGAATGCCGCCCCACGGTGGCGCCGCGCTCAAGCGCGTCGAGCGTAACCAGCCATGTTTGCGGATAGTGCAGCACCGCCCGGGTGATGATCCGGCTGGATCCGAGAATCGAGAAAGCCGACAGTTCTCCGGCCAGTTCCGGGCTGAGATGCACGAACAGGTTGGCCAGACGCATGTAATAGGGGACCAGTTCGCCGATGAAATCGAACCCGCCGCCGCCAAGCAGGTGTTCGAAATCGTGGGTCTGCCCGGCGCGCAGCTGGAAATATTCGAAGTCGCTTTGCGGCTCGAACGGGGGAACGATGTCGATCTGCATGTTCTTGTCGACCAGCTGGGCATGGAACAGCCCACCGACCGTGTCCGGGGCATAATGCGCCAGGTCATCGACCTGGAAGGTCGAGACGAACCCTTCGCGGAACCACTGGTCGAACGCCGGGTTCTGCCGCCGCTCGGCCGCCAGCAGCGCGTTGATATGGTCGAGGTCCTGCACTTCGCGCAGGATCTGGACGAGCTGGATCGAATCCGACGGGGTCGGCACGTCAGGCCCGTTGCGGCGCAGCATGTGGGTCGCCACCCAGTCACGGACGCGCGGGTCATTGAGATAGCGCGAGGAACTGACCAGCGCACTGCTGTCTGTCGCGACGCTGGTGATGCCGCTCATCAGGTAGGAATAATCAGCCATGTCATTGCTCCTCGTCATGACGGTCGGATCTGCGCAGGCTGGTGCCCAGCGCGCGTGTGAGGGGGATCGGAAAGCGCAGCAGCATCTGCCCCATGCCCTTGGCGGCCGGATCGAGCCGGGTGCTCGCATTGATGCCGCCGGTCAGGGCATCGTGAACCACGAAGTTGAGCGCGTGAACGCCCGGCGCCTCGTAGCGATCCACGCTGGGCGGGCGTCCTGCCGGGCCGAGGTGAGCATACCAATCGGCCACTGCAGAGGGGGTCAGCGCTGCCCGCAGGCAAGGCAGGTATTCCGGTTGCCGTGCGATCACGGCGACATTGAACAGGTGCCCCTTGTCGCCGCTGCGCACCCAGGCGAGGCGGACCAGATCGGCGGTGACATCGCCCACTGTGACCGAATCGGTGGGTTCGGGCGGCAGGACAGGATCGCCCCGTTGCGTCCCGACGATGGCGGCAGGCGGTCCGGAACGCGCTGGTGGAACCTCGCTGCAATGGCCCGCGACTGTCACCCGCGGGGTCACCATCCGCTTGTCGACCAGGCACAGGTGGATGCCGGTCAGCGGGAGCACCTGGGTCGCCAGGTTGACCGAGGTGCCAACCGCCATGCCCGAGATTGCCGCCCACTGCTCCCGTGCGAAGATCTCCGCGCCGGCCTGTTCGGGGTGATCGACGACCAGCTTGCAAATCACCTCGCGCGTGTCGGCATGACGGCCATGCGCCCCGAAACTCGCCTCGCCGCCGATAATGACTGCTTCGGTCCGGGTGAAGTCGGGCAGGTTGCACGCCCGCAGCAGCTTGCGGGTCCGCGCAAACAGGGCTTCGGCCTGCCGGGCCGCCTTTTCGGCGGCGTCCTCGCCGATCACCGGCTGATAGGCGATGCCCCGCCAGCCCTGGTCAAAGGTGACGCAGGCTTTCAGGCTGTCGGTTGGTGGCCGGCCGCGCGCGCCGCTGACCCGAACCCGGTCCGGGCCGATCTGTTCCAGCTGCACGCGGCTGAAGTTGCAGCGCACGTCGGCGACGATGTAGTCGGCAGGGTCGCTGACTTCATAGAGCAGTTGTTCGGCGACCGTGCCGACTGAAACCAGCCCGCCGGTTCCGTCCGGCTTGGTGATGACCAGGCTGCCATCGGGGCGACATTCCCCGATCGGGTAACCGATGTTGGCCCAGTCAGGGACATCGCGCCAGTCGGTAAAGGTTCCGCCGGTGACCTGGGCGCCGCACTCGAGCAAGTGGCCGGCGAGGGTGCCGGCCGCCAGCAGATCGTGATCGTCAGGCCCCCAGCCGAATTCATGGATCAGCGGACCAAGCGCCAGCGCGCTATCCACGACCCGGCCGGTGACGACGATGTCGGCGCCCTGTGCCAGCGCGAGCGCCACCGGAAAGGCGCCGAAGTATGCGTTGGCGCTGATCACGCCATCGGGAAAGGGGGCGAGGGTGAACATGTCAGGGTGGCCAGCGGCCTTCAGGTTGGCGAGGTGCGGGCGCAGGTCGTCGCCATCGACATGGGCAACCCGCAGCGCAAGCCCGCGGCGCGCGATCAGGTCCTCAAGCGCTGCGGCCAGCCCCGCCGGATTGACCCCGCCCGCATTTGCAACGACCTTGACCCCACTTGCCGCGATCTCGCGCAGATGCGGCCCGACATGCACGTTCAGGAAATCCGCGCCATAGCCCAGCGCGGGATCGGCCGCCTGCATCCTGCCAAAAATGCCCATCGAGCCTTCGGCGAGGTAGTCGAAGATCAGATAGTCCAGTGATCCAACCGCCAGGAGTTGCGGGACCGACAGGGCAGTGTCGGAAAACGATGCGGTGGCCCCGCCGATCCGCACCACCTTGTCGACCGCTGCATTCGGCATTTGCGCCACTTCCGTGTTGTCGTTGACGGCAACCTAGGGTCAGCGATGGCCAACGACTGTCACTTGCGTTACAATTGATACCATGGCGAAGTATGACAAGGATGCAGCAGCCGACGTGCTGCGCCAGGCCGCCTGGCTGCGCGGCTATGCGCCCGAACTGGCAGATTGCCTGTTCGCCGAAGGTCGCCTCGTCCACCGCTCGGTCGGCGAATGGGCCCAGGCAGAGGGGGACGATCGCGGCGGGCTGTTCGTGGTGGTCACGGGGCTGCTCCATTCCTACTTTGCCGCCGATGCCGACCGCGAGGTGATGATCGGGCTGGTGGGGCCCGGTTCGATGCTGGGCCACGCCACCCGCTTCAGCGGCGGCCCGCGACTTGTCACTGCGGTCTGCGTCCAGCCGACCCTGCTGCTCGAACTGAGCGAAGCCGCGCTCGACCGCGTGGCGGAACAGCGCCCCGAACTTTGGCGCGCCTTGGCCGACTTCACCTATGCCAACATGCGCGGCGTCCTGCGGATGGCGGCTGATCTGATCAGCCTTGCTCCCCGCCAGCGACTCGCCGCGCGGCTGTTGGCAGCGGCAGAGGGACAAGGTTCGGCGGAAATCTGGCTCAGCCAGGAACTGCTGGGCGAAATGACCGGATTGACCCGCAAGACGGTCAATCACCACCTGGGCGCCCTGGAGCGCGCCGGCCTGGTCGAAACCGGCTATGGCCGGATCAGCCTTTGCGACATCGCCGGGCTGCGGCGCTTGGCGCAAGGCTGAGCGGGGCCAGGCTTGGACCGGGGGGGTAGGGCGGAGCGGCGCACAGTGCCCCCGTCAGGCTTCGTCTCCTGAACAGTCTGAGCGTCATTTCGTACGTGCAGGAGGAACAATTGACTCAATCTCGCGGCCGAATTAATTGTCATATCTGACAAGATTCAGTGCTGGGAGCTTGCTATGGCGCGGCCAAGGATCGGTCTTGAGAGGCGCGAGGAAATTCTGGCGGCCTTCGAAGCCTGCGTGGTGCGCAAGGGTTTTGCCAAGACCACGTTGATCGATGTCGCCGAAGCTGCGGGGCAACCGCGGCCCCTGGTGCGCTATTTCATCGGCAATCGCGCTGACATGGTGAATG
The DNA here is from genome assembly GCF_041905565.1 of Novosphingobium sp. GTDB lineage: Bacteria > Pseudomonadota > Alphaproteobacteria > Sphingomonadales > Sphingomonadaceae > Novosphingobium. The sequence goes on along the minus strand of NZ_JAYRKX010000003.1, from coordinate 152,087 downwards.
CGCTGATCGATCGTCTGCTGGAACGTGGCGAGGCCAAGTTTCGGCTCATGTCCGAGGGCGGCTCGGCCGGGCAGGCGCTGGATATCGTGCTCGACCAGATCTTTGCCGACGACACCACCAACATCGTGATCATGGAGCTGTGGCACCTGTCGCTGCGCGACGCGGCGCTGCGCGAGCGGCTTGGCGCGATATACCGCCGTGTCATCTTTGAAGTGACCGCACTGCTGGGCGATGACGCCGATCCCGACGCAGCCTTTGCCGCCGTGTCACTCGCCTTTGGCGCCGCCTTCTTTCGCCATCTCGGCCTTGCCCCTCAGCAGCGCGGAAGCCTGCGCGATGCCGCGCACTGCCTGCTTACGCCCAATCGAATTCTCGTCGCAGGAGCCTGAAGCCATGACCGCCATGAAGATGACCGATCTTGCCCTGTTCAGCGGCCGGCGGCAGTTCGAAAATTTCGCCCGGTTCAAGGATATCCTGCCAGTCTCGCGCATGGCTGCCGCGAGCGAACCCTTTTCCATGCCCGATGGCGATCCCATTGCCTTGCCTGCAACCTACGACTTCGCCGGCGAAGTGCGATCCAGCGCAGCTTTTCTGGAGCAAACCGATACCGCTGCGGTTCTGGTGCTGAAGGACGGCGCCATCCGGCACGAGCTTTACCGGCTGAGCGGCGGGCGCGACGTGCAGTGGATTTCCTGGTCGGTTGCAAAAAGCTTCGTCTCGGCGCTGGTCGGGATTGCCCTTGCCGAGGGTCACATCCGAAGCATCGATCAACCGATCAGCGATTACATCATGGTTGAACCTGGATCAGCCTATGCAGATGTCAGCATCAGGCACGTGCTACAAATGTCTTCGGGCGCGCGCTGGAATGAGGATTACGCCGATCCCGCGTCCGATGTTCATCGGCTGGGGGCAACCATGGGTGGGGCAATGTCGCTCGATGCTTTCGTGGCAACGATGGTTCCCGCTGCCGCGCCTGGCACGGTCTGCCGCTATAACAGCGGCGATACCCAGGCGCTTGGTTCCCTGCTCGTCAAGGCAACCGGATGCTCACTGACCGACTACATGCGCGAGAAGCTGGTGGTGCCGCTCGGGTTTGAATCCGATGCCTACTGGCTTGTCGATGGCACCGGCATGGAAATGGCCTTTGCCGGGCTCAACGTCACCGCCCGCGATTTTGCCAAACTGGGCGAACTCTATCGGAATCATGGTCGTTGACAGGGGTGCCAGATCGTGCCTGAGCAGTGGGTTGAAGCATCGGTGCGCGCCGATGCGCCGCATCTCCAGCCGGGCCGCCCGATCCTTGCCGACCATCCGCTTGATCTAGGTTACGGCTACCAGTGGTGGCTGCCTGGCGGAGGTCGCGGCGAATTCAGCGCAATGGGGATCTACAACCAGCTGGTCTATGTCGACCCGGAACGCGGGGTGACGATCGTCAAGCTTTCAGCCAACCCCGCCTATGGCACAGCCATGGACGAAGCGACCAACCGCGAGATGGAGAACATTGCCTTCATCCGAGCCATCGCCGCGTCGTTCGACAGGCCTTGAGCGAGGCGCCAATAGGCCGAATAGCCGATCCGGGGCGGCTGCTTGCGTGACCCGCTGTGCCGGACCGTCTGCCATCCCGGCCCCACCCTTGGGTTGAGGCGATCAAACCGGCACCGATTGGAACGACCGACGCGGGCTCTTCCCCCCGACTCCGCCGCGTTGCATCCCGATTTCCCGAATTCGTTGGGAAAAAGGCGCAGGGCCTGGCCCTTGCCCCACGTGAAGGTTGCGGTTGATCGCGCTGATTTCCGTGCCGCGGCTGCGGCATCTGAAGCCGTTCCCCACCGTCCGCAATTTGGCGCGCGGTGATGATCTCGGCCCGCTTCCCGATGCGGCTGCCGTGCCGGCATTGCCGGGTCGGCTTCTCAAGCCAGGTACACACCCGATGGGGGTGGTGGCGCTGAACTTCATGGAATTTTAGTTCTATAAAACAAATGCTTACACGCGATTTATCCGGCTGTACTATTTCGTTGACAGTGCCAGTTTCAACGCAGATTATAACCTCGGGTGTCGAATTCGACCGGATAGGCCATGTGGTCTGGCCGGGCGGACAAAAGAACAAATCCGGTCATCCAATGGAGAGGGACAGCGATATGAAAGCCTACTTCGATGCACGACTCTTGAGCACCGTGGCCGTGATGGGCCTGGCGGCGGCAGTCGTCCCTGCAACCGCAATGGCGCAGAACGCGCAGGAGCGACCCGAGGCTCAGGCCGACGCGAGTGAGAACGAAGGGCTTGAAGCCATCGTTGTGACCGCGCAGCGCCGCACCGAAAACCTGCAGAACGTGCCGCTTTCGGTGGTCGCGGTTGGTGCGGAACAGCTCCGGTCGAGCGGCGTGCAGACGCTGGAAGCAGTCAACCGGCTTGCCCCGAACGTGGTGGTCGAACGTGTCGGCCTGTTCCCGGGCGCGGCTTCGCTGTCGATCCGCGGGGTCGGCTATGCGGGGATCGAAAGCTTCACCGATCCCGACGTGGCGGTTTACACCAACGGCATCTACCAGGCCCGCAACGCAACGGCGCTGGCCCAGACGATCGACGTGGCCGGAATCGAAATCCTGCGCGGTCCGCAGGGCACCCTGTTCGGTCGCAACGCCTTCGCGGGCGCCATCTCGGTCCAGACCGCGCGTCCGGAAATGAACGTTGCCAAGGGCAGCGCCGGGGTGACGATCGGCAACTTCGGCCTGGCCGACCTCGACTTCGTCGGCAACCTGCCGATCGTAACCGACAAGGTCGCGGCGCGCATTGCGGTGCGCCAGCACAACCTGTCCGGGCTGTGGACCAACAACGGCATTACCCCCAGCGGCGCGGTTGACCAGACGCTGAAGGGCAAGCGCGCCGGGCGCGAGCGCTCGCTGGTGGTGCGTCCTTCGATCCGGTTCCAGCCGACTGAGAATCTCGACATCCAGTTCATCGGCGAATTCCTGCGTGAACGCGACCAGGCCGCCCCGATCCTGTCGGCGCAGCTCAACGGCGCGACGATCCGGTCGATCGGCGGGGTGATGTCGAACCCCTTCGGCGACAAGCGCGCGGGCATTCCGGGTGATGGCAGCGATCCGTGGGTGACCGGCTTCAGCCTGTCGGAACGGCCGATGAACTTCGACCAGAGCTCCTATACCGCCGACATCAGCTACACCACCGGGATCGGCAAGATGCGCTTCCTCGGCAATTACCAGAAGACCAAGTCCGACGTATGGGCTGACACCGATGGTTCGGTGGCGAACATCTTCAGCTCGGACCGGTTCGAGGATTACAAGGGCACTTCGGCCGAACTGCAGTACACCTCGGACTTTTCCGACAAGCTCAACCTGATCGCGGGGGCACTGTATTTCCACGATCAGTACAAAACGACGCAGCTCAGCTTCACCAACACCACCAGCATCAATTCGCCGGCGGTGTTCAACGTGACCAGCTATCTCAGCCCCAACAGCGCGACCTGTTTCGGCAACCAGAGCACTGCGGTGACCACGGGCTGCACCTATCCGGCCTACAACGTCTCCTACATCAACAACGGGGGCAAGCGCACCGCCTATGCGGCCTACATGCAGGGCGAATACCACCTGAGCGATCCGCTCAGCGTGGTGCTGGGGATCCGCTATTCGTCCGAGCGCAAGTATGACTACTACGGCTCGAACTCGACCCTGGCGCAGACCGGTCTGCCGCTGTCGCTCGACCCGACGCTGCACACCCTGCCGATCAGCGATTTCCTGCCTAACGGCCGGCCGCTGATCTACCGGGCCGATCCCTACAAGAACAGCAACTGGGCGCCGCGCGTTGGCATCAATTTCAAGGCCAACGATGACGTGCTGCTTTATGCCTTCTGGCAGCGCGCGTTCAAGTCGGGCGGGTTCAACGCCAACGCGGCGGACCTGGCGGCATTCCGCACCCCCTATGGTCCGCAGACCGTCGACAACTTCGAAGGCGGGATGAAGGCCGAGTTCTTCGACCACAAGCTGCGCGTCAACCTCAGCGGGTTCTACGGCAAATACAATGGCTTGCAGCGTTCTCAGGTGACGGCGTCGAACACCGCGCCGTCCGGTGTGACCACGGTGACCAGTAATACGGCCGACCTCAAGAGCTATGGTCTCGAACTGGAAATCGCGGCCAAGCCGACCAAGGACCTGACGCTGTTCGTCAACGGCGCCTGGAACAAGGCCTACTACACCCGCTACTGCGCCGACCTGAACGGCGCCGAAGCAAGCTCGACGCCGACCCTGGCGCCGGCGCTGGCGGTGTGCGGGCCGATTACCACGGTCGTTTCCTCGACCGGGGCGACCACCTACCTGGTTCCGCAGGACTATTCGGCCAACCGGCCGCTGCGTGCCCCGCGCTGGGACATCACTGCCGGGTTTACCCAGAACGTGACGATCGGTACCGGCACGCTGTCGCTGACGGGGAGCATGAACTATCGCTCCAGCGTCGATACCGACCTGCTCAACCGGCTCTATTCGTTCCGTCCGGCGATGACCGTGTTCGACGCGACGATCAAGTGGGCGCCCGACAACGGCGACTATTCGATCTCGCTGTGGGGCCGCAACCTGACCAACCAGATCCAGGTGCTGGGCTATACCCCGGTCGGCAACACCTTTGCCTTCGCTTCGCCGACGCCGCCGCGTCAGTACGGCGTGGCGATGAACGTCAACTTCTGATCGATCACCTCCCGATCAGAAACTGAAACGCGCCGGGTTTCCCCGGCGCGTTTTTGTTTGTCCGTTGGGAGGAGAGTCAGTTTGACAGGCGGACCATCATCTTGCCGATGTTATCGCCGCGCATCACGCCCAGAAACGCATCTACCGCGTGCTCAATCCCGTCGAACACGGTCTCACGGCTCTTGAGCTGGCCCGAATTGTACCACTTGGTGATATCGGCCATGAAATTGGGGATCTTGTCCTGGTAGTGGAACAGCAGGAACCCCTCCATGCGGATGCACTTACCCATGATCGTGGTCAGGTTGCGCGGCCAGGTGCTGCCGCCCACGTCGTTGTACTGGCTGATCATCCCGCACACCGCGAAGCGGGCGAAAGTGTTGGCCACCGCGATCGCGGCGTGAAGATGTTCGCCGCCGACATTGTCGAAGTAATAGTCGATCCCTTCGGGCGCGGCTTCGGCCAGGGCCTTGGTCAGCTTGGGCACGGCCTTGTAGTCGATCACCTCGTCCAGGCCGAGTTCGTCCCTGAGGAAGGCGACCTTGGCCGCGCCGCCGGCCGAGCCGATCACCTTGTGTCCCTTGAGCTTGGCGATCTGGGCCGCGATCGATCCGACCGAGCCGGCCGCGGCGGAAACGAACACCACGTCGCCCGGGCGCAGGTCGCCGATCAGGGTCATGCCGATATAGGCGGTCTGGCCCGAAGTGCCGGCCAGGTTCATGAACACCTGCGGCGGCAGGCCGTGCAGGTCGACCGGCTCGACCGCGCTTGACGGCGCGGTGAACGCCTCGCGCCAGCCGAGCTGCGAATTGACGTGGGTGCCCACCGGGATCGCCGGATCGCCCGAGGCGGTGACCACGCCCAGCGCGCGCGCTTCCATCACTTCGCCCAGCTCATAGGGCGGGACATAGCTGCGCCCGGCATACATCCGCCCGCGCATCGCCGGATCGACCGACATCAGTAGGTTGCGCACTTGCACTTCGCCCGGGCCGGGCTGCGGCACATCGACCGTGACAGTCGCAAAACAGTCGTGGGTCGGCTCGCCTTCAGGGCGCTGGACCAGGTGAATTTCCCTTGATTGCACGTTTCGGCTCCTATCCGTCTTGATCCTTGAGGGACCCGGAAAAGACTATCCCTGAAAAATGGACACCAGTCTAGTATGTGCTGGCAATTGGCCCGCACGGTGATAGTCTGGCTACCGGGAGAGGCCGCGCTGGCCACGGTTAAGCAAAGGGAAGGCGATGTTCGACTTACTCAAGGGAGTTCGCGTGATCGAGTTCGGCATTCTGCTGAACGGGGATCACCTGGGGATGCTGCTGAGCGATCTTGGCGCGGAAGTGATCAAGGTCGAGGAACCCAGCAAGGGCGATTACATTCGCGACATGCTGGGGATCATCACCCCGCACCACAGCCCCGCGCACCTGCAGGTCAACAAGAACAAGAAAAGCGTGACGATCAACGTCAACACGCCCGAGGGCAAGCACGCCTTCTTCGAATTGCTCAAGACCGCCGACATCTTTGCCGATGGCCTGCGCGGCGGGGCCTGCGAGGCGATGGGGATCGGTTACGAGGAGCAGCGCAAGCACAAGCCGGACATCATCTACATGGCCAGCACCGGGTTCGGCCTGACCGGGCCCTATTCGAACCTGGCGGCGCACGGCTATTCGATGACCGCGATCGCGGGCGGCCTGCCGGCGAAGAAAGACGAAGACGGCTTCGTCGACCGCAGCGGCAATGAAAGTGACGTGCTGGGCGGGGTCAAGGGCGGGGCGGGCGGCCCGTTTGCGGTGATGGCCGCGCTGGCCGCGCTGATCCGCCGCGATCGCACCGGGCAAGGCGCGCTGATCGACGCGGCCGCCTGCGATGCCAACCTGGCCGCGTCCTGGCTGCCGGTGGTGACCAATCTCAATTACGACAAGCTGATCGACCTGACCGGCATGTCCCCGCGCGGCGAGCCGAACGAGGGCTGGCCGGCGGGTTCGGTGCTCTATGCGCTGTACGAGGCGAAGGACGGGCGCTTCATGATGTTCGGCGCGATCGAGCCGAAGTTCTGGTACAACTTCTGCGCCGCGATCGACCGGCCGGACCTGCGCGACACGATCCGCACCGACATTCCGGTCGATTACGGGATCGACCGGCAATGGCTGCGCCCGGTGCTGCGCGACATCTTCCTGGAACGCACGTCGCAGGAATGGATGGACATCGCGCTGAAGCACAACATCCCGATCTGCGTGGCCAACACGCTGGATCAGGTTCCCACCGATCCGCACATGGCAGCGCGGGCGATGCTGTTCGAACAGGAGCATCCGCGCGCCGGGCCGTTCACCTACCTGCGTTATCCGGCGATCATCGACGGCCAGCACAGCGGCGTCGAAATCGACGCGCCGATGCTGGGCGCGCATACGAACGAGGTCTTGTCCTCGATTGGCCTTGGCGAGGATGAAATCGCCGCGGCCCAGGTGCTCGGCAAGCGCCGCTAGCGCCTTCGACAACAAAAATGGACGGGCGGCTAAATTCTGTGGACGCCGCCCGCCATTGCTGATTTACTCATGCGCGGAATCACCGCCCCACGCAGGGCGCTGAATGGGAGAGACAGGATGGCTGGACCGCTCGAAAACCTCGTTGTCGTCGATGCTTCGCAAGTGATGCCCGGCTCGATCGCCAGCATGTTGCTCGCCGATCACGGCGCCGACGTGATCCGTATCGAACCGCCGCAAGGCACCTTCTTTGCCCATGACCTGCCCCGCAAGAGCTGGGAGCGCGGCAAGCGCAGCGTGACGCTGGACCTTGCTGTCCCGGCTGACCGCGACACCCTGCGCGGCCTGCTGGCCACGGCGGACGTGTTCATCCATTCGCTGAGCGGTGCTGACGCCGCCGCGCTCGGCTTGGATCGGGCCGCGCTGGAACTGGAATTCCCCGCGCTCGTCACCTGCGCGCTGAGCGCTTACGGTGATGACACGCCGCTGGCCGGGCGCCCCTATGGCGAAAGCCTGGCCGCCGCGGTGCTGGGCACCATGGCCGAAAAGGGCACGTCGCATCGCCCCGGCCCGGTCTATCTCGGCCATCCGGCGCTGCATTACGGGCAGGCCTTCCTGGCGGTGATCGACATCCTGGCCCTGCTGCGCAAACGCCACGAAAACGGCCTGGGCGAGGCGGTGGAAGTCTCGCTGATGGATGCGATGCTGGCGCAGTCGCCGATGAACAGCTGGTGGCACCCCGAAGGGCTCAGCTACATCAAGAAGGGCGATACCGCGGCCCGCGACCGGTTCGGTCGGACCCGGCTGGTCACCGGCCTGTTCGAGTGCGGCGACGGATTGTACCTGCAGATGCACACCGGCGGCCTGGGCGGGTTCAAGGCGGCGTTCGACGTGCTGGGCTTCGGCGACCGGATCAAGGCGGTGCAGGGCGCCGAAATGGCGATCCCGCTGGAGGATGAGGAACACCACATCGCCCGCGTCGAAATCTACGACGCCTTCCTGACCCAGCCGCGCGACTATTGGGTGCAAGCCTTCCAGAAGGTCGACGTGGCGGTGCTGCCGGTGCTGGAACCGGCCGAAGTGCTGCTGGATGACCAGGTCGAATTCGTCGGCCAGCGCATCGCCCTGCCGGATGACGATTTCGGCACGATCTATCAGGCAGGCCCCGCCGTGCGCTTTTCCGAAACCGGCCCGCAGGCCCCCACGCCCGCGCCGCGCATCGGCCAGCACAATGCCGAATTGCCGGCCATGCTGGCGCGGGGCAAGCCGCAATTCGTCGCCGGCACGCAGGGTAAGGTTCGCGCGCCCTTGGAAGGGCTGCGCGTGCTCGATTTCAGCAGCTTCTTCGCCTGCGGTTATGGCGGGCGGCTGCTCTCGGACCTTGGCGCGGACGTGATCAAGGTCGAAACGCCCGATGGCGACCAGATGCGCCCGCTGCCCAGCTGTTTCGATGCCGCCCAGCGGGGCAAGCGCGATGTGGTGCTGAACCTCAAGTCGCCCGAAGGGCTGGCCGCCGCGCACGATCTGATCGCCGGGGCCGATGTGGTGATGCACAACCTGCGGCCCGGCAAGGCGGACAAGCTGGGGCTGGGCTATGCCCAGCTGGCCGCGCTCAACCCGCAGCTGATCTATGCCTTCCTGCCGGGCTACGGCTCGCAAGGGCCGAAGTCCAAGCTCAAGAGCTTTGCCCCGCTGGTCAGCGGCTGGACCGGGCTGCTGTATGAAGGCGGCGGCGAGGGCAATCCCCCGACCGACGGCGTGTTCGGCAACGAGGATTACAACAACGGCTTCCTTGGCGCGGTGGCGGTGCTGATGGCGATCGAGGCGCGCTATCGCACCGGCAAGGGCCAGTACCTGGAATGCCCGCAGCTGCATTCCAGCCTGTTCACCACGGCGGAACACTTCCTCGATGCGGATCGCAAGGTGGTCTACGGGTTCCGGCTGGATCACGAACAGATGGGCTTCAACGCGCTCGACCGGATCTATCCGACCAGCGACGGGCACTTCGTGTGCATTTCCTGCCGCGATGACGCGCGCTTTGCCGCGCTGGCCGCCGCGCTGGGCCAGCCCGCGCTGGCCCAGGACCCGCGCTTTGCGGGTCCCGCGGCGCGCAGCCGCCACGATGCCGATCTGCGCGCGCTGCTGGAAACGTGGTTCGCCGGACAGACCGCCGAAGCGGCCAAGGCGGCGCTCGATGCGGCCGGGGCTCCGGCCGAAGTCGTGCGGGAGCAGGGCCAGAAGGCCTGGGTCGACGAGGTGCTGCTGGCCGACTGGGCCGAGCAGTCGGGCCGGGTGATCGAGCATTTCAACGCCCGCTTCGGCCACATCCGCGAGTTCGCCTACTTCACCGAACTTGGCCGGCGCTATGGCGGGCGCAAGCCTTCGGCGCCGCAGCTGGGCGAGCATTCCGAGGAAATCCTGCGCGAGATCGGCTATGACGAGGACAAGATCGCCGCGCTGGTCGCCATGACCCGCAAACCGCCGGTCGCGGCCTGAGCCGGGGGGAAGGGAACCCATGATCAAGGTTATCGGATTGCTCAAGCGGCGCGCCGACCTGACGCACCAGCAGTTCTCGGACTATTGGCACAACAACCACGTCGCGCTGGCGGACCGGATCGTGCCCAAGGACGCGCTCAGCCGGACCTATATCCAGAACCACGCCCTGGCGATGAAGGGCGGGGGCGAGGCGCCCTATGACGCGGTGGCCGAACTGTGCTTCGACGACCGCGCGCACATGCAGCGCTGGATCGACTGGTATGGCAGCGAGGCCGGCAAGGAACTGCGCGACGACGAGCTGAACTTCATGGACGTGTCCAAGCGCGTCGTCATCGTCACCGATGAACGGGTGATGCGGCGCGGCTGACCCGCGCCGCCGCCCCCGCTTCAGCCCGCCAGTGCGATCTGTTCCTGCCGCAGGCGGCGGTAATGCCGGCGCGCCAGTTGCAGGCAGGCGAACATGATCGGCCCGGCCAACGCGATCACCAGCGCCATCGAATAGCGCACCGCGCCCGGTCCTTCGAACACCCGGTCGGTAAACTGGGCGACCACCACCGGGCCGATCACCAGCCCGACGATGGTGATGGTCGTGATGTACAGCCCGCTGACCTGCGAGCGCAATTCGTTGGGCAGGAGCAGCTGCAAGGCGGTCGGCGCGCAGGCGAACGGCATCGACACCATGAAGTGCAGTGGGGCCAGCAGCGCGAGCGCCAGCCACGGCGATTCCATCAGCGGCGCTATGCCCCCGACAACCGCAACCCCGACGAAGCCCCAGGCCCCCACTAGCAGCGGGGCATCGACGATCCCGCGCCGCAGCAGCCGGTCGTTGAGGAAGCCCGCGAAGATCCCGCCGCCGATCCCGAAGGTCAGGTATTGCAGGCCCAGCGCCAGCCCCAGTTCGGCCGGGGTCCAGTGATAGACCCGGATGAACAGCGCCGGGGTCCAGATCGCCACGGCATAGCTGACCAGCGCCACCATCGAGAACCCGGCGAACATGAAACCCAGTGCCCCCCGGCGCGCCCACACTTCGCGCAACAGCAGCGTGGCGGGCAGCTTTTCATGGTCCGCCGCCGCGCGGCCGCGCCGCCGGGGTTCCTTGATCAGCAGGAAGAACGGGGTCAGCAGTAGGCCGGGCAGGCCGATCAGGATGAAGGTCAGCTGCCAGGGTTTCAGCCCCCAGAACGCGCCCGGATGGGCCGCGACATAATCGTTCAGGAACCCGATCAGCGCCCCGCCGAAGATATAGGCCAGCCCCGTGCCCAGCATCGAGCTCATCGTGAACAGCGCGATCGCGCGGCCCAGCCGGTGCTGCGGGAAATGGTCGGAAATCAGCGAGAATCCGGCCGGAAACAGGCTCGCTTCGCCAACCCCCACGCCGGCCCGGGTCAGGAACAGCGGCCAGTAGCTGTGGGTCAACCCGGTGCCCATCGAAAAGCTGCTGAACAGGCCCAGCCCGCCCGCAATCACCAGCCGCCGCTGGAACCGGTCCGCCAGCCAGCCGATCGGCACGCTCATCGTCACGTAGAACAGCCCGAAGGCAATGCCCTGCAACATCGCAAAGCCGGTGTCGCTGAGCTGCAGGTCGGCCTTGATCGGTTCGACCAGCAGGTTGATGATCATCCGGTCGAGCTGCGAGGCAAGCGCGGCGGCGCACAGCAGGGCCACCACCTTCCACCCGGTGCGTGGGGCAGGCCAGTCGCCATCGTCATTGTCCAGAGCCGCATTTGACACCCATTGTTCTCCCGGTTGGTGGCGGCGCGGAACGTGCGGGCGCGCAGGCTGTTACCTGCCGCGCCGCACCGCGCGGATCAGGCTTCCTCGACCGGGGCCATGGCGATGGCCGCCGCGGTCTTCGACAGGTGGCGCAGGGTCCGGTCGGACGGCCAGATGGTGTGCGGGCGGCTCTTGTCCGCCAGCGCGGTCAGTCGCGCGGCCAGGATCTGCGCGATATAGGTGCCGACGAATACCAGCCGCTGCGAAGCCAGCTCGCGCGGCATCGGAGGCATCAACTCGCGAAGCAGCGCCAGGCAGCGCTGGTATCCCGCGTTGTAGCGGTTGGCCACCGCGCTTTCGAACAGTTCCTGGTGGGTGAGGTGCAGGATCTGGGTGAGGCGCAGGTAGCAGTCCTCGTCGCCTTCGCCCATCACGTCGACCGAGGGATAGATGATCGCGTCGATCACTTCGCGCACGGTCGGCTTGCGCCCGCCCGCTTCCAGCTCGTCCAGCATGGCCACGCGCCGCTCGTCGATGATCTTGGCGCCGTCCTCGACAATCGCGCGGACCAGCGCTTCCTTGCTGCCGAAGTAATAGGCGACCGACCCGTGGTTCTTGTGCCCCGCCAGGTCGGCGATCTCGCGCACGGTGACGCCATCGACCCCGCGTTCCGAGAACAACCGCAATGCAGCCAGCTTGACCGCGTTTGCAGCGTCCTTCTTGTTGCTTGAACCCGACTCTCCCATCCGAAGTCTCGGCATCCTGTTCCCCGCAGCAATTGTGTTTCGGCGTTGCCCCTAATTCATAAGCGCGGCAGCGTCATGCCTTTTGGAAGACGCAAGCCTACGCCAAGTGCGGTTCAAATCCAAACGACTTAATCATTTGACTTATCAGACCGGTAGGCCATGCTCCGCGGCAAACGCAGGAACGGTGAAGGGGAGCTGCATGTTCAACGATATTTCCAGCCCGCTGGCGCTGCTCGAAACGCGGCGCTCGGGCCGCCCGCGCGACATGGTCGCGCCGGGGCCGGATGCGGCGCAGCTGGCGCGGATGCTGGCGATTGCGACCCGGATTCCCGATCATGGCAAGCTGGCCCCGTGGCGCTTCGTGGTGATCGACGATCGCGCCGCCTTCGCGCAGTTGCTGGCCGATGCCTATGCGCGGGAACGGCCCGATGCCGGCAAGCTGGAACTGCAGGCCAATGCCGATTTCGCCCACCAGGCCCCGATGCTGGTGGCGGCGATCAGCACGCCCAATCCGGGCAGCAAGATCCCCCGCTGGGAACAGGAACTGTCTGCCGGTGCGGCGGTCTACAACCTGGAACTCGCGGCGACGGCGATGGGCTTCGTGGCGGGCTGGCTGACAGGCTGGGCCTGCGCCTCGCCAGTGGTGCTGGAAGCGCTGGGCGGCAAGCCGGATGACCGGTTGGCCGGCTTCGTGTTCATCGGTACCCCCTCGCGCGAGCTTGAGGAACGGCCGCGTCCCGCGCTGGACGAAGTGGTCCGGCACTGGCCCTGACATGGCGCAAGCCGAACCAGGGGCGGACGAATGGACCAAGGGGCTGCACCGCGCCATGCTGGTGCGGGTCGGCCGCACTGAAACCAGGGCCATCCTGCACGACGATTTCCACCATTTCCGGCTGCGGCTGCGGCACGATGGCACGGCGGTAGTCGCCGCCATGTCCGAGATGCTGCGCGGCCCCTATTCGCTCTGCCCGCGCGCGGGGGAAGAGCTGGCGCAGCTCGCCGGGCGGCCGTTGGCTGGCGGCGCGGCGGGCCTGTCGCTGCGGCTGCAATGCACTCACCAGTTCGAGCTGGCCGCCCTGGCCATGGCCGCCAGCGCGCGCGGGCAGGATTGCCATTACGAGCTGGGCGTCGCGGTTGAGGATGCGGAGCGGTTCAGCGGCTGGATTGCGCGCGATGGGCAGCGCCTGCTCGACTGCCGGATCGATCACGAGCGCTTCACCGCGCCGGAGAGCTTCGACGGGCAGGCGCTGGGCGCGGGCTTTACCGGCTGGGCCGCAGCGCAGTTGGCGCCAGACCTGGCCGAAGCCGCGCTGCTGCTGCGCCGGGGCGTGATCCTGGCGCGGGCGCGGCGGCACTTGCCCCGGCTCGACGCGCTGGGCCATGCCCCGGCAAACGGCAATTGCTGGGTCCAGCAGCCCGCCACGGCCGAGCAGGCCAGGCGGCACTACGGCGTGGTGCGCGACTACTCGGCAAGCGGCGTCCCGCTTGGCCGCGACGATGAGGACTGGCTGGCCGAGGTTATCGGCTAAGCGTCAGAGCGCCGGCTCTTCCGCCGCCAGCGCTTCATCTTCGGCGGGGTGACCGTGATAGGGCGGCTTGCCCAGCGCCAGCACCAGCGCGGCTGGAAACAGGAAGGCCATGCCAAGGCCGGTCAGCAGCACGTCATAGGACCCGGTGGCATCGACCACCACGCTGCTCAGCGCCGGGCCGAACCCCACGCCCAGCCCGAACACGGCTGCCACCTGGCCGTTGATCGCGGCAAATTCGCGCATTCCCATGTAGCGGCTGACCAGCACGGCCAGCACGTCGAATTCCGCCCCGGTGCACAGCCCGATCACGCAGGCGCCAATCGCTAGGGTGGTGAGCGAGCCATCCACGTTGAGCATCACCGCGCAGGCCAGCGCCGGGGCGGCAAACATCACCCCCGCAACGAACCGTCCCGGCAGGACATCCATCAGCACCCCGGCGGTCAGCCGCCCGCAGATCGCGCTGACGCCGATCAGCCCGGCGGCGGCCGCCGCCTCGGTTGCGGAAATACCGTTCTCGATCCCGATCGAGACGAAGTGCAGCATCAGCGTTGGCATGCCGAAACCCAGCACCGCCGCGGCGAAGACCAGGATCCAGAACCTGCGGTCGCGCAGCGCCTCGGCAAAGGTGTGGCCGGGCAGGGTGAGGGTGGAATCGCCGCCTGCCTTCTTGCTCGCGGCAGTGCCGGGGGCGCCGCGCGGCATCAGCCACCAGATCAGCGGCCAGCCGATTGCCAGCGCTGTCAGCCCCATCAGCGGATAGGTGCGCGCCCAGCCGAATTCGGCCACGGCCAGCGCGGCGGCATAGGGCGCGATGGCGCTGGCCACGCCGGTTCCGCACAGCGCCACGGCCAGCGCCAGCCCGCGCGAGCGGTCAAACCGGCTGGCGACCGACAGGCACCAGATATTGTTGTTGGCAAAGGGATAGAGCAGCGCGAACAGCAGCCACAGCGCATACCAGGTCCACAGGCTGGGGCCAGCCAGCCCGAACATGGCCAATGCAAAGCAATAGCCGGCAAACCCCGGCAGGACGACCCGGCGCACGCCGACCCGGCTGGCGAACCGCCCGACCCGTGACGCGATCAGGAAATAGATCATCGCCGAGATGGTCGGCCCGGCGGTGATCGCGGTCTTGGACCAGCCATAATCCCGTGACATCGGCCCCAGGATCACGCCCAGCGTGTAGAAATGCAGGATCGTCAGACAGACGCCGATGGATGCGGCCAGCACCACCCGCCAGTTTTCCCGCCATTCCCGCACGGCGGCGGAGCTGTTGCTTGTCAAGTGCTCGGTCCTCCCCAGGGTGTCGCCGGTTGTCTGGCGTCAGATGCAGCGCCGGTTACAGCATGGCGTAGCTTTCGTAGCCGGCGATCTCCTCGGCCGAGAAGGGGCGGGCGTTGCCCAGGTGATAGAGACGCTCGGTATTCTCGCCTGCAATCCGCGCGGCGAAACCGCGGTCCATGCCCGAGGTGACCCGTTCGAACAGCTGGCGGCTGCCCGGCCAGACCGAGGCCGTTTCCATGAAGGCAAAGCTGCCCCAGATCAGGTGCGCTTCGCCCATGTAGCCGGCATTGAGCAGCACGGTCCGGTCGTCCTGCGAAACGTACCAGAAGTACTGGCGCAGGTAGTCCGCGGGGCTCATGTCCTCGTTCGCCAGGCTGATCTTCCGCAGCGCGGCCGTGCGCATGTAGGTATCGGCCAGCTGTTCGAAGGCCGGCGGCGCCCAGCCCGCGTTGGGGGCGAGCGAGATGAACCGGATGCCCGGATTGTTGTCCGGGATGTTGGCATAGATGATCGTGGTCAGATCGTTGTAGAATTCCGGCGTGACCCCGGCGACGATCCCCGGTTCCGGTTCGCGCGTGCCGTCCAGCGGGCGGTAGATGCTGATCGGCATGCCCAGTTCGGCGGCAGCCGCCCAGAAGTCGGTGCATTCCTCCATCGCCGGGGGGCAATCCGCGCCGCCCGGCCAGGCATCGAGCACCACGCCCTTGAGGCCAAGGCTGTGCGCGCGGCGCAGTTCGGCGGTGGCATCGTCCGCGCCGGTGGTCGGCACCTTGGCCACGCCGATGAAGCGGGCACTGTCAGCCTCGCAGAAATCGGCCAGCCAGTCGTTGTAGGCGCGGTAACAGGCCACGATGAACTCGCGGTTCTCGGTCGCGTTGATCAGGTCCCAGACCTGCCCGGTCGAATAGAGCACTTCGCCCGCGACCTGGTCTTCGTCCTGGATCCAGCGCCGCCCGGCGGGCGATGCCAGCCAATCGGCCCGGGCGATGGTCAGCGGATTGGCGTGGCCATGCGGATCGGTCAGCGCGTGGCTGTAGCCCGGGGGCGGGGCGAGCTTGCCCGCCGCGCTCCAGCGCACGCCATCGGCGGTTTCGATCAGCCGCGGGCACAGGTCCGCGAACTTCGGATCGAGCCGGCTCGACCACAGGTTGGACGGTTCGACGACGCCGCTGGCAGCCGAGATCATGCGGATGTTGGTCATGGTCTTGTTCCCTGGCTTATTCGGCGGCGGCCAGCAGCGGCGCATCGGCGGCGTGCACGGGCAATTCGTAGGGGATCTGGTAGAGATCGGCGACGGTGCGCCACATCAGGCGTTCCCATTCGGCTGCCGGCACGTCGCAGCGGTTCAGCTGGTCGTGGGCCAGTTCCACGTCGATCGGCCAGTTCGAAACCGAATGCGGGAAGTCGCACATCCACATCATCCGGTCGACGCCGATGGCATAGCGGTTCTTCAGCGCCACCAGGTCGGTGATGAACGTGGTGTAGATGTTCCGCTGGAAATATTCGGACGGCATCAGGTCCAGCTTGATGCCCCGGTCCCGGCCGAGCTGGCGGTAGGTCGCATCGAAGCGTTCGATGAAGAACGGCACCCAGCCCGATTGCACTTCGGCGCCGACGAACTTCAGTTTCGGGAAGCGGTCGAAAGTGCCGTTCAGGATCAGCTTCTGGCAGACCGTCTGGAACGAGCCGGCGGCATAGGCCTTCTTGAGGTCGGTGACGTTGCCCTTGGAGTGGACCGCGATCGCGTTGGCCGGAATGCGGATCGACAGGTGCAGCGACACCGGCTTGCCGATTTCCTCGGCAATCGCCCAGAAGCGGTCGTCCTCGGGCGAGGGATCGGTGCCCGAGCCGTTGGGATAGCTTTCCAGCGCGACGCCCTTCATGTCGAGGTCGATCAGGCAGCGCTTCAGCTCGGCGATGGCATCGTCGATCCCGGTGTTGGGGATGATCCCGATCGGGAACAGCCGGGTCGGGTCATAGGAACAGAATTCCGCCATCCAGTCGTTATAGGCGCGGAAGCAGTGATAGATCAGTTCCTTGTCCCGGGCCGACTTGATCGCCGCCCAGACGCCGGGGTTGTTGTAGAAGAATTCGCCGTCGAGGTTGTCCTCGATCTGCTCCTGCACGCGGGCCTTGGGATCGAACGAGCCGGGCAGGATGTCGGAAAAGCGCACGCCCTTCTGCAGGCCGTCGCGCAGTTCGCCGAAGCGGGCCTTGTAGCCGGCACGGTCATAGCGCTTGGTCGCGCGGTGGTGGACGGCGGCGGACCCGAACGGGGTCGGCGAATCCATGTCCTCCATTTGCCAGGCCTCGCCCCCGTTATCGAGTTCGATGATCCTGGGGGCGCGGTCCTTGAAGCGCTGGGGGACCCGGTCAACGAACATGCGGGCAGGTTCGTTGACGTGCGAATCCGCGGAAATCGCCTTGTAGACAGTCATCCTCGTTCTCCCAATCTATGAGCGAAGGAGAACACGAGTCTCAAAAATAGTCAACTGTCCAATTTTGGATTTTCGTGCGGGCTGAAAACCCGACTGCCCCCCCCACACCCCGTCATCCCGGGCTTGAACCGGGATCCAGCTTTTCTGCTGCAACGCGGCGGTTGGGCGCGCGGTCGGCACAGGAAACTGGCCCCCGGATCCAGTCCGGGGTGACGGTTGTTCTGGTAATGGATTACGCCCTTCAGGCGGGCGTCGGACTCACCTGGATCGCGTCCCCTTCGATCCGCACCGGATAAGTCGCGATCGATTCGAACGCGGGGGCGCCGAACGAGCGGCCGTCCTTCAGGCGAAAGCGCGCGCCGTGGAACGGGCAGGTGATCGTGCACTTGCGCACCGTGCCGCCCTGCAGCGCTTCGTTGTCGTGGGTGCAGCGGTTCTCGACCGCGAAATACTGCCCGTCCGAATGGCACAGCAGGATCGTCTTGTCCGCCACGGTGACCAGCTTCTTGCTGTTGTCGCCCAGCTCGCCCAGCTGGGCAACGGTGTGAAAATCATCGGCCATGAACAGTCTCCGGTAATTGGGTGGGCGGGTCAGCCGAGGGGCGGCCGGTCCGCTCCGGCAGGGGCAAGGGCTTCGGGCGCGGAGCGGTATGCCGGCAGGCCATCGCGCGCCAGTTCGCCCAGCTTGTCCTGGATTTCCGCGCGCACCGGATCGATTGCCGCCCCGGCGACAAAGGTCAGCGCGCCGAACACCTTGCGGCGGATCGAGGCTTCGGTATCGACCTGGCCGCGGCACCAGTCGAGCAGGGTCTGGTTGGCATGGGCGGCCAGATCGTCGATCAGCGTGGCCGGATCGATCCAGGGGTGCAGCGCGCCGCGCTGGGCCAGCGATTCGATCCAGCCGCGGTGCGGATAGGTCGCCACCTTGTGCAGCGCTTCCCAGATTTCCGGATCGGTATCGAGCGCGAAGTAGATTGCCATCATCGCGCCCAGGTAGTGCGGCATCGAGGCGCTGGCGCGCGAGGCGACGACGTGCCGCTCGATCATCCGCTCCATCGTCGCCGGCTGGCTGGCATAGCGGTAGCTGCTTTCGCGTTCCTCGAAATAGTCGTTGATCGCGGTGGCGATGATCCGTTCGCGGGTGCCGAAGATGTTGTAGATCGTCTGCTTGGCCACCCCGGCGCGCTGGCCCACTTCGCCGACGCTGAACTGGGCATAGCCTTTTTCCGCGATCAGCGCGCGGGTGATGTCGAGGATGCGCTTGCGCCGCGCGACAATTGCGGGACTGGAATAGCCCTTGCGTCGTTCCGAAGCATTTGTTGCCACGCACCTTCCCCCACACGGCCTGTCACCAACCTGCGCCAAGTAAGGGCGGTGCCAGGAAAACTGGCCGCCTAGATAGAGCCTCGGGCCGAATGGGCCAGCGGGAAATTTCACCACCCTCTTGCCAAACGGCGCGCGTCAGCCGATGAAAAATGCACAGTGGTGCAATTATGCGCCCGTTGGGAAGGAGCGAATCATGGCGGCTGGCCCCCTGGATGGCGTGCGGATTGTCGAATTTGCGGGGATCGGTCCCGGTCCCTTCGCGGGCATGTTGCTGGCCGATCTGGGCGCCGACGTGGTGCGAATCGACCGGCCCGGCGGATCGCAGCAGGCTCCCGGTGACGTAACCGCGCGCAGCCGCCGCTCGGTCGCGCTCGACCTCAAGGATCCCGCCTCGATCGAGATCTGCCTGCAGCTGATCGAGCGCGCCGATGGCCTGATCGAAGGGTTCCGCCCCGGGGTGATGGAGCGCCTCGGGCTGGGGCCGGACGCCGCGCTCGCCCGCAATCCGCGGCTGGTCTATGGCCGCATGACCGGCTGGGGGCAGGACGGCCCGCTGGCCCAGGCGGCCGGGCATGACATCAATTACATCGCCATCACCGGCGCGCTTCATGCGCTGGGCCAGCACGACCGGCCATCGCCGCCGCTCAACCTGGTTGGCGATTTCGGCGGCGGGTCGCTTTACCTCGCACTGGGGCTGCTGGCGGGGATCCTCCATGCCCGCACCAGCGGCCAGGGGCAGGTGGTCGATGCGGCGGTGTGCGACGGCGCGGCCAGCCTGATGACCATGTTCTACGGCTTCCTGTCGACCGGGTACTGGACCGACGCGCGCGAGCGCAACCTGATCGACGGCGGCGCGCATTTCTACAACGCCTATGCCTGCGCCGACGGCAAGTTCATCTCGGTCGGGCCGATCGAGCCTCACTTCTGCGCGATCCTGCTGGAAAAGGCCGGGCTCGATCCGGACATCCTGGCCGACCACCGCGACCGGACACGCTGGCCGGTGCACCGCGAAACGCTGGAACGCATGTTCCTGACCCGCAGCCGCGATGAATGGTGCGCGCTGCTGGAAGGGACCGACGCCTGCTTCGCCCCGGTCCTGTCGCTGGCGGAAGCGCCGGCGCACCCGCACAACCAGGCGCGCGGCAGCTTTGCCGAAGTGGACGGCATCGTCCAGCCGGTGCCCGCGCCGCGCTTTTCCGCCACGCCCGGCGCGATCCAGGGGCCGCCGCCGCAGGTCGGCGCGCACCGTGACACGGTGTTCGCCGAATGGGGCATCACGGCGCCAGACGGGGCCCAGGCATAAATCGCTTGCAGGTGATGAAGCATTTGATTTAGCCAAGCTGATAAGAACACGAGCCGTAGGGAAGGAATGCACATGATCTCGGGCGTCGAATTCGGGGTGAACCTCTATCGCTTTCCACACATGCCGGACGCGGGCTTTCCCGAAACGGTAGAATTCGTGAAGAAGGCCGAAGCGCTGGGCTTTGCGCAGGTGCGGCTGGTCGATCACGTGGTCGGCATCGTGGCTGAACGCCACGGCGGCATCGCGCAAACGCCTTATACGGACAAAAGCGTTATCCGCGAATGCTTTACGCTGATGTCCTACCTGTCGGCCGTAACCAGCAAGATCCGCTTCGTGCCGGCGGTCATGGGCATTCCGGCGCGGCAGACGGCGCTGGTCGCCAAGCAGGCCGCCGAAGTGGACATCATGTCCGGCGGGCGGCTCGTGATGGGGGTGTCGGTCGGCTATAACCCGCTTGAATTCGAAGCGCTGGGCGCGGACTTCAAGACGCGCGGCAAACGCTTCGAGGAACAGGTGGTGCTGCTGCGCCAGTTGTGGACCGAACGTGATGTCAGCTTCACCGGCGAATTCCATTCGATGCAGGATGTCAGCCTGTCGCCGCGTCCGGTGCAGCGCCCGATCCCGCTGTTCTTCGGCATGGGCCGCGCGATTGCGCCGATTCCGCCCGACGTGGTGCTGCGCCGCGTCGGCCGCATGGCCGATGGCTGGTTCCCGATCTTCGGGCCGACCCCGGAAGGCAAGGTCGCGCTGCAGACCATGCGCGATGCCGCGCGCGAAGCCGGGCGCGATCCCGACAGCATCATCATGGATCAGAGCGCCGCGATGGGCAGCAAGTCGGCCGACGAGTTGCGCGACACGATCCTGGCGCTGCGCGATTTCGGGGCAAAGCGCATCACCTTCGGGATCGAGGGCGATAATTTCGCGGCTCACATGGATGGGCTCGACCGGCTGCGCGGCATGCTGGACGCGATGAACGATTGAACAGCGGGCGCGTCGGTGCCGATCTGATCGGTGCCGGCGCGGCAATTGCTGACCCGGCGCGCCCCAGCGCGGGCCCGGTTACCGACCTTCCAGACGACCCCATGACCGGACCGGGCGCCGGTCCCGGCAACAATCCGCTTGTGCTGACGCGCCGCCAAGGTAAGCGCTTGCATGAAGTGGCGAAGGGGTGCCTGGATGAACCATGCGATCAGCGATCAGGTGACCGGTTGGCTGGCCGGCCTGCGATATGAACAGCTGCCTGCGCCGACCCGGGCGGCGGCTTGCCAGGTGCTGCTTGATGCCAGCGGGGTGATGCTGGGCGCCAGCGGCCTTTCGGCCGAGGTTGCGCCCTTTGTCAGTCTGGCGCTGGATCAGGGGGCAGGAAGCGCGGCCGTGCCTGGCACCGGGCGGACCACTTCGGCGGCGATGGCCGCATTCGCGGGCGGGGCCATGGCCCACGCGCTCGACTACGAGGACGCGTTCGACCTCGCTCCTGGCCATCCCAATGCCAGCCTGGTGCCCGCGCTGATCGCGCTGGCCCAGGCTGAAGGCCCGGTCGACGGCAAGCGGTTCCTGACCGCGCTGGTCGCGGGGTGCGAGCTGTCGTGCCGCATGGGCCTGGCGCTGCGCCGGCCGATGGAGACAGGCGGCTGGTATCCGCCGCCGATCCTGGCGGCCTTTGGCGCCGCTGCCGGGGCCGGGCTGCTGCTGGGGCTGGACGCAGGACAACTGCGCGATGCGCTGTCGCTGACCCTGTGCCAGGCGGTGATCCCCGGCGAGATCAAGTACAGTGCCGGCACCGTGATCCGTGCCGTGCGCGAGGCTTTCCCGGCCCAGGCCGCCGTCACCAGCGCGCTGCTCGCGCGGGCCGGGGTGGCCGGGTTCGAACAACCGCTGGAAGGCAAGGCGGGGTTCTTCGCGCTTTATGCCGGCGGCCAGTTCGCGCCCGAGGAGCTGACCGCGCCGCCGGGCGAGCGGTTCTGGATCGAACAGCTGACGTTCAAGCCCTGGCCGAGCTGCCGGGGCACTCATGCGGCAATCGAACTGGCGCTGGACCTGCGCGCCGCGCATGGGCTGGACGCGGGCCAGATCGCGGCAGTGACGATCGAGGTCGATGCGGTGCAGCAGATGCTGGTCGATCCGCTGGCGCGCAAGCAGGCGCCCGAAACGGTGATCGACGCCAAGTTTTCGATCCCCTGGTGCGCTGCCTTGGCGCTGGCCGATGGGCGGGTCGATCTGGACAGCTTTGCGCCCGAGCGGCTGGCCGATCCGGCGCTGCGGGAACTGGCCGGGCGGATCACGCCGCGCCTGGTTGCCGGCCAGGGCTGGCAGCGCGGCGGGGGCGGGGCGATGGACCTGCACCTGACGGGTGGGCGCGTGCTGCGCGCCGAAGTGGCCAATGCGCACGGCTGCCCCGCGCGGCCGCTGGGCGAGGGCGAACTGGTCGGCAAGTTCATCGACTGTGCCAGCCGGGCCAAGGTTCCGCCCGCCGATCCGGCCGCGCTGGCCGAGCGGATCCTGCGGCTGGAGCAGTGCGAGGATGTGGGCGCGCTGTTCGCCTAGAACAGCGCGCGGATTTCCGCGCGGCGCTGGCTTTGCCCGGGGATGGTGTCGGCGTCGGGATCGCTGGTGGGCTGTGCGCCTGCTTCCCACCGGGCTTCCACCGGCAGGCCCGGCAGCAGCCGGCGCAAAGTCTGCGCGATGCTTTCCGCGCGTTCGCGCGCCACTTCGGGGCGTTCGGCGATCTGGCGGCCCGAGACGGTTTCGGGCGTGCTGGCGGCAAAGCCGGTCACGACCAGTTTCTTCGGCTTGGCCGCTCTGATCCAGGTCACCGCATTGTCGATAATGAAATCGTCGTACTGGTAGACCAGGAAATCGCGGTCCCATTCGAAATAGGTGGTGAACACCCGTTCGGCATAAGGCCCCGGCGGCACGGCGCGCGCCACCGACAGCGGCTGGATGTTGCGCGGCGGTAGCTTGAACTTGCGGCCCGGATAGCCTTCGGCCGGCAGCATGTGCCGCACGCACTGTTCCGGCAGGATCGAGGTGCGGACCGGATCGAGCACGGTATCGCCGCACGGCGCGTTCGGCGCGGCGCTGACCCGGCCTTCGACCAGCACGGCAAAGTCCCAGTTGGGCTTGTAGGGCGACAGGCTCACGTCATAGCGCTTGCCGCTGGCCGGGTCGGTCGCCAGCCAGCAGCCCGATTTCTTGCCGCTGTCCGCATCGCGGTAGACCGGGCAGGCGATGAACCGCACCAGCTCGCCCGTCTGGGCGCTGGCGGAGCCGAGCGGCGCCAGCGCCGCGATCAGGGTGATCAGCTTTTTCACAGCACGCTCATCAGGTTGACCAGATCCTGCTTTTCCTGCTCGGTGTAACCGATGTTGTATCGGCGTTCGTAATAATCGACCACGCCGCGCAGGTCCTTGGCCAGGCCGTTGGAGAAATAGGGCGCGCGCGCCGCCAGGCCGCGCATGGATTGCAGCGTGATCTTGCCCACGTCCGCGCACTTGCCCGAAGTCAGCGCGAAGCCGGGATCATAGGTCAGGATCACCTTGCCGTAATGCGGGTGCGGCCGCCCGGTGCAGGTCACGCGGAACAGCGGCAGGTCTTGCCACGGATCGGCGAACGGCTGGGTGGTGGTGCCAAGATCGACCTGGCCCGGGGCCACGTCGTTCCCCATCTGCGCCATGTTGTGGCAGAACACGCAGCTGTTGCGCACCGGATTGCCAAAGCCCATGCGCGAATTGATCCCCGCCGTGTCGGTGATCAGGAACGTCTTGTCGCGGAACACCCGCGCCCCGCGCGCGACCGACTGGCGAAAGGCCAGTTGTTCGGGCGTCAGCTTCGCGGCGTCGCTGGCGCTGATCTTGTCCCAGGCGGTATATTCGGACCAGACCGGCGTGCCGATCGACCCCAGCGCACCGGGCTGGGAATCGCGCAGCTTGGCCGGGCCGCCTTCGGCCCCCATGCTGTCGAGCGCGCCGCCGTGCTGGCTGACCTGCTGCGCGGAATAGAGCCGCAGTTCGAAGTCCTTGATCTTGGCGATCTGCTGCGGGCTGAGCCGGCCCATCAGCTGCAGGTGGCTGGCGGCGGCATCCTCCATCTGGATGCGCAGGTTGCCGGCGCGGTTGTCGGCCATCAGGTTGCCCGACTGCGGCTGGCCGTCATCGGGATCGAGCGGCAGGGCGTAACCCTGCTTGGGATCGAACGGGAAGCCCACGGCGAGCAGGTACTTCATTTGCGCGATCGGGCGGACCCGGCGATAGACCGAGATATTGCCCGCCGCCGGGCCATAGTTCGGCCCCGAATTACAGCCATTGGGATCGCGCACCACCTCGATCGTGAAATCGGGGGTGACCGGATCGCCATTGAAGCTGCGGACCGGCCAGGGGCGCTGAATGCGCAGCAGCCCGCGTTCCAGCAGCAGCGAATGCGAGGCGCGTTCGCCCTGCGGCAGGGTGGGGCAGTTCGATCCGTCAATCGCGGCGAACAGCGGGTCCTTGCCTCCGGTCGCGTCCCAGCGTTCGCGCGCGGTTTCGGCCGAAAGACTCATCGCGTCAGCCGGCTGGTGGCAGGTCACGCAGGCGCGGCCGTTGGTCCCGATCGGCTCGAAGAAGGGGTGCCCCCTGGTGTTCAGCGGCCCGCCGACCAGCAGGGTGCGCAAGGTGCCCTGCGCGTTGGGGTAATCGAGCACGGCGGGCCAGGTGCGCCCTTCGCCCGGCGCCCACCAGCGCGGCGGCTCGCCGCTGCGGGCGGCGACCGTTCCAGCCAGTACCAGCCCGGCCAGCGCGGGCAAGGCGAGGCGCAAAGATGAACGGCCGCCGCTCACGCTCAATTGCCCAGCTGCATCCGCAGGCGCACACCATAGGTGCGCGGCGCGCCATAGATGATCCCGCCGTCCGCGCTCGAGCTGTTCTGGATATGCGAGGCGATGTAGACCTTGTTGCCGATGTTGTTGACGTAGCCTTCCAGCTTGTAGCGCTTGTCGATGTCCACCGTGACGCGGGCATCGAACAGGTCACGCCCCGGCACGCGGGTGTTCACGCTGGGGAAGGGGGTGGCCCACTGCTGCGACAGATGCGACCACTGCACGCGCGGGGTGATGTCCACCGAACCCACGGTCATGGTGTACTGGATCCCGGCGTTGTCGGTCCAGCGCGGCGAGAACGGCAGGCGGCGGCCTTCGGGCACGAAGCGCAGGTTGGTGGCGCAGCCCACGTCGGTGCCCGGCGCGTTTGTATCGGAAATGCAGGCCGAATTGCCGAACTTGGCGTCCAGATAGCTGACCCCGAAGTTGAAGGCGAGGCCGCCGAACTTGCCGGTCACTTCCAGTTCGCCGCCCTTCGACGAGCCCGCCAGCGCGTTCTGCGTGGTCGGCAGCCCGCCGACCAGGCTGGCCAGCTGGATGTCCTTGTACTTCGAATAGAACACGTCGCCATTGATGCGCAGGTGCTTGTCCAGCAGCTCGGTCTTGAACCCGGCTTCATAGACGAAGTTGCGTTCGGGCAGGAAGTTGGGGGTCAGCGGGGTCAGGTTGACGCCGCCCGCCTTGTAGCCCTTCGACGCGGTGACATAGAGCATGGTCGCATCGTTGAGGTGATAATTGGCCCCCAGCTTGCCGGTCAGCTGGTTGGTGCTGATCTGGCTGACATAGGGCAGGGTAAAGCCGGTGCCGGGGACCTTGAAGCGGGTATAGACCTGCTTGTCCCAGCTGTAACGGCCGCCGACCACCAGTTCGAGCTGTTCGGTGGCGAACCAGTTGGCCTGCCCGAACAGCGAGTACGAGGTGTTCTTGGCCGAAGTCACGATGTCGCTGTTCGACACCACGAAATCGGTGGTGTTGCGGTTGTCGCGGTACAGTTCGACCGGCACCGTTTCATCCATCAGGAAGCCGCCGACGACCCACTGCAGCGGGCCCTTGTCGATCGACAGCAGGTTGAATTCGCTGATGAAAGTGCGGAAATCGGTGCTCGCATTGCTGACCCGGCCCGGGAAGCGCGCGGTGTTGGCGCCGCTGGTGGCGGTGCCGGCCGGTACGGGCAGGGCGGTGGCGGTGCGATCACCATCGGTCTGGTCGTGGGTATAGCCATCCTGCCACGAAACCATGCCGCGCGCGGCGATCTTGTCGCTCAGTTCATAGCGCGCCTCGGTCGAGATGCGGTAGCCCTGCTGGTTCATGTAGCCGCGCCCGTCTTCCTCGATCACGAAGGGATCGCGGGTGACCAGGTCGTTGCGGTTCTTGACCGCGTTGTTGTCGGTCTTGACGTTGAAGTATTCGCCGCGGACGTTGACGTCGAGCTTGCCGTCCAGGCCCTGCAGCCGCAGGCTGGCACGGACCGAGTCCAACTTGAGGTTGCCCGGCTGGCTCTTCGCGCCCTGGGCGATGTTGGTGGTATAGCTGTCGCGTTCCTCGTGGACATAGGCGGCACGCAGCGCCACCGTTTCCCCGCCCACGTTCACTGCCAGCACGCCCCGGTGGTGCGAATAGGCGCCGACCGTGAGGTCGCCGCTGGCCGACAGGTTGTTGAATTCGGGCTGTGGCGTGCGGACGTAGATCGCCCCGCCGGTGGAGTTCTGCCCGGTCAGCGTGCCCTGCGGACCGCGCAGCACTTCGATGCTGCCGATGTCGTAGAAGCTCTGGCCGATGAACTGTTCGTGCGGGATCAGCACCCCGTCGATGTAATAGGCAACGCCCGGGTTCGAGGTCGGCGCGGACTGGGCAATGCCGACGCCGCGGATGTTCACGAAGGTCGAACGGTTGAGCACGTTGATCGCCACCGAAGGCGCAACCTGCTGGATGTCGTTAAGGTTGGCGACGCCGCGCTGGGCCAGCTGTTCGCCGGTCAGCACCGTGGCGGAAACCGGCACGTCCTGCAGGTTCTGTTCGCGCCGTTCGGCAGTGACGACGATTTCGCCAAGGCCCTCGGGCTTGTCCGCATCGGCGGTCTGCGCCAGCGCGGGCAGCGAGGTGCCCGCGAGCAACAGGGCCAGAACGGGGCGATACGTGCGGGTTACCTTCATGACTTCCTCCCAAATTTATTATGACGCATAGCAATCTTGCCGGATTTCTGCAAGCCCTTGCACCTACCTGCGCGCCGCCGTTCGCCCCAGCAGGGTCCCGCCTAGCGACAGTGCGCAGGCCAGCGCAATACCCAGTCCGAGCCGTACCAGGTCAACCGGGGCGAAGCGGCTGAGCGCGAAGGCGGCCAGCGCGCTACCCAGCATCTGCGTTGCCCCGGCCAGCGCGGCGCTGGTCCCTTCGCGGCCGGGCATCGCGCGCAGCACCCGGGTGATCCCGGCAGGACCGATCATGCCCGCGCCCAGCCCCAGCAGGGTCATCGGCCCGATGAAGGCGGCCAGCCCGTGCAGCCCGGCCAGCGCGCCGCCCAGCAGCAGCAGGCCGCCGGTCAGGCCCAGCGCGGTGCCGGTCAGCAAGGCATCGCCGCGCCGCTCGATCCGCGCGACCAGGAACGTCGCGGCGATGCTGGCCGCGGCAATCACCATCATTGCCGCCCCCACCTCGCGCGGGCGCAGGTGATAGTCGTGGGCCAGCAGGAACGGGGCATTGCCCAGGAACATGTACAGCGCCGAACTGCCCCCGGCGATGGCCAGTACCGGGCCGACGAAGCGGGCATTGCGCAACAGGTCGCCCAGTGCATCGGCCAGCCGCGCAGCGGGCGGCGCAGCACTGCGGCCGGGTGCTTCGGGCAGGCTGGTGGCAGCAAGCGCCATGCCGGCCAACCCGGCCAGCGCCAGGCCGCCGAACAGTGCCCGCCAGCCCGCCACTTCGCTCAGCGCGCCGCCAAGCACCGGGGCCAGCGCCGGCGAGATCAGCACCACCGCCATCAGCGTCGCCTGGCGTCCGGCGGTTTCCTCGGGCGGGAACAGGTCGCCCACCAGCACGCGGGCAACGACCACGCCGCTCGCGCCGCCCAGCGCCTGGATCACGCGCGCCGCCAGCAGCAGCGGCAGCGACGGCGCCAGCGCGGCGGCCAGGCTGCCCAGGCAATAGAGCGCCAGCCCTGCCAGCAGCACCGGTTTGCGCCCCAGCCGGTCGGCCAGCGGCCCGGTCAGCAATTGCCCGCCGCCCAGGCCAACCAGGAACAGGCTGATCACCAGCTGGGCATCGCCCGGTCCGGTGTGCAATTCGCGCGCCAGTTGCGGCAGGGCCGGGACCAGCAACTGCGTCGCGAGCGAGCCCAGCGCGGCGATCGCCGCCAGCAGCAGGATCGTGCCGCGCCCAGCCCGGCGTCTTGCGGCGGCATCCGGCATGTCAGGCACGCGCCAGGTGCCGCCGCGCCGCCAGGCACAGCGCGGCGCAGGTCAGTGCGATGCCGAACAACAGCAGCGTGGGCGGCAGGAACGATCCGCTGCTTTCGCGCAGCCAGCCCATCGCGGCGGGCACGGTCGCCCCGGCAAAGCTGCCCAGCATGTTGATCATTACGATCCCCATCGCCAGCCCGCGCGGGTCGAGCAGCCGGGTCGGGATGGCCCAGAACGCAGCCACCGTACAGCCGGTGCAGGCCCCGCCGATCACCAGCATTGCCAGCCCCGGCAGGCCCGGCCCCAGCAGGTAGGCCGCCAGCAATCCGCTGCCCCCGACCAGTGCGGGAATGGCGACATGCAGCACCCGTTCGCCGGTGCGGTCGGAATGGCGGGCGTTGAGCACCAGCGCGATTGCCGCGGCGGCATTGGGCAGGGCCACGACCAGCCCGGTCTGCGTCGCGGACAGGCCGGACAGTCCTTTCACCATGGTCGGCAGCCAGAACATCACGCCGTAATTGCTGGCCAGGATGCAGAACCAGATCGCCGCGCAGATCCAGCCGATCGGGCTGGCCAGCGCGCTCCACCGGCCGTCCTGCGCCTGGCCCCGTTCGGGCCGCACTGCGCCTTTCACGTTATCCCGCACCCAGTCGCGCTCGGCCGTGCTGAGCCAGCGGGCCTGGGCGGGGCTGTTGGGAAAGTGCAGCAGCGCAAACAGCGCCAGCGCCAGCGCGGGCAGCCCTTCGACCAGGAACATGAAGCGCCAGCCGGCGATCCCCAATGGATTGTCCACGTCGATCAGCCAGCCAGACAGCGGCGAGCCGATCACCTGTGCAATGTTGATCGACATGATCGGGATCGCCAGGATCGTCGCGCGCCAGCGGTCCGGCGCAAACTGGCTGAGGTAGATCATCAGGCCCGAGGACAGCCCGCCCTCCATCAGGCCGATGAACAGGCGCAGCGCATAGACCTGCCAATGCGCGCTCACCAGGCCCATGGCGCAGGCGGCCAGCCCCCAGGCCAGCGTGATCCCGGCCAGCCAATGGCGCATGCCCAAAGTCTCATAGGCCAGCACGCTGGGATACTTGGCCAGCACATAGCCGATGAACAGCACCCCGGCGGCAAAGCCGTACTGGGTGCCGCTCATCCCCAGGTCGGCGTTCATCTGCAAGGCCGCGAAGCTGACGTTGGTGCGATCGATTGCCCCGATCAGGATATACAGCGCGCAGGGCAGGACCAGCCGCCACAGCACCTTGCGGCCGACGCTGGCTTCGATGGCGCTGGCCTGTTCGTCCCGGTCCGGCATGATCGTGTCGCTCTCCCCAATGACTTTATGATAGCGCTTGCATGAAGCTGCGTCGATACCTATGCCAGCGCGCCATGGCACAGCATCACCAGGATTTCGACCCCACGCAAAGCGAAACCTTCGACAGCGCGTGGGACCAGTTCGCCGATCTGCGCGCGCGCTGCCCGGTGGCCCATACCGAGGAAATGGGCCGCTTCTGGGCGCTGACCCGCTATGACGACGTGAGGCGCGCGGCCAGCGAAAGCGCGACCTTCGTGACGTCGCAGCAGAACGTGGTGCCCAAGGTGGCCTTCACCGGGCGGCGGCCGCCGCTGCACCTCGATCCGCCCGAGCACACCCCCTATCGCCGCGCGCTCAACCCGCTGCTGTCGCTGACCCGGGCGGAAAGCTTCGCGCCGGTCGCGCGGCGCTATGCGCGCGAACTGCTGGCCCCCCTGGTGGCGCATGGGGGCGGGGACGTGTGCACCGAATATGCCAGTTTCCTGCCGGTGCAGGTGTTCGGCGAATGGATGAACGTGCCCGATCACTGGGTCGAGCCGCTGCACAAGGCGGGCCGCGCATTCATCCTGGCGGTCAACATGAACGATCCCGAAGCGATGAAGGCGACCAGCCTGAAGCTGTATGACATGGCGCGCGAATTGATCGAGCTGCGCAAGGTCGAACCGCGCGATCCGGCCAGCGACATTACCTCGGCGCTGCTCGATGCGATCGAGCGCGGCGATGCGCTGCAGGAGGAGCTGATCCTGGGCATGGTCCGCCAGGTGCTGGTGGTGGGAATCGTCGCGCCGACGGTGGTGATGGGCAGCATTGCCGTCCACCTGTCGCGCGACCGGGAATTGCAGAACCGGCTGCGCGCCGATCCCGCCCTGATCCCGGCGGCGGTGGAGGAGTTCCTGCGGCTCTACACCCCTTATCGCGGCTTTGCCCGCACGGCGGTGGAGGATGTCGAATTCGGCGGCTGCCCGATCCCCAAGGACGAGGCGATCGCGCTGGTCTATGCCTCGGCCAACCGCGACGATGCGGTGTTTCCCGATGGCAGCACGTTCATCCTCAATCGCCCCAACATCGGCGATCACCTGGCCTTCGGGCGGGGACCGCACAATTGCCCGGGGATCCACCTGGGGCGGATGGAAGTGCGGGTCATGCTGGAGGAACTGCTGGCCGCGACCACCGGGTTCGAGCTGGCGGGCGAGATCGTGCCGGCGCGCTGGCCCGAGATCGGGGCGATTTCGGTGCCGTTGCGCTTTACCGCCTGATCGCGCTAGCAAGGCCGGATGAACGCACCGGCCAAGACTCCCACGCTCGATGATGTTGCCGCGCAGGCCGGGGTTTCGGCCGCCACGGTCAGCCGCTTCGTCAACAATCCCGGCGTGGTCGCCCCGGCCACGGCCGAGCGCATCCGCGCCGCGATTGCCGCCACCGGCTATATCCCCAACCTGCTGGCCAGCGGCATGGCTTCGAACAAGAGCAAGCTGGTCGCGGTGCTGATCCCGCACCTGACCGATTCGATCTTCAACGACACGATCGAGGCGATGGTGGCGGAAATTTCCGCCGCCGGGATGATGGTGATGCTGGGGATCACCGGGGTATCGGCATCGCGCACCGGCGAATTGATCCGCGGCGCGCTGAGCCGCCGGGTCGATGCGATCATCAGTTCCGGCCCGCTCGATCCCGAAACGGTCGAACTGGTCCGGCGCAGCCCGGCGCTGTTCCTGCAGATCTGGGAGCTACCTTCCGAACCCATCGGCATGGCGGTGGGTTTCAGCCACGCGGCGGCGGGGCGCGATATTGCCCGGTTCCTGGTGTCGCGCGGCTATCGCCGGCCGCACCTGATCACGGCGGAAGGCGCGCGCGCGGCGGTCCGGCGCGATGCCTTCCTGGCCGAATGGCAGGCGTTGGACGGCGGCCCGGTCAGCCAGGCAACGGTCGATATTCCATCGCGCTTCGGCCACGCGCGCCGCGCCTTTGCCGACATGCGCCGGCTGGAGCAGTTGCCGGATGTGGTGGTTTGCGGATCGGACTACCTGGCGCAGGGGCTGATCGTCGAAGCCCAGGCGGCGGGGCTGCGCGTGCCGGATGACCTTGCGGTGATGGGTTTCGGCAATTCCAGCGTGGCCGGCGAAATGCGGCCGACCATTACCACGGTCGATGTCGACGGCACCCGCATCGCGCGCGAGGCGATTGCCGCGATCCGCCGCCATGGCGAAGGGCTGCCGCCGGTCGAACGCAGCATCGACGTTGGCTTCCGCCTGATCGCCCGCGAAAGCGCATGATCGCGCTTGCACGACTCTCGCCCGCGCCCTAGTCGCCGCGGGGAACCGGGATTGAAGGGTGGAACTGGGATGAAGATCGTTATCGCCGGCGGCGGCATCACCGGGTGTGCGGCGGCCATGTTGCTGCACCAGGCGGGGCATGACGTGACCGTGTTCGAAGCGGTGCCGCAGGTCAGCGAACTGGGCGTGGGGATCAACCTGCTGCCCCACGCGGTGTCGGTGCTGGACCGGCTGGGTATGGCCTCGGTGCTGGAAGACCTGGGCATCGCGACGCGCGAACTGGTCTATTACAACCGCCACGGCCAGCGCATCTGGGGCGAACCGCGCGGGCGCTTTGCCGGCTATCCGGTGCCGCAGGTGTCGATCCATCGCGGCGTGCTGCAGATGGCGCTGTTCAACGCCGCGCGCGAGCGGCTGGGCGCGGACCGGGTGATCACCGGCCACCGCCTGGTTGCAGTGGACGACCGCTCGCCCGTGACCACCACCTTCGAGCGCGCCGACGGCACCCGTGTGGACGTGACCAGCGACATCCTGGTCGGGGCCGACGGGATCCATTCCACCCTGCGCCGCCTGCGCTATCCCGATGAAGGGCTGCCGCGCTATGGCGGCCGCATCCTGTGGCGCGCGGTGACCCGGGCCAAGCCGTTCCTGACCGGGGCGACCATGATCATGGCCGGCCACCAGGACCGCAAGTTCGTGTGCTATCCGATCGACAAGCCCGGCGCGGACGGACTGCAGACGATCAACTGGATCGCCGAACTGACGGTCGACCAGATGCCCGAGCGCGAGGACTGGAACAAGGAATGCGACAAGGCGGTGTTCGCGCCGCAGTTCGCCGACTGGACGTTTGACTGGCTGGACGTGCCGGGGCTGATCGCGGGCGCGGACAAGGTGTTCGAATTCCCGCTGGTCGATCGCGATCCGCTTCCGGCCTGGACTTTCGGCGTGACCACCTTGCTGGGCGATGCGGCGCACCCGATGTATCCGATCGGCTCGAACGGGGCATCGCAGGGCATTCTTGACGCCGATGCGCTGGTCCGGGCGCTGGCCGAACATGCCGACCCGGCTGCCGCGCTCGAAGCCTATGCGGCCGAACGCCTGCCCGCCACGGCGAAGATCGTGCTGACCAACCGCCAGAACGGCCCGGAAGTGTGCATGCAGATGGCCGAGGAACGCGCGCCCGATGGCTTCGCCCGGCTGGAAGACGTCTTTGCCGAAGGCGAACTCGAAGGGATCGCGGCGCGTTACAAGGCGGTGGCCGGCTTCAGCAAGGAAGCCGTCGCTGCCAAGGTCGCGGCGCCCGGCGCATGACCCCGTTCGGTCAGCCCGCGCTGTTCACCCTTGAAGTGGACGTGCGCGCGCCGGCCGCGCTGGACAGTGCCTCGATGGGGCCGGTGCGGCTGGTATCGATCAGCGGCGGCCGGGTATCGGGCGCGCTGCAGGGCCGAATCATGGCCGGCGGGACTGATTGGCAGGAAGTGCGCGCCGACGGGACCATCGGAATCGAGGCGCGCTACCTGCTGGAACTGGCCGACGGGGCGCGGATCGAACTGCAATCGCGCGGCCAGCGCGGGGCCGCCACCGGGGCCTTCTGGTCCAGCATCTGGCTGCGCGCCGCCGCGCCGCAGTGGGCGCACCTGAACCAGGCGCAGTTCCTTGGCCTGGGGCGCAAGGTCGATCATTGCGTCGTGATCGACGTGTTCCAGCTGCCGGACGTCTGAACCTGCGGCAGCTTGACCTGCGCGCGGACCGGGTTACTTCACCTGCATGGTACAACAAACCGCCAGCCTGGGATCGCGCCGCAAGCAGGAAGCACTGGAAACGCGCGAGAACATCCTGGAAGTCGCCACGTGCGAGTTTGCCGACAAGGGGCTGGCCGGCGCCCGGATCGACGAGATCGCGGAAAAGACCAATTCGTCGAAGCGGATGATCTACTACTACTTCGGCGGCAAGGACGAACTGTACCGCGCCGTGCTGGAACGCGCCTATGCCCGCATCCGCGCGCAGGAACAGGCCGCCCATTTCGAGGAGCTGCAGCCCGAGGAAGCGCTGCGCGCGATCATCGGCCACAACTTCGACTATCACTTCGAGCACCCCGAATTCGTGCGGCTGGTGATGAACGAGAACGTCCATCACGGCGAACATATCGCCCGGATCGAAAGCATGAAGCAGCGCAACCAGTCGGTGATCGAGCAACTGCGCGAAATCCTGCACAAGGGCGTGGCGCAAGGGGTGTTCCGCGCCGGGATCGATCCGGTCGACCTGCACACCACCATTTCCGCGCTCAGCTTCTACAACGTGTCCAACCGCCACACCTTCCAGCACAATTTCGGCGTCGATTTCGCCGAACCGGGAGTGCGCGCCAAGCGCCGCGAACAGATCATCAATTGCGTGCTGAGCTGGGTGAAACAGGCCTGATCCTGACCAATGCGACCAGCTGATGCACGCAGGCGCTTGTCGCGCTGTCGGCATTCATGTACTAACTGGTACGCATAAGAAACGATGGAGAGCAGGATGCGGGCATTCGGACTTGCGGCAGCGGCGCTGGCGGCGTTGCCCGGCGCGGCGCAGGCGGCGGATCGGCAGTTTCCGGTCGATGACAAGCCGGTGCTGGACGATCGCTATCCGGCCCAGGTCGCCAAGTGGCCCGGCGGGGTCACCAGCCTGGCCGACGTGACCTATTCCACGATCCCCGGCTATCGCCCGATGGTGGTCGATATTTACCTGCCGCCGAAGAAAGGCGGGCCCAAGCCGCTGGTGCTGTTCATTCATGGCGGCGGCTGGGTCGGCGGGCATACGCGCCATTCCGGGCCGCTGGCCAATTTCCCGGCCGTGCTGGCCAAACTGGCGAGCGAGGGCTTCGTTGTTGCCAGCCTTGAATATCGCCTGGCCGACGAGGCGAAGTTTCCCGCCCAGTTGCAGGACGCCCGCGCCGCGCTGCGGTTCCTCAAGGGCAATGCCGCCAGATACGGGATCGATCCGGCGCGCACGGGGGTGTGGGGCGGATCGGCGGGCGGCCACCTGACCGCGCTGACCGCGCTGACCTGCGGGGTGGGCTATCTCGACCCGGCCGGGCTCAAGGCCGAGGCCGGCAGCGAATGCGTCCAGGCGGCCGTCACCTGGTACGGCGTGTTCGATTTTGCCGCGCTGGCCAAGGTGCGCCGCGATGGCACCGATCCGGCCGGCGCGCGGCTGCTGGGCTGCAAGGGCGAATGCCAGCCGGAAAGCTATGCGCTGGCCAGCCCGGTGACCTACATCGACGCCAAGGACCCGCCGATGCTGCTGATCCACGGCGATGATGACAAGACCGTGCCGGTGGAGCAATCGCACCTCGCCGAAGCCCGGCTCAAGGCGGCGGGCGTGCCGGTGCAGTCGATCTATATCCCCGGGGTCGATCACAGTTTCATCGGCAAGACCGCTGCCGAAACCCGCGCGGCGACGCTGAAGGCGACCAACGCCACTTTCGATTTCCTGCACAGCCGGCTTGACCGGCCGGCCCGTTAAGGAGGCTCCCGCCATGTTGCGCTTCATCCTGCCGCTGCTCGCGCTGGTCGCCAGCCCGGTCATGGCCGAACCGATCAAGGTCGAAGGCGGCCTGATCGAGGGCAAGGACCTGGACGGCGGCGTCCGGGGCTGGTTCGGCGTGCCCTTTGCCAAGCCCCCGCTGCGCGAACTGCGCTGGCAGCCGCCCCGGCCGGTGGAAGGGTGGAGCGGCGTCCTGCCCGCCGACCGATTTGCCCCGATGTGCCTGCAAGGGCTGCGCAGCCGGACGATGAACCACTATTTCGGCAACGAGGCGACCAGCGAGGACTGCCTTTACCTGAACGTCTGGGCGCCCCAGGGCGCGGCGGGCAGGAAGTTGCCGGTGGTGGTATGGATCTATGGCGGCGGCTTCAATGTCGGGTCGGCAAGCATGGCCAACTACCAGGGCGCCAACCTTGCGAAGGATGGGGTGGTCTATGTCTCGCTGGCCTACCGGGTGGGACCGATGGGGTTCCTGGCCCATCCCGAATTGACGCGGGAAGGCGGCGGCCATTCCGGCAACTATGGCTTGATGGACCAGGTTGCGGGGCTGGAATGGGTCCAGCGCAACATCGCCGCATTTGGCGGCGATCCCGGCAATGTCACGGTGATGGGCCAGTCGGCCGGTTCGATGTCGGTTTCGTTGCTGCAGATGAACCCGCGTGCCAAGGGCCTGTTCCACAAGCTGGTGGGGATGAGCGGCAGCGCGCATGGCGAAATGATGAGCCCGGTGCCGCTGGCGAAGGGCGAACAGCAGGGCGCGGCGCTGCAACAGGCGCTGGGCGCCAACGGGATCGAGGCAATGCGCGACCTGCCGGGCGACCGGGTGCTGGCCGTGGCCGCAACCGTGCCGCGCAGCGCGATCGTGATCGACGGGGCGAACATCACCGGCACCGCCGACGAAGTGTTCGCCGCGCGGCGGCAGAACGACGTGCCGGTGATGGTCGGCTTCACCCGTGACGAACGCTTTGCGAACCTTGGCCCGGCCAGCACCGTGGCCGAATACCAGGCCGCCGTGCGCAAGGCTTTTCCCCAGACCGGCGAACAGGTGCTGAAGGCCTACCCGGTCAAGGACGATGCCGGGGTGAACCGCGCCCTGGTGGACATCATGCGCGACATGTCGGTCGGCAGCCAGATGTTCAACTGGGCCGGGGCCAATGTGAAGTACGGCACCCAGCCGGCCTATGGCTATTTCTTCACCCGCCGCCAGCCCTATGCGCCGGGGATCACTTTTGTCGATCACGATCCGGCGACCGTCGGGGCCTATCACACCGGCGAAGTGCCCTATTTCCTGCGCAACCTCGACAGCCTGAACCTGTTCCGCCAGACCCGCGTGTGGACCCCGGCGGATTACCAGCTGCGTGACACCATGTCGGGGCTGATCCTGGCCTTTGCCCGCACCGGTGTGCCGCGCGCCGACTGGCCGAAGTTCGATGCCAAGGCCCCGCGCGCGCTGATGCTGGGCGAGGAAGTGAAAGCGATCGACTGGCCCAATGCCAAGGCGCTGCCGCTGCTGCGCGGGGGGCAGAGCGTTCCGCCCGCGGCCGCCCCCGGCACGCGCGCGCGCGACTGATGCGCTGGCTGGCTGCAGCAGGCGGCGCGGCGGCGCTGGCGATGGGCTGCGCGGCCCATTCGCAGCAAGCGCCGGTCGCTCCGCCGCCCGCCGCCGAAGCGGAGGCCGAGCAGGTCGCCGCGCGGCTGGCCGATGCCTGCGCGGCATGCCATCCCGCCACGACCTATACCACCAAGCGCTATGACGCGGTCCGGTGGGGCGAGGTGATCGACCAGATGATCGACAAGGGGGCCGAGGTCAGCGATGCCGATTACCAGGCTTTCGTCGCCTACCTCAGCGCGCGCTACGGACCTGACGCCAAGCCCTGAGCGGGATCAGCGCCGATCGGGCAAGGGGTGCGGGCGGGGTGCCTGCCCACCGGCAATCGCCCATTTGATCGCCTCGACCATCATGGTGCGGATGCGCGGATCGTCCCAGGCCGCGTCGGTGTGGCCAAGGCCGGTATAGAATACCCGGCCCTTGCCGTGGTCCTTGATCCAGGCGATCGGAAAGTCGGCGTCGCGGCGATGCACCAGCGGCGCGTCCAGATCGACGCTGGCCGGATCGATCCGGGCCAGCACGTCCACCTTGCCGCGCGAATAGGGCCGGCCGAGCATCTGGTAATGCTCGTCCTTTATCGTCATTCCGGATCGGAAGCGCTTCATCGCCGGAAAATCGGGCCGTTCGACCAGGATCCTGGCTTCCTTGATCATCCATGGATGATTGTCGAACACCCCGCCCAGCATCTCGCCATAGGCGGGCCATCCGGTCAGCGTGGCGGCGGCGGTGTGGACCCCGATGAAGCCCTTGCCGTCCTTGGCC
Organism: Novosphingobium sp.; assembly: GCF_041905565.1. Lineage (GTDB taxonomy): Bacteria > Pseudomonadota > Alphaproteobacteria > Sphingomonadales > Sphingomonadaceae > Novosphingobium. The sequence continues at coordinate 114,368 of NZ_JAYRKX010000003.1, read as the reverse complement.
ACGAAGTCGAGCAGGTCCTGCTTCTGCTGGTCCGACAGCGTGGTATCGCCATTGGTGTAGAACAGCACCGCATCGAAATAGTCGAGGTTCTTGCCACGCGCCTGCTTGGGGCGGCCCTTGGCATAGTCGAACTTGCCCCAGGTTTCCTGCTTGGTCACCCAGTCCATGTCGGTGCGGATGAACGTGACATAGGCGCCGCTTTCGCGCCCGATCTGTTCGATCACCGCCGCCGCGTGACTGACCGCCATGTGCGCGGTCTGGTTCCCGCTCGACAGGTCGGCGATCACCAGCAGGCGCTTCCTGCCGGCATAGACGTCCTCGTAGCCGGGCGGCGGTTGGCGTTCCGGCCGGGGGGCGGGGGCGCTCTGTCCGGTCAGGACGGCGAGGGCGAGGGCGGACAGCAGCAGCTTGCGCATCGCTTCACTGCTCCCCTGGCGGCAGGGCAAAGACCGAGAGCGAATCCCCGGTCAGCGGGCTGTCGAGAAAGCTGCCGCCGCTTGACGCGATGGCGACATACTGCCGCCCGTCCGGCCCGGCCCAGGTGATCGGGGTGGCATGAGCGGCAGCGTCCAGCTTTACCTCCCAGAGCAGCTTGCCGGTGGCGGTGGCAAAGGCGCGGAAGCGTGCGTCGTCGGTTGCGCCGATGAAGGTCACCCCGCCGGCCGTGCTGATCGCCCCGCCGATGTTGGGGCGGCCGGTCTGCCGTTTGCCTTCGGGCAGGCTGTCGGTCACCCCCAGCGGGACGGCCCAGGCGATCCTGCCGCTGCGCATGTCGACCGCGCTGAGCCGGCCCCACGGCGGAGCCTGGCAGGGCAGGCGCGTGCCGGACTGGACAAAGCGGCCGAACACCGGGCCGCGTTCATAGGGGAACGGGCTGCCGGGCTTGGCGCGCACCAGCGACTGGACCTGGCCGAAGTCCATCGTGTTGACCAGCAGCAGCTGGCGCGCCGGGTCATAGGTCGCCCCGCCCCAGTTTGCCCCGCCCAGCGTGCCGGGAAAGGAAATGATCGGCCGGTCGAGCGGCACGGGGACGTAAAGCCCGCCCGGTTGCAGCCGGTCCTTGTCGATCCAGGCCTGGCAGGCGGCGGTGTGTTCCGGTGTCAGCCGGGCCAGGTCCGCCGGCTTGAACGCGGTGCGGCCCAGCGGCGGGGTGACCAGCGGGTAGGGCTGGGTCGGCGCGGCGGCTTCGCCCGGCACCTGGCTGCCGGGAAAGCGGCGCTGCGCGACTGGCAGGATCGGCTTGCCGGTCACCCGGTCCAGCACGAACAGCAGCGCATTCTTGGAGACCACCGCCACGGCGGGCACGGTCCTGCCTTTGACTTGCATGTCCAGCAGCAGCGGCGGGGCCTGCAGGTCATTGTCCCAGATGTCGTGGCGGATCACCTGGAAGTGCCACAGGTACTTGCCGGTGCGCGCATCGGCCGCGACCAGGCTGCCGGAATACAGGTTGTCGCCCTTGCGGTCGCCGCCATAGCGGTCCCAGCTGGGCGCGGCGAACGGCATGTAGACGATCCCGCGCGCGGCATCGAGCGTCAGGAAGCCCCAGACGTTGACACCGGAGCGCTGCGCCTCGCCGCCGCTCCAGGTGCCGTGGTTGGGCTCGCCCGGGCGCGGGACCGAATGGAAGGTCCAGACCAGCTGGCCGGTCCGCGCGTCCCAGGCGCGCACATCGCCCGCCGCGCCCTTGTCCGGGAATTCCTGCACCGCGCTGCCGGTGATCACCAGGTTCTCGAACACGATCGGCGGCGAGGTCATGCCGTAGAACCGCGGTGAGGCGCCGTTCAGCACTTCGGGCGTTTTCAGCTCGACCATGCCCTGCTGGCCGAACCCCGCGGCAAAGGCCCCGGTCTGCGCGTCTAGCGCAACCAGCAGGCCATCGCGCGTGCCCAAGAACAGGCGCGGGCCGTGTTCGCCATCGCCGGGCCAGTATTCCAGCCCGCGGATGCTGGGCTGGCCGGCAGTGGGAATCGGCGTTGCCCACAATTCGCGCCCGCTGGCCGCATCCAGCGCGACCACCCGGCCATAGGGCGTGGTCAGGTACATCCGCCCGTCCACCACCAGCGGGGTGACCTGGCTGGCGGCGAAGCGGGCGCGGCGGCGCGGCGCGGCCAGTCCTTCGGCCTGGGCCTGGCGTTCGGCATTGGCATCGGCGGCAGGCGCGGCCGGATCGCCGGGCGGGCGCATGTGCCAGGTCCAGGCGGGGGCGAGCCGCGCGGCGTTGGCCGGGGTGATCTGGGTCAGCGGGGAATGGCGCTGCCCGCCCTTGTCATGCCCGTAAGTCCGCCATTCGCGCGCGGCATCGCGATCCGTCTGGGCCATCGCGGGGGCCACCAGCATCGCCGTGCCCAGGGCCAGCCAGCCATACTTCATCCCGTGCTCCTTGCTTTATGAACCAGTTCGTACATAAGCCGGTTTGCAAGGCAAGCGGTTTCGATTATGCCCGGGCCAAACTAGCGAGAGGATGCTGATCATGGGGCGCACGATCCTGGTGCTCAACGGGCCGAACCTGAACCTGCTGGGCGAGCGTGAGCCCGAGATCTACGGCCATGACACCCTGGCCGATGTCGAGGCGCTGTGCCGTGCAGCGGCGGAGCCGGCGGGCTATGCCATCGACTTTCGCCAGACCAATGCCGAACATGAAATGGTCGACTGGATCCAGGCCGGGCGCAAGGGGCTGGCCGGGATCGTGATCAATCCGGCGGCGTTCACTTATGCCGCCTATCCGGTGCTTGACGCGATCAAGCTGGCCGATTGCCCGGTGATGGAAGTGCATATTTCCAATATCTGCCGCCGCGAGGCGGAATGGCGCTCGCACTCGATCATGACCCAGGTCTGCACCGGGATCATCTCGGGGCTGGGGATCCACGGCTACGAGCTGGCGGTACGCCACGTCATCTGGCTGCGGAGCCGCGGCCATTGAGCGCGGCGCGGGGCCGCTGGAGCGCGCGCGCGGCGGGGATCGTCGCGCTGTGTTTCGTCACCAACATGGTCGACGGGATGGACGTGAACATCATGTCGTTCATCCGCGCCGCCCTGTCGAAGGACTGGGCCGTGGCCGACGATGCGATGGGCTATGTGCTCAGCGCCGGGACGCTGGGGATGGGCATCGGCGCACTGCTGATCGCGCCCTTCGCGGACCGCTTCGGGCGCAAGCCGGTGATCATGGCGGCGCTGGCGCTGATGTCCGTCGGCATGGTCGCCAGCGGGTTCGTCGGCTCGATCGATGGGCTGATGCTGGCGCGGCTGGTGGTCGGCATGGGTATCGGCACGGTGCTGGCGACGATGGCGGCGCTGTCGGCCGAAGTGGCCCCGCCGGGCTGGCAGGACCTGGCCGTGGGGATCGTCCAGGCGGGCTTTCCGCTGGCCGCGGTCGGCACCGGCTTCGTCGTTGCCTGGGCGCAGCCGCTGGTCGGCTGGCAGGCGCTGCTGCGCTGGGCCGGCTGGGTGACCGTGGCGCTGCTGCCGCTGGCGTGGCTGGTGCTGCCCGCACGCATGGCCAATGCGGCTCATGGCACGATGTCCTCGCGCCAGGCGATCGCGGCGCTGTTCGGCACGCGGCTGCGGGCGCGCACGCTGCTGCTGTGGGTGGCGGTGTTCACCGGGTTGATGGTGCTCTATTCGATGCTCAGCTGGATCACCAAGCTGGCCAGCGGCGCGGGCCTGTCGGACGCGGACAGCATCTATGCCGGGGCGTTCTACAATTTTGGCGCGTTCATCGGCACGTCGAGCATGGGCCTGCTGACGCTGAAGGTCCGGCCCGGCGTGCTGGTGCCGGTGCTGCTGAGCTGTGCAGCGGTGGCCCTGCTGGTGTTCGGCAATGCCCAGCTGTCGGTCGGCGGCGCGCTGGCCATGGCGTTCCTGATCGGGCTGACCCTGCAGGGCGGCTATAACGGGATGTGGCCGCTGGCGGCGGGATCCTATGACGCGGCCAACCGCGCGACCGGGATCGGCTGGGCGATGGGGATCGGCCGGGGCGGGGCGGTGGTCGGCCCGATCATGGCCGGATACCTGCTGGCGGCCAAGGTTTCGCTGCCGATGATCCTGGCGATCTATTGCGTGCCGCTGCTGCTGTGCGCCCTGTGCGCGCTGCTGGTCGGGCGCCAGACCGCACCCGCGCACCACGCGGCCTAGCGCGTGCACCAGGCGGCCAAGCCGCCGTTCAACCCAGGTTGCAAGTGCACGGACCCGGGGCGGATTGCCGCCCCGGCCGGCCGGCCGCGCAAACCCGCTTGACATGTACCAACTGGTACATGTACCAGACGGTTAACTCGGCGCCGTGCGGGCGTCAGTCGTCCCATGGGAGGGGAACCCGATGCGCTCGAAGATCCGTTTTGCCGTCCAGACGTCCTGCGTCGCACTCAGCCTTGGCGTGGCCAGCTCGGCCTGGGCCCAGGCCGCCGCCGAAGATGGCGATGCGTCCGCCGATGCCAAGGAAATCGTCGTCACCGGCTCCAGCCTCAAGGGCGTGGCCCCGGTCGGCTCGAACCTCACCACCGTCAGCCGGGCCGACCTGGAAGACACCGGCGCACAGACCGTGCAGCAGGTGCTGAAGTCGGTGCCCTCGGTGGTCGGCCTGCAATCGGCCGGGCAGGGCGGCTATGGCAGCTTCGACGGCGCGGGCACCAATGCCCCGACGATCCACGGCCTGGGCGCTTCGGCGTCGAATTCCACCCTGATCCTGATCAACGGCCACCGCCTGCCGGTGTCGGGCGTCAACCACGTGCTGGCCGATCCCAACATCATCGCCCCGCTGGCGCTGGAACGGGTCGAAGTGCTGGCCGACGGCGCCTCGTCGGTCTACGGTTCGGATGCGGTCGCGGGCGTGATCAACTTCATCACCCGCCGCAACGTCAACGGCTTCGAAGCCACCGTGCAGAAGGGCTTCGGCGAAAACTACGGCACGCTCAACGCCGGGGCGCTGTGGGGCAAGACCTGGGATACGGGTTCGTTCCTGGTCAGCTACAATTTCTCGGACCGCGACAACCTGGCCGCTGCCGACCGCGACTATGCCCGCGCCAACCAGACCGCGCGCGGCGGCCGCAACTTCACGCCCAACCGCTGCTCGCCGGCCAGCATCACTGCCGGCGGGGTGACCTATTACACCCCCTATGCCAGCACCAGCACCACCGCGAACGGCGATTGCGACCCGTCGCTGTACTGGGACCTGATCCCGTCGGAACGCCGCCACAGCGTGTTCGCCTCGCTCCAGCAGGACGTGGGCGACCGGCTGAAGATCACGGCGGACATGATCTATTCGAACCGCAAGAACGTGCAGAACGTGACCCGCGGCAGCGCATCGGGCACGATCTACAACACCGGCGCCACTCTGCCGACCGGGCGTTCGATCAACCCCTTCGCCGGCGTTCTCGCCGCTTTGCCCGGCGCGCCGACTTCGGCCACGGTCAACTTCAACGCCGACCAGCTGCTGGGCGCGGGCGCGACCGTCACCGGCACGGCTGAAACCTATTATGCCCGCCTCGACGGGGTCTACGAGCTGAGCGATGCCTGGGACGTCAACCTCGGCGGCGTCTATGGGCGTGACCGCGCCCAGCTGATCAACGATGGCCAGCTCAACGCCTCGGTGTTCAACCTTGCGCTCAATGGCTTCACTTCGGCGGCGATCAACGGCGTGACCCAGTCGGTCAGCCAGACGCTGACCGGCGCCAACGCGATCGACGTGTTCGGCGCGGGCACTTCGGCCGCGACCAAGGTGGCGCTGGCCGACAACCACCAGCTCCAGCAGGGCCTGCAGACCCTGCGCAACGCCTACATCAAGCTGTCGGGCGATGTGCTGCCGATCGGCGATGCCTTTGCCAAGGTCGCGGTTGGCGGGGAAATCACCAACTACAAGCTGGTGCAGGACATTGTCCGGCCCAACAACCTGGGTGTGGCCAGCGCCAATTCGGCGTTCCTCAACATCAAGTACAGCCGCACGGTCAAGTCGGCCTATGGCGAACTGTTCCTGCCGCTGCTGCGCGACAGCTTCGTCAAGAGCTTCGACGTGATCCTTTCGGCCCGCCACGACAGCTACAGCGATGTCGGTTCGACCACCAATCCCAAGCTGGCCGCCAACCTCGAAGTGGTTGATGGGGTCAAGTTCCGCGGCAACTGGGGCAAGAGCTTCGTGGCCCCGGCGCTGACCAGCAGCGGTTCGAACGCCCAGGGCCTGACCGGCGAATCCGGTTTCTCGGGCGTGGCGGGCAGCGCCCTGCCGGGCGGCGGTCCGACCATCCTGATTTCTGCCTTCCCGAACGTGGTCAACGTGCCGGGCGCGGTGTGCGGGGCCACTTCGTGCACCATCGGCAACGTCAACGGCGTGCTGATCACCGGCGGCAACGGCAACCTCAAGCCGCAAAAGGGTGAAGCCTACAGCTTCGGCGTGGACCTCGCGCCGCGCTTCCTGCCCGGCTTCAACCTGTCGGTGACCTACTGGAACAACAAGCTGCGCGGCGGCATCACCGCGCCGCAGCCGTCGCTGGCGCTGGGTGCGTCGGATCTGTCCTATCTGCTTTCGCTGTCGGCCACCCCGCTGACCGCGGCGCAGATCGCCACGGCCGGCGCGGGCCTGCCGCAGACCGGGACGATCAATCCGTCGGCCTATTTCATCTACAACTACCAGCAGAACAACGTGCTGAACCTGAACGTGGCCGGGCTGGACGTGGCCGCGGGCTATCGCATCGACACCGGCTTTGGCCGGGTCAACCTGGGTGCCGCCTTCAGCCGCAAGCTGAAGTTCGACCAGTTCTTCGGTGCGGGCGGCCAGGTGTTCAGCGTGCTGGGCACGGCGGGCTTCAACACCACCTTCCCGTCGGTCAAGTTCGAAGGGCGGTTCAACGTCGGGATCGAAGCCGGCGGGCTGGATGCCAACGTGTTCGTCAACCACCTTGGCGGCTACACCAGCTGGTCGGGCACGGTGGCCAACGCGGTGACCCGCACCAACGGCCTGCCGACCGGCGGCGGCGATGTGGTGAAAAGCTTCACCACGGTCGACCTGCACATTGGCTACAAGTTCAAGGATGTCGGTCCGCTGGGCGAACTGGGCCTGTTCGTGGATGCCTCGAACCTGTTCAACACCGCGCCGCCGCAGTACAACGCCTTCGGCACCAACGGCGCTGCCGGCTATGACAACATCAACGCCAGCCCGCTGGGCCGGGTGGTGACTGTCGGCCTGCGGACCAAGTTCTAAGGTTCCTCCCTGAACCGCCCCGGGCGTAATGTCCGGGGCGGATCTTTTTCCCTTCATGATTGACGCAGGATCCACGCCCTTGACCAGCCCGGCAGCATCGATCGGCGTGGGAACGGGGCGGGTCCTGGCCGGCCTGGCCGGACGCGGCATCCTTGAAAGCCGCACCCCCTGGATGCACGAACGCGAAGGCGCGGCGCAGGGCCTGCTGCTGGCCTATGCCCTGTTCGATTTCACCGACCGGCACTGGGCCGATGATGATCTGCCCCGCCTGCTCGATGCCTGCCAGCGGATCGGCTTTGCCGGGATCAACGTCACTTTCCCGTTCAAGCAGGCGATCGTTCCGCTGCTGGACGAGTTGTCTGCCGGGGCGCAGGCGATCGGCGCGGTCAACACCGTGGTGTTTCGCGATGGGCGGCGCATCGGCCACAACACCGACATTACCGGCTTTGCCGAAGGGTTCCGCAGCGGGCTGGCCGGGGTGCAAGCCGGCACGGTGCTGCAACTGGGCTGCGGCGGGGCGGGCAGCGCCACGGCCCATGCCCTGCTGGGGCAACTGGGCGCGCACTGCGTGCTGCTGGCCGATACCGACCGCGTCCGGGCCGAAGCGCTGCGCGCGCAGCTGGCCGCTGCCTATGGCGCGGACCGGGCGATGGTCTGCGATGATCCCGTCGCCGGTGCGGCCCAGGCCGATGGCCTGCTCAACGCCAGCCCGATGGGCATGGCCAAGTTTCCCGGGATGCCGCTGCCGGCCGAGGCGATCGCCGCGCGGCACTGGGTGGCGGACATCGTCTATTTCCCGCTGGTTACCGAATTCCTTGCCGCGGCGCGCAGCCGCGGCTGCCGGGTGCTGGATGGCAGCGGCATGGCGGTGGGGCAGGCGGCCGATGCCTTTGCCCTGTTCACCGGCCGCCAGCCGGACCGCCGCCGCATGGCCGAAAGCTTTGCCGCTTTCGTTGCCGAGCGGAGCCGCGCCGCCGCCTGAATAGTATCCGCCCGCCTGCAAGGAGACTGCCATGCCGCGCTTGATGTTCCCCCTGGTCCTCGCCCTTGCGCCCGCCGCCTTGCTGGCGCAGCCGGTGACCGACGAGGCCCCTCCGGCAGAGATGGCCCAGCAAGTTGCCCAGGCGACTGCGCTGGCCGAAGCGGGCGGGGCGGGGCCGTTCAAGGCCGACATGGTCAGCGATCCTGCGCTCCCCACCCACACCATCTATCGCCCGCGCGATCTGGCTGCGGCCAGCCGCGTCGGCAAGCTGCCGATCATCGCCTGGGGCAATGGCGCCTGCGCCAATTATGGCAATCGCTTCCGCTATTTCCTCACCGAAGTTGCGAGCCGGGGTTATCTGGTGCTGGCGATCGGTCCGCGCGGGCCGCAAGTGGTCGAATGGAAGACCGACATTACCCCCAACGCCGCGCCTGCCCCGGCTGATCGCGCGCCCTATTCCTATTCCGCGCAGTTGGGCGATGCGATCGACTGGGCCGAGGCCGAGAACGCGCGCAAGGGCAGTCCCTATTACGGGCGGCTCGATACCCGCGCGGTCGCGGTGATGGGCCAATCGTGCGGCGGCCTGCAGGCGATCGCGGCGGCAGCCGACAAGCGGGTGCGGACACTGGTGGTGCTGAACAGCGGCACTTTCGGGGTGGGTACCAAGCCGCTGGCGGGGACCGGCGATGCGATCAAGGCCAGTCTCAAGCGGATCCACGTGCCCATCGCCTGGATCAGCGGCGATGACAGCGATATCGCCTATCCCAACGCCAATGCCGATTTCGCGGCCTTTGCGGGCGCCCCGGCGCTGCGCGTGTGGCACGCGGGCACCGGCCACAGCGTGCATTGGCGCGATCCGCGCGGCGGGGTGTTCACCCCGCTGGTGATCGACTGGCTGGACCATTGGCTGAAGCGCAAGCCGCGCGCGGCGGCCAGCTTTGTCGGCAAGGACTGCACCTTGTGCCAGACGCCGGGTTGGACGGTGCAGACCAAGGGCTTCTAGCCGAGGCGGTAGCCCCCGCGTTCGGCCACCAAGCTGACCGGGGGCAGTCCCGCAATTTCGCCGATCCGGGCGATATAGTCCGCCACTTCGGCGCTGCGCGCGCCGGCCGGCACCGGGCGGCCCGGCGGTTCGAACCAGATCGGCAGGAAGCCAGCCTCGATCCGCCCGTCCTCGTGCCACAGCAGCCGCCCGATCATGCCGTTGACCGCTTCGGGATGGAACGGGGCAAGGGGGTAGGCGGGGTCAGGCTCGAACCCGAACAGCTGCTTGCGCCGTTCCACCCAGGCCGCGCGCGCCGGATGGTCCTGTGCCGGGGCCAGCGCGTGGGTGACCACGCAGCCGTTGCCCAGGCCGTGGAACACGGGCCTGCCATCAACCCGTTCGATCCCGCGCGCGATGTGGGCGTGATGCCCGGCGACCACATCGGCCCCGGCGCGGATCGCCGCTGCGGCGAGCGGGCGTTCATAGGCAGCCAGCCGCGCGGGGACGTGGGTGATCCCCTTGTGCAGCGCCACCACCACCAGGTCGGCGTGTCGCCGCGCGGCGCGAATATCGGCTTCCATCGCGGCCTGCGAGGCCGGGTCGATCTCGGTCAGTTCGGCCTGGGGGCGGCTTGGCCCGCCGTCGCTGGCCGCCACGCGGACATAGGCGCAGCCCGGTTCCGCCTCGCCCGCCCAGCACAGTTCCGGCCCGACGCAATTGTAGCTGAGCAGGGCCACCGTGCGCCCCTTGCAGTCGATCAGCGCGGGCGCGCGCGCCGCCGCCAGGGTCAGACCTGCCCCTGCATGGGCAATGCCATTGCGCGCCAGCCCGGCCAGGGTTTCGACCAGTCCCGGCACGCCGCAATCCATCATGTGGTTGCCCGCCATGCTGACCGCGCCGATCCCGGCCCGCGCCAGCGCATCAAGGTGCGCCGGGTTCGCGCCGGGGGCGGGGACATCGCCGGGGCGCTCCTCGGCGCTGGTGGTATAGGGCACTTCGAGGTGGCCGATGGTCAGGTCCGCCGCGCGGGTTAGCGGAGCGATGCCCGCCAGCCAGTGATCCGGCTCTGGCACGTCGAGGATCAGGTCGCCCAGCAGCAGGATCTCGGCGGTGCTCATATCGCCCCGGCCTCGCGCAGCGCGGCAATCGCGGCGGTGTCATAGCCCAGTTCGCCCAGCACCGCCTGGGTATCCGCGCCCAGCACCGGGACCTGTGGCAGGTCCGCGCCGCGCTCCGCCGCAAAGCCGGGGCCAAGCACGCCGAGCGGCGCGTCATGTCCGGGCAGCATGGCCTCTTGCAGCAGCCCGCGCGCCGCGACATGCGGATGGCTCAGCGCCTCGCCAATGTCGCGCAGCATGGCGGCGGGGATCCCTGCGCCGGTCAGCAGCCCTTCCAGCTCGGCAGCGCTGCGGGTCAGCAGATGCGCGGTCAGCCAGGCTTTCAGCGCGGCATAGTGCTCGACCCGCGCGGGGTGGGTGGCAAAGCGCGGATCGTCCAGCAGTTCGGCGTGGCCCAGCGCCTTGAACAGCGCTTCGACCTGGTGCTGGTGGTTCGCCCCCAGCGCGATCCAGCCATCCGCCGTGGCATAGTATTCCGCCGTCGCGACCAGCCGGAAACCCCGGTTTCCGGTGCCCTTGGGGGCAACGCCGGTATAGGACCACATGCTCGCCGCCGTGCCCATGATCTTGAGCGCGGCATCGAGCATGGCCACATCGATCGCCTTGCCGCGCCCGGTCGCATCGCGCTCGCGCAGCGCCGCCAGCACGGCGATCACGCCGAGATAGCCGGTAAAGCAATCGACCACCGGAATGCCGATCTTGAACGGCCCGGCCTCGGTCCCGTTCATCAGCGCCATGCCCGACACCGCCTGCGCGATATGGTCATAAGCGCCCCAATCGCGCCACGGCCCTTCCTGTCCGAAGCCGCTGAGCGAGAGCATGATCAGGCGCGGGTTGGCGCTGGCCAGTTCATCGTAACCCAGCCCCAGCCGCGCGATCACGCCGGGGCGGTAGTTTTCGGCGACCACATCGGCCCTGGCGGCAAGCTCGTGGGCAATCCGCCGTCCAGCCTCGCTCTTGAGGTTGAGCGTGACCGAGCGCTTGCCGAAATTGGCCGCGGCAAACGGCACACTCATCCCCGGCAGCCCGGCGTGTTCGGTATAGTGGCGGAAGTCGTCGCCCTTTTCGGGCGGTTCAACCTTGATCACTTCCGCGCCCAGTTGCTGGAACATCTGGGTCGCGGTCGGCCCGGCAATGGCGTGGGTGAAATCGAGCACCCTGATCCCGGCGAGCGGCTGCATCAGCGCGCCTCCCGCTCAGCCGAAAAGGCGCCCGCTGCGGCCAGTTCCGCCTCGTCAAAGCCGAGTTCGGCGAGGATTGCGGCATTGTCCGCCCCCGGTGCCCCGGCAGCACGGGGCGGGACGGGCTGCATCTCGGCAAAGCCGAAGGGCAGGGAAAGCTGGGTCAGCGGCGCGTCCTGTCCGGCCAGCGGCACTTCGATCACCCGCCCACGCGCGCGGTGGTGGGGGTGGGCCAGCGCCTCGGCCGGGGACCAGACCGGCATGGCCTGCGTATCGGCAGCGGAGAGCAGCGCGAACCATTCGTCGCGGGGGCGGGTCAGCATCACCGCCGCGATTTCGGCCTGCATGGCGGGGTGCGCGGCCAGGTCATGCTGGCGCGCGGCGAGGTCCTCGCGCCCGATCACCACGCAGAACCGCCGCCAATAGGCCGGTTCCATGTCGGTAGTGCAGAGGTATTGCCCGTCCTGGCACAACCAGACCCCGCCCTTGGGATGCCAGGTGCCGAGCGGCGCCAGCTCGTCCAGATTGTCGTGCCGCCCCATCGACACCAGCAGCAAGGGCAGCGAGGCATCGGTCATCGCCGCGTCGATATGATCGCCCCGGCCCGACCGCTCCCGCCCTTGCAAGGCGAGCAGCATGGCGATGGTCGCATGCGCCCCGGTCAAGACGTCGGCCACCTGCAAGCCCGGCAGCGAAGGCACCGGCAGGCCGTTGAGCCGCGACAAGGCGCCCGCCATCGCCAGCGCCAGCGGATCGTGCCCGGCGCGGCCCGCGTCCGGCCCGGTCTGCCCGGCAAAGCTGACCGACAGGTAGATCAGGCGCGGGTTGAGCGCGCGCATCGCCTCCGCGCCATAGCCCATCGCCGCCATCACGCCGGGGCGGTAATCCTCGATCAGCACGTCGGCTTTGGCGATCAGCCGTTCCAGCACCGGGCGCGCCGCCGCGCTGCCGGGATTGATCTTGAGGCTGCGCTTGCCGCGGGTGTAGCTGGGGCGGGCGCGGCGGCGGGCGGCCTGTGCCGGATCATCGCCGCGCCCGAACATCGCTTCGGCCTTGGCCAGTTCGCGCGGGTGTTCGATCCGCACGACATCCGCGCCCATGTCGGCCGCGATCCAGCTGGCATAGGCGCCGGGCAGGAAGCGCGAGAAATCGACGATTTTCAGGCCATCAAGTGCGGGCATGGCGTGCCTCGGCGCGTTCGCTCGCGGGCCCTTCGATGAACGCGGTGATCGCCGCGTCGATTGCCGCGCCGTCCTCGTTCTCGCGGTTGAAGTTGTCGGCGGTCAGTTCCAGCACCGGAATGCCCGCGGCGCGCAAGGCCCGGATCACGAAGGGGTCGGCATCCTGCAAGGCCACCGCACCATCGACCTGGTGGGTCTGCGCCTCGTGCACGTGCCACGGCCCGGCCCAGGTCGGCATGCGCAATTCATCGCCCATGCAGATCACCCGGCTGGCCAGCGCGCGCAGCGGATCGCGCCCGCCCGACAACTCGCGGATATAGCCGTCCGCCGCCAGCGCGAGATACATCGACCAGACGAACACCGCGCCGTGGCTGTCCTCCCACTTCTGGTAGAAGCCCATTTCGCTCCACAGCCCGCGCCCGACCCACATCAGGCGGATCTTCTCGTCCTGCACCGCGCCAAGCCCCGCATCGGCGCGCGCCTTGACCTCTTCGTAGAAGGTCTTGGCCGCATCGCGCGCCCATTCGGTGCCGCGATGCCACTGCGGCACCATGGTCGCGGGCATCTGGTCAACCAGCCCGATCGGGGCGGGAACGGTGCGGGCAATCAGGTCGCGGGTCTTGCGGTAATAGTCCTCCTGCTCGTTGACGAGGTCCATCACCGCGGCAAACCGCGCGGGATCGAAAGTGCGTCCGGTCTTTGCCTCGACCCGCGCGATCACCTCGCGGATTTCCGCGAGCATCAGGTCAACGCGCTCGTCCTCCAGCACGCTGTCCCAATGCGCGGGGAGCTGCGCCCACCAGTCCGAAAACAGGTCGGCGCGCGGATCGATGGTGCGCTCGTAAATGAAGCAGTCCGCCCCGGTTTCGCGCGCCCATTGTTCGAACAGTTTGGCGGTGGGATCGCTGCTGGCGACCGCGTGGACGAAGTCGGGCTTGGGCAGGCCGCCCCACGGCGCATTTTCCGCATCGTCGTCAAACGCGGCGGCGATCCCTTGCGCGCTGTAGGCTTCTACATCGCCGGGATAGTCATGCGCGCGCAGCAGGCCCTGATAGCGCCGCGATTGCTGCTTGGCCGCGACGATCGAGGCCCACCACTGGTTGACCACGAAGGGCACGTCCAGCGCGCGCAGGATTTCCTGCGGGGCATTGGCATTGACCATGGCAAAGGGCGCGCCATCGGCCACCTGTTGCCGCACCGAGGCGAACCATTCGCGCTGGTAGGCGTTGACGTCCCCGGTGGAGGACAGGGCCTTGCGGCTGCGCGCCGGGCTGCGCGGGGGCGTAGCGGCCTTGGGCGCGGCGGGGCGCGGGGGCGGGGGGGCTTCCGCGCGGCCCGCGATCAGCGCGGCCAGCTTGTCCGCCAGCTGCGCATCGGGGAGCGAGCGGCAGCGCAGCAGTTCAAAGCGCAGGCCCTGCGGCAACGCGCGCTTCAAGGCGGCAACATCCCACGGCGCGGCCTCGTCGCCATCGAGGCTGAGGTGCAGGACCAGGTCCGGCTGACTGCGGGCAATGTCGGCGGCGGTCCAGGCGGCCAGCCGCTCGGCACTGTCGATCCGCGCAGGGCAGGTATCGCCGCGCAGCATACGGCGGCCCCAGGCATGGTTCTCGCCGACGATCAGCGCGCCGGCGGCCTCGATGGCGCGGTAGATTTCGCTGCCTTCGTGCGCCGACCCGGCGAGATAGACGCGCGGTCCGGCGGGCAGGGGGGCGCTCTCGACCTCGGCCAGCGCGGCGAGGGCCGCTTGCGGCGGCAGGATCGCGGTCATGGCGATCAGGTCAAGCCGCTGGGTTCCGGTCAGGGCCATGCCTTCCAGAACGTCCGCCTGCCGCGCCAGCAGGGCTTCGGCCTCTGCCAGGGCAACGTCAGTCGGAGCCGTGCCGCCAAGCGCGGCCAACCAGTTATCCAGCTGCGCCAGCCGGGCCGCGTTGTAGCGGGCCGAAGCCGGGCGGCTGAGGTGCAGCAGGTCGAGGAAGTGGACGTGATGGGGGACGGGCTCGCCCAGTCGGCCCAGTTCGCGCAGCGCGGCAAAGATCTGCGGCTGTTCGCTGTCGGCCTGGGTGATCAGCACCGGCACGTCCGGTTGTGCCGGATCGATCAGCGCTTCGAGCAGCGCGCGCCCGCGCGGGCCCATTTCCGCCGCGCCCATCACCGCATCGGCGCGCGGCGTGGCGGACAGGCGCGGGGCGACCAGGCGGACGGGCTGGAACCCCGCCGCGATCAGCCGGGCGCGCGGCGCATCATAGGCCAGCACGCGGATCGGCCGGCGCCCCTCAGCCCGCGCGCGGGCAACTTCTGCCTCGGCATCCAGCATCAGATCGCGCCTGCGGCGGCCAGCTCGGCCAGCCGCTCGTCGCTGTAGCCCAGCAGGTCCTTGAACACGGTGTCGTTGTGCTGGCCGATCTGGACCGGCAGGGCATCATCAAACCCGGTCGTCGCGCCGGAAAACTGGATCGGCACCCCGGCGGTGCGCAGGTCGATGGAGGAGCCGTAGGTCGGGTGTTCGACCGCCATGGTTTCCTTGCGCGCGACCACGCGCGGATCGACCAGCGCGTCCTCGGGGTGGCGCACCGGGGCGACGGGGACGCCCTGCGCCTCCAGCTTGCGGACCACTTCGACCGTGGGCAGCTGGCGCGACCAGGCGTTGATCCGCGCTTCCAGCTCGGTCGCATTGGCGACGCGGGCATCGCGGTTGGCAAAGCGCGGGTCCTCGGCCAGCTCGCTCTGGCCCATTGCCGCGAACAGCCCCTTGGCGAGCGGTTCATGCACCGCGACCACCGCGACATAGCCGTCGGCGCATTCGAACACCCCGAACGGGGACAGGCGCTGGACGGTCAGCCCGGTGCGCGAGGGCATCCCGGCGGCGGCCATCGCCGACCAGTTCTCGATCGCGACGAAGCTGGTCAGCGCGCCGAGCATCGACACGTCGACGTGCTGGCCGGCGCCGGTCTTGTGGCGCTGTTCGATCGCGGCCAGGATGCCGATCACGGTGAACACCGGGGCCAGCATGTCGGCCACCGGAATGCCGATCCGCACCGGCGGGTGGCCCGGTTCGCCGCTGGTGAACATCGCGCCCGACAAGGCCTGGACGATCACGTCCATCGCCTTGCCCCCGTCGCGGTCGGTCGCGCCGAAGCCTGACAGCGAGGCGAAGACCACGCGCGGGTTGACCGCCTTGCAGGCCTGGTAACCCACGCCGAGCCGGTCGGCTGTGCCGGCGGTGAAATTCTCGACCACCACGTCGGCCTGCTTGACCAGGTCGAAATAGACCTCGCGCGCGGCCGGGTTCTTGAGATCGAGCGAGACGCCGTATTTGCCGCGCGCACGGGTCAGGTGCGAGAGCGACAGGTCGTCGTCGTGATTGCGCTCCACCGTGATGCCGTCACGGCCGAGGTAAGGGCTGTTCTCGCGCGCCATGTCGCCGCCGCGCGGTTCCTCGACCTTGATCACCTTTGCGCCCAGGCCCGCCAGCAGCAGCGTGCAATAGGGCCCGGCCAGCGCGCGGGTCAGGTCGATCACCGTCAGGCCTTCGAGCGGCCTGTGCATGAGGTCGCTGCCATTGCTCATTTCAATACTCCGGTTGGTTGGGTCGCGCAGGGCCGGGCCCCGGCCCTGATCAGGCGCTGGGCCTCGGCCAGGACGGGTTCGCCCTGCATGCCATAAGCGGGCAGGCGGCGGGCCTGGGTCAATGCATAGCGGTTGTAAAGCTCGTCGAAGCGCGCCTGCTCGGATGCGGGCAGGGCGATCATCTCGACCTTGTGGTCGCGGGCAAAGTCGATCCCCGCCTGTTCGGCCTTGAGCAGCTGACGGTTGAGCGCCGCTTCCCAGACCGGCTTGCTGGCCAGCAGCAGGGCCTGCAGATCGCTCGGCAGGCGGCGCCAGGCGGCATCGCTCATCGCGCGAGCGGGATAGGCGCCGCGGCTGAAGCGCAGGCTGGTGAAGTGGTGCGCCACTTCGGCAAAGTGCAGGCTCTTGATCGTGTCGGCCGGCGCCACCACGCCGTCGATCACGCCCTTGGCCAGCGCCGAATAGACTTCGCCCATCGGCATGTTGACCGGGTCCGCGCCCAAATCGCGCAGCACGTCGATCGCATCGCTTTGCGCCCGCAGGCGCAGGCCCTTGAGGTCGGCCAGGGTGCGGACCGGCTTGCTGCGGGTCAGCACGCCGGGGAAGTTTCCGCCCTGGACCGCCAGCACGTGCAGCCCCTGCAATTCCTGCCCGAATTCGGGGAACTTCGCGGCCAGGCAGTCATAGACCGCAACCTGGTCGCCGATCGACTGGACCCCGCCGTAAAAGCCCGATTGCGCGCGCAGCATGTGCGCCCCGCCGCGGGCATAGATCGGGGTAATCAGGCCGATGTCGGCCAGGCCGTGGCGGATCTCCACCATGCTCATGTCGCTGCTCAGCAGCGATCCCGACCAGTAGGGGCGAAAGGCGATCCGCCCCTGGCTGGCCTGTTCGACGTGCTTCATCCAGTCGCTGTCGGCCTGGCTGAAGGGGTGGCCCGGCGGATAGGGGCTGGCATAGGTCAGCGTCACTTCGGCCACTGGCGCCGGCGCCTTGGCGCAGGCGGCGAGCAACACGGCGAGGGCGAGGGCGATGTACTTGCGCATGATCCTTACCCCGCCACCAGTCCGGGCAGCCACAAGGTCAGCGCCGGGAACGCGATCAGGCAGCCCAGGTGGATGAAATCGGCCCCCAGGAACGGGATCACCCCGCGAAAGATCGTGCCCAGCGACAGGTCCTTGGCGATCCCCTGGATGACATAGATGTTCAGCCCCAGCGGCGGGTGGACAAAGCCGATTTCCATCGTGCGCACCAGGAAGATCCCGAACCAGATCGGACTGTAGCCCAGCTGCTGGGCGATCGGCAGGAAGATCGGCGTGGTCAGCAGCATCAGCGCCACCCCGTCCAGGAACGAACCGAGCAGCAGCAGCACCAGCGTCATGACGATGATGGCGACCACCGGGCTGGCGTGGAAATCGGTCACCGCGCCGGACAGCGCCTCGGTGATGCCGGTGGTGCTGATGAAAGTGGCAAAGACCAGCGCGCCGATGATCACGACATAGATCATCCCCGCCGTGCGCAAGGTGGCGCGCAGCGCATCGACCACAGTGGCGCGGTTCAGGCCGCCGCGCACCGTCAGCAGCACCAGCGATCCGACCACCCCGACCGAGGCCGCCTCGGTCGGCGTGAACCAGCCGATCATCAGCCCGCCGATCACGAACAGGATCAGCGCGAAGATGTCGATCACCTTGCGCAGCGCGGGCAGGCGCTCGCGCCACGGCACGCGGGCGGTGGCCGGGCCAAGCTCGGGCCGGAAGGCGCAGATCAGCATGATCGTCAGCAGATAGGCCGCCGCCTGGGACAGCCCCGGCACCACGGCGGCGGCAAACAGCTTGCCGATCGATTGTTCGGCAATGATCCCGTAAACGATCAGCGCGCCCGATGGCGGGATCAGCGATCCCAGCGTGCCGCCCGCGGCCAGCGCGCCCGATGCGAAGCCGGGATGATAGCCGGCCTTGCGCATTTCCGGCAGGGCGACCGAACTGATCGTGGCGACCGTCGCCAGGCTCGACCCCGAAATCGCGCCGAACCCCGCGCAGCCCCCGATCGAGGCAAGCGCGAGGCCGCCCCGGCGATGCCCGACGAACTTGGCCGCGACATCGAAGAAATCGCGGCTGGCCCCGGCGGCAAAACAGATGTGCGCCATCAGCAGGAACAGCGGCAGCACCCCCAGCTCGTACTTCGAGAGCACTTCGAACGAGACGACCCCGCCCTTGATCAGCGCGGCTTCGGGGCTGAGCATCACCGCCAGCCCGCCCAGCCCGACCAGCAGCAGGCCAATCCCGATCGGCACGCCCCCCGCCAGCAGCAGCAGCAGCACGGCGATGCCCAGCACGCCGATGGTTTCGGGCGCGATCATGCCGGCCTCCGCAGGGCGATGCGCAGGAAGGTGGCGGCGATCAGCAGCGCAAAGCCGATCCACACCAGTCGCAGCCAGCGGATCGGGATGTACAGCAATTCGGTTTCCTCGAACCCGTGCCACAGGTCGCGCAGCACCAGCGCCGAACCGGCCGCCAGCACCAGGAACACCAGCGCGCTCAGGCCCGCCGCGATCCGCGCCAGGCGCGCGGCCGCCTGGCGGGGCAGCCGTTCGGTGACAATGTGGACCGAGGCGTGCCCGCCGACCAGCGTGGCGATCAGCATGGCCGAGGTGCCCAGCAGCACGACCATCGCCTGGACCAGTTCGATCGAACCCAGCAGGTGCAGCCCGGTATGGCGCCCGGCCACGGCGAGCGCATCGGTGGCGGTCGCGCCCAGCAGGCCGAAGCCGCCCAGCCCATAGGCCAGCGTGGCAAGCGGCCCGCGGGCCTGCGCCGCGCCGTCTTCGGGCAGGTCGGACAGGCTTTCCTCGGGCGGGAGGTGGGCCTCCAGCGGGCTGGCCGGGTGGTTCATCGCAAACGCCTCTCCACATCGTGCAACCGGTCGGACGGTTGACACATCGCGCTTGCAGCCGTCTAATGGGGCTGTCTAGCAGACGGTAGAATATTTCAACTATTTTGTTTGTCAACAAAACGAATGGATCCGGTCCGATGAACGCGAAGAGCCAGCTGCTGGAACGGGATGGCGATGCGGCGCCCGCGCGGATCAACCTGGGCCGGCTGGGGCAGTTCGTCGGCTTTCGCCTGCGCCGTGTCCAGAACCAGCTGTCGCGCAATTTTGCCACGGTTACCGCCAATGAAGGGCTGCGCTCCGGGCTGTTTTCATCGCTCGCCATCGTCGAGGCCAATCCCGGCATCTCGCAAAGCGAGTTGTCCCGCGAAGTGGGGCTGGACAAGTCGGTCACCGTCACCATCGTCGATGAAATGGAAAAGTTCGGCTGGGCCGAACGCCGCCGTTCAACGCAGGATCGGCGCCGTTACGCGCTCTATGTAACGCCCGCCGGGGCGGCCAAGCTCAACCACCTGTTCTCGCTGATGGACGAAACCGAAGCGGCGGTGCTGCACCAGCTTTCGCCCGGGGAAATGCAGCTGCTGTCGGAGCTGCTGGACCGGATGTACGAAGCCATCGTGCGCGAGGACGGTTCCGCCCAGCCGGGGTAACGTCCTGCAAAAGGATAGTTGACTTCTTCCACTAATTGATCGACACCTTGGCTGCCTGGGGGCGAAGTGCGTCCCCTGTCGGCACGTCAACAGGGCGGCCGCCGGGCGGTGGAGAGGGCGAGGCGAATCGCCATTCGGTGCGGGCCAGACGGGCTCGCCGCTTTCCCCTTCCTTCCGGGCACCGGAATGCAGCTTCGCTTGTCGAGCGGGAGGATGAAAATGGCCATTGCAAAGTCGATCACTGTTCGCGCTTCGGGTTTCGCCCTGGCAATTGCGCTGCTGGCGCCCGGCAGCGCCCAGGCGCAGTCCGCCCCGGCCGGCGATGGCGAAGAGGCGATCATCGTTACCGGCAGCCGCGTGCGCGGCGAAGCGCCGGTCGGATCGACCGTGACCACCCTGGGCGCGGCCGACCTGGCCGCATCGGGCCGCGTCACCATCGACCGCGCGATCAAGGAACTGCCGCAGGTGTTCGACCTGGGCGTGTCGGAAAACTCGCGCGGGCAGACCGGCGGCGCGGGCAACATCGTCTATGGCAACTCGGTCAACCTGCGCGGGATCGGTCCCAATGCGACGCTGATCCTGATCGATGGCCACCGCGTCACCAACAACAGCCGTTCGACCGACCCGTCGGTCCTGCCGACGCTGGGCGTCGAGCGGGTCGAGGTGGTCGCGGACGGCGCTTCGGCGATCTATGGTTCGGATGCGGTCGCGGGCGTGGTCAACCTGATCCCGCGCCGCAGCCTGAACGGGATCGAGGCCTTTGCCCGCGGCGGCGTGTCGGGCGACGGGATCTATCACGAATATTCGGCCGGGATCGCGGCGGGCAAGAAGTTCGATCGCGGCCAGGTGATGATCGCCTACGAACACGTTGAAAAGAGCAATCTCAACGGTTCGGACCGGCCGTTCTTCACCAGCAACCAGACCGCGCAGGGCGGCAGCGACTATTCGGTGCTGCGCTGCCAGCCGGGCAATATCCGCGCGACCCAGGCCGGGGTGACCACCACCTATGCCATTCCGGCGGGCGGCGTCACGGCTGCCAGCCAGCTGGTTGGCGGGACCAGCAACAAGTGCGACGACCTGCAGGGTCAGGATCTGATCCCGCGCCAGAAGTACGATTCGGTCAACGGCACTTTCACTTTCGAGCTGACCGACTGGCTGACCGTGCTGGCCGACGGGTTCTATTCGCGCCGCACGTTCGAGCGCAATCCCGCCTTTGCCAACGCTTCGCTGACCGTGCCGTCGACCAATGCCTGGTTCATCCGCCCGGCCGGCTTCACCGGGTCCAGCTATTCGCTCGACTACAATTTCGCGCGCGACGTGGCCCGCAACAGTTCGACCGGGTACGGCGAAAGCTGGCAGATCACTCCGGGCGTCAAGATCAAGCTGCCCCGCGACTGGCAGTTCGAAGCGCTGATCGGCAAGGGCCGGACGAGCGACAATTCCAGCTCGTTCCTGGGCACCAACAACACCGCGCTGAACAACGCGCTCAAGAGCAGCGATCCGCTGACCGCCTTCGATCCCTATGGGCTGGGGCGGACCCAGGCTTCGGTCATCGCGGGGATCTTCAACCAGATCTCGATCAACCCGACGGTCGGGCATTACACCGGCTATGAAGCGCGGATCAACGGGCCGCTGCTCCAACTGCCGGGCGGTACGGTCAAGCTGGCGGCGGGCTATGAAGGGCAGGAATTCACGGTGGACCTGGGTGTCGCGCGCGGCAACCCGGGCACGGCGGTGGCCTGGACCTATCGCAGCCGCCGGGTGGATTCGGCCTATGCCGAACTGCTGATCCCGCTGTTCGGGCCGGACAACGCGACCACCGGCTTCCAGAAGCTCGAACTGGATGCGGCGGTGCGCTATGACAACTATTCGGATGTCGGCAGCACCACCAATCCCAAGATCGGCATCAACTGGACCCCGGTCGATGGGCTGAAGCTGCGCGGCTCCTATGGCACCTCGTTCCGCGCGCCCACCCTGCCGCAGCTCTATGGCAACACCAACCAGCTGTTCGTGCAGAGCTACCAGAATCCGGCGGGCGGCGCGCCGATCGTCGGGGTCGCGCGCTCGGGCGGCAACCTTGGCCTGTCGCCCGAAACCGCGACCACCTGGTCGATCGGGGCCGATCTGGAACCGCTGCCGAACCTGCGGCTGTCGGCGACCTATTTCAACGTCGATTACAAGAACCAGGTGATCGCGCTGCTGTCCGACCTGTCGGTGCTGACCCGGCTGGCGCAGTATAACGGTACCGGCCTGATCGTGCAGGGCACGGCGGCGGCGCAGGCCGTCACCGATGCGCTGGCCGCGGGCGTTGCCCCGCCGACCGGCGTGCTGCCCAACCCGGTCACGCTCTATGTCGACGGGCGCAGCCAGAACCTGGGGCGCTCGATCACCAGGGGGATCGACTTTACCGCCAATTACCGCATCCCCACCGACAAGCTGGGCACTTTCGGGATCAACCTGTCGGGGACTTACCTGACCAGCTTCAAGACCGCGCAGACCCCGTCCGCGCCGATCATCAGCCAGCTCAACCAGATCTTCCAGCCGCTGCGCTTCAAGATGCGTGCGGCGCTGAACTGGGAGAAGGGGCCCTTCGCCGCGGCCCTGCGGGCAACCCACGTGAACGGGTACACCAACACCGCCGCGCCGGTGGCGACCCCGAACCAGCGCGTGTCGAGCTATACTCCGGTTGATCTCAACCTGACGTGGAAGGTGGGCGATGACCAGTCGCTGACCTTCGGGCTGGAAGCGCGCAACCTGTTCAACATCAAGCCGCCCTACGTCAACATCGCGCCCAGCGTGAACGGCAGCGGCGGTTATGATGCGACCACCACCGATCCGATCGGCCGCCTGCTGGCCGCCTCGGTCCGCGTGAAGTACTGATGCGCGCCGCGCTGGCCGCCGCCGCGTTGAGCTTGCTCGCCGCGGGGGCGGCGGCGCAGCCCGCTGCCACTCCCGCGCTGCTGGCCGCCTCCGCGCCCAGCAGCTTCGGGCACTACCAGCCGCCCCGGCAGTTCACCGGGCAGGTGACCCAATCGTTCTACGTGCCGATGCGCGACGGGACCCGGCTGGCCGTGCTGGTCGCGCGCCCGGCGGTGGGCGGCAAGGCGGCTGAGGGCCGCTTTCCGGTGATCTGGCACCATTCGCTGTCCGCCACCCAGCAGCCCGGCGACGGCGTGGGGCCGCGTGCGGGCGGGTTCGTGACCATGCCGGGCCTGACCGACCATGGCTATGTCGTGGTCCAGGTCGCCCGGCGCGGCAACGGGCAGTCCTTCGGCACGATGCGCGGCTATCACGATCGCAACGAGGCGCAGGACGCCTACGAGCTGATCGAATGGCTGGCCAGCCAGCCGTGGTCGAACGGCATGGTGGGGCAGTATGGCTGCTCCAACACCGGCGATGCGGCGATGCACGCGATGACCGTGGGGGCGCCGCACCTCAAGGCGGTGTTCGCGGGCTGCTTTTCGTGGAACAAGTACGATGCGATGCGGCGCGGCGGGATCTTCGCGCAGTGGGGCACCGGCCCGACCCGCACGATCGAGCAGGACATGGCGGCAAAACCCGTCGATGGTGACGAGGGCAAGGTCATGCTGCGGGCCGCCGCCGAGCAGCACCAGCGCGGCGTGCCGCTGTTCGATGTGTGGAAGGCGCTGCCGTATCGCGACAGCTTTTCGCCGCAGCTGCAAAGCACCTTCTGGGCGGAAGGGAGCGCATCAAGCTACCAGCCGCAGATCGTGCGGAGCGGCATTCCCCTCTACGTGGTTGGCGGCTGGCGCGATGAACTGCGCGACCAGGGCCTGATCGCGCGGATGAACATTCCCGGCGCGCGGATCCTGATCGGTGACTGGCTGCACTGCCAGAACGATGGCTTTGCGCTGGTCGAGGAAGCGCACCGCTTCTTCGACCGCTACCTCAAGGGGATCGACACCGGGATCGACCGCGACGAGCCGGTTCACTACTACGTCACCGGGGCGAACCAATGGCGCGCCACCAGCCAGTGGCCGCTGCCGCAGGCCCGGCAGACCGAGTTCACGCTGGGCGCCAGGGGCATCGCCGCCGGCAGCCAGCCTAAGGCCGCGCTGAACCAGAGCTTCGCGGTGGATTACGGCGTGACCTGCAAGGAAGGCGGCGCGGGATCGACCGTGCAGCCGTGTCACCTGCCGGGGCAGGGCCTGTCGCTGCCGGGCAAGGTGCTGTCCGCCCCGGTCGAAGTGACGGGCCATCCGCTTGCCGATGTCTGGATCGCCGCCGATACGCCGGATGCCAACCTGTTCCTCTATCTCGAGGACGTCGCCCCCGACGGCACGGTGCGGGTGGTGACCGAGGGGCGGCTCAAGGCAAGCTTGCGCAAGCTGGGCGAGGCGCCCTGGGCGCTGCCCGGCCTGCCGTGGCACCGCGCCTTTGCCGAGGACGCCCAGCCGCTCCAGCCCGGCGTGCCGGTGCGCTTGCAGTTCGATCTGATGCCGACCTCCTATGTCTTCGCCAAGGGGCACCGCATCCAGATCACCCTGACCGGATCCGACCACCGCGAGCGGGCCCGCGACCAGGCTGCCCAGCCCGCCCGGATCACCCTGATCAGCGATCCGGCGCGCCCGTCGCGCGTCAGCCTGCCGATCGTCCAGCCATGACCTGCCAGCAAGGATGACCCGTCCCATGCGTCTGACCGCCCTTGTCCTGCCGCTGCTGGCGCTGCTGGCCACGCCGGTGTGCGCCGCCGCACCGCGCTGGATCGGCCCGCTGCCCGAAACCGCCAGTTCGCAGGTCTTTTCCCCGGTGGTGCTGGCCGGCACGCGCGAGGACGCGGCAATGCGGGCCGCCGGTTATGTCCAGGAGGAATTCCTGCTGAGCGGCGAGGGCAACATCTATGGCGAAACGGCCGATGGCCTGGCCGAAGTGCGCACCGCCAAGGTCCCGTACACCACCCGGCTGGTGATCCTGCGGCCGCGCGATCCGCGCAAGTTCAACGGCACCGTCCAGATGGGCTTTACCCACCCCAGTCTGGCCAGCGCGCAGTGGGGGCGGATCGATGCGCTGGTCTTGCGCAGCGGCATGGCCTATGCCTTTCTCGCGATCGGCGGCGATGCCGGAACGCGCGAGCGTTCGACCGCGCAGTGGCCGGTGACCACGCCCAAGCTGTTCGGCTGGTACGATCCGCGGCGCTACGGCGCATTCCAGTGGGGCGAGGACGACGGCATCCGCTGGGACGCGATGGGCCAGGCCGCCACCCTGCTGCGCGATCCGGGCCGGGACGGCCCGCTTGCCGGGCTGAACGTGCGGCACGTCTACTTTTCGGGCTGGTCGTTCCTGGGTTCGACCATCCGCAGCTGGATCAATTTCGGCTTCCATGACCGCTATCGCCGCCCCGATGGCTCGCCGGTGGTCGACGGCTACCTGATCGGGATTTCGGCCGGGTCGGTGCCCGCCGGGCACACCCCGCTCAATTCGGCGGATCCGGTCAAGGATCGCAACCGCGAGTTGCTGCGGGTGATCGACCGTCCGGTGATCGAGCTGACCAGCGAGATGGAGGCGATCACCAACATCTATCCCCAGCGCCCGGAAAGCGACGCCGTGGCGGGTGGTCACCGGATCTATGAGCTGGGCGGCGTAAGCCACGGGGATACGGGAATTTCGGCGCAGGTCCGCGCCGCATCGGTGCAACTGGCCGCGCGCCGCCATCCGGCGGTCGAACCACTGGTCGCCTGCACGGTCGAGGATACCGACGTGCCAATGCGCGACGTGGCGCAGGCCGCGCTGGTCAACCTCAACCGCTGGGTCGAAACGGGCCAGGCGCCGCCGCTGGCGAGCCGGATGCAGGTGGCCGCCGATGGCAAGGATTTCATCCGCGACGCATTCGGCAACCCGCTGGGCGGGGTGCGCGCGGCGCAGCTTGACCTGCCGCTGGTGCGCTATGGCGAACCGCCGGCCGAGTTGTGCGGCGGCAAGGTGCCGCGCCGCAACCTGCGCCGCCTGCCGGTCGACCCGGCGCTGATCGCCAAGGCCTATCCCGGCGGCAAGGGCGAATACCTCGCCCGGTTCAAGGCGCGGCTGGGCGAACTGGTGCGCCAGCGCTGGCTGCTCGAGGCCGATGCCATCGCCCAGCTGCGCGCGGCCGAACGCTTTGCCACCCAGGCCTTTCCCCGCGGGCGCGGCGACAAGCCGGCGGCCAGCGCGGGCACGCTGCACGGCGGCGCGAAATGGGCGGCCGAAGTGCCGGCCAACTGGAACGGCACGCTGCTGCTGTGGGGGCGGGGCTATTCGCCCAAGGCCGGTGCGCCCGATGTGGCGCCTGCCGCCTGGCGCGACGCCTTGCTGGCCAAGGGCTATGCGCTGGCGGCATCGAATTACGGCGCGGATGGCTGGGCGCTGGCCGAAGCGGTCCCCGCGCAGGAGGCCGTCCTGGCCGCCTTTGCCAGGATCCATGGCCAGCCGCGCCGGACCCTGGCCTGGGGCCAGTCGATGGGCGGGCTGGTATCGACTGCGCTGGCCGAACGGCGCCGGCCGGTGGTGCAGGGCGCGATCGCGCTGTGCCCGTCGATCGGCGGGGCGGTGGGGATGATGAACATGGCGCTGGACGGGGCCTTTGCCCTGCGCACGCTGGTTGCCCCCGATGCCGGGCTGGAACTGGTCGGGATCAGCGACGACATGGCCAATAGCCGCCGCGCGCAGGCGGCGGTGGCGGCGGCGCTGGCTTCTGCCCAGGGGCGGGCGCGGCTGGCGCTGGCGGGCGTGCTGGGAGGCATCCC
The DNA here is from genome assembly GCF_041905565.1 of Novosphingobium sp. Classification (GTDB taxonomy): domain Bacteria; phylum Pseudomonadota; class Alphaproteobacteria; order Sphingomonadales; family Sphingomonadaceae; genus Novosphingobium. The sequence continues at coordinate 87,889 of NZ_JAYRKX010000003.1, read as the reverse complement.
CGGCTGGACCGTGCGCGGCAGCGCGCGCCCGGCCGAGGCCGACTTCGAGCGCCAGGTCGACGAGATTGCCGCGGCCTTTGTCATGGGCGTGTTCCTGCCCCGGCAGGACCAGGAACGCCGCGCCGGCGGCGTGTTCAGCTGGAACATCGGGGTGGACTATGCCGCGCAGCTGGATCGTTCGGGCCGCCGCGCGATGGTCGAGGCGCTCTACCGCCAGGCCGGGCTGGACCTGGCTGCCGACCTGGCCCGGCTGAACGCCGCGCCGCGCATTGCCGCGCAGCCGGGCGCAGTGGCCTACATGATGGCTCATTACACCCCCACCGCCCGGCCGGGCGTGCCGGTGCTGAGCGTGCAGACGCTGGGCGACGGGGCGACCTCGCCCTCGCTCCAGCAGGCCTATCTCGATGCCGCCGATCCGCGCATGGTGCAGGGGCTGTGGCTGGATGCCGCCGGGCACTGCGGGCAGAGCAAGGAAACCGCGCTGACCGCGCTGGCACAGCTCGAAGCGCGGCTGGATGGCGGCGAGTGGCCCAACCCGCCGGCCGGAACCATTCGCCACACGCCCGCGCCGATGCTGCGGCCGTGCCGGCGCGGGGGCAGTTGCGACTAGCGCGTGGGGTCAATCGATCCCCTTGCGCTCGATCGACCATTCGCCCGATGCGCACAGCCGGCAATTGGCCCCGGTAAAGGTCCGCCCCGCCACCTTGTCGCCGCGCAATTGCCACTCCAGCCAGTCAACCGCGACGCTGGCCACCGCGCCGCCATTGGGGCGCTGGAACGTGCCGCCGTGGCCGACCGGCAGGTTGAGCTTGACCGCCGGGACATGGTCGATCCTGGCAAAATCGTCGCTGCCGTTGGGATAGGCGACATCGCCCGGACCGCCGAGGAAATAGACGACCGGGGTGTGCAGGCCCTTCAGCAGGCGCTTGTCCACGCTGATCCCCTGGATCGGGTTGCTGCCATCGGCAAAGACCCCGCTGTTGTGGATCAGCACGGCGCGGATGCGCGGATCGGCCGCGACCTGCAGCGCCTGCAGCCCGCCGCACGAATGGCCGGCGACAGCCACCAGTGCGGGATCGATCCGGCCGCGCAGCGCGCTGCCCTTGCGGGTGTTTTCCTGCAGCGCCCAGTCCAGCCCGGCGAGCACGTCGCGGCTGGTGGTGGCGACCGGCGGCAGCTTGCCGCTGGCGTCGGGGCTGCGTTCGGGCCGCGCTCCGACCGCGCCGGGGCCAGAATAGACCTGGCCCGGCGCGATCACCAGGTAGCCGTGCGAGGCGATCTTCAACAGGTGCTGGCGGGCGCTGGCGCCATCCGCGCGGCAGCCGCCGTTGCCCCAGACCAGCACGCCCAGCTTGCGCTGGCCCACCGCCGCCAGGTTGGCCGGGCGATAGACCACATGGTTCGCCAGAGTGGGGTCCACTTCCATCCTGGCCGGATAGGGGCCGTCGCCCGGGCCGTTCGGCAGGGCGTCATAGGCGGCGCGCGCCGCCGCCACGGCTTCGGGCGCGGGGGGCGCGGGCACTTGCGCGGTCAGCGGCGCGGCCAGTGCGGCGATCAAGGCGGCGGTCAGGGCCGGGTTCGGCAGGGGCAGGCGCATGGGGATCTCCTCTCGGGTTCGGCGGGCGATGCTAATCGGCGCGGGACGGGGCGCAAGCCCTTGCAGACAATTTTTCGGCTTGGACGTGGGGCGATGGTCCTTAAATCCGTAAGGGAAAGTGCGTTGCGGGCACGGCAGATCGGCCATTGCAAGCGCTTGCTAAACGCGATACGAACGAATTGTTATGATTCATTACTAAACGCGCCGCAGCGGGCGGGGTAATGGATCGGGGAGAGAAAGGCGTGCCGCATATCCTGCTTGCCACCGGCGATCTGGCCATGGACCGCGCCGACTATGACGAAAGCTTCGTCGCGGCGGGCGATCTGCTGCGCGCGGCGGACCTGACTTTCGGCCAGCTGGAAACCAGCTTTGCCGCGGGCGGCACCCGTCTGCCGCAGGCCCGCCACGCCGTGCTGGCCCGGCCGGAAGGCGCCGCGGCGCTGGGCCGGGCGGGGTTCGACGTGATCTCGATGGCCGGCAACCACTGCATGGACTGGGGCGCCGAAGCTTTCTTCGAAACCCGCGATCACTTGCGCGCGGCGGGGATCGAGGTGGTTGGCGCGGGCGCCAACATTGCCGAGGCGCGCACCCCCGTGATCCGCACGCTGGGCGATGGCACCCGCGTGGCCCTGCTGGCCTATTCCAGCATCCTGCCGCAGGCCTACTGGGCGGATGAACGCCGCCCCGGCTGCGCGCCGATGCGCGCGCACACGGTCTATGAACAGATCGAGCATGACCAGCCGGGCACCCCGGCGCGGATCCACACCTTTCCCCACCGCGAGGACCTGGCCGCGATGGAGGCCGACATTCGCGCCGCCAAGGCCCAGGCCGACGTGGTCGTGGTGTCGCAGCACTGGGGCATCCATTTCGTTCGTGCCGCGATTGCCGATTACCAGCGCGACGTGGCCCGCGCCGCGATTGCCGCCGGGGCCGATGCGATCCTGGGCGGCCACGCGCACATCCTGAAGGGGTGCGAGGTGATTGACGGCAAGCCGGTGTTCCATTCGCTGTGCAACTTCGCCACCGACCTCAAGATGGACGAGGCCCACGCCAAGTCGAAAAGCTGGAACGAGATCCGCGTGCTGGCCGAGGAGTGGGAGCCGGACTTCGAAGGGCTGTACAACTTTCCCACCGCCGCGCGCCTGTCGATGATCGCGCGGCTGGAAATCGGCGGCGGCAAGCTGCTGCGCGCGGGCTTCCTGCCGCTGTACATCGGCCGCGATGCGGTGCCGCGCGTGGTTGATCCGGGCAGCGCCGAATATGCCCAGGTGCTGGAATACATGACCGCCGTGACCGGCGAGGCGGGGCTGAACGCCCGCTACGTCCCGCAGGCCGACATGGTTGAGGTGACGGCATGAGCGGGCGGCTGCGCAACCTGCCGATGGAAGGCTGGGTCGGGCTCTACTTCCTGCTCTACCTGCCCAACGTGATGATCACCCGCTGGGTCAGCACCACGCCCCACGCGGGGCTGGGGCGGCCGCTGACCGGGCTGGAAACGCTGCCGGCGTCGCTGATCTTCAACATGGTGCTGACCTACCTGTTCATCTGGTGGTCGGGCTGGCACCGCGAAGCGAACGCGGTGCGGGTGGCCGGCTGCCGCGTGCCGGTGCCGACGCGGCTGACGCTGCTGTCGGGCTTTGGCACGGCGCTGGTGCTGTTCACGGTGCCCTTGTCGTTTACCATTGCCGATGTCTCGATCCCGTTCATCCAGCTGCTGATGCGCGGCGACATCCTGGTGATCGCGCCGCTGGTCGACGTGTTGTTCGGGCGGCGGGTGCGGTGGTATTCGTGGGTCGCGCTGGCGATGGTGCTGGGCGCGCTGTTCATCACCCTGTTCGACCGCGGCGGGCTCAACCTGCCGCCGCTCGCGATCCTGACCGTGGTGCTTTACACCTTCGGCTATTTCCTGCGCCTGGCGGTGATGAACCGCATCTCGAAAACGGGCGATCCAGCCTCGGTAAAGCGCTATTTTGTCGAGGAAAAGGTGATTGCCCTGCCGCTCTCGGTGGCGGTGCTGGCGGTGATTTCGGCATCGGGCATCGGCGGTCAATCGGGCGAACTGGCCTGGGGCTTCGGCGCGGTCTGGACCGATCCGGTGATCTGGCCGCTGTTTCTGATCGGTGCGACCCTGGCGGTGATCGGGGTGGTGGCCATCGTCATCCTGCTCGACCCCAAGGAGAACGCCTATTGCGTGGCGCTGGAACGCGCCGCCAGCCTGGTCGCCGGGGTCGGCGGATCGGTGCTGCTGGCGCTGCTGTTCGGCGGCAGGATGCCGCGCCCGGCCGAACTGGTCGGCGCCGCCATCCTGGTTGCCGCGATCGTCCTGTTGTCCATCGCCCCGCGCCTGGCGGCCCGGCGCGAGGCGCGCGGCGAGACTGTTTGAACCCATTGCGGGGCACCACGACCCCGAACCTGCACGGAGGATTACCCATGACCAAGACCATTCGCCTGCTGGCGCTGAGCGCGGCAAGTTCGCTGGCGCTGAGCCTGCCGGCATTCGCCCAGGATGCCGCCGCCGGCCCCGAAGCCGCCGATGCCGAAAGCGATGCCGGCACGATCGTGGTCACCGGCAGCCGCATTCGCGGGATTGCCCCGGTGGGGTCGAACGTGATCGGGATCAGCGCCGAAAAGATCGCAGCAGAGCCGGTCATTTCCACCAACGACCTGCTCCGCCGCGTGCCGCAGGTGGTCTCGCTGGGGGCCAACCGCAACGGCGGCAGCGCCCAGAACGGCGCGGCCAACGCCACGCGCGGTGCGGGCATCAACCTGCGCGGGATCAGCACCAATGCAACCTTGCTGCTCTACGATGGCAAGCGCCTGCCGCCGCAGGGCACCCAGGGCCAGTACACCGATCCGTCCGCGATCCCCGCGATCGCGCTGGAACGGGTCGAAGTGGTCGCCGATGGCGCTTCGGCGATCTATGGGTCTGATGCGATTGCCGGGGTGGTCAACTTCATCCTGCGGCGCAATTTCGACGGGATCGAACTGCGCGCCCGCGCCGGGATTGCCGAGGGCGGCTACCAGGAACACCAGATCGCCGGGATCTATGGCCGCAAGTGGGACACCGGCTCGTTCATGATCGCGGGCGAGCTCACCCACAACGATGCGCTGCGCGGCTATGACCTCGATTTCTACCAGGACGACAACCGCGCGCGCGGCGGGCGCGACCTGCGCGTGACCAATTGCGGCGCGGGCACCATTACCGCCAGCGGCAAGACCTATGCCATCCCCGCCAGCGGCGTCACTGCCGCCACGGCCGGCAGCCTGGTGGCGGGCACCAGCAACAAGTGCTTCTACAATTCGCTCGACACCGTCATTCCCGAACAGACCCGGTATAACCTGACCGGTACTTTCAACCAGGAACTGGCCGAAGGGATCAAGCTGTTCGCCGACGGGTTCTATTCCTACCGCAAGGGCAAGCTGGCGCAGCTGACCAACATCAGCGCGACCGTGCGCAACACCAACCCGTTCTTCGTTACCCCGGTGGCGGGGCTGACTTCGGTGTCGGTTGCCTGGTCGCTGGTGCCGACCAACGGCGGGCCGGATTTCAACCCCTATCGCGGCGAAACCTGGAACGTCAGTGCCGGGCTGGAAGCCCAGGTGATGGGCGACTGGAAAGCGACGGTCTATTACGCCCACGGCGAAAGCGAGGACGTGGCCAACCGCACGGTCGGGGTCAACACCGCCGCGCTCAATGCCGCGCTGGCCGATACCAATCCGCTGACCGCGCTCAACGTGTTCGGCGGGGCGAACAACCCGGCGACCATCGCGAAGATCCGCGACAACCTGTTCGTCATCACCGGCCGGACCCGGCTGGACGTGGTCAATGCCCAGCTTGACGGCAGCCTGGTCGATCTGCCCGGCGGTGCGGTCAAGCTGGCGGTGGGCGGCGAGTACCGCCGCGAATACACCTATACCGACCTGCTGACCGGCCAGGCGGCGACGCCGCTGAGCGTGCACGATGCCGGCACCCGCAACGTCAAGGCGCTGTTCGGTGAACTGTTCATTCCGCTGGTCGGCAGCGGCAATGCCATGCCGGGGATCGAGCAGCTCTCGCTCTCGGTCGCGGGGCGCCATGAAAAGTACAGCGATTTCGGCAGCACTTCGAACCCCAAGCTGGGGCTGACCTGGAAGCCGGTCGATGCGCTGGCGCTGCGCGCCAGCTATGGCAAGTCGTTCCGCGCGCCGACCTTTACCGAAGTGTCGACCATCGCGGGCGGGGCCGGGCTGTACTACGATACGCTGCCGGGCGCCGCGGGCAACCAGACCGGGATCGGCATTGCCGGCGGCAATCCGGGGCTGAAGCCCGAAACCGCGCGGACCTGGTCGGTCGGCGGTGAATTGAGCCCGCTGCCGGGGCTGCGCGCCTCGCTGACCTGGTTCGACATCGACTACAAGAACCAGATCCAGGCGCTGCGCGGCACGCCGGGGATCCTGACCAACCCGCTCTACGCCTCGTTCGTCAAGTTCAACCCGAGCGCGGCGGAAGTGTCGGCGCTGGTGGGGTCGGGCCTGCCGCTCAACAACGTGATCAACACCAGCGCGGTCAGCTTCATCGTCGATGGCCGGCGCCAGAACCTGGGCCGCAGCCAGGTGCGCGGGCTGGACTTCGGGCTCTATTACGATTGGCAGCTGGGCGGGGTGAAGTGGGATGCCGGTTTCCAGGGCACCTATTACACGAAGTACCTGTTCCAGGCTGTCCCGGGCGCGGCGGTGGCCGACGTGATCGGCACGATCAACTTCCCGCAGAAGTTCCGTTCGCAGGCGGACCTGGGCGCAAAGCTGGGGATCTTCTCCACCCGCCTGACCTGGAACCACCTGGCCGGCTACCTCAACACCACGGTCACCCCCAGCCAGCAGGTCGCCAAGTACGATACCTTCGACCTGTCGCTGGGCGTCGACGTGCTGAGCCGGGTGCGGCTGAGCTTCGACGTGCGCAACCTGCTGAACGAGGATCCGCCGTTCGTCGATACCACGCGCGGCTACGATGCGCAGTCGGCCAACCCGATCCCGCGGATGTTCTCGCTCAGCGCCGCGGTCAAGTTCTGATGCCGCTGCTGCCGCTCCTCCCTCTTATCGCGGCAGCAGCAACTCCCCAGGGCGGCCAATGTGCCGCCCTGGTGGGGCAGGCCGGGGCCGTGGCGGTCGAACGCGCGAGCGCCATTGTCCCGGCCCCCCAATGGCGACCGGACGGCGCGGGGACCTATTCCGCCACCCCGGTCACTGTCCCGCTGTGCCGGGTCGAGGGGAAGATCGAAGGCAACATCGGCTTCGAGCTGTGGCTGCCGCTGAACTGGAACGGCCGCCTGCTGGGCGCGGGCGTGGGCGGGGACGCGGGCGTCTACAACTACCGCGACATGGCGCTGCGGATCGAGCAGGGCTTTGCCACCGTCACCACCGACAGCGGCCACAAGGCGAGCGAGGCGCGCTGGATGAGCCGTCCGCAGGCCCGCGTCGACTATGAACACCGCGCCAGCCACCTCACCGCCCAGGCCGCCAAGGCGCTGGTCGCGCGGTTCTATGGTCAGGCCCCGAACCGGTCCTATTATCTCGGCTGTTCGGGCGGGGGGCGCCAGGCGCTCAAGGAAATGCAGGCCTATCCGGGCGATTACGACGGCGTGGTTGCCGGCGCGCCCGGGCCGTACATGCCGCTGCAATCGGTGCGGATGCTGTGGTTCGCGCTGGAACAGCAGAAGCAGCCCGCAGGGATGCTGAGCGACGCCCAGTGGTCGCTCTATGAACGCGCCGTGCACCAGGCCTGCGATGGGCAGGACGGGGTGCGCGACGGGATCATCGAGAACTCGGCCACCTGCCGCTTCGATACCCGCCAGCTGCTGTGCAAGCCGGGGCAGGCGGGCGAGTGCCTGACCGCGCCGCAACGCGCGATGCTCGACCGGATCGTCGCGCCGCTGCGCGACGAGCGCGGCCGGGCGATGGACTGGGGGTTGTTCCCCGGCGTGCGCACCCGTCCCGGGCCGCCGTCGCCCTTGCTGCGGGCAATGTGGGCCGATGCGGTTTACAACAATCCCGACTGGGACGCGCTGACCTTTCGCCGCACGGCCGACCTGGCCAAGGTCAACGCGCTGATGCCGCAGCTGCGCGCCGACAGCACGGCGATCCAGCCGTTCATCGCCCAGGGGCACAAGGCGATCATCTACCAGGGCTGGCAGGATCCTTCGACCAATGCCGGGCCGACGCTGCGCTATTATGCCGATCTGGCCGCCGCCAATGGCGGGCTGGACGCGCTGGACGATGCGGTGCGGCTGTTCATGGTGCCGGGCATGTACCATTGCCGGGGCGGGCCGGGGGCGGACAGCTTTGGCGGTTCGGGCCATGTCCCGGCCGGAACCGATCCCGCGCGCGACGTGCTGTGGGCGCTGATCCGCTGGGTCGAACAGGGCGAAGCGCCGCGCCAGTTGATCGCGGCCAAACAGGGGGCGGACGGCCGGGCCCTGACCCGCGTGCTGTGCCCTTTCCCGCAAGTGGCGCGCCATGATGGCCACGGGCCGCAGGACACCGCCAGCGCCTGTGCCTGCGTGACCGACGGCACATTGTCCCGGCTGCTGCGCCGCCCGCTGCCGCAGGCACGTTAGCGCGGCGGCGGGCCGGGTCGCGCCGCCCGGTCAGCGCACCGCGCGGCGGTAGAGGTGCCAGGTGGCGTGGGCCAGCACCGGCAGCGCCACCAGCAGCCCCAGGAAGGCGGGCAGCATCGCCGCGAACAGCACCGCGCCGATCAGCACGGCCCAGGCCAGCATGACCAGGCCGTTCGAGCGCACCGTGGCCAGGCTGACGATGATCGCGGTCAGGAAATCGACATCGCGGTCAACCAGCATCGGCAGGCTGATCACCGTCACGGCATAGAACAGCAGCGCCATCAGTGCGCCGCAGACCGAACCGACCGCCAGCATGGCGATCCCCGCCGGCGTGGCGAACAGCGACAGCGACTGCGCGCCGATCCCGGATTCGGCCATGAAAATCGCGAAGATGCCGTGGGCCAGGATCATCCAGAAGGTGAAGCCGACGAACACGAACCCGCCCATCATCAGCAGCTGTTCGTCACCGCGCCCGCGCAGCGCGCCCAGCACTGGCCCCCAGCGCAGTTCCACCCCGGCCTCGCGGCGGCGGCTGACCTCGTACAGGCCCACCGCGATGAACGGGGCGAGCAAGGGAAAGCCCGCCGCTGCCGGGACCAGCCATTCCACCGCGCCGCGCTGGACCATCAGGTAATAAAGCAAGAGGCCGGCGATCACGTAGATCCCGGCAAAGAACAGCCCGAACAGCGGCCGCGCCGCAAAATCGGCCCAGCCCGCCGCCAATGCCCTGCGCAGATCGGCCATGCCAAGATCGCTGGCCACTTTGGCTGGCGCGACCGGCGTTGCATCGCCCGTGGTCATCACACCTCTCCCATCCTGTCCCGCGCGGATGCTGCCGCAAAGCGGGCAGGTCGGCAAGAGCGGCGGGGCGGCAAGAGCAGCGGGCGGGGAAGGGCCGGGTCAGCCTTCGGCAAAGCCGAACGGAGCGATCCCGCGGCGGTTGTCGTCGCCCGTGATCTCGCGGCCCATCGGCGGGGCGGCGCGCGCGGCGCACAGGGCGCGGTTGCACAGCCGGCAGGTCACCCCGATCGGGCTGGCTTCGGCGCTGCGCGGATCAAGGTTCTGGGCATAGACCAGCTTCGGTGCATGTTCCGCAGCGCAGGCCAGCGCGATCGCCCGGGTCACGCGCGGGCGGGCAAAGCTGCCGCCGCCCGCCGTCACCGTCCGCGCGATCGAGAAGAAGCGCTGGCCATCGGGCAGTTCCAGGAACTGGGTGTGAATCTCGCCCGGCGTGCGGAACACCGTGTGGACGTTCCACAGCGGGCAGCCGCCGCCATGCGCGGCAAAGGGAAAGCCCGCCCCGTCGAGCCGCTTTGACACGTTGCCCGCCGGATCGACCCGGATGAAGAAGAACGGCACCCGCAGCATTCCCGGCTTGTTCAGCGTGGTGAGGCGGTGGGTGACCTGTTCGAAGCTGGTGCCGAACTGGCGGCTCAACGCCTCGATGTCATAGGCGCGTGCTTCGACCGCGCGGGCGAAGCGGTCGTACGGCATCAGGATCGCGGCGGCGCAGTAGGCAGCCAGCTCGCGCTTCACCAGCGCCTGGGCCGTGGGGCTGGCGAGGCCCGCCCCGGCCAGCACCGCGGCGATCTCCTTGCGAAGCGCGGTATAGGCAATGTGCATCGCCACCTGGAACTGGCGGCTGGCGCCGTCCAGCGTATCGTCGATCAGCAGTTGTTCGTTGTGCCGGTCATACCGCCGCAGGGCGTCCATCATCACGTCGGGCGGCAGGTAACGCAGGCGGGTGCCGCGCGTCTTGCCCAGCCAGTCGGCCAGCGATCCGGCGCGGGCGATTTCGGCGGCCAGTTCCTCGGCCCGGGTGTCGAGCGCGTGGAAGTAATTGCGTTCGCGCGCGACAAAGCGCCGCGCCTCGGCCACCGGGTCGGCCCCGCCGGGCACTTCGCGCTGTTCGGCCAGCGCGCGCTGTTCGCGGCTGTAGGCTTCGTGCAGGCGCAGCAGCGCCTCGCTCACCCCCGGGAAGCTGCTGGCAAGGTCCGCCACTTCCAGCGCGGGCAGCTCGATGTCCGCGAATAGCGGATCGCGCAGCACCTTGGCGAGGCGCTGTTCGTAGGCTTCGGCATCGTCCCCGGCAAAGTCGGTCAGGTCGAAGCGGTAGCTCTTGGCGAGGCGCAGCAGCAGGTCCGCGGTCAGCGGGCGCTGGTTGCGTTCGATCAGCGCGATGTAGCTGGGCGAGATGCGCAGGTCCTGCGCCATGGCCTGCTGGGTCAGCCCCAGTTCGCGGCGCAGGCGGCGCAGGCGCGGGCCAAGATAGAGCGGGCGGGAATCGGCCATGCGCGCACTTTGTCATGTCTGCACAACTTTACAAGGAAAAGCTGTAACGTCTTACAAGGCGACTCCGCGTGGCCTTTCCGCAGCGCAGCATCGTCGGCATGTCAGGGCCATGGACACGGCCCGCGCGGCCCAGGCTCAAGAGGAATTGCCCCATGACCTATTCGCAGACCATCGCCGAAGCCGGCAAGCAGATCGCCCCCTATGGGCAGGCCTGGAGCGGGATCGATGCGGCCAGCGTCGCCCGCATGCGCCTGCAGAACCGCTTCCAGACCGGGCTCGACATCGCGCGCTATACCGCGAAGATCATGCGCGAGGACATGGCCGCCTATGACGCCGATCCCGCCAACTACACCCAGTCGCTGGGTTGCTGGCACGGCTTCATCGGGCAGCAGAAGCTCATCTCGATCAAGAAGCACTTCGGCACCACCAAGGGCCGCTACCTGTACCTGTCGGGCTGGATGATCGCCGCGCTGCGCAGCGAATTCGGCCCGCTGCCCGACCAGTCGATGCACGAAAAGACCACCGTGCCCGCGCTGATCGAGGAACTCTACACCTTCCTGCGCCAGGCCGATGCGCGCGAGCTGGGCGGCCTGTTCCGTGAACTCGATGCCGCCAAGGCGGCGGGCGACGCGGTCAACACCCACCGCCTGCTGCACAAGATCGACGAATTCCAGACCCACGTCGTGCCGATCATCGCCGATATCGATGCCGGCTTCGGCAATGCCGAGGCGACCTACCTGCTCGCCAAGAAGATGATCGAGGCGGGGGCCTGCGCGATCCAGATCGAAAACCAGGTCTCGGACGAAAAGCAGTGCGGCCACCAGGACGGCAAGGTCACCGTGCCGCACGAGGACTTCCTCGCGAAGATCCGCGCGGTCCGTTACGCCTTCATGGAACTGGGCGTCGAGGACGGGATCATCGTTGCCCGCACCGACTCGCTGGGCGCCGGCCTGACCAAGCAGATCGCCTATACCCGTGAAGCGGGCGACATTGGCGACCAGTACAACAGCTTCCTCGACTGCGACGAAGTCGATGCCTCGAACATTGGCCACGGCGACGTGCTGATCACCCGCGATGGCAAGCTGCTGAAGCCCAAGCGCCTGCCCAGCAACCTCTACCAGTTCCGCACCGGCACCGGCGAGGATCGCTGCGTGCTGGACTGCATCACCTCGCTCCAGAACGGCGCGGACCTGCTGTGGATCGAAACCGAAAAGCCGCACATCGGCCAGATCGGCGGCATGGTCAGCCGGATCCGCGAAGTGATGCCCAACGCCAAGCTGGTCTACAACAACAGCCCCAGCTTCAACTGGACGCTGAACTTCCGCCAGCAGGTGTTCGACGCCTGGGCTGCCGAGGGCAAGGACGTGTCGGCCTATGACCGCGCCAAGCTGATGAGCGTCGATTACGACAGCTCGGACCTGGCCGCCGAAGCCGACGAACGCATCCGCACCTTCCAGAAGGACGCGGCGCGCGAGGCGGGGATCTTCCACCACCTCATCACCCTGCCGACCTATCACACGGCGGCGCTGAGCACCGACAACCTCGCCAAGGAATACTTCGGCGACGCGGGCATGCTGGGCTACGTCAAGAACGTCCAGCGCCAGGAAATCCGCCAGGGCATCGCCTGCGTGAAGCACCAGAACATGTCGGGCAGCGACATTGGCGATGATCACAAGGAATACTTCGCCGGTGAAGCCGCGCTCAAGGCCGGCGGCGAACACAACACGATGAACCAGTTCGCGGCATAAAGCCGCGGGCAGGAGCCAGTTCGCGGCGTAACGCTCCTTAAGCGCGTCATTGCGAGCGAAGCGAAGCAATCCAGAGCCGTTCAAGCCGCCCTGGATTGCTTCGGGCCTTCGTCCCTCGCAATGACGAATGCAATGGAGCGGTTTGTCCGCACCGACTTTCCTGGGGAGGAAAGCTGGCCCGTCGCACCACCCTGGGTGCGGCGGGCCAATTCGCTTGCGTTCAGCCGCGCGCCAGGCGCAGCACTTGCGGGCTGCGGAAGTTGGAGCTGGGCACCCACGGCAGCACATCGTCCACCCGTGTGAATTCGGGCACGACTTTCAGGAATTCGCTGAAGATCACTTCGGTCGCCACGCGCGCCAGCATTGCGCCCAGGCACGAATGGACCCCGCCGCCAAAGCCCAGGTGGCGCTTGGGCCGCCGGGTGATGTCGTAGAAATCGGGGTTTTCGAACTGGCGCTCGTCGCGGTTGGCGCTGCCATAGGCGAGCATCACGAAATCGCCCGCCTTCATGGTCTGGCCGTGCAGCTCGGTATCGACCTGCAGGCAGCGCTTGAAGCGCTGGGCCGAGGTGTTGAAGCGCAGCGATTCTTCCATCGCATCCGGAATCAGGTTGTGATCCGCCGCGATTTTCCGCCGCGCGTCGTGTTCGTTCGCCAGGTTGTAGGCGAACATCCCGAGGAAGCCCGACAGGCTTTCGATCCCCGCCATGATCAGCGTGGTGACAGTCAGCTGCACTTCCTTGTCGAGCAGCTTCTCGCCGTCGATTTCGGCGGTGATGAAGCCCGACAGCAGGTCGTCGCCGGGGTTCTTCTTGCGCTCGCGCACCAAGTTTTCGGCATAGTCGGCCATCCAGCGGAACGCTTCGAGGTGCTTTTCGGTCTTCTGCCGGGTCTTGGCATCGGTCTGGACCATCAGCACCGCGTTGTCGCGGACCTGCTCGGCGCCTTCGCGGGGCAGGTTGAACAGGTAGAACAGCAGGTCGACCGTCATCTTCGAGCCATAGTCGCCAACGAAGTCGAACACCTCCTTGTCCCGGATTTCGGCCAGGTGCTGGTGGCAGGCCGCCCGCGCCGGTTCGAGGATGTGGTCAAGCGCGCGCTTGGTCATCGCCGACTGGATCAGCGCGCGGAGGCGATCGTGGCGCGGCGGGTCGCTGCTGCCCAGCGTCGATCCGGCGCGGCCCGGAAACTCGTCGATCAGGTTGCCCTTGGCCGACGAATAGACCCGCCAGTTGGTCAGCGCGGCCAGCACGTCATCATAGCGTGACAGCACCCACATGCCCGCTTCTTCGGAATAGAAGCAGGGGTACTCGTCGCGCAGCACCTTGTAGGCTGGGAAGGGATCGGCGTCGAACGCCGGATCGTAGGGATCGAACCGGAAGGCCATGTCGGGGTCCTCTCGTGGCATGCTTATCCTGGCACAATGGCACGGGCGCGCGCGCCCGGCCACGCAGCTTTGCGACAATTGCTTGCACTTTTCGGTCATTCGGCCATGCTGCCCGGCGCAATGGGCGAAGCCACGCAAATCACGCAATTTGGCCTTTACGGCGAAGCCGGGGGCGATCTTGCCCCCGAATTCGTGCATATCGAGCCGATCTCGGCGCGCTCCAGCCTGTATGAATGGACCATTTCGCCGCACGCCCATCCCGGCATCGTCCAGCTGCTGCTGGTGGGCGAGGGGCAGGGCGTGCTGGCCGATGGCGAGGGTGAGGCGGCATTGCCGCCCGGCACGCTGGCCGTGGTCCCCGGCGGCACGGTCCACGCCTTCCGCTTCGTTCCCGGCACGCAGGGCTGGGTGCTGAGCCTGGCTGAAGCCCTGCTCGACGATCCGCGCCTCGCCCCGTTCGCGGCCGGATCGGTGCTGCGCGGCGGGCGGGTGCGCTCGCTCGCTCTCGCCGAAGTGGGGATGGTCGATGCCCTGCTTGCGGGGCTCTGCTCGCGCGGTCCGGCGCCGAATGCGACCACGCTGGCGACGCTTGCCGTGCTGCTCGCCCAGGTCGAGGAAGCGGCGGCCCGTGCCCAGGCGGGCGAGGGGCCGCCCGACCGCCGCCTGGCGTTGGTGCACCGGTTCACCGCGCTGCTTGACCAGCATTACCGTGCGCAGTGGAGCGTGGCGGACTATGCTCGCGCGCTCGGCACCACGCCGCAAACCCTGACCCGCGCCTGCCGCCAGGTCACGGGCAAGCCGCCGGGCGATCTGGCGCTGGAACGCAGCTTGCGCGAGGCAATGCGCGCGCTGACTTTCACCGCCGCGGGCGTGGCGCAGATCGCCAGCGACCTCGGCTTTGCCGATCCGGCCTATTTCAGCCGCTTCTTCAAGGCGCGCACCGGGATGGAGCCCAGCCGCTTCCGGCGTGAACGGGCCTGGCTGAGAGCCTAGCCCTGCCGTTCGCGCCAGTCGCGCTTGACCTTCTTGGCCAGGCTCCACTTGTGGACTTCGGTCGGGCCGTCATAGATGCGGAAGGCGCGCACTTCGCGGAACACCTGTTCGACAATGGTCGCTTCCGACACCCCTGTGCCGCCCATCACCTGGACGCAGCGGTCGGCAATGCGCATCAGCGCTTCGGACACGGCGACCTTGGCCATCGAGCTTTCGGTGGTGCCCAGGCTGCCGGTATCCAGCACCCCGGCGCACCAGTCGATCATCAGTTCGGCCTGCTTCAGGTCGATCAGGTTTTCCGCCAGCATGAAGCCGACGCCTTCGTGTTCGATCAGCGGCTTGCCGAAGGCCATGCGGCGGCAGGCATAGTCGCTGGCGATTTCATGCGCGCGGATGCAGCAGCCCAGCCAGCGCATGCAGTGCGACAGCCGCGCAGGAGACAGGCGGACCTGCGCATATTTGAACCCTTCGCCCGCTTCGCCCAGCATCTGGTCGGCCGGCACGCGCAGGTTGTCGATCGTCACCGTGGCATGGCCGCCGGGCATCGAGCTGTCGATGGTGTTGGGTACGTGGTCGGTGCGGATCGCCGGATCGGGCAGGTCGACCAGGAACATGCAGGCGCCGCCGGAACCGCCCGGCGTTTCGTCCTTGGCCATGACGATGCCGACGCTGGCCCCGGCCGCCCCGGTGATGAAGCACTTGCGCCCATTGATCACCCAGTGGTTGCCATCGCGGCGGCAGGTGGTGAGCATCATGCCGGGGTCGGACCCTGCGCCGTTGTCGGCCGCCGGTTCGGTCATGAAGAAAGCGCTGCGGGCGCGGCCTTCGACCAGGGGTTTGAGGAACCGTTCCTGCTGCTCGGCATTGGCCTTGTGGCCCAGCAGGTACATGTTGCCTTCATCCGGCGCCATGGTGTTGCAGGCCAGCGGGCCGAGCGGGGAAAGGCCCGAAGCGATCAGCACGATTGCCGTCTCGCGCTGGTTGAGGTGGGCGCCGCCCGGCAGGATATGCGGGGTCAGCACGCCCGCCGCGCGGGCCTTTGCGCGCATTTCATAGACCAGCTCGTCGGTCGGCGCGCCGTGGTGGTCGCGGCGCGGGTCCTTTTCATAGGGCACGATCTCGTCACGGACGAAGCGTTCGACCCGTGCGGCCATGTCGCGGGCCTGGGCGGAAATGGTGGACTGTTCGGTCATGGTGGAAATCCTGTTCAGGCAAAGGTCCAGCGGCTGAGTTCTTCGCCGCGCGTGATGGTGCCGGATGCGCCCACGGGCGTGCCTTCGGCGCTGGTGAGGCGTTCGATCGTGGCGGTGTCATTCCCCGGCACCTGCGCCAGCACGCGCTGGCCCGCCGGGGTCAGCGCCGCGACCACACCCGCGCGCGGCTGGCCGTCGCGGCCATAGAACACGGTGAAGGTTTCGAGCCGGGCGGCGCCGGCATAGTCCTTGTCTAGCTCCGGGATGGGGCCGCGCGCCGCATCGGCCTCGGCCTGGAAATCGTAGCTGCGGGGGAAGGTGGCCGCCGGGATCGGCTCGCTCGATACGACAATGGAATGGTTGTGCGTGGCATAGCCGCCATTGGCGAACAGCAGCCCGGTGCCGGGATCGGCGCGCAGCCGATCGACCATGCTGGCGACCGCATGGCTCATGTAATTGCCGATCGGCCCGCCGCCAAAGGTCAGTCCGCCGAACTGGCTGGCCGGCTTGTCCAGCGGCCAGTCGATGATCCGCCGCGCCATTTTGGGAATGCAGGGGAAGCAGGAATAGAGTTCGACGGTGTCCAGCTGATCGGGCCGCACGGCGTTCAAATCCAGCGCTTTCAGGATCGACACTTCCATGCTGGCCGAATGGTCATAGGTGTCGCGCTTCATCCAGCTGTCAGCCTCGTGCGCGGCGGCGCCGTTGCCGACATAGATCCACTTGTCCTCGGGGATGCCACGCCGCCGGGCTTCGCCCGCGCTGGTAACGATGAAGCCCGCGCCCTGGTTGACCGCCGAATTGGCGACCTGCAGCTTGGTATAGGGGAAGGCGATCGGGCGGTTGCTTTCGCTCGGCGTCACCACGTCCGCCGGGCTGACGGGCTTCCTGATCCAGGCGTTCTTGTTGGCGGCGGCCACTTCGGAAAACCGGCTCCAGATCGCGCCGCTTTCAGCCTGCGCTTGGTCAAGCGACTGGCCAAGCTTGGCGCGCAGGCCGTTCTCATACAGCGGATAGACGTCGACCGGCGCGACCAGGCCATAGCTTTGCGCATAGCCCAGCTGGCGGCGGTGGGAAGCTTCGCGCAGCTGGTCGGGCTTGCGCCCGCCTTGCGCGGCGGCGGTGCGGGCGGCGGCGGTGCGCAGCGCCTCGGCCCCGCAGACCAGCGCGATCTTCGCCTCGCCCGCGCCGATGCGGTTGGCGGCCTCGTTCAGCAGCAGGATCGGGCTGTCGCCATTGGGGCCTTCGCTTTGCATCATCTGCGCGGGCGCGATGCCCAGCGCGGCGGCTAGCGGCTCGCACGCATCGGCGATGTCGGGGAAGGCGATCTGCTTGACCACGCCCAGGAAATCAGCGTCGGCGATCAGGCTGGCGCCGGCATCGTCCTCGCTCTTGCGCAGGGCGGCAACCATCAGTTCCACCGGGTCCATGCCCGCCAGCGGATCGGCCGGACGGTCGTTCACCTGTCCCACCCCGACGATTACCGGCAGCCGATCCTGGTCCATCCCGCGTTCCTCTCCACAATAATTGACAACCCGTCAGAAACGGGCAAGGGCCTTGATGCACTTCTAGTCCATTGCCAAATTTAATCGAGCAATTAAACGGGAAATCGAAGGGAGAGATTCGCCCATGTCGATCTTGTACGACGAAGGCCAGCAAGCCATCGCAACCGAATCGCGCCGCGTCCTTGATGCGCGCGCCAGCAAGGACCGCCTGCTCAAGCTGCTTGAGCAGACCGGCCAATATGACGAACCGTTCTGGCAGACCGCGGTCGAGCAGGGCTGGACCGCTCTGGCAATTCCCGAACAGCACGGCGGGCTGGGCCTGGGACTGGTCGAACTGGGGCTGGTGGCCCTGGCGACCGGCGCGGCCACGGCCGGCGCGCCGTTCCTGACCTTTGGTTATGGCGCCTCGCAGGCGCTGATCGGCTCGGGTCATGCCGATTTGCAGGCCGCCTGGCTGCCCAAGCTCGCCAGCGGAGAAGCGCTGGGCACCGTGGCTTTCGCCGAAGGCACCGATCCGCTGCCCGCCGCGCCGACCGCGACCTTCGCTGGCGGCAAGCTGTCGGGCGCCAAGGAAGCGGTTCCGGGCGGTCTCAAGGCTGATTTCGCGATCGTCTGGGCACGCCACGATGGCCAGCCAGCGCTGGTCCTGGTCGAACTGGCCAACGCGGTGCGCACGCCTGTGGACAGCTATGACAATTCGCGTCTCTATGCCGATCTCGCCTTTGCCGGCGCGCCGGCGACGCTGCTGGTCGAAGGCGATGCGGCGCAGACCCTGGCGCTCGACGTGCTGGCGCGGATGGCTGTGGTCACTGCCCACGAACAGGTCGGCGGGGCCGAGGCGCTGCTTCACATCGCGCGCGAATATGCCGTGACCCGCAAGGCGTTCGGCCAGCCGATCGGCGCGTTCCAGTCGATCAAGCACCGCATCGCGGAAATGTATGGCCTGGTCGAAATCGCCCGCGCCAACTGCATCGCCGCCGCCGCGAGCGAGGGGAAGGACAACTTCCTGATCGCCGCTGCCGACGCGCGCATTGCCGCGACCGATGGTTATGACACCGCCTCGCGCGATTGCGTGCAGATCCACGGCGGGATCGGCGTGACGTGGGAAATGGGCCTGCACCTCCACATGCGCCGCGCGCGCAGCCTGGCGGTGGAACTGGGCAACCTCTATTTCTGGGAAGACCTGCTGGTTCAGCAGCTGACGGGAGAAGCGGCATGAGCGATCTTGAAGCCTATCGCCTGAAGGCGCGCGAATGGTTGCAGAGCATGGCGCCGAAGTATGCGCGCGATGCGCGCCGCGGCATGACCGTGGAAGAGGAACTGGCGCTGGGCCGCGAGTTCCAGGCGCTGAAGTATGAAGCCGGTTATGCCGGGATCAACTGGCCCAAGGAAATGGGCGGGCAGGGCCTGACCCACCTCGAAAAGATCGCCTACGATTCCGAGGAAATGAACTTCGGCATGCCGACGGTGTTCTTCGGCATTTCGCTGGGCATGCCGGTGCCGATCCTGATGCGTTACGGCATGGGCGAGAACAAGGAACACGCCGCCTGGGTCAAGGAACGCGTGGTCAAGGCGCTGCGCGGCGAGGAAATCTGGTGCCAGCTGTTCTCCGAACCCTCGGGCGGCTCGGACCTCGCGGGCCTGCGCACCAAGGCCGAGCCGGACGGCAACGGCTGGCGCATGACCGGCCAGAAGATCTGGACCAGCTGGGCGCAATACTGCGATTACGGCGTGATCGTGGTCCGCACCGATCCCACGGTCGAAAAGCACAAGGGCCTGACCTATTTCTGGGTCGACATGAAGGCCAAGGGCGTCGACGTGCGCCCGATCAAGCTGGCCGGCGGCGACAGCCACGTCAACGAAGTGTTCTTCGATGACGTCCGGCTTGAAGACAGCCAGCGGATGAGCCCGGTGGGCGGCGGCTTCGGCGTGGCGCTCGCCACGCTGATGATCGAACGCTACATCGCGACCGACAGCGGCGGCTTCGGCCCGCACCTCGATGTCTTCGTCGACCTGGTCAAGGGGCTGGAAATCAACGGCAAGCCGGCGCTCAAGGATGCCCGCGTTCGCCAGCAGATCGCCCGCAACCACGCGATGCGCGCCGGGCTCGATTCGATCACCAGCCGCGCCTTCCAGATGATGATGGCGGGGATGGAGCCGGGACCGGAAGGCAGCCTGCAGAAGCTCGTCTCGGTGCGCAGCCGTCAGAAGCTGTCGGAACTGGCGATGGACCTGCAGGGCAACCTTGGCCTGCATTTCGATCCGCACGCCTACGTCAAGGAAGACTGGGGCGCGAGCTGGCTCAACGCGCCGACCGGCCGCATCGCCGGCGGTTCGGACGAAGTCCTGCTCAACACCATTGCCGAGCGTATCCTGGGCCTGCCGCAGGATCACCGCCCGGACAAGGGCGTCGCCTTCAACCAGATTCCGGCCTGAGGAGGGCAAGACCATGGCACTCAAGACGCGGATCACCGAACTCCTCGGGATCGAGCATCCGATCGTCCAGGGCGGGATGCAGTGGGTCGGCACGGCGGAAATGGCCAGCGCCGTTTCCAATGCCGGCGGCCTCGGCATCATCACCGGCCTGACCCAGCCCAGCGCCCAGGCGCTGCGCGACGAGATCGAACGCTGCAAGGGCATGACCAGCAAGCCCTTCGGCGTGAACATGACCGTGTTCCCCGCGATCAATCCCCCCGATTACAAGGCCTATACCCAGGCGATCATCGACAGCGGCGTGAAGGTGGTGGAAACCGCCGGCACCCCGGCGGTGCGCGAGCTGTGGGAAATGATGAAGCCGCACGGCATCAAGATCCTGCACAAGTGCACGGCCGTCCGCCACGCCGTTTCGGCGGAAAAGGCGGGCGTTGACGTGATCTCGATCGACGGGTTCGAATGCGCCGGCCACCCCGGTGAAGACGACATCCCGGGCCTGATCCTGATCCCGGCGGCAGCCGACAAGGTCAAGATTCCGCTGCTCGCCTCGGGCGGGTTCGGTGACGGGCGCGGCCTCGCCGCCGCGCTCGCGCTGGGGGCCGAAGGGATCAACATGGGCACGCGGTTCTGCGCGACGGTCGAAGCGCCGATCCACCAGAACTTCAAGCAGGCGATGGTCGATAATGACGAACGCTCGACCGCGCTGATCTTCCGCAGCTTCCGCAACACCGCCCGCGTCGCAAGGAACGGCATCGCCCAGGCGGTCGTCGCGGCCGAAGCCGAAGGCAAGCCGTTCGAAGCCGTGGCCGACCTGGTCAAGGGCGTGCGCGGCCGCGAAGGGTTGCAGACGGGCGATACCGAACATGGTATCTGGACCGCCGGCATGATCCAGGGCCTGATCCACGACATCCCGACCTGCGAAGTGCTGGTCAGCCGGATTGTCGCCGACGCCGAAGCAATCATCCGCAATCGCCTGGCGAGCAAGCTCGCCTGATTTTGCCATTCAAGGAGTAACCACCATGGCAGACGCCTATATCATCGACGCAGTCCGCACCCCGCGCGGCATCGGCAAGCCCGGCAAGGGCGCTCTTTCGCACCTCCACCCGCAGCACCTCGCCGCGACCGTGCTCAAGGCGCTCAAGGAACGCAACAACCTCGACACCAGCACCGTCGATGACGTGATCTGGTCGACCTCGACCCAGAAGGGCAAGCAGGGCGGCGACCTCGGCCGCATGGCCGCGCTGGCCGCCGGTTACGACATCGGCGCCTCGGGCATGACGCTTGACCGCTTCTGCGGCGGCGGCATCACCTCGGTCAACCTCGCCACGGCGGCAGTCATGTCGGGCATGGAAGACTGCGTCATTGCCGGCGGCACCGAAATGATGAGCTACACCGCCCAGGTCGGCGCGGAAGAAGCCAACGCCGGGATCAAGCCGCTGGGCATGGGTTCGGGCAACCTCGCGCTCGACGCGCTGCACCCGCAGAGCCACCAGGGCGTGTGCGGCGACGCGATCGCGGCGATGGAAGGCATCCCGCGCGAAGCGCTCGACGCGCTGGCGCTGGTCAGCCAGGAACGCGCCGACCGCGCGATCCGTGAAGGCCGCTTCGACAAGTCGCTGGTCACCGTCTACAACGAAGACGGCTCGGTCGCGCTGGACCACGAGGAATTCCCGCGTCCGGAAACCACCGCTGAAGGTCTGGCCAGCCTCAAGGCCAGCTTCGATGCCATCGCCGATTTCGATCTGGGCGGCACCACCTTCCGCAAGCAGATCCAGCGTCGCTATCCCGACCTGAACTGGAAGGGCGTGCACCACGCCGGCAACAGCTCGGGCGTGGTCGATGGCGCCGGCGCGGTGCTGATCGCCAGCAAGGAATACGCCGACAAGCACGGCCTCAAGCCGCGCGGCAAGATCGTCGCCTATGTCAACTGCGGCGATGACCCGACGCTGATGCTCAACGCCCCGGTTCCGGCGGCGAAGAAGGTGCTGGCCAAGGCCGGGCTGACCAAGGACGATATCGACGTCTTCGAAATCAACGAAGCCTTCGCCGTGGTCGCCGAAAAGTTCATCCGCGATCTCGATCTGGATCGCACCAAGGTCAACCCCAACGGCGGCGCGATGGCGCTGGGCCACCCGATCGGCGCGACCGGCTCGATGCTGATCGGCACCGCGCTGGACGAACTGGAACGCACCGGCGGGCGCTATGGCCTGATCACGATGTGTGCGGCGGGCGGCATGGCCCCGGCGATCATCATCGAACGCATCTGATCGACGCTCAGGCAAATCAAGGCCCCTTCCCCCTGCCGGGGGAGGGGGTTTTGATTCGTGTCATGGATTGCGCGCGCCGGGCGCGGAACACCCTTGTCGGCGGCCCGCGCGGGGCCTAGTCGGCAGCCAGTCATTCGGGAGTTGGACATATGCACTACGACGTTCTGATCGTTGGCGCGGGGCAGGGCGGCGGCGCGGCCGCGATCCAGCTGCGCCAGCAGGGCTTCACCGGCTCGCTCGGGATGATCGGGCGCGAAGTGGAACCGCCGTATGAGCGCCCGCCGCTGTCCAAGGAATACATGCTGGGCGAAAAGACCTTCGACCGGCTGCTGGTGCGTCCGCGCGACTTCTGGGCCAGCAAGGACATCGACCTGGTGCTGGGCGTGGAAGTGACCGCGCTCGACGGCGCGGCGCAGAGCGTCACCCTGTCGGATGGCCGGACCTGCACTTATGGCGACCTGATCTGGGCGACCGGCGGCGATCCGCGCCGGCTGTCGTGCCCGGGCGCGGACCTGGCCGGCGTCCACGGCGTGCGCACCCGCGAGGATGCCGACGCGATCCTGGCCGAACTGGCCGGGGTGAACCGCGTGGTCGTGATCGGCGGCGGCTATATCGGGCTGGAAGCGGCCGCCGTGCTGCGCAAGCTGGGCAAGGACGTGACCCTGCTGGAAATGCTGCCGCGCGTGCTGGCCCGCGTTGCCGGGCCGCAGCTGTCGGACTTCTACCAGGCCGAACACCGCGCCCACGGCGTCGACCTGCGGCTGGAAACCGGGGTCGAGGCGATTCTGGGCGAGAGCCGCGTGACCGGCGTCAAGCTGTCGGACGGCAGCGAGGTTGCCTGCGAACTGGTGATCGTCGGTATCGGCATCGTCCCGGCGGTCGGCCCGCTGCTCAGCGCCGGGGCGGCCGGCGGCAACGGGGTGGACGTGGACGAATTCTGCCGCACCAGCGTGCCGCACGTCTATGCCATCGGTGACTGCGCCGCCCATGCCAACGGCTTTGCCGAAGGCGCGGTGCTGCGGCTGGAAAGCGTCCAGAACGCCAACGACCAGGCCAAGACCGCCGTGGCCGCGATCTTGGGCGATCCGCAGCCGTACAAGGCGACGCCGTGGTTCTGGTCGAACCAGTATGACCTCAAGCTGCAAACGGTCGGCCTGTCGGGCGGGCACGATCAGACCGTGCTGCGCGGCGATCCGGCCGAACGCTCGTTCTCGGTGCTCTACCTCAAGGGCGGCAAGCTGATCGCGGTCGATGCGGTCAACGCGATGAAGGACTATGTCCAGGCCCGCAAGCTGGTGGAAGAAGGCGCGGTTATCGCAGCCGAAGACCTGGCGGACACCAGCCGTCCGCTGAAGGAACTGCCGCGACTTTGATGCGAAATTGCGGGCTGTCGTGAAGATGTCGTGGTCAGTCGCCCATCCCGGCGGCAAGTCGGCGGCGATGAAACAGGAGACAGCCATGCAGATCGAACCCAGCCGTCTTGTCGAAGCGCGTCTGGCCCGGGCGATGTCACAGGAAGAGGCCGCCATCGCCGCCGACCTCAGCGCCCGGACTATCCAGCGGATCGAAGCCGGGCACCGGGCCTCGCTCGAAAGCACCAAGGCGCTGCTGACCGTTTTCGGGGCGGATATCATCCATGATCCCGAGGCAGAGGCGGACGCGGCTCCGCAATCGCCCTGGCGGCAGGTTGGGGCTCAGTTGGCCAGCGCGACGCGGCGTTCGGCAAGCCTTGGTTTCGACGGATTTCGGCTGCTGCTCGCAGTGCAATTCGTCCTCGTCGCGCTGGCGAAACTGGTACTTCCCGAGCAGACCGGGCTGTTCGTCGATTCTGATGGGTTCGCGATCGGCGTCTTCCGCGACGCGCCACGCGAGGCTGTTGAACAGCTTGGCCTGTGGATCACCCCGCTAATGCTGCTGGCGGCAGGCGCGCTCGCACTGACCATCGGCCCGGTGCGCCGGCGTGTTCAGCCCTTCCTGTAAGCGGGCAAGGCAAGCCCAAGCCGGATCGCCGCGCCGCGCAGGGCAAAGCCTGCCAGCGCGGCGAGCGGCCAGACCAGCGCGTGCGGCAGGTCCAGCACCGCGCCCGCCGCGACCAATGCAGAGCTGAGCGCGGCGGCGGTGACATACAGTTCCGGCCGCATCAGGATCGATGGCCGCCCGGCGAGCACGTCGCGGATGATCCCGCCGACGCAGCCGGTGATAACGCCCATCACCATTGCCGGCACCGGGGCCACGGCATAGGCCAGCGCCTTGGCCGTGCCGAGCACGGCATAAGTGCCTAGCCCCGCCGCATCGGCCCATTCCAGCAACTGGCCTTCCCACCACTTGCGCGGGGTGAACCAGGCGAGCAGCGCCACGCCCAGGCACACCGGGGCGACCCACGGGTCGCGCACCCAGAACACCGGCGCGCCGATCAGCAGGTCGCGCACCGAACCACCGCCAACCCCGGTGACCAGCGCGAAAAAGCTCATCGTGACGAATGTCTGGCGCAGCCGCGCGGCCAGCAGCGCGCCGGTCAGCGCGAAGACCGCGGTGCCGATCAGGTCGAGCACCGGGGGCAGGCTGGGCAGGGCGGCGGCGGTCATGCCGCCGCTCCCGCCGCGCGGCGCAGCGCAGGCAGCAGCGCCTGCAAGTGGCCCATCAGGGCCGCGTCGTTGCTGCAATGGGCCATCACCAGTCCGCTGTCCCGTTCCACCGCCCCTTCGGCGTACCACGCCGTGTTCGAGCCGTTATGCCACAGATTGCCCTGCGGCGAAACGAACCAGCCCAGCGCATAGTCGCTGCCGAAGCGCGGGCGGTGCAGTTCCCGCCATGTGGCGCGGTCCAGCAGCGCCGGCCGGTCGCGGTGCGCGGCGAGGTAGGTCAGCAGGTCGGGCAGGTTCAGGTGCAGCCGCCCGGCCGGGCCCATCGCTGCCGGATTGTCCTGCAGGATCGGCGCGCCGTGATCATGCCCGCGCGGCTGATCGCCCAGCGGCGGTCCGAACCCGGCGCTGGCCAGGCCCAGCGGTTCCAGCACCTGCCGGTGCAGCAGGTCCTCCCAGCGTTTGCCGGTGGCCGCTTCCAGCATGTGCCCGGCCACCACATAGCCGCAGTTGGAATAAGCAAAGCGGCGGCGCGGCGCGGCCAGCGGCGGCATGGCCAGCGCCAGTTCGACATAGCGGCGGCGGCCGGCGCGGGCATCGGCCTCGATCCGGGGCAGGGCGAGCAACTCGGGCAGGGGGATGTCGGCTGGCAGCCCGGCGTGGTGGCTGAGCAGTTCGATCGCGGTCACCCCACGATAGATGTCTGGCACGCCGGGCAGGACCTGCTCCAGCGGTGTATCCCAGCCGATCACGCCCGCTTCCACGGCGCGGGCGAACAGCATGGCGGTAAAGCTCTTGGTGATCGAACCGATGTGCCACTGATCCAGCGGGGTGACCGGAGCGCTGCCCCCGGCGGCGCGCAGGCCATCGGCCAGCACCTTGGCAGCCTGCCCGCGCAGCTGCCAGCCCGCCGCCATGCCCGGCGTGCCCAGCGCGGTGCGCAGGGCGCGCAGCAGGGCGGGGCTCATCGTTCCGTCAGGCAGCGCGGCTTGCGCAAAGGCGCTGCGCGGCAGGGCGGCCAGGCCAAGCCCGGCCAGCACGATCCGCCGCGCGAGCCGCATCACTCCTCGATCAGCTCTTCCAGCCGGGTCTTGAGCTTGAGGATGCGCTGGGCGGCTTCGGTAAAGGTTTCCACGTCCTCGCGGCGGTTGTTGCCGCGCGCTTCCTTGGCGGCTTCGACATAGCCGTCCATGTCGGCTTCCAGCGCATCGACCAGGATGCCGATTTCGTCCTCGGTCAGCTTCACGGAATGGGTGTCGGCCATGTCTTGGTTCCTGTACTGCAATGAACACATGGGCCGCCCGGGTGGTCCCGAGCGGCCCAGATAATAGTCTGTCCTGATCGCTTGTCGATCAGATGTGGATCGGCTTGCCGGTCACTGCCATCGCCGCTTCCTTCACCGCTTCGCTGTGGGTCGGGTGGGCATGGCAGGTATAGGCGATGTCCTCGCTCGTCGCGCCGAATTCCATCGCCTGGGCGGCCTGGGCAATCATCGTGCCCGCCACGCTGGCAATGCACCATACGCCCAGCACGCGGTCGGTCTTGGCGTCCGCAATCACCTTCACGAAGCCGTCCGGCTCGTGATTGGTCTTGGCGCGGCTGTTGGCCATCATCGGGAACTTGCCGACCTTGATTTCGCCGCGTTCCTTGGCGGCTTCCTCGGTCAGGCCCACGCCGGCAAATTCGGGCATGGTATAGACCACGCCGGGGATCACGTCGTGATTGACGATCCCGGTCAGGCCCGCGATGTTTTCCGCAACGGCGATGCCTTCGTCCTCGGCCTTGTGGGCCAGCATCGGCCCCGGGATGCAATCGCCGATCGCCCAGACGCCGCTGACCTTGGTGGCAAAGTCATGATCGGTTTCGATCTGGCCGCGCGCGTTCAGCTCCAGCCCGATGCCCTCGATGTTGAGGCCCGCGACGTTGGGCCGGCGGCCGATGGCGACCAGCACGCAGTCCGCCTCGATCGTTTCAGTCGCACCGCCCTTGGCCGGCTCCAGCGTCAGCGTCGCTTGCTTGCCCTTGACCTCGGCGCCGGTCACCTTGGTGCCGAGCTTCAATTCCATGCCCTGCTTCTTGAACACCTTGGCGGCTTCCTTGCGGATGTCGCCGTCCATGCCGGGCAGCAGCTGATCGAGGAATTCGACCACGGTGACCTTGGCCCCAAGGCGCCGCCAGACCGAGCCGAGTTCCAGCCCGATCACGCCGCCGCCGATCACCACCAGGTGCTGCGGCACGCGGTCCAGCGCCAGCGCGCCGGTCGAATCGACGATCACGCCCTGATCGTTGTCCACTGCGACGCCGGGCAGTGGGGTCACGCTCGATCCGGTGGCGATGACGATGTCCTGGGCGGTATAGTCCTTGCCCGCGACAGTCACGGTATGGGCGTCCTTGAGCGCGCCGTAACCCTTCAGCCAATCGACCTTGTTCTTCTTGAACAGGTATTCGATGCCCCCGGTCAGCCCCTTGACCGCATCGGCCTTGTCGGCCTGCAAGGCGGCGAGGTCGAGTTCGACCTTGCCCAGCTTGACGCCGTAACGGGCGAGGGTGCCGTTGGCGGCTTCCTCGAACTTTTCCGAGCCGTGCAGCAGCGCCTTCGACGGGATGCAGCCGACGTTGAGGCAGGTCCCGCCCAGCGTCTCGCGGCCTTCCACGCAGGCCGTCTTCAGCCCGAGCTGCGCGGCGCGGATCGCGCCGACATAGCCCCCCGGACCGGCGCCGATGAAGATCACGTCATAATCGTATTCAGCCATGTCCAGCGTCCCTTAAAGGTCGATCAGCAGACGAGTGGGTTCCTCGATCGCTTCCTTGATCACCTTGAGTGCGGTCACCGCCTCGCGGCCGTCGATGATGCGGTGGTCATAGGACAGCGCCAAGTACATCATCGGGCGGATCACGATCTGCCCGTCGCGGACCACCGGGCGGTCCTCGATGCGGTGCAGACCCAGCACGGCCGACTGCGGGGGATTGATGATCGGGGTGCTCATCAGCCCGCCGAACACGCCGCCGTTGGAAATGGTGAAAGTGCCGCCGGCCATGTCGGCCATGGTCAGGGTGCCTTCCTTGGCCTTCTTGCCATAGGCGGCAATCGCCTTTTCAATGTCGGCAAAGCCCATCGCCTGGACATCGCGCACCACCGGCACGACCAGGCCATTGGGGGCGCTGACCGCCACCGACAGGTCGACATAGGGGTGATAGACGATTTCGTCGCCTTCGATCCGGGCGTTGACGGCGGGGAATTCCTTCAGCGCCAGGCACGCGGCCTTGGCGAAGAAGCTCATGAAGCCGAGCCGCACGCCGTGCTTCTTTTCGAAGCTGTCGCGGAAGGTGTCGCGCGCCTTCATCACCGCGCTCATGTCCACGTCGTTGAAAGTGGTGAGCAGCGCAGCGGTGTTCTGCGCTTCCTTGAGCCGCTTGGCGACCGTCTGGCGCAGACGGGTCATCTTGACCCGTTCCTCGCCGCGATTGCCCGCAGCGGCGGGGGCGGCAGCCGGAGCGGCGGCGGCCGGGGCCGGGGCGGCGTTCTTGGCGGCGGCGGCGGCCAGCACGTCTTCCTTGGTGATGCGGCCGTCCTTGCCGGTGCCCTTGATGGTCGACGGGTCGATGCCGTGTTCCAGCACCGCGCGGCGCACCGCCGGGCTCAGCACCGCGGCGTCGTCAGCGGCCGGTTCGGCGGCGACGGGGGCGGCGGCAGGCGCCGGAGCCGGAGCGGCGGCGGGCGCCGCAGCCGGGGCCGGGGCGGCAGCGCCCGAGCCGGCTTCGATCGTTGCGATCACCGCGCCGACCGACACGTTGTCGCCGGCCTGGGCGAGGTACTGGCCCATCACGCCCGCGACCGGCGCGGTCACTTCGACCGCGACCTTGTCGGTTTCCAGGCTGGCGATCGGTTCATCCAGCGCCACGGCTTCGCCGGGCTGCTTCAGCCATTCGCCGATGGTGGCTTCGGCAACGCTTTCGCCCAGGGTGGGCACTTTGACTTCGGTGGACATCGTCTTGTTTCCTCAGGCCTTTTTACGGCGACGGAGTTCATTGCGGACCGACAGGCCCAGGGCATGGCTGATCAGCGCGCCCTGTTCGGCCTCGTGCCGCTTGGCCAGGCCCGTGGCGGGCGAGGCGCTGGCGACGCGGCCGGCATAGCGCGGGCGGGTGACCTTGCGTTCGGCGGCGATCAGCGCTTCCTCGATCAGGCTTTCGACGAAGAACCACGAACCGTTGTTGCGGGGTTCTTCCTGGCACCAGACCACTTCTTCCAGATTGGGCATCTTCGAGAAGCGCAGCGCCAGCGGCTCGCCCGGGAAGGGATAGAGCTGCTCGAGGCGGATGATCTGGGTATCCTCGATCCCCGCCGCGTCGCGCGCTTCCATCACATCGTAGGCGACCTTGCCCGAACACAGGATGACGCGCTTGGTCTTCTCGTCGCTCGCGCCGTTGCGGTCCGACAGGATGCGCTTGAAGTGCGCCTGACCGACGAATTCGCTCGCCTCGCTTTTCGCCATCGGATGGCGCAGCAGCGACTTGGGGCTCATGATGATGAGCGGCTTGCGGAACGGACGGTGCATCTGCCGGCGCAGGACGTGGAAGTAATTGGCCGGGCTGGTGATGTTGCAGACCTGGATGTTGTCCTGCGCGCACAGCTGCAGGTAGCGCTCCAGACGGGCCGAGGAGTGTTCCGGCCCCTGGCCTTCGTAACCGTGCGGCAGCAGCATGACGAGGCCGTTGGCGCGCAGCCACTTGGCTTCGGAAGCGGCGATGTACTGGTCGATCACGATCTGCGCGCCGTTGGCGAAATCGCCGAACTGCGCTTCCCAGATCACCAGGCTCTTGGGATCGGCGCTGGCATAGCCGTATTCGAAGCCCAGCACGCCGTATTCCGACAGCGGGCTGTCATGCACTTCGAACTTGCCGTGCGGGACGGTGCTGAGCGGCACGTACTTGTGCTCGTCGGTCTGGTCGACCCACACCGCGTGGCGGTGGCTGAACGTACCGCGGCCCGAATCCTGGCCCGACAGGCGCACCCCGAAGCCTTCCGAGAGCAGCGAACCGAACGCCAGCGCTTCCGCCGTCGCCCAGTCGAATCCCTGGCCGGACTTGAACATCTCGCGCTTGGCATCGAGCACGCGGGTCAGCGTCTTGTGGATCTGGATCGAATCCGGAACCGTGGTCAGCGTCCGGCCCAGGCTGTCGAACAGCTTCTGTTCGATGCCCGTATGGACGTTGCGGCGCGCGGTTTCGGGATCGGCCGGGGCGTGCAGCCCCTGCCAGCGCCCGCCGAACCAGTCGGCATGGTTGCTCTTGTAGCTTTTCGCCGCGTCGAATTCGGTTTCCAGCGTGGCGACGAAGTGGGCTTCGACTTCGCCGGCATAGTTGCCGTCGATCACGCCTTCCTTGACCAGGCGGTCGGCATAAAGCTTGCTGACCGCCGGATGGGCGCGGATCTTCTGGTACATCAGCGGCTGGGTGAAGCCGGGCTCATCGCCTTCGTTGTGGCCGAAGCGGCGATAGCACCACATGTCGACCACGATGTCGCGGCCGAAGGTCTGGCGATAGTCGATCGCCAGCTTGCAGGCGAAGGTCACCGCTTCGGGATCGTCGCCGTTGACGTGGATGATCGGCGCCATGACGCCCTTGGCAACGTCGGACGGATAGGGCGACCCACGGCTGAACTGCGGGCTGGTGGTGAAGCCGATCTGGTTGTTGATCACGAAGTGGATGCAACCGCCGATGTTGTAGCCCTTGACCCCGGAAAAGCCGAAGCATTCCCAGACGATCCCCTGGCCGGCAAAGGCCGCGTCGCCGTGGATCAGGATCGGCATGACCTGCTTGTGCTTGCCCTGGCCGATGTCGTCGCGGAACACCTGGTTGGCGCGGGTCTTGCCCAGCACGATCGGGTCGACCGTTTCAAGGTGCGACGGGTTGGGCACCAGGCTCATGTGCACCTTGATCCCGTCGAATTCACGGTCGGTGCTGGTGCCGAGGTGATACTTCACGTCGCCCGAACCGCCGACGTCTTCGGGGTTGGCGGTGCCGCCCGAGAATTCGTGGAAGATCACGCGGTACGGCTTGGCCATCACGTTGGCCAGCACGTTGAGGCGGCCGCGGTGCGCCATGCCATAGACGATTTCGCGCACGCCGCGCTGGCCGCCGTACTTGATGACCGCTTCCAGCGCCGGGATCATCGATTCCCCGCCATCCAGGCCGAAGCGCTTGGTGCCGACATATTTGCGGCCGAGGAACTTTTCGTACTGTTCGCCGCGGATCACGGCCTGGAGGATCGCCTTCTTGCCGTTGGGGGTGAAGTCGATCGACTTGTCGCCGCCCTCGATCCGGTCCTGGATGAAGCGGCGCTCCTCCACGTCGGCGATGTGCATGTATTCGAAGCCGACCTTGCCGCAGTAATTCCGCCGCAGCACGGCCACCAGTTCGCGCACCGTGGTCCATTGCAGGCCCAGCGCCCCGCCGACATAGACCTTGCGGTCGAGTGCGGCGCCGACGAAGCCGTGGTATTCGGGCGAAAGGTCGGCCGGCAGGTTCTGGTGCGACAGCCCCAGCGGATCGAGGTCCGCCGCCAGGTGCCCGCGCACCCGGTAGGTGCGGATCAGCATCATGGCCCGGATCGAATCCGCCGCCGCTTCTTCCACCGCGCGCGCGTCCATCGCCGCGCCGGTGCCCTTGGCCGCAGCCTTGATCGCCGCCTGCATGGCGGTGGGATCGAGCGCCTGGGTCAGGTCATCGGCGGCGGTGCGCCAGTCGGCCCGCGCCCAGCTCGGTCCGGGCTGGGGTTCGTCGGGAAGAAAATCGTGGCTTTCGCTACCCATCGGTAAAACGCCTTTTGCGTGGGGCGGCCCACCGGACCGCCCGTGCCTTGCTTCGGTACTTCAGGGGCAGGCGTTCCCTGAGGAGGTCCGCTGTGCCCGATACGTGGTTAACGCAGGTTCAAGGAGCGGCTCAGGCCAGTTCCTTGAGCACCTCCGCCAGGGTTTCGCCCAGCAGCGACGGCGAGGAGGAGACGCGGATGCCCGCTTCTTCCATCGCCGCGATCTTGTCTTCGGCGCCGCCCTGGCCGCCCGAAACGATGGCGCCGGCATGGCCCATGCGGCGGCCCGGAGGCGCGGTACGGCCCGCGATGAAGCCGGCCATCGGCTTCTTGCGGCCACGGCGCGCTTCGTCCTTGAGGAACTGGGCGGCTTCTTCTTCGGCGCTGCCGCCGATTTCACCGATCATGATGATCGACTTGGTTTCATCGTCGGCCAGGAACAGTTCCAGCACGTCGATGAAGTTGGTGCCGTTGACCGGGTCGCCGCCGATGCCGACCGCGGTGGTCTGGCCGAGGCCAATCTGGCTGGTCTGGAACACGGCTTCATAGGTCAGCGTGCCCGAGCGGCTGACGACGCCGACGCTGCCCTTCTTGAAGATCGAACCGGGCATGATCCCGATCTTGCATTCGTTCGGGGTCAGCACGCCGGGGCAGTTGGGGCCGATCAGGCGGCTCTTGCTGCCCGACAGCGCGCGCTTGACGCGGACCATGTCGAGCACGGGGATGCCTTCGGTGATGCAGACGATCAGTTCCATCTCGGCGTCGATCGCTTCGAGGATGGCGTCGGCCGCACCCGGAGGCGGCACGTAGATGCAGCTGGCGGTCGCGCCGGTCACGGCCTTGGCTTCGGCCACGGTGTCGAACTGCGGCAGGCCGATGTGTTCGGTCCCGCCCTTGCCGGGGGTCACGCCCGCGACCATCTGGGTGCCGTAATCAAGCGCCGCCTGGGTGTGGAACGAGCCCGTCGCGCCGGTCATCCCCTGGGTGATGACCTTGGTGTTCTTGTTGATCAAAATGGACATTTCAGAATCCTCCGATGGCCTGGGCCATAAGTACCTGGCCTTTCAGGCCAAATTTCTGTGAAACCGGATCGGTCCCGGTAATGTAGCTGACTTCGACCGAGTGGCCGGACTTCCAGCCCGGTTCCCACAGGTATTTCACCTGGTCGTCGGGCAGGGGCAGGGTGCCGGTCCAGGGCTTGCCCATCAGCACCGCCAGCGCTTCGCCCGGCAGCGCGGCCGGGGCGTCGAAGTGGTAGATGCGGCAACCGTTCGACCAGTAACCTTCGCTGTCGCGGTAGCGCGATTGCACCATCCACAGCTCACGCCCGGCCACGGTCTTGTGGAACTGCGCCCCGGTGAAAGTGGCGCTGGGTTCTTCCTTGAGCCCGGCCTTGCGGCCCTGCTCGACCAGCAGCTTCAGGTTGGGGTGGGCATCGGGTTCAACCGCGTGCCATTTGCCGCGCCGGGCGGCCCGGGCCATGGCATCCATGCTGCGCACCTTGATGCAAACGCCCTTGAACGCGGCGAACAGCGCGCGGTCCTCCGTGAGGGGGACCGGCGCCGTCGCCGCGGCGGCGGCAGCCATGATGGAGAGGAAAGCCATGGCCGCGCGCCGGATCAGGCCAGCGAGGGCTCGATGCCCTTGCAGGCCACCAGCAGTTCCTTGACCGCGTCAACCGAGACCTGGAAGTTCTGCTTCGCTTCGGCGTCGAGCGCGATTTCGATCACTTCTTCCGCGCCGTTCGCACCGATCACCACCGGCACGCCGACGTACAGGCCGTCGAGGCCGTACTGGCCGTCAACGTAAACCGCGCAGGGCAGGATGCGCTTCTGGTCGCCCAGATAGGCTTCGGCCATGGCGATCGCGCTGGTGGCCGGGGCGTAATAGGCCGAACCGGTCTTGAGCAGGCCGACGATTTCGCCGCCGCCGCTGCGGGTGCGGGCAACGATTTCGTCCAGGCGTTCCTTGGTCGACTTGCCCATCTTGACCAGGTCGGTGACGGGGATGCCGCTGACGGTCGAATATTCGAGCACCGGGACCATGGTGTCGCCGTGGCCGCCCAGCACGAAGGCGTTCACGTCCTTGACCGAAACGCCGAATTCCCAGGCGAGGAAAGTGGCGAAGCGCGCCGAATCGAGCACGCCGGCCATGCCGACGACCTTGTTGGCGGGCAGACCCGAGAATTCGCGCAGGGCCCAGACCATCGCGTCGAGCGGGTTGGTGATGCAGATCACGAAAGCGTTCGGGGCGTGGTTCTTGATCCCTTCGCCGACCGACTTCATCACGCCCAGGTTGATGCCCAGCAGGTCGTCGCGGCTCATCCCCGGCTTGCGCGGCACGCCGGCGGTGACGATCACCACGTCGGCGCCGGCAATGTCGGCATAGTCGTTGGTGCCGGTGATCTTCGCGTCGAACCCTTCGACCGGGCCGCACTGCGACAGGTCAAGCGCCTTGCCCTGGGGGATGCCTTCGGCGATGTCGAACAGGACGATGTCGCCCAGTTCCTTCTTCGCGGCGAGGTGAGCCAGCGTGCCACCGATCATGCCGGCGCCGATGAGCGCGATCTTCTTGCGAGCCATAATTCGACGATGTCCTTCCCTGGTCTGCGGGATCACATCTGGCAAAAAAGGGGGCAGCCCATCCCATCCCGCTGGTGCAGGCTGTCCGATAACGGGCTGGCCCTAGGCCCCTGGGCAGGGGATTGCAAGGCAGTAAAGGCGCCTTGGGGCAACTATTTTCTGATAATGGTTCGCAATTGCAAATAGCCTGCGGAACTGCGCGATGAATCGCCCCCTGCCTGCGCCGGGCAGTGGCATGACGTAAGGGAAATTGCCTGTTTTGGCTAGGCGGCGTGGATAGATGCGATGTCTGCTGCCTGCCGCTTGCTGTCCGGCCCCTGTCGCTGCCCCAACTCCACCGTCACCCCGGGCTTGACCCGGGGTCCCGCTTCCTTTGCTGCCCCGCAAGGAATAGCTGGACCCCGGGTCAAGCCCGGGGTGACGGGAACGAGAGAGAGGGCGATGGGCACAACTGCCAGTCCGCCGGCCACACTTTGCGGCTCTTTGCTGCGCGCTCGTGGTTCGGCGCTAGCGGACGTTTCGTCAGGTCGGAATTTGTCTACGCCGCCTAGCGGGCCGGATTGATCCGTGCCGCGGTGGCCGTGGCCATGCGCCGGTCGAGCGCGCGGCAGATCTCCAGCCAGTGCGCGCTTTCCGCCGCATCGCCCAGGCGGTGGGCCTCAAGCGCGTTGTCGCGGGCGACTTGCGCCGCGCGCAGGCCGTGCTGGGCGAAATGCTTGAGCGCATCGCGCAGCAGGACGTCGCGGGTGCTGGCCGCATTGTCGTTCGCCGCGCGGCCTACCGGGCGCACCTGGCCGCCCGGTCCGGTCAGGACCGACATGGCGCGGCGGGCAGCGGCGAAGCGGATCGACATGGGCGGGCAGGGCCTCTTCTGGCGGTTGGCGACTGCCAAGGGCCCTAGCGCGGGGGGCGCTAAGGGAAGGTGTTGCGCTATGGTTTCCGGGGATTAACCAAATTGCCCAATGACGGAAAACCGCCACCTTGCGGGGTGCGGATCAGTTGCCGCTGCTGCTGCCCGGCTGGTTGATCCAGCGCCCGGCGTGTTCGTATTCAGGGCGCACGGTGCTGGCCGCCGGGTCGGGCAGCTTGTCGGCGCGGTACAGCGCTTCGCCGCCGCGCCGGGCCACGTCGCTGGCATAGGCGGGGGCGGGTGCGGCGCGCGCCGGGGCCATGCCGCCGCCGGCAGTGGGCACCATGGCTCCGCCCTGCGCCGTCTTGAGCCCGGCATCGTAGGCTTTCTGGATCGCCAGCGGATCAAGCACCGGATCGGCTGCCTTGTCCGCCGCCGCACTGCGGGCATGCGGGCCGGGCAGTGGTTCGGCCCCGCGATAGGCAAAGCGGAACGCGCCGGGCTGCCCCGCCGCGCCGTTGAAGCGGTAGAACCGGTGCGCGCCGATGGTGACGATGTGATAGAGGCTGGGCGCCCAGTACGGGTGGACCGCGATGGTGTGGTAATGCGTTGCCAGGCCGACGCTGCGTTCGACATAGCCCGACAAGGCGGCCTGCGCGGTCAGCATCGCCCGCGCCCAGAAGCGGCGGTCGGGCACTCGCGCCAGCGAGCCGTCGCAGGTGAAGCTGAACTGGCAGCCGGTGCTGCGTTCCGACCCCTGGTAGACCACGCCGCAGACGGTGTTGGGATAGCTGGGGTGGGCGACGCGGTTTAGCACCACCTGGGCCACGGCGCGCTGGCCCTGGTCGGATTCGCTGGCGGCTTCGTAATAGATCGCGGCGGTCAGGCAATCGAGCGCGCGGCCCCGATCGGCCCCGGAATTGTCGATCCGCATCGCCCGCGCGATCGGCCCGGCCATCGGATCGACCATGGTCGGCGCGCCTTCCGCGTCGGAATGGATCCCTTCGACCAGCGGCGGCAGCCCTTCGTCCTGCGCCAGGTAATAGAACGCGCTGCCGGGAAAGCTTTCACCCACCCGCTCGAACGGCATGGGTTCGACCCGCACCT
Organism: Novosphingobium sp.; assembly: GCF_041905565.1. Lineage (GTDB taxonomy): Bacteria > Pseudomonadota > Alphaproteobacteria > Sphingomonadales > Sphingomonadaceae > Novosphingobium. Next base: position 51,946 of record NZ_JAYRKX010000003.1, on the reverse strand, counting down.
GGGCTTCGCCCGCGTTGCCGATGCCCAGCCCCTGCCAGGCTTGCGGCCCGGCAATGGCGGGGACCGCCACGGCCACCAGCAGCACCAGCGCGCGCCGCCCCAAGTGCCGGCGCTGCCCGCGCATCCCCACGGTGCGGTGCCGCGCCCGTGCGAACCGCGCCGCGAAATCGCGGGGCCGGGGTTCATAGGGCAGGGGCAGCAATCGGGTCATGCACGCTTTCGCTTGGGCTACGCGCCTTCGCGCGTAAGCCGGATGCGTCCCGCCGCGCCACTGCGCAGTTCGCGCCGTGCCGGGGTGGGACAGTTCGCCTGATCCTAGCCGCCAAGCGGTTAAGGAACGCCTGCGGTTGCCCTGCGCCGTCAAAAGGCGTAGGGGCGCGGCCACGTCATCGGTTGTTCCGGGTAGCCGGAACCGAAGAGGGAAGGAGGTGCGATGCCTCCGCTGCCCCCGCAACTGTGACCGGGGAGCACCTTGCCCCACATGCCACTGGGAAACCGGGAAGGCGGGCAGGGCGCATTGATCCGGGAGCCAGGAGACCTGCCAGTGACGGTCGTTCCGCAGCCGGGCGGGGTGTACCGGAATGCAGCGAGGACCCGCGAATTCGCGCGGGCCTTCCGCCATGAACGGCGTTCGTTCATGACGGGAGTATTGCGTTTGAAATATCTGTTCTTGCTGGGTTGTTCCTTGGGTGTTGCCGCACCGGCAGCGGCGCAGGACTGTGCCGATGATGCTGCCAACTGCGTGGTGGTGGCCGATCGGCTGCGCGACACCGCGATTACCGTGGTCGCTTCGGGGCGCGAGGAGCGGGTCAACGAAACCGGCCAGTCGATCAGCGTGATCGGCGCGGCGGAACTGGCGGCGGTGCAGGGGCCTGACCTCGCTCGCGTGCTCGAACGCCTGCCCGGCGTCACCACGGCACGCAGCGGCCCGCTGGGCAGCCAGACCAGCGTGTTCGTGCGCGGGGCCAATTCGCAGCAATTGCTGGTAACGCTGGACGGGGTGCGGCTGGACGATGTCGCCGCGCCGTCTGGCGGGTTCGACCTTGGCACCATGCTGCCGGGCGGGATCGCCAAGGTGGAACTGCTGCGCGGTTCGAACTCGGTCGCCTGGGGCTCGAACGCGATCGGCGGGGTGCTGGCGCTGACCAGCGAGCGGCTCGACGGTGCGCGCGCCGGGGTGGAATACGGCGCCAACGATACGGTCAGCGCCGATGCCGCGCTGGGTGCCAGCGGCGCTGCCTATAGTGTGACCGCATCGGGCGGCTATGTCTCGTCGGACGGAATCTCCGCCTATGCCAAGGGTGCGGAGAGTGACGGGTTCCGCCAGTGGCGCGCGAACCTGCGCGGCGAAGTGCGGTTGGCGGGCGACCTGTGGCTCGATGCCGCCGGGCGCTATGCCGACAGCAGGATCGATTTCGACGGCTATCCCGCGCCATTCTACAGCTTTGCCGATACCCCGGAATACCAGACCACCCGGCAGGGTTCCGGGCGGCTGGGGCTGCGTTACGCTGCGGGATCGCTCAATCTGCGCGGCGGCGCTGCCTATAGCGACACCCGCCGCGAATACTTTGACCCGACCTTCGGCACCGCGCCCAATTTCACCACCCAGGGCCGCAGCTGGCGTGCGGACCTGACCGGCCGGGCCGAGCTGACCCAGGGCGTCACGCTCGATTTCGGAGCGGACAGCGAATGGACGCGCTTTGCCACCCTGTTCGATCCGCCGCAGGACGCGCGGCTGAGCAGCGGGCACGTGCTGCTGGGCTATCATTCGGGCGGCCTGCACCTGTCGGGCGGCGTGCGGCTGGATGACCATGACCGCTTCGGCAGCCACTGGACCTTCGGGGCCAATGGCGCGGTCGAACTGGCGGCGGACCTGCGCCTGCGCGCCTCCTATGGCGAAGGGTTCAAGGCGCCGACGCTCTACCAGCTTTACGGCTATGGCGGGAACGCCGCGCTGCGGCCCGAACGCAGCAAGGCCTATGACGCGGGGATCGAACTGGGGGATCGCAGTGGCTCGCGCCATGTCGCGCTCACCCTGTTCCGCCGCGATGCCAGCCAACTGATCGATTACCTGTGGCCCAGCGGCTACTTCAACATCGGCGCGACCCGCGCCGAAGGGGTGGAACTGGAAGGCGGCTGGGCGATTGTCGACAATCTGCGCGCTCGCGCGGCCTACAGCTACGTCAAGGCGGTCAACCGCGCGAATGGCAAGGACCTCGCCCGCCGCCCGCGCAATGCGGTGACCGCGGGGCTGGACTGGACCACGCCGCTGGCCGGGTTGACGCTGGGCGCGGACCTGCGGCTGGTGTCGGACAGCTATGACGATGCGGGCAATTTCACCCGGCTCGATGGCTATGGTCTGGTCACCCTGCGCGCCAGCATGCCGCTGCCGGGCGGGCTGGAGCTGTATGGCCGGGTCGAGAACCTCGGCAACGTGCACTACCAGTCCGTCGCGGGCTATGGCTCCTATGGCCGCTCGGCCTTCGTGGGGCTGCGCGGGCGGTGGTAAGGCGGCTGGCCCCGCTCTTCGCGCTGGTGCTGGCGGCCTGTTCCGCCGCTCCGGCGCGCGAGGCGGGGCCGCCGCTGCCGCGGATCGCCAGCCTGAATCCCTGTACCGACGCGATCCTGGCCAAAGTGGCCGATCCGGCGCAGATCGCCGGGCTGTCGGCCTTTTCGAGCGATCCGGCGGCGTCCTCGATGGACGTTACCACGGCGCGGCGTTTCCCGGCCCTGTCCGGCACGGTCGAGGAAGTGGCCGCGCTGCGTCCCGATCTGGTGCTGGGCAGCAGCTTTACCCCGCCGGCGACCGCCGCTGCGCTGGCGCGGCTGGGCTACCGGCTGGAACGCTTCGGCATGGCGGCGGACGTGCCTGCCAGCCTGGAGCAGGTCCGCCGCATCGCCGCCCTGGCCGGCCATCCCGACCGGGGCGAGGCGCTGGCCGCCCGGATTGAAGCGGCGCTGGCCCAGGCCGCGCCGCCCGCCGGCGCGCCCACCGTGCCCGCGCTGGTCTGGCAATCGGGCGGCATGGTGCCGGGGCAGGACACGCTGATCGCCGCGCTGCTGGCGCGTACCGGCTTTGCCAGCGTGGCGGCGCAGCGCGGGCTGAAGCAGGCCGATCTGCTGCCGCTGGAACAGGTCCTGGCCAATCCCCCGCGCGTGATCCTGACCGCCGGGGACCTGCACGGCAACGAGGACCGGATGCTGCGCCACCCGGCGCTGGCGGCACTGAAAGGCACCAGTCGCGCGCGGCTTGATCCCGCGCTGCTGTGGTGCGGCGGGCCGACCATCGTGCGCGCCGCCCAGCGGCTGGCTGAAGTGCGGAGCGGCCTCAAATGACCCGGCTGAATACCTTGCTGATCGCCCTGCTGGCGCTGGCCGTGCCGCTCAGCCTGCTGGCCGGGCGGGTGTGGATCGATCCGTTCGATCCGCAATTGCCCAATGCGGCGGTGATATTCGTGGAACTGCGCCTGCCGCGCGCCGTGCTGGCGCTGGTGCTGGGCGCGGGGCTGGGCGCGGCGGGGGCGGCGATGCAGGGCTACCTGCGCAACCCGCTGGCCGATCCGGGATTGTTCGGGATTGCCCCCGGCGCGGCTCTGGGCGCGGTGCTGAGCTTCTGGACCGGCTGGGCGGCCAGCGGCTGGGCGCTGCCGCTGTTCGCGCTGATCGGCGCGGGCGGGGCGATGGCGCTGCTGGGTCTGATCGCCGGGCGCAGCGGCGGGGTGCTGCTGTTCACGCTGGCCGGAATGATGATTGCCAGCCTGGCCGGGGCCTTGATGAGCCTGGCGATCAGCCTGTCGCCCACGCCTTTTGCGATGAGCGAGATCGTCACCTGGCTGATGGGCGCGCTGGCCGATCGCGGCTGGGCCGAAGTGTGGATCGCCGCGCCGCTGACCGCGCTGGGCGTGGCGGTGCTGCTGCTGGCCGGGCGCAACCTTGATGCGCTGAGCCTCGGTGACCTCGCCGCCCGCTCGCTCGGCGTCGATCCGCGCCGTTTGCAGGCGCTGATGATTGCCGGGATCGGGCTGACCGTGGGCGCCAGCGTAGCCGTGGCCGGGATCATCGGCTTTGTCGGGCTGATGGTGCCGCATTTCGTGCGCCCCCACACCGATGGCCGCCCGAGCCGGCTGATCGTGCCGTCCGCGCTGGCCGGGGCGCTGCTGTTGCTGGTGGCGGACTGCCTGTGCCGGGTGCTGCCGCTACAGGGCGAACTGCGCCTTGGCATCGCCTTGTCGCTGCTTGGCGCGCCGTTCTTCCTCGCGCTGCTGCTGCGCCTGAAGCGGGAGCTGGCGTGATGCTGGAAGCACAGGGCCTGACTTTGGGCCGCCGGATCGTGGCCATCGACACCGCTCTGGCTCCAGGACAGGTTACCGCGATCTGCGGCCCCAACGGCGCGGGCAAGAGCACGCTGCTGGCCTCGCTCGCTGCATTGCTGCCGGTCGATGCAGGCCGGGCGCTGCTCGATGGTCAGGACCTGGCTCAGCTGCCGCCGCGCCAGCGCGCGCAGGCGATCGGCTATCTGCCGCAGGCGGCAGAGCTGGCCTGGGACGTCAGCGTTGCGACGCTGGCGGGGCTTGGCCGCTTGCCCTGGTCAACCGGCGCGGCGGACAATGCGGCGGCAGTGGACGCCGCGCTGGCCGCGCTGCACCTCGATGCGCTCCGTGACCGCCCCGTCTCACAGCTGTCCGGCGGCGAACGCGCCCGCTCCTTGCTTGCCCGGGTGCTGGCGGGCCAGCCGCGCTGGCTGCTGGCGGACGAGCCGCTCGCCAACCTTGACCTGGCGCACCAGTTGGCGCTGCTCGCCCATTTCCGGCGGCTGGCCGGGCAGGGGCTGGGCGTGGTGCTGGTGATGCATGACCTGGCCCAGGCGATGAACCACGCCGACCGGGTGCTGGTGCTGCGCGAGGGGCGACTGGTGGAGGATGGCCCGCCCGAAACCGCGCTGCGCGCCGAAGCGATCTCGGCCCATTGGGGCGTTGCGGCGCGCTGGCTGGGCGATGCGGGCAGCCGCGCGCTGGCGGTGGGCTGACGCGAAAAGGGCAGCCCGTGGGCTGCCCTTCGCTTGTCCGGCGCTTACCAGATCTTGGCGCGCTGCTCCGGCGGGATGTACATGCTGTCGCCCGGCTTGACGCCGAACGCCTGGTACCACGGTTCGACGTTGCGCAGCGGGCCGAGCACGCGGAAGCGGCCGGGGCTGTGCGGGTCGGTGGTCACCTGGTTGCGCAGCGCATCTTCGCGCATCTTGCTGCGCCAGACCTGCGCATAGGCCAGGAAGAAGCGCTGGTCGCCGGTCAGCCCGTCGATCACCGGGGCTTCCTTGCCGCCAAGCGACTTGTGGTAGGCGTCCAGCGCCACCGAGACCCCGGCAAAGTCGGCAATATTTTCGCCCATGGTCAGCTTGGGGTTCACGAAAGCACCCGGCGCGGCTTCGAACTTGGCGTACTGGTCGCCGAACACGGTGCTTTCCGCTTCGAAGCGCTTGGCGTCCTCGGCGGTCCACCAGTCGCGGACCTTGCCGGTTTCGTCGATCTTGCGGCCCTGATCGTCGAAGCCGTGGCTGATTTCGTGGCCGATCACCGCGCCGATCGCGCCATAGTTGACCGCATCGTCCGCCGCCGGATCGAAGAACGGTGCCTGCAGGATGCCCGCCGGGAACACGATCTTGTTTTCCAGCCCGCCGTTATAGGCGTTCACGGTCTGCGGGTTCATCCCCCAAAGCTTGCGGTCCACCGGCTTGCCCATGAAGCTCAGCTGGTAGTCGGCCTCGAACCGGCCGGCGCGCAGCGCGTTGCCATAGAGATCGCCGGATTCGATCTTCAGGGGCGAATAGTCGCGCCACTTGTCGGGATAGCCGACCATCACGTCCATCTTGGCCAGCTTGGTCTTGGCTGCGGCCTTGGTCGCCGGGCTCATCCAGCCGTTGCTGTCGATCCGGTCGGCCATCGCGACCTTCAGGTTGACGACCAGCTGTTCCATCTTGGTCTTCGACGAGGCCGGGAAATAGCGCGCGACATAGGCTTCGCCGACCAGTTCGCCGAGCGAGCCGTTGACCATGTCGATCGCCCGCTTCCAGCGCGGCCGGATCGTTTCCACGCCCGACAGCGTCTTGGTATAGGCAAAGCGGCTGTCGACCATCGCCTTGTTCAGATAGGGCGAGGCCTGGTCGGCGGTATGGAATTCCTGCCAAAGCTTCAGCGTCGCCAGCGGGGTCTTCGCAAAGAGCGCGGCGATCTGCTTGATCGCGCTGTTTTCGGCCACGATCATGCGCTGCTGCGCCGGAATGCGCGCACCCGCGAAGAAGGCGTTCCAATCAAGCCCGGGGGCATAGCTGGCGAATTGCGCGGTGGAATAGGGGTTGTTGATCTTGTCGATGTCGCGGCTTTCTTCCGAAGCCCAGCTGACCTTGGCGATGGCTTCCTCGAAGGCATAGACTGTTGCCGCCGCCGCCTTGGGCTTGGGCGTGCCGATCGCCTGCAGGGTGCGCTCGATATAGGCCTTGTAGGCGTCGCGCTGCTTGGCGAACTGCGGGTTGAAGTAATAGTCGCGCTCGGGCAGGCCAAGCCCGGCCTGGCCGATGTACAGCACGTTGATGTCGGGATTGGCGGTGTCCGCCCCGACGAAGGTGCCGACCAGCGCACTGCCGAACACGCCGCTGGTGCCGCCCATGTGGCGGGCAAAGGCGGTCTTGTCCTTGATCGCGCGGATCTTGGCAATGTCGGCCAGCAGCGGCTTGAGACCCAGGGTCTCGAGCCGCGCCTCGTCCATGAAGCTGGCATAGAGCGCGCCGTGCTTCGATCCGGCCGGGGCGTCCTTGATCAGGCTCTGCACCTGGTCCTGCACCGTTTCGCGCAGGTCATAGAACGTGCCGGTGCTGGGGCGGTCATCGGGGATGGTGGTCTTGTCCAGCCACTTGCCCGAAGCATGGCGCTGGAAGTCGTCGCCCGGCTTGACGCTTTCGTCGCGGGCGGAAAGGTCGACCCCCCAGGTGCCGAAGGTCGGCTTGGCGGGGACGGCTGCCGGCAGGGCGGGGTCGGCCGCCTGGGCCAGGGCCGGGACAGTGCTGGCCGCCAGGACAGCCAGGGCGGCGGTGCTCAGAAACAGACGGAATTTCACAGCGTTGGATCTCCAGAAACGGTTCCGGCCCAGGCTCTTCAAGCGCCAGGCGCGATAGGCTGCGTTGCGCCGGGCGGGCACGCCAAGTCAATGCCGTTTGCCGAAGCGAATGGGGCGTTGGTGGAACGGCGGGCGCTGCGCCGGGCGACGCATCTGCGCCATGCCGAGCCCGTAGCCGAATGGCCTAGGGTTTGCTGGAAAATCGCCGGATGGCCGGACCGGACTTTCGGTCCGTGACCCCGTCCGCGCGTCAGGTCAGCGCTGGCAATAGCGATAGTCGCCCGCGCGGCAGGCGGCCACCGCGCGGCGCCATGCGGCCATGTCGCGCTGGTAGCGCTGCTGCTGCTCGCGGTAACGCTCCATGGCATGGGCGTGATCGGCGCGGCGGTCCTGCTGCGCGTCCCAGGCACGCCATTGCCTCGCATGGCGCGCGTCGCGTTCGCGCACGTGGCGCAGTTCGCGCAGGTTGAGCTGGCGGATGATCTCATGGTCGCGCGCGCGGGCGGCCTTGCTGCGCATCGCCGGATCGTTGGGATCGTCCGCCAAGGCCGCCCCCGACCAGATCAACATGCCCAGCGCAGCCATGCCCGCCAAAGTCCGTCCGACCATCGCGCACCCTTCTTCTCATGATGGGGTCTGCCATGCCTGCGCCCGGTCGGTGCGGGCAATCGCTTTGCGACGAGCCGGGCGCGGTCCGTCGCAGATGCGGCGCGACCCGCCGACAAGGTGCGGTTTTCCGGGGTTTTGCGCGACATTCCCCATTGGGCAGGGGGCGGTCCCTTGCCTGAATCGAACAGATGTGGAACACACCCGCGCCATGTCGCTAAGCAAGATCGTCGTGCGCGGGGCGCGCGAGCATAATCTCAAGGGTTTCGACGTCGAGCTGCCGCGCGACAGCCTGATCGTGATCACCGGCCTGTCGGGCTCTGGCAAGAGCAGCCTGGCCTTCGACACGATCTATGCCGAAGGGCAGCGCCGCTATGTCGAGAGCCTGTCGGCCTATGCCCGCCAGTTCCTGGAAATGATGCAAAAGCCGGACGTCGAACATATCGACGGCCTGTCCCCCGCGATCAGCATCGAGCAGAAGACCACCAGTCGCAACCCGCGTTCCACCGTTGCTACGGTGACCGAGATCTACGACTACATGCGCCTGCTCTGGGCGCGGGTCGGGGTGCCCTACAGCCCGGCCACGGGTGAGCCGATCAGTGCGCAGACCGTCAGCCAGATGGTCGACCGGGTCATGGCCCTGCCCGAAGGGACCCGCGCCTACCTGCTTGCCCCGGTGGTGCGCGGCCGCAAGGGCGAATACCGCAAGGAACTGGCTGAGTGGCAGAAGGCCGGCTACACCCGCGTGCGGATCGACGGCGAGCTCTACGCGATCGAGGACGCCCCCGCGCTCGACAAGAAGTACAAGCACGACATCGAAGTGGTGGTTGACCGCATCGCCGTGCGCGAAGGGATCGAGACGCGGCTGGCCGACAGCTTCGAACAGGCGCTGAAACTGGCCGAGGGGCTGGCCTATGTCGACCTGGCCGACGGCGTGGTCCCGGGGCGCGAGGGCGAGGAAACGGGCGGGGCGATGAAGGGCGCGGGCCTGCCCGCCAACCGGATCGTCTTTTCCGAAAAATTCGCCTGCCCGGTTTCGGGCTTCACTATCGAAAGCCTCGAACCCCGCCTGTTCTCGTTCAACGCGCCGATGGGGGCCTGCCCGGCCTGCGACGGTCTGGGCGAAAAGCTGCTGTTCGATCCCCAGCTGGTGGTGCCGAACGAGCATCTCAGCCTCAAGCAGGGGGCAATCGTCCCCTGGGCCAAGAGCAACCCGCCGTCGCCCTATTACATGCAGGTGCTGGCCAGCCTGGCGGCGGAATTCGGGTTCAGCCTGGAAACCCCGTGGGACGAGCTGCCCGGCGAAGTGAAAGTGGTGATCCTCCACGGCACTGCCGGCCGTCCGGTCAACCTGACCTTCATCGACGGGAAAAAGAGCTACACGGTCAAGAAGGCCTTCGAAGGCGTGATCGGCAATCTCAACCGCCGCCTGTTGCAGACCGAAAGCGCCTGGATGCGCGAGGAACTGGGCAAGTTCCAGACCGCGCAGCCGTGCGAGGTGTGCGATGGCAAGCGCCTCAAGCCCGAGGCGCTGGCGGTCAAGGTGGCCGGGACCGACATTTCCAGCGTCACCCGCCTGTCGGTCTCGGCGGCGGTGGCATGGTTCGGCGCGCTGTCGGACCAGCTGACCAGCCAGCAGCAGCAGATCGCCCGCGCGATCCTGAAGGAAATCAACGAGCGGCTGGGCTTCCTCAACAACGTTGGGCTCGATTACCTCAACCTTGATCGGACCAGCGGCACCCTGTCGGGCGGGGAAAGCCAGCGCATCCGCCTTGCCAGCCAGATCGGCAGCGGGCTGTCGGGCGTGCTCTACGTGCTCGACGAGCCCTCCATCGGCCTGCACCAGCGCGATAACGACATGCTGCTCGCCACGCTCAGGCGGCTGCGCGACCTGGGTAACACGGTGATCGTGGTCGAGCATGACGAGGACGCGATTCGCACGGCCGATCATATCGTCGATCTGGGCCCCGGCGCGGGCGTCCACGGCGGCGAGATCGTTGCGCAGGGCAGCCTCAAGGACATCCTGAAAAGCAAGACCAGCCTGACCGGGCAGTACCTGTCGGGCGCGCGCCGGATCGAAGTGCCGGAGGTGCGCCGCAAGGGCAACGGCCACCACATCACCGTGCACAACGCGCGGGCCAACAACCTGACCGGGGTCACCGCCAGCTTCCCGCTCGGCACCTTCTGCTGCGTTACCGGGGTATCGGGCAGCGGCAAAAGCAGCCTTACGCTCGACACGCTCCACGCCGGGGCGGCGCGCGCGCTCAATGGCGCGCGGGTGATCGCCGGGCCGCATGACAAGATCACGGGGCTTGAGCTGTGCGACAAGGTGATCGAGATCGACCAGTCGCCGATCGGCCGCACTCCGCGGAGCAACCCGGCGACCTATACCGGCGCTTTCACCCAGATCCGCGACTGGTTCGCCGGCCTGCCGGAATCGGAAGCGCGCGGTTACAAGGCCGGGCGGTTCAGCTTCAACGTCAAGGGCGGGCGCTGCGAGGCATGCCAGGGCGACGGGCTGATCAAGATCGAAATGCACTTCCTGCCCGACGTCTACGTCACCTGCGAGGAATGCCAGGGCAAGCGCTACAACCGCGAAACGCTGGAAGTGAAGTTCAAGGGCCACTCGATTGCCGACGTGCTCGACATGACGATCGAGGACGCCGAGGAATTCTTCAAGGCCGTCCCCCCGATCCGCGACAAGATGCACATGCTGAACGAGGTGGGCCTGGGCTACGTCAAGGTCGGCCAGCAGGCGACCACCCTGTCCGGGGGCGAGGCGCAGCGGGTCAAACTGGCCAAGGAACTGTCGCGCCGATCGACCGGGCAGACGCTCTACATCCTCGACGAGCCGACCACCGGCCTCCATTTCGAGGACGTGCGCAAGCTGCTGGAAGTGCTGCACCGGCTGGTCGACCAGGGCAATTCGGTGGTGGTGATCGAACACAACCTCGACGTCATCAAGACCGCCGACTGGGTCATCGACCTGGGCCCCGAAGGCGGCATTCGCGGCGGCGAGATCGTCGCCGAAGGCACCCCCGAACAAGTGGTCAAGGTGGCGCGCAGCTATACCGGCAAGTACCTCGCACCGCTGCTGAACAGGTAGCTGGAATGGAACCGATCCCGCCACGCAGTCGCCATGGCGGATTGACCTGCCGTGCGGCTGGCGCATGATTGCGCCATAAATACAAACGGAAGGGATGCCATGCTCGATACACTTGCTCCGATTGTCGGCCTGTTCGGCCTCATCGGCTTTGCCGGCCTCGCCGGGATCAAGAATCCCGCGGACAAGACGCGGCCCGGGGCCGGGGTGCGGCTGCTGGGCATCTTCGGGCTGGCGGGCCTCGCGGGGATATGGATTCCGGGTGCGGGCGCGATGGGCGCGGCCGGGGCGCTGGGGCTGTGGAACCACCAGAGCGCAAAGCTGGCGAGCTGGGGCAAGGCCGGCCTGCTGTCGCTGGCGGGCGTGCCCTATCTGCTGCGCTGGGCGCTGGGCTGACCCGGCGCCGGCCCCGCGCGCCGATTTGACGCGGCGCAATTGCCATTGGCGCCAATCGGCGTAGCCTGCTGTGCACCGGCCTGGGGGTCGAGTCCCCCTGCCTGCCGGGAACAGGAGGGACGCCATGCACACCTTTCTCAAGCCGCGCCTGCTGCTGGCCGGGGCCGCCGCTGCCTTGCTCGCCGTGCCGAGTGCTGCCGTGGCCGCACCGGTCAAGCTGGCCGCGACGCTGAGCGGCGGGAGCAGCGCCGATCCCGACGGCTCGGGCACGTTCACTGCCGAAGTCGACGCGGATCTGGGCGATTTCTGCTACACGCTGAACCTTGCCAAGCTGGGCAAGGTGACCGGCGCGGCGGTCCATGCGGCGGGTAGCCCCGATCCGCTGGTCAAGCTGGAAATCAGCGGGACCAGCGCGGACGAATGCATCGCCGCCGAACCCAGCGTGCTGAAACCGATCGTCGAGAACCCAGCCAACTATGCAGTGACCGTGCGGACCTCCGATTTCCCGGCTGGCGCAGTGCAGGGCGCGCTGGCCAGGAAATAGCGGGCACAGCGCGCGCCGCGCGGTTTGCCAGTGTCCCGGCTTCGTGTAGTCCCGGCAGGATGAACGACGAACCGGAAGAAATCCGCTGGCAGGGCCGCTTCATCGTGGCCAAGACGCGGGGCAAGTGGGAATATGTCAGCCGCGCGCGCGGCATCCGCGCCGCGGTGATTCTGGCGGTGGACGATGCGGCCCACGTGCTGCTGGTCGAGCAGTACCGCGTGCCCTTGGGGCGCAGCACGATCGAGCTGCCCGCCGGGCTGATCGGCGATGGCGAGGATACCGTGGGTGAGGATCCCACCGCCGCCGCCGTGCGCGAACTGGAGGAGGAAACCGGCTATACCGCCGCGCGGATGGAAGTGGTCGGCGAATTCTATTCCAGCCCCGGCATGGTCAGCGAAAGCTTCACCCTGCTGCGCGCGCATGGCCTGCGCCAGATCGGCCCGGGCGGAGGGGTGGACGGCGAGGATATCACGGTCCATCGTGTGCCGGTTGCGGACCTGGCGGGCTTCGTCGCCCAGGCGCGCGAACGCGGGCTGGGGATCGACGTGCGGCTGCTGACGCTGATGGGGCCGACAATTCTGGGAGGATAAGAACAATGGCGGGACGGGCTCAAGGCAAGAAGGCACTGGTTACCGGCGCGGCGCAGGGGCTGGGCGCCGCGCAGGCGGCGATGCTGGCGCGCGAAGGCGCGCAGGTGGTGCTGGCCGACATCAACATTGCCGGGGCAGAGGCGCAGGCGCAGGCGATCAACCAGGCGCGCGGCGCGGGCACGGCCTATGCCGTGAAGCTCGACGTGACCCAGGAAGCCGAATGGATCGCCGCGATCGACGCGGTGCGCGATGCGCTGGGCGGATTGTCGGTGCTGGTCAACAATGCCGGGGTCGGCGTGCGCGGCAATATCGAGACCTGCACGCTGGAGGAATGGCACCGCGGCTTTGCGATCAACGTCGATTCGGTGTTCCTCGGCTGCCAGAAGGCGCTGCCGCTGATGAAGGACACGCAGCCCGGCTCGATCGTCAACATCTCGTCCATCGCCGGGCTGATCGCCAGCGATACCATGCCCGGCTACAACGCCAGCAAGGCGGCGGTGTGGATGCTGTCGAAATCGGTTGCGCTGTACTGCGCCAAGATGGGCTGGGACATCCGCTGCAATTCGGTTCACCCGACCTTTGTCGATACTCCGATCCTCGATGGCATCGCCAATTCCTCGGGCCATCCCAAGGAGGTGGTGATGGGCAAGCTGGCGCGGCAGATTCCGCTGAAGCGCGTGGGCCATCCCGATGACATCGCCGCCGGGGTGCTCTATCTCGCCAGCGACGAAAGCCGTTTCATGACCGGCGCCGAGCTCAAACTCGACGGCGGCATTTCGGCAATGTAAGCGGGGCGCATGGGCGATCAGGAAACCCGGTCAAAGGCACGCAGTTACCGCGTGACCTCGTTCGACGTGGCGGCCGAAGCGGGCGTCAGCCAGTCAACGGTGTCGCGCGCGCTGGCCGGGGACCCGGTGGTGAGCGAGGCGACCCGGCTGCGCGTGGCCGAAGCGGCGCGGCGGCTGAACTACTTCGTCGATGAAAACGCCGCGCGGCTGCGCACCGGCAAGACGGGGACGCTGGCCGTGGTGGTGGTCTGCCGCCCGGGCGAGGACCGCAAGGACCTCAATCCGTTCCATTCGGCACTGCTCGCTTCGGTCTGCGGCGCGGCTTCGCTGCGCGGGTATGAAACGCTGGTCAGTTTCCAGGACGGGCCGGAAAACTTCAACGGCCGCTACCAGGAACAGCGCAAGGCCGATGGCCTGGCGGTGATCGGCACGACCGAGAACTATTCGGCCTGGGACTATTTCCGCCAGCTGGGGCAGGGCGGGATGCACTGGGTGTGCTGGGGCGCGCCGTTCGACGATGTCGAATGGGTCCGGTCCGACAACTACAGCGGCGGCCGCCTCGCCACGGCCCACCTGATCGAGCAGGGTTATCAGCGGATCGTCTGCATCGGGTCGGAAACCTCGCCGCAGCGCCAGTTCCTTGAACGCTACGAAGGCTATGCCCAGCAGATGCGCGAAGCCGGGCTGGAACCCGTGCTGATGCCGATCGAAAAGGGCCTCAGCCGCGAAGATCAGGGCCGCCGGGCGGTGGCCATGCTGATCGAACAGGGCGTATCGTTCGACGCGCTGTTCGCGGTGTGCGATCCGATCGCGCTGGGCGCGCTCGATGAATTGCACGCGCGCGGCCTGGCCGTGCCGGGGCAGGTCGGGCTGGTCGGCTTCGACGGGATCCGCGCCGGGGCCTATTCCGCGCCGCCGTTGACCTCGGTCGAACCGGATTTCCGCGCCGCCGGGGACATGATGGTCGACAAGTTGCTGGCCGAAATTGCCGGCGAAACCCGCGAGGCACGGCGCGTGCCGGTGCGACTGGTGGTGCGCGAAAGCTCGCGCCGGGGTTAGGGCGCTCTAGCCTGTTCCTTCACTGACACCATTCCACGCGCAGGCTGAAATCTCCGCTCGGCGTGGCTGAGTTCGTTTGCTTGAAACATTCATATATGCGAACAAGTCCCTTGAAGCTTTGCAGAGGGATTCCCGGACGATGCCCCATATCAAGACCACCCATGTCGGCAGCCTGCCGCGCGGCGAGGAACTGACGCCGCTGTTGCTCGCGCGCGATGCGGGCAAGCCTTACGACGCGGCGGAGTTTGACCGCGTGGTTGGCGCGGCGGTGGATGAAGCGGTCCGGCAGCAGGTGGCCGCCGGGGTGTCGATCGTGTCGGACGGCGAACTCGGCAAGGTCGGCTATTCGACCTACATGATCGAGCGGCTGTCCGGCTTTGGCGGGCATACCGACCGCAAGCCCGCGGCGGACCTGGCCGAAGTGCCGCAGCTGGCCAAGAAGCTGTCGGCGATCATGGGCAGCCAGGAATTCGTCCGCGCCAGCTGCATCGGCGACGTAAAGCTGATCACGCTCCAGCCGCTGCACGACGATATCCGCCGCTTCCGCGCCGCGCTGGACAAGCATGCTGCGCCCGATACCGAAGCCTTCATGAACGCGGCCTCGCCGGGGCTGATCACCGCGTTCCAGGTCAACCGCCACTATCCCAGCCACGAAGCTTACCTTGCCGCGCTGGTCGATGCGATGCGCGAGGAGTACGAGACGATCGTCAACGCGGGCTTCTACCTCCAGCTCGATTGCCCGGACCTCGCGATGAGCCGGCACACCGGCTACCAGGACGCGAGCGAGGAGGAGTTCCTGCGGATCGCGGCGGCCAATGTCGAGGCGCTCAACGCCGCCACGGCCAACATCCCGCCCGAACGGATGCGGATGCACATCTGCTGGGGCAACTACGAAGGGCCGCACGATCACGACATTCCGCTGGAAAAGGTGGTCGACATCGTGATCAAGGCGCGGCCCGCGACCGTGCTGTTCGAGGCAGCCAACCCCCGGCACGAACATGAATGGACCGTGTGGCGCGATGCCAAGCTGCCGTCGCACAAGGTGCTGGCCCCCGGCATGATCGACACCTGTTCCAACTATGTCGAGCATCCCGAGCTGATCGCCCAGCGGATCGAACGTTTCGCCGGGATCGTCGGGCCGGACCGCGTGGTCGCCAGCACCGACTGCGGGTTCGGCACCTTTGCCGGCTATGGCAAGATCGATCCGATCGTCACCTGGCGCAAGCTCGCCAACCTGCGGGCCGGGGCCGACATTGCCGGAGCGCGCTTGTGAGCCCTGACGAGCGCCGCGCGATCGAGGCGGACTGCGCCCGGCTGATCGCGCTTTATGCCAACCGCAACGACGCGGCGGATTGGCCGGGCGTGGCGGCGCTCTATGCCGCGGATGGGGTGATGACCCGCCCGACCGCGCCCGATGCGCCGGTGGTCGGCCAAGCGGCGATCCTCGCCGCGTTCCAGGCGCGCCCGCCGCGCAAGACGCGGCATGTCTGCTCGAACGTGGTGATCGACGTGGTGTCCCCCACCGAGGCCCGGGGCGAAAGCGCGATGGTCCTGTTCCAACCCGAAGGCGCGCCGCTGGCCGGATCGTTCCACGACCGCTTCGTGCTGACGGCTGATGGCTGGCGCTTTGCCGAGCGGCGCGGCAGCCTCGCCTGGTGAGCCGGACCATGCCCCAGCCCGCCAGCAGCACCAGCGTCAAGTCGGCGATGCGCACGCTCGACATCATCGAATTCGTGGTGGCCCACCCGCAAGGCCCGATCGCGCAGGACATCGCCGCCGCGCTCGACATTCCGGTGTCGAGCACGTCCTACTTGCTCGGCACCCTGGCCGAGCGCGGTTACCTGGTGCGCGACGGGCGTCGCTATCGCCCCGGCCCGGGCCTGGCCCGGCTGGTGGTCCCCCCCGCGGCGCTGACCCTGGCTGACCGGGTCGAACCGCTGGTCAAGCTGCTGCGCAGCGAGCTGGACGAAACGGCCAGCTTCATGGTCCGCAGTGGCTGGGAGATCGAGGCGCTGGTTACCGAAGCCAGCGGTCAGGCGCTGCGCTATGCGATCGAGCCGGGCCACCGCAAGCCGCTGCACAGCCTGGCGGCGGGCAAGGCGATCCTGGCTCAGTTGCCCGAAGACGAGCTGGCGCGCTATTTTGCCGAGTGCCCGCGCGAGCGCCACACCCGCCACACCCAGATCGAGGAAGCTGCCCTGCGCGAGGCGCTGGCCGAAGTGCGGCGGACCGGGCTGGCCGAGGCGCACGAGGAAAACACGCTGGGGATCTGCGGCCTGGCCGCGCCGGCCTGGCTGAACGGGGCGGCCGTGGGCGCCTTTGCCGTGGCCGTGCCCGAAGTGCGCTTCACCCCGGAATTGGCGGCCAAGGCCCGCACCGCGCTGACCCGCGCGGCACAGGCCCTGGCCGGCTGATCACTTCTTGGTGCGCCAGCCTTCGGCGTAGCTGTCGCGCGCCACTTCCGAATAGGGCACGGCTGCGACCACGGCCTTGATTTCGGTCTGGACGTGCGGTTCGACCGTCGGCTTGGTGGTGCCGCCGTTCGGTTCGCCCCACAGCAGCGAAACTTCGGTGCCGGGGGTGGCGAAACCGGGATCCATCATCGCCAGGGTCAGGAACTTGCCCTCGTTCGCGGTATAGCCGATCCAGGTCGACAGGCCGCACATCTTGCCATCCTGCAGCACCATGTCGAACGGGTGCATTGCATAGACGGCGCTGGGATATTCCATGAACTTGGCGCGCTCACCCTTCGACAGGGCCGAGCTTTGCACCCGCATCACGTCCTCGTTGTCGAGCGCCAGGGTCACCTTGGTGCGGTGATTGCCCGCTGCCGCCATCTTTTCCAGCGCGGCGCGGCCAATGAAATCGTGGTCGAACTTGACGAAGGGGCCATAGCCCAGGTCCCAAGGCGTGGTGTAATAGCCTTCGATGCTGTCCGGCACCCACGAGCCGCCGACCGAGCACTTGGCTTCATAGGAATTGGCGCTCAGCCATTCGCGGTAGGGCTTCAGTTCATCGCCGGTGTAGATCGCCGGGAAGGGCGAGGGGATCCAGCCGGATTCCAGCGTGTTCGAGGAATAGGCCCGGCCGCCGACCAGCGCCATGCCGAATTCCTTACCCGCTTCGACCAGCGCGGCGTGGACCGCGCCGTAATCTTCCCAGGGGCCCATCAGCTCGAATCCCGGCTGCCCGGCCATGCCGTGGCGCAGCGCGCGCACTTCCTTGCCGGCAATGGTCATGCGGCACATGTGGAAGAACTTGAGGTCGGGCGGCGTTGCGCCAAGCGCCTTTTCCATGATCGCCATGGCCTTGGGGCCCTGGATCTGGAAGCGATAGTTGTTGCGGCGTCCGTCGCTGCGCATCGCCCAGCGTTCGTCGCGTTCAACCGTCACGTTCCAGTTGCCGCTGGCGGCGTGATATTCGACCCATTCGATCGTCGGCGCGCGGCCGACCAGGTTGAAGTGGTTCTCGTCCAGATAGAACAGGATCACGTCGCCGATGACATGGCCATAGGGCGTGACCGGCACGAACTGCTTGGCGCGGTCCGGCTGGAAGTTCTTGAAGGTGTTGACGCCCAGGTATTCCAGCATCTTGAACGCGTCCGGCCCGCGCACCGCCAGATCGACCATGTGGTAGCTCTGGTTATAGAGCACCGCGGTGTGCGCCCAGGCCCACTGTTCCAGCCGCCAGTTGGAATATTCCGCCGGAACGCCCGGATAGACGTTCGGCCCAACCTGCTGGTTGCGGACCATTTCGACCAGGTTGCCCGCACCGGCGAGCACGGATTCGAGGCTTTGAGCGCCCATCAGGGATCCTTTCACACAACATCGCGGCACACCTTGCGGCGCCGTTGGATTCGCTCTGCCACATTTTCGCGTGCTTGAAAAGTTCGAGCATGTGAATTTGTTTGCCGGGTGCGTGCTGCCCAAACGAAGCCTTGCGGGTCGGGGCACGGCGGCGCTGCGCGCTGCGTTCTGACCGCGTCGCGGAGCGGTGCGGCGCATGCGACGGCGACCTTCACCGACGGTTAAGGTCCGGTGCGGTTTCGCCCGGCCTTAACCATCTGCGCGGATTTGCCTGCGTTTTGTCCCGCATGGGGCTCGGTTCGGCTCAGGTCGGATTCTTTGTTGCAAAAGAGACCAGTTTGGAAACAAGGGGTTGTACGGGAAATAATGCGTTAATTATTCCGCTCGCCTTGCATCTTAATAATATAAAAGCTATCCAGATCAGGTGGGGAATGAAATTCTGGTTTAATCAAAATGACTAATTTGCGACAAATCGGAACAAGAGGGCGCACAAAATGCGTGCTAAATCGACTTTTGTCATGATGAAAGATGCCGAAAAATTCGACATTTCGAAGGATGATGAATTTAATTTCACAAATTATTTGAGGTTTTTCGCAAGTAAAATTGCAAAAGTTCGATATATATTTGTAAGAGATACTTCAGCCGCCAGGCGGGCTGAGTGGGTCGCGGAGACTTATGGCGACGTCAAATCTTACGAATTTTCTGATAATGCGACGCATTTCTTGACTGACGCGGATGGCCCCTTCGATGTCCTGCTGATCGGTTGCCAGGACGTGTCCCGGTTCAAGCCGTTCCTGCGCGTCAATGCCCCCTTGCTGGAAAACAAGGTCAAGCTGTGCCTGTTGAGTTCCGGCAATGTCCAGCGCCGGGGCAAGGCGCTCACTGCCGGTTTCGATGATGTCTTCGATGTCACCAGGGTGCAGCCGCTTGAAGCGCAAGCCAGGACCTTTGCGATCTGGCGGCGTTACCGGATGACCATGGCCGTGCAGGACAAGCAGCGCATGGAAAACGTGGCGCTCAGCGCGATTTGCGACCTGCGCCATATCTCCCCCCGCCAGATGCGGGCGCTGGAATATCTCGCCGAACACAAGAACCGGGTGGTGCAGTACCGGACCCTTTGCCAGGCGATCGGTGGCCGGGAAGCCTATATCTCGGATGCCAACCTGAAGGTGATCATCTGTCACCTGCGCAAGCTGTTGCGCCCTGGCTATCGCATCACTGCACGCCAGAACCTTGGGTACATCCTGCATGCTGAAGAAGGAATCTGACCGTGTTCGGTAACTGGCATAGGAAAGAGGGCAAGTGGTTTGCCTGGCGGCCAGTGAAACTGCGTGAGGGGCACTGGATCTGGCTGAGCTGGGTGCACCGCGTGCCACGGGTCACCGAATATGCCGACACCCGGTATGGGGATCTTGAAAACAAATTGCGTCGGCAATCCCGCGCCGTGAAGGAACAGAATCATGATCTCTGATACCAAGGTACAGCCAATCGGCGAGCAACTGTGGGACATTGCCGAAGCGGTGGAACAGCGGTCTGATTTCGATCTGAATACAATCCTGAACCATGTCCTCGACATCTGCATTGCCGCCGACCGCCCTCCGATCTTCGACCTGTCGGCCCATGACCGGGTAAAGCAGTTGATCGCCGCCGGGGCCGATGAAAGCGCCTTGCTCAAGCTGATTCCCGAGAGCGTCATGTTGACGGGGGGGCTGTTTTCGGGTCGCGGGAAATTCGTTGCCCAGGCCATAATCGATGGCGGGTGGGGCGCCCACAGCCTGAAAGCGCGGTCGCTCGCGGCTGGCTGGATGGCGGCCTACCTGCGGGCCGTGGCAACGAAACTGGGTTACAATCCGCTCAAGCTGTGAAGCGGTGCGCCATCACACCTCGATCAGGCGGTCGGGCAGCTCGTTGACGTCATCGTCCGCGCGGGGGAAGTGCTGCGCCAACACGGCGCCGACCTTGTCCACCGCGCCGACTAGCCCGCCTGCGGCCCGGCCGCTGCGCAGGCCGGCCAGCAGCGCGGCCATGGCTTCGCCCCACACCTCGCCGCTGACCTGCGCCGCAATCGCCGCATCGGCGACGATTTCGGCGCGGTGTTCGGCCAGGCTGACATAGATCAGCACGCCCGTTCGCCCGCTGGTGCGGCGTTCCGCGCCGACCTTGAAACAGGTGATCGCCCGCGCGCGGACCCGCGCCGCCTTGATGTGGCGCGGCACCAGCAGCCACTTCAGCGGCTGCCACAGTTGCAGCGCCAGCATGGCCAGGAACTTGGCCATGGCGACCATCGCCGCCAGCACCAGCACTTCGCGCGCGGTCCATTCGTGGCCCCAGCGGCCCAGCAGCTGATCAACCAGCGGCAGGTAGACGTGGGGCAGCAGTGACAGCACGGTCAGCGCGGTGAACGCCGCCAGCGCGGCCCAGGCCAGCGCGACATCGCTATAGCCATCGGACCGGCGGGTGACGATCGTCACGATTTCGCCCGCGCTGCGCAGTTCGGCGGCGTGGACCGCCTTTGAAATGCGGTCATGGTCGGCTTCGGTCAGCAGGATCGGTGGGTTGCCCATTACCAGTCTCCCGAAGCGCCGCCGCCACCGAAGTCGCCGCCGCCAAATCCACCCCAGTCAGAGCCGCCGCCACTATCGCCGCCACCCCAGCCGCCAGACCGGCCCGAGTGGTGCAGCGCCTCGCTGATCCCCCACAGCACGATGCCGGGATCGATCCCGCTGCGCCGGCCATAACGGCGGCCGCGCCGGCCAAAGGCGAACATGAAGAACAGGATCAGCACGATCCAGAACACCACGCTGCCCGCGCCGGCATCGCCATTGCTGGCGCCGCGTTGCGCCTCGGCCGCCTTGGCGGCTTCGGCCACGGCCTTGGCATCGGCCGGATCGCGATTGAGCTGGGTGATGATCGCGTCGATCCCGGCCTCGATCCCGCCGGGATAGTCATTGGCCTTGAATCGGGGGGTGATGCTTTCGCGGATGATCCGCCCGGCCAGCACGTCGGGCAGGAATTCCTCCAGCCCATAGCCGGTCTCGATCGACAGCTTGCGCTCGCTGGGCGCGACCAGCAGGATCAGGCCCTGGTCGGTGTCCTTGCCGCCCACGCCCCAGGCATGGCCGAGGTTGACGCCATAGCTGCGCACGTCCTCGCCATCCAGGCTGGAGACGGTGACCACCATCAGCGCCCGGCCGGTCGCCTTGTTATAAGCAGCCAGCTTCTGTTCGAGCGCGGCCTGGCGGTCGTCGGGGATGATCGCGGCCGCGTCCAGCACCGGCCCGTCGGGGCGGGCGGGCAGGGCGGCATGGGCCGGCGCCCCGGCAAATGCCAGGAGCGCCAGCCAGCAGAGCATCAGCAGCCGCATGGGCGTGCCCTTTCGTCGCTCCCGGGCTTACTGCGCCGCCGCGGCGGGCTTGGCCGCGGGGGCATCGGCGGCATTGTCATTGGCCGGAGCCGCCGGAGCGCCGCCGAAGTTGACCTTGGGCGCGGTCGCGGCCGACGGGTCGGCCTTGAACGGCACCATCGGCTTGGCGCCGTAGATCACTTTGGCGCCAATCGCGTCGGGGAAGGTGCGGATCGTGGTGTTATAGGCCTGGACCGCCTCGTTATAGCGGGTGCGGGCCACGTTGATCCGGTTTTCGGTGCCTTCCAGCTGGGTCATCAGGTCGGCGAAGCGAGCCTGGCTTTGCAGCTGGGGATAGTTTTCGACCACGGTGCGCAGCTGGCCCAGCGCCTGGGTCAGCTGGTTCTGTGCGCCCTGGAACTTTTCGAAGGCTTCCGGGTTCGACAGGTCTTCGGTGGTGACGTTGATCGACGTCGCCGCGGCGCGGGCCTGGGTGACGTTGGTCAGGATCTGGGTTTCCGAAGCGGCGGCGGCCTTGGCGGTTTCGACCAGGTTGGGCACCAGGTCCGCGCGGCGCTGGTAGGCGCTTTCGACGTCGCCCCACTTGGCCTTGGCGTTTTCCTCGGCGGTCGGCACGCTGTTGATCCCGCAGCCGGCCAGGCTCAGCGAGGCGCCCAGGGCAAGCGCGGCGGTGGCGATACGGCGGACAAGCGATGCGGGGGTAGTGGCAGACATGGCCTTTGCGTTCCTCTCATCAGGCGGCGCGGAGCCGCGACTGCGCATTGATATGGCACGCCTGGCCGCGCCTTCAAGACGGGGGATCACAAATTCCGTCGATTCAATGGATTGTTGTCGGCCCGTGGCATTTGTGGCAGCAGTCGGGGCGAACCAGATCGCAGATGGGGAGTTTACGAAAATGTCGATGGTTACTGAATTCAAGGCGTTCATCGCCAAGGGCAACGTGCTGGACCTGGCGGTCGGTGTGATCATCGGCGCCGCCTTCGGCAAGATCGTGACCTCGCTTACCGAAGACATCATCATGCCGGTGATCGGCCGGGTGTTCGGCGGGCTGGACTTTTCGGCCAAGTATTTCGTGCTGTCGGGCGATGTCGCGCCCGGCACGCCGCTCGATGCCGCGCGCAAGGCCGGGGCCAACGTGCTGGCCTATGGCAGCTTCGTGACCGCGGTGATCAACTTCCTGATCATGGCCTGGGTGATCTTCCTGATCGTCAAGGCCGCGAACAAGGCCATGCCGCCGGCCCCCGCCGCCCCCGCCGGGCCGAGCGAGGTGGACCTGCTGACCGAGATCCGCGACGCGCTGAAGAAGTAGGCCGCGCGCGCCAATTCCAGATCAGGGGCGGGGCTGCGGCTCCGCCCCTTTTCATTTGGCGCAGGCCACCTATATAGGGTTCTGCCGGGTTCGCCCGGCTATGGCGATAAACTGCGGCGTGCAATAGGCACAGCGGACCCGGGGGCGGTACCCGGCGGCTCCACCACCTCCTGCCCCGAAACGGGCAGGCAGATGACGGGGCCGAACTAGGATCGACGTGTGTTGAAAAGCGTTGTTTTCGCCCGGGCTGAGTAACCCGTATAAGGCTCAAAACTCATAAGTGCCAACGACAACGAAGCACTTGCTCTCGCCGCGTAATGTGACTGGCCTCACGGCCTGAATTTACAAAGCGAAAGCACGGTTCGGACCGAACCGGGTAACAGAATCGGAAACCGGGGGCCCGGGGGGAGCCTAGCAACAGAATCCCCCCACCGATTGCCGTCAGATTTGCTTCATACCGGGCTGCGAACGGCAGTCTGCTGCGCTTCCGGTGCTCACGACCCTGATGGTCGCTGCGCGCCGGTTCTCGCAGCCCACCATTCTCGCCTCGGTCTGAAACAAATCTGACGGCAATCGGCCGCGCGGGCGCAATCCCCTAGAACACGGTTTCGGGATTCTCGGCCAGGCGCTTTTCGTGCTTCAGGCAGTCCAGCACCTTGCCGCCCGCCATGAACACCGCGCCGGTGCAGGCGAGGAACAGCAGCTTGCCGCCAAAGCCCGGAAAGCGCTGCAGGTAGACGCTGCCGCGCTCAACCGCGCCCAGCGCCAGGGCATAGATGATCAGGTACGCCTCGACCGGGGTCTTGATCATGAACAGGCGCCCGATCACTTGCAGCATGGTCCCTCGCAAATTCCTAACACGGGAATGAGCAATGATCATGCCAGCCCTGGATTTGTGCGCAAGTGGCTGGTTAACGCAGGTGGCGATTGTAAAGCCTGCCGACAGGGGTCAGGCCAGCTGGGCCAGGTCCAGCTCCTCGAGCAGCGCGGCGCGCGCGGCGATGACCGTCGCTGCCAGGCTCTCGCGCCCCAGGTCGGCGGGATCGATCTGTTCGGGCCAGCGCGCGGCGATCACCGCGCCGATCCGCTCGGCCTTCGCCTCGTCCAGCAGGAAGCGCGGATCGACGTGCGCCGGATCGGCCACCACGCGCAGGCGCAGGCAGGCCGGGCCGCCGCCATTGGCCATCGACTGGCGCACATCGACCGGCAGGACTTGCCGGATCGGACCGTTGCCGGCCAGCATCCCGTCCAGCCAGGCACGCACGCGCGGGTGATCCCAGGCTTCGAGCGGGATCACCAGCGCCATTTCGCCGCCGGGCAGGGTCAGCAGCTGGGCGTTGAACAGATAGCTCCTGATCGCGTCGGCCAGGCTGACCGCGCTGGCCGGAACCACCACGATCTCCGCTTCGGGCAGGCGCTGGCGGATCGCGGCATAGGTGCCTTCAGGATCGGCAAAGGCCTGTTCGTGGGTGAACAGCACCCGCTCGTTCGCCACGGCGACCACGTCGTTGTGGAACGCCCCGGCGGCGATCGCTTCGGGGTTCTGCTCGACGAACAGCGTGCGCGCCGGGTCCAGCCCGTGCAGCCGCGCCACCGCCCGGCTGGCCTGTTCGTGCTGGCGCGCCGGAAAGGCGCCGCCGCTGGTGCCATAGACGAAGATTTCCAGCCCCGGTTCGCCGTGCGCCCGCGCCATCCGCATGTGATTGGCCGCGCCTTCATCGCCAAAGCAGGGCGGCACCGCATCGTGCACGGCAAAGTGCGCGGCGTCGGCAAAGGCCAGTCGCAGCTGACGAACCGTGTCGGGCCATTCCTGCGAACGGTGCGGCATGGTCACGAGGTTCGCGGCGGTCAGGTGGCAGCGCCCGTCCGCGCAATCGGCCGCCGGGCTGACCGTGGCGGCATTGGCGGTCCACATCGAACTGGCCGACCAGGCCGCCGCCCGCAGGCGCCGGTCCTCGCTGGCATCGGCGCCGATTGCGGCCAGGAAGCGCGCGTTCGGGCGGGGCAGGGGCAACAGGAAGCCCTGCGCCAAGCCCAGCGCCAGGTTGTGGCGCATCTTCGCCAGCCCCTGCAGCGCCGCCGCGCGCGGGAACGAGGCATCGCCGGCGTGACTGGCCGAGGCGAGGTTGCCGAGGCTGAGGCCCGCGTAGTTGTGGCTGGGGCCGATGATCCCGTCGAAGTTGATTTCGCGGCAGGCCATGCTCACCACCGCGCCACGTGGGTGACCGTGTCGCCCGGGGCGACGCCCAGCACCTCGGCGCATTGGGGATCGAGCGCGATGCCATCGCCGCTGGGGGCGATCCAGCCATAGGCGCAGCGGAAATCGGCCAGCTTGCCGCAGGCGACCAGCCGCTTTTCCCCGGCCATGTGTTCGCCCAGCCCCGCGTCAAGCGCGACGATCGCGTCATCCGCTGCCTCGCGGATCGAGCGGATCTGGTCGGTCCGCGCGGTCATGGTCGGGCCGCCATCGAAGATGTCGATGTAGTTTTCCCAGGCAAAGCCTTCCTCCTCCAGCATGCGCATCGCGGCGCGACCGGTGGGGTGGGGCACTCCGATCACCGAGCGGGCATGTTCGCCCAGCATGGCGATATAGACCGGGTGCTTGGGCATCAGGTCGGCGATGAACTGGTTGCCGAATTTCGCGTTGAACTCGTCGGCGTCCTGGAAATTCATCCCGAAGAAGCGGCCCGCGACCCCGTCCCAGAACGGCGATCCGCCCGCCTCGTCGATCACCCCGCGCAGTTCGGCCAGGCACCGGTCGGCAAAGCGGGCGCGGTGGGCGCGGATGAACAGGTAGCGGCTGCGCGCGATCAGCATGCCCAGCCCCCCGGCGCGTTCGCCCGGGTGCAGGAACAGCCCGCCCACTTCCGACGATCCTTCAAGATCGGTCGACAAGTTAAGGATATCGGCCCGAAAAGTGCGGCCCAGTTCCACGCTGTGCTGGGTCAGTGCGCCGATCCGGTAGGAATAGAACGGCCACTTCTGCCCCACGGCGGAAAACACCTGGCAGGTCCCGCGCACTTCGTGAGTGGCGGTGTTTTCCAGCACGAACACGAACAGGTCGTCGCCCACATCCTCGCCCGTGCGGGCAAAGCCGGCCGCGCTGCGTTCCAGCTTGGCCATCAGTGCCTTGCGATCGGGCGGCAGGTTGGTGAAGCCCCCGCCGGTGCGCTTGGCCATCTCGTAGATATGCTGCAGGTCGGTTTCGCGCGCGGCGCGGATCACGAAGGTCAAAGCGGGGCTCCGGTGGTCAGAGTGGTGGGTTTCATCTCTATCGTCACCCCGGACTTGATCCGGGGGCCAGCTGCCTTGGGCGCAAGGTGGAAAAAGAACAGCTGGATCCCGGGTCAAGCCCGGGATGACGGGGTTGGGTGGTCCGGATCAGCCTCATGTGGCCAACCGGTGCAGCACCAGCGCCGACAGGCGGGCGCGTTCGGCGAGGCTGGGCACGATCAGGAATTCGTCCGGCGAATGGATCGCCCCGCCGCGTACCCCCATGGTATCGACCACGGGGACGCCGCAGGCGGCGATGTTGTTGCCATCGCAGACTCCGCCCGATGCCAGCCGCGTGATCGGCGCGCCGAGCAGGGCAGAGCATTCCTCGACGATCCCGAACAGCTTTTCAGCCCGCGCGTCGAGCGGCTTGGGCGGGCGGCTGATCCCGCCGTGCAGGTGGATCGACACTTCGTGTTCCTGCTCAACCTGCGCAATCAATACTTTGAGTTCGTGTGAAAACAGTTCGGCCAGTGCCAGCTCGCGCGGGCGGATGTTGAAGCGCAGCACCGCCATGTCGGGCACGACGTTGTTGGCGCTGCCGCCGTCGATCCGGGCGGGGTTCACGCTCAGCCCGTCACGCTCCAGCGACTTGAGGCCGAGCGCGAGGGCGGCGGCAGCAACCACCGCGTTGCGCCCGTCCTGCGGGTTGCGCCCGGCATGGGCGGAACGACCGGTGACGATCAGACTGTAATTGCCGCTGCCCGCCCGCGCCCCCGCCAGGGTGCCATCGGGCAGCGCGCTCGGTTCATAGGTCAGCGCCGCCGCTTTACCCGCCGCGAGCGCTCGGATCAGCGGGGCGGAGGACAGGCTGCCGGTTTCCTCGTCCGCATTGATCAGTACGTCATAGCCGACGCTGGCCGCCGCCGGGCTACGCTCGAACGCGGTCAGCGCGGCCAGGATCACGGCGATCCCGCCCTTCATGTCGGCCACGCCCGGGCCGTTCAGCGTATCCGCGTCGAGCCATTGCTGCTGCTGGAACGGGTGGCTGGCGGGAAATACCGTGTCCATGTGCCCGGTCAGCAGAAAGCGCCGCTGCGCCCCGGGCCGCACGCGCAGCACCAGGTGGTCGCCATGCTCGACCGCGACTTCGCGGCCATCAGCGGCAACGGCGCTGACCGGGGCAGGGCGCTCTAGCGCGATGTCCCCCGGCAGCGCGGCAAAGGCATCGGCCAGCGCGGCGGCTTGTGCGGCGAGGCCCGGCAGGTTGCCGGTGCCGGTGTTGATCGCGCTCCACGCCTGGACCTGGCCCAGCATCGGGGCCGCATCCACCGCGTCAATCAGCGCGCGCTCGATTGGGGAAAGCTGTTGCATCTGAAACCTTCTCTAGCCGAGCGGGCGGCCCTGTCCAACCCCCGCGCCGGGCAATCCCATTGCCTTCTCTTCGCAACTGCGGCATAACGATGGCGTTCCTCCCCGGAATCGATGATGTTCCCAGCCACGGCGCAAAGTGCGGCGTGGTGCAATGCTGTGCGAGGACCAATGACGGATCGGGTTGAGAAGTGCGGGCTGCGGGTTGATGCGGCGCTGGCCAGCTTTATCGAAGGCGAAGTGCTCGCCCCGCTGGGGCAGGACGCGGCCGCGTTCTGGGCCGGGTTTGCCGCTCTGGTGGATCGCTTCACCCCGGTAAACCGCGCCCTGCTGGCCAAGCGCGACGACTTGCAGGCGCGGATCGACGCCTGGCACGGCGAACGCGCCGGCAAGCCGATCGACATGGCCGAATACCAGGCCTTCCTGCGCGAAATCGGCTACCTCGTGCCCGAACCGGCGCCGTTCCAGGTCGGCACGCAGAACGTCGACGAGGAAATCGCCACCATGGCCGGGCCGCAGCTGGTGGTGCCGGTGCTGAACGCGCGGTTCCTGCTCAACGCCGCCAATGCGCGTTGGGGGAGCCTCTACGACGCGCTCTATGGCACCGATGCGCTGGATGCGCCGCCGGCGCGGCCGGGCGGCTATGATACGCAGCGCGGCGCGGCGGTGATCGCCTATGCGCGGGAATTCCTCAACCGCACGCTGCCGGGCTGGGAAGCGGCGCTGACCGGCGGTGACTGCCCGCACAGCTTCGCGACGCGGCCGGGCGGAGTGCTGTTCAAGCACAACGGGCTGCACATCGAACTGGTGATCGATCCGACCCATCCCGTGGGCAAGGACGATCCGCTGCACATCGCCGACGTGGTCTGCGAAGCGGCGCTGACCGCGATCTGCGACATGGAGGATTCGGTCGCGGCGGTGGACGGCGCGGACAAGCTGGCGGCCTATCGCAACTGGCTGGGGGTGATCCGCGGCGACCTGTCGGAAAGCTTCGAGAAGGGCGGGCGAACCCTGACCCGCACGCTCAATGGCGATCAGGCATGGCAGGCGCCTTCGGGCAGCAGCTTTACCCTGCCGGGGCGCAGCCTGCTGTTCGTGCGCAATGTCGGCCACCTGATGACCAATCCGGCAATTCTGCTGGCCGATGGCAGCGAGATCCCCGAAGGGATCATGGACGCGGTGGTGACCAGCGCCATCGGCGCGCATGACGTGCGCGGGCTGGGCAAGTACCGCAACAGCCGCAAGGGCAGCATCTACATCGTCAAGCCGAAGATGCACGGGCCGGAAGAAGTCGGCTTTGCCAACGAGTTGTTCGATGCGGTCGAAGACCTGCTGGCCTTGCCGCGTCACACTATCAAGATGGGCGTGATGGACGAGGAACGCCGCACCAGCGCGAACCTCGCCGCCTGTATCCACGCGGTGAAGGACCGCGTGGTGTTCATCAACACCGGCTTCCTTGACCGCACTGGGGACGAGATTCACACCTCGATGCGGGCCGGGCCGATGATCCGCAAGGGGGCGATGAAGCAGAGCGCGTGGATCGCCGCCTATGAAGCGCGCAACGTCCAGATCGGCCTCGCCTGCGGGCTGTCCGGCAAGGCGCAGATCGGCAAGGGCATGTGGGCCGCGCCCGACATGATGGGCGACATGATGGTCCAGAAGATCGGCCACCCCCGGAGCGGCGCGAACACCGCCTGGGTGCCGAGCCCGACGGCGGCGACGCTCCATTCGCTGCACTATCACCAGGTCGATGTGTTCGCCGTGCAACAGGAACTGGCGGGCCAGCCCACGCCCGGCCTCGATGCGCTGCTGACCGTGCCGCTGGGGCTGGGGATCAACTATTCCGAAGCCGAAGTGCGCGAGGAACTGGACAACAACGCGCAAGGGTTGCTCGGCTATGTCGTGCGCTGGATCGACCAGGGCGTCGGCTGTTCCAAGGTGCCCGATTTCCACGATGTCGGCCTGATGGAAGACCGCGCGACGCTGCGCATTTCCAGCCAGCACGTGGCGAACTGGCTGCTGCACGGCATCTGCACGCAGCAGCAGGTGATGGACAGCCTGCGCCGCATGGCGGCCAAGGTCGATGCCCAGAACGCCGGCGATCCGCTGTATCAGCCGCTGGTCGGCAACGAGGATGCGCCCGCGTTCCGCGCCGCGCTGGACCTGGTGTTCAAGGGCGTCGAACAGCCGAGCGGCTATACCGAGCCGCTGCTGCACCACTGGCGGCAGGTGAAGAAAGCGGGGTAAGCCGCAAGGGCGGGCTGGGGGTAGACCGGACCTATGCGGTTCCTGCCCCAACCCCGCTCGGGCTGAGCCTGTCGAAGCCCACCCGCTGCCGGCCGGTTCAGCTCAGCGCGCGGGCGATCTCTACGAACTCTGCAACGCTCAGCGTCTCGGCGCGGCGTTGCGGGTCGATCCCCAGCGCGTCGAGCGCGGCGAGGGCGCCGGGCAGGCCTTTCAGGCTCTGGCGCAGCATCTTGCGGCGCTGGCCGAAGGCGGCTTCGGTGACGCGTTCGAGCATCCGGGCGGAAACGTCCTGCGGCATGTCCGCCGGGGTGACGTGGACAATCGCGCTCATCACCTTGGGCGGCGGGGTGAAAGCGCTGCGGTGGACTTTCATCGCCAGTTTGGGCACGGCTCGCCACTGCGCCAGCACGGCGAGGCGGCCATAGGCATCGCTGCCCGCTTCGGCGATGATCCGCTGGGCGACTTCAAGCTGGAACATCAGCGTCAGGCTGGCCCATTGCGGCGGCCAGGCCTCGCCCCCCAGCCAGCCGACGAACAGCGCCGTGCCGACGTTGTAGGGCAGGTTGGCAACGACGTGGAACGGCCCCTCGATCCCGTGGGCTACCTTGGTCGCATCGCCTTCGATCACGCGCAGCTGGCCGGGAAAAGCCTCGGCCAGTTCGGCGAGGGCGGGCAGGCAGCGGCGGTCCATCTCGATCGCGGTGACCTGGGCGCCTGCGCGCAGCAGCGCGCGGGTCAGCCCGCCGGGGCCGGGGCCGACTTCGAGCACTTGCTGCCCCTTCAGGCTGCCGGGGATCGCGGCGATCCGGTCGAGCAGCTGTTCGTCGAACAGGAAGTTCTGGCCCAGCGCCTTGCTGGCCGACAGGCCGTGCCGGGCGATGACTTCGCGCAAGGGGGGGAGGAGCGTCATTCGTTTTCCATCCGCCGCGCCGCGCATTCGCCCGCCATGCGGATCGCGGCGATCATCGCGCCGGGATCGGCCTGGTTCTGCCCGGCGATGGCAAAGGCGGTGCCGTGGTCCGGGCTGGTGCGGATCATCGGCAGGCCCAGGGTGACGTTGACCCCCTGGTCGAAATCCAGCGCCTTGAGCGGGATCAGCGCCTGATCGTGATACATGCACAGCGCCGCGTCGTAAGTGGCGCGGGCGCGCGGGGCGAACAGGGCGTCGGCGGGGTGGGGGCCGGTGGCCGCAATCCCGGCGGCCTGGAGGGCGGCGATCGCTGGCGCGATGATCCGCGCTTCCTCGTCGCCCATGCGGCCTTCCTCGCCCGCGTGGGGGTTGAGCGCGGCAATGGCGAGGCGCGGGCGGATGATGCCGAAGTCCCGTTCCAGCGCGGCGGCAACGATCCGGGCGCGGCGCTCGATCAGAGCTGCGGTCAGCTGCGTCGGCACTTCAGACAGGGCGATATGCACGGTCAGCGGCACGGTGCGCAGCTGCGGCCCGGCCAGCATCATCACCGCATCTTCTGCCGCAACGCCGCAGGCGGCGGCGACGAATTCGGTCTGCCCGGGATGGGTGAAGCCGACTTCGGCCAGCCGCGCCTTGGCGATCGGGCCGGTGACCAGTCCGGCCGCGTCGCCATCCACGGTCAGGCGGCAGGCTTCTTCCAGGCTGGCGAGCGCCAGCTCTGCGCCCACGCGGCTCGGCGCGCCGGGGGTATAGTCCCCGTCCGCGCCGGCCAGCACCGGCAGACTGTAATCGAAACAGTCGAGCGCTTCGGCGGGGTGGAAAATCTGGGTGACGGGCAGGGTGATGCCGCGCCGCGCGGCAGCCTCAGCCAGCAGATCCGGCCCGCCCGCGACGAAGAACGGGGGCAGGCCCTCTGCCTCGCGCCGCGCCCAGGCGGCGGCGATCAATTCAGGCCCGACGCCCGCCGGATCGCCCAGCGAAACCGCGAGCAGCGCCCCGCCGATCATGTCAGTCGTAGTCGATCACCGCGTCGCGGCGCAGGTCGCGCAGATAGGTCTGGGCGCGCTTGTTGACGCGTTCGTCCTCCATCTGCTGCTGCACGGCTTCGAAGTCCGGCGCGCCATCGACCTTGGGATCGTCGCGGCCGCACAGCATCAGCACGCGCACGCCGTCCTGGATCGAGCCGAACGGCGGGGTGGTTTCGCCCATGTTCAGCGCCAGCACCATGTTCTGCAGCTGGGCAGGCAGGTCGCGCGCCTTGATCTGGTCGTTGGTGACCACTTCGGCGCCGAGCCCGGCAGCCACGCTGTCCACCGTGCCGCAACCGCGCGCGCTCTGCATCGCGGTGGCGAAAGCCTTGGCCTTGTCGGTCGCCTGGGCCTCGGTCACGCCGGCGGGGAAGCTGATCGAGATCTGCTTGAGGCTGAGCAGCGCGTCGCGCGGATCGGCGGTCAGCACCTGGCGCTTGTCGATCAGCAGCAGGATCGAGAACCCGCCGCGGATTTCCACCGGGCCGACCAGCTGGCCGGTCTGCAGCCCGGTCAGCGACGCGGACAGTTCGTTCGGCAACTGGGCCAGGCGGATCCAGCCCAGGTCCCCGCCCACGGCCGCGGTCGAGGCTTCGGAGAACTGGCGGGCATAGCCGACGAAGCTGCCGCCGCCCTTGAGCTGTTCGACGATCTTCTGCGCGTTCTGGTAAACCGCGCTCTTGGTTTCGTCGGTGGCCGACAGGAAGATTTCGCCGACGCGGTATTCCTCGGTACCCTTGGCGTCCTGGAGGCGCTTGAGCACTTCGCGCACTTCCTCATCCGAGACGTTGACGAAGGGCTGGACGTTGCGGCGCAGCAGGCGGTTCCACGACAGTTCGCCCCGGATCTGCCGCTTGAGCGAAGCGGCGGACGAGCCGATCTTGGTCAGGTAGGCGTCCATCGCCTTGGCGTCCTGGTTGAAGTTCTGCGCCGCGATGCGGGCAAAGGTCTGGTCGACCTCGCTATCTTCGACATCGACCTTCTGCGCCCGGGCTTCCTGGATCTGGAGCGTTTCGTCCATCAGGTTGCGCAGCACCTGCATCTTCAGGCGGTTCTTTTCCTCGTCGCTGACCTTGCCGCCGCTGGCGTTGACGATCAGCGCGACGCGGTGGTCCACGTCGGTGCCGGTGATCACTTCACCGTTGATCACCACGGTTGCCTTGCGGTGATTGGGATCGTTCTTGGCAAAGAATTCGACGTTGGTCGGCAGGTTGAGCCCGCCGCCCGAACCGCCGGCATCCTGGGCCACGGCCCCGGCGGCCATCGCGGCGGCGCCAGCGGCCAGCGCGGTCATGGCAACGCGGGTCGAAAAACGGGAGAGCGTGGTGCGTTTCACGGTATTTCCAAATCCCAAAAACGGCGGGAGATTCCCTGCCGGACTTGCCGGTCCAATGGCGCGGCGCGGCTTAACCCAAGCTGAGCACGGGCGGATAGCGCAGATGGCCCGCAGTGCCAATCTTGGATAACGCGCTATCACCGGAAGCCAAGGTTCCGCAGCGCGAAATGAATCTGATAGGTGTTGCCCTTGCGCGCATCGCCCGTGGCGACGAAATCGCGCCGCCAGGTAAAGGCCAGTTCCAGGCAATCGTCCTGATAGGCCACGCCCAGGCGCGTGCGCAGCGGTTCCCAGCCATCGGTGGTGGCCAGCGGGTCTTCCTTCCGGCCGGTCAGGTTGACCACCGCCGAGCCGAACATCGACCAGTAGCGCGCCAACGCGACCCGGCCTGCCAGGCGCAGTTCCTCACGGTCCTTGAGGTCCTCGATCGTCGCGGCCACATCGCGGTTGAGCCGCAGGTAGCCAAGTTCGAGGTAGGTGCGTTCATTGCCCACCGCCGCGTCGAATTCGTTGCGGCGCACGGCCAGGTTGTCCTTGTCGAGCCGGAAGCGGTGGGTCAGCTTGACCAGGTCCTTGAAACGGATTTCGGTCCGCCCGACCACGTCCGACACCCGGCTGGACAGCCCGGTGCCATCGGGTAGCAGGCTGGGGCGGCTGGTCAGCCGGTAGGATTGGCCGATAGTGGTCGAAACGCGCCAGCCCGGCCGTTCGAACTGCCAGTCCAGCCCATAGGTAAAGCGCACCCCGTCCTCGACCCGGTCATAGCCGGGGAAGCGGTTGAGCGCGAACAGGTTCGAATCCTCAAGGTCGATCGCGCGCGCGTCCTCGTTGGGCACGGCCAGGTTGCGCAGCGTCGGGCTGGCGACCACCTGGAAGCGCGGGGTCAGCACCTGGCTGCCCCCGGCGAACTTGCCCAGCAGCGGCCACTTCACGTCCACCGCCGCCGTGGCCAGGCCGCGCGCTTCCCAGCCGGGATTGCCGCGATAGAGCGCGGTCGCGGTCAGCGCGTTCTCGTCCGAATGATAGACATCGCCGCGCGCCAGGGTGGTGAAGGTCACTTCCTGGCCCCACGGGGTCAGGCGGCGCAGGTCCCACCGCGCGCTGGCAAAAGCGCGCTGGGTGTCCTGGCCGTTGGTGCGGCTGATCGCCAGGCTGTTGACCTGCAATTCGACCTTGCCGCCCAGCACCGGATCATTGAGGCGGCGGCGATAGTCAAGCTCGGGCAGGGCCACCGGCACCAGCCCCTGCTTGTCGCCCACGCGCAGCGTCTGGGTGGCCCAGCCGGCGATCGAGAGATAGCTGTTCGCATCGATCCGTTCCAGATCGACCATCGAACGCAGCCGGTCATCGCGGCTGATGTCATAGCGGCGCAGGAAAGTGCGGTCCGACGCG
Organism: Novosphingobium sp.; assembly: GCF_041905565.1. Classification (GTDB taxonomy): domain Bacteria; phylum Pseudomonadota; class Alphaproteobacteria; order Sphingomonadales; family Sphingomonadaceae; genus Novosphingobium. The sequence continues at coordinate 17,774 of NZ_JAYRKX010000003.1, read as the reverse complement.
ACCCGGCCGGAAAAGGTCAGGCTCCAGTTCGGATCGAACTGGTACTTGCCATTGGTGAACAGGTAGCCGCGGAATTCCTTGCTGCTGGTCGCGGTTCCGGCAATCGAGATGCGCCGGCTCTGCGTGACATAGCCGGTCACCTGGTAGGCGCCCTTGTCGTTCAGCGCGCGGTACTGCGCCGAGAGCATCGGCAGCGCCTTGGTATAGACATAGCCGGTCACCGCGATGTCGCGGTTGGGCGACAGGCGGTGGTAATAGCTTTCGGAAAATTCGACCCCGTTCGATGCCGACAGGCGGATGTCGGGGATCAGCAGGCCGGAAATCGGGCGACCGTCGGTCGCCACCACCAGCCCGGGCATCGGCAGCAGCCGCGCCCCGAACAGTTCCAGCCGCGCGCCCTTGAACCGCACCCGGCGGCGGTCGGGATCGTAGATCACCCGCTCGGCGGTGATCCGCCAGCTGGGACTGCGCGGGCAGCCCTGGTCATCTTCCACGGCGCAGGCGGAATAGACCGCCTTGCTCAGTACCACGGTGCCATCGGCGGCGCGTTCGCCGCTGGCGGCGGCCAGCCGCCCGCCTTCGCGCAGCGCCAGCAGCATGTTCTGCATCGCGCCGGCCTTGAATTCGTCGGTCAGCTCGATCTTGTCGGTGAACAGCTGGTTGCCGTCGGCATCGACCATGCGGATGTTGCCAGTGGCTTCGATCTTGCCGGTCTGGCGGTTCCAGGTCAGCTGGTCGGCCACCACCGACTGATCGCCGCGCCGCATGACGACGTTGCCAAAGGCGGTCACCGTTTCGCTGTTGTCGTCATAGCTGACGCCGTCAGCCTCGAAGCCGATCGGCTGGTCCTCGCCCCGATCGGCTGCCGCCGGGGGGGCATCCTGCGCCGCCGCGCCCAGGGGCACCCCGGCCAGCAGCAAGGCCAGCGCCGCCGCGCCGCGGCGCCAGGCGGAAATAGTCACAAGGGATCGCTGCGGAATGGCCCGCGGAACAGGGTGCATGGCTTGCCTATCGCACCGCCCGCGCCTAACTGCAATGCACGCCAGCCATCGGCGGCAACGCTTTGCCGCTATGGCACAGATCGCGCCTTGGAGAGCACATGCAAATCGAATTCATCGCCGGACCTTCGGCCCCCGCCTCTACTGCTGTCGCCCGGATCGTCAACCAGGATGCGCTGCCCGCCGATCTCGACGCGGTGCTGCTCGAAGGCGCGAAAGCCAGCCGCTTTACCGGCAAGGCCGGGCAACTGCACGAAGGCTTCGTCAATGCCGGCGGCGCGGTGACCCGCGTGGCGCTGGTCGGCGCGGGCGAGGCCAAATCGCGCGACCGCGCCAGCGCGCTGGAACGCGCCGGTGCGGCGCTCAGCGCCAAGTATCTCGCCGCGGGCCTGCCGGTCATGGCGCTTGACCTGTCGGGCGCGGGGCTGTCGGCCGCCGATGCGGTGGCGGTGCTGCTGGGTGCGCGGCTGCGCGGCTGGCGCCTCGATACCTATCGCACCCGCCTGCCGGACGATCAGAAGCCCAGCCTCAAGACCCTGCAGGTGATCGGCGCGCCCGAAGGGGCCGAAGCGGCCTGGGCGGTCGAGGCCGCGCTGGCGGACGGGGTGGAATTCGCCCGCGAACTGGTCACCGAACCGGCCAACGTGATCTATCCCGAAAGCTTCGTCGCCCGCGCGCAGGAACGCCTGGCCGGGACCGGCATCGGCATCCGCGTGCTGGACGAAGCGGAAATGACCGCGCTGGGCATGGGCTCGCTGCTCGGCGTGGCGCAAGGCTCGATCCGCAAGCCGCGCATCCTGGCGATGGTGTGGAACGGCGGCGCGGCCGATGACAAACCGGTGGCCTTCGTCGGCAAGGGCGTGACGTTCGACACCGGCGGGATCAGCCTCAAGCCGGCAGCCGGCATGGAAGACATGAAGTGGGACATGGGCGGCGCGGCGGCGGTTGCGGGCACCATGCTCGCGCTGGCCAAGCGCAAGGCCAAGGCCAACGTGGTCGGCGTCTGCGGCCTCGTTGAAAACATGCCCGATGGCGGCGCGCAGCGGCCGGGTGATGTCGTCACCTCGATGTCGGGGCAGACGATCGAAGTGATCAACACCGACGCCGAAGGGCGGCTGGTGCTGTGCGACGCGATCACCTGGACGCAGAAGACCTATGCCCCCAGCGCGGTGATCGACCTGGCCACGCTGACCGGGGCGATGATCATCAGCCTGGGCCACGAACACGCCGGGATCTTCGCCAACGACGATGGCCTGGCTGAAAAGCTGATCGGCGCGGGCAATGCCAGCGGCGACAAGCTGTGGCGCTTCCCGCTGGGGCCGGCCTACGACAAGCTGATCGACAGCCCGATCGCCGACATGAAGAACGTCGGCCCGCGCGAAGGCGGCTCGATCACGGCGGCGCAGTTCATCCAGCGCTTTGTCGACAAGGGCACCCCCTGGGCGCACCTCGACATCGCGGGCATGGTCTGGGCGGGCAAGCCCGGCCAGACCTGGGACAAGGGCGCGACCGGATACGGCGTGCGCCTGCTCGACCGGTTCGTGCGGGATCACCTTGAAGGTTGATTTCTATCAGTTGAGCCGCGACCCGGCGGAACAGGTGGTGCCGCTCCTGGCGCGCAACACCCTGGCGCTGGGGCAGCGGCTGCTGGTGGTCAGCCAGGATGCGGCCCAGCTGGGCCGGATCGGCGATTCGCTGTGGGCGCGGGAAGGGACCTTCCTCGCCAACGGGCAGGCCGGGGGCGAGCATGACGCGCGCCAGCCGGTGCTGCTGTCCGGGGCGACCGAGGCGGCCAACGGCGCGCGCTATGTCGTGCTCGCCGATGGCCGCTGGCGGCCCGAGGTGGAAGCGTTCGAGCGCGTGTTCCTGCTGTTCGATGGTTCGACGATCGACGATGCGCGCGGGACCTGGCGCAGCCTGGACGGGCGCGAGGGGCTGGAGCGTGCGTTCTGGCGGCAGGAAGGGGCCAAGTGGATCAAGGCGGCCTGACGGCGAACCTTGCAGCGCAGCATTTTCCCCGCTAGGGGCGCGGCCACTTTCCAATTCCAATACATCGCAAGGAATTTCCCATGGCGGTTACCCGCACCTTCTCGATCATCAAGCCCGACGCCACCCGCCGCAACCTGACCGGCGCGGTCACCAAGATGCTGGAAGAAGCCGGCCTGCGCGTCGTCGCTTCCAAGCGCATCCACATGACCCGCGAACAGGCCGAAGGCTTCTATGCGGTGCACAAGGAACGCCCCTTCTTCGGCGAACTGTGCGATTTCATGATGAGCGAACCGGTCGTCGTCCAGGTTCTGGAAGGCGAAGATGCCGTCGCCCGCAACCGCGAAGTGATGGGCGCGACCAACCCGGCGGATGCCGCCGAAGGCACCATCCGCAAGACCCACGCCCTGTCGATCGGTGAAAACACCGTCCACGGTTCGGACTCGGAAGAAAACGCCGCGATCGAAATCGCGTTCTTCTTCAAGCCGGAAGAAATCGTCGGCTAAGCCTTTCGCTGCAAAGGCTTTTCAAGGGGGCTGCCGGAGCGATCCGGCGGCCCCTTTCGCATTAATTTGCGGCGATTTGACCGATCTCAAGGCATTGCGGGCAGGCCCTGACGATATTGCTTCGCATCAACCCGAACCTATGGAGTCAGGATGTCGCATACCCCCCACGAACTCGCTGCCGAATTCCCCAACGATCACGAAGTGCTGCACCAGCTGAAGCTGAACAACGCCCACTTCGTCACCCTGGCCGACCGCTATCATGAAGTGAACGGCGAGATTCACCGGATCGAATCCGAAATCGAAACCCCGTCGGACAGCTATACCGAAACGCTCAAGAAGCAGCGCCTCGCGCTGGTCGACGAGATCGCGGGCATCGTCGCCCAGGCCAAGGCCGGCTGACCAGCGGGCCGCGGGGCCGCCGGAATGTTCCGTGCGGCCCTATGCCCGTTCACAGCAGCGGGCTCCACATCGCCAGCAGGTTCTGCCACAGCCGGCGCGGCACCGAATAGGCCGCGACCGTGGCGGGCGTGATCAGGCTGGACAGCGCCAGCCATTGATCCTGCCGCGCGCGGACCTGCGCGGCGAAGGCGGCATCGGCGAACAGCAGGTTGTTCTCGAAATTCAGCTCGAAGCTGCGCCGGTCCAGGTTGGCCGAACCGATCAGCCCGGCCAGGCCATCGGCCACCATGGTCTTGGCATGGAGCAGCCCGGGGCTGAATTCGTGCAATTGCACCCCGGCGTCGAGCAGCGCGGGATAGTGGCTGCGGCTGGCCCCGGCGACGATCCGGCTGTCATTGCGGCGCGGCACCACCAGCACCACTTTCACCCCGCGCCGCGCGGCGCTGGTCAGCGCGAACAGCAATTGTTCGTCCGGCACGAAATAGGGCGTGGTGATCACCAGTTCGTGCCGGGCGGCGTGGATCAATTCGGCGAAGCAGGCGGTCATCGCCGGGAAGGGCTGGATCGGCCCGGTGCCGATAACCTGCGCCACGATCCCTTCTGCCGCCCCTGACGGCGGCGCGCGGTGGGCCGTGGGGGCGAGCAGCGCGGTCACATCATCGCCGCCTTCGGCCATCCAGTCGCTGGCGAACAGGAACTGCTGGTGGCGTGCCACCGGGCCTTCCCAGCGGGACATGATGTCCACCCAGGGGGCATAGCGGCGCTTGATGCGGAATTCCGGATCGGCGGCGTTCTGGCTGCCGCACCAGGCCACGCGGTTGTCGCAGATCAGCAGCTTGCGGTGGTTGCGCAGGTCCACCCGGCCGCGAATCAGCGTCCACACCAGCCCGCCCACCGGCAGCGCCAGCCGCGCGTCCACCCCGCCGTCCAGCAGGTCCTGCCAGTGGCGCGAACGCACAAACAGGCGCGAGCCCAGCGCATCGGCCAGCACCCGCACCCGGGTCCCGCGCCGCGCCGCGCGGATCAGCGCGTCCTTCAGCAGCAGTCCGTTGCCATCGGCCAGCCAGATGTAGAAGCACAGGTGGACGCTGGTTTCAGCCGCGTCGATATCGGCCACCATGCCCGCGATCGCAGCGTTGCTGTCGGCGGCCAGGCTGGCGCGGTTGAACAGCGTCGGCGGCAGGCCGTTGACCGCGCGGGCCAGCGCAAAGGGGGCGTGGAAATGGCCGTGAGCCAGCACTTGCGCGGCCTCGGGATCGCCATCGGGGCGGGGCAGGCGCGCCTCGATCGCAGCATAGCGCGCGCTGCGGCGGCGGCTGATCCGCGCTTCGCCGACCAGCAGATAGGCCACGATCCCGAGCACCGGCAGCACCAGGATCGCGATCATCCAGGCGATCCGGCTGGCCGGTTCGCGCTGCGGGCGCAGCAATGCGCGGCCCAGCACCACCAGCATCGCGCCCAGCAGGACCAGTTCGCCAAACAGGATCAGGTCAAATGCCACGCGCCGGATCGAACCTCTTTCCTTCCCCGCGTCCAGCCTTATGGTGGAGCGAAAGGAGACACAACATGAAGGGCATGGGCGAGGGCGGCGAAGATTGCCCCTTCGAATTCAATTTCGATGCGGCCACGTTCAAGGTGGGCGATACGGTCAGCTACCGGGTGACCGGCAGCTTTGAAGGGTTCCCCTTCGTTGGCACCCTGCTGGAAGTGCATGACGATCACGTAATCATCAGCCCCGGCCCGATGGAGCCGGACGCGCGTTATCGCGGCACCCGCGAAAGCCGCCCCGTGGTGGACGAGAAGGAAATCGCCTGAGGCTTGCGCGCTGCCGTCATCCCGGGCTTGACCCGGGATCCAGCTGCCTTCTCGCAGCGTTGGCGTAGAAAGCTGGACCCCGGATCAAGTCCGGGGTGACGGGGTTTTATTGACAGCAGTCCGGCTCAGAACGCGTCGGCGGCGTCCAGCAGCGTGGTCAGCTTCTTCGGCGCAATCGCGCGCCAGCTGCGGCCCAGCCAGTCGGCAATCGCGTCCCAATCGGTATCGCCCAGGTCCAGCCGGATCGCGATCCAGTCATCGCCGAAATAGGCCGGGCGGTAATAGCGCTCCGGGTCCTGCTCGATCAGGTGGGCCTGCTCGTCCGCCCCGCTGATCTTGACCAGCAGCGCAACCTTGCCATCGCCGTGGTGATCGCTGGAAACATAGGCGAACTTCTTGCCCTTCACGATCCCGAAGCAGGCCATGCCGTGGCTGACCACTTCGTCCGCCTCGGGCAGGGCGAGGGCACGCGTCCGCACCTGCGCCGTTAGCCATTCGGGCGAAGTGGCCCGGCTGACCAGCGCGGCCAGGCAGCGCGAATAGAGCTGGTGTTCCGCGATCAGCACCCGCGCGGCCAGGCTGTCCGCCGTGTCGCCGGGGACGATCGCCACCGGGGTCTGGCCCAGCACCGGCCCGTCATCCAGTTCCGCCGTGACGAGGTGGACGGTGCAGCCGCCGTGGCTGTCGCCCGCCTCCAGCGCGCGTTCGTGGGTGTGCAGGCCCTTGTAGTTCGGCAGCAGCGAGGGATGGATGTTGAGCATCCGGCCTTCCCACCGCCCGACGAATTCCGGGGTGAGGATGCGCATGTAGCCCGCCAGCGCGACATATTGCGCGCCGCTGGCCCGGATCGCCGCGTCCATCGCCAGATCATGGTCCAGCCGGGCCATGCCCTTGTGCGGCAGGGCAAAGGTGGGGACGCCTTCCGCCGCGGCCAGTTTCAGCCCGCCGGCATCGGGATTGTTGCTGCCGACCAGCACGACCTCGTAGGGGCAGTCCGCCGCGCGGCTGGCATAGAGCAGGGCGGCCATATTGGTGCCGCTGCCCGAAACCAGCACGGCAACCCTGGCCCGGTCAGGCAAGATGCACCGCTTCCCAGGCTTCGCGCGCGGACCAGTCCTCGGCGCTGCCCTGCACGGTGCAGCCGCGCTGGCCCGGCTCGATGGCGCCGATCACGTGGACCGTTTCGCCCGCCGCCGCCAGATCGGCCGATACGCTGGCGACATCGTCTGCCGCCACGGCCAGGACCATGCCGATCCCGCAGTTGAAAGTGCGGGCCATTTCCGCCGGTTCGATATTGCCCTGTGCTTGCAGGAACGCCATCAGCCGGCTTTGCTGCCAGGCCCCGGCGTCGATCCGGGCATGCAGCCCCTTGGGCAGCACGCGGGGGACATTTTCCAGCAGCCCGCCGCCGGTGATGTGCGCCAGCGCGTGGATGCGGCCGCTGCGGATCACCGGCAGCAGGCTTTTCACATAGATCCGGGTCGGTTCGATCAGGTGGTCGATCAGCAGCCGGTCGGCATCGAACAGCGCCGGGCGGTCAAGCTTCCAGCCCTTGTCCGCCGCCAGCCGCCGGACCAGCGAATAGCCGTTGGAATGAACGCCCGAGCTTTCGAGGCCGAGCAGCACATCGCCGGCGGCCACGCGGTCCCCGGTCAGCTGCTCACCGCGTTCGACCGCGCCGACGCAGAAGCCCGCCAGGTCATAATCGCCCGCTGCATACATCCCCGGCATTTCCGCCGTTTCGCCGCCGATCAGCGCGCAGCCGGCCAGCTTGCAGCCATCGGCGATCCCGGCGACGACGCGTTCGGCCACGCCGTTATCCAGCTTGCCGGTGGCGAAATAGTCAAGGAACAGCAACGGTTCGGCGCCCTGCACGATCAGGTCGTTGACGCACATCGCCACCAGGTCCTGGCCGATGGTGTCGTGCCGGTCATGGTCGATCGCCAGCTTGACCTTGGTCCCGACCCCGTCGTTCGCGGCGACCAGCAGCGGATCGGCATAGCCCGCCGCCTTCAGATCGAAGAAGCCGCCGAACCCGCCCAGTTCGGCATCGGCGCCGGGGCGTGCGGTGGCCTTGGCCAGCGGCGCGATGGCCTTGACCAAGGCGTTCCCGGCCGCGATCGAGACGCCGGCCTGCTCATAGCTGTAAGACTTTTCAGACATCGTCCGCGCGCCTAGCCTTTTCCTGCTTGGATTTCCACGGATGATTGGGCAAAAGGCCCACGGTTTTCCCCGATGGCTGTCGCACCCCTCTCTTTCACGCCGCGCAATTGGCGCCCCGGACCTGCCGCCACGCTGCTGGGCGGCCTGGGTCTGGCCTTGGCCGTGGCGCTGGCGCTGGTCGGGCCGGACCGCCTGATCGCCCAGGTCGAAGGGCAGCGCGGGATCATCCCCGTCGCCACGTCCAGCGATATCGAAGTATCTGGAATCGAAGTGAACACCACCGGCAAGGATGGGCAGGAAGCCCGCCTGAACGGGTGGAAGGAAGCGCAGAAGAAGGCCTGGGCCAAGGCCGGCGGCCCGGCGATGGGCGAAGCGCAGATCGAAGCGATGGTCACCGCCGTGGTGATCGAACGCGAACAGATCGGCCCGCGCCGCTATATCGCCACGCTCAGCGTGGTGTTCGATCGCCAGCGCGCCGGGCAGTATATCGGCGATGGCACCAGCGCGAAGGCCCATTCCGCCCCGCTGCTGACCATTCCCGTGCTCTATTCGGGCGGGGTGGGGCAGGTTTACGAAGTGCAGGGCGCCTGGCAGCAGGCCTGGGCGCAGTTTCGCGGCGGCACCAGCCCGATCGACTATGTCCGCCCGGTTGGCGCGGGCGGCGAATCGCTGCTGGTCACGGCGGGGCAGCCCGGTCGGCGCAGCCGCGCCTGGTGGCACACCGTGCTGGACCAGTTCAACGCGGCCGACGTGATTTCGCCGGTGGCGCGGCTCGAACGGCAGTGGCCGGGCGGGCCGGTGCGCGGCACTTTCACCGCGCGTTACGGCCCGGACAACCAGCTGCTGGAAAGCTTCACGTTGACCGCGAACGATTCGGCCGGCTTGCCGCGCATGCTGGCCGAAGCCGTGGTGCGGCTGGACCAGGTCTATACCCGCGCGCTGGCCGAAGGTAAGCTCAAGCCCGATCCCACGCTGCGCGGCGGGCTGGGCATGGATGCGGGCCTGGCCGCGCTGATCGCCCGCGCGCAAGAGGCCGAACGCGCCGCCGCCGCGCCGACGCCCGATGCCAGCGCCAGCCCCTCGGCCGAGCCGAGCCAGGCGGCGGCGACCACGATCACCGTGCAGTTTTCCTCGCCCGATGCCGCGGCGGTCGATGCCGCGCTGGCCGCCGTGCGCGGCGCGCCGGGGGTGCAGGGGGCAGCCACTACCAGCCTGGCGATGGGCGGGACCTCGGTCATGCGGGTGACGATCACCTCCGACCTTTCCGCGCTTGCCGCGGCGCTGCGCGCGCGCGGCTGGCAGGTTGCCGTGGGCGCGAACGCGCTCAGCATCCGCCGCTGATCATGGGCCAGATCGCGCTTCCCCTCGCGCCCGGCGGGGTCGGCGCCGTGTCGCGGATCGTGGTAGGCAATGCCAACCGCACCGCGCTCGAAGCGATGACCGCCGCCCATGCCTGGCCGTTCCGCACCGCCGTCCTGCTTGGCCCGCCGCGCTCGGGCAAAAGCCTGATCGCCCGCTGGTTCACTGAAAACGGCGCGGGCGAGGCGATCGACGATGCCGACCGGATGGACGAGACCGCGCTGTTCCACCGCTGGAACCGCGCGCAGGAAAGCGGCACCCCGCTGCTGCTGACCGCCAGCCTGGAGCAGGGCGAATGGCGCATCGCGCTGCCCGACCTTGCCTCGCGGCTGGGGGCGGCGCTGCACCTGCGGATCGGTGCGCCCGACGATGCCATGCTGGCCGAGCTGATCGCGCTCCATGCCGAGCTGCGCGGCCTGCCGCTCAGCCCCGATGCCGCCGCCTATCTTGTCCCCCGGATGGAGCGCACCCATATCGGGGCCGAGCGGCTGGTCGCCGCGATCGACCGCCTCAGCCTCGAACGCAAGGCCGCCCCCGGCCCGGCGATCTGGCGCGAGGCGCTGGAAGAGCTGATGGGGCCAAGCGAACCGCGCTTGCTTTAGCGCCCCGTGCATGGGACAATAAATATACGATGCCCGGACGCCTGTTCAGCTATATCGACTCGATCGTCGCGCGCGATCCCAGCCCGCGCTCGCGGTGGGAGGTGCTGCTGTACCCCGGGGTCTGGGCGGTCGGCTTTCACAAGATCGCGCACCGCCTGTTCAGCGCCCGGCTGTACTTCCTTGCCCGCTGGGTGAACCACTTCAGCCGGTTTATGACCGCGATCGACATTCATCCCGGCGCGAAGATCGGCAAGAATTTCTTCATCGACCACGGCTTCGTGGTGATCGGCGAAACCGCTGAAATCGGGGACAATGTCACCATGTACCAGGGCTCGACCCTGGGCGGGACCAATCCCACCAACGGCATGGGCGGAAAACGCCACCCGACCATCGGCGACGACGTGATCGTCAGCCTGGGCGCGGCGATCCTTGGCCCGATCATGGTCGGCAAGGGGGCGCGGATCGGCGCCAATGCCGTGGTCACCAAGGAAGTGCCAGAAGGCGCGACCATGGTCGGCATCCCGGCCAAGCCCGTGCCGGTCGAAGTCAGGCCTGAAACGGTCAGCTTCGTGCCCTATGGCACGCCGTGCAGCGAACGCTTCGATCCCGCGACGCAGAAACTGGAACTGCTGCAATGCGAAGTGCAGGTGCTGCAAAAGCGCCTCGCCGAACTGCTGGAAGAGCGTGAGGCCGCCAAGGCCGCCGCCGCGGCCAAGGGCAAGAAGTCCGCTTGAGCGGTACCGTCACGCCCTTTCCCCTTGCCGCGGCGCGGCCCGCGCAGGTTCCCTTCGAACGCGAGGAACTGCAACGCATCCTCGATCTTTACGGCCGCATGGTCGCCGCCGGTGAATGGCGCGACTATGCCTTGCAGTTCGGCAAGGATGCCGCCGTGTTCTGCGCCTACCGCCGCGCGGCGGACTATCCCTCGGCCCGGCTCGAAAAACGCCCGGCCTTGCGCAACAAGCAGGGCATGTGGGTGCTCTATGGCGAAGCCGGGCAGATCCTCAAGCGCGGGCACGAGTTGCCCGGCGTGCTGGCCGTGCTGGAACGCCGTCTGCTCAAACTGGTCGAAAGCTGATCGCCAAATGAAAGGCCGCGCGGAAGGCATACCCTCCGCGCGGCCATTTCCGCCTGCAAGGCTGGCTGGATCAGCCCAGCCCGCCGATCTTGGCCAGCGCGGCCATCACGACCTGGCTCTGTTCGCCGCCCGACTGGGGGACGATTTCGCCGGTGCGGTCGATGATTTCGGCCCAGTGCGCCGCGATCCCTTCGGGGGTGCGTTCATCGGCCGGCAGGGCGATGCCCGGGGTCAGGGTGACATAGGCCGCGTGGTATGCGCCCGCGCCCGCGCCGCAGATCATGTTGGTCGGCGCGTCCTCGCTGACGAGGTAGAGCGCCATCGGCGCGACGTTTTCGGGCTTCAGCGCGTTGAACAGTGCGTCGGGCATGCCCAGGTCCTCGGTCATGCGGGTGCCGGCGACCGGGGCCAGGGTGTTGACGCGGATGTTGTACTTCGCCCCTTCAAGGTGGAGGGTCTTGGTCAGGCCGGCCAGGCCCAGCTTGGCCGCGCCATAGTTGGCCTGGCCGAAGTTGCCGAACAGGCCGGTGCTGCTGGCAGTCATCAGGATGCGGCCATAGGCCTGTTCGCGCATCAGGTCCCACACCGCCTTGGTGCAGTTGGCGCTGCCGTTCATGTGGACGTCGAGCACCAGCTTCCAGTCTTCCATGGTCATCTTGGCGAAGCTCTTGTCGCGCAGGATGCCGGCGTTGTTGATCAGGATGTGGACGCCGCCCCAGGCTTCCTTGGCCTTGGCGACCATTTCTTCCATCTGCGCCAGGTCGGTGACCGAGCCGCCGTTCGACATGGCTTCGCCGCCCAGCGCCTTGATTTCTTCCACCACCTTCAGCGCGGCGTCGGAATGGCCGGTGCCGTCGCGGCTGCCGCCCAGGTCATTGACGACGACTTTTGCGCCGCGCTTGGCAAGTTCGATGGCATAGGCACGGCCCAGGCCGCCGCCCGCACCAGTGACGATGGCGACACGATCCTTGAACGAAATGGTCATGGTCTGACTCCTGCAAATTCGGGCGCCCCGGCGGGCGCTACGGCGCCGCGATGGCATTTTGCGGGCCGCGATTCAACTGCGGAAAAGTGCATTGGCCTTGCCGTAGCGGCAGTTGACACTGCCCTGTCAAATAAGTGTCACGCAACCGACCTAAAGGCGACTTCGAATCGTAACAGACCGGCCGAAGGGGGCCTGACAAGATGAACCGCACGCTGCGTACTTCCACCATCGCCCTGGCCCTTGCCGCCGGTTGGGTGCTGCCCGCCCACGCCGCCGCGGCCAGGCAGGACGAGGTTGCCCGCCAGCTGGCGGAAATGCGTGCGCAGCTTGACCAGCTGAACCAGCGGGTCGGCTCGCTGGAAGGGGATCTGTCCGCCGCGCGCGCCCGCGCCGATGCCGCCGAAACCCGCGCCGCCGCCGCGCTGGCCGAGGCTGCTGCCGCCAAGGCCGCGGTCGCCAAGGTTCCCGCCCCCAGCGTCACCGCCAAGTCGGACGTCGAAATTTCGTGGGACGGCGCGCCCAGGCTGGCGACCAAGGACGGCTGGAGCTTCAAACCGCGCGGGCGGCTGCAGGTCGACGCGGCGGGGGTGAACGCCCCAGCCGGGATCGCCGCTGGCAAGGAGCTGGGTTTCGCCAGCGAATTCCGCCGCGCCTACCTCGGCGCCGAAGGCACCATGCCGGGCGGATTCGGTTATCGCGCGGAGTTCGATTTCGCGAACAGCGGGGTCGAAGTCACCGACCTGTACCTGACCTGGAAGGCCAGCCCCAAGGTTACCCTGACTGTGGGTCAGTTCAAGCCGTTCTGGGGCATGGAGGAAATGACCAGCGACCTGTTCATCAGTTTCCTCGAACGCGGGGCGTTCAATTCGGCCTTCGGCTTCGAGCGGCGCCTGGGTGTTGGTGCGACCTATGCCGGCAAGTCATTGCTTGTGCAGGGCGGTGTGTTCACCGACAGCGTGGCCGACCTGAACAGCGATACCAACAACAGCTATTCACTGGATGGCCGCGTGGTGTTCATGCCGAAGCTGGGCGATGGCCAGGTGCACCTGGGCGTGTCGGCGCACTACCGCGATTTCAACGATGTCAGCGCCACAGCGCGGTATCGGGCGCGGCCGTTTGTCCATACCACCGACCTGCGGCTGATCGACACGCGCGCCTTCAGCGCCAGCGGTGAACGCAGTTTCGGGACCGAGCTTGCCTATGTCAACGGGCGGTTCCACGCCCAAGGCGAAAGCCACTGGATCACCGCGCTGCGGCCTGGCTTGGCCGATCCCACCTTCAACGGCGGCTTTGTCGAACTGGGCTATCTGCTGACAGACGACGTTACCGCTTACAAGAACGGCGCCTATGACCGGATCCGTCCCAAGAACCCGATCACCAGGGGCGGGATCGGTGCGATCCAGGCGAACCTGCGCTATGACTGGCTTGACCTGAACTCTGGCGCGGTCGTGGGAGGACGCCAGCAGGTCGCGGGTGCATCGCTGCTGTGGATTCCGACCGACTATGTCCGGTTCATTCTGAACTACGGGCACATCTGGATCAACGATGCCGCTGTCGCAGCCGGAGCCCGGCGCGATTACAGTGCCGATGCCCTGGGCCTGCGCGCGCAGTTCGACTTCTAAAGCCGGGCCAGGGCGGGCACCAGCTCGTCGAAATGATCGATTACCGCCGCCGCGCCCAGTTGGGCCGGCGGCGCATCGTTGAACCCGAAGCTGACCGCGATGCATGGTATCCCCGCCGCTGCTGCTGCGCGGGTGTCATAGGTGGTGTCGCCGACATAGGCCGCCGCGCCGCCGCCGAGCCGCTCGGCCATGGCCAGTAGCACATCGGGCGCGGGCTTGAGCGGATAGCCGCCCCCGCCGCCGATCACCCAGCCGAACCGCTGGGTCAGCCCCAGCGCGTCGAGCAATTTCATCGCCAGATGGTGCGGCTTGTTGGTAACCAGCGCCAGCCGCGTCCCTGCTGCTTCCAGCGCGTCAAGCATGGCGGCGCCGCCAGGATAGAGCGCGGTGTGGACCGCGATGTTCGCCTCGTAATAGCCGAGCAGCACGGGATAGAGCGCGTCCTGGTCGATCCCTGCGGCGCCGCCGGTCAGTTCCAGCGCGCGGCCCAGCATCAGCCGCGATCCGCCGCCGATCAGGCCCGATACGGCGGTGTCCGGCACCGGCGCGCGGCCGATGTGTGCCAGCGCATGGTTGAGTGCCGCGCCGAGATCGCGCGAGGTGTCGAGCAGCGTTCCATCAAGGTCGAAGCCGACCGTGGCAAAGGGAATTTTCGTCATGACGCCGCGCCTTGCCGCGTGGGTGTGGAAACGGCAACAATTTGATGGCATGGCGCTGCACCATGAGCGCTGAAACTCCGATTGCCGCAATTGTCCTGGCCGCTGGCAAGGGCACCCGCATGAAAAGCGACCTGCACAAGGTGCTGCACCCGATCGCCGGGCGGCCGATGCTGGAACACCTCCTGGCCAGCGTGGCCGAACTGGAACCCGCGCGGCAGGTGGTGGTGGTCGGCAGCGGGCGCGATCAGCTCGAGCGGGCCCTGGGTGAGCGTGCGGCGATTGCGGTGCAGGAACCGCAGCTGGGCACGGCCCACGCGGTGCAGCAAGCCGAGAGCGCGCTGGCCGGATTTTCGGGCGACGTGCTGGTGATGTATGGCGACGTGCCGTTCGTTTCGGCCGCGACCATGCGCGAAATGCTGGAGCGATTGCACGGCGACGATGAACCCGCCGTGGTCGTGCTGGGCTTCGTGCCGGACGATGCGCTGCAATACGGCCGGGTGATCGCGGTGGGCGACCGGATCGTGAAGATGGTCGAATACAAGGACGCCGACCCGGACGAGCGGGCTTGCCACCTGTGCAATTCGGGCCTGATGGCGGCGCGGGCGGCGGACCTGTTCGCGCTGCTGGCGCGGGTCGGCAACGACAATGCCCAGGGCGAATACTACCTGCCCGACGTGGTCAACATTGCCCTCGCCGATGGCCGGACCTGCGCTGTGGTCACTACTCGGGATCCCGACGAGGTCGCCGGGATCAACAGCCGCGCCGAACTGGCTGAAGCGGAACAGCGCTGGCAGCAGCGCCGCCGCCGCCGCGCGATGGACGAAGGCGCTTCGCTGGTCGCGCCCGAAACGGTGTGGTTCGCCTGGGACACGCAAGTGGGCCGCGACGTGCTGATCGAACCCAACGTGGTGTTCGGCCCTGGCGTGCGCGTGGCCGACGGAGCGACGATCCGCGCGTTCTGCCACCTGGAGGGCGCGAGCCTGGCGAGCGGAGTCGAGGTTGGCCCCTATGCCCGCCTGCGCTCCGGCGCGGTGCTGGAGGAAAAGGCCAAGATCGGCAACTTCGTCGAGGTCAAGAAGGCCACGCTGGGCAAGGGCGCCAAGGCCAACCACCTGTCCTACATCGGCGATGCCGAAGTGGGGGCGGGGGCCAACATCGGCGCGGGGACCATCACCTGCAACTATGATGGCTACTTCAAGTACAAGACCGTGATCGGCGAGCGTGCCTTCATCGGCTCGAATTCGTCGCTGGTCGCGCCGATCAGGATCGGCGCGGACGCGATCGTTGGTGCTGGCAGCGCGGTGACCCGCGACGTGGCCGACGGCGAACTGCGGATCGTGCGTGCGGAACAACTGGTCAAGCCGGGCTGGGCGGATCGGTTCCACGATGCGATGAAGAAGAAGAAGGCGGAGAAGCAGGGGTAGTGCCTTACGGCTACAACGACATATTGGAGCGGATTTCGGAACGACCGACGTGGTGGTGGCGGGGCGTTCCGCGATACGGCGCATTCCACCCTGCATTGGTAACGCTCGCTGGTGGAGAGGTTCTACTCGTCAATGCGAAATGCAATTTGTGTGATTACGAATTTCGAATTTGCACAACTGGCCCGGGCGGACACTGGACATTCCGCGATCGAATTGATGTCCATGCATCAATTGGTCTTGGAAATGCGCCGTCAGGGTGTTGCGGTCACGGCGTAAACTTCCTCTTGTGCGAACGCAAGGTTGAGGAGTTTTGGGAATGGCGGGAAGATAGCTGGGTTCGGCAAACCAGTTGGGAACTGCCATTACTCGATTTTGAGATGAGCCATATCCAGTGCGTTGAAGAAAAGTTGAAAACAGCAGGTGTCTATTCTGAATGGGAGAATGCGTTCCAGGCTGATGATGCCGAAGAGTTCATAAAACTTTTGCCCCATTTTGGGCTGTCAGGTGACAAAGTCGAGCTAGTTGCTCAAAACTGGCGTGCAGTCGTTCGCGATATCGATGACATGTTCCAGCCACGGCACGCAAAAATCAAGAAGGGGCAATTCTTTGATCGGGGTTGGCCGTGCGAGCCATGGTATCACGCTTGACATGATATCATGATATGATATCAATATATCAATGACCCGTATCCTTGCCGATCTGCCCGATGAAGACATCAAGTGGCTTGACCAGCTCGCCTACGAGCAGGGCAAGTCACGCGCGGCGATCTTGCGGGAGGCGGTCGCGGCTTATCGCCCGCAGGGTACGCTCGATTGGCTCGATGCAGGGTTCGGTGCCTGGAAAGATCGCGACGACATTGGCGATGCGGTTGAGTGGCAGCGCAGAGAGCGTGCTGCCAATACGCGTCCCTGGGACGTTGACTATCCGGAAGTGCGCGCCGAGTTCCCCGATCTGTTCGATGAACAAGACGATCGTGAGCATGCTTTGCACATCGCCTGGCTCGCGGAAAACGGGATGCAGCCGGGTGACGGCAACATCAGGCCCGGCTCACATGAAGCAAAGCGCACCAAAAAGTGAGCGGGTTTGCTTTGGACAGCAACATCGTCATCGATACGCTGCGGGGCATTCCGCAAGCGCGGGCCGAGATCGAGCGCGCCATCCAGCGCGGAGGGCGGGTCTGGATCAGTCGTGCTGTCTGGATCGAAGTCATGTCAAAGGGTGAAGGCGATGGCTTGCGTCGCGCCGAAATTCTCCTTTCCGGCTTCGGCATCGATGAAATTGACGAGGAAATTGCCTCGCGGGCTGCTGCGCTGCGCCGCGAGAGGCCACGGTTAAAGGCGATGGACGCGATCATTCTCGCTGCCGCGCTTACGCGCGGCCGCGTGCTTATTACACGAAATACCAAGGATTTTCCGGCAGCTATGCCGGGTATCCGGGTGCCCTATACCCTCTAATCGAAAGCAAGCAGCGAAATGTGCGGAATCATCGGCATTGTAGGCAAAGAAGAGGTCGCAGAGCGGCTGGTCGATGGCCTCAGGCGGATGGAATACCGCGGCTATGACAGCGCCGGAGTCTGCACCGTGCATGACGCGCAGCTGGTCCGCCGCCGCGCGCCGGGCAAGCTGATCAATCTGGTCCGCGAACTGGCGCGCGATCCCGCGCCCGGCACCACCGGCATTGCCCATACCCGCTGGGCCACCCACGGCGCGCCAACCGCTGCCAATGCCCACCCCCACGCGACCGGGGAACTGGCGCTGGTCCACAACGGGATCATCGAGAACTTCCGCCAGCTGCGCGAGGCGCTGATGGCGCGCGGCCGCAGCTTCGAAAGCGAAACCGACACCGAAGTGGTCGCCCACCTGGTGTCGGAACTGGTCGAGGCCGGCCAATCGCCCGAGGATGCGGTCAAGGCGGTGCTGCCGCAGTTGCGCGGGGCCTTTGCCCTGGCCATTGCCTTTCGCCAGCACGGCGACATGCTGATCGGTGCGCGGCTCGGCTCGCCGCTGGTAGTCGGCTATGGCGACGGCGAGACCTACCTGGGTTCGGACGCACTGGCGCTGGCCCCGCTGACCCAGAAGATCGCCTATCTGGATGAGGGCGACTGGGTGGTGATCACCCGCGACGGCGCGCGTATCTTCGACAAGGACAACCAGCCGGTCGAGCGCGAGATCACCACGT
>NZ_JAYRKX010000026.1:0-38632 GCF_041905565.1 Novosphingobium sp. | reverse complement strand
CGGGGGAGCGGGCTGGTGTTGCACGGGAAGGCCGGATGGCCTTCCCGCACCGGCGTCAGCCGGGCAAGGGACTTCCTCCCTTACTGCTGCTTGACCTGGCCTTCCTTGCCGAAGGCGCCCTTGTACTGCGCAGTCGGATCGCCATTGAGGTTGCGCTGCGGGGGCATGCGGCCGACCTTGACCGGCTGGACCGGCGCGGCGGGCGCGGCGCCCGGTGCTTCGACGCGCCAGACGATCCCGGCAGTATCGTCACTGACCAGCAGTGCGCCGGTCTTGTCCCAGGCCAGCCAGGTCGGGCGGCCGTGGGTGGTGCCTTCACCGGTCAGGAACCCGGTCAGCACCGGGATCGGCTTGTCCTGCGGGTTGCCGTTGGCATCGAACTTCACGAAGACCACGTCATAGCCCGACAGCGGCTTGCGGTTCCACGAGCCGTGGCGGGCGATGAACGCCCCGTTGGCGAATTGCGGCCCCATGCGCTGCCCGCCAGTAACGAAGACCAGCCCCAGCGGCGCAACGTGCGCGCCCAGCGCATATTCGGGCTTGCGCACGAAATCGTCGAAATATTCCGGCGGCGCGGCGACGACGCGGTCATCGTCGAACGTCTTCCAGTAGACCCACGGCCAGCCATAGTGCGCGCCGACCGGCACGTTGGTGAGGTAGTCCGGCACCAGGTCCGGCCCCAGCTGGTCGCGTTCGTTTACCACGGTCCACAGTTCCCCGGTCGACGGGTTCCAGGCCATGCCATTGGGATTGCGCAGCCCCTGCGCATACTGGCGCGGATAACCGGACTTGAGATTGAGCTGCCAGATCGCGGCGCGGCCTTTTTCGATGTCCATGCCGTTTTCGGCAATGTTCGAGGACGAGCCGACCGCGACGTAGAGCATCGCGCCATCGGGCTGGAGCACCAGGTTGCGCATCCAGTGGTTGCCGCCCGCCGGCAGGTCCATCAGCTTCTTCGGTTCGCCCGCCAGGGTGGTTTCACCCAGCTTGTAGGCGAAGGCCAGCACGGCATCGTGGTTGGCGACGTAGAGCGTATCATTGAACCAGGCCAGGCCCGAGGGCGAGGCAAGGCCATTGCCCTGGCGCAAGGTGGTCTTCTGTTCGGCCACGCCGTCGCCGTTTTCATCGCGCAGCAGCACCAGGGCGTCGGCCGACTGGCCGCGCGCGCCGGCGCGCTTCATCAGCATTGCGCCAATCTTTGCAGTCAGCCCGCCCCCCAGGTTGCCCGCCGGGGCGTCAGCCAGAGCCGCAATCACATCGCCATTGGGCAGGGTATAAAGCACGCGCGGGTGATCCAGCCCTTCGGCAAAGCGGCTGACCTTCAGGCCCTGCGCCGCCTGGGGCGCTTCGCCCGCGGCCCAACCCACCGGCTTGGCGATGGCAACGCTGGGAATTTCCTCGGGCTTGGGTTCGACCAGCACCGGATCGCGGCCGGACAACTCGTCCAGCGTGTGCTTGGCCGGCACGCCGCGCATGATGTAGTAAACGAACCCGCCGATCACGAGCAGGAACACGGCGAGGGCAACAAGCAGCTTGCGTTTGGTCGACATGGCCCAAAGGATAGGCGCAGCGCGGCTAGGCGGCAACCGTTGTCTGGTTTAGGATGACCCCATGTTCGACTTCCAGCCCGACCCCGCCCAGCCCAAGCCCGAAATGTACCGCGAACTGGTCGAATCCGCCCGCGCGCTGACCCATGGGGAACGCGACGGCGTGGCCAACATGGCCAACCTGGCGGCGCTGCTCTGGCAGTTCCTGCCTACGCTCAACTGGGCGGGGTTCTACCGCGTGGTCGATGGTGAACTGGTGCTGGGGCCGTTCGTGGGCAAGCCGGCCTGCATCCGCATTCCCTTCGGCCAGGGTGTGTGCGGCGCGGCGGCGGCCAGCGGGCAGACCCAGCTGGTGCCCGATGTCCACGCCTTTCCCGGCCACATCGCCTGCGACGCGGCCAGCCGTTCGGAACTGGTGGTGCCGGTGCTGCGTGACGGCACGGTGATCGCGGTGATCGACCTCGACAGCCCGGAGCCCGCGCGGTTCGATGCCGAGGACGCCGCCGGGATCGAGGCACTGGCCGGGGCAATCGCTGACCTGATCTGACCCAAGGCAGCCTGCACCGAAACGGGACAGACGCAAGACAGTGCTCTGCCCTGCCTTGGTTTCGCGCGGCATTAAATGATAAATAATCTGTTAACTCCGGAATCGCTCCGGCCTTAACAGGGGATTGCCATGTCGCTCCGCCGTTTCGTTTCGCCGTTCGCGCTGGTGGGCGCACTCGCGCTCGCCGGTACCGCCCAGGCCCAGATCGCGCCCACCACTGGCGTCATGGATGCGGAAGGCCGCGTGTTCGGCAATGCCGTGCCGATGCCGCCACTGCCCGCGCCGCAGATTGCCGCGCCGCTGCCGGCCCCGGCCATCCCCCACGTCGCCCCGCCAATGGCGGCGCCGATGCCGCAGCAGCGGCCGATGGCGCCGGTCATGGCACCGCCCGCCCAGGTCGCCCCCGTGGCCGCGCCGGGCTGGGACAATCCCGCCTGGCAAGCCGCCCGGGCCGACTGGCTGGATGAATGCCGCCGCCGCTATCCCGCCGGCAAGAAAAGCACCACGCTGGGCGCAGTGCTGGGCGGCGTGGTTGGCGGCGTGATCGGCAACCGGGTGGCCGGACGCGGCAATCGCACCCTTGGCACCGTGGCCGGAGCCGTGGTTGGCGGCGTGGCCGGCGGCGCGATCGGCAATTCGGCGGATCGCAATCGCTCGCGCGATTACTGCGAAAGCTATCTTGAGGACTACCTGGCCCGCCAGCAGCAGCCCTATGGCTATGGCGCCTATGGCTATGCCCAGCCGGGCGTGACCTATGGCTATGCCATGCAGCCGGTGATGATGATGGTCCCGGTGATGATGATGCAGCAGCAGGGCGCGCGCCGCCCGCAGCGCGAATGCAAGGAAACCATCGTGACCGAGGAATGGGTGCCGGTGAAGGCCAAACGCCGGGTGATCCATCGTCCCGTGCCCGACAAGCGGGTGCGGATCGTCCCGGACAAGCGCGTCCGCATCAACTGACCGGCCGGCGGAGCTGCCGGAAATGACAAGGCCCCGGAGCGATCCGGGGCCTTGTTGCATTCAGCGATCAACCGATCAGAGCGAGCGCCCGATCAGTTCCTTCATGATTTCGCTGGTCCCGCCGAAGATCCGGGTGACGCGCGCGCCGCGCCACTGCTTGGCGATGGCATATTCGTTCATGAACCCGGCGCCGCCGTGCAGCTGCAGGCACTTGTCGACCACTTCGCCCTGCAATTCGGTATGCCACAGCTTGGCACCCGAGGCTTCGACCGGGGTCAGCTCGTGCTTGATGTGGCGGGCGATGCACCAGTCGATGTGCGCCCAGCCGACCTGGAGCTTGGCCTTGAGATCGGCCAGCACGAAGCGGGTGTTCTGGAAATCGAGCACCGGCTTGCCGAACGCCTTGCGCTCGCGCGTGAATTCGACCGTCATGTCGAAAGCGCGCTGGGCGGCGGTCTGGGCGGAAATCGCGATGCCGAGGCGTTCCTGCGGCAGCTCGCTCATCAGATAGATGAAACCCTTGCCTTCCTCGCCCAGGCAGTTGGTGATCGGCACGCGCACGTCTTCGAAGAACAGTTCCGAGGTATCGGCGGCATCCAGCCCGACCTTGTCGAGGTTGCGGCCGCGCTTGAACCCGTCGCGGGTGGCCTCGACCAGCACGATCGACACGCCCTTCCACGCCGGCTGCACTTCGGTATCGGTCTTGCAGCAGACCAGGATCAGGTCGGCGTTCTGGCCATTGGTGATGTAGGTCTTGCTGCCGTTGATGACATAGTGGTTGCCATCCTTCTTGGCCGTGGTGCGCAGCGCCTGGAGGTCCGAGCCGGTCCCCGGTTCGGTCATGGCGATCGCGGTAACGATCTCGCCGCTGACCATCCTGGGCAGCCAGGTCTGCTTCTGCTCTTCCGAGCCGTACTGGATGATGTAGTTGGCGACGATGTCCGACTGCAGCGAAAAGCCGGTGGCTACGTCGGTGCCATAACCGACTTCCTCGTCGATGATGGCGTTGTAGCCGAAATCCAGCCCCAACCCGCCGTAAGCCTCGGGCACGGTCGGGCAGAGCAGGCCCAGTTCGCCCGCCTTGGGCCAGACATCCTTGGGAATGATCCCGTCTTCGTCCCACTTGGCGGCGTGGGGTTCAAGCTGTTCGGCCACGAAGCGGCGCACGGTGGCGCGGAACGCTTCGTGATCCTCGGTATAGCAGGTGCGGTTCAGGCTATCGAGCGACATGGGCGTCTATCCTCTCTCGGGTCTTGCGGATTGCCCCAAGGGTTAGGGCGCGGCCACAGGCCGGGTCAAGCCGAATTTAATCGCGCGATTAAGGACCACTCGCCGCGACCTGCGCCGGGGCATCGGCCACCAGTCGCAGCTTTCCGAGCCGGAGCGAGGCGTGATCGCGGTCGAGCCGCAGTGCCCCGCCCAGTTCTGCCCGCACGCCCAGCACCGCCGCGCTGCCTGCCGCCACGCGCAGGCGATATTGGCCATAGGGGACCGAATCGAACAGCAAGTAGCCATCGAAATCGCTCGGCGCGGTCAGCACCGTGCGCCCGCTCGCATCGACCAGTTCGACCGGCACACCGGCGCGCGGTTCGCCATCGGGGCCAAGCAACACCGCCTCGATCTCGCCGGTCGGGGCCAGCGGCAACACCACCTTGGCCGCAACGCCCGGGCGCGGCACCACCACCATGCCCCTGGTCTTGGGCTGGAGCAGCGGATCGGGCAGCGTGCCCGCGTCGATCGACACCAGCACGGGGACATAGGGCATCAGCCCGTCGATCACCGCGCGCCCAGCCTGGTTGGTGGCCTTCTCGGCGTGGCGGAACCCGGCTTCGATGTTCACCCCTTCGACCGCCGCTTCGCCGGCCTGGCGATAGCCATCGCCATTGTCGTCGCGGAACACTTCGATGCTCGCCTGACCCTCCTCGGCCAACCGCTCGCGCGACAAGCGCCAGCCGCCATCGACCGGATCCGGCCCCAGGCTGAAGCCCAGGGTCAGGCCCAGGGTCTTGCGGCCGTTGCTGTCGGCACGCGCTTCGGCACGCAGCGCAAAGCGGCGGAATTGCTGGACATAGCCCAGCATCCATTCGCCGCGCCCGGCGGTCTTGTCATACTCATAGCCGCCGCGCAGGGTCGAGGCCCGGCCCAGCCCCTTTTCGGCAACCAGCTGCACCGCCTCGAACCCGTGGCGCGGGCCGGACAGCGCGAAACGGGTCGTCCCGCGCAGCCGCAGCCCGCCAAGCGCGGTGTTGCCGATCAGGTTGAGCTTGGTCCCCAGGTCGCCGCTCGCCAGGCCCAGCGCCGGACCGCTGGCGCTCCGGCGCAGCAATTCGGCCGTCAGCGTCACCCGTCCGGCGTGGAAGGCGCCGCGCACTAACCATTCGTTAACCTTTGTCCCGTCGCGGGTCAGCGTCTGGCGCACCGCGCCCTCCACCGGCAAGCGCCAGTTGCCGAGGTGCAGCGCGGAATTGAGCCGCAGGCTGTATTCCCGGCGCTGCTGCGCGGTGACCAGCTCGCTTTCGAAGTCGCCCTTGACCCACAGCACATGCGCATCGAAGCGCACCGGGCCAAGCCGCCCCAGCGCATCGACGCGCAGCGCGCGGCCCCCGCCCAGCTGGCGCGCGCCAGCCAGTTCGAGCAGCATCGGCCCCACGCCGCGGCGCAGCGTGGCTTCCAGATAGTGGCGGCGGCGCCCGCCCAGCATCAGGCTCTGGTATTCCAGGCCCAGCGTGGTTCGTCGGTCGATCCCGCGTTCCACCCCCACGCCCCAGCGCCAGCCGGTTTGCGGACTGACGAAGGTGCGCGACAGGTCGATCAGGTCGCGGTGCGAATCGAGCACCCCGGCCCAGTATTGCGTCTGCCCCGGCGTAACGTTGTCCTGCCCGACCGGCATCGACGAACGCTCGCGCTTGATCTGGCCCTGCGGACCATAGAGCACCACTTCGAAATCGTTCTCGCCGAACAGCAGTTCGATATCGTCGAACTGGTAGCGGCCATCCCCGCGATCGGCCTGGAAGGCACGCAACTCGCCATTGCGGTAGAGTTCGGCGTCCCAGCCAGCCGGCAGCGTGCCGCGCAGCGAGGTCAGGCCAAAGCGCGCACCGCGCGCCAAGGGTTGGTTCGAGATGAACACCCCGCGGCCATAGGTCCCCTGCCCGGTCAGCCCGCCGCGCAGCGTCTCGACATCGCCCAGTGCGATCTGGGAGGCCTGCATCGGGCCGAGCATCCCGCCTTCGGGATCGTTGCGGAACAGCCGCAGGCGCAGCGAATCCGGCGTAAGTCCGCCATTCCCCGCGAGCCGCGCGGTAAAGCTCATCCCCAGCGCCTCGCCAGCGGCGAGCGCTTCGTACTGCATGGTCGCGCCGCTGCGGTTGTTCCACTGCCCCTGGATCTGCACATCGACCGATGGGGTGCGCCAGTTCTGGTAGGGCGCCTGCGCCTGCGGCAGCTTGGCTAGGTCGAATTCAGCCAGCGCCGGGCTGCGAAGTCGCGCCGCGCGACTTCGCCGCTCGATCGCTTCAAGAAACGGCAGCTTGCGATCGGATTCGAGCTTGATCGCCAGATTGCCCAAGTCCGCCTTGAACCGGACGCCCATCCAGGCGGACAGGGCAGCCAGGTCCATGCACCAGCCTTCCGGGGTATCGACAATCGCCCCGGCGCCGATCCCGCGCGAATTGTTCACGGTTTGTACCGTATTGGAATCGCGATCGAGGATCAGCCGCTGATCCTCCGCAAACAGCCACCCGGTTGCGCGGCGCGACTTCTTGTCAAGTCGCACCGGCAGGTCGAGCGCCTGAATCAAGTCGGCAAAATCGACGCAGACGCCCTGCGGGGTCTGATAGCCGCGCAGCGGCTCGCCCAGGCGGTATGCCCCGCTGCGCAGTTCCAGCAGCAGTTGATCCTCGGGATCGGGCGCCCAGTCCTTCGCCTGCGCCGGCACGCCCGCCCAAACGCCGAAAGCCGCTGCCAGCAGGGCAGCGGCCTTGGCCAGGGTGGGAAAGCGCCGGATCATGACGTCAGTTCGCTATTTTTCCGTTTTAGGAGATATGTTTAGCGAACGGCCGACGTCATTTCGGCGATCAGCTGCCCGCCGTTTTCGGGCATCTCGCGGTATTCGATCTTCACCGGGCCGGCAGCAATCCGGGCCTGCTGTTCGGCGTTCAGCGGGATCCGCACGCTGCGCGCCGGCACTTCGGGATAGACCGCCACGCCGCGCAGGTTGAACAGCGCTTCGCCGCGCGCCGACTTGCCGATCAGTTCGCCATAGACCGAGCGATTGCCGCTGCGGTTGACCGTGACTTCAAGGAACGAATCGTTGCCCGACTTGACCAGATGCGGATTGGCCAGGCTGGCGCCGGCCTGAAGCTGGCCCTTGCGGACGAAGACCGGAATGGTGATGCCATAGACCGGGGTCAGCCGGATCGACAGACCGCCGGCGGCCGCTTGCTTCTGCGCTTCTTCCGGGCTGAGCGCCGGGGGAATCGCGCGGAAGCTCATGTGGACGCGGTATTCGCCATCGGGCAGGTCCGGTGCGGGCCGGGCCGACAGGCGGACCGATTGCGGCTGGCCGGGCAGTAGCGTGATGCGGCGCGGGGCATAGCGGACCATTTCGGCCGCGGCCTTTTCGGTCGCATTGGCCTCGGCATCCGGCACGTCGACGAAATCGCCGTCATCGGTCATCCGGCGCAGTTCCACGCCGATGCGATAGGTCGCCTCGGCGGTGCCGATGTTGCTCAGCACCAGTTCGGCGTTGCCGCCGCCCGTCAGCACGACCCGCGTCGGGGCGACGAGCAGGTCGCCCTGCGCCTGGGCCGGCGCGGCCAGAAACGGCGCGGTGAGCACGGCAGCAGTCATGGCAAAACGGCGGAAAAGCTGGATATTCGGCATCGGCAGTCCCTGCGACAAGTGAACGCGGGGCCAAGGCAGGCCCACGCAAATCTGCGTAGGGTCTAGGAAATCAGGGTTAATTTTCGGATAACCACACCGCCATCAGTCAAGCGAAAGGGCCGCACCCGCGTGAGCGGATGCGGCCCTTGCCTGTCAGACCCGTCCGGTGGACGGATCGGACTTACTGGTATTCGACCGAGACGTCGAAAGTGCCGGAGTAGACGCCGGCAACCTGGGCGTTGCCCACGGTCAGCGTGCCACCGACCGAGAAGGTCGCCGCACCGGTGGTGGCATCCAGCTGGAAGCCGCCGTTCGGGTTGCTGTTCCAGCCCGACAGTTCCATCGTTTCGGTGCCGAGCAGGCGGGTCAACGTCGCGGGGCCGGTCGGCAGCGTCACGGCGACCATCGCGCCCTTGCTGCCCACAACGGTGAAGCTGGCGGGAGCGCGGGTGCCGGTCGAAACCAGCGAGCCGCTCTTCGACACGGTCGAATCGGCATTGACGGTCACGGTACCACCGGTGTTGGCAGCGATCTGGCCGAAGTCGAGCGCGCTGTCAGCCTGCACCGACAGGGTGCTCAGCACTTCAGCGGTGGCAGTGGCGGTCGCGGTGGTGGCGGCGTTGGCGGCCGAAGCGATCGACAGGGCGCCCAGCGCGGCACCGACAACAGCAAGACGAAGCGAATTACGCATGATTTCCTGGTCCCTTATAAGCATTCACGAGCAATGCAGCGCGGGAATGCGCCGCCCCGAATGGACGGCTTGCCCCCATTCGCAGGACCCTATGTAGAACTCCCATGTTCAGGGTTTGCTGTTGATTATGGTTAATGGAACCAGGGCACGCGTTAACTTTTATCCGGGAAAATCCCGTAATTCCGCGGATCTCAGATCCCGCCGCCGGTCAGGCGCTGGCAGATCAGGTCCAGTTGGTCGAGCGTGCGGTAACGGATTGTAACTGCACCGGAACGTGGATCGGCATCGGTGTTGATTCGCACCGACAGCCCCAGGAACTCCTCCAGGTGGCTTTGCACTGCGGCAATATCCGCCGTGGCCGCCGAATCGCGCTCACCGCGTGCGCGGCGCGGGGCAGAACCAGCAGTCGGACGCCGCCGCGCGAGCTTCTCGACCTCGCGCACCGACAGTTGCCGGGCCACTGCCTGGTCGGCCAGGGTCTGGGCATTGTCCAGGCCGATCAGCGCGCGGGCATGACCCATCGACAGCTGGGCCGTCTCGACCAGTTCGATCACCCCTTCGGGCAAGGCCAGCAGGCGCTGGATGTTGGCAACGTGGCTGCGGCTCTTGTCGACCAGCTTGGCGATCTCGGCCTGGGTCAAGCCTTCGTCCTCGGCCAGGCGGTGATAGGCGCGGGCTTCCTCGATCGGGTTGAGATCCTCGCGCTGGAGGTTCTCGATCAAGGCCAGCGCCATCACTTCGCGTTCGCTCAGATCGCGGATAATCGCTGGAATTTCATGGAGTTGGGCACGCTGCGCGGCGCGCCAGCGGCGTTCACCGGCGACCAGGCGATAGCGTCCCCCGCCCTGCGGCGTGACGATCACCGGCTGGATCACCCCGCGCGCGGCGATCGAGGCGGCCAGTTCTTCCAGCGCGGCCTCGTCGAAATGGCGGCGCGGCTGACCCGGCAGCGGGACGATATGGGCGACAGGGATCGTCGCCAATCCGCTCGTCGGCGCCTGCCCGGCCGGGGCGCGCCCGCCCGCGGCATCGGGCTGGACTACCAGCGGCTCCTCGCGGCGCGATTCGCCGAGCAGCGCGCCCAGTCCCCGGCCCAGCGCGGGCGGGCGCTTCTTCGCCGCAACGGCAGCCTGGGGCGCGATCTGGGGGGAGACGGGTTCGTCGCTCATGCGGCTTTCTTTCGTTCGGGCAGGCGGGAAATCAGCTCGCGCGCCAGGGCCATGTAGGCGCGGCTGCCGGTGCAGGTATGGTCATAGACCAGCGCGGGCAAGCCATGGCTGGGCGCTTCGGACAGGCGGACGTTGCGCGGGATTACCGCATCGAACACCAGTTGCCCCAGGCACGAGCGCACGTCATCGGCCACCTGGTCGGTCAGGCGGTTGCGGCGATCGAACATGGTCAGCGCGACACCGACAATGCCCAGCGCAGGGTTGAAACGTTGTTGAACCCGTTCAACCGTCTGCAACAACTGGCTTAGCCCTTCGAGCGCGAAGAACTCGCACTGCAAGGGCACCAGCAAGGTGTCAGCCGCGCACAGGGCGTTGAGCGTGAGCAGCCCCAGCGACGGCGGGCAATCGATGAAGCAGACATCGTAACCCGATTCGCCGCCCAGCGCAGTGCGCAGCCGGTCGGTCCGATTTTCGACCGCGACCAATTCCACTTCGGCGCCGGACAGGTCCACCGTGGCAGGCACAATGTCGAGCCCGGGAATCCGCGTCTGCATCACGCATTCAGCCAGCGGGGCCTGATCGACCAGCAAGTCATAGGACGAGGTCGTGCGATCCGCCGCGCCGATACCGATCCCGGTCGAGGCGTTGCCTTGCGGATCGAGGTCGATCAGCAGCACTTTCCAGCCGGTGGCGGCCATGGCCGTGGCGATGTTGATAGCCGTGGTGGTCTTGCCCACCCCGCCCTTCTGGTTGGCGATCGCCACGCAAATCACGGCCGTTTCCCCTTTCCGACGAGCTTTCCGCCCAGCGTGCCGAGAATGACCCCGGCATCGGCATCGGTCAGCGATTGTTCCACGTGGAACATGTGCCGCCAACCGCAAAGTTCGGACAATCCTTGGGCCGCTGATCGCCCTTTGGGCAACAGCCAGATGGTGTCGGCTGTGGAAAATCGTGCGGATAGATCGAGCAAGCGCGGCAATGGGGCAAAGGCCCGTGCCGAGATGGCACGGACTGGACGGGTCGGCACCTGCTCCAGCCGGGTGCCGATCACTTGTGCGTTTTGCAGCCCCATCGCGATTCGCGCCCGCTCCAGCCAGTCGATCCGCCGCGCCCGCGATTCGACCATCAGCACTTCGGCTTCGGGCCGCAGCGCGGCAATCACCAATCCTGGGAACCCCGCCCCCGTGCCAAGATCGAGCCAGGGCGAACCTGTTTCACGTGGAACATGGGTCAGCAGCTGCGCCGAATCGGCGATGTGCCGCCGCCAGACCTCATCCAGGCTGGCCGCCGAAACCAGGTTCTGGGCTTGATTTTCCTCGGCCAGTAGCTGCACCAGCAGCTCCAGCCGCTCAGCCGCAGCCGCATCCCATTCGGGCAACGCCGCCAGCCAGGAGCGCGCCTCGGCTTCATCGCGCAGGATCATGCCGCGCGCCGCCGGGCATGGACCAGCAGCGCCGCCAGCGCCGCAGGGGTCACTCCGGGAACGCGACCGGCTGCGGCCAGTGTTTCCGGCCGGGCCTTGCTCAGACGCTCAACCATCTCGCGCGACAGGCCCGGGATCTCGGCATAGGGGAAGTCATCACCCAGGGGCAGCGCCTCACCCGCACGCAGGTCACGCAGCTCGGCCTCCTGCCGGGCGAGGTACGGGGCATAGGCCGCATCCTCGGCCATTTCGGCGGCAAGGTCGGGATCGACCTCAGCCGCGTCGCCCAGCCACGGGGCCAGCGCAGCCAGATCGACCCCGGCAAAGCGCAACCATTCCCGGAAGGTCAGCCGTCCGGCATCGGGCCGCACCGGCAGCCCGGCCCCGGCCAGTTCGGCACTGGTCGCCATGCCATCAAGCGCGGCGTCTAACCGGGCCCGTTCCGCTTCGCGCCGGGCGAACCAGTCCGCCCGCTCCGGCCCGATGCAGCCAGCGCTCAGCCCCAGCGGAGTCAGGCGGCTCGTGGCATTGTTGGCGCGCAGCCGCAGGCGGTATTCGGCCCGGGCGGTGAGCATGCGATAGGGTTCGCTGACCCCGTGCAAGGTCAGGTCGTCGATCATCACCGCCATGTAGCTGTTGGCCCGGTCAAGCGCCGGTGCATCGCGCTCCAGCACGGCGGCGGCGGCGTGCATCCCGGCGACCAGCCCTTGTGCCGCCGCTTCCTCGTACCCGGTAGTGCCGTTGAGCTGCCCGGCGCAATAGAGCCCCGGGATCGCCCGCAGCTCCAGCGAGGTGCGCAGCGCACGCGGATCGATGTGGTCATATTCCACGGCATAGCCGGGAACTTCCATCACCACCTGCTCCAGCCCCTCCATCGTCCGCAGCATGGCCAGCTGGACATCGGCAGGCAGCGAGGTGCTGATCCCGTTAGGATAAACCACGTGCGTCGAAAGCCCTTCCGGCTCCAGGAACACCTGATGCCCGTCGCGGTCGGCAAAGCGGTGGATCTTGTCCTCGATCGAAGGACAATAGCGCGGGCCCGAGGCCCCGATCGCGCCGGTGAACAACGGCGAACGATGCAGGTTGGCGCGGATGACGTCGTGACTGCGCTCGTTCGTGCGGGTGATCGCGCAGAACAGCTGCGGATTGACCCGGCCCCGCCCCATCGCCGACATGCACCACGGTTCGGCATCGCTGGGTTGTTCTTCCAGCCGCGCCCAATCGATGCTGCGCCCATCAAGGCGCGGCGGCGTGCCGGTCTTGAGCCGGGCCATCGGCAGGTCCGCTTCGCGCAGCTGCGCCGCAAGCCGCTGGGCCGAGGCTTCGCCGATCCGCCCGCCGACGATCCGTTCCTCACCCCGGAACAGGACGCCGCCCAGGAAAGTGCCCGTGCACAGCACCACGGCCCGCGCAGCCAGCGCCGTGCCATCGGCCAGCTCGATCCCGCAGACACTGCCACCGTCCAGGCGCAGCGCCGCTGCTTCTCCTGCAACCAGCGTCAGATCGCCTTGCCGGGTGAGCAAGTCCTGCACTGCTGCCTTGAACAGCTTGCGATCCGCCTGCACGCGCGGTCCCTGCACCGCGCTACCCTTGGACCGGTTGAGCATGCGGTAGTGGATCGCGGCGGCATCGGCGGCGCGGGCGATAATCCCGTCAAAGGCATCGACCTCGCGGACGAGGTGGCCCTTGCCAAGCCCGCCAATCGCCGGATTGCAGCTCATCGCGCCGATTGCGGACAAGTCAAAGCTGACGAGCGCGACTTTCGCCCCCATCCGCGCCGCGACTGCCGCCGCTTCGACGCCGGCATGGCCGCCGCCGATCACCAGAACATCAAACTGCTGCATGTATCCCTCATAGCGCAGTTGCGTTCCACGTGGAACAGGCTTGCGGGGGATCGATTCGAAACGGATCAGTGTTTCACGTGGAACACGTCATTTGCCGATGCAGAACCGCCCGAACAACGCGTCGAGCATGTCTTCGGTCGTCGTTCGGCCAAGCAAGGCATCGAAGGCGACCCGCGCGAGGCGCAGGCTTTCGGCCACCAGCAAGGGATCGGTCAGGCTGACCGCGCTATCCAGCGCCTCACGCGCCTCGGCCAGCAGACGGTGCTGGCGCTGGTTGAGTGCAGCCTCCCCCGGGCGCGGCATAGCCTGCCGCGCGGTGGCGATCAGATCGGTGCGCAGCGCGTCGAGCCCCTGCCGGGTCACGGCTGACAACTGGTGTCGCGGGTGCGACTTGTGGGGGTGATCCGCCCGGTCGGCCTGCGCGGCAATTTCCCAGGCGCCGACCGGCCCCTGCCCTTCCGGGCCAAGCCACAGCACCAGGTCAGCCTGACGCATTGCGCCCTGCGCCCGTTCGATCCCGATCGCTTCAATCGCATCGCCGGTTTCGGCGCGCAGCCCGGCGGTGTCGTAGAAGCGGAAGGGTATGCCGCCCAGCGCCACGGGGTGAGTCAAGACATCGCGCGTGGTGCCGGCGGTGGGTGCGGTAATCGCCGCCTCGCTCTCTACCAGGGCGTTGAACAGCGTGCTCTTTCCGGCATTGGGCGGACCGGCCAGCACCACCCGGAAGCCTTCCTTCAGCACTTCGGCGCGGGGGCGGGCCAGCCAGGTGCCAATCTCGGCCGCGAAGGCAGCAATCCGGGCGATGAAATCGTCCGGCAGCAGGGCCACGTCATCCTCGTCGCTGAAATCGAGCACGGCTTCGACCGAGGCTGACAGGGTGAGCAACCGTTCGCGCCATTCGGCCACCTGGGCAGAGAATTGCCCCCCGGCCATGGCCATGGCGGCTTCGCGCTGCAATTCGGTCTCGGCGGTGAGCAAGTCGGCCAGCCCTTCGGCTTCGGCCAGGTCGATCCGCCCATTGGCAAAGGCGCGGCGGGTAAACTCGCCCGGCTGCGCGGCGCGCAGCCCCGGCACCACGGCCAGCGCCTGCTCCACCGCGGCGAGCACCGCCCTGCCCCCGTGGCAATGCAGTTCCAGCGTATCTTCGCCCGTCGCGGTCTGCGGCCCGGGCAGCCACAGCGCCAGCGCCCGGTCGAGCAGGCGCCCGTCCGCACCGCGCAGGCTGACCGCGACGGCGCGGCGCGGCGGCAGGCTGCGCCCGGCGAGCGCCGACAGGGCTGCGGCGGCCTGCGGACCGCTCACGCGAATCACGCCGATCGCGGCGGGCGGTGCGCCGCTCGACAAGGCGAAGATGGTATCGATCACGACGCGGCGGGCAGGACGATCCTAGTCGTCCTTCTTCTTCGCGCCCGAGGTGAAGGCGTTGCTGTTCTCGACGAACTGCTGGAACAGCTTGAGGCCCATCTGGCCCATCGGCGCCAGCCCCTTGGCGAAGTCCTGCAACTGGTCGACGTTGGCCGCGCCCTTCATCCCCTTGGCAATGGCATCGACATAGAACTGGTTGGCCTTCGACACATCGGGCAGGCCCAGGAACTGGCGCGCTTCCTCGGGCGTGCAATCGATCTCGACATTGATCTTCATCGGCATGGCTCCCAAATCGGCGGCACCAGTCTTCCCCTGCCGACACGCTGGCACATGGCCTTGGCAAAGTCCACGCCAAGCGCTTAGGGCGAGGGGGTAACCCGCACGATGGAGAAGAACATGTCCGAACAGGTCCAGATCCCCGCCTATGATGGCCAGGGCGCGATTCCCGCCTATGTCGCGCGTCCGACCGGCACGCCCAGCGCCGCGATCATCGTGATTCCGGAAATCTTCGGGGTGAACCCGGGCATCCGGCAGAAGTGCGACAAGTGGGCCGAAAAGGGCTATCTCGCGGTCGCGCCGGACATCTTCTGGCGCTTTGCCCCGGGGGTCGAACTGAATCCCGACGTGGACGCCGAATTGCAGCAGGCCTTCGGCTATTTCCAGCAGTACGATGCGACTGACGGGGTCTATGACATCGAAGCCACGATCAAGTGGCTGCGTAGCGCCCAGGGCGTCGCCAAGGTCGGCTGCGCGGGCTACTGCCTCGGCGGACGGCTGGCCTACATGGCGGCGGCGCGCACCGATATCGACGCGTCAGTCGGCTATTACGGCGTGATGATCGACACCATGCTCGACGAAGCCCACGCCATCGCGAATCCGCTGATGCTGCACATCCCGACCGCTGATCACTTTGTCGACGAGACGGCCCAGGCAGCCATCCACGCAGCGCTGGACAGCCACCCCAAGGTGACGCTGCATGATTATGCCGGGCTGGACCACGGCTTTGCCGCCGAAATGGGCAACCGCCGCGACGAAGCCGGCGCGCAGCTGGCCGATGGGCGGACGGTGGAATTCCTGAAGGCCAACCTGGCCTGATGATTTTGAGGCAGGGGCGGCTCTGGGCGGCCCCTGCCCTCATTCATAATCGCCGATCGCCTGGAATATCCGTCCGATCGCCTCACGGTCCGCTTCGTCGATTTCCGGTCGCCAGATTTCGAACAGCAGGATCACGCGTTCCTGGCTGCCGTCGTTCCTGGCTTCGTGGTTGATCGAATCGTCGAACACCAGCGGCACGCCGTCTACCCAGCCGCGTGTTTCGCTGCCGACCCGGAACCAGCACTGCGGCGCAGTCAGGATCGGGATGTGGCAGATCAGCCGGGTGTTGAGCATCCCGGTATGCGGGGCAATGTGCGCCCCGGGCAGCAGGCGCGACCAGTGCGCATTGGGCGAACGGCCGGGAATCTGCGGCAGGGGCGCATGGCCCAGCGCTGCCATCGTCGCCGGGCAGCGCGCGGCATTGTCCTCGTCCAACACGCCGTCACGCCAGAAATGGAACGCGGTCCAGGCCTGGTTGTCGAGCAGCGGCGTGTTCGGCGCCGGGCGATTCGCCTTGCGGTGGACATAGGGGGCAAAACCATCGGCCCCCTGCCCCAGCACTTCGGCCAGTTCGGCCTGCATCTGCGGCACCAGCGCCAGCATGGGCTCCAGCCAGGGAAAATCCGCCGGATCGTAGAAGCGCTTCTGTGGCAGCCCCGGGTAATAGAACACCGAGGGTTCCTGCAGATAGAGTTCGCGCTTGCCGGTCAGCAACTCGATCGCCTCGGTCATGGTCGGGGACAGCGATTGCCCGACCGCGTCCAGCAGATAGGCTTCGAACCCGGCATTGGCCTCGCCCAGGTAACGCGCCGCGTGGGCGTGGAGCGCGCTGAGCGCCGGGGGAACCGCCCCGTCCACTGCCGCCTGGTTGAGCGCGGTGCGGTAGAAACTGCTCGCCGCGCGGGCATCGCCGGCCTGTTCGCGCAAGTACGCCTTCAACAGCAGCGCCCCCACCTCGCGCGGGGCGATCAGCAATTGCTGATCGAGCGCCTGTTCGGCGGCGTCATTCTGCCCGCTCGCCATTTCGGCATTGGCCAGCGCTATCCACGGCATTTCGGCAGCAGGGGCCACAGCGGCGGCTTCGCGCAACAGGCTGGCGGCGCGGGGCATGTCGCGCGCCTGCAGGGCCTGCAACCCATGGGCGATGGCGGTGCGAAAGTCGCTGGTCATGGCCCAAGGCATAGGGCACCCTGCAACGCCTGGGCAAGGAGAGGTTCAAGACGATGAGCGCACGCGCAGGGGTTGGCCGCTGGCACGACTACATGAACAGCAATGCCGATGCGGCGCTGCTGGCCGACATGCTGGCCGATGACGCGGTGTTCCATTCGCCGGTGGTCCACAGTCCCCAGGCCGGCAAGCCCAAGGTCATGCTCTACCTGCTGAGCGCGGCCAAGGTGCTGGGCGGCGATGGCTTCCGTTATGTCCGCGAAGTGATCGAAGGCAACGACGCACTGCTCGAATTCGAAGCCGAGATCGACGGCGTCCACATCAACGGGATCGACCTGATCCGCTTTGACGATGATGGAAAAATCAAGGATTTCAAGGTCATGGTCCGCCCGGTCAAGGCGGTGAACAAGTTGTGGGAGATGATGGCGGCGCAGCTCCAGGCTGCTCAGGGCTGAAGCAGGCCGCGCACGAAGGCCAGCCGCTCGTCCACCCCGGCCAGCGGCAATTCGGTCACGTCATAGCCATAGCGCTGCCAGGCGGCGGTCACCGCCGCATCGCTGGCCACGGCCTGCTCCCAGTCCTGGATCCGCTCGGCATCCTGGACATAGATCGCCGCCCAGGCCGGGGCGCGCAGGATCGGGCCGTGATAGCGCAAGGTCCGGCAGGCGCGCTCGACGCTGGGCGGCACGGCGAGCCCCGACACGTCGAGGAACCCCACCACATCGGGCAGCCCGCGGTCGAACAGCACCGGCACGGGCGCGGCAGCGTGGCGTTCAAATTCACGGATGTGGGCTTCGGCCATGGCCTCAGCAAAGCCCAGCGGATCGCGCGTCCGCAGGTCCATCCCGCCGGGCTGGCGCAGCAGTTCACGCGCCACTTCGGGCGAAGTGCGCAGGCCCGCAGCGGCGGCAGCATCAAGCAGGGTGGTCTTGCCCGCCCCCGGCGCGCCGGTCAGCACCGCGCAGCGCGGCAGCTTCAATTCAGGCCCCGGTGCGCTGCCCATCGCCGCCGATCCGGCATCCACCGTTTGCCTGCCATTCATCGGCCTGTGGGGGTTCCCATAGGCCTTCCATGAAATCGAACATGCCGCGGTCCACTTCCATCGCGAAAGTCTCACCGCGCTCGGCATTGCGGCGGCTGACGCGCTGCCAGCGTTCATCGACCGGCACATCAAGGAAGTGAACCTGCACCGTCAGCCCCGCTCCCGCAGCCATGGCCCGGAACCGGTCGCGGTGATCCTTGGTGGTGAAGCCCAGGTCAAGCAGCGCCGGAACCCCGCGTGCGGCCAGCTGCCGCACCGTGGCCATGATCTGCGCCTCGCAGCGGGTGATCCGTTCCATCGTCCATTCGAACTGGATCGGCTGCGGGCTGTCGGCCCAGAACAGCGTGGTCATCCATTCGTCGATGGAAAAGCGTACGCCGCCCAGCTCGTCGGCGAGGCGGCGTGAATAGGTGGTCTTGCCGGCCCCGGTGCAGCCGACAACCAGAATGATGTCGGCTGCCATCGGTTCCTCTTACTGGTTCATCGTCGCGAAGAAGTCTTCGTTGGTCTTCGAATCCTTCATCTTGTCGAGCAGGAATTCCATCGCGTCGACCGTGCCCATCTGCATCAGGATGCGGCGCAGGACCCACATCTTCGACAACTTGTCCTTGCCGACCAGCAGTTCTTCCTTGCGGGTGCCGCTCTTGCCGACATCCAGCGCCGGGAAGATGCGCTTGTCCGCAACCTTGCGGTCGAGGACGATTTCCGAGTTACCGGTGCCCTTGAATTCTTCGAAGATGACTTCGTCCATGCGGCTGCCGGTATCGATCAGCGCGGTGGCGATGATCGACAGCGAACCGCCTTCCTCGATGTTGCGGGCCGCGCCGAAGAAGCGCTTGGGGCGCTGCAGGGCGTTCGCGTCCACGCCGCCGGTCAGCACCTTGCCCGACGAGGGGACAACGGTGTTGTAGGCACGGCCAAGGCGCGTGATCGAATCCAGCAGGATCACCACGTCGCGCTTGTGCTCGACCAGGCGCTTTGCCTTTTCGATAACCATTTCAGCAACTTGCACGTGACGCGTGGCGGGTTCGTCGAAGGTCGAGGAGATCACTTCGCCCTTCACGCTGCGCTGCATGTCGGTAACTTCTTCCGGGCGTTCATCGACCAGCAGGACCAGCAGGAACACTTCGGGATGGTTATCGGTGATCGCCTTCGCCATGTTCTGCAGCA
This sequence comes from Novosphingobium sp., assembly GCF_041905565.1. Lineage (GTDB taxonomy): Bacteria > Pseudomonadota > Alphaproteobacteria > Sphingomonadales > Sphingomonadaceae > Novosphingobium. The sequence continues at coordinate 19,728 of NZ_JAYRKX010000026.1, read as the reverse complement.
GCACGGTCTTGCCGGTGCGCGGCGGGGCGACGATCAGCGCGCGCTGGCCCTTGCCCTGCGGGCTGATGATGTCGATCACCCGGGCCGACTTGTCCTTGACCGTGGGATCGACCGTATCGAGGTTGAGCCGTTCGTCCGGATACAGCGGGGTCAGGTTGTCGAAGTTGACGCGGTGGCGAACCACATCGGGATCGTCGAAGTTGACGCTGATCAGCCTGGTGATCGCGAAATAGCGTTCGCCGTCCTTGGGCGCGCGGACTTCGCCTTCCACGGTATCGCCGGTACGCAGGCCCCATTTGCGGACCTGGTTGGGCGAGACATAGATGTCGTCCGGACCGGCCAGATAGTTCGCCTCGGGGCTGCGCAGGAAGCCGAAACCGTCGGCCAGCACTTCGATCGTGCCCTGCCCGATGATTTCCTCGCCGTCCTCGGCCAGTTCCTTGAGAATCGCGAACATCAGGTCCTGGCGGCGCATCGTCGATGCAGCTTCGACCTCAAGCTCTTCGGCCATTTCGACCAGCTCGGCGGGGGTTTTCTTCTTGAGTTCTTTAAGGTGCATGGTGGATTCAATCCGGTAATCTGAAAAATTCAACGCTGGGATGGCCGACTGATCATTGGGCTTGGAGAAAGCGGATCACGCCGCGGCTTGGCGCGGTCTTGTGTCGGTCAGCGCGCGAATAGGCCCTGGCGGGCAGGTCTGTCAACGAATCTGCGTCAGGCCGAGCGAAACGCGTTGGTGATCGGATAACGCCGGTCGCGCCCGAAATTGCGCGTGCCCAGCTTGACCCCTGGAGGCGCCTGGCGGCGCTTGTATTCGGCCAGGTTGAGCAGCCGTTCGATCCGCACCACCACATCGCGTTCGAACCCTTCGGAAACCAGCTGGTCGACGCTCTTTTCGTGTTCGACCAGGCCCAGCAGGATCGCGTCGAGCACCGGATAGGGCGGCAGCGAATCCTCGTCCTTCTGGTCGGGGCGCAGTTCGGCCGATGGGGGGCGGGTGATGATGCCGTCGGGCATGACCGGCCCATCGGGGCCAAGCGCAATCTTGGGCTTGTGGGCATTGCGCCACTTGCTGATCGCGAAGACGGTCATCTTGTAGGCGTCTTTCAGCGGGTTGTAGCCGCCCGCCATGTCGCCATAGATCGTGGCATAGCCGACGCTCATCTCGCTCTTGTTGCCGGTGGTCAGCAGCATCGGCCCGAACTTGTTCGATAGCGCCATCAAGGTCACGCCGCGGATGCGCGACTGGACGTTTTCCTCGGTCAGATCGACCGCCTTGTCGGCAAAGCTGCCGGCCAGCATCACGTCGAACGCCTCGACCGCCGGGGCGATCGGGATCGTATCATAGCGGCAACCGATCAGCTGCGCGCATTCGGTGGCGAGATCGAGGCTGAGCTGGCTGGTAAACCGGCTGGGCAGCATCACGCACCACACCCGCTCCGGCCCCAGCGCATCGGCAGCAATCGCGGCGCAGATCGCACTGTCGATCCCGCCCGACAGGCCCAGCACCACGCCGGGGAAACGGTTGCGGTCGACATAGTCGCGCAGCGCCATGACCATGGCGCAGTAGATGTCCTCGGGATGGTCGGCCAGCCGCGCCACTTCGCCCTTGTCGCAGCGCCAGCCCTGGGCAGTGCGGGTCCAGCGGGTGGTGACTTCCTGTTCTTCCCAGTCGGTCATCTGCACGGCCACACTGCCATCGCCGTTGACCACGAAGCTGGCCCCGTCGAACACCAGTTCGTCCTGCCCGCCAACCCGGTTGAGATAGGCCAGCGGCAGCCCGGTATCGACCGCACGGCGCTTGGCCACGCCGTCGATCCGCAGGGTATCCTTGTCGATCTCGTAAGGGCTGCCGTTGATGCAGATCAGCAGCTCCGCCCCGAAATCGGCGAGGTGGCGGCACACGTCCGGGTGCCAGATATCCTCGCAGATCGGCAGGCCGACCATCACCCCCTTGAACACCACGGGTTCTGGCAAGGGGCCGGGCTGGAACAGCCGCACTTCGTCAAAGGTGCCGTAATTGGGCAATTCGTGCTTCAGGCGCACCGCCGCGACCTTGCCCTGGTCAAGCAGGGCGACGCCGTTGTGGAGGCTGCCATCGCGCACGAAGACCGAGCCGACCAGCATGGCCGGGCCGCCATCGCCGGTCTGCGCCGCCAGCCGCTCCAGTTCCAGCGCGGCGCGTTCGATCAGCGCTGGTTTGAGCACCAGGTCTTCGGGCGGATAACCGATCAGCTGCATTTCGGGGAAGACGATCAGGTCCGCGCCCTGCCCCCGCGCCCGCTCGCGCGCGGCCAGCATCGCGGCGGCATTGCCGGCAATATCGCCCACCGACTGGTTGAGCTGGGCAAGGGTGATCGAAAGCGTATCGGCCATGGCGCTACCCTAGGCGGGGCACATGGCGCTGCGCAAGGCTCAGAACGGGCGGACGATCACCATGATCACGATCACCGCGGCGGCCAGCCCCGGCACTTCGTTGACGATCCGCAGCATCTTGCCGCTCCAGCGCCGCTCGCCGCGCGCCAGGGCCTGGGCATAGCCCGCCAGCCAGAACTGGTAGGCCGACAGCGCCAGCACGGCCGACAGCTTCACGTGGAACCAGCTTTGCCCGAAATAGCCCATCTGCCAGGCGATCAGCAGCCCCAGCACCCAGCTGACCGCCATCGACGGCCACATGATGATCTTGAGCAGGCGTTGTTCGCGCGCGATCCACAGCGCGTTATCGGGCGATTCCGGCGCGCTTTCCTGGTGATAGACGAAGACGCGCGGCAGCATGAACAGCCCCGCCATCCAGAAGATCACGAAAATGACATGGCCGGCCTTGAGCCAGAGATAGGTCACACCAAGCACCCAATTGACGAGATCGATCATACCTAGCCCTTTTGCGCATGCCCGCAAGCCCGGGGGTCATGTGCAAATCTGGGGAGCATGATCTATTTTCGCCAGCCCCTGACCAGCGCCAGCAATGCGCCGACGTTGTCGAGCGGGGTGGTCTGGCCGATCCCGTGGCCCAGGTTGAACACGTGCGGGCGATCGGCAAAGGCATCGAGGATGCGCAGCGCCTGGCGTTCCAGTTCGGCTCCGCCCGCCAGCAGCAGCAGCGGATCGAGATTGCCCTGCACCGGCAGGCCGGCGGGCAATTTGCGCGCCGCCCACAGCGGGTCGATCGTCTCGTCGATGCCAACGGCGTCAACCCTGGTCTCGCGGGCATAGGCGGGCAGTTTTTCGCCAGAGCCCTTGGGAAAGCCGATCAGCGGCACTTCGGGAAAGCGGGCGCGGATCTGGCTGACGATCGCGGCATTGGGGGCAATCACCCAGCGTTCGTATTCCGCCGGAGCCAGGCTGCCGGCCCAGCTGTCGAACAGCTGCACCGCTTCGGCCCCGGCCTGGATCTGCCCGGCGAGGTATTCGACCGTCACCGCGACGATGGCGTCGATGATCGCCTGGAACGCGCCCGGATCGCGGTAGGCCATCGCGCGGGTTTCGTGCTGGTCGCGGCTGCCCTCGCCCGCGACCATGTAAGTTGCGACGGTCCACGGGCTGCCGGCAAAGCCGAGCATGGTCTTGTCCGCCGGCAGCGCGGCGCGGACCAGCCGGACGGTATCGTAGATCGGGCTGAGCCGGTGCGGCACGGCGGTCAGGCTGGACAGCGCGGTATCGACCAGCCGGGGCGAGAGGTGCGGCCCCTCGCCCGCCAGGAATTCAAGATCCTGGCCCATCGCGTAAGGCACGATCAGGATGTCGGAAAACAGGATCGCCCCGTCAAAGCCGAAGCGGCGGATCGGCTGCAGGGTGATCTCGGCGGCGGCCTCGCTGTCATAGACCAGCGGCAGGAATCCGCCCTTGCTGGCCCTGAGCGCGCGGTATTCGGGCAGATAGCGCCCGGCCTGGCGCATCAGCCATACCGGCCGCTCGGGTGCGTTCTCGCCGCGCAGGGTACGAAGGAGCAATCCGGGCATCGAAACGGGTCCAATCCTAAAACAAATTAGATTCTTGATATAAGGATGTTGATAGTTGTTGGCCTGTGGAAAGCGCGAACAAGCGGCCCTTGCCCGATTTGTCCCGCGCTGAACAGGGGGCACTCGCAGATGCGACTCTGTGAGCCGCCATGGTCAAGCTGGACTTATCCCGCCTATCCCCAGCCTGTGGGAAAGCCCGTCCACATGTCCACAAGTGCCCCGCTGGAAGGCGGACAGGGGGCAGGAATCCCCTCCCCGAACTTGTCCGCATGGTTCTCCCGTGGTTTATACAGGCATCTATCCACAGGGATCCCCCATGCCCCGGCTCAACCTCCACCTGCTGTCCGATTCCACCGGCGAAACGCTGGAAGCCATCGCCAAGGCGGCGCTGGCGCAGTTCGAAGGGGCCGACGTGATCCGCCATTTCTGGCCGATGGTCCGTTCGCAGCAGCACCTTGACCGGATCATGGGCGATGTCGCGGCCAAGCCCGGCCTGGTGTTCTATACCATGGCCAGCGCCGAACTGCGCGAAAAGCTGGTCGAGCGCTGCACCGGTTTGGGCCTGCCGGTGGTCGCCGTGCTCGACCGCGCGGTCGAAGCGCTGGAATCGGCGCTGGGCCAGCACCCCCGCGCCCGCCCCGGCCGCCAGCACGTGATGAACGAGGCCTATTTCGCGCGCGTGGATGCGATCCACTATACCATCGCGCATGATGACGGCGTCGCCTGGGAGGATTGGGAGGAAGCCGACATCGTCCTGGCAGGCGTGTCGCGCACCTCGAAGACGCCAACCAGCATTTATCTGGCCAATCGCGGCTACAAGGTCGCCAATATCCCGATCGTGGTGGAAAGCCCCCCGCCCCCGGCGCTGTTCGGGCTGCGCCACCCGCTGGTGGTGGGGCTGACCACCGCGCCCGACCGGTTGATCCAGGTGCGGCGCAACCGGCTGCTGTCGCTCAACCAGGCGCCCGAGACCGCCTATGTCGATCAGGAGCGCGTCGGGCGCGAGCTGGCCTATGCCCGGCGGATGTACGCTGACAATGACTGGCCGGTGATCGACGTCACCCGCCGCTCGATCGAGGAAACCGCCGCGGCGGTGATCAACCTTTACAACCAGTCGCGCGGCCAGTCGCGCGGCGACCAGGACGAAGGGACGCTGTGATGCTGGTGCTTGCCTCGCAAAGCCAGTCGCGCCGCGCCATGCTGGACGCCGCCGGGGTGGCGTTCGAATGTGCCCCGGCGCATGTCGATGAACGCGGGATCGAGGCTGGGCTGACCGGCGCCGCGCCGGCCGAGGTTGCCCTGGCCCTGGCCGAGGCGAAGGCCCTGGCCGTGTCGCAGCAGCGCCCCGGCGCGCTGGTGCTGGGCAGTGACAGCCTGGTCCAGGTCGGCAGCCGCCGGTTCGACAAGCCCGCCAGCCGGGATGATGCCGCCGCCCACCTGCGGTTCTTTTCCGGCCAGGCAATGGAACTGCACAGCGCCGCCGCGCTGGCCCGCGATGGCGAAGTGGTGTGGCGCCACGGCGAAGCGGCGCGGCTGCAGGTGCGCCCCCTTTCCCCCGAGTTCATTGACGGCTACCTCGCCCGCGAATGGCCGGCGGTGGCGGGCTGTGTCGGGGTGTTCAGGATCGAGGCGCTGGGGGTGCAATTGTTCGAGAAGATCGAGGGAAGCCACTTTACCGTGTTGGGCATGCCCTTGCTGGCGGTGCTGGGCGCGCTGCGCGAATTCGGGGAAATGGCGGCATGACCGGACGGACCGACCGCCCCTTCCCCTTGCTTGCCGGGCTGATCGGCTGGCCGGTGGCGCAATCGAAATCGCAGAAGATCCACGAATTCTGGCTCAAGCGGCTGGGGATCGACGGGCACTATGTCCGCCTGCCGGTGCGCCCGGGCGAAGTGGCGCGCGCCTTTCGCGGGATGGTCGCGCTGGGCTTTACCGGGGTCCAGGCCACCATGCCGCACAAGCGCGCCTGCTATGACCTGGTCGATCACCACACCCCGGCGGCGCGGGCGCTGGGCGCGGTCAACACCGTGATCGTCGAGGATGACGGTACCCTGACCGGCGAGAATACCGACCTGCCCGGCTTCGTCGAACCGCTGGCCGGGCTGAATCTGGCGGGCGAACGGGTCACCGTGCTGGGCGCGGGCGGCGCGGCGGCGGCGGTGATCGCCGGGCTGGTCAGCCTGGGCGCGCGCGACATCGCCGTGGTCAACCGCACGGCCGAAGGCACCGCCCGGTTGCTGGGTGACCTGGCCGATACGCTGGCACCGTGCCGGGTCGAAGCGCTCGGCTGGGACCAGGCGCAAGCCGCCGCCGATGCCAGCGCGCTTGTCGCGAATGCCAGTTCGCTCGGCATGGAAGGCTTTCCGCCGCTGCCCTTGCGGGTCGACAGCCTGCGCGGCGATGCCATCGTCTATGACATCATCACCCACCCGCACGATACGCCGCTGCTGCGCGCCGCTGCCGCGCGGGGCCTGCGCACCCACGACGGGCTGGAAATGCTGGTCGGCCAGGCGCGCGAGGCGTTCCGCCGGTTCTATGGCGCCCAGCCGCCCAAGGATGGCGATGCCGAACTGCGCGGGCTGCTGATGCAATGAGCGCGGGCAAACCCTTCATCCTTGGCCTGACCGGCTCGATCGGCATGGGCAAGAGCGCGGTTGCCGCGATGCTGCGCGGGCTGGGCGTGCCGGTGTTCGATGCCGATGCCGCGGTCCACGAATTGCAGGGCCCGGACGGGGCCTGCATCGAACCGATCGAGCGCGCCTTTCCCGGCACCACCGGGCCGCAGGGGGTGGACCGGCAGAAGCTGGGCGCGGCCGTGTTCGGCAATGCCGAAGCGCTGCGCCTGCTCGAATCGATCGTCCATCCCGAAGTGGCCGAAATGCGCCGCACTTTCCTGGCCGACAATGCCGCTGCGCCGCTGATCGTGTTCGACATTCCGCTGCTCTATGAAAAGACCGGGCAGCACGGGCTGGATGCGGTGGCGGTCGTCTCGGCCCCGGCCGAAATGCAACGCGAACGCGTGCTCGCCCGGCCGGGCATGACCCCGGAAAAGTTCGAGCAGATCCTGAAGCTGCAGGTCCCCGATGCGGAAAAGCGCGCCCGCGCCGATTACGTGATCGACACCGGCGTTTCGCTCGCCGAAACGCGCCATGCGGTGCAGCGCCTGATCCATGCGATTACCGGAACCCTGCCCGGAAATTAAGGGCCGGCCCCCCTTGCCAGCCGCCCCGGACAGGCCCATGTTTGCCCTGTAATGCGTGAGATCATCTTCGATACGGAAACCACCGGCCTCGATCCGCGCAGTGGTGACCGGCTGGTCGAAATCGGCTGCGTCGAAATGGTCAACCGGGTGCCCACCGGGCAGACCTATCACTGCTATTTCAACCCCGATCGCGATATGCCCGCCGCCGCCGAAGCGGTCCACGGCCTGTCCGCCGCCTTCCTGGCCGACAAGCCGCGCTTCCATGAAAAGGCCGCCGAATTCCTTGAATTCATCGGCGATTCCAACCTGGTGGCGCACAATGCCGGGTTCGATTTCGGCTTCATCAACATGGAACTGGAAGCCTGCGGGCTGGACCCGGTCAGCAAGACGCGGATGATCGATACCGTGGCGCTGGCCAAGGTGCGCCATCCCGGGGCCAAGCTGTCGCTCGACGCGCTGTGCACCCGCTATGGCATCGATCGCAGCCACCGCACCAAGCACGGCGCGCTGCTCGACGCCGAACTGCTTGCCCAGGTCTATGTCGAGCTGACCGGCGGGCGCCAGATCGGCCTGTCGCTGGCCGCCGACACCAACCAGGTTCTCGCCGCTCCGGTCGAACGCCCGGTGCGCGAGCGCACTTTCCGTCCCGCCCGGCCGCATGGCCCGAGCGAGGCGGAACTGGCGGCACATGCCGCCTTTCTCGAGACGGTGAAATCGCCCCTGTGGAACGAATGAGCCGGCTCGCACGATAACGACAGGAGAAGGTATCGCATGGATATTCGCGTTTCCGGCCACCAGATCGAAACCGGTGAAGCGCTGCAGGCGCACGCCCGTGACCGTCTTGCCGCGATCGCCGACAAGTACTTCACCGGCGCCATTTCCAGCCAGGTGACGTTCAATCGCGCTCCGGCGGGTGCCTTTCGCTGCGATATCGTGACCCACGTGATGCAGGGCCTGATCCTGAAAGGCGCGGGGATCGCCCATGATGCGCACGTCGCGCTCGACCAGGCGGCGGAAAAGATCGACAAGCAGCTGCGCCGCTACAAGCGCCGGATCAAGGATCGCCACGAACAGGTCGCCCATGCCCTGAAGGCCGAGGAAGCCGCCTATACCGTGTTCGTCGAACCCGACGAGGAAGCCGAGGAAGTCACTGTCGATGCCCCGGTGGTGATCGCCGAAACCCGGGTCGACGTGCCCGAGGCGACCGTTTCGGACGCGGTGATGATGCTGGATCTGCGCAACACCAACGCGCTGCTGTTCAAAAACGCTGGCACCGGCAAGCACAATATGGTCTACCGCCGCGGAGACGGTTCCATCGGCTGGGTTGAACCTTCCTAGCGCCAGAGGTAAAGGCGCGCACAAATTCCGGGTGAGGGCGGGGGCTTTCCGCTGCGATGGTTTTCGTGGCCCCGGGCCCCTGTCCTGCCCCGCCTAGCAATTTTCGGAACATCGTGCCCGCCTATGACCGCACTATTCAACCTGTTGCCTGAAGCCGTCGGCACGATTGATGCCGACAGCAAGCAAGCCATCCTCGAACAGCTCGCGAATCGTTTTGCCCAGGTCTACGGGCTCGATCCCGTGCTGGTGCTCGAACGGATCGAGGAGCGCGAAAAGCTTGGCTCGACCGGGTTCGGTCGCGGCGTGGCGATTCCCCATGCCCGCATTCCCGAGCTGGCCCGCCCGGTTGCGGCCTTCTTCCGGCTGGCTTCGCCGGTCTCGTTCGATGCCGCCGATGGCATGCCGGTGGACATGGTGTTCGGCCTGCTTTCGCCCGAAGGCGCGGGCGCCGCGCACCTCCACGCGCTGGCTGCGATCAGCCGGATGATGCGGGACGAGCAGATGCACGCCGCGCTGGGCGAAGCCCCGGGGGCCGAAGCGATCTACGCGCTGCTCGCCAATGTCATCGACCGCGACGCTGCCTGATCCGGCCCCGGTGGGGGCGCAGCTGCACTGGCGGGCGCTTGAGGCGCTCTACGCTTCGGCACCGATCAATGCCCTGTTCGATTCCGTGCTGGAAGTGCCGGGCGAAGGCCGGGCGCGGATCACCTTCACGATCGATCCCCGGTTCTACCATGCCGCCGGGGCGGCCCACGGCACGATCTATTTCAAGATGCTGGACGATGCGGCCTTCTATGCCGCCAACACCCTGGTGTCCGACCGTTTCCTGCTGACCACTTCGTTCAACCTGCACTTCTCCCGCCCGGTCAAGTCCGGCCGGGTGACGGCGGAAGGCCGCTGGATTTCGGGCCATCGCCGCGTGCTGGTGGCCGAATCGCGCCTGATCGACGCCGACGGCGAGGAGATCGGCCGCGGCACCGGGACTTTCCAGCGCAGCCGTATCGCGCTGTCCTCGCTGCCGGGTTATTCCCCGGCCCAGCTTGGCTGACCGCTTGGAACCGCGCCTACCCGCCCACCTTGAAGTCGGCGCGTTGATCCGCCGGGTGGCGGCCGAAGGGGGCTTTGCCAGCGTGCTCCACAAGGGTGAGGCAGATGCCGGAACCGTCATGCTGGTGCTGACCGAAAGAGGCCTAAACGCAAGGGTTTACGAGCGGATGCCCGATGCCCAGGGACACCGCGTCTGGACCTGTTCCCGGACCGAAAATCCGGACGACAAGCGGGAATTGTCCGACTGGCTGGACCGCCGCGCGGCCAGTGATCCGGACTTGTGGATAGTGGAACTGGACATCGCGGATGGTGAACGGTTCATCGGATTGACAGGTTCGGCGGGTTGACTCTGCTGCGCTGCGGCATGAAGGGGCCCCACTTTCGTTGCGCAGGCAGCTTTCGGGGCATTCAGGTTTCCGGAGCCGGCACGCAGACGGGGGGCAGCCGGCAGGATTTCCGGCTTGGGGCATAGGCGGCCAACCGGCCGGTAAACTCCAACCGATCCTGCGCCGGGCGCGTCCACCGCACAGTTTGAATTCTAAATGAGTAAGCAGCTTAACCGGGCTTCGGCGATCGCCGTTGCCGCAACCATGATTACGGTACTGATTGGCGCCAGCGGTTCCGGCGCCGCCGCGGAGAGCATGACTCCCGTGGAAATCAAGCAGGAACCCTCCCTCATCACCATTCCGATGCCTGTGGCAGAGGCGCAGCCCGGCGAAGACGCCGCGAAGGCTGGCCCGCATGACCAGGCCGATGCCGATACCCTGCCTGCCGCCACCCTGGCCGCGCTGGTATCCGCCCAGCCCCAGCTGGCCGAGCTCCCGCGTGAGCTGAACTGCCTGGCTGGTGCAATCTATTTCGAAGCGAAGAGCGAACCGCTCGCCGGACAGCTGGCTGTCGGCCGCGTGATCGTGGCGCGTTCGAAGTCGGGGCGCTTCCCCGATTCGTACTGCGGCGTGGTGTTCCAGCCCGCGCAGTTCTCGTTCGTGCGCGGCGGCAGCTTCCCGGTGATCCAGAAGAAGTCGCCGCAGTGGAAGAACGCCGTGGCCCTGGCCCAGATCGCCCATGAAGGCACCTGGCGCAGCCCGGTCGAAGGCGCGCTCTATTTCCACGCCACGCACGTTTCCCCGGGCTGGCGCATGAAGCGCCTGGGCCGGGTCGAAAACCACGTGTTCTATCGGTAAAATGGGATCAAGGGCCGGATTTTCCGGCCCTTTCCTTATCCCGGGGCCTTATCTGGCAGCCTGTTTCAGCTGCACCCAGATCGGGGCGTGATCGCTGGCCTTTTCACGGCCGCGGTGGTCCTTGTCGACGCCGCAGGCTTCCAGCCGGTCGGCCAGTTCCGGGCTGAGCAGCGCATGGTCGATGCGAAAGCCGTGGTCGCGCTGCCAGGCGCCGGCCTGATAATCCCAATAGGTCCACACCCCGCCCGTCGGGTTGTGCGTGGCAATCGCGTCGGTCCAGCCCTGGTGCAGCAGCCGCATGTAGGCATCGCGCGATTCGGGCTGCATCAGCGCGTCGTCGGCCATGGCGCCGGGCGACCAGATGTCGCGGTCATGCGGGATGACGTTGAAATCGCCGGTGACGATTGCGGGCACTTCCTCGGCCAGGATCGCGGCCATGCGGGCGTGCAGCCGTTCCATCCAGGCCAGCTTGTAATCGAACTTCGGCCCGGGCCGGGGATTGCCGTTGGGCAGGTAAATGTTGACCACCCGCAGCCCGAACACGTCCACTTCCAGATAGCGCGACTGTTCGTCGTCCGGATCGCCGGGCAGGCCGCGCTGCACTTCGAGTGGCGTGGCGCCATCGGCCAGGATGGCGACGCCGTTGAAGCCTTTCTGGCCGTGCCAGACGGCGTGATAGCCCAGCTTCTCGAACTCGGCGGCGGGGAAGCCTTCGTCCTGGGTCTTGATTTCCTGGAGGCAGGCCACGGCCGGCCGCGTTTCCTCAAGCCATTCGAGCAGGCGCGGCAGGCGCGCCTTGATCCCGTTGATGTTGAACGAGGCAACCCGCATCAGATGGCGAAGCTGGAACCGCAGCCGCAGCCCGAGGCCGCCTGGGGATTTTCCACCTTGAACGCCGCGCCGCCCAGCGATTCGACGTAATCGACCACGCTGCCGGCCACCAGATCAAGGCTGACCGGATCGACCACCAGCGTCACCCCATCGGTCTCGACGGCCAGATCATCGGCCTCGGCCGCGTCGGCCAGGCCGAACTTGTACTGGAAACCGGAACAACCGCCGCCTTCGACCGACAGGCGCAGCATGGCGGGCTTGCCCTGCTTCGCGGCAATCGCGGCGACTCGCGCGGCAGCGGCGGGGCTGAGAGTCATGGTTTGAGCGTCCATGCGCCGTGATGTAGGCGCTGGGCGCGCCAACGGCAAGGAAGTCAGGCGCTCTGGATATAGCTGCGCATCGCTTCGGCTTCGCTTTCGATCCGGTCGATGCGGTATTTGACCAGGTCGCCGATCGAGGCGAAACCGCGCACCGCGCCCCCTTGCACCACCGGCAGGTGGCGAATGCGGCGGCGGGTCATCAGGGCCAGCGCGTCCATCACTTCGGTGCCGGGATCGACCGTGATCGCCGGGGCGGTCATCACTTCGCCCACCGTCTTGTCGAGCATGGCGGGGCCGTGCGCCGCCAGCTGGTAGACCACATCGCGTTCGGAGAAGATGCCGGCAATCTCGCTGCCCCGGAACACCGGCAGGGCGCCGATCCGCCGCTCGGCCAGCAAGGCCACGGCTTCCCGCACGCTCATCCCGGCGTCGCAGCTGACAAGTTCCTGGGAACGTCCTTCGATCAGGCGCGCAATCGTCATCACCGCTCTCCCGTATCTTTATGGGAGGGGAGGATGTCACGATTCGCCCAGCTTGGCGAGTCCGCGCTGCGCTCAGCCCGATTCGGGCCGCAGGCGGTATTCCTCTACCGGCACGCCGCCGACCAGGTGTTCCTGGATGATCCGTTCCAGCACGGGTTCGGTGCAGGAATGATACCAGACCCCTTCCGGGTAAACGACCGCAACCGGCCCGGCGGCGCAGATCTTGAGGCAATCGGCCTTGGTCCGGGCGATCCCGCCGTCGCGGTCCAGCTTCAGTTCCTTGAGCCGCTTCTTGAGGAACTTCCACGCCGGCGCACCGATCGCGGCCGAGCAGCATTCGCCCTTCTGCGGTTCGGCGCAGAGGAAGATGTGGCGGCGGATGCCGTCACCCCCGCAGGTTTCCAGCGCCGCGCAGGCGCGGGCCAGCGTTGCCGGATCGGCGGTCATGGCCGCAGGACCCATTGTTCCAGCGCGCCGCGGAAAAGGTCCGGCAGCGGGGCGGGACGATCGTCGCGGATGCAGACCAGGGTCGAGCGGGCAAAGGCGATCAGCTTGCCTTCCTGGACCAGCACCTGGACCACGGTCCAGCTGCTGCGGCCCAGCGCTTCGACCGCGCAGTGCACGGTGATCGGCAGGGGAAAGTGCCCTTCGGCCAGATAAGCGATTTCCGTGCTGGCAACCATCGCGCGGTGGCCGTCCATCCCGCGCTTGAACCCGCTGCCCTGGTTGAAGCGCACGCGCCCGTCCTCGAACATCGCCGCCAGCGCGACGTTGTTGAGGTGGTTGTTGGGATCCATGTCCGCAAAGCGGGTCGAGATCTCGTGACGGAAAGGGTAGCGCGCGGGATCGAGCAGCGCGGGATCGGGTCTGGCCATGGCGGGTTACTTAGCCTGCTTCAGCCAGCGGTCCAGCCAGCCCAGCACGGTCTGGTGCCATTGCTTGGAATTCTTCGGCTTGAGCACCCAGTGATTCTCGTCCGGGAAGACCAGCAGCTCGCTCGGCACGCCCTTGCGCTGCAAGGCGGTGAAGGCGGCCAGGCCCTGGGTATAGGGAATGCGGAAGTCCTTTTCGCCGGTGATCACCAGCATCGGGGTCTGCCACTTGTCGACGTGGTTCACCGGGTTCCACTTTTCATATTCGGGCGGCGCCTCGTGATAGGGCTTGCCGCCGTGTTCCCACTCGTCGAACCACAGCTCCTCGGTTTCATAGGCCATGGCGCGGGCATCGAACACGCCGTCGTGCTGGACCAGGCACTTGAACCGGTCGGGCCATTTCCCCGCGATCCAGTTCATCATGTAGCCGCCATAGGAGGCGCCGAGCGCGCAGGCGTTGGCGCCGTCCAGTTGGGTGTCGCGGGCCAGTGCGGCGGTCAGGCCCTTTTGCAGGTCTTCCAGCGGCTTGCCGCCCCAGTCGCGGTTGATCGCATCGGTGAAGGCCTGGCCGTAACCCGTGCTGCCGTGGAAATCGACCGAGACCACGGCATAGCCCTGGCTGGCGAAGATCTTCGGATTCCAGCGGAATGACCAGGCATCGTTGAAGCTGCCCTGCGGCCCGCCGTGAACGAACAGCAGCACCGGCAGCTTGCCGCTTGCACCCGCGGGCTTGTGGATCTGGCCCCACACGGTGTCGCCCTGTGCCCCGGCAAAGCTGAACCGGCTGGTGGTGACCGGGGCGATTGCCGCCAGCTGCGCGGTGTTGGCCTGGCTGAGCTGCTGGCCGCTCTTGCCCTTTGCGGCGATGAACACTTCGGCCGGGCCGGCCACCCCGTCGCGGGTGTAGAGCACGCGGCCGTCTTTCAGCACGCTGACATTGGCCACGTGGCCTTCGCTCTGACCCTTGGCGGCGAGCACCTGCCGCGCAACCTTGCCACTGGCCACGTCGATGCGGAACAGCGGGGTATCCAGCACGTCCTCCGCCGTGGCGAGCAGCGCCTTCGAATCCGGCGTCCAGGCGAGCGAGGCGACCGAGCGGTCCCAGGCTGCGGTTAGGGCGCGGCGTTCATGCGTCTTGAGGTTGAGCAGCTGGACGACCTGGCGGTCTGCCTCATAGCCCGGGCGGGCCATGGCGACCCAGGCGAGCCACTGCCCGTCGGGTGAAGGGGTGGGCAGGGTATCGGCGCCCTTGTTGGCCAGCGTCGGGCTGTGCGGCGCCTTGCCGTCCAGCAGCGAATGCCAGACGTTGGTATCGGTGGAGAGCGGCTCGTTCCGATCGGCCTGGCGGGCGACGAAGAACACGCTTTGCGAATCGGCCGCCCAGGCCAGTTCCTCGGCCCCGCCGAACGGCTTGGTCGGGATGTCGCCGGTCAGAGTGCCGACCGGGCCGTCGAGCGCCACGGCATCGCCAGCCACCTTGCCCGCGCCGTCCAGCGCCAGGGCAAAGCCGCGGCTGTAATTGCCCGGCGTTTCCCAGGCGTCCCAGTGGCGGACAAAGCCCGCGCCGTCCTTGTAATGGCGGCCGCTGCCGGGGCCGGGCTGGCTGGCATCGCCGCTGGCGTCGCAGCCCAGGGTCGGGCAATCGCGCGCGACATCGCCCCAGACCAGCACCCGCTTGCCATCGGGCGACAGCTGGAAGCCCGCTACATCGGCCTTGAAGGCGCTGGCCTGCACCGGCGCGGCGCCGGGCACGGTCAGGTCGAGCAGCCACAGCTGGTCCGAACCCGACTTGCCCGAGATGAAGTAGAGCCGCTTGCCATCGGGGCTGAACGCTGGGCTGGTTTCGCCCGCATCGGGCAGGTCGGCAATCCGCTCGGCCATGCCGCCCTTGGCGGCCACGCGCCACAGGCCGGGACTGCGCTTGTAGCTCGCGGGATCGGTATCGGTCTGCTGCCAGACCACCCATTTGCCATCGGGCGAGGCGACCGGGGCGGCAACGCGCTTCAGCGTCAGCAGGTCCTCGATCGACATGATACGGGTGGATTGGGCCAGTGCCGGGCTGGCAACCAGAGTGAAGGCGAGCGCGCCAAGCGCGACGGACAGGTGCTTCATGCTGCAAGGACTAGCGCCAAGCGGCGGGGGTGGAAAGGCTTCAGCCCTTCTTGCCGACGATCCGCGCGATTTCGGCTGCGACCATGCGTTCGACCAGTGGCGGCAGGTTCTTGTCCAGCCATTCGGCCAGCGCGGGGCGCAGCAGGTCGCGCGCCAGCCCTTCGAGCGAGGTTTCGCCCGAACGGACGATCTGCGGGCGGGCGGAAGGTTCGGCCAGCATGGCCAGCGCGGCGAGTGATTCGCGCATCGAGCTGGCGGCGTCCTGGGTCAGCAGCGGGCTTTCCGCTTCGGCCTCGGCTGCGGCTTCATCGATCAGCACGGCTTCGGCGCCCAGTTCCAGCACCTCGTCGTCAGTCTGGACGGCGGCGGGCGCGGCGACGCCGCGCTTTTCGCGCTCCCGGCGAACTTCGGCGGCATCGCTGCGATTGTCGCGCGCGATCACCTGCTTGATCGATTCAAGGATTTCCTCGACCGACGGTTCACCCACCTGGCGCATCGCCCACATACCCCCAAGCAGTCCCGATCCGGGACAGAATCACTTGCCCGGTACTGAACCGTCCTGCGGCTTGGTGTCAACGGTGCGGGTGGACTGCGGCTTGGGGGCGGGATCGTTGGCCCAGTCGAACACATTGCCGGCCACGCGGTCATAATTGACCACCGGATCGTACAGCGCGCCGCCGTCCAGCCCCAGATCGCGCGCTTCGGCCTTGCCCATCGCCGCCAGCAGGTTGAAGCCCGCGACATAGGCGTTGCGCCGCGCCGTTTCGAGCTGGACCTGCGCGCCCAGCAGTTCCTGTTCGGCGTTCAGGATGTCGAGAATCGTGCGGTTGCCCACGGTGTTTTCCGCGCGCACGCCTTCAAGGCTGAGGGTGGCGGCATCGACCGCGGCCTGGGTGGTGGTGATGATCTCGCTGGTCGCGCGCCAGCTCGCATAGGCGGCGCGGACCCCGGCGATGACCTGGCGTTCGATCCCGATTTCCTGTTCCAGCACCGCGCTTTCGCGCGCTTCGGCCTGGCGCTTCTGCGCGGCGGGCAGGCCGCCCTGGAACAGCGGGATCGTGGCGCGCACCCCGGCCGTGGCCGAGGTGAAGCCCTGCTTGGTCACATTCGATGCCGGGCCGCCATTGGTGCCCATGTAATCGGTGTAGCTGCCGCTGGTGAACACGCTGACCTTGGGCAGGCGGCCCGCAGCGGCGGCATTGCTGTCAAACCCGGCAGCCTTGCTGCGCTGGCGCGCGGCCAAAAGGTCGGGATTGTTATCGAGCGCGGTCTGCATCGCTTCCTCGGCCGAACCGGGCAGGCCGGGCAGGGCGGGGGGCGTTTCAAGGTCGACCGGCTCCTTGCCGACCACCTGGATATAGCGTTCGCGCGCGCCGATCAGATTGGCTTCGGCGCTGCGGGTCTGGCCCTGGGCCAGCGACAGGCGCGCCTGCGACTGGGCCACGTCAGTGCGGGTCAGGTCGCCGATTTCGAACCGGTCGCGGGTGGCCTGCAGGTTGACCTTGAGAACGTCGACCTGGTTGCGGTTGAGTGCCACGACCCGCTGGGCCAGCAGCACATCCATGTAGGCGGCGACCGTCTGGCTGAACACGCCGCTTTCGGCGGCGCGCAGGTCGGCGCGGCCGGCTTCGACCCGGGTCTTGGCGGCACGGATCGAATTCTTGATTCCCCCTCCGGCATAGAGCGGCAGGCCCAGCGTGGCGCTGGCATCGAGCGACCGGTCGGGCGATGCCACGTTCGGCGTCGCCAGCTTGGCGAATTCGGTGAAAGTCGCCGTGCCGCTGAGCGAGGGCAGGGCCGCCGCCTTGGCGATCGGCACCCCGGTGTCCACGGCGCGCTGCTGGGCGCGGGCGGCTTCCAGCGTGGGGTTGGTGTTGTAGGCCAGGGTCAGTGCCCCGCGCAGGTCATCGGCCAGGGCCGGAGCGGCGGCCAGGGCGATCCCCGCCAGCAGGACAATGCGACCCGTGCGCTGCATGCTCAGAAGCTCCAACCCTTGGGCGCGGCGAATTCGGGCAGCACCGGGATGCCGATGTCGGTCAGCGGCAGCAGCGCCACTTCGCCGCCGATCTTGCGGCCCGAAGCGAGCCGGGTGACGCCGCGATCGACCAACCCGGTGACGATCCGGCCGCCTTCGGCCAGTTCCGCCGCCAGCCCGGCGGGCAGTTGTTCGATCGCGCCGTCGATCACGATCAGGCTGTGCTGGCCCATGCCCTTGGTCTGGGCGGCCGCGGCGGCGGCGCTGACCACGTCGAGCGTGCCGACCTGCGGGCGCAGCAGCGCTTCAAGATAGGTGCTGCCGCAGCTGACCAGCAGCGCCTTGTCGGCAGCCTTGGGGTCCGCTTCGCTCAGCAGCTGGCCGTGGACCAGCGGGGCGGGCAGGGCGTGGCCATCGTCCAGCGGGATCGCCCGGTCGATATAGGCATGGGCGCGGGCGGCGGCGGGGACATGGTCTTCGCGCGGCACGCGGTCCATCGCGGCCAGCACCCATTCGGCATTCACGCCGCTGACGCGCAGCTGGCTGTCGATCATGGCGCGGCGCGCGGCGGAAAAGTCGATCTTGGCTTCGGCGGCAACAGTCATCGTTCAAACCCTTAGGCCATGCTGTATTGCACAGATAACACAGCAGCGCAATCGCCTGCCTTCTAAGCGAAGCGGCTGGCAAGGCCAAGCGCTTTGACGGGGGAAATTGGCGGGCCTATGGGGGCGTCGAATCCCGACGTGCCCCAAGGAGCTTGTGATGGCCGAAATGGTGACGATCCGCGAACAGGACCTGATCGACAGTGTGGCCGATGCGCTGCAATTCATCAGCTACTACCACCCCATGGACTATATCCGCGCCCTGGGCGAAGCCTACCAGGCGGAACAGGGCCCTGCCGCGAAGGACGCGATTGCCCAGATCCTGACCAACAGCCGGATGTGCGCCGAAGGGCACCGCCCGATCTGCCAGGACACCGGCATCGTCAACGTGTTTGTCGAATGGGGCCAGGATTGCCGGCTCGAATCAGGCAGGTCGCTGCAGGAAGTGGTCGATGAAGGGGTGCGCCGCGCCTACAACCACCCGGAAAACAAGCTGCGCGCCTCGGTGCTGGCGGACCCCGCCTTCACTCGCCGCAACACCCGCGACAACACGCCGAGCGTGCTGCACGTCACCATGGTGCCGGGCAGCAAGGTTTCGGTCGACGTCGCGGCCAAGGGCGGCGGGAGCGAGAACAAGTCCAAGTTCAAGATGATGAACCCCAGCGACAACATCGTCGACTGGGTGATCGAGATGCTGCCGCAGATGGGCGCCGGCTGGTGCCCGCCGGGGATGCTGGGGATCGGCATCGGCGGCACGGCGGAACATTGCATGCTGCTGGCCAAGCAGGCGCTGATGGAGCCGATCGACATGGCCCAGCTGAAGCAGCGCGGGCCGCAGACCGATATCGAGGCGATGCGGATCGAGATCTTCGACAAGGTCAACGCGCTGGGCATCGGTGCGCAGGGCCTCGGCGGCCTGTCGACCATCCTTGACGTCAAGATCATGGACGCGCCGTGCCACGCCGCGTCGAAGCCGGTGGCGATGATCCCCAACTGCGCCGCCACCCGCCACGCGCACTTCACGCTCGACGGCTCGGGGCCGAGCTTCCTTGAAACGCCGAAGCTGGATGAATGGCCTGAAGTGCACTGGACCCCCGACAAGGCGGCCAAGCGCGTCAACCTCGACACCCTGACGGCCGAGGAAGTGCGCGGCTGGAAGCAGGGCGACCGGCTGCTGCTCAACGGCAAGATGCTGACCGGCCGCGATGCCGCGCACAAGCGGATCAAGGACATGATGGCCAAGGGCGAGGCCCTGCCGGTCGAATTCAAGGGCCGCGCGATCTACTATGTCGGCCCGGTCGATCCGGTGATGGGCGAAGTGGTCGGCCCGGCTGGCCCGACCACCGCGACCCGCATGGACAGCTTCACCGACATGATGTGCGAGCTCGGCCTGCTCACCATGATCGGCAAGGCCGAACGCGGCCAGGGCGCGACCGAAGTGATCGCCAAGCACAAGGTCGCCTACCTGATGGCGGTCGGCGGCGCGGCATACCTCGTCGCCCGCGCGATCCGCGAGGCGAAGGTCGTGGCCTTCGAGGACCTCGGCATGGAAGCGATCTACGAATTCACGGTCGAGGACATGCCGGTGACCGTGGCCGTCGATAGCGAAGGCAACAACGTCCACCAGCTCGCCCCGCTGGTTTGGAAGGACAAGATCGCCAAGGAACACCTGCTGGGGTGATGGAGTTTCTCTTCGGTTGAGTCCTTAGTTTGGTGCGCTGATCGCCTCCGCGATCAGCTTGGCCTTGCCGGCCCGCTCCCCCGGCCCAACCACCCGCTTAAGGGTACCCTATGGGTGGTTGGG
>NZ_JAYRKX010000025.1:0-38645 GCF_041905565.1 Novosphingobium sp. | reverse complement strand
GTCCACCCGCTGATCGCGCCGCTGGTCTATGCCGTGCCGGTGCAACTGCTGGCCTATCACGTCGCCTGCGTGAAAGGCACCGACGTCGACCAGCCGCGCAACCTGGCCAAATCGGTGACCGTGGAATAGAATTAACTCTTAACATACCGAGACTTCGACCCCTGCCGGAATGTCGGAACGCGCGGATATCAATGCCACTCGCGTGCGCGTTGCTTTGTCCGATGCTGGGAATGGCGAGTGCTGCGCCAAGCAGATTTGATCGCGAGGCAATCACCAGTCACTAAACCACGTCAGTACCATTCAAATGAACGTCCTGCCGATATCAGGCGAAAGGGGGCTGCGCAGCCGCTGGCCGAGGGGCCATTTCTGCTCCGGTTCAGACCTGTCGAAAGCCACCCATCGACAATGTGACGGCCGCCAATTTCGAGTGGTCGAAGATGCCGTGGCCAGCGCAGCGAACCCGCGGCAGTCGCAGCACACTGGGTGTCCAGGGTCTCGGAGCCAATTTGCAGTCGGCAGATGAGCATGATAGCTTTGGCGTGCGGGCCTATCGTGGTTACCGGACCAAAGGGGGCATTGCATGAGCCACCCACTGAAGCACCTCGCGCTTGTCGGCATCGGTTTGACCACCGGCAGCTTTTCGGTTGAAACCCGGTTTACGGATGCAGAACTTGCCGCCCTCGATCCTGTCCGGGCGGCCGAGACGGTTTGCGGCGGGCAACGGGTCGGCTCGGTACTGACAGCGCAGTTGCTGATCGCATCGGCGCAGGCTGCGCCGATAAGCGAAGCGGCGTCCATGCCGCTCTATCCCGACCTGGCGAACTCGCCATTTCCGGTCACGACCGGCAACAACCAGGCGCGCCGCTATTTCAGCCAGGGCCTGTTGCTCAACTATGGTTTCAACCACTCGGGCGCAGTCCGCTCGTTCCGCCAGGCGCAGCGCCTCGATCCGAACTGCGCCATGTGCTGGTGGGGAGAAGCGCTCGCATTAGGTCCCAATATCAATGCACCAATGGACGACCGCGACCGGGATGCCGCGCTCACGGCAATGGATCGTGCCATGGCGCTGCGGTTCAAGGCGTCTCCGCTTGAGCGCGCGCTGATCGAGGCTGTCGCGCTGCGATATTCACGCGATCCGGCGGCGGACCGGGCCGTGCTAGATGCGGCCTACGCGGACGCGATGCTGAAAGTTGCACATCGTTTCCCGGCTGATGACGATGTGGCGGTACTTGCAGCAGAAGCCGCCATGGACACCACCCCCTGGAACTATTGGGAGCCTGACAGGAAAACACCGATCGGACTGAGCGGAGCAGCGTTGCGACTGGTTGAAGCGGTCCTCGCGCGCAATCCATCCCACGTCCAGGCGGGGCATCTGGCCATTCACTTGCTGGAGGCGAGCGACCCGCAGCGCGCCGAAGGCGCGGCCGATCGCCTGGCCCGTCCAATCGCGCCAAGTGCCGCGCACCTGGTCCACATGCCGGGGCATATCTTCTATGCACGGGGGCGCTACGCGGACTCCATGCGGGTGAATGTAGCGGCTGCCCGCGCAGACGAAGCCTATCTTCGCACGGCCGGCGACAGTGGATTGGTGCGCTACGGATACTATCCGCACAACATCCACTTCATCGTCACCTCGGCGCAGATGGCGGGCGATATGGCCACTGCAATTCGCGAAGCGCAGCGCCTGCGGACGATACTTTCCCCCGAAACGTCGGCGAAGATCGCCTGGATCCAGGCAATCGATGCGGCACCGTTTTTCGCGATGGCGCAGTTTGCCGCGCCCGAAGACATCCTGGCCCTGCCCGCACCCGATGCGCGCCTGCCCTACGCCCGGGCGATGTGGCACTATGCCCGCTCGGTTGCCCATGCCGTCAGGCAGGACGGGGCGGCATTCGACGCTGAAATGCAAGAGATCGACACTCTTGCCAAAGCACCAGCGCTCGACGCCATGGTGGCGCAGGGCATGCCCGTCCACGATCTGCTGGCACTCGCCCAGGCTGTCGCGCGCGGGCGGCTTGCCGTCCTGTCCGGGCGCCATGATGAAGCGATAGCGCACTATCGCAAGGCGGTCGGCATCGAGAGCAAGATTCCGTACCAGGAACCGCCCTACTGGTATTACCCGGTGCGCCAGTCGCTTGGCGCCGCCTTGTTCCTTGCAGGTCGGCATGACGAGGCGAGCCAGGTGTTTCGTGAAGCGCTGGTGCAGTCACCCCGCAACGGCTGGGCCCTGTTCGGCCTGGCGCGCAGTGAGGCCGCCCGCGGCAACAAGCTTGAAGCGGCTGCCGCGCGGCGCGCCTTCTCCAAGGTGTGGCTTGGCGAGCAGAACTGGCCGCAGATGGAAAGACTGTGAATGTGCCGCGCGCCGAGTTGCCCCCCCGCAGCTACGGCGACCGTTGCTTCCCTTCGCCGAGCAATTGGATGACCTCCGCGTCAGTGGTCTGATCAAAGTCGCGGTAATCGGCGCCAACGGCGTGGCATGGGTAGGACACACCACTTCGTCGCATAGGGCCCTGAGCTCGCGCAGGGTATCGGCAGCAGCAACCGGAACCGCCACCACCACGCGGCCCGCAAGCTGTTCTGGCGGATGGGTGTGATGAGCAGCGCGGCGGCAAAGTTATCGAACGCATCGGCAAAGTCCGGTCCATCAGGGTCGGGGAGGTTTTCCGCGTGAGCACGCGGCAGGCCCGACAGTTCGGACAGCGATTGCCTGCCTTTTCCCCGTGCATTCATATCCCGTCTCCGGGCGAAAGCGCGAGAGCCTGAAGCCGCTCAGCGTCCTGCGGCACTGGGTTCCCGCAGTTTGGCTGCACCTGCGCAGACGCTAAATTAGCGCAGCAAACCAGCTTGTAAGGCCCCGTCCACCCGAACACCACCTAAGCAAAATCCCGATAAAGCGGAACGGATCGCGATCGAATAGGCTGGCACCGGGCAGCACCGACTCGCCGATGGATGCCGGGCCGGGGAAACTGTCCGTAAGGACTGGCGAGGGGTTTGCTCATGAACATCCGGCACAATGCACTGGTCCTGGTTGCCGATGGCATGAAGTATCTGTTGCTGCGCAATCATGGCGATTTTCGCTCTGTCACCCTTGCCTATGAAGGTGGCGGCGAGAAGGAAAACCCGGCCACGCGCGAACATGGGAGCGGCGCGCCCGGCCGCGCGTTTTCGAGCTCTGGCACCGCCCGCAGCGCGATGCAGCAGACCGACTGGCACCAGATCGAGGAAGATCGTTTCACCGCGCGGGTCGCGCAGGACCTTGGCACCCTGGCCGATGCCGGGGATTTCGAGGAACTGATCGTCGTCGCCCCGGCGCGGACGCTTGCCAAGCTGCGCACGAGCTTCGGCCATTCGGTCATTTCCCGCGTGGTTGCCGAAATCCCGAAGGATCTGACCAAGCATCCGGTCGATGAGATCGCACAGATCCTGGCGGCTGAGGGCGAGGCGTGATGCTTCAGGCGCAGGCGATCATCGCGCCCTGACGGGAGGGGAAGCATGGCGGGCATGGCAGGCCGGCATACTGGCCGGATCATCCAGAAGGATCGGGAAAGGCTCAACCCGCCGCCACATCTGCTCGACTATGCGCGTGAATGCGCCGACTTCAGCTGGGACAAGGCGCGCGCCCTGCTCGGCGGGCTGCCCGGCGGCAAGGGCCTGAACATCGCCCATGAAGCGGTTGATCGCCATGCGGCAGGACCGCTCTCCGGGAAGCTGGCGCTGCGCTGGATCGGCAAGGCGGGGGAACGGCGCGACCTGACCTATGCGGACCTTCGCGGCGAGACGAACCGCTTTGCCAATGCCCTCGCCTCGCTGGGCGTCCGCCCCGGGGAGCGGGTGTTCGTGCTGATGGGGCGCCTGCCAGAACTCCACATCGCGGTGCTGGGGGCGCTCAAGTCGCGCTGCGCGGTGACGCCGCTGTTTTCGGCCTTTGGCCCCGAACCCATCGCCATGCGCATGCAGCTTGGCGATGCGCGGGTGCTGGTGACGACGCCCGCGCTCTACGCGCACAAGGTGGCGGGCATCCGCGACCAGCTGCCGGGGCTGGCCCATATCATCCTGGTAGGTGATGACGCCCCCGAAGGCCCCGGCCTGCACGACTGGGCCCGGCTCGTCGCTCCAGCCTCGCCGCACTACGCCATCGGCCTGACCGACCCCGAAGACATGGCCCTGCTGCACTTCACCAGCGGCACCACCGGCCGGCCCAAGGGCGCCATCCATGTCCATCAGGCCGTCGTCGCCCATCACGTGACGGGCCGCTACGCGCTCGACCTGCATGAGGACGACGTGTTCTGGTGCACCGCCGATCCCGGCTGGGTTACGGGGACCAGCTATGGTATCATCGCGCCGCTGACCAACGGCGTGACCAGCCTGGTGGTCGAAGCCGAATTCGATGCCGAACTGTGGTTCGAGGTGCTGGAGCAAGAGCGCGTCACCGTCTGGTACACCGCCCCTACCGCGATCCGGATGATGATGCGGCAGGGGGGCGATGCGGCGAAAGGCCGCGACCTCACCGCCCTGCGTTTCATGGCCAGCGTCGGCGAGCCGCTCAACCCGGAGGCCGTGACCTGGGGCATGGACGCCCTGGGGCTCCCCTTTCACGACAACTGGTGGCAGACCGAGACCGGCGGCATCATGATCGCCAATTTCGCGGCGCTCGACATCAAGCCCGGCTCGATGGGCATGCCGCTCCCCGGCATCGAGGCAGCCATCGTCCACCGCCGCGCGGACGGCAGCATCGAGCCGGTAACTGAGCCGCTGGTCGAAGGCGAACTGGCGCTGTGCAAGGGCTGGCCCTCGATGATGCGCGGCTACCTCAACGAGGACGAACGCTATCGCAAATGCTTTTCCGGCGACTGGTACCTGACCGGCGACCTCGCCATGCGCGATGCCGAGGGGTATTTCTGGTTCGTCGGGCGGGCGGACGACGTGATCAAGTCCGCCGGACACCTGATCGGCCCCTTCGAGGTCGAAAGCGCGCTGATGGAACACCCCGCCGTGGCCGAGGCGGCGGTAATTGGCAAACCGGATCCCATCGTCGGCGAACTGGTCAAGGCCTTCGTCATCCTGCGCCCCGGCCATGCCGCCGACGAGGCCACGCGCCGCGACATCCTGGGCCATGCCCGCAAGCGACTGGGCGCGGCGGTCGCGCCCAAGGAAATCGACTTCTGCGAGACGCTACCGCGCACGCGATCGGGCAAGATCATGCGGCGGTTGCTCAAGGCGCGCGAACTGGGCCTGCCGGAAGGCGACACCTCGACACTGGAAAGCGGCGGCGCATGACCGGGAAACTGACGCTGGGCCGCGCCCACGGCCAGTGCCTGCTGCGCGAAATGCTGCGCATCCGCCACTTCGAGGCGAAGTGCGCCGAACTCTATCAGGCGCAGAAGATCCGCGGGTTCCTGCACCTCTACGACGGGCAGGAAGCCGTGGCCGTGGGCGTGATGCAGGCGCTCGACGAACGCGATGCCGTGGTGTCCACTTACCGCGATCACGGCCATGCGCTGGCGCGCGGGGTGGGCATGGGGCCGATCATGGCCGAGATGTTCGGCAAGGCCGAAGGATGCAGCCGGGGCCGGGGCGGATCGATGCACCTGTTCGACCGGACGACACGCTTCCTGGGCGGCAATGCCATCGTTGGCGGCGGCCTGCCGCTGGCGGTGGGGACCGCGCTGGCCGACCGGCAGCTGCGCCCCGGCGCCGTGACCGCCTGCTTCTTCGGCGAAGGGGCGGCAGGCGAAGGCGAGTTCCACGAAAGCCTGAACCTCGCCGCGCTGTGGAACCTGCCGGTGCTCTTCATTTGCGAGAACAACCTCTATGCCATGGGCGTGCCGCTTGACCTCGCCGAGGCCGAAACCGAGGTGTTCCGCAAGGCCGCCGGCTATGGCATTCCGGCCGAGCAGGTCGACGGGATGAACCCCGTTGCAGTCGAACTCGCGGTGCGGCGGGCGGTCGAGGCGATCCGGGCGGGCGAAGGGCCGCGCTTCCTTGAATGCCGGACCTATCGCTTTCGCGCCCACTCGATGTTCGATGCCCAGCAA
Organism: Novosphingobium sp.; assembly: GCF_041905565.1. Classification (GTDB taxonomy): domain Bacteria; phylum Pseudomonadota; class Alphaproteobacteria; order Sphingomonadales; family Sphingomonadaceae; genus Novosphingobium. The sequence continues at coordinate 32,610 of NZ_JAYRKX010000025.1, read as the reverse complement.
TACCGCACGAAAGAGGAAGTGGAACGCTGGAAGCAGCGCGACCCGATCCCGCGCCTGCGGGAATGGCTGATCGAAGCGCACCTCATGTCCGAGGCCGAACTGGCGGGAATTGAAGCGGACATCCAGGCCGAGATCGCGGCGGCCGTGACCTTTGCCGAGGCCGGAACGCTTGAGCCGTTGACCGACCTCGAACGCTTCGTCACCATGGACGCGGAGCCGCAATGAACCAGCCGCCGATCCGGATGACCTATCGCGAGGCGTGCCGCCAGGCGATCCGTGACGCGTTGCTGCGCGATCCGCGCTGCTTCATCATGGGTGAGGACGTGGGGCTTTATGGCGGCTGCTATGCTGTCACCAAGGGCCTGCTCGAGGAATTCGGGGCTGACCGCGTGCGCGACACCCCGCTGGCCGAAAGCGTGATCGCCGGGGCGGGCGTGGGCGCGGCGATGGCCGGGCTGCGCCCGATCGTCGAACTGATGACCTGCAATTTCAGCCTGCTCGCGCTCGACCAGATCATGAACAATGCCGCCACCATCCCGCACATGTCGGGCGGGCAGTTCGCCGTGCCGCTGGTGATCCGCATGGCGACCGGCGGCGGGCGGCAACTGGCCGCCCAGCATTCGCACAGCCTGGAAGGCTGGTATGCCCACATTCCCGGCCTGAGAGTGCTGGCCCCCGGCACGGTGCAGGACGCGCGCTTCATGCTCGCCGCCGCCCTAGACGATCCCAACCCGGTGCTGATCTTCGAACACGTCGTGCTCTACAACGCCGAAGGCGAACTGGACCCTGTGGTGACCGCAGTCGACATCCACTCGGCCAGGGTGCGGCGCGAAGGGCGCGACCTGACGATCCTGACTTATGGCAACAGCCTGCCCAAGGCCTTGGCCGCCGCCGAGGAGCTTGCCAGCGAAGGTATCCAGGGGGAAGTGATCGACCTGCGCGTGCTGCGCCCGCTGGACACGAAAACGATCTTCGCCAGCGTCACCCGCACCCGGCGCTGCGTGATCGTCGATGAAGGCTGGAAAAGCGGCTCGCTGTCGGCCGAGATCGCGGCGCGGCTGGCCGAGGACCTGTTCTTCGAACTCGACGCGCCGATCCGCCGGATTTGTGCGCGCGAAGTGCCCGTGCCTTATGCCGCCCACCTTGAGGAAGCTGCCCTGCCGCAGGTGCCCGATATTGTCGCGGCGGCACGCGGGCTGGTGCGGCCGCGATGACCGACTTCACCATGCCCTCGCTCGGTGCCGACATGGAAAGCGCCGAGGTGGTCAAGTGGCTGGTCAGGCCGGGGCAGGAAGTCCATCGCGGCGACATCGTCGCCGTCGTCGAAACCCAGAAGGGGGCGATCGACGTCGAGATTTTCACCGAAGGCATAGTGGCTGAACTGGTTGCGGCAGAGGGCGACACAGTGCCGGTGGGGGGCCTGCTGGCCCGGATCAGCCCGGCCCGGGGCGCTGCCGCCCCGCCGCCCCCGCCAGCACCGCCGCCGCCCCAGCAGCACCCCCCACTGCCAGCCCCGCCACCGAACACTCCCACCCCTTCAACCGGTCGGGTGAAAGTCTCGCCCGCCGCGCGGCGCCGGGCCGCCGAACTCGGCATCGCCCCGGAAACCTTGCCGGGAACCGGGGTCGATGGCGCGGTCAGCTATGCCGATGTCGAACTGGCGCGGATGGCGGGTGCCAAGCCTGCGCCTGCCCAACGCCCGGCGCGGCAGGGCGGGTTCGATCCGGCGGAAATGCGCCGCGCCATTGCCGCTGCGATGACGCGCTCGAAGCGCGAGGTTCCCCACTACTACCTGTCGAGCACCATCGACATGGGCGCCGCGCTCGACTGGCTGGCGGCCTACAATGCCCCCCGCCCGCCGGATCAGCGGATGCTGCCAGCCGTCCTGATGCTCAAGGCAGCGGCGCTGGCGCTGCGCAAGGTGCCGGGGCTCAACGGCTTCTGGCAAGGAGACGGTTTCCAGCCGGCAGCCGGCGTGCACATCGGCTGGGCGATCTCGCTGCGCGGCGGCGGGCTGGTTGCACCCGCGATCCACGATGTGGACCGCCTTGCCCTGCCCGACCTGATGGCCCGGCTGCGCGATCTCGTCGCCCGCGCCCGGACCGGCGGATTGCGCAGTTCCGAGCTGATGGACGCCACCGCCACGATCACCAGCCTGGGCGAGCGCGGGGCCGATGCCGTGACCGGCGTGATCTACCCACCGCAAGTCGCCATCCTCGGCTTCGGCCGGGTGCGGGAGCGGCCCTGGGTGGTTGATGGCCAGATCGCTGTGCGCCCGCTGGTCGAAGTCTCGCTCGCCGCCGACCACCGCGCCAGCGATGGCCATGCGGGCGGCCTGCTGCTGTCTGCCCTTGAGAACGCCCTGCAGGAGCCCGAACAGCTGTGACCCCCGATGCTATCCGCAGCCTTGCCATCGACATTCTCAGCGGGATCGCGCCAGAGGCCGACTTCGCCGCACTGGGGGATGATGACGCATTGCGCGAAGTGCTGGACCTCGATTCGATGGACTTCCTGAACTTCATCGCTGCCCTGCATCAGGCGACCGGGGTCGACATTCCCGAAGCCGACTATCGCAAGCTGTTCACGCTCGCCGGTGTCCGAAACTATCTGAGCGCAGGCAGGGAATAGCTCATGACCAGCGTCTCATCGCCCGCGCCATTGACCGGCAATCATGGGCACGCGGCGGTTCGCGGCTGTCGTTCGAGCGGGCGCCCGGCAGCCTCGCCGGTCGGCCGTCCATGCTCGATCGCGATCTGGCCATTGACGATTACGGCGATCATGCCGGTGCCGAACCGTGCCGGGTGCGTATAGTCCGCACGGGGGGCGAAGCGGACCGGGTCGAACACCACGACATCGGCAAAATTGCCGCTGCGCAGTTCGCCCCGGCCGGCAAGGTCGAACATCCGCGCCGTGCGGATGGTGCTGGAGGCGATGAAAGTGCGCAGGTCGATCACCCCGCGCTCGCGCACATAGGTTGCATACTTGCGCGAAAACGAGGCGTAGTAGCGCGGGTGCCCTTGCGAGGCATCGCTGCTGGTGACGACCCAGTCCCGCTGCATGAAGGCCGCGATATCGCCTTCGTCCTGGTTGAACGAGGCGATGCTGACTTCCGCGACCTTGAGCAACTCGATCGCCGCCGAAACCGGATCGACCGAGCGTTCCCGCGCCAGCTGCGCCAGCGTCTTGCCTTGCGCCCAGTCAGGACCGACGGTGATCAGGATAGCCTCTGCTCCGCCCCGCCGGCGCAGGTTTTCCAACGCTTCGGAGCGCAGCCTGGCCGACATCTGCGCGTCCGCGAACCGGCTGAGCATGGCCGCGCGTCCGCCATCCTGCGCCCAGCGCGGGATCAGCGCGGCGGACAGGCCCGTGCCCGATGCCGCCCATGGATACTGGTCGGCGGTGACCACCTGCCCCTTGGCGCGGGCGGCCTCGATCCGCGCGATCACCTGGGGGGCCTTGCCCTGCACATCGACGCCCAGCGCCTTGATGTGGGCGATATGGACGGGAATCCTCGCCTCCTGGCCGATCGCGATCGCTTCATCGACTGCGCCCAGCAAGCCGATCGAATAGCTGGATTCGTCGCGCAGATGGCTGTCGTAAATGCCGCCCGCCGCCCCTGCGATCCTGGCCAGGCTGATCACTTCATCCTGCCGCGCAAAGCTTTGCGGCGCATAGAACAGGCCCGTCGAAAGACCCAGCGCGCCCTGGCACATCGCGGTCGCGACAAGCCCCTGCATCCGGGTCAGCTCGGGCGCATCGGGCGCACGCTGGGCATTGCCGATCACAGCGGTGCGTACGGCCCCGAACCCGACATAGGTGGCATAGTTGATCCCGGTATCGCGGCCGCGATCGAGGGTCTGGGCAACATCCGCGCTGCCGTATCCGTCGACCCCGATGAACGCGGTGGTCACCCCCTGGGTCAGAAACGGCAAGACCAGACGCGCCACCGGATTGTCCGAGCGCAGCGCGCTATCCGCATGGGTGTGCGGATCGATAAACCCCGGCGCGACGATCATCCCGCTGGCATCGATCGATCGCGCCGCGCTGCCGGCAGCCCTGGGGCCAACGTAAGCGATGCGATCACCCTTGACCGCGACGTCGCCGACAAAGGGCGGAGCATCGCCGGTATAGACCGTGCCGCCACGGATCAGGACGTCATAGTCCGCCGGGCCTGCGGCGGGCGGAGCGTCCGCGCCGCTGGCCGAAGCGAGGGCCAAGACGGGCAGAGCAATGCCCAAAGCAATCGATCGAATGCGCATCGTTCCCCCTGCCGGCCTTCAGTTCACGAGGCTATCGCATCCATGCGCCGCTCGGGGCAATCCCAGATGCCGGATCGCGACATCCCACCGCAGCTGCGCACGATGTCCATCGCCGGAAATCGAGTCATTCGCGCCGCAGTCCATAACCCAATGCTATGCACGCGTCACAAATTTGTAATGAGAGCCGCTATCGCCGCGACACATTTGCTGCAAAACAGTCGCACTTGCGAACCAAACGGTCTCGATTCAGGGGGAATAGCGTATGAAGATGTCCGTCACAGCCATGCGTGCAGTGCTTCTTGCCGGTGCATCCGCCTTCATCGCCGTTCCGCAAGTTGCCCTTGCCCAGACCGCCGGGGCATATGCGCCGGGCGCCGAAGATGCCGGGCAGGACCGGGAAATCACGGTGGTGGGCAGCCGGATCGAAAGCGCCAAGATTGCCGGCGCGCTACCGGTTACCGTGGTGGGCGAGGATCTGATCGCCGCGACTGGCAGCGTTTCGGGCGATGACCTGTTCCGCTCGATCCCGCAGGCCGGTGACGTCCAGTTCCAGGAATCGCGGACGACCGGCAACCTCAACGATGCGCGCGGCGACAATGCGTCGATCAACCTGCGCAGCGTTGGCACCGGCAACACGCTGGTGCTGATCAACGGCCGCCGCATGATCCTGACGCCGGGCACCCAGACCGAGAATTTCGTGCCGGTGCAGACCGCCAACACCAACTCCATCCCGATCGGCGCGGTCCGACGGATGGAAGTGCTGCGCGACGGCGCAGCGGCGATCTATGGCGCGGACGCGGTAGCGGGCGTGGTCAACGTCGTGCTCGACGATCGCTACACCGGGATCAAGTTCGACGGGCGCTATGGCTTTGCCGATGGCACCAGCGAAACGACGATTGCCGGCAAGGCCGGGGTCAAGACCAAGTCGGGCGGACATTTCCTGCTGTTCGGCAGCTACACCCACCGCACCCCGCTGCTGGCCACTGAACGCCCGTTCTCGGCCAGCGAAAACCACATGGCCGCGCTGGTCGGCACGCCGTGGGAAGGCGACACCGGGTTCGACAACCGCTCGACCTCGTCGCCGTGGGGCAGCTTCACCACCATCCCGGTGACGACCGTGCGCCAGGGCACGGCCACGCTGACCAGTTCCGGCGTGTTCCACATCGAACCCACGTCCAACACGGCGGCGGGTTGTTCCAGCACCGTGATCAACGGCAACCTGTGCCTGCGGTCCGGCACGATCACCGGCGCGACCGACCGCGTGCTGCGCTACGACGAGAACCCGGATCGCACGATCCGCGGCGGGCTGGACCGGATCAACCTGTTCGGCACCTTCAAGCAGGACCTGGGCGGGGTCGAACTGTTCGGCGAGGCGGGCTATTACCACGCCAAGCTGGAAGGGCAGCGCGAACAATCCGCACCGATTTCCAGCGCCGTGATCTCGGTCCCGGCGAGCAATTACTGGAACCCGTTCGGGCCGACCACCTTTGGCGGGGTGGCCAATCCCAACCGGCTGACCGGGCTGACCGGGGTGCCGACCACGGGCCTGCCGCTGCGCATCACCACCTACCGCCCGGTCGATACCGGTCCGCGCGTGTTCCAGGTGACCGACAACATGGTGCGCGGCCTGCTGGGCCTGCGCGGCAGCTTTGGTAACTTCAAGTGGGAAAGCGCCGCGACCTATTCCTGGGCGAAGACCGACGACTTCACCAAAAACGCGATCAGCAACACCCTGTTCCAGCAGGCGCTGGCGCGTTCGACCCCCGATGCCTACAACCCGTTCAACGGCGGCACCCAGACCAGCTATTCGCTGGGCGATGCCACGGCCAATTCGGCGGCAACGATCGATTCCTTCCTGGTCGGGGTGCACCGCCTCGGCAAGACCTCGCTCGCAACCTGGGACGCGCGCATTTCCAACCCCTCGCTGCTGCAGCTGCCGGGCGGCGGGGTCGGTTTTGCCAGCGGTGTGGAACTGCGCCGCGAAACCTACCAGGATGACCGCGACGCGCGGCTTGACGGGACGATCACCTACAAGGACATCGTCACCGGCATCACTTACGGCACCGACATCATGGGGGCGAGCCCCGCGCCCGACGTGAAGGCGCACCGCACCGTGGCGGCGGCCTTCATCGAACTGGCGGTGCCGGTCATTTCCGATGACATGAACGTGCCGCTGATCCAGTCGCTCGACCTGCAACTGGCGGCCCGTGACGAGCATTATTCGGATTTCGGCAACGTGCTGAAACCCAAGGTGGCCGGCGTCTGGTCGGTGTTCGACGCGCTGAAGTTCCGCTCGTCCTGGTCGCAAAGCTACCGTGCGCCCAACCTGGCGCAGTTCTACAGCGCCGGAACGCAGGTGGCCAACACCCGGACCGACTGGGCACAGTGCCGGATCAACGCCACCACCTGCACCGGGGTGAGCACGCTGGAAGTGCGGTCGGGCAACCAGAACCTGAAGCCCGAAGATGCCGAAACGATCTCGGCCGGGGTGGTGTTCCAGCCGCACCGCAATATCACTCTGACGGTCGATTACTGGGCGCTCAACGAAATGGGCGTGATCGGCCTGCAGGGGGCGCAGAACCAGATCCTGTTCGACTATCTTGAACGGCTGAGCGGCCGGACCAACGCCAACGTGGTCCGCCTCGCCCCGGTCGGCACGCAGGTGGTTGGCGACATCTCCTACGTCAAGGATGACTATTTCAACCTTGGCCCGCGCAAGCTGCGCGGGATCGACTTTGCGCTGAGCCTCGAAACCGGCAAGACGCCGCTGGGCCGCTTCAGCTTCGATCTGGTCGCATCCAAGCTGATCAAGTGGCAGCAGACCGCGTCGGACCTCCAGGCCACGCTGATCGCGGCCAATGCCGCGGGCAAGCTGGGCACCGGGATCAACATCACCCAGGCCGGCGACCAGGTCCGGCAGAACGGCAACCCGCAGTGGCGCCTGAATGGCAACATGACGTGGCGCGCCGGCGGGTTCAGCGCGGGCGTGCAGGTCAACTACGTCGGATCGGTGTTCGATACCGGCACGGCGCTGGTCAACGGGTCGTTCTATGAAGTGCCCAGCTTCACCACGGTGGGCGGCTACGTCCAGTACCGCGTGCCCAAGGACGCCGGGGCGCTGGCCGGAACCCGCTTCAAGGTCGGCGCGCGCAACCTGTTCGACAAGGCGCCGCCGCTGACATCGTCGAACTATGGCTTCAACGGTGCGCTGGCCGATCCGACCGGGCGGTTCATCTACTTCGAACTGTCGAAGGAATTTTGACCTGCATCTGGCCGCATGGGCTAGGCCGCGATAGGCTGCCCCCATGCGGCTGAGGCAGATCGAGATTTTCCACGCGGTTTACGCCAACGGCTCGATCAGTGCGGCGGCGCGGGCACTCAACGTCTCGCAACCGGCGGTCAGCAAGGTTTTGCGCCATACCGAGAGCCAGCTGGGCATCCGCCTGTTCGATCTGGTGCGCGGACGGCTGGTGCCAACCGACGAGGCCCACGCCCTGTTCCGCGAGGTTGACGAGGTGTTCCACCGTGTCACCTCGTTGCAGCAGACCGCCAACAACCTGCGCAATTCGGGTGCCGGGCACTTGCGCATCGGCATTGTCCCGGCGCTCGGTCTGGAAGTGCTGCCCCAGGCGATTGCCGACTTCCGCCTGCGCCATCCGGAAGTCACTTTCGACCTCAAGACCCTTCACCACAGCGACGTGCTGCGTTCGCTCTACGAACGGGAATGCGACATCGCCTTCGGTTATGATCCCCCGGCCCATCCCCGCCTGACCCTGCGCAAGCTGGCCACCGGCAGGCTGGTGCTGATTGCCCCGCGCGGCCGGTTCGAAAAAAGCCGGGACAGCGTGGCCATGACCGACCTTGCCGGGTGCGAGTTGATCGGCGTGTCGAGCAGCGGGCCGATCGGGGCGATCGTGGCGGCGGCCCATGCCGGTGCGCAGGTCGAACTGCGCGAAGTCGCCGCGGTCGATACCTATTACGTCGCCGCCGCGCTGGTGCGCAAAGGGTCGGGCGTGGCGATCGTCGACGAGTTCACCGCCCGGGCGACGGCCACCCCACAGATCGAGGTCATCCCCCTCGCCCCGCCGCTGGAATTCGGAGTCCACGCCGCCTGGCTCGAGGATCGCCCGCTGTCGAAACTGGCGGGACGCCTGGTTGAGCAGGTCAAGGCGGCCTTGCGCGCGGACGTGCAGCGGCCGCTGCGGACATAACCGCAAGCTATGGGCAAGACCCAACTTGGTTCGGCGGTCCGGCTTGCCACGATCGGCCCGCCGCCTAGTCTGGCGCGATGCTCATGACACGGTCCAACCATGGCGAACTGGCGAGCCAGGCGGCGCGCGGCCCGGCGCGGTCGGCGATCGTGATCGGCGCCGGCGTGGTCGGCCTGGCGAGCGCCTATGCCCTCGCCCGCCGGGGCCTCGCCGTGACGGTGATCGAAAGCCGCGAGGCGCCGGGCTGTGAAGCCTCGTTCGCGAACGGCGCGCAGCTCAGTTATGCCTACAGCGATGCGCTGGCCAGCCCGGCCTTGCTGCGCCATGTGCCGGCGGTGCTGCTGGGGCTCGATCCAGCGGTTCGCTTCAAGCCGTCGCTCGATCCCGATCATCTGATCTGGTTGCTGCGGTTCCTGCGCAACACCAGCGCCAGCCGGTTCATGGCCAACACCCTGGCGGCCCTGCGGCTGGGGCTGGAATCGCAGACCGCGATGCATGCACTGCTGGAACGCCACTCGCTCGATTTCAGCCATGCGGCGGCGGGCAAGCTGCACCTTCACGCCAACGCCGAAAGCCTGGCCTCGGCGCGCCGGATGGTGACCGCCAAAGTGGCGCTGGGCGCCCGGCAGGAGGTGCTGACCCCGGCCGAAGCCGTGCAGCTGGAACCCGCGCTGGCCGGCCATGGCCCCTTCGCCGGGGCCATCTACACGCCCGGCGACGAAGTGGGCGATCCGCACCAGTTCTGCACCCAACTGGCCGCGCTGCTGGCGGCGGACTATGGCACAGTGCTGCGTCTGGGCACCACGGTGCAGGACCTGGGCGAGGAACACGGCGAGGCCTGGGTAGAAACCAGCACGGGCGAGCGGATCGCGGCGGACCGGATCGTCATTTGCGCAGGCATCGGCGCGGCGGGGCTGGCACGGCGGTTCGGCCTGCGCGGGGTGCTGATGCCGATGAAAGGCTATTCGTTCACCGCGCCGGCCGGCCCGGCCGAACTGCGCGTCAGCGTGACCGATGTCGCGCGCAAGATCGTGCTGTGCCGCCTGGGCAACAAGGTTCGCGTGGCGGGCCTGGCGGAAATCGGCGCGAGGTCGGCCGCGGTCGATCCAGCGGCGCTTGAGCGGCTGCGGCGCGGCGCGCAGGCCAGCCTGCCCGATGTGGCGGACTATGACCGGATCGGCCCCGGATGGGCGGGGATCAGGCCGATGACGGCCAACTGCCTGCCGCGGATCGAACGGGTATCGGCGCGCTGTTCGATCAACATCGGCCATGGCATGCTGGGCTGGACCCATGCGATGGGCTCGGCCGAGCGGCTGGCCAAGGTGATAATGGAGAAGGTTGCATGATGCAGGGGCTGTTCGGGATCATGCGCAAGGCCATGCTGGCCATCGGCCTGGCGGCCATGCTGGCCACGCCGCTGGCCGCGCAGAAGAAGCAGCTGCTCGAATACCCCAGCATCCATTCGCCGGTGGTCGGGGAAAAGGGCATGGTCGTTTCGCAGAACGCCATCGCCAGCCGGGTCGGCGCGGACGTGATCCGGCGCGGCGGCAACGCGGTGGATGCGGCGGTGGCGATGGGCTTTGCCCTGGCGGTCACCCTGCCGCGCGCCGGCAATATCGGCGGCGACGGGTTCATGCTGGTCCATGACGGCCAGAGCGGGCAGGACATCTTCTTCGATTTCCGCTCGGTCGCGCCCAAGGCGGCGACCCTGCCGATGTTCCTCGACAACCAGGGCAAGGAAGCCGGCGCGGCCAGCCGGGGCTATATCGCGCCATCGGTGCCGGGCACGGTCGCGGGGCTGTTCATGGCGCACAAACGCTTTGGCAAGTTGCCCTGGGCGCAGGTGGTGGCCCCGGCGATTGCCCTGGCGCGCGATGGCGTGGCGCTGACGCCGGACGAAGCCTTCGTGTTCAGCTGGGGCAAGGAGCGGCTGTCGACCAGCAAGGCGGCGCGCGGCACCTATTACAAGCCGGATGGGGCGCTGTACCGCGCGGGCGAAGTGCTGAAGCAGCCTGACCTGGCCTGGACGCTTGGGCAGATTGCCAAACGCGGCGCGGACGGGTTCTACAAGGGCCCGGTCGCGGAAAAGTTCGCCGCCGACATGCAGGCGAACGGCGGGATCATCACGCTGCAGGACCTGGCCGATTACCGCGCGGTGGAGCGCAAACCGCTGCGCGGCACCTATCGCGGGCTGGACATCGTCACCGCCCCGCCGGCCAGCGCGGGCGGGGCCACCCTGCTCAACATGCTCAACATCCTTGAAACTTTCGACCTCAAGAGCGGCGCACTGGGTTCGGCCAGGACCCTGCACCTGCTCTCGGAAACGATGAAGCTGGGCTATGCCGATCGCTACAAGGTGCTGGGCGACACCGATTTCGCCAAGGTTCCGCTGTCCGGCTTCGTCTCGAAATCCTATGCGCAGGAGCGCGCCAGGCTGATCGATCCCGACCAGGCAAAGCCCGCAGAAGCGCTGGGCGCCGGCGATGCCTGGCGGTTCGAAAGCCCGTCGACCACGCATTTCTCGGTGGCGGACGCGAATGGCATGGTGGTGTCCACCACCTACACGCTGGGCGCGGACTTTGGCTCGGGCGTGATGATTGCCGGAACCGGCATCCTGCTCAACAACCAGATGAACAACTTCAGCCACGTCCAGGCGGCCAAGGCCCTGGCCGATGGCAAGCCGCTGCCGCCCAACGCGATGGCGCCGGGCAAGCGGATGCTATCCACCATGATGCCGACCATCGTGATGAAGGACGGCAAGCCCTGGCTGATTACCGGCACGCCCGGCGGCAGCACCATCATCGACACGGTGCTGCAGGTGATCGTCAACGTCGTCGACTTCAAGCTGAACGTCGAGGAGGCGACCCACCAGCCGCGCATCTTCCAGGACGCCAGCGACAAACTGCGGGTGGAGCCCAATTTCAACCCCGACACGGTCCGGCTGCTCGGCGCGATGGGCCACCCGATCACTTCGGACGAAACCATGGGCAGCGCGCAGTCGATCCTGATCGACGGCGGACTCTATCTCGGCGCAGCAGATCCGCGCCGGCCCGGCGCACTGGCAGTCGCGCCGTGAACTGCCGGGACTAGCCGCAGCAAGTCGCGATTAGGCAGAGTCGCCAAGGCCCACGGATCGCGGATCAGCCCCTGCTGTCAACGCGGTGTCGCGCCGGTGTCGATCAAGCATCAGACGAATCGCACCGGGCTGTAACACGCACCCCGTAACCGCCCCCCGAACCAAACCTGAATTGGGGGTCCCATGCGTAACTTGATTGCCGTCCTGCTTGCTTCTTCCGCCCTGCTGCCGCAGGCCGCACTGGCCGCCGAACCCGCTGCCGAGGCCGATGCCGCCGAGGCTTCGGGCGAAGCCGAAATCGTCGTGCTGGGCCGGGGCGAAACCAAGCAGGTCCAGGAAGTCGGCGCGCGCGACATCGCGGTGATGCTGCCCGGCACCAGCCCGATCCGCGCGATCGAGAAGCTGCCCAGCGTCAACGTCCAGTCGGCCGATGCCTTCGGCAACTACGAATGGTCGACCCGCGTCACCATCCGCAGCTTCAACCAGAACCAGCTGGGCTTCAATTTCGACGGAATCCCGCTGGGCGACATGACCTATGGCAACCACAACGGCCTGCACATCAGCCGCGTGATCAGCCCGGAAAACATCGGCTCGGTCCGCGTTACCCAGGGCGCCGGCGCACTGGGCACGCAATCGACCAACAACCTGGGCGGCACGGTCGAAACCTTCTCGCTGGATCCGCTCGACCGGCTGGGCGGCCAGGCCAGCGGCACCTATGGCAGCGACAACACGATGCGCGGCTTCGTGCGTCTGAATGCCGGCAGCGCCGATGGCCTGCGCGGCTTCGTGTCCTATGGCTACGGCGCGACCGACAAGTATCGCGGCAAGGGCACCCAGGACCAGCACATGATCAACGCCAAGGCGGTGCTGCCGCTGGGCGAAGCGGTGCTGGACGGCTGGTTCAGCTATTCGGATCGCCGCGAGCAGGACTACCAGGACATGTCGCTCGAGATGCTGGGCCGGCTGGGCTATGGCGCGGACAACATCGCCGACGATTATGCGCTGGCGATCCGCATTGCCGACATCGGCAACAACCGCGGCGAAACCGGCGCGCCGAATTCGAATGCGGCGGCCGGCACAGTCTATCCCGGCAACATCAAGACGGTTGACGATGCCTATTACGACGCTTCGGGCCTGCGCAAGGACACCGTTGCCGCGATCGGCCTGAAGGCGCCACTGGGCGAAGGGCTGGATATGGCGCTGCGCGCCTATTACCACCACAACCGCGGCATGGGCCTGTGGGCCACGCCCTATGTCCCCAGCCCCAACGGCGTGCCGATCTCGATCCGCACCACCGAATACAAGATCGATCGCGGCGGGCTGTTCGGCCGGATCAACTGGAAGCGCGGGATCAACACCCTGTCGGTCGGCGGCTGGTACGAAACCAACCAGTTCAACCAGGCGCGCCGCTTCTATGGCCTGGACAGCCGGACCAGTGCGGGCCGCTCGTTCCGCCGCTATCCGACGAACCCGTTCTTCACCCAGTGGGAGTTCGATTTCGACACCGAGACGCTGCAGTATTTCGTCGAGGACCGGATCGACCTCGGCAAGCTCAAGCTCAACCTGGGCTGGAAGGGCTTCCAGGTGAAGAACAAGGCCACCGCCGTGGTTGCGGCCAGCTTCCCGCAGGGCAAGATCGACGCGACCGACTGGTTCCAGCCGACCGTTGGCCTGAACCTGGCGCTGGGCGGCAACACGGAAATGTTCGCCAGCTTCTCGCAGGCGACCCGCGCCTTCGCTTCGGCCACCACCACCGGGCCGTTCTCGACCAACCAGACCGGGTTCAACGGGATCCTCGGTACGCTGAAGCCCGAATCCTCGGACACCTATGAAGTGGGTGCGCGCTACAATAGCCCGATGTTCAACGGCGTGATCGGTGCCTACCTGGTCAACTTCCATGACCGCCTGCTGTCGGCCGCCAGCGGCCCCAGCATCGTCGGCAGCCCCTCGGTGCTGCAGAACGTCGGCGCGGTGCGCTCGATCGGGTTCGAAGCGGTCGGCGATCTCAAGCTGGGTGGCGGGTTCGGCCTGTTCGCGTCCTACAGCTACACCGACGCGACTTATCGCAACGACGTGTACAACCTGTCGGGCACGCTGCTCGCCGCGATCAAGGGCAAGACGGTGGTCGATGCGCCCAAGCACATGCTGCGCGGTGAACTGAGCTACGATCGCGGGGCGCTGTTCGGCCGGATCGGGGTCAACTACATGTCGAAGCGCTACTTCACCTATACCAACGACCAGTCGGTGCCGGGCCGGGCGATCGTCGACGCGTCGATCGGCTACCGCCTGACCGACACGATCGAAGTCCAGCTCAACGCCACCAACCTGCTGGACAAGCGCTACCTTGGCACGATCAACTCGGGCGGCACCGGCAACAGCGGGGATCGCCAGACCCTGCTGGTGGCCGCGCCGCAGCAGTTCTTCGCCACGCTCAAGGTGGGCTTCTGAACCTGACTTGGGGTCCCTCCCTGAAAGGGGTGGTCGCCAAGGCGCGGCCCCCCCTTTCTTTTCGGTGCGGGCCCGAACCATGCCATACCAGCTCCAGCTTCCGCCGACAGGATCGCACGATGACCAGCCACTTGCCCGTCTCCCGCCGCACCACCCTGGCCGCACTGTCGGCCACGGCCGCCCTGGCGGCCTTGCCTGCGCGCGGCGCGGCGCCGGTCGATCCGGTGTTTCGCCACGGCGTGGCCAGCGGCGATCCCGATGCCACCAGCGTGGTGCTGTGGACGCGGGTCACGGCCGCCGCTCCGGTCGAAGTAACCTGGGAAGTGGCGAGCGACGCGCGGTTCGCGCGGATCGTGCGCAGCGGCACCTTCGCCACCGGCCCGGAGCGCGATTTCACCGTCAAGCCGCTGGCCGAAGGACTGGCGCCGGGCGGGCGCTATTTCTACCGCTTCCGGCTGGGCGGCGCCGTTTCGCCGGTTGGCCAGACCCGCACCTTGCCGGTCGGCGCGCTTGACCGGCTGGGCATTGCGCTCGCCTCGTGCTCCAACTATGCCTTCGGCCACTTCACGGCCTACGGCGCGATCGCGCGCGATCCGGCGGTCGATTTCGTGCTGCACACCGGCGACTACATCTACGAATATGGCGCCGATGGCTGGGGCGCTGACATTTCCCGGCGGCTCGGCCGGGTCCACCAGCCCGCGCACGAGATCGTCTCGCTGGCCGATTACCGGACCCGCCATGCCCAATACAAGACCGACGCCGGCGCCCAGGCGATGCACGCGGCCAAGCCGCTGCTGGCCTGCTGGGACGATCACGAAAGCGCCAACAATCCCTGGACCGGCGGGGCGCAGAACCATCAGGCGGACAAGGAAGGCGATTGGGCCGCGCGCCGCGCCGCCTCGATCCAGGCCTATTTCGAATGGATGCCGGTGCGCGAGCCGGTGCCCGGCCGCAGTCGGATGCAGTTCTGGCGGACCTGGGCGTTCGGTGATCTGGCCACCCTGTCCACCCTGGAAACCCGCCACACCGCCCGGGCTCTGCAGATCGATTACGAGCCCTACCGCAAGACCATCGCCAGCTTCGCCGATGCCGCCGCGATGGAGCGCGATGCGATCGGCGCGCCGGGCCGTACCATGCTCGCCCCCGAGCTGGAGGCGGATCTGGCCCAGGCCTGGGCCCGCTCGCGCGAGCTGGGCCAGCCGTGGCGGCTGATCGGCAATCCCATGCCCATCGCCCGCACCCGCGTGCCCGATGTGGTCGCACTGGGGCTGATCCCCGATCCGGCCACGCAGGCCAAGCCCCTGCCCGCCGCGCAGGACCTGGCCTGGAAGGGCAAGTGGAACCTGCCCTTCTACACCGACACCTGGGACGGCTATGAATGGGCGCGCGAACGGCTTTATGCCCAGGCCCGCAGCGCCGGGGTCAATGACCTGATCTTCCTGACCGGCGACAGCCACAGCTTCTGGGCCAATCGCCTGGCCGATGCCAGCGGGCAGCCGGTGGGGATCGAACTGGGCACCGCCGGGATCTCTTCGCCGGGCGATTTCGTGGAAAGCGGGTTCGATCCGGCCACCGCGCGCCGACTCGACGCGGCGCTGGCCGAACACAACCCCGAAGTGCTGTGGACCGACAACCTGCACCAGGGCTTCGTGCGGCTGGAACTGCGGCGCGATGCGGCCCGCGCCACTTTCGTGGCGGTGGACACGGTACTGCGCCCGCAGGCGAACACCTCGGTGCTCAGCCAATGGCGGATCAGCCGGTCAGGCACCGCCCTGGCGCTTGACCGCAGCCGCTGAGCGGCCCCCGGCGGAACAGGACAGGGGCCCCGGACAATGGTCCGGGGCCCCCGTTTGCATCAGGATGCCTGGCTTAGAACTTGATCGCCAGCGTGGCCCCGAATTCGCGGGGGTTGGTCACGTTCGCGGTCCGGTAACCGGAATCGTAGGTGCCCCCACCAACCCCGGCCAGGATCGAATTGATCGCCCAGGTGCCAAGCGAGATGTTGGTAACCCGCTGCTGGTTGAGCAGGTTGCGGGCGAATGCGGTGATCGACCACTTGTCATCCGGCCCGCGCACCCCGACGAAGGCATTGAGCTGGGTGCGCGACTGATAGTCGTACTGCACCGTCTGCGAGAAGAACCCCGGCCGGTATGACAGCATCGCCGCAACGTAAGGGGTCAGCGATCCGGTCGGGAAGCGGATTTCGGTGTTCGCGGTCAGGCCGAAATCGGGGGTATCGGAAATGCGGCCGTTGCTGGTGCAATAGCTGACATTGCCGGTCCCGGTGACCTTGGGCGCGCCGTTCTGGTTGGGCGTGCCGGTGCCCGCATAGTCATTGCAGGGCAGCAGCGCGTTCTTGTAGCGCGCCCGGGCGTAGGACGCGCTCAGGCCGAAGTCCCAGTTGTCGGTCGCGCGCCCGTCGATCGAGGCTTCGATCCCCTTCACTTCGGCATCGCCGTTGTAATTGAAGGCGAAGATGCCCTGCCCTTGCGGATCGGCGGCAGACTTCCAGTAGATCTGATCGAAGAGGCGGATATAGCCATCGAACTTCTGGTAGAAGCCAGCCACGCTGTAGTTGATCCGGCCGGCCAGCTTGCCCTTCACCCCCACTTCGAAGGCATCGGTCTTTTCCGGCTGGGTGCGGACCAGGTCCGCCGTGATCCCCTGCGGCAGCGATACCCCGGTCGTCGCGGCGCGATAGGAATGGCCATAGGCCGCGTAGACCGCCAGGTCCGGCGCCAGATCGTAGCTGATGTTGGCGCCGCCGGTCCACGGCTTGCTGGTGGTCTTCTGCAGGTTGGCCGGAATCGTCTCGTTCGGCCCGCTGTTCTGGAAGCCGGTGGTGGTGATCTGGGTGGTCTGGTTGTTCTTGCGGACCGAATAGCGCAGCCCCGCCTCGATCCGCAACGGACCGCTGTTATAGCGCAGGTTGCCGGCGAACGACCAGGTGTTGGTCCGCACCGGCACCACCACGTGAACGAACAGCGGCAGCTTGTTCGGCACGGTGATGAACGATCCACCCGGCCCCAGCGGCGCCTTCACGAAGCCGGCCGGATCGGTGTTGTAGACGAACAGGTCATTGGAAATGTCGTTGATGACATCGCCGGTGCGATTGTAATGGAACGCACTGACGCTCCAGCCCAGGCCTTCCTTGTTGTTCGACTGAAGGCGCAGTTCCTGCGTGTCGAACTTGCTCGGGACCTCGACGTGATTGGCCTTGTTGTAGCCCGGGACAGAGTTGCCGAAGTCCTGGTCCCGGTCGGTCACCACCTTGCTGTACTGGTGCGCGCCCACGAACGACAGCGTGGCCGGGCCTAGGTCATAGTCGGCCGAAAGGTTGACGATATGGGTGCGGTTGCGGACACGATAGCCGCCGTCGGTCACCGCGGCATAGTCATTGGCCGCCAGGGGCGGACCCGAACGCACTGCCGGATTGACCGCGAACGGACCGCCGCCGAACGAAGTCGGCAGGAATATCTGCGGCGTGCCAAACAGTTCGGCATAGACGCGCTGCGGCGTGTTCCCCGTCCCGATCACCTGCTGGTTGGTATTGGCGTCCGAATAAAGGTACTGGTAGCTGAGATAGGCCGAAAAATCGGCGTTCGGCTTGAACCCCAGGGTAATCCGGCCGCTGCTGGTGTTGTTGCGGCCGCGCTCGCCCCCCTGCGTCAGGTTGCGCACGTGGTTGACGCGGTTGCCGTCATACAGCCCCGCAACGCGCACCGACAGGGTATCGGACAGCGGCAGGGTCATCCCGCCCTGCACGTTCACGCCGGCCCGGTCGGTAAAGCTGGCCTGGGCATAACCGTCGATGCCATCGAACCCGGGCTTGCGAGTGGCGATGGTGATCGATCCGGCCGGGGCGGACAGCCCGCGCAGCAGGCCCTGCGGCCCGCGCAGCACTTCGATCTGGGCGATGTCGTACATCGCGGTATAGACCGTCTGCGCATCGGCCGGCACTTCGTTGTAATAGACCTCGACCGCGGGGGTGGTGCCCTGGTCGGGGTCGAACGAGATGCCGCGCAGCGTGGTGGTGTTCTTGCGCGGATCGTTGTTGTTGAGGTCAAGCCCGGGGGCGAGCTGGGAGATGTCCTTGACGTCGAACAGGTTCAGCTTCTCGATCTGTTCACCGCTGGCGACGTTCACCTGCATGGCCACGTCCTGCAGGCTGCGGGCATCGCGGGTGGCGGTGACGATGATATCGGTTTCGTCGCCGGTCGCGGGGTCGCCTTCAGCGGCCATGGCGGGCCCGCCCCAGGCCAGCGCCGAAGCGCCGCATGCCAGCACGGCCAGACGGTGAAGCGTAACAAGGCGCATGATCAATTCCTCCCCGAATTGCAGTTCAAACCAGTCTTGTTCGGACCTGTGCAACCGGCGCCTGGCGATGCGGGCAGGGCATTGGACCCGCGCATGCGCGGCCCGATGCGGCCATCCTCTCCTCCACGCGAGTCCCGGTAACCGGACCGCTCATTAGTTAGTGGATACTTACACACTAGACCAACCCGGTCAACGGCCAAGGACAAGAAAGCGGCAGCGCGCATGTTTGCGTCGCAGGGGGCCTTGAGGTTCCGCAAAACTTATGTAAGTTTTTACTCACAACTTGAGTCGGGAGTACCGGATGCCAGAAAATCTTGATCCAGCCGCACAGCTGCCATTGCCGGATTCGGCAGAGCTTGAGGCGGCGCTGGCCGAAGCGAACGTGCCGACGCTGCTGGCGGTCTATGTCCACCTGTCGGGCGATGCGGCGATGCTGGATCGCTTCGCGCCGCATATCCGCCCGGCCTTCGCGCCCGAGCCGACCGCCATCCCTGCGGACTTGGCGGACGAGCTGCGCGCCAGGCTGCGCGACGTGCTGACCGGCCGCGCGCCCCTGGCCGGCACGGCGCCCGACGATGCGCTGTTCCAGCGGATCATGAGCGTGATGGTGGGCGAGCCGGTGGAGCGCGAATTCATCGAACTGGCGTTCGACCAGTGCGGCTTCCGCCCGTGGACCGACCGTTCGCAGCTTGCCGGCCGTGCCCCCCGCCCGGCCGGGTTCAAGGTGCTGGTGATCGGCGCCGGGATGACCGGCATGGCCGCCGCGACCAAGCTGGCCGAGGCCGGTTACGACTATCTGGTGATCGAAAAGAACCCCGAGGTCGGCGGCACCTGGTACGAAAACCGCTATCCCGGCGTCGGGGTCGATACGCCCAGCCATTTCTACAGCTTCAGCTGGGAAATCTGGCCGGACTGGCAGCACTATCACCCGCAAGGCGCCGACATGCAGCGCTACATGGTCGAAGTGGCCGACAAGTACGACCTGCGCCGCAAAATGCGGTTCGGCACCACGGTCGAAACGCTGGTCTATGACGAGGCGACGAGCACCTGGCGGGTCACCGTGCGCGGCGCCGATGGCACGGCCGAGGAACTGGTGGTCAACGCCGTGATCAACGGCCACGGCCCGGTCAACCGCTTCAAATGGCCCGACATTCCGGGGCTGGCAGACTTCAACGGCCCGGTCGTCCACACCGCCGCCTGGCCCGAGGACCTGGACCTTGCGGGCAAGCGCGTCGCCGTGATCGGCTCTGCCGCCAGCGCGGCACAGCTGGTCGGCGCGATCGCGCCCGAGGTCGCAGCGCTCAACGTCTACCAGCGCACCCCGCACTGGGTGATCTACAACCCTGAAATCGCGCACGCGGTGGACGAAGGGATGAAGTGGGCGCTGAAGCACATTCCCACGTTCAAGGAATGGTTCCGCTTCAAGGTCTACTGGGCGGCGGCCGACGGGCTGTTCGCCAACGTGCTGCAGGACCCGGCCTGGGCCGGCAACGATCTGGCCGTGTCCGAACTCAACGAGATGACGCGTCAGTATGCCCTGTCCTACATGCAGCAGAAGTTCGCCCAGCGGCCTGACCTGATCGCCAAGCTGACCCCCGATTTCCCGATCTTTTCCAAGCGGATCGTGCTCGACAACGGGTGGTTCGACGCGCTGCTGCGGCCCAATGTCCATCTGGAGAACCAGGGCATCGCGCGGATCCTGCCAAACGGGATCGAGGCCAAGGACGGCTCGGTATTCGAATGCGACGTGATCGTTTGCGCCACCGGCTTCAACGTCGCGAAGATGCTGGGCAACCTGACGGTCAAAGGCGCGGGCGGGCGCGACCTGGGCGCGGAATGGGGCGAGGAGGACGCGCGTTCCTACATGGGGATGTGCATTCCCGGTTACCCCAACTACTTCCACACCGTCGGACCCAACAGCGCGCCCAACCACGCCGCCGGGCAGAACCTGATCTCGGAATGCCAGGTCAACTGGATCATCGAAGCGCTCGACCGGATCACGGAAGGGAACGCGAAGGCCTTCGAAGTGACCCAGCAGGCCTATGAAGACTGGAACCGCAAGGTCGAGGCGCGGATGCCGGAGATGATCTGGTCGCACCCGCGCGCCAGCAGCTACTACATGAACAGCAAGCGCCGCATCTTCCTGTCCTGGCCGTGGCGTCTGGTCGACTTCTTCAACGAAACCCGAGCCCCGGCGGAAGGCAGCTACCTGCTCCATCGCTGAGGCCTGGTCCGGCGGGACGCCATTCCCCTCCTTGTCCCGCCGGTCCTTTTTCCTGGTTTAGTAACGCAGGCCGATCGCGCCATCGTGACAGATCGAGGCGCCGGTCACGAACCGCGCCTCGTCGCTGGCGAGATAGACAAACGCATGGGCGGTGTCTTCGGGCTGGCTGGCAATGCCCAGCGGGTTCATCGCCGCCAGCGCGCTTTCCGCTTCATCGACGCTGCCCCACATCCCGGACCGCACATAGTCCTCAAGCCCTTCGCGGATCAGCGGGGTCATGGTCACCCCGGGGTGGACCGAATTGACCCTGATCTTCTGCGCCCCATATTCCAGCGCGGCGCAGACAGTCAGCATCCGCCCCGCCGCCTTGGAAACGTGGTAACCGATGTTGGCCGCGTTGGGCATGTAGGACGCCATCGACAGGTTGTTGATGATCGACCCGCCGCCACCAAACCGCTCGACCGCGCTGGCGAGATACGGCGCGCAGGTCTTGATCCCCAGGAACAAGCCGTCGTGGTTGACCGCCATCACCTTGTGCAGGTCGTCCAGCGACGTGCTCCCGATCCCGCCGTGGACCGAGATACCGGCATTGTTGACCAGCACGTCCAGCTGGCCGAATTCATCGACCGCGGCCTTGGCAACCTGCTGCCAATCGGCCTCTGAGGTGACATCATGGCGCACCAGCCGGAACGCGCCGGCATGGCCATCGGCGGCGATCAAGGTTTCGATTTCGTCGCTCGAGTCCGTACGGAAATCGGTCGCAACCACCGCCCGCGCCCCTTCGGCGAGGAAGGACCGGCAAATCGCCACGCCGATATTGCCGAGGCGGCCCGCCCCCGTGACAATCGCAACCTTGCCTGACAACCTTGGCATGATCAGTCTATCCTTTTGAATGAATTAGAAGAATGCGAAGTTTATCAGAGGCTTGCCCCTTACCCTTCGACCAGATCGCGCACCGCCTCGTTCAGCACCGGCGGCTGCTGGCTGCGGAAGAATTCGATCCGGCTTTCCAGCGCGGGCATCGACATTTCAGGCTGGGTGTGGATCCAGAACCGTCCTTCGGCGATCTGATCCAGGATCAGCGCGCAGCCTTCGGCCAGGTCCATGCCGTAATCGCGCATCATTTCGAACATCTTGCGGCGATGGGCGGCGCCTGACGGCGGCTCGCCCAGCCCGGCGCTGTCCTCGAAAATGCTGGTCTTGAGCATGCCCGGCAGGACCGAACAGACGTGGATCGGCGCCTGCTTGAGCTGCATTTCAAGGTAGAGGCATTCGCTGAACGACTGCACCGCGTGCTTGGTCATGATGTAGGCGGTCTGGCACGGCATCACGCTGAGCGCGCCCATCGAGGCGAGGTTGGCGATCCACGCCTGCTGGCCGCTGGCCAGCATCCAGGGGGCAAAGGCGCGCACGCCGTGGACCACGCCGTGGATATTGATGTTGAGCGTGGCGTCCCAGCGTTCGGCCGGGATTTCCCAGGTGTAGCCGATCGTCTCGATCCCGGCGTTGTTGACCAGCAGCCGCACGTCGCCGTGGCGGGCGTGGACCGTTTCGGCCAGCCGGTCGAGCTCCTCGGCGCGCGAGACATCCACCTTCAGCGCGTCGGCGTTGCCCCCGGCAGCGACGATCTCACCGGCGACCTTCCGGGCGCGGTCAAGGTCGATGTCGGTGACCACCACGGTCATGCCCAGTTCGCCGGCGCGGCGCGCCAGCCCCGCGCCGATCCCGGCACCTGCACCGGTGATCACTGCGACCCCGGACGCAAACAGTTCAGCAGCACCGGGCATCTCAGCTCTCCAGATGGCGTTTGAGGAAGGCGGCGGCATCCTGCAGCACGGCGCGCGCGCCGGGCAGGAAGCCGACCCACGAGGCGAAGCCGTGGACCATGCCGGGATAGCGTTTCACTTCCACCTCGACCCCGGCGACAGCGACCTTGGCGCCGAACAGTTCGGCATCGTCGCGCGAGGGATCGCATTCGGCGGTGCCGACGAAAGTTGGCGGCAGACCGGCGTGGCTGGCGGCGCGCACCGGCGCGGCCTGGGGATCGTGCTGCTCGCGCGCGGGATCGCTCAGGTATTGTTCGTAGAACCAGTCGATGTCGTCCTGCTTCAGGATCGGGCCATCGGCGTATTCGCGGGCGGATGCGGTCTGCTCGGACGGGAAGTTGCACGAACCATAGATGTTGACCAGCGCGCGCAGCGCCGGGCCGCCCCGGTCGCGCGCCCGCAGCGCGGCGGCGGCCACCAGGTTGCCCCCGGCGCTGTCGCCCGCCACGGCCAGCCGGTCGGCCCGGCCGCCGATTTCCCCGGCATGGGCGGCGACCCATTCGAGCGCGGCAAAGGCATCGTCGGGCGCGGCGGGGAACGGGTGTTCCGGGGCGAGCCGGTAATCGACCGAAACCACCACCGATGCGCTCCACGCGCAGAGCGCACGGGCGATCATGTCCTGCGTATCAAGATCGCCGACCACGTAGCCGCCACCGTGGCAATAGACCACCACCGGGAACGGCCCGGTGCCTTCCGGCGTATAGACCCGCAAGGCCAGCGGCCCGCCCGGCCCGGCAATGGTGCGGTCGGCGGTGGCGGCAACCGGCGCGTCCTCTGCCGGCGGCAGCATGACCGAACTGTCGCGCACGGCCTGGCGCAGGGTGGCAAGGTCCATGCTGCGCACCCCCGGCCAGGGCGGCGCGGCGGCAAGCATGGCTTCGATTTGCGGATCTACGGGCATGATCGGGCCTCGCTCAGCTCAGCACCGCTTCGCCCAGCGCGGCGAAGCTGTGGCACAGGGTGACGTTGACGATCCAGTCCGGGCATTCCGGATCGAACCAGCGGTCGATCAGCGCCCAGTGGTAGGGGTGCAGCATGTAGGGGCCCATCAACCCGCCGATGTCGGCATATTCCTGTTCCCAGACGTGGGTCCACTTGAGGTCCCCGCCGCTCTCGAGCGCGCGGCTGAAGCGCCAGTTGCGGATCGCCGGGATGTACTTGGGCATCAGCGCCATTTCGGCTTCGAACTGGTCCAGCCGGGCAGCAGCCTGCGGTCGGTCAGCGCAGAGCAGCAGTCCGCGCCACACGCCGTCCGCCAGCCCGGGCGCGGCAGCGGCGCCCTGCCCGCGTTCGAAGCAGGCCCAGTTGCAGCGGGTCGCCCCGGCTTCGGCCAGCGCGGCGTCGATCGCGGGGCGCGCGGCGCGGTAGCTGGCCTCGTCGGCATAAGAGAAGCGCGCGGCCAGATCGCCGCCGTTGAAATTGCCTTCCATCACCGGGGCAGCCGCGCCGCCCAGCGCCTTGAGACTGGCGGCAAGGCCCGCGCGCGCCGGTTCCGGCAGGTCGATCAGGCAAACCAGATCAAACATGGCTGATCCCCTCCACATCGGCTTCGGCCGCGCCGAAATAGCGCGCCCGCTCGGCAATCAGGCCGTCCGCCTGCTGCCAGAACTCCGCGACCGCCGGGTCATAGCGCGATTGCACGCCCTGCCCCCACCAGCCGGGCGCGCCCTGCACGGTCCAGGTGATCAGCAGGCGGTTAGACAATTCGTCGAGCCACACCGGCGGGGCGACAATCTCGCGGTCCAGCACCATGCCGCGCGCCCGCGCGCCGGGCGCATAGGCGCTGCGATAGAGTTCGAGCAATTCGCGCCCCTTGCCGGGCGCGGCGACGATATCGTCGACGATGTAGATGGTCTGGTCCATGGCGCTCACAATCCGTCGTGGCTGGTGGCAGGGTGGGAATAGATCGGCAATTCAGCCGGGGGCAGCTGCTGCGTGCCATCCAGGCTGTAGACCGGCAGCGACAGCGCGTGCGGGAAATGCATCGAGAAGGCGACCAGCCCGGTGCGCTCAGCCGCAGGCAGGTGGCACATCGCCAGCACGGTTTCGGCGAGATAGGCCACGTCCTCGCACGGATAGTCCGCCGGGATCAGCGCTTCGGCGCCGGGGGTGCGGATTGCCGTGCTGGGGCCGACCGCGTTGACCGCGATATTGGCATCGACCATTTCCGCTGCCAGCCCCTGGGTCATGCGGTGCAGCGCCGCCTTGACCGAGGCGTAGATCACATCGCCGCCCTGCTTGGCATAGTCGAGATAGGGCCGGGTCGGCGGATAGGCGGTGATCGAACCGACGTTGACGATCCACCCCGCACCGCCCTTGCGCATGTGCCGGATCGCATCCTGCGCCAGGCGGAACGGCACCCGGACATAGTGTTCGACCGTCCGGTCAAAGGTGCCCAGCGCCATGTCCTCGACCCGGGCATAGTCGGCAAAGCCCGCGTTGTTGACCAGGATGTCCAGCCCCCCGGCCAGGTCCGCCGCGCGGCCCACCAGGCTGTCGCGCTGAGCCGGATCTTCAAGGTCGGCAGCCAGCGCCAGCGCCTTGCCGCCAGCCGCCTCGATCAGCGCCACGGTTTCCGCCAGAGTGCCGGGCACGACCTGATCCTGGCCGAACCGCTTGCCCGAAGCCGGCGCCGTGGCCGAGCGTCCGGTGACCACTACCGTCGCCCCGGCACTGGCCAGCCGCTGCGCAATCGCGCGGCCGATGCCGCGGCTGCTGCCGGTGACCAGCGCCACCTTGCCCGCCAGTTTGCGATCCTTGTCCACTGCCTGTCTCCCCTTGCCCGAATCTTGCCGGGCCAACTAATGAGTGTTTACTTACTTCCATAGGAGAGTTAGGCTTGGTGTCAATCAACAGCAAGACCCGTGGGGAGTGATTCCGGTGATGAAGGCAATCGTGCTTGACCGTTTCGGCGGTCCCGAAGTGCTGCACATGGCAGAGATCGAGCGTCCGGCAGCCACGCCGGGGCAGGTTGTGGTCCAGGTCGGCTATGCCAGCGTCAACCCGGCTGACTGGAAAAGCCGCGAAGGCTGGCTGGCGCAATATTTCCAGTACCAGTTCCCCTTTGTGGTCGGGTTCGACGCGGCGGGCGTGGTGGCCGAAGTGGGCGAAGGCGTCACCGGCCTGAACGTGGGCGACCGGGTGGTCACGCCCGGCAACCAGGGCCTGGGCGAGCGCGGATCCTATGCCGAATATGTCCGCAGCGCGGCCGAGCGGGTGATCCCCCTGCC
The DNA here is from genome assembly GCF_041905565.1 of Novosphingobium sp. Taxonomy (GTDB): domain Bacteria; phylum Pseudomonadota; class Alphaproteobacteria; order Sphingomonadales; family Sphingomonadaceae; genus Novosphingobium. Next base: position 7,019 of record NZ_JAYRKX010000025.1, on the reverse strand, counting down.
CGCCGGCGTCACGCTGCAACAGGCCGCCACCCTGCCCACCGCCGGGATGACCGCATGGAAGGCCGTGCTGGACCTGGGCCAGGCTGGCCCCGGTATGCGCGTGGTGGTGAACGGCGGCGCGGGCGGCACCGGCAGCTTCGCGGTCCAGCTGGCGAAAATGGCCGGGGCGCAGGTTGCCGCAACCTGCTCGCCGCGCAATTTCGACTATGTCCGCGCGCTCGGCGCGGACCATGTGATCGACTACCGCGCGGGCAGCGTGGTCGAGGCGATCCGCGCCTGGGCGCCGGACGGGGTGGACCTGATCGTCGATACGGTCGGCCAGGGCACGTTCGTCGACACGATCGAAACGCTGAAGCGCGGCGGGATCATCTGCCCGATCGGCACGCTGATCGCGGACGAGGTCCCCTATGATCCGGCCCGCGCCGAGGCCGCTGGCGTAACCGTGCTCCCGACCGTGTCCGACTTCGAAAGCCAGCCGCGCCAGCTGGCCGGGCTGGTCGAAGCGCTGGCCTCGGCACGCATCCGCGCGCCCGAATTCACCGTCATGCCGCTGGATCAGGCCGGCGAGGCGCAGCGGCTGGTCGCCGCCGGCCACGTGCGCGGCAAGATCCTGCTTGAAGTCAATCCCACGCTCGAAAGGTAAGTCATGGAAACCGACCTGCTCGCCAAGTTCCGGCCCGTCGCCGCCCCGCAGATCATCGAAGACGCCTACAGCGCCGACCAGTTCGAACGGATGGTCGGCGTGATCAACCGCGAAGGGCCGTGGACGCTGATCCTGGCCCAGCACTTCAAGACGCCCGAGGAAGTGATCGCCACCACGTCCGGCTCGGTGCCGGAAGGCTTCAAGCCGACCTGGGACATGTTCCTTTCGCCGGTATTCCGCGGCTATTTCGCGAAGGGTTCGACCAGCCTCTATCCCGAGCTTGAGGACTGCTTCTTCAACAAGCGGTTCCTTGATCTGGCGCGGGGCTACTGGGGGGCGAAGTATGCCCAGCCGGAATCGATGCTGTTCAACCTGCAAGGCCCCTGCCCGATGGGCGGGATGCCGCATATCGACGGCACCCGCTTTCGCGGGGTCGACATGGACAATTCCCCAACCTGGCTGCTCAACACCATGTGCAAGTCCACGCTGTTCAAGCCCTGGCAGGCCAAGAAGGCCCAGGTCATCGCCTGGTATTACCAGGGCAGCGTCGGCGGCGGCTTCCATTACTGGCCGGAAGGCCCCGGCAACCCCTATCAGACCATCGAGGCGCCAATGTGGGGCCGCGCGGTCGTGGTCGAAAACGAGATGATGTACCACACCGCCCAGGCCAACGGGCCCGAGGCAATGCGCCGCCCGGCCGGACTGGACATCACCTCGACCATCGAGACCGATCCGGACCATGCGGGCGGCTGGCGGATCAGCACCGAGGGCCAGGTGATCCAGCAGATCCCGGCAATCGAAAGCCGCTATCTGTTCCACTGGAACGCGCAGGTGTTCATGGATCTGGACGAACTCAAGCTCACGCTCGACCACAAGGACGACCTGAGCCACGAGCGCGTGTTCGACACGTTCATCGCCGACCTGCGCCAGCGCGGCATCGCCTTCGAAGTGCCGAGCGATCCGATGCACGATGCGGCCTTCATCGGCCTGCTGACCCGCGTCTATGATCACGGTTTCCCGACCCACATGCCGACCGAGCCGCTGACCCCGCTCGCGGCCTGACCTGTAGTGAGTGCCGGGGCGGTGAAGTAAGTGCTTCACCGCCCCGGCATCGCCGCGAATATCAGCGCTCAGACGTTGACGTGAGTGTTCACGCGCGTAAGTGAGCGCTTATCATGACGAAGAAGCGCATCCCCGGCAGCGAGCGCCGCGACCTGATCCTGGCCGCGGCCCGTCGGGTCTTTTCGGTCCAGGGCTATCACGGCGCCAAGACGCTGCAGATCGCGCGCGAGGCCGGGGTGTCCGAAGCGCTGGTCTATCGCCACTATCCGTCCAAGCTGGCGCTCTACCGCGCGGTCTTGCGCCAGATCTTTCGCGAACAGGACCAGAATTACGCCCAGGTCGGGGTGATGGAAGCCAGCACCAAGGGGCTGGTCAACGCGCTGCACCGCTATTTCCGCAGCATCGTGCTCGATCCGCACGGGCCGGGCCAGGCCGGCTACCGGCTGACGCTGGCCAGCCTGGCGGGCGATGGCTACTTCGCCAGCCTGATCTATCGCCGGGCGCAGCGCCGTTCGATGCGCCAGATCGAGGCCGCCCACGCCGCCGCCCGCGCCGCCGGCGACGTGGTGGGCGAACCGCTCAAGATCGAGAACGTCAACATGTTCGTCGAACACATCGGCACGATGATGAATTCGATCGGACTGCTCGACCCGGCCTCGCGCCCCTATGCCGATGATGGCGAAGCGCTGGTGCGCCAGGCGCTGTGGTTCTGCTGCCGCGGGCTGGGGCTGACCGACGCGGCGATCGCCCGCAACCTCGCGGACTGAGGTTCAGCCGGCAGCGGCGCCGGTCATTTCCACCACTTCGCAGATGTGCCCTTCGGGATCGAGGATGAAGGCCACCCTGACCCCGAAATCGGGCACTTCGTGGATGGGCTGGGGCACGCTGCCGCCGTGCGCCAGCGCCCGCGCGCAGGCGCCGTCAAGGTCGGTGGTGATGAAGCCCTGCACCGCCTCGCCCGCGGCGGGCGGATTGCCGTCGGTATAGCTGATCAGGGTCAGCGAAGGGCCGCCCGGATAGCTGGCCATATAGCCGATTTCCTCGATCGGGCGGCCCAGCATTTCATCGGCGTGGCGGAACAGCGGGATCACCCCCAGCACCGCTTCATAGAACCGCCCCATCGCCTCGAGATCGCGGACAAAGGTCTTGGCAAAGGCATAGGTCATGCCGTGGTTCGATCCGGTCGGGCGTTCCTGGGTCATCGGGGTATCCTTGGTGTCGAGGGGAAAGAAGGGGATCAGCGCTGGTCCCAGCGCAGGCGCAGGCTGGTAAAGCCCATCACCGAACCGCCGAACACCGAGCCGGCCGGCTGATCGGGGTCGAGTTCGAACGGCGGGATGCGGCGCAGCCATTCCTGCAAGGCAACCATCACTTCGCGCTTGGCAAGGTGCGAGCCGACGCAGCGGTGCGGGCCCACCCCGAAAGTGACGTGCACGTTGACCGCGCGATCCAGGTCAATCGTCTGCGGATCGGCGAACACGCGGGGATCGCGGTTGGCCACGGTGTTGGGCAGCACCACCCGGTCGTTGCGGCGCAGCTGGACGCCGCGAAATTCGCAGTCATGCGTCACCCGGCGGAACAGGTTGGAGACCGCGTTGATCCGCATCAGTTCCTCGATCGCGCGCAGGAAAGCGTCGGGATCATCCAGCCGGTCGCGGAAATGCTGCTGCGCCGCTGGCGTCGTCGCCAGGTAGCGCCAGATATAGGCCAGGGTGTTGGTCACCGTGTCGAGGCCCGCAACGAACAGCAGGAACCCGCAATTGAGCACGTCGGTCCAGTCGTGCGGCTCGCCCGCCTCGGTCCGCGCGGTGACGATGGCCGAGGCGATGTCATCGCCCGGATTGGCCTGCTTGTCGCGGAACAACTGGTCCAGCACGGCATAGATCAACGCGATGTTGTCCGCCCGCGCCGCCGGGTCGGTCGAACGGAAGAAGGTGTTGGCCAGCGCGAGGAATTCATCCAGCCGCGATTCCGGCAGGCCGAACAGGTTCAGGAAGGTGCCAGTGGGAAACCGTTCGGCAAAGTCAGCGATGAAATCGCAGTGGCCCCGCTCCGCCAGCGGCTCGATCAGCTGGTCCGCGCGGCGGCGCAGCTCATCGGTCATCCCGCGCACCGCGATGGGCGTGAACATCGGCGCGAGCAGGCGGCGGAAGGTGTTGTGCGCGGGCGGATCGACGCCCTGCGGCTGGACCACCGGGAACGGTTCGATCGGCGGAACCGGGGTCTGGTAGGTCGAGAACACGCTGTAATCGCGGTAGGCCTCGACGATGTCGGCATAGTCGAGCAGCACCCAGTGCCCGCCATTGCGGGGGGTGTAGAAAATGTCCGGCACGCCGCGCCGGACCAGGTCGTGCCAGATTTCGGCCGGATCGCTGACGCCCGGCGGGATGTGGAAGAAATCGAAATCGACCATCCGTTCGGGCGGAACGTGATCGGGCGGCGGCGGCTGGAACTGCAGGGTCATGCCCCGCCCTTTCCGTCTCCCGCCACGCGCAGCGCGCCTTCGGGGCAATTGCGCACGGCAAGGCGCACCTTGTCCTCCAGCCCCGGCGGGACCTGCGGATCGGCGATCACGCACTTGCCTTCCACCGCGTCGGTGGCGAAAACTTCGGGGCAGATGTCCTCGCAGCGGGCGTGGCCCTGGCAACGGGAAATATCGACCAGCACGCGCACCGCTTGCTCCCATCCTTGCCGGGCACGGAGCGCCCGTTCTTGTAAGTTGACACTTACATGCCGGACAGCCACTCACAAGCGGGAATTGCCATGGCGGCGCCGTTCGGGCGCGATGCGTGAAAAATGGCGCAACGGGATAGGAACGATGGGGCAGGCAAGCGGCGATTTCGTGATAGGGCAAGCCGGACTTTCAGGAGACAATGCATGAGCCGCCAGGTCGAAGCCATGGTCTGCCACGCCCCGGGCCAGCCCATGCGGCGCGAAGTGGTGACGCTGCGCGATCCGCGCGCCGACGAGGTGGTGATCGAGATCATGGCCAGCGGGCTGTGCCACAGCGACCTGCACCAGCTGGACGGCAGCAGCGCCCCCTTCCCCTTTCCGGTGATCGTGGGCCACGAAGGCGCCGGGATCGTCCGCGAAGTGGGCAGCGCGGTGACCAGCGTGGCGGTGGGCGACCATGCGGTGCCGCTGACGATCGGCGAATGCGGCACCTGCGGCAATTGCCGCTCGGGCCAGACCAACCTGTGCGAGGCTTTCCTGGCGACGCTGGGCCAGCCGCAGGACTGCTTCACGCTGAACGGCCAGCCGGTTTCGACCTATTCCGGGGTCGGCAGCCTTGCCCGCTTCGTGCTGGTCAAGGAAAGCAATGTCGCGAAGATCCGCCGCGACGTGCCGTTCGAGCTGGCCTGCCTGATCGGCTGCGCGGTGGCGACCGGGGTTGGCGCCGTGACCCACACCGCCCGGGTCCAGCCGGGGCAAAGCGTGGCGATATTCGGGCTGGGCGGGATTGGCCTCAACGTGGTGCAAGGCGCGCGGCTGGCCGGTGCGCGCCAGATCATCGGGCTGGATACCAACCCGCAGCGCGGCGCGCAGGCCCGGCCGTTCGGGCTGACCGACTTCATCGATCCTTCAACCTGCGCCGATCCGGTCGCCGCGATCCAGCAGCTGTCCGGCGGCGGGGTGGATCACGCCTTCGAATGCGTCGGCCATCCCGAGCTGATGCGCCAGGCGCTGGCGGCAACGCGGGTCGGCTGCGGGTGCTGCACCGTGCTGGGCGTGCCGCCGGACGGCGTGGCCATGCCGGTTGACACCTTCGCCCTGCAACTGGGCCGCACGGTCAAGGGATCGTTCCTGGGCAACATCAAGACCCGCAGCGAATTGCCCGGCCTGCTTGACCTGTTTGCCGCCGGGCAGCTGGACCTGGCCAGCCTGGCGAGCCACCGCCTGCCCTTCGCCCAGGCGAACGAAGGCTTTGCCCTGATGCAGAGCGGGGATGCGCTGCGCGTCGTCCTGCGGTTCGATTGACCGGCCGGTCAGGCCCGCTCACCAGCCGTCAATGGAAGGGGTGGTTTCGCCATTGTTCGAAACGCCCGGCGCGGGCCCGCGCTTGCGCGCCGCCGCGCCGCCGCAATTCCTGACCAGCAGGTTCAGCGCCTCCCACACTGCGGATCTTGCCGCGCCGTCCGGGATCAGCAGCCGAGCCTTGTCCTGCCCCCAAACCCACGGCGCATGAAAGCGGATTGCCTGCGGCTCCAGTTCCAGCTCGTCCACTTCGCTCCAGTAGACCGTCATGTGGTCCGCCGCCGAGGTCCACCCGGCCAGCCTGGTTGCCTTGACCGCGGCGAAGTCGGTCATGCAGCCGCTGGACTGGCGGATGCCGGTGACCGGGCGGAGCATGACCCGGGCGCCATCGTCAGTCCCGTTGAACAGCGTGATTGCGCCCGACAGCGCCAGCCGGTTGATCTGGGCATGCGCTTCCGCGCTGGTTTGCACGGCGGACACCCTGATCGGCACATCGGCCTGCGCCGTGAAGGCCCCGCCGATCGCCAGCAGGCACGCGGGCAACACTGCAAACACACGCCGAATCAACTTTGACCTCCAGGGCTGCGAACTTGCCCGAGCTTCAATCACCCCTGACCATGGCGATCAAGTGCCTAGCGCGCTGCGGCGGCCAGCAGGCGGGCTTGTTCTGCCTGGCTGCGATAGAGGAAATCGGCGGGCAGGCCCAGCCGCACCGCCGCCTGGCAGGGCGGGCTCGACAGGTCCTTGTGGCGATCTGCCAGCCGCCCGGCGAGGCGCAGCGCCAGCCGGTCGACCCGGCCCAGGTCATAGCGGCGGCCCAGTTGCAGCCGCTCGCGCAGATGATCGGGCAGCAGCGACACGGCCGCACGGGCCACGGCCCGGTGCAGGAAGCGCGGGATGCTGGGCGCGGCCTTGCCGGATTCGATGATGTCGAGGAATTCGAAGATGATCGGGTGCGGTTCGAACCGGGGTTCCAGTTCATCCAGCATGGCCATGAAATCGGCCACCGATTGCGACGTGCGGCGCGCGCCGAATTCGCGGCCGATCGCGGCGCTATCGCGCAGGAACCGGTTCTGCTCGGCCAGCGGCAACGGCGCGACGAAGCGGTGATAGGCGGTGAGGAAACCATAGGACGCGGTTGCCGCGACCCAGTCGAGCAAGGCCGGATCGAGCGCGCGGTACTTTTCGCCCGCCGGGGTTTCGCCCTTCACCTTGGCGATTGTATACCTTGCAAACGCAAGATTGGGTTTCAGTCGTAATCGCTTAAATCTGGCGGATCGTAACGGGCTGACAACCCATCAATCATGAGCTCGATCTTCCCCAAGTCTCCTGCTAGGTC
>NZ_JAYRKX010000037.1:0-4990 GCF_041905565.1 Novosphingobium sp. | reverse complement strand
ACGGCATGAACCTTTGGCCCGCGATCAGCGAGGGTACCAAGACGCCGCGCGAGGAGGTGGTCTATAACGTCGACCCGACCGCCGGCGCCGTCCGCGAGGGCGACATGAAGCTGGTGTGGCAGGCCGGGCTGCCCGGCAAGATCGAACTCTTCGATCTTGCGAAGGACCCCGGCGAAACCACGAACATCGCCGACCAGAACCCGGACGTGGTCAGCAAGCTGCAGGCCCGCATCGTCGACCTGTCGAAGGAAATGGCTCCGCCGCTCCTCGTCATGGAGGCGATCAAGCTCACCTTCGGCGCGCCGCCCGTGGCGGCAGACCCCTCGACGATGTTCAACGAGCTCGGCGACTGAGGGCGGCAGGGCGCGGATACAAAATGCAATGAAACGTCGCCAATCGTAACACCGGAGCGGGGATCGGGTCGGATATCACTGATCGCGACGGGCCACATGGGTCCGGGCAGAACGCGAATACCAGGAGATATGAGATGACGACCAACAAGATCCTTTCGCTCGGCTTCGGACTTGCGATGGCGGTGGCTGCCGCGCTGCCGGCCGCCGCAGCCACGGCGCCCGCACACACGACGGCGACATCCGCGACAACCGCCAAGCATCACCACACCTACTTCTATGTGTCGCGCAATCCGCACGGCAAGGGCTGTGAAATCGTCAACCACCGCCCGACCTCGAAGCTGATGGTTGGCAAGTACTACTATTCCTCGCACAAGGGCGCCGCGGCCGAACTGAAGGCCAACAAGATCTGCCACGCCTGACGGCACCCGGTCGCTGCACTGGCAAGCGCCACACCGCCTGCGGTGTGGCGCCTTCGTTCGTGGGGGCTGGCTGCCTCAGCCCGGCACGCAGCCGCCATTGCCATCCGGCACGAAGCCTTTCGGGCATGACTGCTGACGGTTCGTGCTGTTGCTCTTCTGGCGCTGCGGCTGGAGCAGCTGCAGCGAGTTGGGATCGACCTGCAGGTTGGGTTGGCGCAACGCGGGCTGGTTCGGCTGGGTCGTCTGATCCTGCTTGTCGGGCACGCAGGTCAGGCGCTTCTTGCTGTAGTGCCAGCCGTCCGGGCACTGCGTCTGGATGCGCCGGTCGGGTACGCAGTTGCCGTTGTCGTCCTTGTGGTAGCCCTTGCCGCAGGGCTGGTCATAGGTGACGCGCTCGCACGTGCCCCTGGCCGACATCTCCGTCCCTTTCGGACAGACGCAGCGGCCACGGTTGTCGCGGATGGTGTCGCCGAAGCAGGCGGCAACACAGCGCCCGCGCACCCGCTCCTGGCCCTTGGGGCAGGAAGGTTCGACGCAACGGCCATTCTTGTCGCGCACCTGGCCCTGGTCGCAGGGCGGCATGCACTGGCCGTTGACGAGGGACTGCCCCGACGGGCAGCCGCAGCTTCCATCCGCCCGGCGCACGAGGTCCTTGCGGCACAGCGGCAGGCACGTGCCGTTGAAGCTTTCGGTGCCCTGCGGGCAGCCGGGCGTCACGCAGCGGCCGTTCTTGTCACGCAGCTGGCCTGTCCGGCACAGCGGCACGCACTGGCCGCGGTATTTCTCCTGGCCCTGGCGGCAGCCGTTGTCGGGTGGCGGCAGGCAGTTGCCCGACTGTGTGTCACGCGTGTAGCCCTGCGGGCAGGGCGGCACGCACTGGCCGCGGAAGGTTTCGCTGCCCGGCGGGCAGCCGTCGTCCGGCGGCACGCATCGGCCATTGTCGTCGCGCGTGTAGCCCTGGTCGCAGGGCGGCACGCACTGGCCGCGCAGATTGTCATAGCCCGGCGGGCATTCCGGCGGTGCGCACTGGCCGCGCAGGTTGGTATAGGTGCCCGGCGGGCATTGCGGTGGCACGCAATAGCCATAGGGGTCGCGCTGTGTTCCCTGTTCGCAGGGGGGCACACAGCGGCCGTGCCAATTGTCGTACCCGTCAGGGCACTGCGGCGGCGGCGGAATGCAGCGCGTGGGGTGATAGAAGTCGCGCTGGGTTCCCGGCGGGCAGTTTGGCAGGCAGATCCACTGATAGCCGGAGGGCCAGTTGCCCGGCGGCAGGCACTGCCCGCTTTCGGGATCGCGCCCGTATCCGGCGGGGCAGGGGTCCTGGTAATAGCTGCGGCACAGGCCCTGGCCATCGCGGTATGTGCCGTCGGGACAGTCGGTCACGCATTGCCGCGTGTTGGGCGAGAGCACCATGCCGGTCGGGCAGTCGTCCTCCGTCTGGTCATAGTCGGGCACGCAGTCGTCCGGGCTCTGCAGGTCGCGGTGATAGCCATCCGGGCACTGAGGCAAAGGCACCTGCTCATACCCATCCGGGCAGCCATGTTCACACGGCGGCGTGCAGAGGCCGGGGTAGCCGGGGTAACGCAGCCAGCCATCCGGACAGGAAGGCAGGCAGTAATCATCGTAGGGTTGCTGGCCGTCTGGGCAGCGCGGCGCGGGTGGAGTGGAGCCGCAGCCGCAACTGGCACATCCACAAAGGTTTGCTGGCGTGGTGCATATGTTGTCTGCCAGCGCGCGCGGGGCGCCGGGGGCCACTGCCATCGCCAGCCACAACATGGCGGCAAGCAGGAGACTGTGAAGGACGTAGGATCGTGATCCGGCACGTTCATGCGCAAGCGCCATGGTTCCAGCCCCTCGACGTCGCTTCCGTTCCCTGACGCAACGTTAGCAGAACGCGTCCGCCCGTCAACGCGCTGCCGAAATTTTTGGCAAGGTCCTTTTCAACTCCCCCGCCGGTGCGCCGCCGCGGGTTTTTCTGATTGCCGATTGAACCGATGTGACACGCCGTGCGAAAATAGAAGTTGTACCGCCACATAGTCGGAGGAAGGCCGCCAATGCCCATGTTCACTGCCACCACTCCAGATGATGGGGGCTGCACCGGCAGTGTCACCGCCCTGCCGGTCGTCACTTACAGGCAAGGGTGAACAAGTTCGACGACGAACGCGCCGCGCTGCGCCGGCTCGCCAGTGGCAATGCCACGGCCGCCGGAAGCGAAGTCGTTCCGCTGATCCGCCGCGCCACCCGTGCAATTCTTCTCCTGCTGTGGGTGCTCGCGATCATCACCGCCGTATCATCGGGCATCCTGCTCCTGCACCATGCGCGCAGCCACGCCGAGGGAGTGGCCACCAGCCTCGAACAATATGCCCGACGCACCATCACGCTCGCTGCCTTCGTGGTGGATGAATATCAGGAACACCTCGACGAGCGCGGCGGCCTTGCGGGTCTCGCGCAGGACGCGGCGACCAGTCAACGGCTGCGGGACCTCGCAACGTGGCTGCCCGATGGCAGCACGGCCGGCGTGGTCGCTTCTGACGGCACCTATCTCGCATCGAACGCTGCGCTCGGTCCGAACCTCGCGCGGCCCACGGACCGGCAATGGTTTCAAGCGCACGTGCGCGACGGACTGCAGTCCTTCATCGGACCGGCAATCCTCAGCCGCGTGAGCAATCGCTATGTCTTTACCTATTCCGCGGCCTACAGGGCAAAGGACGAAGAGCTCCTCGGCGTCATTGTCCTGGGCATCCCGTCGAATTCCATCACCGGCCTTGCGACGGACCAGCGCCACACCAGCATGGCGCTGGTCGAGGACGACGGCGCGGTGGTGGCGGCACAGCCTTTCCACCCGGAGATGGTGGACGAAAGACTGCCATGGAGAGACCTCGTCCCCGAGCCGAAGTCGACAGGCGTGGCGACGGTATTCGGTGCCTGGTCCGTCGTGGCCGTCCGCACGATGCCGGACCTCAAGCTCCATGCCATCGCGGCTGTGCCGCTGTTCGAGGTCCTGAAGCCGCTGCTGTGGGGTATCGGCATCGGCCTGCCAGTTCTGCTGCTGTTGACGAGGCTGCTTCGTGTTCTCTCCAACCAGCTTCAGAAGAAGAGCCGTCAGGTGGAGCAGGCGCTGGCCGACAACAAGGTTCTGTTCCAGGAAGTCCACCACCGGGTGAAGAACAACCTCCAGGTCATCTCCAGCCTGTTGCGCCTGCAGTCCGAGAGGTTGCCGGCCGAGCTGCGTCCGCTGCTCGACCAGACGAGTTCGCGGGTGCGCGCCATCGCCCTGGTGCACGAACAGATCTACCGCACCGCATCGCCATCCGACGTGCAACTCGACAAGTTCCTCGCCCAGCTTGTGAAGCAGCTCTCGGCGTCGATGATCGCCGGGACAGCCAGGATCATGACCGACCTCCAGCCGATGACGATCGGTCTCGACCGCGCCGTGCCGGTGGCGATCCTCGCCACCGAAGCCATTACCAACGCCATCAAGCACGGTCTCGAGGACGGCGACGGGGCCATCACCGTCAGGCTCGCCAGCCAGGGTGGCGTGAACCGCCTCGAGGTGCGTGACAGCGGTCGCGGCATCGGTGACGACGCCGACACGGGCCTTGGCAGCCGCATCATGACGGCTCTCTCGCGCCAGATCGACGGCACGTGGAGCCGCGAGCACGCGCCTTCGGGCGGTACAAGCTTCACGCTCAGCTGGCCGGCTTCGGCCTAGGCCGCGTCGGCGGTGCCGTCCTCGGCGTCCGGCATTGCACGCATCACCTCGACGACCTCGTCGCGCGCGCCGGCGAAGGCCGCGACGCAAGCGGGGTCGAACTGGTCTCCCGCGTTGTCATGGAGATAGGTGAAGGCATTGGCCGCCGACCATGCCGTCTTGTAGGCGCGCACGCTGGTCAGCGCGTCGAACACGTCGGCCACCGCGGTGATGCGCGCCGCCAGCGGAATCTGTTCCCCCTTGAGACGCTGCGGATAGCCCGACCCGTCCCAGCGCTCATGATGTGAAAGTGCGATGTCTGCCGCCATGCGGAACAGGCTCGAGTGCATGTCACGCAGCATGGCATGGCCGATGCGCGTGTGCTCTTCCATCTCGCGGCGCTCTTCCGGCGACAGGAAGCCGGACTTGCGCAGCAGCGCATCGCTGAGGCCCGCCTTTCCGATGTCATGCAGCGGTGCCGCGTGCAGGATGTCGCGCCGAAACTCTTCCGGCAGCCCGAGATTATA
>NZ_JAYRKX010000024.1:0-39033 GCF_041905565.1 Novosphingobium sp. | reverse complement strand
AGAGCCGCCAACAATCTAACGCGGACAACCAGTGTTCCCCGATTTTAAACCTCGGGGGACTTGTTGCCCGTCTATGTCGGCGACCAGAGCGTTCTTGCCGTTGAAGCAGCGTTCCCGTCCGGTGACGGCCATATGTAAGGGTCGGAGTGATTCGTCAAGGAGCTTTTGAATCATTTTCAAACCTCCTTTCGCGCACATGCATATGCGGCGCTTCTCACGGCACAGCTCATGCCACTCGACAAGGGCAGGCTGGCGACACAGCTGAGGGTTGGCGAGAAGGCGCACCAACGGGTCGAGTTCACGCGCTACCCGGGCACCGGAGATGCTGGTGCCTGCCGCCAGACACAGGTTCTCCCGGCAGCAATCATCATTGATCGCCAAAATTCTGCCCTTGCGCGACGCACCATAGGTGTCCGACACAAAGTCCATCGACCAGCGTTCGCCAGGGCGCCGCGGCAAGGGCATCGGCGTCCGGCTACCCCGTGCCCGTTTGCGACCACGCCGACGGCGGACCGACAGACCCTCCTCCCGGTACAGCCGGCAGCGCCTCTTGTGGTTCATGATCATCCCCTGGCGCTCCAGCATGACACCGATCCGGCGATAGCCAAAACGACGGCGCTTGCCGGCGACCGCCTTCATGGCATTGGGAATGACATTGTGGTCTGGTGGGCGTTCGCGCCGGACCGCCTTGGGATCGACACCAATCCGCCCGCAGGCCCGGCGCTGCAAGATCTCGTAATCACGCAACACCCGCAACACCGCATCCCGCCGCTGGACTGGCGTCGTCAGACTTTTCCCAACAGGTCCTTGAGAATCACATTGCCGAGCATGCTGTCAGCCAACAGGCGTTTGAGCCGACCATTCTCATCTTCAAGCTGGCGTAAGCGGGGTGCATCCGCAAATTCCAGGCCGCCGTACTTCGCCGTCAATTTGTAAAACGTCGCCGTGCTCAGCCTATGCTTGCGGCAAACATCCACAGTCGGAAGCCCGGTCTCCTGCTCCTTTATCCTCCCGATAATCTGCGCCTCGGTGAAACGGCTCTTCCTCATTACGTCTGTTCCTTATCATGGCAGACTCTAGATCAGAATGAGGGAACTTTCGGGGGGGGCAGGTCACCGTGGCGCGCTTCGAACGTCTGCCCTTTGACGTTATTTCTCAAATTCAGAAGTCGCCGCCCTGCTTGGAGCTCGAAGGCGGTGAGGATGCCAAGACGCTATGGGATAACTACTGTTTGGATCAGAATCGCGGTCCGAAGCCATTGCTTGAATCAGCCTGGACGGCGACCTTTGCACCGCATTTAATGAAGGTGGTGGACGAACCCGATACGTCCGAGGCGACCCTTCTCACATTCTATTGTTGCTGGGGACAATGTGGCGCCCCCATTGAGGTCGTCGGTGATCCGCCAGTCGGGATATATCCGCAAGCCCTGACTGCTGCGATCATGGACGAGGTTATAAAGCTAGCACTCGACCGCCCCTGGCGAGTCGACGTTCAAGACCTTGGCTGGGGCGAAAAGGAAGGCGGCTAAAGGGAGGTGTGCCCAGCTGACTTCCGTTCGCCGAAGCGCAATGTGGGGATAAATGTGGGGGGCACTACAAGCCCTGGCACAGCAATCGCCTGGTTTTATTATACTATTCGGCGAAATATGGATGCCCCGCGAGGATTCGAACCTCGATAGACGGAATCAGAATCCGTAGTCTTACCATTAGACGACGGGGCAGCAGAGGGGGCGCCTCTAACCAGCGGGTCGGGAAGGGTCAAGCTGATTCGTGGGCCAAAGCGCTCAGGGCCTGCAAGCTCTGGATAAATCGCGCCGCCGCCTTGGTTGGGGGCCGCGCGGTTCCTATGGACAGGCGGGTGAGCGCCCCGATCATCATCGGCTCCGGCCCGGCCGGAGCAACTGTCAGCATCGATATCGAGGAACTGCTGGCGACGCGCCTGCTGGTTCAGGGCAACAGTGGGTCGGGCAAGTCGCACCTGCTGCGCCGGCTGCTGGAAGAGAGCGCGGGAATCGTCCAGCAGGTGGTGATCGACCCCGAAGGCGATTTCGTCACCCTGGCCGAACCGTTCGGCCACGTGGTGATCGATGCCGCCGCCTATGCCGCAAGCGAGATCGGCCAGCTGGCGGCGCGGATTCGCCAGCACCGCGCCTCGGTGGTGCTCGCGCTCGACGGGCTGGAAATCGAAGCACAGATGCGCTGCGCCGCGCAGTTCCTCAATGCGCTTTTCGATGCCCCGCGCGATCAGTGGTATCCCGCGCTGGTGGTAGTGGACGAGGCGCAGCTGTTTGCCCCCGCCGCCGCCGGAGACGTGACCGACGAAGTGCGCCGCCTGTCGCTTTCGGCGATGACCAACCTGATGTGCCGCGGGCGCAAGCGCGGTCTGGCCGGGGTGATCGCCACCCAGCGCCTGGCCAAGCTGGCCAAGAACGTCGCGGCCGAAGCCTCGAACTTCCTGATGGGGCGCACATTCCTCGACATCGACATGGCCCGCGCCGCCGACCTGCTGGGGATGGAACGACGGCAGGCCGAACAGATCCGCGATCTCGAACGCGGGCACTTCCTGGGGCTGGGTCCGGCGATCAGCCGCCGCCCGGTGGCCGTGCGGATCGGCTCGGTCCAGACCGGCACCCGCGCGGTCGCGCATGGGCTGGCCCCGCTGCCCGAAGTCCCGCGCGAGGACCTGCACGCGCTGCTCCATTCCCCGTGGGAGGAGGAAGCGCGCGAATTGCCGCTGGCCGCGCCCGCCCCGCCGCCCCCGCCCAGCGCCGACCTGCTGATCGAACGAATCGAGGAAGTCTGTCTGGCCGATGCCGTGCCCGATCCCGATGCCCCCGATGCGGATGCGGTGATCGGCGAAGTGCTGCTGGAAATGGCAGAGGAGCCGGGCTGCACCTTCATCGCCCCGGCCGAACTGTTCCAGGACTTCACCGTGCGCTGCCGGATGCGCCGCCTGCGCGCCGGCGGGCTGGACGTGACCCAGTTCCGCCGCCGCTTCGCCATGGCGCTGGCCGGGATCGGCGATCCGGCAGACCCCCGCTGGGCCGAGATCCTGGGCCTGGCCCGCGCCGTGCCCGAAGACCTGCTGGCGCCGTTCCTGCTGCTCGCCCGCGCCGCGCAGGATGGCCAGCCCTGCCCCGACGACGAGGCGCTGGCCCAGGTCTATGGCACCCATTCGGCCGGGCGCATCCGCCGCCTGCTCGACAATTTCGAGCGCCAGGGACTGATCGTGATGCGCACCGACTTCGGCGGGCGCCGCACCGTGACGATCCCGCAGCTGGGCCTGACCAGCGCCGCGGTCGAAGCGTAAACGCACGCACCCTTGCCGCCCGGGCCATTCGCGCCTAATCTGGTGTCAGGTACTCGCCACGCTTGGCGGGAAAACGATAAAGAGTGTGTGTAACATGGCGGAAGACCTTCCGCCGGCAGTGCGCGACAAGGAGGCGGTTAGCGGGCAGGACAGACAGCAGGAGCGGCGCAGCAACGCCTCGCCCCGCCGATCTTCCCCCGATTCCCCCTCGCGCCGGCCGGCTGGCCGACCCGGCAAGGCTGCCCAGGGCACGGGCCCTGCCGATGGGCGCGGCGGCGCGTTTCAGCGCCCGATCCAGCACAAGCCCGCCTTTGCCGCAATCGATCTGGGCACCAACAATTGCCGCCTGCTGATCGCGCGCCCGGCGGGCGAGAACTTCGTGGTGATCGACGCCTTCAGCCGCGTGGTGCGGCTGGGCGAAGGGCTGGCGCAGACCAACCGGCTGAGCCAGACGGCGATGGACCGCGCGCTGGGGGCCTTGCAGGTCTGCGCCGACAAGCTGCGGCGACGCAATGTCCACCTCGCCCGTTCGGTCGCGACCGAGGCCTGCCGCCGGGCCGAAAACGGCCCCGAATTCATCGACCGGGTCCACGCCGAAACCGGCATCCGGCTCGACATCATCAGCGCCAAGGAAGAAGCGCGGCTGGCGGTGCTGGGCTGCCACCTGCTGCTGGAAGCGGGCGATGGCCCGGCGATGATCTTCGACATCGGCGGCGGATCGACCGAACTGGTGCTGGTTGACAGCGAAGGCGGCCAGGTGCCGCGCATCCGCGATTGGCAATCGGTGCCGTGGGGGGTGGTCTCGCTGACCGAGACCTGCGGCCACGAGCCCGAGGACCAGGTTGGCCGCGCCGCGCGCTATGAACACATGCGCAGCCTGGTGCGCGGCAGCCTGGCTCCCTTTGCCGAGCGGATCGCCGAGGCTCTGGAAGGGCACCAGTCCGGCCCGTCGCTGCGGCTGCTGGGCACCAGCGGCACGGTGACCACGCTGGCCAGCGTGCACCTCGATCTGCCGCAGTACGATCGGCGCGCGGTGGACGGGCTGATCGTGCCCGCCACGGCAATGCGCGCGATCAGTTCCGGGCTGGCGGCGATGACCCCGGATCAGCGCCGCGCCCAGCCCTGCATCGGGCGCGAACGCAGCGACCTGGTGGTGGCCGGCTGTGCCATCCTGGAAACGATTCTCGACCTGTGGCCGGCTGACCGGCTGGGGGTGGCCGATCGCGGTATCCGCGAAGGTATCCTGCGCGGACTGATGAGCGCCGAAGGCGCAGGCGAGCGCACCCGCGCCGCGCTGCGCCGCATGAAAAGGGAAGCTGCCCAATGACCCGCGGCGCACCAACCGCCAATACCCGCCTGCGCAAGGCCAAGGGCCGCACCGCCAGTTCGTCGCGGTGGCTGCAGCGCCAGCTCAACGATCCTTACGTCAAGCAGGCCAAGGCTGCCGGCTGGCGCAGCCGCGCCGCCTTCAAGCTGATCGAGCTGGACGAGAAATACGCCCTGATTCGCAAGGCGACCCGGGTGGTCGACCTGGGGATCGCGCCGGGCGGGTGGAGCCAGGTGGTGCGCAAGCTGAATCCCCGGGCCGCCGTGGTCGGGATCGACCTGTTGCCGACCGAGCCGATCGAGGGCGTGACGATCTTCGAGATGGACTTCATGGCCGACGAGGCGCCCGCAGCGCTGGCCGGGGCGCTGGACGGCGCGCCCGACCTGGTGATTTCGGACATGGCCGCCAACACCGTGGGCCACAAGCAGACCGACCACCTGCGCACCATGGGCCTGGTCGAAACCGCCGCCCACTTCGCAATCGAGCATCTGGCCCCGGGCGGAGCTTTCGTGGCGAAGGTGCTGGCCGGGGGCACCGATACCGATCTGCTGGCACTGCTGAAGAAGCACTTTACCAGCGTGAAGCACGCCAAGCCGCCAGCGAGCCGCAAGGATTCGTCCGAATGGTACGTGATCGCGCAAGGCTTCAAAGGCTGAACGCAGGCCCGCCGTTTCCCCCACAGCATAAACGAAAGGGGCGGAGCCTTGCGGCCCCGCCCCTGTTCATTTCGCCTGAAAGCCGCGCTTACTTGGCGGTCTTCAGGTAGGCGATGATGTTGGCGCGTTCCTGGGCGTCGCTGATCCCGGCAAAGGTCATCTTGGTGCCGGCGGCGAACGCCTTGGGGTTTTTCAGCCAGGCATCCAGCGTGGCATCGTCCCAGGTGCCACCCTTGCCCTTGAGCGCGTCGGAATAGGCAAAGCTGCCCCCGGCCACGCCCTTGCCGACCACGCCAGCCAGATTCGGACCGATCCCGCTCGCACCACCGGCATTGAAGGTGTGGCATGCGGCGCACTTCTTGGCGCTCTGCTCGCCCTTGGCGGCATCGCCGACCACGGCAGCGGCTTCAGCTTCACCGCCAGCGGGAGCAGCGGCAGCGGCCGGGACAGCCGGCAGCGGCAGGTTCGAGCCGAGCGAGTTGAGGTAGACCATGACGTTGGCGCGTTCCTGCGCGTCGGACAGGCCCGCGAAGCTCATCTTGGTGCCATTGGCGAAAGCCTTGGGGTTGGTCAGCCAGGCGTTCATGGTCGCCCAGTCCCAATTGCCGCCCTTGGCCTTGAGGCCGTCGGAATAGGCAAAGCCACCTCCGGCCACGCCCTTGCCCAGCACACCGTAAAGGTTCGGGCCAATCCCGGCAGCACCGCCCTGGTTGGCGGTGTGGCACGCGGCGCACTTCTTGAACGAGGCTTCGCCCTTGGCGACGTCGGCCGTGGCGAGCAGCGCCTCGATCGGGGTCGCGGCCGCACCGCCTTCACCTTCTTCGGCGACGCCTTCGATCGCGAAGCCCATCTTTTCCGGGCGGTTGTGCTTGTCGGCGCGGAAGTAGTGCCCGCTCAAGCTGGAAAAACCGAGGGCAATGATGCCCGAAAACAGCGTCCAGCCGGCGATGGTATTGAAGCGATCAGACATGAATGTTGCCCCGTTGGGTGGATCACGCGCAAATTTGCGGGCCGCTCTAGTCAGGCTCTGGCCCTTGCGCAAGGGGCATTGCGGGCTTGGCCAATCCCGCCTAGCCAGTGTCCCCATGTTTTCATCGCTTTTGATCGCCAATCGTGGCGAAATCGCCTGCCGGATCATCCGCACGGCGCGCAGCCTCGGGATTCGCACCGTGGCCGTTCATTCCGATGCCGATGCCCGCGCCGCGCACGTCCGCGCGGCGGACATGGCGGTCCACATCGGCCCGTCCCCGGCCCGCGAAAGCTACCTGGTGGGCCAGCGCATCATCGAAGCCGCGCTGCACAGCGGGGCCGAGGCGATTCACCCCGGCTACGGCTTCCTGTCGGAAAACGCCGAGTTCGCCCGCGCGGTGATCGCCGCCGGGCTGATCTGGGTCGGCCCGCGCCCCGAAAGCATCGAGGCGATGGGGCTGAAGGACGCGGCCAAGGCGCTGATGCAGCAGGCCGGCGTGCCGGTCACCCCGGGCTACATGGGGGCAGACCAGGACCCGGCGCGGCTTCGGGCCGAAGCCGACGCGATCGGCTATCCGGTGCTGATCAAGGCCGTTGCCGGCGGCGGCGGCAAGGGGATGCGCAAGGTCGACGCCGCGGCCGATTTTGCCGAGGCGCTGCAATCCTGCCAGCGCGAGGCGGCGGCCAGTTTCGGCAACGATCAGGTGCTGATCGAGAAATACATCCTCTCCCCCCGCCACATCGAAGTGCAGGTGTTCGGCGATGTCCAAGGAAACGTCGTCCACCTGTATGAGCGCGACTGTTCGCTGCAGCGCCGCCACCAGAAGGTGATCGAGGAAGCCCCCGCCCCCGGCATGGACGCATCCACCCGCGAGGCAGTCTGCGCAGCGGCGGTGCAGGCGGCGCGCGCGGTGAACTACCAGGGCGCAGGCACGATCGAATTCATCGCCGACGCGAGCGAAGGGCTGCGCCCCGACCGGGTGTGGTTCATGGAAATGAACACCCGCCTGCAGGTGGAACACCCGGTGACCGAAGCGGTGACCGGGGTGGACCTGGTCGAATGGCAATTGCGCGTTGCCGCTGGCGAGCCGCTACCGCTGGCGCAGGACGAAATCGTGCTGGCCGGCCATGCGATCGAGGCGCGGCTCTATGCCGAGGACCCGGGCAAGGGCTTCCTCCCGGCTACCGGCGCGCTTGACCAGCTGTGGCTCTCGGCCCGGGTGCGAATCGATAGCGGGGTGGAACAGGGCGATGCGATCAGCCCGTTCTACGATCCGATGATCGCCAAGCTGATCGCCCACGGCGCCAGCCGCGACGAAGCACGGCTGCAACTGATGGAAGCGCTGGACGACAGCTTCGTCGCCCCGCTGACCACCAACAAGGGCTTCCTTTACGAATGCCTGGCCGATGCGGATTTCGCGGCGGGCCGGGTTGATACCGGGCTGATCGCGCGCAAGGGCGAGGCCCTGATCCCGGCCGAAGCGCCCGGCCAGGCCGCCGCTGATGCGGCTGCCGCGCGGCTGCGGCGCGACTGGCTGGGCTGGCACGCCAGCGGCCAGGCCCGCGCCTTTCGCCAGGGATTGTTCGGCTTTCGCCTGAACCGCGCGCCGGAGGAGAGAATCGCGCTGTGGTCGGGCGGGCACATGGCGCTGGGCGATTCGGCGGCGGCTCCTGCGCTGCGCAGCGACATGGTCGGGGCTGACAGCGTGGCCGTGACCGAGCGCGGCCAGGGCCGGATCTTCACGTTCCATGCCCCGCGCCCGCGCCCCGGCAGCAGCGCCGGCGACGGCGCGATCCTGGCGCCGATGCCGGGCAAGGTGATCGCGGTGGACGTGAGCGACGGTGACCGCGTGACCAAGGGCCAGCGCCTGCTGGTGCTGGAAGCGATGAAGATGGAACACGCCATGGCCGCGCCGTTCGATGGCACGGTGACCCGGCTGGAAGCGGTGGCCGGGGCGCAGGTCCAGGTCGAAGCGCTGCTGATCGTGGTCGAGGCCGACAAGGAATAGGCCGACCTGTCGGCACGGGCAGGCGGAGGGGCAGGGAGAGGCAAGTGAGCTGGAAGCCGGAAGTTGAGGAACTGCGCAGACGGCGCAAGCTGGCCGAGCAAATGGGCGGCGCGGAAAAGGTCGCCCGCCAGCATAGCCGCGGCAAACTGGATGCGCGGGCGCGGATCAAGGGGCTGGTCGATCCCGGCTCGTTCCGGGAAATCGGCAAGATCGCGGGCAAAGGCAGCTATGGCCCGGATGGCGAACTGCTGGACCTGGCGCCCAGCAACCTGGTGTTCGGCCGCGCCAATATCGAAGGCCGCCCGGTGGTGGCCAGCGCCGACGATTTCACCGTGCGCGGCGGCGCGGCGGATGCGGCGATCCACCGCAAGTTCGTGCAGTGCGAACAGATGGCCCACACGCTGAAGCTCCCGCTGATCCGCATGATCGACGGCACTGGCGGCGGCGGATCGGTCAAGACGCTGGAGGAAATCGGCGCGACTTATGTCCCCGCCACGCCCGGCTGGGGCGAGATCGTCAAGAACCTGGAGACGGTGCCGGTGGTCGCGCTGGCCCTTGGTCCCACGGCGGGGCTGGGCGCGGCGCGGGTGGTGGCCAGCCACTATTCGATCATGGTCAAGGGCCTGTCGCAGCTGTTCGCCGCCGGACCCGCCGTGGTCGAGGCGATCGGGGAAGCCAGCGACAAGGAATCGCTGGGCGGCAGCGTGATCCACACCCGCAACGGCGTGGTCGACGAGGAAGTCGCCAGCGAGGCCGAAGCCTTTGCCACGGCGCGGCGGTTCTTGTCCTACCTACCCAGCCACGTTGGCCAGCATGCCCCGCGCCTCGCCCCCAGCGATCCGGTCGACCGGCGCGAGCAGAGCCTGGTGGATCTCGTCCCGCGCGATCCCAAGCAGGTCTATTCGATGCGCAAGCTGCTGGGCGCGGTGTTCGACCAGGGTTCGGTGTTCGAAATGGGCCGGATGTGGGGCCGCGCCGCGATTACCGCCTTTGCCCGGCTGGATGGCTGGCCGGTCGCGGTGGTGGCGAGCGATCCCAGCTATCTGGGCGGTTCGTGGGAAGCGCGCACCAGCGAAAAGGTCGAACGCTTCATCAAGCTGGCCGACCAGTTCCGCCTGCCGGTGGTCCACCTGGTCGACAATCCCGGCTTCATGATTGGCTATGCCGCCGAAAGCGCGGGCACTATCCGCTATGGCGTGCAGGCGATGAACGCGATCTACAAGGCCACCGTACCGCTGTGCTGCGTCGTCATCCGCCGCGCCTATGGCATCGCCGGCAGCGCGATGAGCAATGCCGAGGCGTTCCAGTACCGCTTCGCCTGGCCCAGCGGCGACTGGGGCAGCCTGCCGATCGAAGGCGGGATCGAGGTGGCCTACAAGAGCGAGATCGAGGCGGCGGAAGACCCGCAGGCCCATCTCGAGGCGATCCGCGAACGGCTTAACCGGGTGCGCAGCCCGTTCCGCACGGCGGAAAAGTTCGGGATCGAGGACATCATCGACCCGCGCGAAACCCGCCCCCTGCTGTGCGAATTCGCGGATCTGGCCTGGCGGGCGCTGGGCGCGGCCTAACTGGCGAGATAGGCTTCGACGGCGGCGCGCTGTTCGGCGCTCAGCCGCAGGCCCAGCTTGGTGCGGCGCCACAGCACATCGTCCGCGCTGACCGCCCATTCGGCGGCGCGCAGGTAATCGAGTTCGGCCTGGGTCAGCCCCGCGCCGAAATCCCGGCCCAGCGCCTGCCAGCCCGGCGCGCCATCGAGCCAGCGTTCCGCCCGGGTGCCATAGGCGCGGGCGATCCGGTCCACCGTGGCGGGATCAAGGAACGGATAGCGCGCGGCAAGGTCCGCCATCTGCTGCGCCAGCCCGTCGATCGCGAAATCGCCGCCGGGCAAGGGCCGCGTCGTGGTCCAGGCCGGGCCGGACAGCGCGGGCAGGCGGCCGGCCAGCAGGTCCACCGCATCTTCAGCGAGGTGGCGATAGGTGGTGATCTTGCCGCCATAGACCGACAGCAGCGGCGCGCCGCGCTCCGCCTCGGACAGGTCGAGCCGGTAGCCGCGCGTCGCCGCCTCGGGCCGACCAGAGCCATCGTCAACCAGCGGGCGCACGCCCGAATAGGTCCAGACCACGTCAGCCGGGGTGATCGGCGTGCGGAAATAGGTGCTGGCCCCGGCGCAGAGGTATTCGATCTCGGCCTCGCTCGCCGCGATCGGTTCGCCGGGCTGCTGGTCGGCATCGGTGGTGCCGATCAGGGTGAACTCGCGCTCGTACGGAATGGCGAAGAAGATGCGCCCGTCGGGCAGCTGGAAGAAATAGGCATAGGGGTGGTCGAACAGCTTGCGCACCACGATGTGCGAGCCGCGCACCAACCGCATGGCGTGATCCGGCTTTTCGCCGACCAGACCTTCGACTTCGAGCACCTTCGGCCCGCCCGCATTGACCAGCGCGGCGGCGCGGAAGCTGCCGGTGGGCGTATCGATCACCCAGTGCGCCCCTTCACGCCGCGCGGCAGTGACCGGACTGCGGGTGCGCACGTCTGCGCCGTGTTCGGCGGCGTCCATGGCGTTCAGCACGACCAGCCGGGCATCGTCCACCCAGCCGTCCGAATATTCGAAGGCCGGGCCGAATTCGCCTTTCAAGGGTCCGCCGGCAGGATGGCGGTGCAGGTCGATGCTGCGGGTGGCGGGCAGGCGCTTGCGGCCGCCGATATGGTCATAAAGGAACAGCCCCAGCCGCAGCAGCCAGCGCGGGCGCAGGCCTTTGACATGCGGCAGCACGAAACGCAGCGGGTGGATGATGTGCGGCGCGATTTGCCACAGGGCCTCGCGCTCGGTCAGCGCCTCGCGCACCAGCGAAAATTCGTAATGCTCAAGATAGCGCAAGCCGCCGTGGATCAGCTTGGTCGAGGCAGAGCTGGTGCCCTGCGCCAGGTCGCCCGCTTCCAGCAGCAACACCCGCGCGCCGCGCCCGGCGGCATCGCGGGCAATCCCCGCGCCGTTCACCCCGCCGCCGATCACGGCCACATCGAACATCTGCTGGTCCATCAGATCGCGTCCGGTTCCGGCAGCGGCCGCTGCGCACCAGGCGGGTTGAGGCCGCGGAACAGCACGCCCTTTTCGCTGAACAGCACCAGCGCCAGCGCGGCCAGTCCGCTGGCCAGCAGCGCCGCAGCCAGCGGCCGGGCACTGCCATCATAGGCCTGCCCGATCAGCCCGCCGAGCAGCGAGCCGAGCGCCATGCGCAGGAACGCCTGGAACGAGCTGGCCGCCCCGGCGATCCGCGCAAAAGGTTGCAGCGCGATCGAGCCGAAGTTGGCGCCAATGAAGCCCATCAGGCAGATGTTGAGGCCCATCAGCGGAATGAACTGCCACAGCGTTTCGTGTGGCGAATTGGCCTGGATCACCTGCAAGGTGGCCATGACGATATAGGCCAGCAGCGCCGCGTGGCTGACCCGCCGCGCGCCGAAGCGTTCGACGATCCGCGAGTTGAAGAAATTGGCGAAGGCCATGCCCCCGGCCATCAGCGCGAACAGCAGCGGGAACCGCTCACCCGCGCCGAAATGTTCGCCGATCAGTTGCTGCGAGGAATTGATGTAGCCGAACAGTGCGCCCGAAAGCAGCGCCCCGCCCACGACATAGCCCATCGCGCCGCGATCGGTCGCCGCCTCGGCCATGTTGGCCGCGATGGTGCGCGCCGCGATCAGCTGGCGATATTCCGGGCGCAGCGTTTCGGGCAGGCGCAGGAACGTCCACAGGCCGACCGCCAGCCCCATCACTGCCATCCCGCCGAAGATCCAGCGCCGCCCCGCCACCAGCAGCACCGCCTGGCCATAGGACGGGGCGATCATCGGCACGACCATGAACACCACGGTGATGACCGACATCATCCGCGCCATGCGGTCCCCGCCGAAGCGGTCGCGGATGATCGCGCCGGGCAGCACTGCCAGCCCGGCACTGGTAATGGCGTGCAGCGCGCGCAGCACCAGCAGCGTCGTAAAATCTGTCACGAGCGCGCAGGCCAGCGCCAGCAGCACGAAACCGGCGAAACAGCCCATCAGCACAGGCCGCCGGCCATAGCGATCAGCCAGCGCGCCCGGCACCAGTGCGCCGAACCCGGCGGCGAACAGGAACACCCCCACCACCAGTTGCCGGCTGTTCGGATCGGCCACACGCAGGTCCTGCGCGATCGCGCCCAAGGCCGGCAGCATGGCATCGATGCACAGCGCCTGCATCGCCATCATCATCGCCATCAGGGCAATGAATTCGCGCTCGCCGATGCGGGTCGGCGCGGTCTGTTCAGGCGCGGTTGGCATGGCACCCTCCATGCCGCCACCGCGCGGCATTGGCGAGTCTCTTTTCGTATGCATAGCGCGCGCCTAGACTGCCCGCCATGGCACCGCCCCCAAACGACAGCGACGATGGCCCCGAGCCGGTCCAGGGAC
Source organism: Novosphingobium sp. (assembly GCF_041905565.1). Classification (GTDB taxonomy): domain Bacteria; phylum Pseudomonadota; class Alphaproteobacteria; order Sphingomonadales; family Sphingomonadaceae; genus Novosphingobium. The sequence continues at coordinate 26,329 of NZ_JAYRKX010000024.1, read as the reverse complement.
TGCGCAAGGTGATCCATGTCGACATGGACGCGTTCTATGCCAGCGTCGAACAGCGCGACGAACCTGCCCTTCGGGGCAAGCCGGTGGCAGTGGGCGGCGATGGTCCGCGCGGGGTGCTGACCACCTGTTCGTATGAAGCACGGCGGTTCGGCTGCCGTTCGGCGATGCCATCGGTCACGGCGCGGCGGCTGTGCCCGGACCTGATCTTTCGCCGCCCGCGCTTTGACGTCTACACCGCCGTGTCGCGCCAGATCCGCGAGATCTTCCTTGATTACACCCCGCTGGTCGAACCGCTCAGCCTGGACGAGGCGTTCCTTGATGTGACCGAGGACAGCAAGGGCATCGGTTCCGCCACCCGCATCGCGCAGCTGATCCGCGCCCGGATCAAGGCCGAAACCGGGCTGACCGCCAGCGCCGGAGTGTCCTACAACAAGTTCCTCGCCAAGCTGGCGAGCGACCAGAACAAGCCCGACGGGACGTGCGTGATCCGCCCGGGCGAAGGGGCGCGCTTCGTGGCCGGCCTGCCGGTGCGGCGGTTCTTCGGGATCGGCCCGCGCGGCGCAGAAAAGATGGCCGCGCTGGGGATCGAGACCGGGGCCGACCTGGCGGCGAAAGACATCGATTTCCTGCGCCAGCACTTCGGCAGCCAGGCCGATTACCTGTACCGCGCGGCACGCGGGATTGACCTGCGCCGGGTCAAGGCCAACCGGCCGCGCAAGTCCTTGGGGGCGGAACGCACCTTTGCCCGCGACATTTCCAGCGGCACGGAACTGCGCGCCACACTGGAAAAGATCATCGCCATCACGTGGGATCGGCTCGAGCGTAGCGCTGCCCAGGGCCGCACCGTGACGCTGAAACTGAAGCACGCCGACTTTTCAAACCTGACCCGCGCCCGCTCCACCGCGCAGCCGGTGGCCAGCCGCGCGGAATTTGTGGCTATTGCTCATGCGCTGCTGGATGAGGTGCTGCCCCTGGCCCAGCCGATCCGACTGATGGGCCTGACCCTGTCGCAGCTGGACGGCGATGAGGATGCGCCCGCCCCGCCGCCAGTGGGCGGCGATGCGCAATTGTCGCTGCTCTAGGGTCAGGCCCCATAGACCGCACCTTCGAGGTTTGAGTCAAAATAGCCTGTCGCGAGGAGAGAAGGCGCGGTTTATGGGTCCTGACCCTAGGCCGGTTACCCGACGAAGGCAGCGACCCAGTCCGGCAGGCTGCGCTGCAAGGCGGGGGCCATGTCGTCCGGCAGCCCGGCGGGGTCGAAGAAGGCCACCTCGATCACTTCGCGGCCGTCGCAGCGCGGGGTCCCTTCGACCCGCCCGCCGATCACGTGGACGCGGTTCGTGGTGCCATAAAGCGGTTCATCGACCATTGCGACCGAGCGCGCATCGAGCAGGTCACAGCCCGTTTCCTCGGCCAACTCGCGCAAGGCGGCCGCCAGCGGGCTTTCCTTGGCGGCAACACCGCCGCCCGGCAGCATCCAGCGGCGGCTGCCATAGGAATGGCGCACCAGCAGCAGGCGCCCTGCCCCGTCAAAGGCCAGCACCCGGCAGCCAACCAGGCGCGGCTTGGCCAACCGCCACCAGCGGCGGCGTAATTCGTGCGCCACGATATAGGCGGCGCGGTGCAGCGGCGGCGGGATCAGGCGAAGCATGTGACTGGCTGGCGTGCGGCGGCAAGCAGGCGGGCCACCGGAAGATCATGTTCACCGCGCCGGGCCGCTTCGAACAGGGTGCGCTTGTCCGCCCCGCGGATGACGAACAGCACCGCGTCGCTATCCAGCAGGGCGGGGATAGTCAGGCTGAGGCGGGGAAACGGCGCTTCGGGCGGCAGGGGATCGGGCACCAGGCGGCGCACGGCCCGCGGATCGTCGGCGCGCGGATCAGTATTGGGGAACAGCGAGGCGATGTGCCCATCGCCGCCCATGCCCAGCCAGGCCAGCGCGAAGTGCGGCGGGTGCGCCCCTTCGGTCAGCGGCACCAGCCGCGCGCCCAGTGGTTCGAGCAGGGCGCGGATCCGGCCGACATTGCTGGCCGGGTGATCTTCCGCAACCAGGCGGTCATCGCCCGGCCAGACATCGATCCGCGACCAGTCCAGTCCCAGTTCAGCCAGCTGGCGCAGGATCGGGAACGGGGTTGACCCGCCGGGCAGGGTAATCGCCACGCGCTCCGGCGAAGCGGCCAGGGCCAAAGTCAAGCGCGCATGCAGCCAATCGGCAACTGCCCGATCATCTGCATTCACGATCATTTCAACTTGCGACATGACGCGCCGGTAACAGGTTAATTCCCCTACGGGAACCACCATACAATCCTATGCATCCGAAATAGTTCAATTTTTCGAAAGTATTTCGTAATTTCGGCCGCACCGTGTTAGCGCGCACTGATCCCCAGCCATACCGCCAACGCCAGCAGCAGCGCGCCGACCACGCGGCGCAGCGGAGCGAGATTACGGGACAAGAGCTGGTCCGAAGCCAGCCACCCGGCCGAAACCACCCCCGCCCCGCCGAGCATCCCGCCCAGCGCCGCCGGAACGTGCGCGGCAGTGGCAACGGCAATGGCGAAGATCAGGAACCGCGCCGCATCAAGCAACTGCTGGGCGAACAGCACCAGCGCGAAAGCCCCCAGCGAATGGGTGGGTTCATCCGGAATGCGGGTCTTGCGGGCAAACAGCATTTCGATCCCCGCCAGCCCCAACGCCAGCGCGGCGAAGATCTGGCGCTGGATCGGCCCCATTTTCGGCAAGGCCAGCCCGGCCATTGCCGCGGCCAGCGCGCCGCTGGCCAGCACGCACAGCAGCGCCACGACCAGCGCCATTGGCCGCATGCCGTGGCGCGCGGCCAGTGCCGCGACCAGCAATTGATCGCGCGCGCCGATCCCGGCCACGAACACCGCCAGCAAGGCAAAGAGAAAGCCGGACATGCCCGCCTGAGTGCCCCGCCGCGCGCCGCGCCGTCAAGCGCCGGGTGGCGGCAGCGGCGGCAGCAGCACTTCGCGGTGCTGCTGCACCGCCGCCTGGATCCAGTCCTTGCCCGCCCGGATCCGGGCCAGCTGGTGCGTATCGCGGTGGGTCACCAGCCAGAACGAACGCTCGATCCGCCGTACCGGCAGCACCGGCACCAGCCCCGGATCGGCATCGCCGATGAAGCACGGCAGTGCCCCGATCCCCGCCCCGGCAGCGATCAACTGGTGCTGGGCATTGATGCTGGACGAACGCAGCTGCGGCGACAGGCCGGGGTGGAACTCGTCAAGATAGCGCAGCTCGGGGGCATAGATCAGGTCCGGGATATAGCCGACCAGACGGTGGTTCCCGGCGAGGTCCGCCGGCCGTATGGGCGTGCCGCAGTCCGCCAGATAGGCCGGGCTGGCATAGAGCCGCAGCGCATAGTCCGACAGCTTGCGCGCCAGCATCGGCCCGGCCTTGGGCCGCGACAGCATCACCGCGATGTCCGCCTCGCGCTTCGACAGGCTGAGGAAGCCGCTGCTCGCCACCAGGTCCAGCGTCAGCCCCGGATGGCGCACCGCGAATTCGGGGATCAGCCGGGCCAGGAACCAGCTGCCGAACCCTTCCGACACGCTGACCCGCAGCGTGCCCGCCAATTGCGGCCCGCCCGCCGCGGTGCTGCTTTCGCCGATCAAGCCGGAGGCCTGGGCCATGGCTTCGACCTGGACCAGCAGGCGCTCACCCGTTTCGGTCAGGACCTGGCCTTCGCGGGTCTGTTCGAACAGGGTCGCGCCCAGCCGCGCTTCCAGTCGGCGCAGGCGGCGGCCCATGGTCGTGGCGTCCACCCCCATCGCCCGGCCTGCGCGGCTCAGCTGCCCGGCGCGGGCGATGGCCAGGAAGGCTTGCAGATCGCTCCAGTCAGTCCCCTGCATATTCGCATGTCCATCCGGCAAAATTGCACATTGCCTGCACATCTATTTGGCGGCAGGGCTGTTCGCCAAGCAGAATCGAGAGGACCCCTGCCATGCGCTTGATCGATCATTTCATCCACGGCGGCACGGCTGGCCTGGCCAGCACCCGCAAGCACGCGGTGATGGACCCGAACAACGGCGAGCAGCAGGCCGAAGTGGTGCTGGGCGGGGCCGATGCGCTGGACCGCGCGGTAGCCGCCGCGCAGGCCGCGCAGCCCGCCTGGGCGGCGATGAACCCGCAGCGCCGCGCCCGCGTGATGTTCGAATTCAAGGCCCTGGTCGAACGCAACATGGACGAGCTGGCCGCGCTGCTCAGCGCCGAACACGGCAAGGTGCTGGCCGACAGCAAGGGCGATATCCAGCGCGGGCTGGAAGTGGTCGAATTCTGCTGCGGCCTGCCGCATGTGCTGAAGGGCGATTACACCCACGGCGCCGGGCCGGGGATCGACGTGACCTCGCTGCGCCAGCCGCTGGGGATCGGCGCTGGCATCACCCCGTTCAACTTTCCGGCGATGATCCCGCTGTGGATGGGGGCCATGGCCATGGCGGTGGGCAATGCCTTCATCCTCAAGCCGAGCGAGCGCGATCCATCGGTGCCGGTGCGGATTGCGCAGCTGTGGCTTGAGGCGGGCCTGCCCGAAGGCATCTTCCAGGTGGTCCACGGCGACAAGGAAATGGTCGACCTGATCCTCGATCACCCGGCGATTTCGGCAGTCAGCTTTGTCGGCTCGAGCGACATCGCCCAGTACGTCTATTCGCGCGGGGTGGCGGCCGGCAAGCGCGTGCAGGCGATGGGCGGGGCCAAGAACCACGGGATCGTGATGCCCGACGCCGATCTGGATCAGGTGGTGGGCGACCTGTGCGGCGCGGCCTTCGGCTCGGCCGGCGAGCGCTGCATGGCCTTGCCGGTGGTGGTGCCGGTGGGCGAGGACACCGCCGAGCGCCTGAAGGCCAAGCTGATCCCCGCGATCCATGCGCTGAAGGTCGGCATTTCCAGCGATCCCGAGGCGCAGTACGGTCCGGTCGTCACCGCCCAGCACAAGGCCAGCATCGAACGCTGGATCCAGACCGCGGTCGACGAAGGCAGCGAGCTGGTGATCGATGGCCGCGGCTTCACGCTGCAGGGGCATGAACAGGGTTATTTCATGGGCCCGACGCTGCTGGACCGGGTGACCCCCGGCATGTCCAGCTATCACAACGAGATCTTCGGCCCCGTGCTGCAGATCGTCCGCGCGAAGGACTTCGAGGAAGCGCTCAGTCTGCCCAGCCAGCACCAGTATGGCAATGGCGTGGCGATCTTCACCCGCAACGGCCACGCCGCGCGCGAATTCGCCGCCCGCGTCAATGTCGGGATGGTCGGGATCAACGTGCCGATCCCGGTGCCGGTCGCCTATCACAGCTTCGGCGGGTGGAAACGCTCGGGCTTTGGCGACACCGACCAGTATGGGATGGAAGGGCTGAAGTTCTGGACCAAGCTCAAGAAGATCACCGCCCGCTGGCCCGATGGCGGCGGGGACGGATCGAACGCCTTCGTCATCCCGACGATGGGCTGAGCGATGCCCGGACACCAGCGGATCGCCCCGGGTTCGCCGTTCGAGGAACAGACCGGCTTCACCCGGGCAATCCGGGTGGACAACCGCATCCTGGTTTCGGGCACGGTCGGGATCGAGGCCGATGGATCGGTGGCTGCTGATGCCGCCGCCCAGGCCGATCGCTGCTTTGCCCTGATCCTGGACCATATCGCCCAGATGGGTGGAACCGCGCTCGATCTGGTGCGAGTGCGGATATTCGTGACCGACATGGCCGATGCGGATGCGGTCAGCGCCAGTTTCGCCCGCCATTGCCGCGCGGCGCGGCCCACTGCCACGCTGGTTGGCATAGCCGCCCTGTACGATCCGCGCTGGAAGGTCGAGATCGAGGCCGAAGCCGTGCTAGGAACCGAATCATGACAGACCAATTCGCCCTGACTGCCGACCAGCTTGCCATCCAGGACATGGCGCGCAAGTTCACCGCCGACCGCATCACGCCCTTCGCCGCCGAATGGGACGAGAAGTCGCACTATCCGGTCGACGTGTGGAAGGCCGCCGGCGAACTGGGCTTCGGCGCGATCTATGTGTCCGAGGAGAGCGGCGGGATCGGCCTGGGACGGCTGGAAGCCGCGTTGATCATGGAAGCCATGGCCTATGGCTGTCCGGCCACGAGCGCCTACATCTCGATCCACAACATGGCCGCGTGGATGATCGACACCTACGGGTCGGACGCGCTCAAGGAACGGTTCCTGCCGGACCTGGTCTCCATGGAAAAGATCGCCTCCTACTGCCTGACCGAACCGGGTTCGGGATCGGACGCGGCAGCGCTCAAGACCACGGCGCGGCTTGACGGGGACCATTACGTCCTCAACGGCACCAAGCAGTTCATTTCCGGCGCGGGTTATAACGACGTCTATGTCTGCATGGTCCGCACCGGCGAACACAAGTCGGGCGGGATCACCTGCCTGGTGGTGGAAAAGGGCACGCCCGGCCTGTCGTTCGGCGCGCCGGAAAAGAAGCTGGGGTGGAACGCCAGCCCGACCGCGCAAGTGGTGTTCGAGGACTGCCGCGTGCCGGTGGCCAACCGCGTCGGCGCGGAAGGCGAAGGGTTCCGCTTTGCCATGGCGGGCCTTGACGGCGGACGGCTCAACATCGGCGCCTGCTCGCTTGGCGGGGCGCAGCGCTGCCTCGACGAGGCGGTGGCCTACACGAAGGACCGCCAGCAGTTCGGGCAGCCGATTGCCGACTTCCAGAACACCCAGTTCATGCTGGCCGATATGGCCACCGATCTGGAAGCGGCGCGCGCCCTGCTTTACCTGGCCGCCTGCAAGGTCAGCGCCAATGCACCCGACAAGAGCCGCTTTTCCGCCATGGCCAAGCGCCTTGCCACGGATAGCGGTAGCGAAGTGGTCAACAAGGCGCTGCAGCTGTTCGGCGGCTACGGCTACTTGAAGGACTATCCGATCGAGCGCTTCTGGCGTGACCTGCGCGTCCATTCGATCCTCGAAGGGACCAACCAGGTGATGCGGATGATCGTTGGCCGCGACCTGCTGCGCCAGTAAGGGAAAGGCCATGACCGACGAAGTCCTGATCCGCCAAGAGGGCCATGCCGGGTTCCTCTCGCTCAACCGCCCCAAGGCGATCCATGCGCTGACGCTGGACATGGTCCACGCGATGACCGCCGCACTGCTGGAATGGCGCGATGATCCCGCCGTGACCGTGGTGATCATCGACCATGCTGAGGGCCGCGGATTCTGTTCGGGCGGCGACATCGCTTTCCTGCGCAATTCGGCGCTGAACGATGGCGGTGTATCGGGCCGCAAGTTCTTTCACGACGAATACCAGCTCAACCACCTGATCTTCACTTATCCCAAGCCGGTGGTCGCCTTCATGGACGGGATCACCATGGGCGGCGGCGTGGGGATCAGCCAGCCGGCGAAATTCCACGTCGCGACCGAGAACACGCGTTATGCCATGCCCGAAACCGGGATCGGCCTGTTTCCCGATGTCGGCGGCGGCTGGTACCTGTCGCGCCTGCCGCACCGGATCGGCCAGTTCCTGGCGCTGACCGGTGCGCGGATGGACGGGGCGGAGTGCCGCTGGGCGGGCCTTGCCACCCATTACCTGCCGCACGACGCGCTGGCCGAGGCCAAGGCACGGCTGGCCCAGGGGCACGATCCCGCGCAGGCGCTGTCCGCACTGGCCCTCACCCCGCCGCCCGCGCGGATCGAAGGCAATGCGGTGCAGATCGCCCGCCACTTCGCCTCGGACCGGTATGAGGATATCCTGGCCAGCCTGACAGCCGACGACAGTGACTGGGCGGCGAAGGAACTGGCCACGCTGCGCACCAAGTCGCCCCAGACCTGCAAGGTCGCGCTGCGCCAATTGGCCGACAGTCTGAAGTGCGGCAGCTTTGCCGAAAACATGGCAATGGAATACCGCGTGGCCAGCCGCGTCCTGACCCTGCCCGACTTCGCCGAAGGCGTGCGCGCGGTGATCGTCGACAAGGACAACACGCCCCAATGGAACCCGGCCACGCCTGAAGGTGTGACCGACCAGTTGATCGACAGCATTTTCGCGGCCCTGCCCGCCAATGAAGAATGGAAACCCCTATGAGCTTTGAAACCATCCTCGTCGAACAGCGCGGTGCGGTGACGCTGATCACGCTCAACCGTCCCTCAGCGCTGAACGCGCTCAACAGCCAGGTGCTCGAAGAACTGATCGAAGCTTTCGCCGCTTTCGAAGCCGACCCGGGCCAGCGCTGCGCGGTGCTGACCGGCGCGGGCGAAAAGGCCTTTGCCGCCGGCGCCGACATCAAGGAAATGGCTGAAAAGCCGGCCGCCGAGTTCTATAGCCAGGACTTCTTCAGCCGCTGGACCAGCCATCTGGTCAAGACCACCCGCAAGCCGTGGATCGCCGCGGTCAACGGTTTTGCGCTGGGCGGCGGGTGCGAACTCGCCATGATGGCCGATTTCATCATCGCGAGCGAAAACGCCAAGTTCGGCCAGCCGGAAATCAAGTTGGGGGTCGGCCCCGGCATGGGCGGCAGCCAGCGGCTGACCAAGGCCGTGGGCAAGGCCAAGGCGATGGAAATGTGCCTGACCGGCCGCATGATGGGCGCCGAGGAAGCCGAGCGTTCGGGCCTGGTGGCGCGCGTGGTGCCGCTCGCCAATCTGGTCGAGGACGCGCTCAAGACCGCCACCGAGATCGCCGCGATGCCGCCGCTGGCCGCCATGGCCAACAAGGAAATGGTCAACGCAGCGTTCGAAACCACACTGGATATGGGCTTGGCTGTGGAACGCCGCATCTTCCAGGTCCTCACCGCGACCGAGGACAAGGCCGAAGGCATGGCCGCCTTCATCGAAAAGCGCCCCGGCGTGTGGAAGGGGAAGTAAGGTGAAGATCGCCTTCATCGGCCTCGGCAACATGGGCGGCGGGATGGCCGCGAACCTGGTCAAGACGGGGCATGAGGTCCATGCCTTCGACCTGTCCGCCGATGCGCTGGCGCGCGCCAAGGATAATGGCTGCGCCACCTACACTTCGGTGCGCGAGGCTGTGCAAGGCGCGGAGGCGGTGGTTTCAATGCTGCCCAACGGCGCAATCGTCGACAGCGTCTACAGCGCCGACGTGATCGGCCAGGCACCCACCAGCGCCCTGCTGCTCGATTGCTCGACCATCGACGTCGCCACCGCGCGAAAGGTCGAGGAAGCAGCCCGTGCGGCGGGTTACGCCATGGTCGATGCGCCGGTCTCGGGCGGGATCGCGGCGGCCAATGCGGGTACGCTGACCTTCATGGTCGGCGGCACGGACGAAGCCTTCGCCACGGCCGAGCCGATTCTATCGGCGATGGGCAAGGCCGTGATCCACGCCGGGGCATCGGGCGCGGGGCAGGCGGCGAAGATCTGCAACAACATGATCCTGGGCGCGACCATGATCGCCACTTGCGAAGCCTTTGCCCTGGCCGAAAAGCTGGGACTGGATCTCCAGACCTTCTACGACATCTCGAGCAAGGCCTCGGGTCAGTCGTGGTCGATGACTTCTTATTGCCCCGTCCCCGGCGTAGGCCCGCAAAGCCCGGCCGACAACCAGTACCAGGGCGGCTTTGCCGCCGCGCTGATGCTCAAGGACCTGAAGCTGGCGATGGCGGCGGCGCAGACTGCCGGAGCCCAGACCCCGATGGGTGCCCGGGCCGAAGATTTGTACCAGAAATTTGCCGATGCGGGCCATGGCGGCCTGGACTTCAGCGCCATCATCAAGACCCTTTGACCTGCCGGAAGCAGCCTGTCCGCCTGCGAATTGCCAACATGCGAAGTCGATTGATCTTCTATTAAACAAGCGTATTCTTATATTGTTGGACTGTGGGCGGTGATTAAGCCGCCGGGCGCACGCAGGACCGATGGACAAATACGGGGGACAGGACATCCAACCGCGTACCGAACCCGAAGCTGCGCCAGCTGACGGAGCAGGACCAGGCCTTGTGGCCGATCTCGCCGCACCGGCGATTGTGGCACAGGTGTTCGACGCCGTGCCGCTGGCGACGATCATCATCGATCAGCAGGGCATCATCCAGGCCTTCAGCAAACGGGCCGAACAGATGTTCGGTTATTCCGCCGCGGACATCGTCGGCAAGAACATTGCCGTGCTGACCCCGCCCCACGTGGCCGCACACCACGACAGTTATCTGGCCAACCACGCCCGCACCGGGGAGCGGCGGATCATCGGTGCAAACCGCATCGAAATGGCCCGCCACCACGCCGGGCACAATTTCCCGGTCGAACTCAACGTTTCGCCGCTGAACCTGGGCGACCGCGCCGGTTATGTCGGGTTTCTGCGCCCGGTTGGCGGGAGCGACCTGCAGCAACGCGAAGCAAGGAGCATGCTGGCCGAACTGGCGCAGGCATCGCGCGTATCGGCCATGGGCGCGCTGGCCACCGCGATCGCCCACGAATTGAACCAGCCGCTGACCAATATCGCCAATTTTACCCAGGGCCTGTCAAACCTGGTCAGCAAGCAGGACGAATTCAAGGGCCGGGACGAAGTGCTGCGCATCCTGGGCAATTGCAGCAGCCAGGCCGTGCGGGCGGGCCAGTTGCTGCACCGCCTGCGTGATTTCGTGAAGGGCGGGCAGCCCGTTACCGAACCCAGCCGCGTGTCCGAACTGGTCCGCGATGCCGCCGCGCTGGCGATGATCAATGGCTACAAGCGCACAATCCACATGGCTCACGACATCCCCGCCGATCTGCCGATGGTAGATGTGGACCGCCTGCAGGCGCAGCAGGTGCTGTTCAACCTGCTGCGCAACGCCTTCGAAGCGGTTGATGCCGAGCACGGCGGGCGGCACGAAATCTTCATTTCCGCCCGCGACACCGGCGATGGCTTCGTCCAGATCAACGTCGAAGACGAAGGGCCAGGCATCGCCCAGGAAATTGCCGATTCGCTGTTCGAAAGCTTCGTGACCACCAAGGGCGGCGGAATGGGGGTCGGCCTGGCGATCTGCAAGCAGATCGTCGAGTCCTATGGCGGCCGGATCGGGGTTGAGCAATCGTCCAACCTGCACGGTGCGGCCTTCCACTTCACCTTGCCGATTGTGCCCGGACCAACCGGAGCGGGGGACTGAGCGATGTCAAAACGGGTATGCCATATCGTGGACGACGATCCCGAAGTGGCGGATTCGACCGCCTTCCTGCTCCGCACCGAAGGGTTCGAGACGACCACTCACGCCAGCGGCGAGGCGTTCCTGCGCAGCCTGCCCAATCTCGACCACGGCTGCATCCTGCTTGACGTCCGCATGCCGGGGATCAACGGCCTGGATCTGCAGCGGCACCTGCACGACCAGGGCAGCAGCATGCCGGTGATCATCATCACCGGCCACGGCGACGTGGAAACCGCCGTCCGCGCGTTGAAGAACGGCGCGCTCGATTTCCTGCAAAAGCCCTTCTCGCGCGAGGATCTGCTCGCCGCGCTGGACAGTGCCTGGCAGCAGCCGCGGCACACGCCGGTCCGTTCGGAAGAGGTCGAGCTGGCCTGTGCGCGGATCGAACGGCTGACCAAGCGCGAGCAGCAGGTCCTGCTGGGGCTGGTCAAGGGCCAGCCCAACAAGGTCATCGCCTATGATCTGGGGCTCAGCCCGCGCACCGTGGAATTGTACCGCGCCAATGCGATGCGCAAGCTTGAGGTGCGCAGCCTGCCGGAAATGCTGCACCTGGCCTTCCTGGCCGACCTGGGCAACGGTTCCGAAGCGGCCTGAGGCCCTCAGGCCAGCGCGGTCTGCGCGCTGATCCGGAAGAACTGCAGGCTGCTGCCGTGCGGTCGCAGTGCAACCAGTTCGCCCGGAACGAACCGCGCTGCCATGATCCGCGTGTCTTCCAGGTAGGCTGGGCGGGGACCTTCCCACACGCAGGTCCACTGGTTGTCGCGCAATTCGATATGCCCTTCGACGCAATCGCGGTTGAACCGGCAGCGCGTGACCTTGGCACGGGTGGGGTTGGCGCGCAGCATCGGCAGCGAGATCCGGCCATCGGGGATCAGCGGCAGGCACAGCTCGTAGGCGATCCCAGCCGTACTCCGCTTGCCATTGGCAAGCAGCACGGGCTCAATCCGGATCTTCCACCATTCCATGGCGCCAGCAACCCATTCTGCGACTGCCTGCAGCCGGCCAGCAGCCGGCGATTCATCCATCAAATCACTCATAAATCGACTTTAAGCAATAGCTTGCATGAACAAGGTCTGTATCACTGCCCCTGCTGCGATTGCCACGCCATACGGCACGCTGCGCGCCTGGCGGTCCATTCCTGCCGGTTCGCACCGCCAGATCAGTGCCCACATCGCCAGTGTCAGGATCAATCCCGCCATGCTGACCAGCAGCAGCAGCCGGAACCCATCGTCCAGCGGAAACCACAGCGCCAGCGCGGCATAGAACTTCGCATCGCCGCCGCCGATCACGCCGCCGGCAAACAGCGCCATGCCCACCAGCAAGGCAATCAACGCGTGCACCGCATGGGACCAGACCGGCCCGCCACCCGGCCCAAGCAGCGCTGCCCCAAGGCCCGCTGCCGCCGCAATTCCACACAACCAGTTCGGCAGGAGCCGGCGGTGCCAGTCAAGCCAGGCGCCAACCGTAGCCAGTGCGATCAGCGTTGCTGGAAACAAGAGCTGTGGCCACGCCGGCAAGTTCCGCCCTTTCAGTCGAAATCGGCTTCGGCACCGCCGGCGCGGCGGACCAGCGGCCCGCGAGCCATGGCCAGCTGCTTGGCGCTGGGCGCGGCCCGGATGGCAAGCGGCGCGGGGCCGGTCACCGTCACATGCGCCACCGGCGCGGCCCGAACCGGGCCGACCGCCGCCAGCTGCGGCTTGCCATTGGCCACCTGGATGGTCCGCACCGGCACCGGATTGGCAACCCGGATCGCGCGCGGCGCCGCGGCAGAGGTAATCACGACGCTGCGGCCGGGGCCGGCCATGACCATGCGGACATTGCCCTTGAGCGGCTGGACCGGCGCCGCCACGGGGGCGGGCGCCTGCACCGCGGCCAGGCGCAACGATTGGGCCTGGCCGAACCGGGCCAGGTTCGCGGCAAACCGGCGGTCGTCCGGAGCCAGGGCGAGAGCCTCGCGGAAGTAACGCTCGGCCAGGTCATCGCGGCCGATCCGCGCATAGGCAACGCCAAGCGCGTTGGTCGCCTCGGCGCTGCACGCCGGGTCGAGCCGGGCAAAGCGCAGCGCGGCGATCGCCGTGCCGTACTGCCCGTCGGCCAGCGCCTGTCGGCCCATCGCCAAATCAGCATTGCCCGAAGCCGGCAACAACCGCGCCGCCGCCTGGTTTGCCTTGACGAACGGGTTGGCGCAGGCTGCCAGGGCAGGCACCGAGATCGCCAGCAACATCAAAGTCTTGAATGAGCTACGCATATCAACCTCCCATCATCATCGGGAAAATCGTCTTCACCAGGCGGACCACCGCCGGCAGCATCAGCACGCCGATCATCACCGGGAGCATGCACATCACCAGCGGGATCGAAATCAGCACCGGCAAACGGTGCGCGCGTTCTTCGGCGCGCAGCTTGCGCCGCTCGCGCATTTCCGAAGCATAGACCCGCAGCGTCGTGGCGATGCTGGTGCCCAGCTTGTCGGACTGGATGATCAGCGTGGTGAACGAACGGATCTCGTCCACCCCGGCCATGTCCGACATCTTGCGGAAGGCATCCTCGCGCGAAGCGCCGGCCCGCAGTTGCAGCGTGGCAACCGAGAGCATTTCCGCCACCAGCGGGTGCGACAGCACCATTTCGCGCCCGACCCGGTCCATCGCCGCCTCGATGCTGAGCCCGGATTCGATGCAGATGATCAGCAGGTCGAGGCAATCGGGAAAGCCCCGCAGCAATTCGTCGCGCCGCCGGTCGGCCTTGGCCTGGACGAACAGGTTGGGCAGGTACAGCCCCAAAAGCGCGAGGGAGGCGCCGATCAGGTAAACCTTGAGGAACGAGGGCGGATCGCCTGGCCCCGAATAGGCCAGCGCGATATAGCCCAGCGGCAAGGCGAACACCCCGATCAGGCGGCTGAGCGTGAACACCCGCGGCGCCATGGTCGAGGTATAGCCCGCCGCGCGCAGCTTGGCGGTCAGCCGCTCGCTCTTGGTGTCGGTCAGGTCCAGCCCGGCCGCTTCGATCGCGGCCGCCAGCTTGGCCCAGGCGCCTTCGTTGACGTGGCTGCGCAGGCTGGTGGGGCGCATGGTTACACCCTGGTCCTCACCGATCTGGCGCAGCTGCGCGCGCAGCGCCGAACGGTGGCCCAGCCACGAGCCCAGGGCATAGACCCCGCCGATCGCGGCCACGAAGACCACGACCAGCACGGCGAGCCGGGCGAGCGAGTTGGTTGCGACAAGATCAAGCATGTCAGCACCTACACTTTCAGGTCAATCATGCGGCGGATCACCAGCACGCCGACGAAGTAGAGGAGAATCAGGAAGCCGAAGCCCCAGATGAAGATCGGATCGCCGGCCACGTCCATGTAGAAGCCCGGATTGACCGTCACCATGCCCAGCAGCGAGATGATCGGCAGCACGGTCAGCATCCAGCCGGTCAGGCGGCCTTCGGAGCTGAGCGCGCGCACTTTCATGTACATCGCGGCGCGGGCGCGGATCACATCGGCCAGGTTTTCAAGGATTTCGGCAAGATTGCCGCCCGTTTCGCTCTGCAGCGAGAGCGAGACGACAAACATCCGCATGTCCGGATTGTCCCATCGTTCGGCCATGGCCTGGAGCGCGTCGTTGAGGTCTGCGCCATAGGACACTTCATCGGACACCACGCCGAATTCGCTGCCCATCGGGTCTTCCATCTCGTGGGTCAGCAGGTCGATCGCCGACGCGACCGGGTGGCCCGAGCGGAGCGCGCGGACGAACACGTCCAGCGCCAGCGGGAACTGATCCTCGACCCGCTTGCGGCGGCGCTGCGCCGCGATCGAGATCAGCAGCAGCGGCAGCACTGTGCCGATGCACAGCCCCAGCACGGCCAGCAGCATGATCACGCCCGAGGTCCAGTCGAACCCCGCAGCGCCGGCCGCCAGCATCAGCAGCGCGAACACCGCGAAGCTGAAGCCCGCCATGGCGAGCATAGCATAGCCAACCCCCACCGGCACGGCCGCGGCGAAGAACTGGTGCTGAAGGTAGCGATAGAAGGTGCCCAGCGGCGGCGGCAGGCGTCCGGCATCGCTGGGGGCGTTCTTGCGCAGCCGGGCGACGATCTGTTCCCGATCGCCCCCTTCCTTGATCATCCGCAGGCGGGTGTTGATCGCCGCGTGCTTCTGGCGCTGCCGCCAAGCGGCGCCCAGCATCACCTGGACGAACAGGAACACCGCCGAAAAGATCGACAGGAGGACGACGGCGCGGACAATGACGTTCCACATGGGCTCATCCCAGCTTGATGTCGGGCCGGAACAGTTCCGGCTCCAGGGTGATGCCATAGGCGGCGGTTTCGGCCAGGAACTTGGGCCGGATGCCGGTCGCCTCGAACTGGCCCAGCACCTTGCCTTCAGCGCTGCGGCCAGTGGCGCGGAACCGGAAGATTTCCTGCATGGTGATGGTTTCGCCTTCCATGCCGGTGATTTCCGACAGGCTGACGATGCGGCGATGGCCGTCGACCAGGCGTTCGATCTGGATCACGATGTTGATCGCAGAGGCGATCTGGTTGCGCGCCGCCCGGGGCGAGATGTCCACCCCGCTCATCCCGATCATCTGTTCGACGCGCGACAGCGCATCGCGCGGGGTGTTGGCGTGGACCGTGGTCATCGACCCGTCGTGGCCGGTGTTCATCGCCTGGAGCATGTCGAAGGCTTCGCCAGAGCGCACTTCGCCCACGATGATCCGGTCCGGGCGCATGCGCAGCGCGTTCTTGACCAGGTCGCGCTGGCTCACCTCGCCGCGCCCCTCGATGTTGGCCGGGCGGGTTTCCAGTCGGACGATGTGTTCCTGCATCAGCTGGAGTTCGGCCGAATCCTCGATCGTGATGATGCGTTCGCGGTGATTGATGAACGAGGACATCGCGTTGAGCAGGGTCGTCTTGCCCGAACCCGTACCGCCCGAGATCAGCACATTGCGGCGCGATCCGACGATGCCTTTCAGCACTTCGGCCATCTGTTCGGGCAGCGAACCCAGCTCGATCAGGCGATCGACGCTGATCCACTTCTTGGCGAACTTGCGGATCGACAGCATCGGCCCATCGATCGCCAGCGGCGGGATGATCGCGTTGACGCGCGAACCATCGGCCAGACGGGCATCGACATAGGGCGAGGATTCGTCGATCCGGCGCCCGACCGCGCTGACGATCTTCTGGATGATCCGCAGCAGGTGGCGATCGTCCTGGAACCGGGTTGAAACCTTTTCCAGCAAGCCGCGGCGTTCCACGAACACGCTGTTCGCGCCGTTGACCAGCACATCGGTGATCGTCTCGTCCTTGAGCAGCGGCTCAAGCGGGCCAAGGCCAAGCAGCTCGTCCATCACCTCGTCGACCAGCTCGGTGCGTTCGCGCGCGTTGAGCGGTTCGCTCAGCGATTGCAGCAGTTCGCCCACGATCTCCGCAATGTCGCGGTGGATCTGTTCGCGGGTCATCTGTTCCAGCGCGGCAAGGTTGATCTTGTCGAGCAGGT
Source organism: Novosphingobium sp. (assembly GCF_041905565.1). GTDB lineage: Bacteria > Pseudomonadota > Alphaproteobacteria > Sphingomonadales > Sphingomonadaceae > Novosphingobium. The sequence goes on along the minus strand of NZ_JAYRKX010000024.1, from coordinate 9,763 downwards.
TGCGGTGGATCGATACCTTGAGCCGCAGCTTGCGGTCGTCGCTGGTTTCGGCGCCTCCGGCGGCCACGACCGCTCCGTTCGCACCAGCGCTTTCGCCGGTGGTTTCGGGGCCTTCGGGCTTCTTAACGTTCCAGATGCTCATCGCCAATTCACCTGCCTTCCAGAACCAATGACCGCGCCAGACTGGCAATGTCCGACGCAAACCTGCTGTGTTTGTGGAGATCGGTCAGCAGCCGCCCTTCGTTCTGGGCAGCGACCATGTGTTCGCCTTCGTCGGCGACCGAGACGGTGACCTGGCAGCCCAGCGCCTCTTCGGCGTCGTCCAGCCCGATTGCCTTGAACAGATGATGCTCGACCCGGTTGGCCACGACCATCACGCGGTCGGACTTGATCCCGACCGAGGTGAACAGGTCGAGCCGGCGCTTCGCCTGGCGCAGGCCGGCGACCGACAGTTCGGTCACCAGCACCACCCGGTCCGCCGCCAGGGCCAGCGACAGGGCCCAGCCCGACCAGTCGACCGGCACGTCGACCAGCACCATGTCGAAGGTGCTGCGCACCAGCGCCAGCAGTTCGAGCAGGCGATCCTGGTCGACATCGTCCAACGCGGTAATCGAAGCCGGCGCGGCGACAATCACGAAGCCATGTTGGCTGTCGGTCAGGGCGCTCTGCAACATTTCGGCATCGAGCCGGTCGCCCGCCTCAAGCAGGGTTGAAACGGTGACGCGCGGGATCTGCCCGACATAGTAGGCCACTTCCCCGCCCTGCAGGTCCAGGTCGAGCACACAGATCCGGCCCGCACCCTTGCCCGGTTCGGCCAGGTTCGCGGCCAGGTGGGTGAGCACCGTCGTGGTGCCGCAGCCGCCCGTGCTGCCAGTCACCAGCACCAGCGGCGCCTGGCGGACGGCAGAAGCCGCGGCCGCCGGAGCCGGCAACTCGTTAATCTGCTCAGCCAGTTCGGCGCAATCGATCGGCAGGCGCGCAATATCATTGACCCCCTGGTGCAGCAGCGCCCGCGCCAGCTTGACATCGGTGGCTTCGAGCGCGGCGATCACCGGCAGCTCGGGGTGACGGGCGCGGACCTGGGCGATCCGTTCCAGCGAGCCTGCATTGCCGGCTTCCACTTCGATCACCAGCGCCTTGGCCGACCCGACCCAGCCGTCCTCAACCCCAGCATCGGGCGCGGCGGCATGACAGGCCAGCCGCCCCAGCCGGTCCAGTTCACCCGAAGCCTCAAGCGCGGCAATCACGCCTGCCCGGGCGACGAGCACCAGCTCGCCCCCGCGCTCGCGGCCTGGCGCGCCTTGATGTCCTGGGTGTGGTTCGATCGTGATCATGGGTCCTCGTCAGTAGGCGACAGCGCCATCTCCATCCTCGAGCGTCAGGGTGGCCCGGGCCGGGGGCAAGGCAATGGTGCCGCCGAACAGAGCCATCGCCCGCAGGTTCATTCCGCCGACTTCAACCGTCACCAGCGGCGCGATGTCGCTCAGCGGATCGCCGTTGTCGTCGAGCCCCGGATCGCCGGCATAACCGATGCCCGAACCGCTGTAGGTGACGGTCACGTGCTCGGCCCGCAGCATCGGCATGATCGCGTGCATCCGCGCCACGATCCGGTCAAAGGCCTGGGCATTGGCGGTGCCAAGGTCCGGACACGGGGTGCGCGCGCAGGTGCAGGTGGCCGTGCCGCTGCCGCCGGTGCAACGCACCGCGCCCAGCGCTTCGCGGCAGATCCGGTCGCCGGGCTTGAGCACGCCGCCCGGGCAGCTCAGCCCGATGGTTTCAAAGCTGTTGAGGCCCGAGGGGACCAGCGCGGTCGACACGGCATAGCGCGCGCCCATCTGCGCGGCCTTTTCCGCCTGGTTCAGCGTCCAGGCATAGTTGCCGACGTCGAACAGGCCGAACAGCAGCAGCAAGGCGAGCGGCAGAACCATGGCGAATTCCGCCGCGCTGGCACCCTGGCGGGCGCGCAGGAAAGAGCGCAGCGCCCTCATAACCCGATCACCGGCGCGCTGGCGCGCGCATTCATGCGGATGCCCGGATCGAAAATCCCCAGCCCGCCGAACAACGAGGGATAGGGCACGCCCTTGGCCGCGACGGTCACCACCGGGCCGGCTTCGCCCAGTTCCTGGTAGATTCCGGTATCGACGAAAGCCCCGCAGACCACCGAGATATAGACTTCATCGTCAGTCCAGCCCGGGATCAGCGGAAAGCGGCCCGCATCCTGCAGCTGGCCGGTACGGGTCAGCAGGCGGATCGCGGCGAGCTGGTCGGCGCTGATCACCAGGTTGCCATCACGGCAAACCTGGGTCACTTCCAGCCGCCCGGCATAGCGCGCGCCATCGCGCACCGCCTCGACCAGCTTGTGCTGGGTCCAGATGAAGTGCCCGCCTTCGAACCCGCCGAACAGCAGCAGGATCATCAGCGGCAGCATCATCGCCAGTTCGGCGGCGGCGGCTCCGGTTCGGTCGGTCAAGGCGCGCAGCCAGGTCATCGGATCAGCACCGCCCGGTCCTTGCCGTAGTACTGGAAGCCCGACAGGTTGCCCGGGCGCAGCGCCGGACCGATCACTTCGGCGCGGATCGTGCCGGGTTCGGCCGGTTCCGACGGATCGAGCACGAAGACGTCCATCCAGCCCAGCAGTTCGACCTGCTTGCGCCCGGTCACCCCTTCGCACATCGCGGCAGCCACGGTCATCACCCGGCGATCCTTCTGCGTCGAGGACGGCAGCAGCGGGGCCGAGAACTGCGGCTGCGGATAGCTGCAGTGATAGGTGATGCTGTGACGATAATTGGCGCCGACCTTCGTGGGCTTGGTGTCGGGATTGAAGCCGACGATCTGCGGGGCGAGCCGGGCGGCCTTGTTCGCGATCTCCCACTGGTAGACTTCATAGCGGGTGCCCTGAGCGAAGCTGCTGGCCTGCGTGGGGTAATGGTGCGCGTCCAGATAACGCTGGATGTCCCACACCCCGTCGCCGAGATAATCGAACTTGCCGGAATAAAAGCCCGTATCGAGCGTGAAGGCATCGACACTGGGGCGATCGATCACGCCGATCGAGGAAAAGGGCACCCAGGTGGACTTGCTCGGCGCCGTGGCCGGGCAGGTCAGCGCGCCGCGCACATCGGCAATGGTCAAGGTCGCATTGGGGCTGGTGACCGTGCCGGTGTAGGGAATCGCATAGTTCTTGCGGGTGTTTTCCGACGGGCAGAAATCGCCATCGCCCTGGCAGGTGAGCTTGTTGCTGGGCATGTCGAAACGGGTGTTGAGCGCGCCCGGTTCGGTGTTGCGGAAACCCGGCTCGGTGGTCACGTTGTCAAGGTTGATGCAGTCCGGCAGCGAGTTCTCGCCCAGCTCGTACTGCGTATCGCGGATGCCCTTGATGTCGAGGAAGCCCCAGTTGCCGGGCGCGAGCGGAGTGACGTCCTTGCTGCTCTTCCAGCGCATCCGCAGGCCCTTGCCCGCATCCGCCGGCAGCGGGAAATCCGACCGGTCGACGCAGACCATGATCGACGGCACGTTGCACGCCGCCTTCTTCAGCATGGCCATGGCATTCGCGGTAATCCCGCCCGAATTGAATGCCCCGATTACCGGGGTCAGCGCGTAGAACACCTTGCGCCCGTTGGCGCTGACCTTGACCACGTGGGCGCGGGCGCCGTCGGCGTCGCTGGTCACCTCGGTCCCGGGGGCGTCGTCGGCATAGCTTTCGTAGAAAGTGAAGGTCAGCCCGCTGACCGTCGCCCCCTCGCCATCGTTGGCCACCCGGGTAAGGTTGGCATAGTCGCTCGACGCCGAAGCGAAGGTGCTGGTGGCCGCGGTGCGGGCGCGGATCATCGCATCCTCGTGACCATCCAGCTGGCTGGCAGCAGCCAGCGCGGCCTGATCGGCGGCGTTCTGCAACTCGCTCTGCATCGCCATAAGCCGACCATAGTCGAAGCCGATCCCCGCCAGGGCCACCAGCACCATCAGGACGAGGGCATAGAGCGGCGAGATGTTGCCGCTTTCATCCCTGGCAAAAGGCTGGACGCCAGATGTCACGCGGAAACTCCCCAATCACTGGTTGGTGCCGGATCCGGTGCTGCTGCCCGAGGAAACCGACGTGCTGCGCACCCTGTCCGGTCGCTTCACGGCATCCTTGCGATAGCGTTCGGCGGCCTGGGCGGCCTTGCCGGCACTGGTCGCCGGACCCGCGTCGTCATAAACCGGATCGGGATCGACAACCTGGGCCATCATGGTCTGCCGGTTGGCCTCGCCAAAGGCGGCGGGCGGCGTGCCGGTGCTGTTCACATCCTGGTCGCAGGCCGCCAGCAGGGTGACGGCAGCCAGCGCCAGCCACTGTCCACGCTTAGAATTCATAACCCTTCTCCTTCGCCTGCGGGGCCTTGTCGGCCGACTTGACGGGCGGCAGCGCCTGCGGGTGGTAACCTTCACCGCCCAGCAGCACGTCCTGCGGCTGCGGATCCTTGATGCGATCGGTCGGCAAGCGGACCTGTTCGGGCTTCAGCGGCGCAACCAGGTGCGGCGTGACCACGATCAGCAGCTCCGTTTCGCCCTTCTGGAAGCCCGAGGACCGGAACAGCGCGCCCAGGATCGGGATCGATCCCAGCAGCGGCACCTGGCGCACGGTGGTCTGGAAGTCCTTGCGGAGCAGCCCGGCAATGGCAAAGCTTTCGCCGTCGCGCAGTTCCACCGTGGTGCTGGCGCGCCGGGTCTGCAGACCCGGAACGACGATCCCGTTGACCGAGACCGAGGCACTGGGATCAAGCGAGCTGACTTCGGGTTCGACCAGCAGGCTGATCACCTTGTCAGCCAGCACGGTCGGGGTGAAACCCAGGCTGACGCCGAAGCTCTTGTATTCGATCGTCACATCGCCGCTGGCGCGGTTGCTGTTGTCCACCGGGATCGGGAACTCACCGCCGGCCAGAAACGAGGCCTTTTCACCAGACAGCGCGATCAGCGTGGGTTCCGCCAGGGTCTTGGACAGGCCCTTGCGTTCCAGCAGGTCCAGCGTGGCGTCGATGTTGGTATCGCCAATGTGGAACGACTTGGTGATCGTGGCGAAGGCATCGGGCACCGCGCCAGCCGCAGGCGTGCCGGTCGTGAAACCGAAGCTGCCGCCGCGCGACAGGCCCAGGCCGCTCACGCCGACCTTTTCGCCCATCTGCCGGTCGACTTCGGCAAAGCGCACTTCCAGCATCACCTGCTGGCTGCTGCCCATCGACACCAGGTTGATCACCTTGTCGCCGGCAAAGCTCTTGGCCAGCTGGGCGACGCGGTCGGCCGCGCCGGCATCGTTGGCCAGGCCCGTCAGCACGATCGAGCCATTGGACAGGTGGGCATCCACCTTCTGCCCGGGCACCAGAGCGCCGATCTGCTCGCGCAGCGCCTCGACATCGGGACCGACGGCCACGTCCATCACCGCAATCACGCGGTTGTTGCGATCATACAACGTCAGGCTGGTGGTCCCGAAGCTCTTGCCAAGCAGGTAGACCGAGCGTTCCGAGATCGGCAGGACATCCGCAATGTCGGCGTTGCCGATCAAGGCCCGGCCGATTGCCCGGTCCGCGGAAACCACCCGGCTCTTGTTGACCGGCACTTCCAGCGCGCCGGCATGGAGCGATTCCTCGGCCTGCTGAGCCAGCGCGGGCTGCCAGGCGACCCCTGCGGTCAGCAGGGCCAGGGCATAGATGCTGCTGTTGAGGATCTTCATCTTACTTACCCTTCGTCTGGCCGACCGGGTAGCTGGTCGGCTGGGTACCGCGGACAATGGTCATGGTCGGGCCGGACCAGCCCTGGGCCGGAGCGGCACCGGGGGCAAAGCCGGGCAGCGCCGGGGCGACCAGCGAACCGGCACGCTGCGGCGCCGGGCTGCGGACCGCTGCCGGCGCGGCAAGGTTGCCACCGCCCAGGTCATAGCTCGTGACCGAGCGGACGGCGGGGGCCTGGCCGGGCGCAACCGCGACATCGCTGTCGGTGGGCTTGCGCAGCACCAGGCTGAGCGCGCCGGAGCGTTCGGCGACGACGATCCGCTGGGCGTCGTAGAGCGACAGCGCCAGCGTGGCGGTCTTGGCCAGCTTGGGTTCGCTCTGACGGTCATTGGCGGTCTGGTCGATCGCCAGTACCTGGACGTTCTCGAGGATCACGTCGGTGCGGTGGCCTTCGCGCCCGTTGCTGTCGTTGATCGTGCGCGTCAGCAGCACGTCAACCATCGATCCGGGCAGGACGAAGCCGGAAACCCCGCTGACCGCGTTGACCGAAAGCGACACCGCGCGCATCCCGTTGGGCAGCAGCGCGGCCAGCGTCGCGCGGCCATCGGTGCCACTGACCTTGCTGGCCAGCACCGGCTCGCCGGGCACGATCGGGCGGAGCGCCACGCGATCGTCCTTCAGCGCATCGGGCAGCGAACGGAAGGCTCCCTGCGGGACCGAGGCTTCGGGCCAATCCTGCAGGCGAACATTTTGCCCGGTCAGCCGAGCGCCGAACTCAAGCGGCTGGGTGGCAACGACAATGCGCGTGAACTTCTGTTCACCCGGGCTGCCCCCCTGCTGCTGTTCGACGCCGGAAAACCAGGCGTTGGCGAGAAGCACCGCAAACAGGCCCACAGCCACGGCGATGCCAAGCAAGACCCAATTGCGATTCTGCACGGCCAACCTCCTGGGATCAGTAAATCATCGGGGACTGGCCCCACCGCACCACCGGCACGGCGGGGCCGCCCACTCGCTTGGGATGACGGATCAACCGGCCGCCGGCGTGGTCGGCGGAGTACCGGCCTTGCACGAAGCATCGCCGTTGTTGCAGGCCTGGATCTGCTGACCGGCCTTGTACATCGAGTTCTGGATCTGGACGCTGAGGTACAGCGCGGCCGCACCCAGCGCGACGCCGACGATGGCGAGGATGAGGGCGTATTCGGCCGCCGAGGCGCCCGATTCGTCCTTGATGAAGAGCTTGAGGAACGACTTCATGGCATTTTCCCTTTTTCGGCCCGCAGCGCCCCAGGCACCACGGTCAGCTTCGGAAGAAGGTTGCCGACGGACCCGCCAACCAACCTTGGCCATGAGGTAAAGACGCCCCCCGTTTGAACAATTTCGCAAATCTACGTGAGGCGGACTACGCGAATCGCAATGGTTAATGCCCGCTACTCGCGGGAACCGGGCTGACCGGCCGGCCATTGACGCGCAGCTCGTAGTGCAGGTGCGGTCCGGTGGAGCGCCCGGTCGATCCAACCGAGCCCAGCACGTCGCCCCGACGCACCTGCTGGCCCGGTGCCACCCCCAGGCTGGAAAGATGGGCATAGCGGGTCTGCAGGCCGCGCCCGTGATCGATCGTCACCAGCAGGCCATAGCCCGAAGCCCAGCCGGCCTGGACCACCCGGCCATCGCTTGACGCAATCACCCGCGTGCCGGCCGGACGGGCGATATCGATCCCGGCGTGGAACCGAATGCCCCCCAGGATCGGATGATTTCTGTAACCGAATCCGCTGGTTACGCCCCGAGCCCGACCGCGCGAGGCAATCGCCACGGCTTGCGGCGGACGCAGCGCTTCAACACTGACCGGACGTCCTTCGGCATCGGCCGCCCGCGCGATCCGCACGGCGGATTGACCTGGTGCGGACTCGACGATCACAGCGCCCCGACCTGGCCCAGGCTCAGCCACGGCGCTGCCGGGCAACGGCTCCGGCGGTGCGGTGGGTTGCCCCTCCGCAGGCATCGCGGTGCCCGCGACGAGCAGCACCAGGCCAAGAATCCGGAGGGCATGCGACATGATCCAGCGGGCTGGACCTGTCCGCGCCGCAAGGACAAGCTCGTAGTTCCCCTATAGGGACTCTCCATGCGCCGAAGGCTGGAGCACCTTCGGACGCCAGGCGCTAACCGTCGCGGGGGCTCCTCACATGGAACTGCTGCGAATTTATGGATTCGCCCACCCTGGATCCCGCGCACGGCGAACCGCCAGACAAGCGCACAGAGCCGGAACAACGAGAAGCAGGACATTGCCCGCTCTCAGCGTCGCCGCCCCCCATCAGCTTGCCCGCCAACGCTTGGCGGCAATGGCAAGCCACCACGCCACGCACAGCAACAACACCACGGCCATGGTTCCCTTGCTTCCTTGCGCGGGGTAGACCGACTGGCCATCCGGCGCCATCCAGACGGTCACGCGCCGGCCCGTCAGCGACTGCCAGGCCCTGGCCTTGCCCTCCATGGTGGACCAACCCGGCCCTGACCACGGAAGGTCGCCCGGCTCGAAATCGCGTGCCTCGACCACGCGGCCGGTGGACGGTTCCCGGAAGGACCACACCCAGGTCGTCCCGCCGCGACGGGACCCGTTGTCCTTCTCTGCAACGCCGAGCAGTTCCATCTCGACCGGCTGCCAGCTTCGGACCGCATCGACGCGGGAAAGCTCGTAGAGCGCCACGGGCGGCATGAAGAGGGCAAGGCCCGAAATCATGGTCACGGCGAGCCTTCGCCCGAAACCGGTCCAGCCGCCATTCTTGCGCAGCGATGCCGCAAGGGCCGCTCCCAACGATCGGACTGCTTGCTCGGCGGAAGGGGCTTGTCTGTCCATGGCCTGGCATACCCGGTGGTCAGCGAACGATGCGTTAAGTGGAAACTGACCGCGGGCAGTTCAGCCGCGCCGGGTGCGAGTGACCAGCCAGGCCACGGGCAGCAGGATGGCCGCGAGGCCCGCCTGGACGAACGGCACCATCAACACTGCGATGCCGCCTTGCGCGTCCGGGTGCCAGAAAACAGCGTCCGCCAGCAGAAGCGGTCCGGCAATCGAAACTATCATCGCCGTGCCCTGCACCATGCTCGACGATCGCGCCTTGCGCCGGGCCAGGAACATTGCCGCCCCAAGCCCAAGATAGGGCAGCACCAGCCATGATGACCAGAACAGGTAAGCGCCCGCGCTGACCGGCTTCAGCGACTGCACAAAGCCGACGCTGATGCATGCAGCGATGCCCAGCGATGCGGCAACAAGCGGTCCTGGAATCATGGAATGCGCCTCTGTTTTGCGTCAGGCTGGCATTAGCCGCACATGCATCCGGCGAGAGTGTGAGACTGGAACCGCCTCAGCCACGCGTAGGCTTAACCTCTTAAAACATTATGCGCGGGCGCGCTTCGCCCACGCCCCGTGTGCGATCAAGGCGGTTTGCCATCAGTACCCGGCAGTTCGATCCAATACGAACAGCCTTTGAGCATCGTGCCGGGAAGCGGACACTGACGCCGCTTACAGCACGCTGACAAAGGCGATCGTGATGTGTCGTGCAAGCAGCCCTTAGGCTGGATCTCGCCTTATAAGCGATAGTTTTCCTTGAGGAAAACTGGAGCGGGCGAAGGGATTCGAACCCTCGACCCCAACCTTGGCAAAACGATTCAGGCACTTTCGCCAGTCTAGCCGAATCTACGATTTAGTACTATATAACAGATAGTTGTTGAAGTTCTCCCAACGCCGCCCTACTCTCGAAAACGCCACGAAACGGCATAATCTGGAGACAATATGGAGACAAAGGCCCTCGATTTTGGCTTTGTCTCCAAATGGAGCGGCAAAGATGCCAACAGCCAAGCTCAACAAGCGATCCGTCGATGCCTTCAGCGCGGTGGGTCAGACCCAGGCGGTGCTGTGGGATTGCGAGATCCGTGGCTTCGGTGTCTGAGTAGCCCCTAGATTTCTGGACGCCTTCGATCCTAATTTTGAGGACAGGAGGCGACGATGGGGAAGCCCAATTTCAGTGATGAGTTCAAGCGTGATGCGGTGGCCCAGATCACCGAGCGCGGAT
>NZ_JAYRKX010000023.1:0-42985 GCF_041905565.1 Novosphingobium sp. | reverse complement strand
CAAACTCCACCATAACGATGAGCCCGGTGGCCACCAGCGACGCCGCATTCCGGGGTGGGGCATGCCCCACCCCGGAATACACCGTCACATACACCGGAAATTACACCACGAGCGCGGACGCTAGCGATTGTCGCGTAACACGATCCGCAAATACCTGCGTGCGGATACGGTCGAGCCGAAGTTCAAGGTTCCAGCGCGGCCGAGCAAGCTGGACCCGTTTGCGGAGAAGCTGTCAGCTTGGCTGCGGATAGAAGCCAGCAAGTCGCGCAAGCAGCGGCGCACGGCCAAGCAGATGCACGCGGATCTCGTGGTTCTGGGCTACGACGGTTCCTACAACCGCGTTGCCGCGTTCGTACGGGTTTGGAAGGCCGACCGCCAACGCGACGCCCAGACCAGCGGGCGCGGCACTTTCGTGCCGTTGGTGTTCCAGCCAGGCGAGGCATTCCAGTTCGACTGGAGCGAGGACTGGGCGATGATCAGCGTGCGGATCTACCCCGAACGCATTGTCGTCGCGGCCGAAGGGCAGATCCTGTGCGAACATGAACGGGTAATCCAGCGATCCCATGATCAGCCGGGACGGACGATCTATGACTGGCGGCATTACCTCGCGGTGATCCAGCGCAAGCCCGGTGCCCTGCGCAACGGCGCTCCCTTCACCGAGATGCCGACAGCGTTCCGGCAACTGCAGGGCCATCTTCTGCGGCATCCCGGCGGCGACCGGGAGATGGTGGAGGTACTATCGCTGGTCCTGCACCATGACGAACAAGCCGTGCTGTGTGCCGTGGAACTGGCGCTCGACGCCGACGTGCCGACCAAGACTCATATCCTCAACATCCTGCACCGCCTGCTCGACGGCAAGGACGCTACGCCGCCAAGGATCGATGCTCCGCAGGCCCTGATCCTGCGGCGCGAGCCCAAGGCCAACGTCGCGCGCTACGACACACTGCGGAACAAGGACCTGCGTCATGCGTCATGATCCCGCCAGTGCCGCCGTCGTGGTCATGCTACGCGCACTCAAGATGTACGGCATGGCTCAGGCTGTCAGCGACCTCGTCGAGCAGGGTGCACCTGCCTTCGATGCCACGGTTCCGATCCTCTCCCAGCTGCTCAAGGCCGAGCTTGCCGAACGCGAAGTCAGGTCCATTGCATACCAGATCAAGGCAGCCATCCGCGCAGTGTTTGAAGCTCTTGGCGCTGAGGTGACGCGGGCGGCGGGAAGACTTCAGGTAATCGTACTGGATCATGCCGGGCCCGACGTTTGGGGCGAAATACTTGGCGTAACGAGGATCCAGGATTGGCGCGGCGACGATAAGCTCGTTCCGGTCGACTGGCTCAGTCCGCCGGCAATCTATCCGGCGAGCTGAACGAACCTGCGCTAATGTAGGCTGACGACAGCAATCCGGACAGGCCTCATCGTCGAACAGAGCAGACATTCCATTGGACTTAACAGTCTGTGCAAGCATGGGTGCTGTCAGTGAAACGCGGCCCTCTTAGGTTGGCGCAGCCCTAACCGGCGCGACCGGCAGGGCTTTGGGTGGTGGGAGCGGCGATGGTCGCTGCTCCGCATGGAGAACCACCCATGATTGCCAATGCCGACACCAAGCTAGCCACCAAGCGCCCGCGCAAGATGGCCCGCGAACCAAAGCCCGAAGAGGCCAACAAGGCCACGCCCAAGCGGGAGAGCAAGACGAGCCTCGTGCTTGGCATGCTCCAGCGACAAGAAGGAGCAACCGTCGACCAACTGGCGGTCGCAACCGGATGGCTACCGCATACCACCCGCGCAGCGCTGACGGGCCTCAAGAAGAAGGGCCACGCAGTCACCAGCGACAAGGTCGAAGGGCAGGGCCGCATCTACCGCGTGGTGGGGCCCTGATGGGACGCAGGCCTTACATGAGCCTCGGGCGGCTGGCTGAATTGCCCGCCGAGGACCTCAAGGCCGAGTGGGCGCGCCGCTATGGCGCGCCTTCTCCGGCGCTCTCGCCTGAACTCCTGCGCTTGGGGATTGGCTACAAGCTGCAGGAGCAGCGTCTGGGCGGGATCAGTCGCTCGACCCGGACGCTGCTTCGGCAGGTCGCAGTTAGCGAAGGGGAGGCCGGTGAGAAGAAGCCGCTTCCCCGCAAGCTCACCCTAGGAACCCGCCTGGTCCGCGACTGGCACGGGGTCGGCCACACCGTGATCGTGCTGGAGGACGGCTTCGAGTACGATGGCAAGCACTGGAAGTCGCTTACTGCCATCGCCAAGGCCATCACCGGTAACCAGTGGAACGGCCCGCTGTTCTTCGGCCTTGCCGAGCGGAAGAGGAAGCCGTGAAGGCGCTCCGCTGCGCGGTCTATACCCGCAAGTCGACCGAGGATGGGCTTGAGCAGGAGTTCAACAGCCTCGATGCCCAGCGCGAGGCCTGCGAAGCCTATATCACCAGCCAGCGCCACGAAGGCTGGACTCTGGTGCCGAACAGGTACGACGATGGCGGGTTCTCAGGCGGCAATATGGAGCGACCTGGCCTCAAGGCGCTGCTGGCCGATGTCGATGCAGGACTGGTCGACGTCATCGTCGTCTACAAGGTTGACCGCCTGACCCGCAGCCTTGCTGACTTCGCCAAGATCGTCGAGCGGCTCGATGCAAAAGAGGCCAGCTTTGTGTCGGTCACTCAAGCCTTCAACACCACGACCTCTATGGGCCGGCTAACCCTCAACGTGCTGCTGTCGTTCGCCCAGTTCGAGCGCGAGGTCACGGGCGAGCGTATCCGCGACAAAATCGCCGCCTCCAAGAAGAAGGGCATCTGGATGGGCGGGCCGGTACCGCTCGGCTACCAGGTCGTCGAGCGTAAGCTGGTCCCGGTGCCGGAAGAAGCCGAGCGGGTGCGCGCGATTATGCAGCGCTACCTCGAGGTCAGAAATGTTCCAGCCCTGATCGAGATCCTTCGCGCCGAAGGCGTTGTCACCAAGGTCCAGCATCGCGCCAGCGGCCCGCACCGCGGTGGCATCCCGTTCGCCCGGGGCAGCCTGTTCCATCTGCTCAAGAACCCGATCTATCGCGGCAAGATTGTTCACAAGGGCAAGGTCTACGATGGCGAGCAAGAGCCGATCGTTGATGAGGATTTGTGGGAGCGGGTGCAGATGTACCTCGCCGAGAAGGCACCGCCAAGAAAGCGCCCGACCAATGAGCCGCAGCGGGCGATGCTGCGGGGTCTCATCATCGACCCGCTCGGACGGCCGATGGTCCCGACCTATGGCTCGAGCAAGATCAAGCGCTATGCATACTACGAGACCCGCAAAGACCTGTCCCGGCCCGGCGATCCGCCGGGAATCCGGTTCCAGCGTGGCCATCTCGAGCAGCACCTAATTACGCATCTCGAGCAACTCCTGAACGACGAGCATGCCCTCCGGCGCCTGTCCGGCATCGAGGACGCAGGTACCTTGCGCACCATGTTCGCGACCGCCCACCTCCTTGCCCTGCAACTGCGCGAGACTGGGAAGATCGAACATGCAGTGCGGAGCTTCGTCTCCTCGATCATGATTGAGGAACGGGACATCGCGGTTAAACTCAGTTCCAGTGTGCTGAGCATCGCGTTGGATGCAGGCTGGGCCTTGTCTATCCCGCTTCCAGTGCGGCGCCCGTTCAGGGAAGCCCGCCTTCGAATCGATAGCGGGTCCGATCACAAACCAGCATCCAATGAGCTGCTTGGCCTCATCGCTGATGCTATGGCGGCGCAGCGCCTCGTCCTGGAATCGCCCGAGTTGAGCCTTGCCCAACTCGCCAAGCGGGAAGGGCGGTGCCGGACCCAGCTGACAAGACTGCTGCGGCTCTCCTGGATGAGCCCAAGGATTATCGAAGCAATCGCCACCGGCACCCAGCCCAAGGGGCTAACCCGGCGCGCCCTCCTGATCTGCGATATGCCGATCGACTGGGCCGAGCAGGAGCGCCAGTTCGGTCTCGCTGCCTGATCGGCCAATCAACCAGCAAAGTGAGGTGAAGCCGGGTTCTCGCGGGCAGAGAATCCGGCATATTTTTGCCCTCTGCCGCCGCCGGGCAGAGAGTCTCTAGCTTCACCTAGGTTTTGATGCGCCGCCAAACCCTGCGGAACTGCGCCATTCCACAGGCCATTCCACAGGCGCAGTCCGCCCGGAGGCGAAAATCTGTTACCTTGTCAGACTGATTGGTGCGGTCGAGAAGACTCGAACTTCCACGGGCTTTCGCCCACAACGACCTCAACGTTGCGCGTCTACCAGTTCCGCCACGACCGCTAAATCAACAGGACGGCGAAATCGCTAGGATTCGGGCCGCCCCGGGGGGGGTAGGAGCGCGCCCTTAGCAAAGGGGCGGGGCCCCTGCAAGCGTTCTAACCGTGTTTCACCCCTGTATAGGCGTTTGCGCGGATTGCGCCGCGGCGCGAACGGGCCTTTACCCTGTGGGATGTTGGCTGCACTGGCCCTTTGCGTCGCACTTGGCGGTCCCGCCGCCGCCGTGTCTCCGATGGCGGCCCCTTCCGGGATCGGCGGGGCGCGGCAAGGGGAGGCGCGGATCGCAGCAATCGCTACGGTCGTGATCCTTGAACCCGTGACCAATGCTGCGCGCGAAAACAGCCCCGGCCCCTTGCGCGTGGTCAGCCAGACCCGCGATGGGCGGCACTTCATCGAATATCAATAAGGCATCGGGGTCAGCCGGGCTTCCAGCCGAATTCGGCCTTCACCCCGCTCTTGGGGACGGGCACAAGCGCTTCATAGATCGCCACGCTCTCGCCCGGCGCCAGCACACGCTTGGCCGGGCGCAGTTCGGCGCGGTGGACGATCCGGCCGCGCGCATCGCGCAGCACAACCAGCACGGCTGGCACGCTGCGCTGGCTTTGCGAAATGTTGGTGACCGAACCGTTGATCCCGAAGAACCAGGTGCCGTTGGCCAACTGGCGGCGATCCTGCCGCTTTTCAGGGAAATCGAGCTTCAGGCCGGGCTGGTCTTCGGCAAAGACCGGCTTGGAGAACGGCATCCAGTCCGGCAGACCGTACCACGCGGTGGCGCCAACCGCGCCAAGGGCAACCACGGCGAACAGCAGGGCGGCAATGGTCCACATCCTGGCAGGATTGCGGCGGGGCCGGAATGGGGGTTCATAGTCGAAAGTCGACGGCGCCTGATCGTAATCCGAGCCATTGGCCGGGTCGGCCTGAACCGGCACTGGCGGCAGATCCTCGTCGCCGCGCAGCGGCGGCGGCGGGATCGGCACGCTGTCGGCCTCGGCACCTTCATCCTCGGCCCGGGCAAAGGAAACGGGCGGCGGGGCGGCCGGCTCGGCTTCGTCAGGCTGGGCGAACGAGACGGGCGGGGCGGCGATGCCGGCTTCGTCCTCGACCGCGGTCATTCGCGGGGGTGGAGGTGGTGTTTCCGCTGGGGCCTGCTCAAACGGCGGAGCCTTTTCAACCGGCGTTGCTTCGGGTTCAGGGGCCTGGCGCGGTTCCGGCTGAGGCTGGGGTGGCACTGCGGGCGCGGCCGGGGGCTCGATCCGCGGACCTTCCTGGAACCAGCTGTGGCGGCACTTCGCGCAGCGCACGGTGCGGCCGTCGACTCCGACGGCGCTGTCCGGCACGACATAGCGGGTGGCGCAGGCTGGGCAGGAGATGATCATGATAGCACCGTTAATCATGTTGTGCGCCGCGGCAATAGCCCGGCCCGTCGACAGCCGCGTGCAGAGGCTTTTTTCCACATGGATTGGCCGCTATAGCCCCGCGACGCACATTTGCCGCTGACTGGACCCTGTACCCGCCCATGACCATGACCGCCGCCGGGGAAATCGTCCAGTTCGACAATGTCGGCCTGCGTTACGGCACCGACCGCGAGGTGCTGAGCGACGTGTCCTTCACGCTCTATCCCGGCAGCTTCTATTTCCTGACCGGCGCCAGCGGTGCGGGAAAGACCTCGCTGCTCAAGCTGCTGTACCTGGCCCAGCGCCCCTCGCGCGGGGCGATCCGCATGTTCGGGACCGATGCGATCACCCTGCCGCGCGAACGCCTGCCGATGCTGCGTCGCCGCCTGGGGGTGGTGTTCCAGGACTTTCGCCTGGTGCCGCACCTGTCCGCCTATGACAACGTCGCGCTGCCGCTACGCGTGGCCGGCGTGACCGAGCGGGAACTGGCCAAGCCGGTGGCCGACATGCTCGAATGGGTTGGCCTGGCCGACCGGATGCATGCCCAGCCGGCCCAGCTGTCCGGTGGGGAACAGCAGCGCGTGGCGATTGCCCGTGCGGTGATCGGCCGCCCGGAAATGCTGGTCGCGGACGAGCCGACCGGCAACGTCGATCCGGACATGGCGATAAAGCTGCTGCGATTGTTCGAAGCGATGAACCGGCTGGGCACGACCGTGGTGGTGGCCACCCACGACGTCCACCTGCTCAAGAAGGTGCCGGATTCGCTGATCATGCGGCTCGACAAGGGGCGGCTCAGCGATCCGACCGGGGCGCTGCGCTATCCGCCGCGTCCCCACGTGGCGAGGGGGTGAGCGCCGTGGGCCTGTTTTCCTCGCAATCCGAAGGTTCCTTTGCCCAGCGCTGGCGCAGCCTGACCGGGCAGGGCGGCAGTGAACTGATCCCGCAGGCGCGTCTTTCGGGGCCGACGCCGTGGGTGATCGCGATCATGGTGGCGCTGACGGTGATTGCTGCGGCGGCCGGGCTGTCGTTCAGCAACACGGCGCGCAGCGCGTCGGACGAGCTGTCCGGCGGCGTGACCGTGCAGGTGGTCGAGGCCAATTCCGAGCTGCGCGCCCGCCAGGCCGAGGCTGCGGCCCAGCGCCTGCGCCAGACCCCGGGCGTGACCGAGGCCCACGTGGTCGCCCCGGACGAGGTTCAGCGCCTGATCGAGCCGTGGCTGGGCGCGCGCATTGACGGGGACGATGCGATCCCGGTGCCGGCGCTGGTCGATGCGCGGCTGCGCGATCCGGTCGATGCCGAAGTGCTCGGTGCGCTGCGCCGCTCGGTGCGCGAAGTCGCGCCGTCCGCGCGGGTCGATGCGCAGTCCAGCTGGCTGAAGCCCGTATTCGGTGCGATCGATTCGCTGCAATGGCTGTCGCTCGCCCTGGTCGGCCTGCTGGCCTTTGCGATGTCGGCGGCGGTGCTGCTGGCGGTGCGCACGGCGCTGGGAGCCAACCGCGACACGATCGAGATTGTCCACCTGCTGGGCGGCACCGACGTGCAGATCGCCCGCATCTTCCAGCGCTCGATCGGGTTCGAGGCGGTCGGCGGCGGGGCGCTGGGACTGGGGCTGGGCATGGTCGTGGTGCTGTTCCTGGGGCAGCGGTTCGCGGATCTTGGCGCGGGACTGGTCAACAGCGGCGCGCTGGCCTGGCTTGACTGGGTGCTGCTGGCGCTGGTTCCGCTGGCCGGGGTTGCGTTGGCGATGATCACGGCGCGGATCACCGTGCTGCGCACCCTGCGGCGAATGCTGTAGCGCCGTGCTGCGCCGGGTCGCCGCCACCATCCTGATCGCCTGGGCGCTCGGCTTCGTCTGGTTTTCCATGGCGCTGCCCCAACCTGCCGGCGAGCAGCGGACCGATGCGGTGGTGGTGCTGACCGGCGGAACCGGGCGGGTGGTGCGCGGGGTCCAGGTGCTGCGCGAAGGCTATGCCGAACGCCTGTTCGTGTCTGGCGTGGGCAAGCAGGTCAAGCCGCACGAATTCGCGGTGGAATACAAGGTGCGCTCGGCGCTGATGGCCTGCTGCGTGACCCTGGGGTTCCAGGCGGTTGATACCCGGTCGAACGGGCTCGAAACCGGCGCCTGGGTGCGCGCGCAGGACGTGCGCTCGCTGCGCCTGGTGACGAATGACTGGCACATGCGCCGCGCGGTGCTGGAATTGCGGCGCCATTTGCCCCAAGGGGTCGAGGTAGTGGAAGACGCGGTGCCAACCCAGCCGAGCTGGCGCACCCTGTTCACCGAATATCACAAATTGCTGGCCCGGTGGATCGCCGGGCTGTGGGGAGGCTGACCCTCGTGCTGTTGCTGCGCAACCTGTTGTTCTATCCGGTCTTCTACATCGGCTCGATCTGGCACGTCGTCGGATCGGTGCTGCTGGTGTCGCTGGGCTCGCGCCGGCACTTTCAGAAGCTGGTCGGCGATTGGTCGCGCTGGCACCGCTGGTGCGCGCGGGTGATCCTGGGCATCCAGCTCAGGATCGAAGGCGAAATGCCTGATGGGCAAGTGCTTTATGCGATCAAGCACGAAAGCTTCTACGAAGCGATCGACATGCCCGGCCTGTTCCATCTGCCGTCGGTCTTCGCCAAGGCGGAACTGCTGCGCATCCCGCTGTGGGGCACGGCCGCAAGCCGGTTCGGCGTGGTCCAGGTCGAGCGTGACCAAGGCGCCAAGGCCCTGCGCGCGATGTTGAGCGCGGCGCGGGCCATGGCAGCCGAGGGACGGCCGCTGGTGATCTTTCCCGAAGGAACCCGCGTGCCGCACGGCACCCACGCTCCGTTGCAGGCAGGCTTTGCCGGGCTTTACAAGCTGCTGGGCTTTCCGGTGGTGGCCGTGGCGGTGGATTCCGGCCCGCCTTATCATCGCTGGCTGAAGCGGCCCGGGGTCATCACCTATCGCTTTGCCGAGCCGATCACGCCCGGTCTCCCGCGCGAGGAGGTTGAGGCGCGCGTGCAGGCCGCGATCAACGCGCTCAATCCGGTAACTTCGGCGTGAGCCCAGCCGAAATGAAGCGCTCGGTCGGCGAAGTGCTGGGGCCGGGGCTGGTCACCGGCGCGGCGGATGACGATCCCAGCGGGATTGGCACTTACAGCCAGGTCGGCGCGCAGTTTGGCTTTGGCCTGGCCTGGACGATGTTCTTCGGTTTTCCGCTGCTCGCCTCGATCCAGGCAATCTGCGCGCGGATCGGGGCGACCACCGGACGTGGCATCGCCCAGAACCTGCGCCAGCACTATCCCCCCGCCGTATTGCGGGTTGTGGTGGTGCTGCTGCTGATCGCCAATGTCATCAACCTGGGGGCAGACCTGGGGGCGATGGGCGCGGCCCTGGCGCTGCTGCTGCCGGGCAAGGCGCTGGTCTACACCGTCTGCTTTGGCGTGGTCAGCGTCCTGCTCGAGGTGTTTCTCAGCTATGACCGCTATGCCCGCATCCTGAAGTGGACCACGCTGTCGCTGTTTTCCTATGTCGGGGTGGTGTTCGTCGCCGAAGTACCGTGGGGCACCGCGGTCTATGACATCCTGGTCCCGCGTTTCACGTTGGACCGCGAACACGCCATGGCGCTGGTCGCGATCTTCGGCACGACGATCAGCCCCTACCTGTTCTTCTGGCAGGCAGGGCAGGAAGTGGAAGAGCAGCATCGCCGGCATATCAAGCCGTTGCACGTGTCGCCGCGCTCGGCGGGGCCGGAACTGCGGCGGATCCGCACCGATACGATCGTCGGCATGGGCTTTTCGCACCTGGTTGCGCTGTTCATCATCGTTGCCACGGCGGCTACGCTGCATGCCAACGGTGTGCGCGATATCGCCAGCGCTGCCCAGGCGGCCGAAGCGCTGCGCCCGATTGCCGGCGACCTGGCCTTTGCGCTGTTCGCCATCGGGATCATCGGCACCGGGCTGCTGGCCGTGCCGATCCTGGCCGGAAGCGCCGCCTATGCGGTGAGCGAGACTTTCGGATGGGTCGAAGGTCTGGATCGCAAGCCGCGAGAAGCAAAGGCATTTTATGCCGTTATCGCGCTGGCCACGGCGGGCGGGATCGCGCTCAACTTCATCGGCATCGATCCGATGAAGGCGCTCTACTGGGCCGCTGTGGTCAATGGCCTGCTGGCCCCGCCGCTGATGGTGGTGACCATGCTGATCGCGCGCAACCGGGCAGTGATGGGCGAGCTGGCGATTTCCCGCCGACTGGCCTTCTGGGGCTGGCTGTCCACGGCGGTGATGTGGCTTGTCGCCGGAACGTTCCTGCTGAGTTGACCGACCGACTAGGCTGAATGATCGCTGCGGCCGAAGTCCGGCCGGGCGTCGTCCTGCCCTTCCTCGATGATCGAGCGGCGGATGTCGCGGGTGCGGGTGAAGTGGTCGAACAATTGCTGGCCGTCGCCCACCCGGATCGCGCGCTGCAGCGCGGTCAGGTCTTCGGTGAAGCGCTGCAGCATGCTGAGCACCGCGGCCTTGTTGCTCAGGAACACGTCGCGCCACATCGTCGGGTCGCTGGCGGCGATGCGGGTAAAGTCGCGGAAGCCGCCGGCCGAATACTTGATCACTTCGCTTTGCGTCACGCCTTCCAGATCATCGGCGGTGCCGACGATGGTATAGGCGATCAGGTGCGGTAGGTGGCTGGTGACGGCCAGCACCATGTCATGGTGCTGCGGGGTCATCACTTCCACCTTGGCACCCAGCGCTTCCCAGAACTGGCCCAGCGCTTCGACCTTGGCCGGATCTGCGTCGGCTGGCGGAGTGATGATGCACCAGCGCTGCTGGAACAGGGCGGCAAACCCGGCATCCGGGCCGGAGCGCTCGGTGCCGGCCACGGGGTGGGCGGGGATCACGGCCATGCCGGGCAGGGCCTGGGCCAGCGCATCGGCCACGGTCTGCTTGGACGAGCCGACATCGCTGATCACCGCATCGGCCTTGAGCGCCGGGGCGATCAGCCGCGCCACATCGCCCATCGCGCCCACCGGCACGCACAGGATCACCAGGTCGGCATCGGCCACCGCTTCGCCCGCCGTGTCGCAGACCCGCGCCACCAGGCCGCGCTCAGCCGCGCGGGCGCGGGTTTCGGGATTGGCATCCCAGCCGGTTGTGGCGCATTGGGGTAGATATTGCCGCACCGCCAGCCCGGTCGATCCGCCCAGCAGGCCCAGCCCGATGATCGCGACCGAACCGAAGCTCACTTCGCGGTCTCCGCCATGGTGCGCAGTGCGGCGGCAATGGCGTCCATCTGCTCGGCCGTGCCGATGGTGATGCGTAGCGCCTGGGGCAGTCCCTGGCCCGGCAGCCAGCGCACGATGTAGCCCGCTTCGGCCAGGCCATTGTAGGCCGCCTCGGCGGTCAGTGCGCCCTCGAACAGGATCAGGACAAAGTTCGCCTCGCTCGGCAGGGGGCGCAGGCCGTGGTTGCCCAGCGCATTCAGCGCGGCGACAAAGCGCTCGCGCTCGGCCCGGTTATGCTCGCGCGCGTGGACCACGAACGCCTGGTCGTGCACCGCCGCCAGGCCCATCGCCTGCCCGGTGTTGGACACGTTGAACGGCCCGCGAATGCGGTTGAGCGTGTCGACCAGCGGCGCGGCGCCGGTCGCCCAGCCGATCCGTTCGCCCGCCAGGCCATAGATCTTGGAAAAGGTCCGGGTGACCAGCACGTTGCCGTGGGCCCGGGCCAGGTCCATCGCGCCGTCCTCGTCTTCCGGGGCGACATATTCGCCGTAGGCCTGGTCGACGACCAGCAGCACATCGGCGGGCAAGCCTGCGTGGAGGCGGGCCAGTTCGCCCTTGGCCAGGTAGCTACCGGTGGGATTGTTGGGATTGGCGATGAATACCGCGCGGGTCCGCTCGCTCACCAGTGCCAGCAGCGCATCGACATCGGTGCCGTAATCGGCATCGGGCGCGACCACCGGGTTTGCCCCGCAGCGCCGCGCGGCAATGTCGTAGACCGAGAAGGAATAGCGCGGGAACAGCACTTCGTCGCCTGGCCCGGCATAGCCCTGCGCGGCGAGGTGCAACAACTCGTCCGAGCCGGTACCCATCACCACCAGCGCCGGATCAAGCCCGTGCAGCGCGGCGATTCCGGCGCGCAGGTCCTTGCTGTCGGGATCGGGATAGCGCGACGGTTCAACCGCGCGCACGGCCAGCGCCGCCGGGCTGGTGCCCAGCGGGTTCTCGTTCGCGGACAGCTTGATCAGGGGCCGCCCGTCCGCGCCGGTGCTCTTGCCGGGGACATAGGCGTGGATCGCCTCGATCCAGCTCTTGGGGGTGGGCGTCTTGGTCATCGCGCGTGGCCCTTAGCAGGCTTGGGGCGGTTTGACAGCATTTGATCCTTGGCCGCTGCGCCGCGCTGGTTGACAGGCCGCGCCGGCTCGCCCAAGTCGAGCAATAATATGTCTCAAGCCGCGATCATGAATGCCAGCCGCGTGCTGGAACTTGCGCAGCCGCTGCCGCTGGATGGCGGGCAGCAGCTTGGCGGCGTGCGCATCGCCTATGAAACCTATGGCACGCTGAACGCCGACAAGAGCAACGCGATCCTGATCTGCCATGCCCTGACCGGCGATCAATGCGTGGCCAGCCCGCATCCGGTGACCGGCAAGCCGGGCTGGTGGGTGCGGATGGTCGGGCCGGGCAAGCCGATCGATACCGACCGCATGTTCGTGGTCTGCGCCAACGTGCTGGGCGGCTGCTATGGCTCGACCGGTCCGGCGAGCATGGCGGCCGATGGCCAGCCCTATGCCATGCGTTTCCCGGTCATCACGATCCGCGACATGGTCCGCGCGCAGGTGGCGGTGCTCGACGCGCTGGGGATCGAACAGCTGCACGCCGTGGTCGGCGGGTCGATGGGCGGGATGCAGGCGCTCAGCCTCGCCGCCAACTGGCCGGAGCGGGCGCGGGCCGTGCTGGTGATTGCCTCCACCGCGCGGCATTCGGCGCAGAACATCGCCTTTCACGAAGTCGGGCGGCAGGCGATCATGGCCGATCCCAAGTGGCAGGACGGCAATTACGGGGCCAGCAAGGGCCCCGAAAACGGCCTGGCAGT
This sequence comes from Novosphingobium sp., assembly GCF_041905565.1. Lineage (GTDB taxonomy): Bacteria > Pseudomonadota > Alphaproteobacteria > Sphingomonadales > Sphingomonadaceae > Novosphingobium. The sequence continues at coordinate 30,297 of NZ_JAYRKX010000023.1, read as the reverse complement.
AGCGCGCATGGCGGCGCACATCACCTATCTTTCCGAAGAAGGGATGCACGAGAAGTTCGGCCGCAAGCTGCAGGACCGCGATGCCAAGACCTTTGGCTTCGATGCTGATTTCCAGGTGGAAAGTTATCTGCGCCACCAGGGTCTGAGCTTTACCGATCGGTTTGATGCCAACAGCTATCTCTACATCACTCGGGCGATGGATTATTTCGACCTGGCCGAAGAACACGGCGGGCGGCTGGCCGATGCCTTTGCGGGCACGAAGGCGCGGTTCTGCCTGGTCAGCTTCGATACCGACTGGCTCTATCCCACGGCGGAAAGCCGGACCATCGCCCATGCGCTGAGCGCGGTCGGCGCGCCGGTCAGCTTTGTCGAACTCAGCGCGCCGTTCGGGCATGACAGCTTCCTGCTGGATGTGCCCGCGCTTGACCGGGTGATCGCGGGGTTCCTGCAATGAGCGCGCCCCAGAATGAGTTGCGTCCCGACCTGGCGATCATTGCCGCCAATGTCGCCCCGGGCAGCAAGGTGCTCGACGTCGGCTGCGGCGATGGCGATCTGCTGGCGGCGCTGCGCGACACCCGCCAGGCCGATGCGCGGGGGATGGAGCTGGATCCGATGGGCGTCGCCGAATGCGTGGCGCGCGGCCTGTCGGTGATCCAGGGCGATGCCGATACCGACCTGTCGTTCTATCCGGACGGTGCGGTCGATTACGCGATCCTCAGCCAGACGCTGCAAACCACCAGACGCCCGGACCTGGTGCTGGATGAACTGCTGCGGATCGGTGGCAAGGCCTTTGTCAGCTTCCCCAACTTCGCGCACTGGCGGGTGCGGCTCAGCCTGCTGTGGCATGGGCGCATGCCGGTGACCCGGCTGCTGCCGATCGCCTGGTACGAAACCCCCAACATCCACCACGTCACGGTCAGCGATTTCCGCGATCTGGTGGCGGCCAAGGGGCTGAAGGTGGAAGGAGCCTGGTTCCTCTCGGGCGACCGGCTGACCAGCGCGGCGGCGGCCAGCTGGCGCGCCGAACACGCGGTGTTCCTGCTCTCGCGCTAGCAGACCTGCAGCACGCTGTCCGAGCGGGCCAGCGCCCACAGGCTGAGCCCTGCGCCGCGCGCGCGCTCAACCGCCATGCTGGTCGGCAATGATACGCAGACCAACGTGGTCGCGCCGCCGCGGACCGCCTTTTCGACGATTTCGTAGCTGCACCGCGCGGTCGACAGGATGAAACCGGGGCTGAGCGTCCGTCCGGTGCGGGCCATCGCGCCGATCAGCTTGTCCATCGCGTTGTGGCGGCCCACGTCCTCGCGCGCGCAGCCGATCGTGCCGTCTTCGGCGACCCAGGCGGCGGCATGGGCCGCGCCGGTTTTGCCGGACAGCGGCTGATGGCCGGGCAGGGCATGCAGCGCGGCAAAGATCGCGGCGGGTTCAATCGGCGGGTGGGAAGCAACCGGGGGCAGGGCGCGCGCCACTTCGGCCAGGTTCTCGATCCCGCACAGCCCGCAGCTGGATTCGGCCACGCGGGTGCGGACCCGTTCGGTCAGCCGTTCAACCCCCAGCCCGGACAACGCGGTGCGCACGATCCAGCCCTGGTCGACTTCGGCGATGGCGATGTCGGTGCATTCGGCGGCACTGGCGGCCAGCCCTTCGCTGAGCGCGAAGCCGATCGAGAAGTCTTCCAGATCCTGCGGGCTGGCCATCATCACCGCATAGGACAGGCCGTTATATTCGAGCGCCACAGGCACTTCGGGCACCCAGTCACGCATGATCGCGCGCCGGGTGCCCTGCGGTGTTACTTCAACCGGATCGGTCAAATCACATGCGCTTGAGTGCGCAGAGCTTGTTGCCATCGGGATCGCGCAGGTAGGCGAGGTACAGGCTCATCGCCCCGCCTTCGCGCACGCCCGGCGGGTCTTCGATCGCCTTGCCGCCGTTGGCCACGCCCGCGGCGTGCCAGGCATCGGCCTGTTCGGTGGTGTCCATGGCAAAGCCGATGGTCATGCCGTTGCCGGGGGTCGCGCCTTCGCCGTCGATCGGTTGGGTGACCAGGAACAGCCCGCCGTTGTGCATGTAGATCAGGCGGCCCTTGTCATCGGTGATGCCGGGGTTGCCGCCGATTGCGGCGAAAGTGGCATCGTAGAACTTCTTCGACCGGTCGATGTCGTTGCTGCCGACCATCATGTGCGAATACATGGGTTGCCTCTCCTTTGGATTCGGTTGCGACGCGCTACTGTATGGCGCGCAAGGCGCGGGTCAATCGGCCATCACCCGCGCGCCGCCATTTCGCTGTCGCCATCGCGCATCGGCAGCAGCAGGAACAGCACCAGCGCGGCCAGCGAACCCAGCCCCATGCAGAACGAAACCAGCAGCAGTTGATCGGCCCCGAACAGCTTGAACAGGTAGCCCGCGATGATCGGCGAACCCGCCGCGCCCAGCCGCCCTACGCCCAGCACAAAGCCGGTTCCGGTGGCCCGGGCAAAGGCCGGAAAGCCTTTGGCGAAGGCGGCATAGAAGCCCACGATCGCGCCGTTGCCAAAGAACATCGCGACAAAGGCGGCGGCGCGCCAGGCATCGATGCTGTCATAGCCGATGCCGAAGGCCGTCACGCCGACCAGCGCCAGCAGCAGCATGATCACGGTTGGCAGCTTGATGTCCCAGCGCTTCATCAGGAAGCCCAGCAGCAGGCCGCCCAGCGCGCCGCCGATGTTGGCATAGGTCAGCACGCTGGCCGCCACCGGCGGGGCATAGCCGGGGGGATAGTCGGACACGATCTTCACCGCCCATTTCAGGATGAAATAGAACGTGATGGTATGGAACATGTAGCCGAAGGCCAGCAGCAGCGTGACCGGGCGCAGCCGCGGGTTGGACAGGATGTCGAGCAGCTTCGGCTTCGGTGCGTCCGCCACCACCGCCGGCAGCGCGGCAATCGCCGCCTTGCCGAAAGCCGCCAGCGACCGGTTGATCTTCGCTACCGCATCGGCGGGCCGGGTGGCGCTATAGAAGGCCGGGGTTTCGGGCACCAACAGCATGACCAGCGGGATCATCACCGCTGTCACCACCGCGCCGAACAGGAACACCGCACGCCAGTCGTAATTGGGCAGCAGCCACGTCTGCGCGGCGATCCCGCCGATCACTCCGCCCAGCGGATAGCCGATGACATAGATCGCCATCGACAGGCTGCGCGCCGAAGTGCTGGTGCATTCCGCAGTCACGGCATTGGTCGAGGTCAGCATGCCGCCGATGCCAAGGCCGGTGATGAACCGCCAGATCGACAGTTCGGTCAGGCCCGTCGCGGCGTGGGCGAAATACATGCCGACCGCCATGATCGCGAGGCAGACCAGCATGGTCGGCTTGCGCCCGCGTGTGTCAGCCATGCCGCCCAGGATCACCGAGCCGAACCCCATGCCGACCAGTTCGGCCGACAGCATCACGCCCAGCGCCTCGCGCGCGACGCCCCATTCCTTGGCAATGCCGGGCGAGGCGAAAGCGCTCGACAGCACGTCGAACCCGTCCAGCGCGTTCAGCAGCACCATCAGCAGCACGACCACGTACTGCCGCCAGTTCATCGGCGCATCGTCGATGATCCGCTGCGGATCGCTGCCCTGGGCTTGCGTCATTGTCTGTTGAATCCTCGTCCCGATCGTTCTGTTCTGTGCGCTGCGCGCGCTATTCGTGGATCCGCGCCAGCAGTTCCATCAAGGTTTTCACTTCGGCATCGGTGAAGCGGCTCTTCACCCAGTTTTCGTGTTCGCGGATCGCGCGCTTCGCCTCGGCCAGTGCGGCTTCGCCGGCCGGTTCGAGGTAGAGCGCCTGCTTGCGGCCATCGGTGGGCGATTTTTCGCGGCGCAGGTAATGGCGGGCCTGCAGGCGGTTGACGATGGTCATGGTCGTCGCCCGGTCCATCCGCAGCTTCTGGCCCAGGTCGATCTGCGAAATGCCGGGGTGGTCGGCCACCAGCCACATGACCGACACCTGCTTCTGCGTCAGTTCCAGTTCGACGAAGGTTTCGGTGAAATGGCGATAGCACGCGCCGTGGGCCAGACGGATGTGGAACCCGACGATATCGTTGATTTCGCCCAGATAGGCGTCGTCTTCATGCTCGACGGTGGTCACCGCATCCAGGTCGTCGTCTCTCACCCGCATTGCTCTTGCCTATTCGTTTGTATTGCATACAATCCCAGAAAACGAGAGGATGCAATGGCCCATTTTCCGGATACCCCCAGCTTTACCGGTTTCAACACGCCTTCGCGGATCGAGGCCGACATTGCCGATCTTGTTCACCAGGGCGAAATCCCGCGCGAACTCAACGGCGCCTTCTACCGCGTCCAGCCCGATCCGCAATTCCCCCCGCGGCTGGGCGATGACATTGCCTTCAACGGCGACGGGATGATTACCCGCTTCCACTTCCACGACGGCCAGTGCGATTTCCGCCAGCGCTGGGCCAAGACCGACAAGTGGAAGCTGGAAAACGAGGCCGGCAAGGCGCTGTTCGGGGCCTATCGCAACCCGCTGACCGATGACGAAAGCGTGAAGGGCAAGATCCGCTCCACTGCTAACACCAACGCCTGGGTCCACGGCGGCAAGCTCTATGCCCTGAAGGAGGACAGTCCGGCGCTGGTGATGGACGCGGCCAGCATGGACACGGACGGGTTCACCGATTTCGCCAGCAAGGCTGGCCTGAAGATGACCGGGCAGACCTTCACCGCCCATCCCAAGATCGACCCGAAGACCGGTAACATGATCGGCTTCGGCTATGCCTCCAGCGGCCTGTGCACCGATGATTGCACTTTCTACGAGATCACGCCCGAGGGCGAACTGGTCCACGAAATCTGGTTCAAGGTGCCCTATTACTGCATGATGCACGACTTCGGGATCACCGAGGATTACGCGGTGTTCAACGTCATGCCCTCGATCGGGTCGTGGGAGCGGCTGGAGAAGGGGCTGCCGCACTTCGGCTTTGATACCAGCATGCCGGTCTATCTCGGCGTCCTGCCCCGCCACAGGGGCGCAACCGGCGATGACATCCGCTGGTTCAAGACCGGCAACAGCTTCAACAGCCACGTGATGAACGCCTTTCAGGAAGGCACCAAGGTCCACTTCGATATTCCGGTGGCGAAGAACAACATGTTCCCGTTCTTCCCGGACGTGAACGGCGCGCCGTTCAACGGGATGGAGGCGATGAGCTATCTGACCCGCTGGACGGTCGACATGGCCAGCAATTCCGACGCCTTCGAAAGCGAAGTGCGGCTGACCGACACGGCGGGCGAATTTCCCCGGATCGACGATCGCTTCACCGGCCAGCCGTACCGCTATGGCTGGATGCTGGAAATGGACATGAAGCGCCCGGTCGAACTGAAGGGCGGCAGCGCCGGCGGCCTGCTGATGAACTGCCTGTGCCTGATCGACCATGAGACGAAGCGCGAGCAGCACTGGTGGTGCGGACCGGTCAGTTCCTTGCAGGAACCCTGCTTCATCCCGCGCTCCAAGGACGCGCCCGAGGGCGACGGCTGGATCGTGCAGGTCTGCAACCGGCTGGAGGAACACCGCAGCGACCTGCTGCTGTTCGACGCGCTCGACATCGAAAAGGGGCCGATTGCGACGATTAACGTGCCCATCCGCCTGCGCTTCGGCCTGCACGGCAATTTCGCCGGCGCCGATCAGATCGGGCTGCCCGCATGATCAAGCCGGAGCTCGAATTCGTCTACGAAGCGAGCGGCGATCTGGGCGCGCCGATCCCGATTGGCGAGACGGCGGACGGGACCCGGCGGATCATCCCGATCTTTTCGGGCGGGCGGGTCGAAGGCCCGCTGATCAAGGGCAAGCTGATGGGCAATGCCGCCGACTGGCAGCTGACACGGCATGACGGCGTGACCGTGGCCGACGCGATCTATGCGCTGGAAACCGATGACGGGGTGATCATCCAGATCCGCAACAAGGGGCTGCGCCACGGCCCGCCTGAAGTGATGCAGCGGCTCGCTGCGGGTGAGGACGTGGACCCGGCGCTCTACTATTTCCGCACGGTGCCCGAATTCATCGCGCCCAAGGGCAAGTATGACTGGCTGAACAGGTCGATCTTCGTGTGCAGCGGCGCGCGCTATCCCGCCGGGATCAAGCTGTGGGTCTGGCGGGTGGCCTGATCAGTCGATCAGCAGTTCGACCAGGGTGGGGCCAGTCGCCGCAAAGCTCCGCGCCAGCGCCGCATCGAGATCGGCCACCGCATCGACCCGCCGGGCGGTGACGCCCATGCTCTGCGCCAGGCCGACGAAGTCGATCCCGCCAAGCTCGGTCCCTGGCAGGCGGTTCATCCCGAACACCTTGGCGAAATGATCCAGCGCGGCATAGCGGCGGTTGTTGAGGATCAGGAAGCTGATGTTCGCGCCCTGCTCGGCCGCGCTCCACAGTGCGGGCACGGTGTACATCGCCGAACCATCGCCCAGCAGGGCCAGCACTTTGCGCTGCGGCACGGCGCGCGCCGCGCCCACGGCGGCGGGCAGGCCATAGCCGAGGCCGCCGCTGGCGCAGGTCAGGAATCCGCCCTGGCAGGTAATCGGCAGGTGATCGTGCATCGGCGTGCGCGCGGTCGGCGCTTCCTCGACCAGCACGGCATTGTCCGGGCGCAGCGCCGCCACGCGCGAGAGGACGTAGTTTGCCTCCATCGCCGGGGCAGGCGCGGCGGCGCGCGGCGGCGGGGTGGGGGCAGGGCGGCGGCGGACCTGCCCGGCCAGCGCGGCGAGGCCCGCCGCGACATCGCCCAGCACGCCCAGCCCGCCTGGCAGGAACGAGAGATGCTGCGGATCGACGCTCAGCGCGCCGAGTGCGGCGTGCTCGGGCCAGTGCGGCCCGCTGCCTTCGGCGTGATAGGTGAACACCGGAGCGCCCGCGACCAGCAGCGCGTCATAGGGGGCGAGCAGGCGCACGATCTGCTCGCGGAAAGCGGGCAGGAACCCGGCGAACTGGGGGTGATCCTCGGGGAAGCATTCGCGCGCGGCGAACGGGGCGATCCACACCTGCGCGCCGCTCGCTTCGGAGAGGTCAATCGCCGCTTGCCAGCCGCCGCAATCCGCCGCCCCGGTCCCCAGCACCAGCGCGGGCTGCTCCGCCGCATCGAGCATGGCGGCGAGGCGGGACAGGCCAGCCGGATCGGGCAGGGTTTTCAGCGACAGGTCCGGCAGCGCTGGCATGGCGCATTCGCGGTCCCAGTCATCGACCGGAACCGAGACGAATACGGGGCCCATCGGCGGGGTCAGCGCCACGTGAAAGGCGCGAACCAGCGCGGCGGGGACGTCCTCGGCTCGGGCCGGTTCGCAGGCCCATTTGACATAGGGCTGGGGAAATTCGGTCGCGCGCGTGGCGCCCAGGAACGGGTCCATCGGCAGCAGGCTGCGTGCCTGCTGCCCGGCGGTGACCACCAGCGGCGTGTTGTTGCGATAGGCGGTGTAGAGGTTGCCCAGCGCATTGCCGGTACCCGCCGCGCTGTGCAGGTTGACCAGCGCGGGCTTGCCGCTGGCGCGGGCAAAGCCATCAGCCATGCCCAGCACCGCCGCCTCGTTCAGCCCCAGCACGTAATCGAACCCGTCGGGCAGGGCGCGCAGCATCGGCAACTCGGTCGACCCCGGATTGCCGAACAGGCAATCGACGCCGAAATGGCGGAACACGGCAAAGGCGGCATCGCGAACGGTGAGCATCAGGCGGCGCGCTCCATCAGGGCCTGTTCATCGCGCTGGGCGCGGCGGCCGACTAGCAGCATCAGCACGACGATGGGAATGGCCACCACGTTGATCGTCAGCATCGAACCGCGCAGATCGCCGGTGGCATCGGACAGCACCCCGACCACATAGGGGCCGATCCCGAGGCCCAGGATGGTCGAGACCAGCAGGTAGACGCTGGCGGTGATCCCGCGCATGCGCGGCAGCACCTGATCGTACATGATCGCGTAAAGCGGCGGCAGCCATCCGGTCAGGATGAAGCTGTACAGCAGGAACCGGGCGTAGAAGCCGGTAGCGTCGGGCGCCCAGTAGACCCAGAACGACAGCAGCGGCGACAGCCCCATGCACACCAGCGCCACCCAGGCCCGGCCCACGCCCGGAAAGCGCGCCTGCAGCCAGTCCGATAGCGGCCCCCACAGCAGCGGGCCAACAATCCCCATGCCGGCCGAAACCAGCCCGAATTGCAGCGCCGTATCCTTCATCGACAATCCGTAGGTCTTCATCAGGAAGCTGGGGTTGAAGCTCATCATCCCGTAATTCAGCACCGATTGCAGCGTGCCGACCGCCATGACCATCAGCAGCGTCGGGCTGCGGGTGATGACGCGGTAGGCCTGCCCATCGGTCAGCGCCATGTTCTGCATCAGGTTGACGATCACGAACAGGCCGAACCCCGTGACGCCCCATTGCAGCGCATGCGGGCTGAACGCGACGGGGCCGAAAGCGAGCAGCGGGCGCGGGGCAAGCGTGCTGCACAGATGGTAAAGCGCGGCCATCGCCAGCACGATCCCGGCCAGCGCCAGCAGGTTGAACCGCCAGAACCGGGCGTCCGCGCCCTTGCGTCCCAGCGCCAGCCAGTTGAACCCCGGCGTGACGGCGGCCAGCACCGCGCCGCTGGCGGCGAAGGGGGCGGGATCGGGCGGGGTGGCGATCCCGTCCATCGCGCCGCGCTCTGGCTCGCGCAGGCGTCCCATGAACAGCGCCAACACGAATCCGGGCAGGGCTGCCACCAGGAAGGCGAACTGCCAGCCCTTCAGCGCGAGCGGCGCGGTGCCGGCGGCCAGCCGCGCGTCCCACCAGGCCGCCGCCACGCCGCCCAGGATCAGCGACCCGCCCAGCCCGAGCGCAATAGCCGAGGCCAGCACCGCCATGACAAAACCGCGCCGGTGCTTGGGCCAGTAATCATAGATCAGCGAGGTTCCGGCCGGCTGCGAGGCCGCTTCACCAATCCCCACGCCCAGCCGCGACAGCGCGAGCAAGGCAAAGCCCCCCGCCAGACCGCCCAGCGCCGTGGCTGCCGACCAGAACCCGATCGCGATTGCCAGCAGCCGGGTTCGCACCCAGCCATCGGCCAGCCGCCCGAGCGGGAGCGAGAACAGCGCATAGAACAGCGCAAAGACCGTGCCGTAAAGCAGCCCCATCTCGGCATCGCCGATCCCCAGGTCGGCCTTGATCCCCGGGGCGAGGATCGCCAGCACCTGGCGGTCAAGCAGGCTGATCGCATTGGTCAGCGCGACCAGCAGCAGGGCATAGCGCGCGCCCTTGGGAACGGCGGTCGGCAGGGCCGGGGTCACAGGTTGAACCACCTCTCGGCATTGGTCTGGAAGAACTTCTTCTTCGCTTCCCTGGAAATGGCAAGATTGTCCATCGCCAGCACCTCGCTCGCCTCGTACTGGTAGGGATAGTCCATCGCGTACATCACGCGGTCCTCGCCCATCACGTCGAACATCAGCTTGACCGCCGGCTCCCAGCACAGCCCGCTGGTGGTGCCGAGGAAGTTGTTGCGCATGTAGTGGAACAGATCGTGCTGCAGCGGCTTGAGCCGTTCATACCGCTTCGAGCGGATCCCCGCCTTGTGCATGTAATCAGTGCGGTAAAGCCAGTAGGGCAGCGCCTCGAGCCCGTGGCCGGCCATGATCTGCAGACCCGGATAGCGGTCGAAGATCCCGGTCGTGACCAGCCGCAGCAGGTGATAGCTGGTTTCGACGCCGAACCCGAACACCGCGCCGTCCAGCCCGGCGCCGATCATGTCGCCCATCATGCTGTCGGGCAGGGTGGCGGGATGGATGTAGAGCGGCTGGCCGACGTCGGCGAGCGCGCGGAAGATCGGATCGAACTGCGGCTCGTCGAGGTAATGGCCCTGGGTGTGGCTGTTGATCTGCACGCCCTTGAAGCCCAGTTCCTTGGCCCCGCGGCGGATTTCGGCGGCGGACCATTCGGGGTCCTGCGGGGCAACGGCGGTCATGCCGATGAAGCGGTCGGGGTGGGCCTGGCAGCGCTCCGCCAGGTAATCGTTGGCGCGCCCGGCGATGCCCTTGGCTTCCTCGACATCGGTCAGCGGCTGCACGCCGGGGCTGGTCAGCGCCAGGATCGCCTTGTCGATCCCGGTCGCGTCCATGTGCGCCAGGCGCTGTTCGCCAAGGTCGAGCAGGCGGTCCATGATCTGGGTCGCGCGTTCGCTGGGGCTTTGCGCATAGAAGCCCCACAGGCTGACCATGCCCTTGTCCGCCGTGCCATCGCGCACCATCCGCAGGAACACGTCGACCTGTTCGCGCGTGGCAAAGGCTTCCTCGGTGGCGATGCGCAAGTAACCGCGGTCCCCGCCGGTCTTGAGTTGATGGGTCATTGCCTTCCTCTCCTTCGCCCGCGCGGGCAGGGCCATCGCGGCCAGGCTGGCGGCCAGCCCCGCGTTGACCTGCCGCCGCTTCATCCTTCGTGTATCGCCTTGGTCACCATGCAGGCGAGCACGCCTTCCGGCCCGTCCTCGCTGCCGTGGCCCGACCATTTTACCCCGCCAAACGGCGAATCCGCCCCGCCGATCATCGTGGTGTTGAGCCCGACCATGCCCGCTTCGAGGTAACGCCCCAGCCGCTGCTGCCGCTTGGCATCACCAGTCCAGGCATAGGCGGCGAGGCCATAGGGCAGCCGGTTCGCTTCCTGGATCATCGCGGCTTCGTCCTCGAAGCGGTTGATGATCGCGACCGGGCCGAACGGTTCCTCGTTCATGATCGCGGCGTCCAGCGGCACTTCGCTCAGCACCGAGGGGGCATAGAAATAGCCCTGGTTACCGATCCGCTCGCCGCCGCAGTGCAGTTTCGCCCCGCGCGCCACGGCATCCTTGATCAGGCGGTCCATCGCCTCGGGCCGGCGGGGATTGGCCATCGGGCCCATCTGGGTGCCCGCATCCAGTCCGCTACCGACCTTGATCCGCCTTGCGCGCTCTGCGAACCCGTCGCGGAAGGCCTCGAACACGCCGCGCTCGACAATGAACCGCGTCGGGCTGACGCAGACCTGCCCGGCGTTGCGGAACTTGTGGCCAACCACGGTGTCGAGCGTCTTCTGCAACTCGGCATCATCGAACACCAGCACCGGGCCGTGGCCGCCCAGTTCCATCGTGGTGCGCTGCATGTTCTCGGTCGCCAGCCGGGCCAGGTGCTTGCCGACCACGGTCGAGCCGGTGAACGACAGCTTGCGCACGATGGGCGAACCCAGCAGGTGGCGGCTGACCTCGTCCGGCACGCCGAACACGGCCTGGGCCACTTCCTTGGGCAGGCCCGCGTCATACAGGCATTGCAGCACGGCAAGCGCACTGGCCGGGGCTTCCTCGGCGCTTTTCAGGATCACCGAGCAGCCCGCCGCGATCGGCGCGCCCAGCTTGCGGCCCGGGTTGCCGATGGGGAAGTTCCACGGGGCAAAGGCGGCGACCACGCCCACGGGTTCATGCACCACGGTGCTGCGCATCCCGTTGGGGCGCACCAGGCTGCGGCCATAGAGCCGCTGGCATTCCCCGGCGTAAAAGTTGAACAGGCCGACGTTCATCATCACTTCGATGCGGCTTTCGGCCAGCGGCTTGCCCTGTTCCAGCGTGGCGATCCGGGCGATCTCCTCCTGCCGCTCGTGCATCAGCCGCGCCGCGCCTTGCAGCACGGCCGCACGCTGCTGCGCCGGGGCATCGCGCCACAAGGCAAAGCCGCGCGCCGCCGCGTCCAGCGCGCGGTCAAGGTCCGCCGCGTCCGCCAATGGCAGTTCGCCCAGCGCCTCGCCGGTGGCGGGATTGACCACGGTGTGCGTGCGGCGGCTGCCGCCGGAGACTTGTTCTCCGTCGATCAGCATGTGGAGGGAGGGGTATTCGGACATTTTCAATCTACTCCGTCACCTCGGGCCTGGCCCGGGGTCCAGCTTGTTCTTTCCAGCTCGCCAAGGAAGCGGGACCCCGGATCAAGTCCGGGGTGACGTGGCCTTTGAAGTGTGAATCAGCCCGCCTTCGCCGCCGCTTTCTTGCGGGTGCGTTCTTCGTCACCCTGCCAGCGCTGGGCGACCATTTCCTGGCCCGTGATCGGGTGCTTCATGTGGAACGGCAGCAGCTTGTGCGTCGGCCACAGCCAGTGGTCTTCGATCAACGCGTCGGGGCCGCTCGGGTCTTCGGGGTAGAGCACCTTGGGGAAGGGCACGTATTCCTCGGGGGTATAGGCCCAGCCCTTTTCAAAGTCGGCGTGCCAGTGCGGGAAATAGTTCAGGCACTTGATCCGCCACTTGCCATCATCGCCCTTGACGTAGGTGTTCTCGTAAAGGCCGCCTTCCCACCACTGGCGCGCCTTGAGGTGCGGTTCGTCGCCTTCATAGTCCTTGTGCCGCCCGGCCTGCATGGTCGAACGCCCGCGCAGCCGCGCGGTCTTGCCGTCAGCGTCGATGTCGATGATCGTCTGGATCTGCGGGTGATCGAGCAGGAAGCCGTCGATCGGCCCGTTGTTGCCATAGGTGAAACGCTTCTGGAAGCGTTCGACATAGAGCCGGCGCACGCCTTCCTTGCCCTTCCACACCCCGCCGAAGAAGCGCACTTCGCCATCGTCGGCGAACAGGTCGACCACTTCGTTGTACATGCATTTGTCGATCAGGTAGCCGTAGAGGTACTGGAGCTTCTTCACGTCCAGCTCGCCCTCGCGCACGGTCAGGCGGCGCTCCATGTCGGCCAGCTTGGCCTCCAGCGCGGCGATACGGTCTTCAGCCATCGACTCTCTCCCAATATTGTATGTGTTGCTTACAGAATGCGGGGCCAGCGCGGGCCTGTCAACGCCCCTCCGCTTCCAGCCGTTCCACTTCCTCGCGGTAGGGGCGGATGGCGCGGAACATCAGGAAGGCGGCCAGCGGCAGCAGCGTGCAGGCGGTAAACAGGATCGCCTGGCCCAGGTTGCCGGTGACCTTGTCGGAAATCGCGCCGATGAACCAGCTGCCCATCGCCCCGAAGAAAGTGAACATGAACAGGTAGAAGGCGGTGATCTGTCCGCGCATGTCGTTGGGGGCGACGCGCTGGATCGCGGCGTTCTGCGGCACGGCCCCGGCAATCCCGAAGAAGGCCGCGCAGCCGAAGGTCACGCTGGACCAGAACGGATCGGGGATCAGCAGCGCGGTGATGATCACCACCGTGGTCCCGCAGAAGCACAGGAACGCGGCGCGGATGTTGGCGTCCTTGTGGCGCTTGGCCAGCCATTCGACGAACACGCCGCCGACGACCATGCCCAGGATCGAGGCGATCAGCGCGGTCAGCCCGATGGCATCGCCGATCTGCTTGGCGTCCCAGCCGAATTCGCGCATCAGGTAGGGCACGCGCCAGAACATGATCCCGAAGCTTTCGACCGCGCTGAGCGCGAGGGCGGCGAACATCGGGTAATAGACCTTCCCCCCGGCGTGGATCGCGCGGGCCGCGTCGAACCCCATGAAGGTGATGATCTTGCGCAGCAGGCCCGCGTCCTGCGGCACGTGCACGCCTTCGCCGCGCGGGGCCAGGCGCTGCGGTTCGTGCACGGTCAGGAACAGCACCGAGGCGATGACCGAGGGCAGGGCGAGATAGATCAGCACCCATTGCCAGCTGTAGATCGGCAGGCCGAGGAACGGTTCGGCATTCCAGCCCGACGAAGCCTTGACCAGCCGCCCGCCGATGATCGGCCCCAGCGTGGTCCCGCCGATGAAGCCCAGTTGCAGCAGGGCAAAGGCGCGGGTCAGCACGCGCGGCGGAAAGGCATCGGTCAGCAGCGAATAGGACGACAGCGCATGGGCCGATCCGCCCGCCGCGAGAAACACCCGCGTGCCGACGAACTGGGCAAAGCTCTGCGCCATCCCGCTCAGCGCGATCAGCAGCCCGACGATCCCCGCGCTGGCCGACAGCACGAGCTTGCGGGGATAGATGTCGGCCAGCCGCCCCAGCGGGATGCCGACAAAGAAATAGCAGATGATCGTTGCCGGGCCGGCCAGGAAGCCAAGCTGGGTGTCGGTCAGCTGGAAGTCGCGCTTGATGTTCTCGGCCAGCATGCCGAACACCACCTGGTCGAGGAACGACATGAAAGTGGCGAGAATGATCACGAACAGCGCCCAATAGGCTGCTCCGGTCGACGGCCAGACTTTCCCCGCTGCCGAAGTCACGCCGGAATCGCCACCGGGGGCGACCACTGGTCCCGCCATATCCGCATCCCTCTCCATACGCGGGCCGTTAGTCGGTCCCGTCGAATCCTCTTGGCAATTTGTAAGTAACATATACAAAAAGGCCAGCGGGAAAATGCTCGCAAGGGAGAGTGACATGCAGAATCTGGAAGGCAAGACCGCCTTCGTCACCGGCGGAGCCTCGGGCATCGGCCTCGGGATTGCCAAGGCGCTGCTCGGCGCGGGGATGAATGTGGCGATCGCCGACATCCGCCAGGACCACCTTGATGCCGCCACGGCCGAACTGGCCGGGGGCGAGCGGGTGCTGGCCCTGCAACTGGACGTCACCAACCGCGCGCAATTTGCCGAGGCGGCCGACGCGGCCGAAGCGCGGTTCGGCAAGCTGCACGTTCTGATTGCCAACGCGGGCGTGGGGCTGGGCGGGCCGACCGAACAGGCGACCTATGCCGACTGGGACTGGGTCAACGGCGTCAACGTCGGCGGGGCGATCAACGCGGTCGTCACGCTGCTGCCGCGCATCCTCAGCCACGGCGAGGGCGGGCACATCGTCTGCACCGCTTCGATGGGGGCGCTGGTGCCGGTGCCGGGATCGACGATCTACTGCGCGGGCAAGGCCTATGTCACCAGCATGATGGAATGCATGCGGCTGGAACTGGAACCCAAGGGCGTGATCTGCAGCGCCTTCTGTCCGGGCGCCGTCCAGACCCAGATCGCCAAGTCGGGCGAAACCCGTCCGGCGGAACTGGCCGACACCGGCTATGCCGAAACCGACAAGCGCCGTCAGGCCAGCGGCGACCTGTCGCACCTGTTCCAGACCAAGGAGGAGGTCGGCCAGCGGGTGCTGCAGGGCATCCTCAACGATGAACTCTACATCCTCACCCACCACGAATTCCTGGATGGGGTGCGCGAGCGGGGCGAGGCGACGACCCTGGCGGTGCAGGACCACCTGCCCGAAAACCCCGAATACAAGGCGACCTTCCCGTTCCTGTTCCGCAACCCCGCGATCACGCAGGAAATTGCGCGGCAACAGGCGCTGAAGGCGGCAAGGAAGGGCTGAACCATGAAGGATTTTGCGGGCCGGACGGCCTTTGTGACCGGGGGCGCCAATGGCGTCGGGATCGGGCTGGTGCGCGCGCTGCTGAACGAAGGGTGCAAGGTCGCCATCGCCGATGTGCGCCAGGACGCGATCGACCGCGCGATCAAGAGCCTCGACAACCGGGAAGTCATGGGCGTCCAGCTCGACGTGTCCAGCCGCGCCGATTTCGCCGCCGCCGCGGACGAGGTCGAAGCCCGCTTCGGTCCGGTGTCGATCCTGTGCAACAACGCCGGGGTCAACCTGTTCCAGACGATCGAGGACAGCTCCTACGACGATTGGGACTGGCTGCTGGGGGTCAACCTGCACGGGGTGATCAACGGCGTGCAGACCTTCGTTCCGCGCATGGTCGAACGGGTCAAGGCCGGCACGCAGGTGGGCGGGCACGTGCTCAACACCGCGTCGATGGCGGCGTTCCTGTCATCGCCCAGTCCGGGGATCTACAATACCACCAAGGCGGCCGTGCGCGCCCTCTCGGAATCGCTGCGCTACAGCCTGCTGCAACATGGCATCGGCGTGTCGGTGCTGTGCCCGGGGCTGGTGAAAAGCGTGATCTACGCCAGCGATGATGTCCGCCCCGATGCGCTGAAGGGCGCGATGAAACCGGTCGACAAGGCGGCGGTGGAGCGGCTCCAGGGCGTCCACGAATACGGCATGGAACCCGACGTGATCGGCGCCCGCGCGATCGAGGCGATCAAAGCCAACCGGCTCTACATTTTCAGCCATCCCGATCACAAGGAAGAGCTGCGCGAAGTGTTCGACTATATCCTGGATCACTACCAGGATTACCCCGAGGACCCCGGTTACGACCAGCGCATCGCCTTCGAGAAGTTCCGCTATGATGCCGGGGCCGAAGCGCGGCGCAAGTCGCTGGCTGCGGAATAGGCCTGGTCCCACCGCTTAACCGCTAGGCCAGTCGCGGTCCCGTTTCGGGGCAGGTGACGACAAGCGATTGCAATAATTGCGAGTTAAGGCATCTTAGCGACAATTGTTAAGCATACGGGTGGGTCGCAAAGGTGGCGGTAATAGCCATAGCCAGCATGAAAGGGGGCGTCGGCAAGACGTCCCTGGCGGTTGATCTAGCGTGGCGATGTGCCGCGCTGGGCGGCCAGCGCACGCTGCTGTGGGATCTCGATCCGCAAGGCGGCGCTGGCTTCCTGATAGGGCATGACGAACCTTCCGTGCCGCGGGCCGTCGGCATGTTCCAGCGCGAAGGCCGCCCCCGCCAGCTGATCGAACCCACGGCCTATGCCGACCTGGCGCTGTTGCCGGCCGATGCCAGCCTGCGGCTGTTGCCGTTCCAGCTGGCCCGGCTCGGCCCGCGCCGCCTGGCCCAGGTGGCGGGCGTGCTGCGCGGCGATTACCAGCGGATCGTGATCGATTGCCCGGCCGGCTTCACCGAATTGACCGAACAGGTGATCGCCGCCGCCGATCTGGTGATCGTGCCAATGCCGCCATCGCCGCTGTCGGCCCGCTCGCTAGAGCAGATGCGGCGCGAACTGCTGCGCATCCATCACCGTCATCCGCCGATCCTGCCGGTGCTGTCGATGTACAATTCGCGCCGCCCGCTGCACCGCGAGCTGGCGCGGGACAGCGCCCAGGGCTGGCCGACGATCCCCTATTCCGGGCAAATGGAACAATCGGCGGTGCGGCGCGTGCCGCTGGGCGCCTTCGCGCCCCGGTCCGAAGCGGCCCGGTTCCTCAACCGGCTGTGGCTGGGGATCGAAGCCAAGATCGGGCAACGGCGCGCTGCCTGAGGTACGTACGGGCCTGATCATCCATCCGGCGGCAAAGGCGGCTGCGGAATAGTGCGCCGTGCCACTGGCCCTGCGCAGCCGCCGTGCCTATGACGGTGGGCATGGGCAAGCACGGCCGCCAGGCGATCATCGACATCGGTTCCAATTCCATCCGGCTGGTGGTGTTCGGGGGGGATCCCCGCACGCCGACGGTGCTCTATGACGACAAGGTCCAGGCCCAGCTGGGCCGGGGCGTGGTGGCGCGCGGCAAGCTTGACCGGCGCGGCGTGGCGCTGGCGCTGGCCACGCTGGGCCGGTTCGCCGCGCTGCTGCGGCTGATCCCGCTTGATAGCCTGCACGTCGTCGCCACGGCGGCGGTGCGCGATGCGGCCAATGGCCCCGAATTCCTGGGCCAGGTCCGCGCGCTGGGCCTGCCGGCTGAACTCCTCTCCGGCGAGGACGAGGCACGGGCATCGGCCTGGGGCGTGATCGGCGCCCATCCCGGCGCGGTCGGCCTCGCGGCGGACCTGGGCGGCGGCAGCCTGGAACTGGCGCGGATCGGTGGGGAACGCGTGCATGAATGCGTGTCGTTCCGGCTGGGCGTGATGCCGGTCGCGGCGATCCGCGCCCAGGGGCGCGGGCGGCTGCGCAAGACGCTGGCGGACCTGCTGGCCCCGCTCGACTGGACCCGGATGGCGCGCGGCCAGCAGCTTTTCCTGGTCGGCGGGTCGTGGCGCGCGCTGGAACGGCTCTACATGCACCTGACCGGCGCGAGCGAGGGGGCGCCGATCCCTGCCGCCGAAGCCCGCGCGCTGAAAACGGTGACGCGCGATCTTGGCGCGCGGCGGCTGGCGGCAGTGCCCGGCATCTCCAGTTCACGCGCGGCGCAGCTGCCCGATGCCGCCGCGTTGCTCTCGGCCCTGATCGCCGAAACCGGCCCGGCCAGCGTGGTGGTTTCCCACACCGGGCTGCGCGAAGGGCTGCTGCTCGAGCGTTCGCGCGACTTTTCCACCTGATTTGTCGGCCTACCCGCGCGGCTACGGGTTGAAGCGCGAATCAGGCACGGGCATGGGGGTTGACCATGTGGCAACTCTACCAGTTCCCCCTCTGCCCCTTCAGCCGCAAGGTTCGCCTGCTGATGAGCGAAAAGGGCATCGCCTACGAAATGTGGCGCGAAAACCCGTGGGAAGGGCGCGACGAATTCCTGGCGATGAACGCCGCCGGGCGCACCCCGGTGCTGCACGAGCCGGCCAAGGGGATCACGCTGGCCGATAGCCGGGCGATCTGCGAATATTTCGAGGAAACGGTCGAAAAGAACCAGCTGATCAACGGCACCGCCGCAGGCCGCGCGGAAATCCGCCGCCTGGTTGCCCTGTTTGACGAGAATTTCTTCGGCGACGTCACCGGCCCGCTGCTGCACGAACGGATGAAGAAGCGGCTGGTCTATCGCATGGCGCCCGACAGCAAGGTGCTGCGCGAGGCGATGAAGCTGGCGCACGAACACCTCTATTACATCGATCACCTGATCGACCATCGCCCCTGGCTGGCCGGCGCGACGATGAGCCTGGCGGACCTGGCGGCGGCGGCGCAGATCTCGGTCGCCGACTACCTTGGCGGGCTGGACTGGACCGGGCACGACCAGGCGCGTGACTGGTATGCCGTGTTCAAGAGCCGGCCGAGCTTCCGCCCGCTCCTGTCCGAGCGGATGGAAGTGATCCAGCCGCCCAGCCACTATGCCGATGTGAACGCCTGACCGGTCAGGCTGCCAGCCGGTCCTCGAACCGGCCGTGCTTGCGATAGCGCACCATCCAGCGCTCCAGGAACAGGCCGAGCGGACGGGCGCGCACGCCCAGCGCCTCGATCCCCGGATGCTGACCCGACGCCACGTTGCCGGCGCGCAGCAGCTGCCACTGCTGGCGGCTGAGCGGCGCCCCCGGCAGCCACCCGGTCATCGTCGCGAACAGGCCGGACAGGCCGTCGGGCATTTCGGCCAGCAGCACCTTGCGCTCCGCCGCGGCGGCGATCCGCTGGTTGAGGTCGAGCACGCTGATCTGCTCCGGCCCGCCCAGTTCATAGGTCTTGCCGCCATGCGCTGCCGGATCGACCAGGGCATTTGCGATCGCTTCGGCCAGGTCATCGACGAACAGCGGCTGGAACTTGGCCTGCGGCGCGAACACCGGGATCACCGGGAACAGGGCAATCAGCCCGCCGAACAGGTTGAGGAAGTGATCGTCCGGCCCGAACAGCACCGACGGGCGCAGCACCGTGGCCGTGGGGAAGGCCGCCAGCACCGCCG
Source organism: Novosphingobium sp. (assembly GCF_041905565.1). Lineage (GTDB taxonomy): Bacteria > Pseudomonadota > Alphaproteobacteria > Sphingomonadales > Sphingomonadaceae > Novosphingobium. The sequence goes on along the minus strand of NZ_JAYRKX010000023.1, from coordinate 11,037 downwards.
CTTCGCCCGCCGCCTTGCTGCGGGCATAGGCGGTCGCGCCTTCGGCATCGGCACCGATCGCGGACACGTGGACAAAGGCGCTGGCCCCGGCTGCCGCCGCCGCCGCCGCCGCGCGGCCCGCGCCGCTGCCCTGGACCGCATCCAGATCGCCGGAGAAGGCGCCGACCAGGTTCACCACCAGGTCCGATCCCGCAACCACGCGGGCGATCGATTCGGCATCGGTCATGTCGCAGCGCGCCAGCTGCACCTGGCCCAGGTTGCCCAGCGGCTTGATCCGGCCGGCCACTTCGGTCCGGCGGCAGGCCACCCGCAGCCGCGCCCCGCGCGCCAGCAGTTCCTGCGCCAGGTGCCGGCCAACAAACCCGCTGCCCCCCAACACCGTCACCAGCTTGCCCGAAAGATCCGCCTTGCCAGCCATCGCTTGCACCCCGTGATGTGAATCATCGCCCCGCCTATGCAGAGCTAAGGCCAGCGCATTGGCACAGCCCGGGCCCGCCCGGCAACCGTGAAGTCCCGGAATCCCGCCGGAAACGCATCCATGTTCAAGAAATCTTGTCCCAGTGCCAACAGCGCCGTTGACAACCCCCCACATGCCCCGCTAGTGGCGCCCTCCTACCCGGCGGCGGGCTCTCTGGCCCACCGCCTCCGTGCCCAGATGGCGGAATTGGTAGACGCACCGTCTTCAGGTGGCGGCGCTGGTAACGGCGTGGAGGTTCGAGTCCTCTTCTGGGCACCATTTGTTCTTTTCAGAACATCCCAAAAAGTCTATAAAAACCGCAGGAATCCTAGGGAATTGGCCCTTGGATGGTTCCGGATCGTCCCGGCTGTTCCCGGGGGTTCCTGACATTTTTGCGGGCCTTTTGCGGGCCTTTTGCAAAAAGCCGGAAAAAAAGGCCCGCACATGCCCCTGACCGAGACTCGGCTCCGCGCACTCAAGGCGAAGGACAAACCTTACAAGGTCGCCGACCAGCGCGGCCTCTATGTCGAGGTCACGCCGTCGGGCGGCAAACTCTGGCGGTTCCGTTACCGCATCGGCAAGGTCGAGAAGAAGCTTTCCATCGGAAGCTATCCCGACATCAGCCTGAAGCAAGCGCGAGAAGCGACCTACGAGGCACGCCATTCCATTGCGTCCGGTGGCGACCCGGCGTTCGAGAAGCGCAAGCAAAAGATCCGGGAGGAGTTCCTGGCAGCCCAAACATTCGAGGCCGTGGCGCGCGAGTACATCGAGCAGATGATGGTGCAGAATGGCAGGGCAGATGCGACCTTGGTGAAGGCCAACTACTTCCTCGAGCAATTGGCCCCGGCGATCGGTAGCCGACCTATCAAGGAAATCGAGCCGTTCGAGGTCCTGGCACCGCTCAAGCGTCTTGAAGCAACGGGCAAGCACGAGACGGCCAAGAAGTGTCGATCATTTGCCGGCCGGGTGTTCCGCTACGCGGTTGCTACCACCCGCTGCCAGTCCGATCCGACTAGCTTGCTCAAGGGTGCCCTCGTCACCCCTCGCGCGAAGCATTATGCGGCGATCCTTGAGCCCAAGGAGCTTGGCGGCCTGCTCCGCGCGATCGATGATTACTCTGGTTATCCGGTCACTAAGTTCGCGCTCCAGATCGCACCGCACGTCTTCGTACGGCCTGGCGAACTGCGTCATGCCGAATGGCGTGAGATTGATCTCGTGGAGGGTATCTGGAAGATCCCGGCGGGCAAGATGAAGGCACGCAGGGCACATGCCGTGCCGCTTTCCAAGCAAGTGATTAGCTTACTGACTGATCTAGCTGAAATGCTCGATCACAAGGGCTATGTGTTTCCTTCCGCGCGCAGTTTCACGAGGCCAATGAGCGAGAATGCACTGAATGCTGCTTTCCGCCGAATGGGTTTCTCAAAGGACGAGGTGACTGCGCACGGCCTTAGGGCAACCGCTTCCACTTTCCTCAATGAATCCGGGCTTTGGAACCCCGATGCGATCGAGCGTGCCCTTGCGCACGGCGACAGTAACGCCGTTCGGGGAGCCTACCATCGCGGTAAACACTGGGAGGAGCGCGTTCGGATGGCGCAGTGGTGGAGCGATCACCTCGATCAGCTTCGCTTGGGTGGAAATGTCGTCAAGATGCAGACTACTGCGGCCGCCTAGACTTGACTGTCAACTGCAATGGGCTCCTGAAAAGAACTTCGCAAACCAAAGCGGGCTAATCAGTTTCGCTGACATTTGCGATCTTCAACGTCTCGGCGTGACGTGATAAAAGCTGTCCGAGGTTCAGGAAGGAGGCGATGGCCGCAACTGGCCGTGAGCCATCTGCCTACTTTCAGTTCGGGGGCTCCACACCGGCCGTTTGCAAGCGTCTACTGGCCGTTGACTAGCACTGGCACCGCAACGTTCAACTTCGCGAGAACAATCTGCTGGTCAGGGCGCTTGATGAAAGGATCGTTGCAGGGGTTGTCGATGCGATCGACAGCTAAATTAAACTCGGTCGCATAGCGCAGCGCCTGGGACACAAGCCACTCATAACATTCATTAGCCGTAGCGAACTGTTGCGGGCTACGAAACAGCACTTTGAGCAGGTTATTACTCATTGGCGGGAAAAACAACTCGCCCATGTAGCCTGGGGGGATCTTTTCCAGATAGCACTCCACGCTTTGGCCGTCGGTGAGATGCAACCGAACTTCGTGAACTTCGATCATACCTACTCCCGGATTCATAGTCGCGGTTGCGCAGCATCGCGAGCGGCTTTGATCGCACGCGCCAGCGGCAGGTTGGTGGTGTCGTAATTCGGGAAAGCCGAACGAACCTGACGGAAAATCTGGTGCGTCGCACGAATGTTCGGCGGGCTCATCGCCAGCATCTGACGGGCAATTTGCAGGTTATCCAATAGCTGCGATCGAACGGGGTCATCTTCGCGCAAGGTAAGTAGCGCCTGCTCGGTTAGGTCGAGAGCGGTAACATGTAGTAGAATCGTGGCAGTGCCAAAAGTACCCATAGCTTCTATATGGTTGGCGCTCGTGCCCGTTTCAACAGAATTGGAACGGAGTCTCGTCGTTGAAATCGACAATCGTTGCAACTGGCAACGATGCCCCGCAGCCACCGCCATCAATGGCCGCCGTCATTTTGGTTCCGGGCCAGCCCGCACAGCGATCGTTTCCGGGTCAACCTTGATCGCACTGTCGATAATCACTGCCAAAAGCGACTTTCGAAGGACCGGAACGGGACAGTCGTCGAGAAAGAATGGCAAACAGTCCTTACATGAGTCGCTGATCCAGCGCTCTCCTGCACTAGACAGTTGGAAGCGATTCCCGGATGTTGGTTCTATGTTCAGCGATCACACATCAACGATCTATGAAGGACGACTAATGGTCGCAATAGCAGCGCCACTCCGACTTTATCATCGTTCGCAAATGCCGGACTTTTATACATGAGCCTTCGTTTTTCCGAGGCTGGACCGGAATTTCCCGAGCAGCTGGTCGATGCTCTTCTGACCGGCGATGTCGTCTTCCTGTGCGGCGCTGGGGTGAGCGCGCCGCAATTGCCTGGTTTCGGCGCGCTCGTGACACGCTGCTTCGCGGGTCTCAACGTCGAAATGAGTGCGTCGGAACAATTATCGTTCAAAGAGAGCCGGTTCGAGGAAGCACTAGGGTCGCTAAGCCGCCGGATCGTCAATCCAACCGACATGACACGCGCGGTCGTGGCGGAGTTGCAGCCGCCCGTCGATGCGGATCTCTCGCATCATCGCACCATCCTGCGCCTGTCGCGCGATCTCGAAAATCGCCCAGCAATCGTGACCACTAACTTTGACACGCTGATCGAGCGCGCTCTCGTCGAGACCGAGGATGCAGATCAGGTCCGTGCCTTCAGTTTCGCCGGGCAGGATCTACCGCCACCAGGCAGCGCCGGATTCGGCGGGATCATCCATATTCATGGTCGGATTGCCGACCCGGATCTCGGCCTAGATGAAACACCGCTGATCGTGACGAGCGCCGATTATGGCGATGCCTATATGCGATCGGGCTGGGCGTCGCGGTTCCTGTTCGACCTCTGCCGCACCAAAACCATCGTGCTGGTCGGCTACAGTGCCGGCGACGCGCCGGTACGATATCTCTTAAACGTCCTCGAAGCGGACCGGCAACGCTTTCCCGACCTGCGCCCAGTCTATGCAATCGACGGGGTGGTGAAGCGCGACCTAGCGGATGCCCGCTGGGCGGCGCTTGCGGTCGAGCCGATCGCCTATGAGTATCAACTTGATGCGGCAGGCAATCCGACAAGTCATGCGGCCCTCTGGCCGGACCTGGAGAGACTGGCGGACCTCGTCGAGCGACCGCGAGCGACGCGGCGCGACTGGGCGCAGACGATCCTCGCCAAGCCGTTCACCGACGCCAATGTCGCAGAACTCGATCACGCCGCATGGCTGTTCAATGGTCGTCAAGACCTGTGGTCGCTCGCGATCCCGACCATCGTTGACGGAGACTGGTTCGACTTTTTCGCCGACCGAAAACTATGGACAGAGCGCGACGCGTCCTGGATTATCGCCGCTTGGCTGGTCAGGGATCTTGCGTCGCCCGCCCGGTTTCGGCGAGCAGTCGACTGGCTCGAAAGACTCGGCAAGCCGTTCGCCGAGGAACTGGGGCGACGGATCAGGCAAGTGAAGGATGTGCCGGTTCCGTGGCACCGCCTCTGGCGCCTTCTCACGATCAGCCGACCCGATCGCGGCGACCTTTGGGAAGACCGCGCCTATGCACTCATGGAGGTGCTCAAGGGCTCCGTCGTGCTTTACGCCGATCTTGAACGGGCAGTGAGCTTGCTGACCCCCGCGCTCGAACTCCGTTCCGGCAGACCTTTCTTCGAAGACGAACCCACAGTTAATCCGCCGCGGCGTCTGTCCGACCTCGTCTGGCCGCGACTGACGCTTTCGGACCGCGGTGGCGCTTCAGATCTCGTTGCCGCGTTGACGGCGCTGCCGCAGCCGCTGATCCTGCTCGAGATCGCCAGCGCGAGGCTGCGCTCGACAGTCGGGCTTTCGCTCGACATCGGCACAATCGAGGGGGATTATGACGGCAATGACAGCGCAGTGCCGTCGATTGAGCCGCATGATCAGAACGAGCATCATGATGGACCGATTTTCTTGATCGAGTTGCTCGCGCGGCTGCTCACGCCGGCGGCCGCTGCAGATCGCGATGCCGTCCGCGCGCAAGCCTCGGCTTGGAAGGCCATGCCTGGTATCTTGGGGACGCGGCTTTGGCTGCATAGCTTGCGTCAGGGGGAGCTGTTCGACGCCGACGAAGCATTCGCCGGGGTGTTGGGCCTCTCGCACGATATCTTTTGGACAGTGCGCCGGGAGCTCGCGCTCGTGCTGCGCGATCGCGCCGGGGACGCAAATGCCGACTTGGTTGCCGCCGTCGAACGGCGCGTTCTGACAGAGGGGCAGGCCTATTATGACCGCTACGCGGTTGAGGACGGCCAGGCGGACTGGAGGAGCCATGCACTCGACGCGGAAGTCTGGCTGCGGCTCAACATGCTCGAGCAGGCCGGGAGACTGTCGGCCGAGGGTTCGGCGGAATTAGCAACCATCAAGGCGCGACGCGCCTATCTGGCGCGCGACGTCGAGGATCAAGACTTTTTCGGATCCTATTCGACCGGCGTCCGTATGGTGGTCGGCGATGCGCAGCCGATCATCGATGCCGCTGAAGGTGAACGGTTGCAGGTTGCGCGCGAAGTGCTCGGCAGCCATGATATCGAGAAGCGGCAAGGCTGGAGCGCGTTTTGCCGCACCAACCCGAGGGGCGCGTTTGATACACTCAAGGACGCGCCGCTCGATGCTGCAAACGCGCCGCTATGGCGAGGCCTGATCGGCGCGCTGTCTTTTTCCGAAGGCGAGATGGATCCCGACCGCCGACAGCTCGTCGTCGAACTCTTTGCCGCGATTGAGCCGGCCGAAGCACCATTTCTGGCACTGGTCGTCGACCGCCTTGCAGATCTTTACTGGTCCTCGCCGCGCCAAGCTGAGCCCGCGATCGCCGCTTGGTGGCATAGGCTGTTTGAGACGGCTGTGGCGCGTGACACCGAGCCTCTCGACTCCACGCGCGATCTTTATGCCGACCTGATCAACACCCCGGGCGGGCGCCTAACCCAGGCCACGCTCATTGACATCGAGGCCCGGCGCAAGGCGGGTGAATCAATCGATCCGGAACTGCTGGTAGCGCTCGATGCGGCTGCTGCGGCACCGGGCCGTCAGGGCACCATGGCACGGGGCGCACTCGTGTTCGCGGCCGGATTTGTGCTGACGATCGAGGGGCAGACCGTAGCGCCGTTGCTTGAAGCCGCGCTGGCGGGTGACGGCGACGAGGCCATCGCGCTGCGCCGGGTTCTCGTCACCGATTCACGCCTGTCATCGGTCGCCTCGAGGACTTTTAGCGCTGCAGTCCTGCGCGGTGTCAGCGAGCTCACCGGTCGTGGCCACGATCTAACCAACGCCGCCGCCAAGATCATCGCGCCAGCGTTGTCGATCCTGCGCGGCGAACAGACCGAGGCGGACTGGGGCATGGGCGTCGCCGACGCCGCCAGAGCGCTCCGCACTGGACCATTGGCTTTGCGCACTGGTGTGGCTGAACTGGTGAAGCAGTGGATCCATCAGATCGATGAGGATCGCGCGGTCGCCTGGCGGACGGGCATAGGTCCGCTGCTGCTCGCAGTCTGGCCGCGAGAGCGCAGCTTTCGCGAACGAGAGTTCAGCCGACACTTTGCCGATCTGGCCGTGGAGAGCGGCGACGCCTTTCCCGAAGCGCTTGAGCAGCTCCTACCGCATATGTCGCTCCTAGAAGGGCATGGTGGCACCCACGTGATCGAGCGGTCCGGGGCACCCGAGAAATTTCCACGTGAGACGCTCATCTTGCTGTGGAAGTTGTTTGGCCCCGGCACGACCAGCGACCTGTATGGCGTGCCGAAGATCCTCGATCGGCTGATTGCAGCGCTCCCCGCGATCGAACTGGACCGACGACTGCAATGGCTCGACCAGAAAGCCACGCGCTATGAGTGATCCGGAACCGACCCGGATCACCTTCGAGACCGTCGACCCGACTCTATCGCTCGATGAACAGAAGCGGCTAGTCGCTGATTCCGGCCGCCGACGGCATCTGAGCTGGGGGATGGATTTCGACAGCCGAGCGCTGTCACTCGACCCCGAAATTCCCGATCATTGGGAAGATCAGGTGAAGGAGCTCCACCGGCGAAACCTACAATCGGCGCGCGGCGGCATGGTCGCGGAATTCGGTGAGCGCGGCATCGATGCCAAGATCGACAATTTCGTAGCGATGGGCGTCAAGCCGTTCTCGGTACTCGCGCATCACAACGCATTGTTTCATCAGGTGCGGCAGGCCTTTGTGATCGGCTCTTACTATCCGGCGTTGGTTGGCGCATGCGCGCTTGGCGAGCGCATCCTCAATCACTTAATGCTGGACATGCGCGGCCATTTCACCGCGACGCCGGAATACAAGAAGGTGTATAGAAAAGATTCCTTCGACGATTGGCGCTTGCCGATCGACACCCTCGAAGCGTGGGGCATCCTGTTACCTGATGCCGTCGTCGAATACCGCGCCCTAATGGGTTTGCGCCACCGATCGATCCATTTCAACCCGGAGACAACGAACGCTCTGCGTGATGACGCACTTGCGGCGATCATCCATATGCGCACAATCATCGAGCAGCAGTTCGCGAGCCATGCCGTCCGCCCCTGGTTCATAGCCAATACGCTTGGCCATACCTTTATCCGCAAGGACTATGAGGACCACCCCTATATCCGCGCGTACTTCCTCCCAAATTGTCCGTTCGTAGGGCCGCTGTTCGGCATGGCTCCCGGGAAGGGCGGATGGGAATTTTTCGACCTGCCCGATTACGGCGATGGAGACTGGACGGACGATGAATTTGCAGCGGCTTACAATGACCGTGATCCCACCCTGGTCGCCGGACCAACGGGGTAGTCCACAAGGGGAGACTTGATGAGGGCGCGGCCAAATGCAGTGCGAGGATGCGGGTTTCCGGCAAGCGATAACAGGTCGTCCCCTTAAGGCTCATCGTCACCTAGGTCTTGTAGCCGGGCATACCATGGAAGCAGATCGCCCAGCGCATCCTGAAACGGATAATCTTTGGGCTCGGTCTTCGCCGACTCCGCGTCTTGATGGAGGCTGGAGAAGATCCAGCCGACTCGGTCCCCCGAAGCGATCTCGACCGTTTCCAGCAGCGACTCCGCAGTCGCGGTTCGCAGCACGTCCTCGAGCTCAGAGATGGTGCAGAATGCGACGGGGAGTCGATCCTCGCGTGAAATCGCATGGGCACTGGCATCCGCGAGAACATGGGCACGCTCAAGGATCTGGGGAATGATGGTCGCCCGCCCCGCGAACCATTCATCAAGGGTAAGGATCAAAAGCTTGACGTCATCGGAGAGGCGCGTCGGCGCTATGCCGAGCCGGCTGTGTGCATAGAACCGCCAAAGCTGCATTATGCCCTTGGCAATCTCCTCGTAGCCGCGATCTTCGCCAGGTGCTTCACCGAAGCGGGCGGCTACGCTCATCCGAGATGCTTTGCACTCAATCGCCAGTGAAACTACGCGGTGCCGATCACACATGAGAATGTCCGGGGTAGCGATCGGTCCTAAGGGCGTGCGATAACTAGTCTCCGGGTCAAACAGGACCGCTGGCAACATCCGCCTCAGCAGATCGAGCGCGTAACTCTCAAACTTTCGGCCAACTTCATCGCGAACGGCCCCGCCCCCGCCGACCACATCGTAAAACAGTCCGTTGGTCACCCGGTCCATGATCAGGTCCGGCAAGGGGGCAATCATCGTTCGCGCGCGATGGCCGACAAGGAGACAGGGATGTCGCCGGAGGATGCTAGGCTTATATGCGGTCGCGGTCTCTATCACGCGAATGTTCGCCGCTTGAGCCCGTGCGACGGCGATAGGGCAGGAGATACGCTTGAGCGTCTCCTGCAGGGTGGTTCGGGTGATTCCCCACTCGTGGATCAGCTCCATGTCCGTGGCCGGACGAATGCCGGGCTCGGGATAAAAGACCGAAAGCAGCGAGAACCCGACAAGGGTCATATCGGAGGGGGTGAGATTGGCGGCTTGTTTCAGATAGGCGGCGCACTCGCCCTGACCATAAATAAAGGCGCTCCGATAGAGAGGGGGTAGCCCGACATAACCGCGCTGCCAAGGAAACTGGCGAGCACCGATCCTGCCAAGTTCAACCAAGATGTTTACGTCCTCGCGACGCGCGAGATACTCTGCGCCCTCCAACGAGCGCAGCAGATTAACCAGATCGCCAATCGCGTTCCAGTTTCGGCAATCGAAGGATCGAAAAATGCTCTTGGGGGTCGTCAGGAGCTCGTTCGCAAGCGTCTCGAGTTCCCACGGATAAATTGCGTGCGGGCCGAGAATGCCATCTGTCGCAGCGTCTGGGGGGTAGCCGTTGAGGAAGCGCCCGGCCTCGGCAGCTCGACCCGTTTGCAGTGCGTTCAACGCCCAGAGCATGCGCAAAAATACGATATCGTCGGCTGTCGATAGGAGTTTCGAAAGGCTGCTCCTCAACCCCGGAAGTTGATCAATTCTGGTTGCGGTCGCCACAATAACAGTCCCTTAGCAGAATAATTCGGCAAGCGGGCGAGTAAGCATTACGCGAGTAGGGGGTACGGAATTAGCGGTCTTTCATCAATTCGTATGGAATGGTCGAAGGTAGGGCGGCTCCAGAAGCCGACACGGATTTTGAATGTCCGCTATCCCATTTCCCGGCTGAGAAGCCGACTAACCGGCTCGTCCAACTTCTCGTCAACTAATGCGGAGCGGGAATTCGCCAAGGACGCACTCTGGCCTCGCGGGCTCGGACCAGGGTGCGGCGTCGTCGTCGCTGACCCGCAGGCACTCTTGCGGCTCTCCTTGCCGAACGCCGGCTGGCGCCCAGTCCCGCGCGCCTGGCGTTCTGCGGCGTCGAGCCTTGCAAGGGTGCCGTTCCTTGTTGGCTTGCGGTGCAAGCCGTGGTGGCGCTGCCTCTTGGGGATTGTCAGATGAAGCGATCTGATCCTGGCGCGCTACCTAGCCGGTCGTACCGCTCGGCCACTGTGCGCCACATCGCGACGCCAGCGTCATCGCCTTCGAGTGCCAATCGTCCGATTTGGCTCGCGATATATGTTGGCCCGCGATCGCCGTGGTTCTTTTCAACCCACAGCGCGATACCCCACAGTTCCTGTTCGCGGGTCAGCACCATGGTTCGCGTCGCCCGCTCCAGGTCCTCGCCAGACCCTCGCTAACCAACTGGTCGCCAAGCGATCGTCCATTACGGACGACGACCCTCAGCTTGCGGCCATGCTGGTCTTCGTCACGGTTTCCGATCGAATTAAGTTCGAACGGGCCTTCGTTGAGCAGCTCCCGAAGCCGGTAGGTTGCCTTCATGCCGAGCTCGTATTCCGAGTCGCACTTTGGCTCGCTGATCTCGGGAGTATCGATGTCGGCGATCCTGATCTTCACTCCATCCAACCAGAACGTGTCTCCATCGACGACGCAGGTCTTACGAACCATGCCGCAGAGCTCGAAGTGCGGCGAGTTGCCAGCCGAGAGGAGCGTCAGTGGAGTTGATCCACCTTGATCGCCGTTAGATGAGCCTATGCCCGCCAGCGGCCAATTCAAGGCCAGCATGCCGCCAGCAAAGACAATCGAAAATGCTCCCAACCCCAAGATCAGCTCCTTCCTGCGCCGCTTGCGGCGCTGGATATTCAACTCGTCCCTAAAGTCGAAGTGCACAACGTTACCATCGTCTTCATTGTGAACTGGCCTCTTCGGCATGACCTAGACAATATCCCTCTTCCAAGCCCTTCTGATTCTCGAATTACGATAGCGTCCCTCGCATCAGATTTGCGAGCCGATTGTGCGCCATCGCGCCAATACGTTTCGGACGTAGCCAGGCGTCTCCGAATTTCGGGGGATGCCGCCGGCCCGTTCGACCGCCCTGGGGCCAGCATTGTATGCTGCCAGCGCAAGATGGATCGCGCCGAACTTGTCGAGCATCTCT
>NZ_JAYRKX010000022.1:0-46786 GCF_041905565.1 Novosphingobium sp. | reverse complement strand
CCCACAGGGTACCTTGAACGGGTGGTCGGGCCGGGGGAGCGGGCCGGCCAGGCCAGGAAAAGCCGGATGGCTTTTCCGCACCGCCGTCAGGCGGAGAGAAACCCCTACCCTAACGCCGCTGCATCAACGCTTGATCGCTGGCCATGCTTTTGAGACCCAGAACGATTACTGCCGCGCACAGTAGTTCGATCACGGCAAAGCCGATCCACGGCGAATGACCATAGAGCCACACCCCCAAGGCCGGCGCGACGATATAGGCCGCGCCGTTGACCGATGCGACGATCCCGGCTGACTGCCCCTGCTCGGCCCGACTGACCACCAAGGACGCGCCGGCGGTAAAGCCCGGGCGGAACAGGCCAAAGCCCAGCGAGGCCAGCCCCACGCCGACGATGATCCCGTGCAGACTGCCGGCCACCGCCAGCAGCGCCACGCCTGCCCCGGCCAGCACCATGCCCCACAGGCAGCTGGCACGCGGGCCAAGGTGCCACATCGGGATGATCCCCCACTGCGCCAGCAAGGTTGCCAGCGCGCCGGCCATCAGCACCATGCCGGTTGGCCCCGCGCCCAGTTCCGGCGTGGCGCGCAGCCCAAGCCGGTCAAGCACCAGAAAGCCGACGATCCCCATCACGGCCGCCTGGGCATGGCCGCCCAGCAGCCCTGCCACCAGCCAGGGGCGCAGGCGGCGATCAGTCCAGGCCAGATTCGGCACTTCGCCGCCCTGGGCTTCGTCCTCGTCTTCGTCGTCGGCGCGGCTGCTATCGCTGCGCAGGCGCGAATCCGAATTGGCGGAAAACGGAGCAGCCATCACGTCGCCGCGCCCGGCAAAGGCCGGATCATCATTCGGCAGGCGCAGCCGCAGCGCCGTCAGCACTGCCACCGCGATCAGTGCAAAGGCCAGGAACGGGCTGACCAGCCCCAGTTGCGGCACGATCAGCAGCGGCGCCAGCGCCGGACCCAGCACCGTGCCCAGGCCAAAGCTGGACGAGATCAGCGAGAGCGACTGGGTGCGTTCTGCCCGGCTGGTGCGGCTGGCGACATAGGCCTGCACCGCCGGCGGCGCGGCCGAGCCGAACCCGCCGTAGAGCGAGCGGAACAAGGCGAAGACCAGCAGGGTAGCAATCGGGCCTAGATAACCGTGCAGACCAAGATAGAGCGCCACCCCGCACAGGCTGAAGCTGGAGACGAAGCCCATCAGCCCGACCGCCATCATCGCCTTGCGCCCGCGCTTGTCCGACCGGCGCGCCCACATCGGCGCGCAGGTCATCCACAGCAGCGCCGACCAGGTATAGGCCAGGCTGATCCAGAAATCCTGCACCTTCAACGCCGTACCGATCGCCGGCATGACCGATTGCATCGCGGTGTTGCCCGCCGCCGTGACCAGCATGACCATGAACAGCAACGCCAGCCGCCCGCGCGGCAGCGTGGCGGTCAGACCAGCGGTCGAATCCGGTTGCAGATCGCTACGGTTCATCGCTTTCATCGCTAGGCAACAATCACATGCCTTGCAATGGGCGGGCAAATTTGCAAACGCGATGTCGAGGCCAAATCACGCAGGATCGCACCCCAGCATGACCACGAACGAGCTTGCCGGCGAGGCTTACCCCGCCAAGGCGATGCGCAAGATCAAGCGGGCCCTGGGCCCGTGGGGCGTGTTCCTTGAAGGGTTCCTGCGCAATCCGGTGATGGTCGGCTCGATCATCCCGTCCTCGCGCTTCACGATCGACAAGATGCTGGCCCCGGTCGACTGGGACAATTGCAAGCTGTTCGTCGAATACGGACCGGGCGTGGGCACTTTCTGCCGCCCGGTGCTGGACCGCCTGCCGCGCGATGGCCAGCTGATCGTGATCGATACCAACCCGCTGTTCATCGACTATCTCAAGCAAACGATCACCGACAGCCGCTTCATCCCCGTGCTGGGTTCGGCCGCCGATGTCGAAGACATCGTCCGCGCCCACGGGCACGAACATGCCGACTATGTCGTCTCGGGCCTGCCTTTTTCCACCCTGCCCGATGGAGTCGGCCCGGCGATTGCCGCCGCCACCCACCGCGTGCTGCGCAAGGGCGGGGCCTTCCTGGTCTATCAGTTCACGCCGCGCGCGCGCGATTTCATGGCGCGGCATTTTGCCCGGATCGACAGCGGCATGGAACTGATCAACGTCCCGCCATGCTTCCTGTACTGGGGCTGGAAGGACTAAGCCCGCAGACTTAGTCGAACACCGCCTGATCGGAGCCGGCAGTGCCAACCAGTTGGGCGTGGATCGCGGCAAAGCAGATCGTGGTATAGACAGTGAACCCCGCGCCCACCAGCGCGGCGATCACCGAACTACCGATCCGCGCCGTTTCCGCCCCGCCGACCAGCGCCAGCACGATCCCCACCACCGCGCTGGCGACGACCGAGATCACCAGCACCGCCAGGGCCAGGATCACCACGAACAGCAGGATCCGCCCGGCATTGCCTTGGGTCAGCTCCCACGAGCGGCGCAGCACCGCAACCGGATTGCGCTGCCCTTCGACCGCGATCACCACCGGGATCAACGAGAGGCGGATCGCCGCCCAGATCGCCGCGATCAGCACCAGCAGCCCGGCCACCACCGCCAGCGCGACCGACACGGCGCCCAGCATTGCCACCACGCCGAACACCACCATCGCCGCCAGCACGACCAGCAGCTGCGCCCCCAGATAGGGCAGCAGTCCGCCCGCCGCCGCGCGGATCGCATCGCCCACCGTGGCGCGCCCGGCCTGCGCGGTCAGCGTCAGCACCGACAGTTGGCCCAGCACCTGGACCAGCGTGGCCGCCGCCATATAGGGGCCGATCTGGCCATAAAACGCGCTCATCATTTCCAGCAACTGTTTCGGCTCGGCCCCGGCGGGCGGCTCGGGCTGGGGAAAGAACAGCGCCAGCGCCAGCGAAGGCAGGAAGAAGAACACTCCGGCCAATGCGACCAGCACTTCCTTGTTGGCGCTGACCGTCGCGCTGGCCTGGCCCCAGGCCTTGCTGGTATCGAGATCCATTGCGGGCGCCCCTTTCATCAAACCAGCCTCTTGATAACCACACCATTTGCCGCCACGCAACGCGGCAATGACCGACACGTTGCCCGACACCATCGAATGGCGCCTGGAAACCGCGCCGGTGCCCTATCGCGCCGCGCTGGACGAGATGACTGCGCGCAACGCCGCCATCGCGGCGGGCACCGCGCGCGAACTGGTGTGGCTGCTGGAACACCCGCCGGTGTACACCGCCGGGACCAGCGCAGCGGTAGACGAATTGCTCGATCCGCGCTTCGAAGTGGTCGAGGCCGGGCGCGGCGGGCGCTATACCTATCACGGCCCGGGGCAGCGGGTCGGCTATGTCCTGCTGGACCTCAAGACCCGCGCGCGCGACGTGCGCGGCTTCGTCCACGCGCTCGAAGGCTGGGTGATCGCCACCCTCGCCGATTTCGGCGTCGAAGGCTGGCGCGCGCCGGGCCGGGTCGGCATCTGGTGCCGCGACATCGACGGGCGCGAGGCCAAGATCGGCGCGATCGGCGTGCGCATCCGCCGCTGGGTGACGATGCATGGCTTTTCGGTTAACCTGGACCCGGACCTGTCCCACTTCGGCGGAATCGTGCCCTGCGGGATCGAGGAATTCGGCGTGACCAGCCTGGCCCGATTGGGGGTGAGGGTTGATTCCGCCACCTGGGATCGGGCATTGCTGGCCCGCGCGGGTGATTTCCTGGCCGCGCTTGAAGTTCCCTGCCCTCCGGAGGCCCCGCGATGAAAGCTGCCCTTCCCGTACTGGCGCTCGCCCTCCTTGCCCTGTCGGGCTGCCAGCAGGACGCCAAGCAGGCCAAGGCCACCGGCGGCAATGCGGCGGGTGAAATCCTGCCCGGATCGACCAGCGATGCGATGATCCCGGTCGACACCCTGCGCTCGCAGCCGCCAGCAGCGCCAAAGGTGGAAGGTGCGGCCAAGCCGAAAGCAGCTGCCAGCGATGCCGCACCCGAAGCGGCTGATGCCGCGCCCGCGGCGGAGCCGGCTTCGGCCGCGGAATAACCCCACAAAGCAAACGGCCCGGCCCCCTGGGGGGCCGGGCCGCTCAGGCTCGGCTCAGGCCGCAGCCGGGGTCAGAACTTGGCCCCGGCGCGCAGGCCGATCGTGCGCGGGTTGATCGGCACGATGTAACCGCGCTGGCCGCACGAACCGCACTGCTGGAAGCGCGAGACCTGGCCGCGTTCGTCGAACAGGTTCTGCACGAACAGTTCCAGGTTGAAGCGTTCGAAATCCGCCCCCAGCGCCAGGTTGACCGTGGCGTACTCAGCCAGGTCGCCCAGCTGCGCCGCCGGGCTGATGACATTGCCCGAGAAGGTTTCGAACACCGCCGTGCGCAGGTCCGACCGGGCGCTGCTCTGGTAGGCGACGTTAACCTGGCCGTACGGCTTGGCACTGCCCATTTCACCGGTGTAGCGCATCGTACCCGACAGCTTCCACTTCGGCGTGACCGGCAGGCGGATGCCCTTGGGCGCCGAAATCATGTTGCCGGCACCCACGCAGGCATAGGTCGGATCGTCGATCACGCACAGGTTCTTGGTGGTCTTCGCATCGGTGTACGAACCCGCCACGTTCAGCGCCAGGCCGCCCTGGTTGTAGGCCAGGTCCATTTCCACGCCCTTGATCCGGGCATCGGGGCCGTTGTGGATCTCGGTGAAGCTGTTCGCCCCCAGGTACGAGAACTGGAACTTCTTCCATTCCTGCTGATAGACCGCGCCGTTCAGGCGCAGGCCCGGCGCCAGCGTGGTCTTCCACCCCAATTCGTAGTTGATCAGGTAGTCGGGGGCATAGGGCGCCACGTCGGCGCGGCGGTTGATCCCGCCGGGGCGGAAGCCCTTCGACACGGTGGCATAGAGCATCACGTCGCTGGTCGGCTTCCAGTTGGCGTTGAAGCGCCAGGTCACCCCGTCGCCCGAAGCCTTGACCGGATCGATCTTGCCCGCGTTCCACACGCCCAGGTTGGTGCAGGGGCTGCCCGGCACCGATGCCGGGGCCAGCACGGCCGCCGCCGTGCCCGCGACCGGGCGCAGGCGCGAACCGCTGGTGGTGAAGCATCCGGCGACCCCAGTGCGCGAGCTGCCGGCCGCGTTGTAGGGGGTTGTCGCGAACAGCCCGGCCGGATCGCGGCCAAAGCCGAAGAAGCCGATCAGCGAGTTGTCATACTTGAACGCGCGCAGGCCGCCGGTCAGCGTGACTGTGCTGGTCACGTCGAAGCTGACTTCGCCGAACGCGGCATAGTCCTTGTCGATGCGGTGCTGCTGGGTCAGCCACAGCGTGCCGGGATGGCCATTGACCGACAGGTTCGGCGCCAGATTGGCCACCTGGTAGTCCTGGTGGATGTCGTTCGACTGGCGCTGGTAGAACAGACCGGCCACGACCCGCAGCGGATTTTCCGCCGGCGAGGCGATGCGCAGTTCCTGGCTCAGCTTCTTGAAGTGGTCGCTGCCGATCACCTTCTGGGTCGGGTTGATCGTGTTGCCCGACGCGTCGCTGAAATAGAAGTAGCCCGCCAGGCCGCCGACCGAGCTGTAGAGCGAATCGTAGGCTTCCGAATAGTCGGTATAGTCGCTGCTGCTGAAGGTCTTGCGGTCGAGATAGGCCCCGGCATAGGTCAGGTCCCAGTTGCCCACCTTGCCTTCGATGGTCAGCGCCGCCTGGACGAACTTGTCGCTGCGGTATTCGGGGAAGAAGTGCTGGACGTTCAGATCGCCCAGGCTTTCGTCATAGCCGTAGGACCCGTTGCTCTTGGTGTTCTGGTAGATCACCCCGGGGGTCACGGTCCAGCTGTCGTTCAGATCGACCTTGAGCGCGGCGCGGGCGCCGTAGCTTTCGGTGTCGTTGTAGTTCTTCTCGACGAAGGCGGTGTTCTTCATGCAGATCCCGCCCGGCTGGGGCAGGAAGCAGCGCTGGCCGGCGATATTGTCGATATAGCCGCCGTCGCGCTGGTAGAAGCCCGAGACGCGCAGCGCCGCGCTGCCCGACAGCGGGGCATTGATCATGGCTTCGGCCTTGCCGCCCATATCGCCCTTGCGGACCGTGTTGATTTCACCATCGACGCGGCCTTCGAAACCGGCGGTGCTGGGCTTGTTGGTGATGATGCGGATCGTGCCCGCTTCCGACGAAGCGCCATAGAGCGTGCCCTGCGGGCCAGACAGGCTTTCGATCCGGGCGATGTCATAAATATGGACATCGAGGTTGCCGCCGATCGTGGTGACCGGCTGTTCATCGAGATAGACGCCGACCGAGGGCAGCGAGCCCGAGTGGTTGCCGTCGCCGCCCGAGGCGACGCCGCGCATGTAGATCACGCTGTTGCCCGGCGTGCCGGTGCTCTGGAACGAGACCGAGGGGAGCTGCTGGGCATAGCCCTTGAAGTCCGAGATGTTGAGCTGGTCAAGCTTGGCCGTCCCCAGCGCCTGGATGCTGATCGGCACCTTCTGCAGGCTTTCCGAACGCTTCTGCGCGGTGACGACGATTTCGGTCGGATCCGCGCCGTTTTCGGCGGCGGCGTCCTGGGCCAGGGCCGGAGCCGCGGTCAGGGCCGTGGTGGCGAACAGTGCGGCGAAGACCGCGGGACGAGTGGCTTGGCGCATCAATATCCCATCCTTGAATGCTGCGAATGCGAGACGTTGATTCCAGCCTGTCCGCCAGTCAAGCAACCGGCATTAACATTTGTGTCAATCTGCTGGGGGCGTTGCAGATTTACCACGCCTCCGGCGCGGCCGGATAGGCCGCCAGCACCGGTCCCAGCGCCTGTTCCAGCGGCCCCAGCCAGGGGGCAAAGGGCTTCCACGCTTCGGTCCCGTCACGGAAGATCGGCTGGCGCACCTGTTCGCTGCTGGCGGTGCGCACCGCGCGTTCGGTGCGGTGGAAATCAAGGCAGGCCGGCTCGAACGGAACGCCGACGAAGTCCAGCAGGCGGCGCACTTCGGCTTCGGTATCATCGACCATGCGTTCATAGATCACGCGGTGGACCTTGCCCGGCTGGACCCGGTCGAGGTGCGCCATCAACCGCACGTAATCGGCGTAATAGCGGCCCATGTCGGCCAGATCATAACTGAACGCCTGCCCTTTCGCGAAGTGCTGCTTGAAGTTCGACCAGCAGCAGCCGAGCGGGTGGCGGCGCGCGTCGATGATCTTCGCGCTGGGCAGGATCAGGCGGATGAACACCGCGTGGACCCAGTTGTTGGGCAGCTTGTCGATGAACAGCGGCCGGTCGGTCTTGCGCTGGATGCGGGTGCGGCGGAGGAATTCCTCGCCGCGATGGCGCAGTTGCTCGGCGCTCAGGCGCGGCAGGCTCAGCGGGTAGTCCTCCTCGCGCCGGGCCAGGGCGGGAATGTCGGGCAGCTCGCTGGTGCCCTCGATCAGGCTGTGGCTCGACAGGATCTGTTCGACCAGGGTGGAACCGGCCCGCGGCATGCCCAGCACGAACACCGGATCGCTGGCATCGCAGCCCTGCCCGGCACGAGCAGCGAAGAATTCGGGCGTGGCGATCTCGATCAGGCGGTCGACGAAGCGGGTGGTCTCGTCCGCATCATAGTCCAGCTCGGTGCGGCGCAGGGCGTTGCCCGCGGCATAGTGCGCGAACGAGGCTGCGGCTTCGCCCCGGTCCTCAAGCGCCTTGCCCAGCGCGAAGTCGAGGTGGAAGCGGTCCTCGCTCGCCACATCGCCCCCGGCCAGCGCGGCTTCCATCGCGGCGATGTCGCCGTCGCTGAACCGCACCGTCTTGAGATTGGCCAGGCTCCACCACGCCTCGCCCAACTGCGGCATCAGTTCGATCGCCTTGCGGTAGGCCATGATCCCGTCGGCCTGGCGGCCCACCGTTTTCAGCATGTGGCCAAAGCTCATCCACACGCGCGGCTGGTTCGGCGCCTGTTGCAGCACGCGCTCGTACAGCGTGATCGCTTCGTCGAATTCGCCGATCCGGCCCAGCGCCGCAGCCTGGAGGTTGGCGTGGCCGGGGTTGTCGGGTTCTTCCGCCACCACCAGGTTAAGCTGCTCGATCGCTTCGGCGGGCCGGTTCTGGCGGTAGAGCACCAGCGCCAGGTTGGCCCGCGCGGCGGTGAAGGCGGGGCTGAGTTCAAGCGCGCGGCGCAGCAGGTTCTCGCTGTCCTTGTAACGGCCGATCCGCCCGGCCAGTTCCGCGAACATGCGGATCGCCGCGACGTCGAGCGGGTCTTCCTGCAAGTGTTGGCGCAGCAGCGGCTCAGCGCGCGGCAGGTCGTTCTCGTTCAGCGCGACCGCCGCCGCGATCAGACGCGGGTGATACTGGCCAAGGCGCGACAGCCAGCTGTGGGTGGTGACCTGGGTCATGCCCCTTCAGAAACATGGTGACGCGCCGCAATCAAGGACTAGTCTGCGCCTGTCCCCCGCCAGTGCCGGGGACGGGGGAACACGCGCATGACCACGCCAAGGCGCGCATTGGGTTTCTGGGCGCTGCTGGCGCTGGTGGTGGGCAACATGATCGGCTCGGGCATCTACCTGCTGCCGGCCAGCCTGGCCCCGCTCGGCTGGAACCAGATGATCGGCTGGCTGGTGTCGATCACCGGGGCGCTGGCGCTGGGCTTCGTGTTCGCGCGGCTGGGAGCCAGGCTGCCACTGGCGGGCGGGCCCTATGCCTACGCCAATGCCGCCTTCGGGCCATTGGCCGGCTATACCACGGCCTGGTCGTACTGGGTGATGAGCTGGGTCGGCAACGGCGCGGTGGCAGTGGCGGTGGTCAGCGCGCTCGATCACCTGTTCCCGCGCATCGGGCAGACGCCGGGCCTGCCCGCACTGCTGGCGGTGGCCTGCGTCTGGCTGGTCACCATGGTCAACATTCGCGGGGTCCAGGCCGCCGGGCGGCTGCAGGAAGTAACCGTGGTGCTGAAACTGCTGCCGCTGGTGCTGCTGGTCGCGCTGGCGGCGTGGCTGCTGCTGAGCGGCGCGCCGCGCGCACCCGATCCGGGGGTGGCGATCACCGGGGATCATGTCGCGGCGGCGGTCGGGCTGACCTTCTGGGGCTTCCTCGGGCTGGAGGCAGGCACGGTGCCGGCCGACAAGGTGGAAGACGCGGCGCGCAACGTGCCGCGCGCGACCATGGCCGGGGTGCTGCTGGTCGGCCTTGTATACCTGCTGATCTCGGGCGCGTTTGCGCTCTATGTGCCGGTTGGCGCGGCAGCGGCATCGCCCGCGCCGATTGCCGATTTCCTCGGGCTGCACTTTGGCCCCGGGGTGGCCAACCTGGTCGCGCTGTGCGCCGCGATCAGCGCCTTCGGCACGCTTAATGGCTGGGTGCTGGTCCAGGCGGAAATGCCCTGGGCAATGGCGCGCGGCGGGGTGTTCCCTGCCTGGTTCGGGGTGGAGAACGCCGGCGGTTCGCCGGTGCGTTCGCACCTTGTCTCCAGCGGCCTGCTCAGCGCGGTGACCCTGCTCAACTACCAGAAGGGCACGGCCGAACTGTTCCAGTTCATCGCCTCGGTCAGCCTGGCGGCGGGGCTGCTGACCTACCTGATGAGCGCGCTGGCCGCCTTGCGGCTGCACCCGCAGGACCGACTGCTGGCGCTCGCCGCCGTGATCGCCGCCGGCTTCACCGTCTGGGCCGAATATGGCCTCGGCGGCGAAGCAATGGCCTGGGGCGCACTGCTGATCGCCGCCGGGCTGCCGCTGTACTGGGCGGTCAGGAGCGAAGCAGCTTCCGGATGAACGGCCGGTCGGCCAGGATCGCGTGGGCCGCGTTGTGGCCCGGCGCGCCGGTTACCCCGCCGCCGGGATGGGTCCCCGCCCCGCACATGTAGAGCCCCTTGATTGGCCCGCGATAGTCGCCATGCCCTAGCACCGGGCGCGCTGCCCACAGCTGGTCGATCCCCATGGTGCCGTGCATGATGTCGCCGCCGATCAGCCCGAACTTGCGTTCCAGGTCCCACGGCGAATGGATCTGCGTGGCGATCACGCTGGCCTTGAAGTTGGGGGCATGATCGTTGACCGTGTCGATGATCAGGTCGGCCACCGCCTCGCGGTTGGCGTCCCAATCGACCGTGGGGTCGAACTGCTGGCAGAACAGGCTGGCAACGTGGCAGCCCGGGGGGGCCAGGCTGTCGTCCACGGTGCTGGGGATCTTGATCTCGACGATCGGCTTCTTCGACCAGCCGTGCTGCTGCGCATCGATGAAGGCCTGGTCCATGTAGTCCATCCCCGGCGCGATGATGATCCCGGCGGTGTGGTGTTCGGACTGAGCCTTGCCCGGCAGCACGGTGAAATCGGGCAGTTCGGACAGCGCCACGTTCATCCGGAAGGTGCCCGAACAGGTCTTGTAGCCCTTGATCCGCCGCTTGAAGTCATCGTCGAGGTCGCTCTCGTCAACCAGCTGGCGATAGAGCAGCGCCGGGCCGGCGTTGGAGGCGACCACGCTGGCGGCCAGTTCCTCGCCGCTTTCCAGCTGCACGCCGCGCACCTTGCCGCCATCGACCAGCAGCTTGGCGACCGGCGCCTCCAGGCTGATCTCGACGCCCGCCTGCTCGCAGGCCTTGGCCATCGCCTGGGTGATCGCGCCCATGCCGCCCACTGCGTGGCCCCAGGCGCCCAGCTTGCCGTTCACTTCGCCGAACACGTGGTGCAGCAGGACATAGGCGCTGCCAGGCGTCGACACCCCGGCATAATTGCCGACCACCGCGTCGAACGCGAAGGCGCTTTGCACGTAGTCATGCTCGAACCAGCCATCGAGGAACTGGCGCGCGCTCTTGGTGAAGATGTCGAGCAGGTCGCGCTGGACCGACAGGTCGAGCTGGGCCATCGGCCAGCCCTGCTTGGCCGCCGCCATCAGCGCCGGCAGCCCACCGCCAAGATTGGGCGGGATCTGCAAGGACAGATCGCGCAGCACATTTGCGACCTGTTCCAGCGCCGCGTCATACTTCGGATAGGCTTCGGCGTCCTTCTTCGAGAAGCGCGCGAACTCCGCCTCGGTCCGGCCTGGCCCGCCGCCCAGCTTGAGGTAGTCGTTCTCGAACGGGAAGAAGTTGCTGATCGTGCGTTCGACCACGCGGTAGCCGTGATCGTGCAGCTTCATGTCCGCGATCACCTTGGGTCGCAGCAGGCTGACGGTGTAGCTGGCGGTCGAATTGCGGAAACCGGGATGGAACTCCTCGGTCACGGCCGCGCCGCCGACCACGTGGCGGCGTTCCAGCACGCGCACCCGCATCCCGGCCTTGGCCAGGTAGAAGGCGCAGACCAGCCCGTTGTGGCCGCCGCCGATGATCAGCGCGTCGTAGATCTTGGTCATGGTAATCTCCCCGAAGGGCCGCCGCCTGGCGCTGCAAGGACAAAGTTGGGGTGGAACCGCGTCAGGCGACCCTAATCCGCCGATCTGGTTCCACCCCCGCCCCACAGCACTAGGCGGGGGCGAAATCCTATTCCTGTCCTCGCCGGCTCCACCCGGGTGCGGGTGGATAGGGCTGGCGCGCTTCCGGAATCAGCGCCCTGATCTTGCGGGCAAAGCTGCGCAGGCAGACTTCGCTTTGCGCCAGGGGCCCGGTTCCGTAGCTCTTGCTCATCATGCCATTTTGTACATTAGTGATCAAGCAAGTATCCTCGGCATTGACCACGCGGTTGATCCGCCAGTTGGCATAGCGCACCAGCTTCATCTCGCGCCGGTCATCCGGCAGGGCGAAGACCATTTCGCGCAGCACGCAAGTGGTTGGCGAGGTTGGCAGCCACTGCATGAAATCGATCTGGTCGGCGTAGATGTCGAAGGCCATGTTGGGCCACAGCTTGTAGTAGAGCCAGCGGCCCTGCGCCTCGTCCGAGAGGTGTTCGACCCGCGGCAGGTGCTTGCGGTAGAACTTTTCCCACAGGTTTTGCCGCTCGTCCGCGACCACATCGCCGTAGAGCCGGTCGGCCCAGCCGTGCGCCTCGATCCGGTAGGTCCGGCCAAACAGCCGGGTCAGCCCATCGTGGCTGACCGGGATGTGCAGGTTGTCGGAATAGTTGTCCCCCACGTTCTTCCAGTTGACCGCACGGTCGCGCGTGCGCACGTCGCCGATCCGGCGCATCGCCTCGAACTTGTAGGGTTCGATCTCTGCCTCGAACGGGGCCATCATCTCGGCGACCGAGGGGAAGCCGGCATCTTCCAGCCGGACGAAGACGAAACCGCGCCACAGTTCCACCTCAACGCGGTGCAGCCCGTTTTCTTCCAGCTTGAGCGCCGGATAATCGCCCTTCATCGGCACGCCCGTCAGCCGGCCGTCCGGTTCGAACGTCCAGGCGTGGTAGGGGCAGACCAGCTTCCTTGCGCAGCCCGATGGCCCTGCCACCAGCCGCATGGCGCGGTGACGGCAGACATTGGTGAAGGCGCCGATCCGGCCCTGGTCATCGCGGATCGCGATCACGCTTTCGCCCAGATAATCGATAGTGCGGTAATCGCCGGAATTGGGAATGTCGCTTTCGTGGCAGACGATCTGCCAGCTCGGGCGGATCACCCGGTCCATCTCCACCGCGAAGAATTCGGGATCGTGATAGATCCAGCCCGGCAGGCTGAAATCGGCATCGGGATCGGCCACTTCGGCTTCGATTTCACTGAAGGCTTGATCCAGCTTGCCCATGACCCTGCTTCGACTCCATTCCTTGTTGGACAGTCGTACAACAAGTGTTAGGACCCGGCAAGTGACCAAGCCGCCCGCCTTTCGCCGCGCCGAACCCGATGCCCGCCGGCTCAGCCTGGTCGAAGCCTGCGCCCGCGTGCTGGCGCGCGAAGGGGTGGGCGGCACCAGCGTGCGCGCAATCGCGGTGGAAGCGGGCGTTTCAGCCGGGCTGGTCGGACATTACTTCAGCGGGATCGACGCGCTGGTCGCCGCGACTTATGCCCATGTCGAGGAACAGGTCAGCCTGGCAATCGACGCGGCGGTGGACGAGGCCGGATCCAATCCGCGCGCCCGGCTGGAAGCCTTTGCCACCGCCAGCTTCCGCGCGCCGATTGCCGATCCGCAGCTGCTCGCCACCTGGATCGCGTTCTGGAGCCTGGTGCGCAGCCGCCCCGACATCGCCCGCCAGCACGCCCAGCAATATGCCGCCTTCCGCCAGCGGCTGGAGGCGCTGCTGGGCGAATGCGGCGTGCCCGCGGCGGGGCAAGGCAGCGCGGCAATCGGGATTACCGCACTGATCGACGGACTTTGGCTGGAACTGTGCCTGTCACCCGATGCCTTCGGCGCGGCCGAAGCGGCGCGGATCGTCCGCGCCGCGCTCGACACGGTTATTTCGACAGGTCGGTCAGCAGGCTGAGGAAATAGGCAATCCCGGGCCGGACATTGGCCAGCGATACCCGTTCGTTCAGCCCGTGGGCGTAGTCGTCGCTGTCCTTGCTGTAGGTCGGGCTGGCGCCATAGCTGGGCACGCCCAGCGCCCGATACCACATCGAATCCGACGCGCCCGAAGCCTGGCTGGGGAAGATCGGCACGCCCGGATAGACCTTGCGCATCGCCTTTTCCGCCGCGGCGACGAAATCGGGCCGCATCGGTGAGGCGGGCGAGGAGATTGAATCCTCACCGCTGATCGCGGTGACTTTCAGACCCGGCATGGCGGCAACCCGTTCCAGTTCGGCGCGGATTTCCTCCCGGCTGTGGCCGGGAAAGACGCGGCAGTTGATATTCGCCGTGGCACGCTGCGGCAGGGCGTTCTGGGCATGGCCGCCCGACAGCAGCGTCGGCACGCAAGTGGTGCCGACCTTGCCCACCGTGGCCGGGTTGGCGCGCAGCACGGCCAGCGCGGCTTCGTCTTTCGGATTGGCGGCAAAGGCGCGCATCGCGGCGGCCAGCGCGGGATCGCTTTCGAACTGGGCGGCCTGTTCGAAATAGGCCTTGGTCAGCGGGTTCTGTTCCGCCGGGAAGCGATAGCGCCCGATCCGGTCAAGCGCCTGGGCCAGCTGGACGATGGCGTTTTCCGGGCGCGGGGCGCTGCTGTGCCCGCCGGGATTGGTCATCGCCAGCTCGTAATCGTCATAGGTCTTTTCGGCGCCCTGCCAGGTCCAGTACAGCGGCTTGCCGGTCTTTTCATCGAAAGTGCCCCCGCCGCCATCGACATTAATCACCAGTTCGGCATTCTTCAGCCGCTCGGCAATCAGCCGCCCGGTCTTCATCGTGGTTTCCTCGTCGCCCGAGAATTGCAGCACGATGGTGCGGCGCGGCTTGTACCCCTGGCGGCGCATTTCGATCAGGGTGCTGGTGGCCAGCGCGGCGTCGAACTTCATGTCGCTGGCCCCGCGCCCGAACAGGTAGCCGTTCTCGACCACCGGGGTGAAGGGATCGCGCACCCAGTCGGCCGCCTTGGCCTCGACCACGTCGATATGGCCGGAAATGACCAGCGGCTTGAGCTTGGGGTCGCTGCCCGGCCAGGTGGCGATCAGGTAGGCGGTATCGTCCACCGGCACGATCTCGATGTCAGACGCCTGCCAGCCGCCCGCGACCAGCGTGTCCTTGACCAGTTGCTGCGCCTTCAGCGTCTCGTTCCCCGGGCCGCTGACCGAACGAATCGCGATCAGCCGCTGCGACAGGTCGAGCACCTGCGATTCGGCCTGGGGCCAGGCCTTTTCACCCTTGGCCAGGGCGGGCTGGGCGCTGGCTGCCAGCAAGGCGGCGACCAGGAACTTGGACAGGCGCATCATCGAATCTCCTTTGCGCAAGGGCTTAGGCAGGCAGCCGGGTCGAGGGAAGCCCCGGCGGGCATTTCCGGACCGCGCATAGGGCCGCGTTAACCCTTGCGGGGCTATCTGCAAGGGGTTGCAGGCAACAGGACGATTGCAGCAGGACCATGGTTAGCCAGCGGACGCCGCGCGGCGTCATCCCCGCACATCTGCAGGACTGGGTGGATACCCGGCTGGTCAGCACGCATCTGCGGATCGTGCGGATGATGGTGCTGGGCGTGCTGATCAATGCCTGCGCCATGCTGCTGGTGCTGTTCGGCACGGTCGGCACGCCGCAGTTGACCCTGTTCGCCGCATCGACCGCACTGGCCGGGTTCCACCGCCTGTGGGCCGCCGACCCGCACCTGCGCGGCAAGCACCGCGCCCGCCGCCTGCGCCGCGCGTTCCGCTGGAATGCCTGGTGGATGGGGCTGAACATGGGCGTGCCGCTGGCGCTGTGGCTGCCGCACGTGCCGCCCGGCGCGCAATTGCTGCTGGCGGTCTGCGGGATCACCCAGATCGCCTCGGCCGCCTATACCATGCGCACGCTGCCGTTGTCGGCCACGGCCTTCATCGCGCTGCAGGCGCTGGGGCTGGCGGTGGGGCTGGCGCGGATCGGCAATGCCCCGGCCGCCACTGCCGTGCTGGTGCTGATCGGGGCAGCCGGCATGCTGATCCGCATGACCTTCATTTCGCAGCACCTGTTCATCCGCCGGATCCTGGCCGACCGCGAGCTGGCGACCAGCAACTGGACGGTGCAGGTCCTGCTGAACGAGTATGAACAGACCGGATCGGACTGGCTCTACGAGCTGGACCGCAATCACTGCCTGGTCAACGTCAGCCCCCGTTTTGCCGAGCGAGCGGGCCGATCCGTGGCCGAACTGGAAGGCCAGCCGCTGGCCGCGCTGTTTACCGGCGATGCAATCCGCGGCACGCTCGACGCGGCGCTGGCCACGTGCCGCCCGCTGCACGGGGCGATCCTGGCCCTGGCCAACCCGGGCGGCACGGTGCAGCGCTGGTGGTCGGTCAGCGGCCGGCCCAGCCAGGCCGGCGGCGGCGGGCAAGTGGCCTGGCGCGGGCTGATGTCCGACGTCACCGATCACCGCATGGCCGAACGCCGCGCCTACCAGATGGCGCATTACGACGCGCTGACCGGACTGCCCAACCGAACCCTGTTCGACCGCACGCTGGGCGAACTGCTGGACGAGCGCGAGGCGGCCGAGACGGTCGCATTGCTGCATCTCGACATCGACCATTTCAAGGCGGTCAACGACGAATTCGGCCATCCCGCCGGCGATGCCTATCTGCGGATGTTCGCCACGCGGCTCGGCAGCGCGCTCGAAGCCAGCGGACTGGGCGGCGCGCGGCGTGTGATGGCCCGGCTGGGCGGGGACGAATTCGCCATCGCCTTTGCCGGCAACGACGCCTGCGACCATGCCGTGCGGCTGGCGCAATTGCTGGTCGAAACCATGGCCCAGCCGTTTGCCCTGATCGACCTGGACATTGCCGGCGGGGTCAGCATCGGCCTGGCGCTGGCGCCGCTCCATGCCGAAGACCGGCACCAGCTGTTCTCCTATGCCGACATGGCGCTGACCCGCGCCAAGCGCGACGGGCGCGGGCTATGGGAAATGTTCGAACCCGGCATGGACGAGGCGCTGCACGAGCGCCACGCCATCGCCCGCGAATTGCGCCACGCCGTGCCGCGCGGCGAACTGCGCCTGTTCCTGCAACCGCTGGTCGACGTGCCGAGCGAGGCCAAGACCGGTTATGAAGCGCTGCTGCGCTGGCAGCATCCCGAACGCGGGCTGGTCCCGCCCGACGTGTTCATCCCGATCGCCGAGGAAACCGGCCTGATCGTGCCGATCGGCGAATGGGTGATCCGCACCGCCTTTGCCGAAGCCGCCACCTGGCCAGCCGGCGAGACGATCTCGATCAACCTGTCGCCGCTCCAGTTTTCCAGCCCCAACCTGCTGCCGCTGATCGTCCATGCCCTGGCCGATACCGGGATCGATCCGGCCCGGGTCGAATTCGAAATCACCGAAGGGGTGCTGCTGCACAATTCGGAAGCCAACATCGCGCTGCTGCGGCGCCTGCATGAGCTGGGCGTGAAGATCGCCTTGGACGATTTCGGTACCGGTTATGCTTCGCTCAACTACCTGCTGACCTTCCCGTTCGACAAGATCAAGATCGACCGCCGCTTCGTCAACGAACTGGAAACCCGCGAGGAATCACGCGCCATTGTCGCGGCGGTCATCGCGCTCGCCAACCAGCTGGGCATGTGCACCCTGGCCGAAGGGGTGGAACAGCCCGAACAGCTGGCCCAGCTGCGCCGCGATGGCTGCCGCATGGTCCAGGGCTGGCTGTTCGGCAAGGCGCTACCCAGCGAACATTACCACCCGCGCGCCGCCCAGCCCGCCGCCCCGCCGCCTGCGCGCCTGCCAGCCCGTCGCCGCACCGACGCCGCGCGCGCGCCCTATCGCCGCGCCAAGGCGTCCTGACCCCACGGCGCGATCCGCGCGCCGGGCTCAAGCAGGCCGATCAGCACGTCCGCCGTGCGTAGCGCCGCGCGGGCGCGCCATGATCGCCAGGGCGAATGATCCTCCGGCCCGGGCGCCACTGCCGCTGCGCGCAAGGGCGCGAACAGCTCTGCCTCGCACCGCGCAATCACGCCCGCATCGCGCAGGGTGACGACATATTCGGCGTTGGCGCGGTGGCTAACGAAGTCGAAGTTGCTGGACCCCGCGACCAGCGCCTCGCCATCGATCAGCGCGGCCTTCACATGGGTCATTTCCGGCAGCAGGCGCACTTCCAACCCCGATCCCGCCGCCACGCCCAGCAGATAGTCGCGGATGATCGGCTTGTTGTTGGGCCGCGGTGTATAAAGCGTGACCGGCACCCCCCGCCGCGCCGCGCCGGCCATGGCCGAAACGAACGGGAAGGTCGGATAGGCACTGATGACCTCGATCCGGCGGCGCGCCCCGGCAAACAGGTCAAGCAGCGGGGCAAGGTGAGCGGCGTTGCCGCTGCCGTCCACGCTCAGTATCTCGATTCCCGGAAAGGCCGCCCGCGCCGCGCCGCGCTCACCCTGCCAGTCGCGCTCGAACGCGGCGGCGAGCCAGTCCGCCAGGCCGGGATGGGCGATCCGCAGCATCATGTCATGCCAGGCAAAATTATGTTCGGAAAAGTTGATCCCGCCCAGCCACACCGCATCGTCCATGACCAGCAGCTTCTTGTGGTTGCGCAGCGCATAACGCAGCGGATTGCGCCCCACCGGGTTGGTGATGCGCAGGCCCACCCCGGAATCGGCCAGACGATCGAACATCGCCCAAGTGGCCTGCGCCTCGGCATGTAGGGCCTCATCGTGCGAGCGTGCCAGGAACGTGTCGTTGATCACGTGGCGAGTATAGTCATCCACCAGCACGCGCCGGTCGGTCACGCCGCTGGCGGCGATCGCGGCGGCCACCGCCTGCCCGGCGCTGTCGCCTTCGAAGGTCATCGCCTGAATCAGCACCCGCCGCCGCGCCGCGGCAATATCGGCCTGCGCGCGCTTCCAGAAAGCCTGCGATCCGACCAGCAATTCATAGAGGGGCGGTATCGTGGCGGTCATCGCCCGGCGTCTTGCCAGCGCGGCCCGGGGCTGACAAGGCCGCCCACCCGGCCGCTGCCCCGCCTGCTGGTGAAAACGGCCATGGTTCCAGCGCGTTAACCTTTTCGCGCTAGTCAGTCCCGGCACGGAACGGCGGCGGATCGGCGCTGGCCTTGTCCGCCAGCCTTGGCACAGTGGCCATGCTGGATCGTGCCACGAGGAACAGATGGGTCTGAAACTGAACGCCGCAACGGGGATCATCGCCGGTTTCGTGCTGCTGGTCGGCGCGGGCGGGGCCTGGCTGCTGCACTCGGCCGAGCCCGAAGCGCGCGCCCTGCCCCCCGAAAGCGCCGAAGCCGGCTTCGCCCTCGCCCAGCCGGGCGCGGCCCCAGCCCCGGCCCCGGCCCCGGCCCCAGTTCCGAGCGCCGCCGCCCCGCGCGACGAACGCTTCGTGATCAAGCGGGTGCTGCCGATCACCGGGCCGATCAAGTACGGCGAATGGCATTGGGATGAAACCGACACGCCGCAAGGCCCGATGGTCATCACGGTCGATCTGGAAGCGCGCGTGCTCTCGGTGTTCCGGGGCGGCTATGAAATCGGCGCCACCGCCGTGCTGCTCGGCACCCAGGAAAAGCCGACCCCGCTCGGCATGTTCCCGATCAAGTGGAAGAAGGCCGATCACTATTCGCGCACCTATGACAACGCGCCGATGCCTTTCACCCTGCGACTGACCGACGATGGCGTGGCAATTCACGGGACCAAGGTGGAAAAGGGCTATGCCAGCCACGGCTGCGTCGGCGTTCCCACGCCTTTTGCGAAGAAGCTGTTCAACGTCGCCGGGGTGGGGGACAAGGTCTATATCACCCGGGGCAAGCGGATCGCCCAGGGGGATTCGCTGGTCGAAGGCTGATTGCGTGGCCCCTCCCCGCAAAGCCGTTTGACTCTCGCCTTAATCGGACGATTAATGGCCCGGCACGCGGCCCGCCCAGGCCGCCACGGGAGAGACAATCATGACCGCGACCAGGGCCTGGGGCGCCACCGCCCCCACCGCCACGCTTGAACCCTTCGACATCGACCGCCGCGCGCTGCGCGATGAGGACGTGGCAATTGCCATCGCCTATTGCGGGGTGTGCCATTCAGACCTGCACGCCGCGCGCAATGACTGGGGCCGCACCAACTATCCCTTCGTTCCCGGGCACGAGATTGTCGGCACGGTCAGCGCCGTGGGCGCGGGCGTCACCCGCTTCAAGGTGGGCGACCGGGTGGCCGTGGGCACCCTGGTCGACAGCTGCCGTCACTGCGACGCCTGCGAGGAGGGCGAGGAGAACTATTGCCGCAACGGCTCCACCGGCACCTACAACGGCAAGGACCGGATCGACGGCAGCCCGACCTTCGGCGGCTATTCCGCCGGCATCGTCGTGGCTGAACCGTTCGTGCTGCGCCTGCCGGACAACCTCGACATGGCGGCGGCCGCGCCGCTGCTGTGCGCCGGGATCACCACTTACAGCCCGCTGAAGAACTGGAACGTCGGCCCGGGCACCCGGGTGGGCGTGATCGGCCTTGGCGGCCTCGGTCACATGGGGGTGAAGTTCGCCAAGGCGCTGGGCGCGGAAGTGACCATGATCACCACCAGCCCCGCAAAGGGCGAGGACGCGAAGAAGCTGGGCGCCGACCACGTGCTGGTATCGACTGACAAGGCAGCAATGCGCGCAGCCACCCGCAGCTTCGATTTCCTGCTCGATACCGTGCCGGTGAAGCACGACGTTTCGCCCTACCTGTTCCTGCTCGACAAGCAGGGAACGCTGTGCATCGTCGGAATGATCGAGCAGATGGAGCCGTTCCATTCCGGGCTGTTGCTAGGCGGGCAGCGGGCCGTGGCCGGTTCCGGCGTGGGCGGCATCGCCCAGACGCAGGAAATGCTCGACCTGTGCGGCGAACAGGGCATCACGGCCGAAATCGAGGTGATCCCGATGAGCGGGATCAACCACGCGTTCGAACGGATGGAGCGCGCCGACATCAAGTACCGCTTCGTCATCGACATGGCGACGATCTGAAAGGCGCGACAATGACCCATACCGTGGACCTGTTCTGGTCGTTCCGTTCGCCCTATTCCTACATCGTCACGCCCAAGCTGCTGGAGCTGGAGCGTGACTGGGACGCGAAAGTGAACGTCCGCCCGGTGCTGCCGATTGCGGTGCGCCAGCCCGAATTCTTCGCCCATGCCGATCCGCTGTGGACCAGCTACCTGATGCGCGACTGCGTGCGCAGCGCCGAATTTGCCGGGCTGCCGCTGCGCTGGCCGCGCCCGGACCCGGTGGTGATGGACTTTGCCACCCGCACCTACCCCAAGGAACAGCCCCATATCCACCGCCTGACCCGGCTGGGCCAACTGGCCAGCGAGCGCGGCTTCGGCCTGACGCTGCTGCGCGAGGTCAGCCACACGATCTGGTCGGGCGAGGTCGACGGCTGGCACGAGGGCGACCACCTCGCCCAGGCCGTGGCCAGGGCAGGCGGCGACCTGTCCGAAATGGACACCGCGATCACGGCCGAGGCTGACCGGCTCGACGCCGCGATCCAGGCCAACGAGGCCGACCAGCGCGCCGGGGGTCACTACGGCGTGCCGCTGATGGTCTATGGCGGCGAACCGTTCTTCGGGCAGGACCGGTATGACCAAATGGTCTGGCGGATGGAGCAGCAGGGGATGCAGCGGCGCTAGCTGCGCCGCTTTGGCGCGCGGGTAAACTCCCAGCCGCCGGGCATGGCGCGGGCCACCAGGCTGCCGATCGACATCGGCTGGCGCGCAAGCAGCGTATCGAACAGGCGCGCCACCTGGCTGCCGCGCGGCGCGGCGCCATCCAGCTCGGTCACGATCCGCGCCAGCACCCGCAGCGCCACGGCGCGCGGGGCCTGGGGGCGGTAGGTCAGCCCCAGCGGCGCGCGTTCCACCCGTTCGGTCCATTCGCGCTGCGCTGCCCAGTCCAGCGCGGCATCGGCATCGGCAAGGTGCGCCGCGCTCTGCGCCAGCGCGGGTACGTCGATCCAGTCCGTCCGGGCCAGCGCCTGGCGCAGCCGCACCCGGTCAAACCGTTCGTCCTGGTTGGACGGATCCTGCGCCGCCGCGATCCCCGCCGCTTCAACCAGCGCGCCCAGTTCGGCTCGCCGCCAGCCGAGCAGCGGGCGCAGCAGCGGCAGGCGAGTGCCGGGCGCCACCCCGCGCGCGCGCACGCCGGCCAGTCCGGCCACTCCGCTACCCCGGTTCAGCCGAGCGAGCAGCGTTTCGGCCTGGTCGTCAGCATGGTGCGCGGTGGCCAGCGCGGCGTGCCCCTGATCGGCCATCCATCCGGCCAGCGCGGCATAGCGCGCGGCGCGCGCCTCTGCCTGCAAATTGCCGCTCTCGACGCTGACGGGCAGGACCGCGTGGGGTACGCCCAACCGGGCGCACAGCGCGGCCACCATGTCAGCTTCGGCGCGCGCCTCGGGCCGCAGGCCGTGATCGACCGTGGCCGCCGCGACGCCGCCTGGCAGCGCGGCATGGGCCAGCAGGAGCAGCGCCAGACTGTCCGGCCCGCCCGAGACTGCCAGCGCCAGAGTGCCGCCGCCTGGCCACAGCGCGGCCAGATCGGCATTGAAACGCGCGATCAGATCCGGCGCGGGCCGCGCGTCAATTGCACTTAACCCCGGCCTTGGTGGCATCGTACTGGCTCTTGAGCCGGCCGCTCCCTTCGGCGGTATAGTCATCCGCGAACTGGGCCAGCGCCACGCAGGCGCGGGTGCTGTCCTTCAACTGGCGCATTGATTCGGCCAGGAACAGCAAGCTGTCGGGGGCGCGGTCGCCCTTCTTGTTCGCCTGATAGTTCTGCAGGAACCAGCTTGCCGCCTCGCGCGGGTTGCCTTCGTCCAGATAGGCGCGGCCCAGCAGGTTGCGGGCATAGCTGACCCGGCCGTGCCTGGGATACTTCTGCAGGTACAGCTTCAGCTGCTGCTGGGCTTCGGGGTAGAACTTCTTCTCCCACAGGCGGAAGCCATAGGAATATTCGTCGTCCGCCGGATCGGCGGTAGCGGGCTTTTCAACCGCTTTGACCGCGGCGAGCCGCTGGGCCGAAGGCGTAGCCGGCTTGGGCGCGGGCGCGGCCACTACCGGCTTGGGCGTGGGCGCTGCCACAGCCGGTTTGGGCGCGGCGGCTTCCGGAGCCACGGCAACGGCAGGCGCAGGCGCGGCTGGCTTGGGCCCGGCGGCCCCGCCGGTCATCGCGCCAAGGTTGCCCGCAGTCACGGCGCCATTGTCGCCAGCCGCAGCCAGCGCGGGCGCGGCGGGCGGCGGCGGGGCCAGCGCCGTGACCTTGGCTTCAAGCTGGGTCAGCTTGTTGGTGGTCACTTCCTGCTGCGAGGTCAGCCGCGCCAACTGCGCTTCGACCGCGTCCATGCGGACCAGCAGGTCGCTGACCGGGGTGCTGGCAGGCGTACCAAGGGTCTTGCCATCGGTGGTTCCCGGCTGGACCAGCGGGGCGAAATACTTGCCGTCCCCACCCGGGAACACCTGGCGCTGCAGGGCGGCGATTTCCGCTTCAAGCTTGCGCAGCCGGGTTTCGGCCGCCGCGGCATCGCCCGCGCTTTGCGCAATGGCCGGCCCGGCAGGCGCTGCCAGGGCCAGGACCAGCGCCAGCAGCACCGGACGCTTGGAGAAGGAAGGCTTGTTCATCATGTCTGTCCGTCCAAGTGAACCTGCCGGATCAGGCTGCACCGCAGCACTCGAACCGGGGATTAACCATTACGGGCAAAGCCATGCCGCAGCCCGGCCGCCATGTCGAGCCACCCGGCGCTGCTTTTGCGCAGGCTTTCCGTCAGGTCGCGGCGGGCGCGGGGGCGGGAGCGGACGGCACCGCCTCAACCGGGGCTGCGATCGGGCTGGCGGACGGCACGGCTTCGCTGCGTTCGGCCCGGGGCGCAGGCCGCGGGCGTGGTCGCGGTGCGGCGTCAGGCTGGACCGGCGCGGCGGCTGCGGGCTGGGGTGCGGCGGCCTGGGGGGCAGCGCGAGCCAGCAGGGCCGCGGCGGTCACCGGGACATCCTTTACCGTGCGCTGCTGATCGGCCAGCTTGGGCACCGGCTGGCCGCCGATGGTGATCGCCAGCTGATCGGGCCGCGCGGTCCACAGCTTCACTTCGGGCAGGTCGGCCGGCACGGTATAGCTTTCACCCTGGGCCAGTTCCTTTTGTAGCAACTGGTTGCCGGCGCCGTCATAGAACTTGACCCACACCCCCTGCTGCAGCGCGGTGAACACCACCGGGCCGCTGGGCGTGGGTGCCGCCGGCGGCGCAACCGGGGCGGCAGCGGCCGGCGTCGGGGTTTCGGCCGGCAGGATCGAGGGCAGCTCGCCGCCCGGGGCATAATAGCTGCGCCAGAAGGCGAAGCCCGCCATGATCACCACCAGCGCGGCAAGGGCCGCCAGCCAGGCAAAGCGCGCACTGGGCACACGGGCGGGATCGCCCGGCTCAAAGGTCTGGACCTGGCGGCGAGCAGGCTCGGGCTCGGCCACGGCGAGGTCGGAACGTACCGCCTCGACGATCTCGGCCTCGTTCGCGCCAACCGTCCGGGCATAGCTGCGCGAAAAGCCGACCGCATAGGTGCGCGCTGGCAGTGCGGCATAGTCGCCCTGCTCGATCGCCAGAAGATGCCGTTCGGGAATGCGGGTGGCGGCCGCCACCTGGGCGCGGGTCAGCCCCGCCGCTTCACGAGCACGGACCAGCCTGGTGCCCGCACTATCCAGCGGGAGCTCAGCTTCCGCGACCTGTTCGTCCGACATTCCGACCCCGAATGACTTGCCCTGAGGCTATTTTGCGCGACCGGCAGGAACCCGGTTTACCCTGCAAAGTCAACGGTGAATCCGTAAGACTACCTAACCCTGTTCGACGGGATGCCCGGCAAACGTGACAAGCCGGTGAAACCCCGCCTGCCGGGGCGCTACTCGATCTCGATTCCGCGCGCCTGCGCCCAGGCCGTCAGCGCTTCGCGCAGGTTGGGCGGCGGGGCCGATAGCCAGCCGTTCATCGCCGCGGTGATCTCGGCCAGGTCGACCTTGCGGACCAGTTCCTTGATCGGCCCGACCGAAGCCGGCGTGATCGACAGGCGGTGGATACCTATCCCCAGCAGGGCCAGCGCCTCGAGCCGCCGGCCGCCCATTTCGCCGCAGACGGTCAGGTCCACATTGTGCCCGACCAGCCCCAGCTGGACCCGCTTGAGGAACCGCATGATCGCGGTCGACAGCCAGTCATAGCGTTCCGCGAGCTTGGGATGCGATCGGTCCGCCGCGAACAGGAACTGGGTCAGGTCGTTGGTGCCGATCGACAGGAACGACAGGCGCGGCGCGATCAGGTCCAGCTGTTCGGCCAGCGCTGGCACTTCGAGCATGGCACCATAGCGGATCGCTTCGGGCAGCAGCTTCTTCTGGCCCTTGAGAAACTTGCGCTGGCTTTCGAACACATCGCGCGCGGCATCGAATTCCCAGGGCTCAGACACCATCGGGAACATCACGTTGAGCGTGCGCCCCGCCGCAGCCTCAAGCAGGGCGCGGGCCTGGACCTTGAGCAGCCCGTCGCGTTCCAGCGCGACGCGCAGCGCACGCCAGCCCATCGCCGGGTTTTCCTCGGTCTGGCCGTCGTTGTGCCGGAGGTA
Organism: Novosphingobium sp.; assembly: GCF_041905565.1. Taxonomy (GTDB): domain Bacteria; phylum Pseudomonadota; class Alphaproteobacteria; order Sphingomonadales; family Sphingomonadaceae; genus Novosphingobium. The sequence continues at coordinate 21,859 of NZ_JAYRKX010000022.1, read as the reverse complement.
GGGCAGCACCTTGTCGCCGCCGATGTCGACCGTGCGGAACACCACCGGCTTGTCCCCGGCGACATCGAGCACATCGCGGTACAGCCGGGTCTGACGTTCGCGCGCAGGAAGCGTCGCGGAAACCAGGAACTGGAATTCGGTGCGGAACAGCCCCACCCCATCGGCCCCGGTCAGCGACAGGTTGGGCATGTCATCGCGCAGACCCGCGTTCATCATCACGGTGATGCGGGTGCCATCGCGGGTGAACGGTTCGACATCGCGCAGCGCGGCATAGGCGGCCTGACGCTCCTTGCTCTTGGCAAAGCGCGCTTCGAAGGCTTCGGCCATCGCCGGCAGCGGGCGAACGGTGACATTGCCCTGGTCGCCGTCAAGCAACAACTGATCCCCATCTCGCACCGTCCCGCGCAGCGAGCGCAGACGGCCGAGCACCGGAATCCCCATCGCCCGCGCCACGATCACCACGTGCGCGGTAAGCGAGCCTTCTTCCAGCAGCACGCCCTTCAGGCGGCGCTTGTCGTATTCGAGCAGTTCGGCCGGACCGAGGTTGCGCGCGATCAGGATCGTATCGCCGCGCAGCCCCATGCTGGCCGCGGTGCCCATCTGGCCCGAAACGATTCGCAGCAGGCGGTTCGACAGGTCCTCAAGGTCGTGCATCCGGTCCGCCAGCAGCGGATCGTCGATCTGGCGCATGCGCATGCGGGTGCGCTGCTGAACACGCTCGATCGCGGCCTCGGCGGTCAGGCCGCTGTCGATCGCCTCGATGATCCGGCGGCTCCAGCCTTCGTCATAGGCGAACATGCGGTAGGTCTCGAGCACCTCCTCGTGCTCGCCGCCCACGCCGAATTCGGCCTGGCCGGCCATCCGGTCGATCTGTTCGCGCATCTTGTCGAAGGCCAGGTAGACGCGCTGCAATTCGGCGTCGCGGTCTTCGGCCATGACGTGTTCGATGGTGATACGCGGCTGGTGGAACACCGCCGTGCCCACGGCCAGCCCCTTGACCAGGCTCAGCCCCGTCAGCCGCTGCGGGCCGCTGAGCTGGGGGGAAAGGCTGGCGACTTCCTCCTCGTCGACCAGTTCGGCATTGGCGATCAGCTCCGCCAGCACCATGGCCACGGTCTGCAGCGCCTCGATCTCGACTTCTTCATAGCGGCGCGGATCGACGTGCTGGACGCACAAGACCCCGACCGAGCGTTCGCGCCGCACGATCGGCACCCCGGCGAACGAGTGGAACTTGTCCTCGCCCGTTTCGGGGCGATAGGAAAAGTCCGGGTGGGCCGTCGCCTCGGCCAGGTTGAGCATTTCGACATTGCCGGCGATCGTGCCGACCAGCCCTTCGCCGATGGCCATGCGGGTGACGTGAACGGCTTCCTGCGCCAGTCCCTTGGTGGCGAACAGTTCGAGCATCCCTTCGCGCAGCAGGTAGATCGAGCAGACCTCGCTATCCAGCCCTTCCCCGATGATCTCGACCACCTGGTTGAGCTTCGCCTGGGCGTGGCTGCGCGAAGCCATGACATCGTGCAGGCGAGTCAGGATCGTCCGGGCGGCGGAAACGGCGCTGGTTACGGTCATGCAGCCAGCCTAAACCAATGCGCCGCGCTTGCAAACGCGCCCGGATACGAATTTATTACTGGCAGATTGTCGAGGGCAAGAGCAGCGCAAGCGCGCTGCCGGACAGCCGCGCCAACCGGCAGCGACGGCCCGGCTCTCGCCAGATCGGGCTAGATGTGCTCGATCTCTTCCTTGATCCTGAGCTTTCGCTTCTTGAGCGACTGGATCATCGCGAGGTCAGGCGATGGGCGGCTCATTTCCTGCTGGATCTGCCGTTCGATCCCGGCGTGCTTGAGCTGCAATGCACTGACATGCGACTGTTCCATCGGACTGTCTCCTTCGTCATAGCCTCAGGGGCTGGCAGAACCGCCAGACGGGGCCGACTCGGAACCCGCCAGGGGTCGCTGCGATTGTCATGCAAGCATATTAAGCCTATCTTGCGAAGCGTGTTCGTATTGCCCTGCGACAGGATGATTCCCCGGCGCGACCAGCCGGACTGGGCGCAGGTGCAAATCCGTAAACCGGGTGCTTGCCAGGAGGCCGCGTGACCGAAGATGAAATGCGCAAGCGGCTGGAAGTGCTGCGTGTCGAACACCGCGACCTGGACGCGGCAATCGACGCGCTCAGCGCCGCGGGCAGCATCGACCAGTTGCAGATCGCCCGGCTGAAGAAGCGCAAGCTGAAACTGAAGGACCAGATCGCATTGATCGAGGATTACCTGATCCCGGATATCATCGCCTGAGTTGGAGTGCTTGTTTGGTGCGCAGATCGCCTCCGCGATCAACTTGGCCTCGCCTGCCCGCTCCCCCGGAAATTCCTTGTTGGGTGCGCCAACTGCCTCCGCAGTTGGCTTGCAACACCAGCCCGCTCCCCCGGCCCAACCACCCGTTAAAGGTACCCTGTGGGTGGTTGGGCCGGGGGAGCGGGCTGGTGTTGCAAGGAAGGGCCGGATGGCCCTTCCGCACCGCCGTGAGGCGGAAGGAACCGTCCCCGCGCGGGACAGTCCCAAAATGGTGTGTGCAACTGGGGTCGGCGCAGTTGGCAGAATGCCCATACCGTGCCTATCGAATTCGACCATGGGCAAACCTGCCAGCATCAACCCGAGGATCATCGAAGGCCTCTACTGCGAAGCGCTGGTCCTGTCGGACGAAGTGCGGGTGACCTTTGCCCTGTCCGGGCGGATCGACGATACCGCCGCCGAGGAGGATGAAGCCCGCATTGCCCTGTCGTGCGAGGCGCTGCGCACCACCACGCGGATGATGCACGCGGTGGCCTGGCTGCTCAATCACCGCGCCTTCTTCATGGGCGAACTCAGCGAATTCCAGCTGCGCCGCTATGGCAAGCTGGCCGATTTCCCCGACAGTGATCCGCAGCGCCTGGCGCTGCTCCCCGCCGCCACGCGCGAGCTGGTCCAGGCGACCGAGCGGTTCCATGCCCGCCTGAAGCGGATCGACAACGGCTGGCGCGAACGCGACGCCAATGCCCCCAGCGCGATTGCCGCGCTGCGCCAGCGCCTGGGCCTGAACGCCCGCAACTAAGCCGCAGAGGGGCCCCAGCGCGCCTCAGGTCGAAGCCAGCGCCCGCTCCCACGCCGCACGGCGTTCCTCACCCGGCGGAGTGCCGGGGGCAAAGGTGCGCACCTGCCCGCGCATTGCCCGCGCGGCTTCGTCCAGCGAGCCGAACAGCCCCGCCCCCACGCCCGCCAGCATCGCCGCGCCCAACGCGGTTGTTTCGACAAAGTCCGGGCGTTCGACCGGCACCTGCAGCACATCGGCGAGGTCCTGCGCCATCCAATCGTTTGCGCTCATCCCGCCGTCGATCCGCAGGGTATGCCACTGCGCGCCGTCCGCCGCGAAGGCATGGGCAAGGTCAGCGGTCTGCATCGCCATGGCTTCCAGCGCAGCGCGCGCGAGGTGGGCGCGGCTGGTGGCAAAGCTCATCCCGGTGATCACCCCGCGCGCCTCGGGCCGCCAGTGCGGCGCGCCAAGGCCCGACAAGGCCGGCACGATCGTCACCCCGCCGCTATCCTCGACCGAGCGGGCCAGTGCCTCGGTCTCGGCCGCACTGGCGATCACGCCCAGGCTGTCGCGCAGCCACTTGATCAGGCTGCCGGCAACGAACACCGATCCCTCCAGCGCATATTGCCGCTGCCCGTCCAGCTGGCACAGCACCGTGCCGAGCAGGCGGTGGCCCGAACGCGGCAGGGCGCTGCCCATGTTGGCCAGCACGAACGCGCCGGTGCCATAGGTTGCCTTGGTCTGCCCAGGGGCCAGGCAGCCCTGCCCCACGGTCGCGCTCTGCTGGTCGCCGGCAAGGCCCGTGATCGGGATCGCCCGGCCCAGCCATTCCGCCCGGCTGGTGCCGAAGTGCCCGGCATTGTCCACGACCTCGCCCAGCGCATCGCGCGGCACCCCGAACAGGTCACACAGCCCCTCGTCCCAGCTGGCCCCGTCAAGCGGCAGCAGCAGCGTGCGGCTGGCATTGCTGGCGTCGGTCAGATGCGCCCCGCCGGTCAACTGGTGGACCAGCCAGTCCTCGACCGTGCCGAGCGCCAGTTGGCCGCGCTGCGCGGCGGCGGCGACATCGGGCACGTTATCGACCAGCCAGCGCATCTTGGTGGCCGAAAAATAGGGGTCGAGCAGCAGCCCGGTGGCGGCCTGGACCACGGGTTCCTGCCCGGCATGCTTCAGCGCGGCGCAGAATTCGGCGGTGCGGCGATCCTGCCAGACCAGCGCGCGGTGCAGCGGCTGGCCGCTCGCCCGGTCCCAGGCGACCACGGTTTCGCGCTGGTTGGTGATCCCGATCCCGGCGATCCGCTCGGCCCCGCCGACCTGCGCCACCGCTTCGCGCGCGCAGGCCAGGGTGCGCTTCCAGATTTCCGCCGCATCGTGCTCCACCCAGCCGGGCTGGGGATAGTACTGGGTCAGTTCCTGCTGCGCCACGGCCAGCATTCGGCCATCGGCGGCGAGCACCATCGCGCGGGTGGAAGTGGTGCCGGCGTCAAGCACCAGGATCAGGTCGCCAGTGGCGGTCATGCGGTCTCTCCCGAACAGAACGGCAGAACCTAGCGAGCCGATCGGGACTTGGCGAGGGGGCCGACAGGGGCCATATGCCGCAGTATGGAATCCCCGCCCGAACCCTGGCCGACCGGCCTTGCCGAACAATGCGAACCGCTGGTGCGCCGCGTGCTGGCGCCGAACCCGTCGCACTATACCTTCACCGGCACGCAGACCTATGTGATTGGCGCGGGCGATGAAGTGGCGGTGATTGATCCCGGTCCGGCCGATACGGGCGCGCCGGACCATGCCGATACCAACGGCGCGGGTCATGTCGAGGCGATCCTCGCCGCGGTCGGAAAGGCGCGGATTTCCGCGATCCTTTGCACCCACACGCACCGCGATCACAGCCCGGCCAGCAGGGCGCTGAAAGCGGTCACCGGAGCACCTATCGTGGGCTGCGCGCCGCTGAGCATGGACGATGACGGCCCCCGCGCCGACGCCGCCTTCGATCCCGACTATGCCCCCGACCGGATCCTGGCAGACGGCGAGCGGATCAGCGGTCCCGACTGGACGATCGAGGCGGTCGCCACCCCCGGCCACACCAGCAACCACCTGTGCTATTCCTTGGTCGAGAGCGGCGCGCTGTTCACCGGGGATCATGTCATGGCCTGGTCGACCAGCGTGGTCAGCCCGCCAGACGGGGACATGAGCGCCTACATGGCCAGCCTGCAGAAGCTCTATGACCGGGAAGACCAGGTCTATTATCCCGCCCACGGCCCGGCGGTGGAAAAGCCGCGCCAGCTGGTGCGCGGGATGCTGGGCCATCGCCGCAGCCGCGAGGCGCAGATCCTGCGGCTGCTGGACACCGGGCCGCATACCATCGGCCAGATGGTGCCGGTGATGTACAAGGGGCTGGACCCGCGGCTGAACGGGGCGGCGGGGCGTTCGGTGCTCGCTCACCTGATCGACCTGAAACAACGCGGCCTCGTCGGCGAAGAGGAAGAAACGTGGAGCCGGCTCGGCTGAGCGTGCCTGCGGCCAGGCTGCCGTGGCTGCTGGCGGGCGGCGCCCTGGCCGTGGCCGGGTGGCTTGGCTGGCAGGTCTATGGCCCGGCGGCGCATGGCGATCCGCTGGCCACCAGCCTGATCGCGCTGGAAAAGCAGAACCGGCTGACGGTGTTTTCCGCCCAGCTTTCCCCGGTCGTCGCCGCCGATGACGTGCGCGCCTGGGGGATGCTGCGCAGCCGCCAGGTGGCGGTGATCCCGGCGCGGGTCGACTACGTGGTGGACCTGTCGCGGGTCGGCAAGGACCGGCTGCGCTGGGACGCCGCCAGCCAGCGGCTCGACGTGGTGCTGCCGCCGGTCCAGGTCTCTGCCCCGAACCTGGATGAAGGCCGCGCGCAATACCTGCGCGAAGGCGTGTGGATCACCGGCGAGGCCCAGGCCCAGCTGACCCGCGACAACACCCTGCTGGCCCAGCAACAGGCCGCCGCCCAGGCGCAGGCCCCGGTGCTCATGGACCTGGCGCGCGGCGCGGCCCGGCAGGCCGTAGCGCAGAACCTGGCGATCCCGCTGCAAGTCGCCGGTTATGACCGGATCGCGGTGACGGTGCGGTTCGACGGAGAGCCGATTCCGCCCCGCTGAACAGCTTTGACCCGCATGACGAGGAGGTGTATTACTAAGGTATAACACTCCGCCATAGTGGGGAGAAGTCACATGGCAACAACCTTCGACAAGATCGTCCCGGCGCGCGGGGACGAGGCGCGCTTCTGTTTCCGCCTGGCCTGCGCAATGGCGCTGCTGCTGACCGCGGGATTTTCGTTCCAGCTGGCAGCCGGGCGATCCAGCTTTGCCGTGCCGCTGATCTATCATGTCCACGCCGCGGTGTTCTTTGGCTGGGTGGTGCTGTTCCTGGCGCAGACCTGGCTGGCGGCAGCGGGCAATTTCCAGTTCCATCGCCAATTGGGCCGGCTGGCCGCGATCTGGGTTCCGGCCATGGTAATCGCCGGCACCATGCTGACGGTCACGTCGATGCAGCGCACCGGCGGTCCGTTCTTCTTCGATGCCAGCGAATTCCTGATCGGCAATCCCGCCGGCATCCTGGCTTTCGCGCTGACGGTGGGCGCGGCGGTAATGCTGCGGCGGCGGACCGACTGGCATAGCCGGCTGATGCTCTGCGCGATGGCCGGGATCACCGGGCCGGGCTTTGGCCGCCTGCTGCCGATGCCGCTGCTTGTGCCGTGGAGCTGGGAAATCAGCAGCAGTGCGGGACTGGTGTTCATCGCGGCGGGCATGGTGCGCGATTATCGCCGTGCCGGGCGCATCCACCCGGCCTGGTTCGTCGGCATCGCCGTCACGATCGGCTGGATCGCGCTGGGCGAAGGGGTGGCCCAGACCCCCTGGGCGATCGAGCTGACCCACGCCGTCATGGCCGGCCACCCCGGCGCGGCGCGCCCGATGGAGGCTTACCTGCCGTGAATTGCCCCGGAGCCTGCCCTGAATTGCCCGGGCCGCCTTGATTCACCCGGCCGGGCAGGCCATCTGGGAGGCTCGACACTTGCAAGGAACCTGGAATGACTGCCCAGAGCGTGAACCTGACCGGCCTGGACCTGCGCGCCGAGATTGACCGGCTGCGCAAGGAACGCAACGCGGTGATCCTGGCGCACTATTACCAGAGTCCGGAAATCCAGGACCTGGCCGACTACATCGGCGACAGTCTGGAACTGTCGAAGAAGGCCGCCGCCACCGATGCCGAGGTGATCGCCTTCTGCGGGGTCAAGTTCATGGCCGAAACCGCCAAGATCCTGGCGCCCGAAAAGATCGTGGTGCTGCCCGACCTGAACGCCGGGTGCAGCCTGGAAGACGCCTGCCCGCCGGAAAAGTTCGCCCAGTTCCGCGCCGCGCACCCCGATCACATCGCGCTGACCTACATCAACTGCTCGACCGAGGTGAAGGCGCTGTCCGACGTGATCGTGACCAGTTCCAGCGCGGAGACGATCCTGGCGCAGATCCCGGCCGACCAGAAGATCATCTTCGGGCCTGACCGGCACCTGGGCGGCTACCTGTCGCGCAAGTTCAACCGCGAAATGCTGCTGTGGCCGGGCGTCTGCATCGTCCACGAGGCGTTCAGCGAGACCGAGCTGCTCAAGCTGAAAGCGCAGCACCCCGGCGCGCCGGTGGCCGCGCACCCCGAATGCCCGCCGCACATCATCGACCATGCCGACTATGTCGGATCGACCAGCGGTATCCTGAATTTCGCCAAGGGCTTCGAAGGCGACACCCTGATCGTGGCGACCGAACCGCACATCATCCACCAGATGGAACTGGCCCTGCCCGGCAAGACCTTCATCGGCGCGCCCGGCGCGGACGGGCAGTGCAGCTGCAACATCTGCCCCTACATGGCGCTCAACACGCTGGAAAAGCTCTACCTGGCGCTGCGCGACCTGACACCCCGGATCGAGATCGAGGAAGACCTGCGCCTGCGCGCCAAGCGCAGCCTCGACAAGATGCTGGAAATGGCCAGCGGCACGGTCGGCCAGGGCGATTTGGGCGCACGCTAGGGCGCCAGGCCGCGTGGCCAAATGAGCGGAGCATAGAGCGGCAGAGTTTGGGGCGGGGAACGGGCAGCTGTGCCCATCGCTCTCCCCCCTCTCACGTCACCCCGGGCTTGACCCGGGGTCCCGCTTCCTTCCTGCCGCCGCAAAGAACAGCTGGACCCCGGGTCAAGCCCGGGGTGACGGAGCAGTTCAGGCGGCGGCAGGGGCCAGGCAGCGCAGCTCGAATCTATCCGCGCGCCCTACCCCACCGGCAGCGCCAGCACCGGGCAGCTCGCCTGGGCGATCACCCGCTCGGTGGTGCTGCCGCGCAGCGCATCCTTGAAGCCCTGCCGCCCGGCGGTGGGCATGGCGATCAGGTCCGCGTCCGCCGCTTCGGCCAGGATCGCGGCCACGGGATCGCCTGCGACGCAGCGCACCGCGACGCTGGCCTGGGCCGCATCGGTCACGCGCGGCGGATGGGTGCCGACGTGCAGGCAGTCGATCGCCGCGCCGGTCCCGGCCAGCAGCCGCGCCAGCGCCTGATGGGCCTGGCCCGGTTCGGGCCGGTCGGCCACCGGTAGCAGGGCATGGCGCAGCGTCAGTTCGCCGCTGTCCGGCGCAACAAAGCCGCGCGCCTGCGGGCCGAGCAGCAGCGCGGGAACCTGGGCTTCGCGCATCACCTGATCGGACACCGACCCGCCGATCCAGCGTTTCACCCCGGTGCGGCCGTGGGTGGCCATGACCACCAGGTCGATCTCGTACTCCCACAGATAGTCGGCCAGGCCATCGACCGCGTTGTCATCGCGGATGTCGACCTTGCGCACCGATACGCCGGTGGCGGGCAGGACATCGGCGGGGCTGGCATCGGCGGGCAGCAGGCCCCAGCGCTGCAACAGGGCGCGAACCTTGGGAAACTTGCCCAGCTCGCTGGGGCCATCGGGATCGCGCACGTGCAGCAGGTCAAGCGGGCAGCGATGCAGCATGGCCAGCCGCAGCGCATGGGCAAAGGCCAGCTGGCCCTGCGGCGAAAAGTCGGTCGGGTGGGCGATGGCCCGGATCGTCGTGTCGCTCATGGCAGGAACAGTGCCCGGGTTCGGCGCCGGATTCCTTGCCTCAGGTCAAATACCTAGAGCCATGGCCGATCGTCGCGCACGGTGGGCGGCGCGAAGTTGAGGTACTGGACGATCCGGGGAAAATCGTCGTGGTTGGGCGTGGCGCCATGCGGCAAGGCGTGGTGCCAGATCACCATGTCCCCGGCATCGCCCGGCACCGGCACCACCCCGTCGCGAAGGTCCACCCGGCGCGGGTCGGCCCCGCCCAGCGACGCCGCCCAGGCATCGAAATCGCGGTGGAAGCCCGGCAGCACCTGCAAGGCGCCGCGCTGTGCCGGGGTGTCGGTCAGGTAGAGGATCGCCTGGGTGCCCAGCGGCATCGGCGCGGCCAGGCTGGTATCGATGTGCAGCGGCGATCCCAGGAACGGCGCATTGGCGCGAACCGGCTGGTTGAAGCTCATCCGGTCGACATTGCCCCACAGGTCGCCGGTGCCCCAGATCTGGGCAAAGGCCTTCTGCACCCGGGGGGAACGGCGCGCCACATCCAGCTGCGGGGCCTGGCACAGTGGAAACCACAGCCCGCGTGCGGGCTCGGCATACCAGGAGGCGGGATCGTCAGGGCTGGCGCCGATGTGCTGCCACAGCACCTGCGCGGCCGCTTCGGCTTCGCCGCGCGTGATCGCCTGGCGGACCACGACGTAGCCATGCTCGTCCCAGAACGCCATGTCGTCAGCGTCCAGCACCGGCGCCGCCGCTTCCAGTGCGGCGATGCGGGCCTGCGCGGCCGGGGGCACCGGCGCGCCATCCAGCAGGGCGTGATAGCGTTCCACCCGCACCGGATCGGGCAGTCCGGCGGTTGCCTCGATCCAGTCGAGAAAGTCGGTGAAGCCCGGCCGCACCTGGAACAGCTGGTCCAGCACCTGGCCGATGCCCAGCCCCAGCAGGTCGACCAGCACGCGATCCTCATGCTGCATCGGGGCCGCGTTGCCGCCCGGCTGGCTGCGCGCCCACAGCCCCTCGATGCCGCGAATCGATGCAAGGTCCACTGGACGGGTCATGCGGTCTCCTCAGCCGAGCGGCACGCCGGGCAGGCTAGCGCTCAATCACTTCTGCGTCGAGCGGGCCAGCACCAGCCCCAGGCCGACCAGCACCATGCCCAGGCCATCGAGCGGGGTCAGCACTTCGCCGAACTGCAACCACCCGGCCAGGACCGAGACCGCCGGCTGGGTCAGCAGCGCCAGGCCGATCACCAGCGGCGAGAAATGCTTGAGCGCGAAGACCAGCAGCCCCTGCCCGATGATCTGGCTGGTCAGCGCCAGCATCGCCACCGGCCACCACACCTGCGGCCAGATCGGTTCGCCCAGCATCGCCGCCAAGGCCAGCAACACCGGCGCTCCGGCCAGGCTGGACCAGGTCAGCAGCGACCAGTTGCCCAGCCTCGCCCGCGCGTTCTGCAGCAGCAGGATGTAGAAGGTATAGAGGAACCCGGCGAGCAGGCAGAGCAGGTCGCCGATCATCGTGGTGTGATCGATTTCGAGCGAGCGCCCGAGCAGGATCGCCGAACCCGCGATGGCTGCGGCAAAGGCCAGCCATTCGCCCAGGCGCGGCCTGCGGCGCAGCGCGATCAGCCCCCAGGCGACCAGCAGGATCGAACCGGAATTGCCGAACAGGCTGGCATTGCCCAGCCGCGTCAGGCCGATCCCCAGATGCCACGAGCCCAGATCCAGCGCAAAGAACAGCCCCGCCCCGGCCACCGCCAGCAGCACATTGCGCCCCAGCCCCAGCACGGCCTGCCCGCTGGCCCGCGCGAACAGCACGAAGAACGGCACAGCCAGCACCAGCCGCCAGAACCCCGCGGAGACCGGCCCGGGGTCGCTCTCCGCCAGCCGCACCCACAGCGGGCCCAGCGCCAGCGCGACGTTGCCGCCGAGCAGCGCGGCAAAGTGCCAGCCGTTCCAGTCTTTCGCCCGGCCGGCGGCTGTCTGCGCGGTTGCATTCCCCATGCCCATGCCTTAGCCGCTCGGTTAAACCATACCAACGAAAACTGATGGAGGCATGATGCACGAGGCCCTGTTCCAGCCGGTCAAGCTTGGCGCGATCGAAGCTCCCAACCGCGTGCTGATGGCACCGCTGACGCGCGGCCGCGCCAGCGCCGGCGGCGTGCCGAACGAATTGCTGGTGGAATACTACCGCCAGCGCGCCGGCGCCGGACTGATCATTTCGGAAGCGACCGGAATCAGCGTCGAAGGGCTGGGCTGGCACGCCGCGCCCGGCATCTGGAGCGCCGAGCAGACCGAGGCGTGGAAGCCGGTGACAGAAGCCGTCCACCAGGCCGGCGGGCGGATCGTGCTGCAGCTGTGGCACATGGGCCGGATCGTCCACCCCGATTACCTGGATGGCCAGCCGCCGGTTTCGGCCAGCGCGACCACCGCGCCCGACCATGCCCACACCCCCACCGGCCGCAAGCCGCACGCCCAGTCGCGCGCCGCGACGCTGGACGACATCGCCCGGATCGTGGACGACTATGCCAAGGCCGCGGCCAACGCCAAGGCGGCCGGATTCGACGGGGTGCAGCTGCACGGCGCCAACGGCTACCTCGTCGACCAGTTCCTGCGCCTGTCGACCAACCTGCGCGATGACGACTTCGGCGGCAGCCCGGAAAACCGCGTGCGTTTCATGGACCAGATCCTGGCCCGGCTGGTCGAGGTCTGGGGCAATGACCGGGTGTCGATCCGCCTGTCGCCCAATGGCGAGACCCAGGGCTGCGACGATCCCGATCCGGCTTTGATCTTTGCCGAAGCGGCGCGGGTCTGCCAGCGCCATGGCCTGGGCTTTGTCGAACTGCGCCAGCCGGGGCCGAACGGCACATTCGGCGCGACCGAAGTGCCCAAGCAGGACGCCCTGATCCGCGCGAACTATACCGGGCCGCTGGTGCTCAACAGCGACTATACCGCCGCCGAGGCCGAAGCCGACGTGGCCTCCGGCCGGTGCGAGGCGATCAGCTTTGGCCGCCCGTTCATTTCCAACCCCGACCTGCCCGCGCGGATCCGCGCCGGTGCGGAATGGGCGCCGAATGTTAACGTCCCGCAAAGCTGGTATCTGCCAGGACCGGCGGGCTATATCGACTATCCCGCCATGGCTGCGGCGGGCTGAGAGGAAGGATCGGGTTGATGGCAGTGCGTTCGTGGTTGTTCGTCCCGGGGGACAGCGAGAAGAAGTTGTCCAAGGTTGCCGCGAGCGGCGCGGACATGGTGATCGTCGATCTTGAGGATTCGGTCACGTATGACAACAAGCCGCGCGCGCGCGAAATGGCGCGCGAATGGCTGAGCGCGCACCGCCAGCAGGTGACCGAGCGGCGCATGGGCCGCTGGGTGCGGATCAACGCGCTGGACAGCCGGATGTGGCGCGACGACCTGCTCGCCGTGCTGCCCGGCGCGCCGGACGGGATCATGCTGCCGAAATCGGCCGGGCCGGAATCGGTCCAGCAGCTGGGCGCCGAACTGTACGAGCTGGAACAGCGCAGCGGCGTGCCAGCCAATTCGACCAAGATCCTGCCGCTGGTCAGCGAAACCGCCGCCGCCGCGATTACCATCCCCAGCTACCTGGGCGCGCCGCTGCCGCGCCTGGCCGGGCTGACCTGGGGCGCGGAAGACCTGTCGGCCGCGATCGGCGCCAGCCGCAAGCGCGACAAGGACGGCCAGTGGACCGACGCGTTCCGCTTTGCCCGCACCCAGACCCTGCTGACCGCCCATGCCCGCGGGATCATGGCGATCGACACGCTGCACGCCGATTTCGCGGACGAAAAGGGCCTGAAGCGCGCTGCCGAGGAATCGCGCGCCGATGGCTTTGCCGGGATGCTGGCGATCCACCCCGCGCAGGTCCCGATCATCAACGCCGCTTTCACCCCGAGCGAGGAAGAACTGGCCGAGGCCCGCGCGATCGTGGCCGCGTTCAGCGCCAATCCTTCGGCCGGGGCGCTGCAGATCGACCGCCGGATGATCGACCGTCCGCATCTCATGCTGGCACAGCGCCTGCTGGGAATCGCGGAATAGGAATTGTTGCTTGCCGCCGGGGCGGTTAAGGAGCGGTGCAATGCCCAGGCTTCGTATCCCCCCGCGGTGAAAGCACTTCCCGCCATCGATCGGTACATCCTGCGGCTCGTGCTCGGGCCGATGGGGGCGGTGTTCATCATCGCCGCCTCGCTGCTCGTGCTCGACAAGATGCTGAAGCTGTTCGATTTCGTCGCGACCGAAGGCGGGCCGGTCAGCGTCGTGTTCCGGATGCTGGCGAACCTGTTGCCCGAATATGCCAGCCTGGCGATCCCGCTGGGGCTGCTGCTGGGCATCCTGCTCGCCTTCCGCAAGCTGGCGACCAGCAGCGAGCTGGACGTGATGCGCGCCGTGGGGCTGAGCTATACCCGCCTGTTGCGCGTGCCCTATGCCATCACCCTGGTGCTGGCCGCGCTCAACCTGGTGGTGGTCGGCTATCTTCAGCCGCTAACCCGCTACTGGTACGAACAGTTGCAATTCGAACTGCGTTCGGGCGCGCTGGGCGCATCGATCAAGGTGGGCGAATTCACCACCCTGCAGGACAAGATGGCGCTGCGGATCGAGCAGAGCCGCGAGGAAGGCCGCCAGCTGATCGGCATTTTCGCCCGGGTCAGTTCGCCCAAGGGCCAGGTCCTGACCATTTCCGCGCGCGAAGGGCGCTTCCTGGCGCTGAAGGATGCGCCCGACACGATCATCCTGCGGCTGACCGACGGCCAGATCGTGCAGGACCAGCCCGGCCAGAACCCCCGCGTGCTGAGCTTTTCACGCCACGACCTGCCGATCGACCTGCCGGCGGTGGAACAGTTCCGCAAGCGCGGCGGGGTGGAACGCGAATACATCCTGCCCGAATTGCTGCGCATCGGCTGGAGCGACAAGGCCACCCAGGCCGCGCGCAATGAAACCCGCGCCAGCCTGAACTTTCGCCTGGTCGAGGTGGTGATGATGCTGTTGCTGCCCCTGCTGGCGGTGGCCCTGGCCGTGCCGCCCAAGCGCTCGACCTCGTTCCTCGGGGTGTTCCTTTCGGTGGTGATGGTGGTCGCCTATCACAAGGTCAACGAATATGGTCAGGCCGTGGCAGCGCTGGGCAAGGTTTCACCGTGGCTGGCGCTGTGGGGGCCGTTCGTGATCTTTTCGGCGCTGATCCTGTGGATGTACTGGCGGATCGCCTATGTCCCGGGCGGCCAGCCGATCGGCGCGCTGGAACGGCTATCGGCGAACGGCAGCAAGTGGCTGCGCCAGCTGATCGCCCGGTTCCGCCGCGATCCGGCCAAGCTGCGGTAAGGACGGCGGAGCCATGCGGATCGAATTCTTCCCCTCGCCTACGCTGTCGCGCTACCTGGCCAAGCAGTTCGTGACCTGGATCCTGGGCATGCTGCTGATCCTGGTGCTGTTGCTGCAAACGCTCGACCTGCTGAGCGAAAGCGGCAAGATCCTGGGTGTGCCCGGCAACGGCCAGGGCGAGTTGTGGCACTATGTCTCGCTGCGGGTGCCGCAGCTGATCCAGCGTTTCCTGCCTTATTCGGTGCTGCTGGCAACAATCATCACGCTCGCCACGCTGAACCAGAACAGCGAAGTGATCGCGATGAAAGCCGCGGGCCTGTCCGCGCACCAGGTGCTGGCCCCCCTGCTGCTGAGCGCAGCGGTGGTATCGGCGGCCAGCCTGGTGTTCAACGAACGCGTCGTCACCCGTTCCACCGCCACGCTGAAGGCCTGGCAGGCGCAGAATTACGGCCCCGTGCCGACCGATTCGGGCGTGCGCGCCAACGTCTACCTGCGCGACGGGCCGCATATCCTCGCCGCCGGGACCGTCAGCGGAACCGGCGCTGAGACGCGGATGACCAATGTCACCTGGTATCGCCGCGATGCCGGCGGGATGGTGCTGGAACAGCTGCGCGCGCCGCAGGCGACTTATGCCGCGCCGGGCTGGCGGCTGGACAATCCGCAGCGCTTCGACGTGGCGAGCACTGCCGCCACGCGCCTGCCCACGCAGGTCGTGGCGCAATCGGTCACGCCCGATCAGGTCGCGATCAGCAAGGTCGATGCCGATGCCCAGGACGCGGTCACGCTGTACCACTCGATCCAGGCGCTCAAGGCCTCGGGCCGCCGCACCAGCGAGCTGGAGGGAAAATGGTGGCACAAGTTCAGCGGGCCGCTATCCGCCCTGCTGATGCCGCTGCTGGGCGCGGTGGCGGCATTCGGCCTGGCGCGTTCGGGCGCGCTGCTGGTCCGCGCGATCATCGGCATGGCGCTGGGCTTTGCCTATTTCGTGTTCGATAACGCCGCGCTCGCCATGGGCAATTTCGGCGGCTACCCCCCGCTGGTCGCGGCCTGGGGGCCGTTCCTGCTGTTCCTGCTGGTCGGCGAAACGGTGCTGGTCCGCACCGAGGAATAGGGTTGCGCCGCAAGGACGTCATTGCCGCCTGCGCGAGGCGAGTGGCAATCGGTTCGGGGTCAGAGGGCCCTAGCGCGGCAGCATCGTGCTTTTCGCCAGGCGCGCGACCAGCGGCAACAGGCCGGGATAGTTCGCCCCGTCATAGGTTGAACCCGCGCCCAGCTGCTTGACCAGCCGGCGGTGGCATTCGCCCAGCGCATGATAGGGCATCGACGGCAGCAGGTGGTGCAGCGCGTGATAGCGCAGCCCCACCGGCGCCCACAGCGGCGAAAGCAGCGCGGGCGGCGGGACGTTGACCGAATCGAGGTACTGTCCCGTCACGGTCATCGCCGCGCCGTCGTTTTCCCACAGGTGCGCCACCAGGGTGCGGATCTGGTTGAGCACGGCAACGGCCGAAACCACCGCCATGCCGATCGCCAGCGGCCGCCAGTCATAGGCCCAGGCGGTATAGACCAGGAACCAGGCCCACAGCGTCGTGCCCGCTTCCTGCGCCAGCACCATCCGGGCAAAGGCGCCTTCGGGCGGGCGGCGGCGGAATTCGGGATTGATCGACAGCGAACTGGCCCGCTGCCAAACCAGTTTGCGCAGCGGCGGCACGATCACGCCCAGCGGGTTCAGCACCGCGCAGCGCACCAGCAGCGCCGGGGGCAGCAGGATCGCCACCAGGATGAACAGCGGCAGCGACCACGGCTTCATCAAGGCCAGCGGCAGGTATTCGGGATCTTCCACCGTGCCATAACGGGTGCGGGCATGGTGCAGTGTGTGCACCCCTTCGTACATGAACGAGGGAGTCAGCATCGGCACGCCGACCAGCGCATTCCACACCAGCCGGAACCCCGGCAGGGCATCGCGGTGGATATGGGTCAGCTCGTGAATGAACAGCAGCGCGCGGTACAGCGCCAGCACCGCCACGCCGCCGCACAGCCAGGCCTGCCACGGGGTGTCCAGCAGGATCGCCCCGGCCAGCGCGCCATAGCCGATGATCGCCGACAGCAGCATGTCGGGCCAGTAGATCTCGGGCCGCGCCTCGGCCAGGTCGCGGGTCAGGTCGACCGCGGCGCGCAGCATTTCCTTGTCGTCCGGGATCGTGGCCAGCGATGGCGCGGCGGCGATGCGTTCCTGTACAGTCATGCGATCATTCCATGTGTGACCCGGTACCGGACCGTTCTGTCCGGCTGTTATGGCGCGCCCCGGCTTGACTTTACCCAGGAACCCGCCGCAGGCAGGGCGGACAGGCCCCTAATCCCGAACAAAGGCAAGATCGTGGCTGCACAACAGGTAATCGTCACCCCAGTCACCAGCAAGGCGGATTTCAACGCCTTTGTCGATCTCTCTTATCGGCTGAACGCATCAGACCCCAATTGGGTGCCGCAATTGCGCAGCGAGGAAGTGGCCAAGTTCTCGCCCGGGGGCAATCCGTTCTTCGAACATGCGCGCTACCAGTACTTCCTGGCGCGGCGCGGGGGCGAGCTGGTCGGCCGGATTTCCGCCCACATCGACGAGCTGGCGCTGACCCAGCCGGAAGACCAGGGCATGGGCCCGGGCACCGGCATGTGGGGCGCGATCGAGGCGACTGACGAGGAAGCCGCCACGGCGCTGATCGCGGCAGCGGAAGACTGGCTGCGCACCCAGGGCATGACCCGCGTGCTGGCGCCGATGAACCTGTCGGTCTGGGAAGAACCCGGCCTGCTGATCAAGGGTGCGGACCATCCGCCGATGGTGATGATGGGGCACCACAACCCGGCCTACCAGGCCTGGATCGAAAGCGCGGGCTATGCCGGCGTGAAGACGCTCTACACCTATGACCTGGACATCACGAAGGAGTTCCCGCCGCTGATCCAGAAGATCGTGGCGATGGGCGAAAAGAGCTCGAAGATCCGCGTGCGCGGCGTGGACAAGAGCAGGTTCGATGCCGAAGCGCGGACGATCCTCGACATCCTCAACGATGCCTGGTCGGACAACTGGGGCTTCGTGCCGATCACCGATGCCGAAGTGGCCCATACCGGCAAGAAGCTGAAGCCGCTGGTCCGCGAGGACCTGATCATGATCGCCGAACTCGACGGCGAGCCGGTGGCCTTCATGATGACCCTGCCCGATCTCAACCAGATCCAGCTGAAAGTGAACGGCAAGAACGGCAAGCCGAGCCTGCTTGGCTGGATCAAGCTGGGCCTGTGGACGCTCAAGCCGAAGAACGCCGACATGCGCGTGCCGCTGATGGGCGTGCGCAAGAAGCTGCAAGGCAGCCGCATGGCCAGCCAGCTGGCCTTCATGATGATCGAATATATCCGCCGCAATGCGGTGACCACCTACAACGGCAAGCGCGGCGAGATCGGCTGGGTGCTGGACGACAACCAGGGCATGAACGCCATCGCCGATGCGATCGACAGCAAGGTGAACAAGGAATACCGGGTCTACGCCAAGGGGCTGTAGGGGAGTTTCCGGCGGAGTCCTCCTCCGGCTCGCGCCGGTGCGGACAACAACTCCTACCCCTTACTCCCCGCGGCGCTTGTCCACCGCCGCCGTCACCGCGACGTCCATCGTCACGTTGCCCAGCGTGCGCATCAGGTCGGGCAGCATTTCCACCGCCACCAGCAGCGCCAGCGGGGCGATCGGCACGCCCATCGCGTTGGCGATCGGGCCGACCGAGATCACGAAGCTGAGCGTGCCGGGCAGCGAGACCGAGCTGAGCGACACCAGGAACGCCACCAGCACCCCGGCCCCCAACGCCCAGACCGACAGCGGCGTGCCGGTGAGGTAAGCGGCATAGATCGCCACGCCCATGTTCATCGCCGGACTGGTCGCGCGGAAGATCGCCACGGCCAGCGGCAGGACGAAATCAGCGGTCGCCTCGCGCACGCCAAGCCGGCGGGTGGCGGCCAGCATCGCCGGCAGGCTGGCGAGCGAGCTTTGGGTTGAAAAGGCCACGGCGTGGACCGGCAGCATCGCCCGGGCAAACGGCCCGAGCCGCTGCCCGCCCAGCGTCATGGCCAGCGCAAAACTGCCCAGCAGCACCACCAGCCCGGCGCAGCTGACCACCACGATATAGTGTGCGAGCGCGCTGATCGCGTCCGATCCGCTATCGGCGGCGAGGCCGATGGCGAGGCCGAACACCCCGATCGGGGCGAGCATCAGCACCCAGCCGACCACCACCATCATCGCCGCCGCCAGTCCTTCGAACACCTGCGCCAGCGCCTTGCGCGGGGCCGGGCCGATCCGCGCGGCGGCCACGGCAAAGACCGAGACGAACAGCACCATCGGCAGCATCGCCCCGCCGGCAGCGGCGGCGAAGATGTTTTCGGGCATCATCGCGTTCAGGATTTCGGCAAAACCCGGCACCTTGGCCGCTTCCGCCCCGCCGCCGGACAGCGCGGCCACCGCCTTGGCCGGAATGGGGAAGGTTTCGAGCAATGCGGGCACCAGCAGCGCCGAAATCGCCCCGCTGGCCAGCAGCACCACGAAGAACAGTGTCACCGCGCGCCGTGCCAGTGCCCCGCCCCCTGCGGCGGCCAGGGTCTGCGAGATGCCGGTATAGACCAGGCCAATCACCAGCGGCAGGATGGTCAGTTGCAGCGCTTTCAGCCACAGCGCCCCGGCCGGCTTGGCCACGGCCAGCAGCTGGGACAGCAGGACGCTGTCGCGCAGCACGATCCCCGCTGCGAACCCCGCCACCAGCCCGGCAAAGGTCAGCGCCGCGGGCACCTTGATTTCCGGAAAGGCTATGCTTTCCGCCGCTTCGTTCATGGCTGGCTCCCCGAATATTGGCAATATGTATAGGTGACTTTAGCGGCGCGGCGCGACATAGCAAACCGGACTAAAATTGGCTGGCAAGAGGACGCCATGGGACGCAAGTATTTCGGGACCGACGGGATTCGGGGCAAGACCAACGCCGGGGCGATGACCGCCGCCATGGCGATGAAGGTCGGCCAGGCCGCCGGCACCCATTTCCTGCGCGGCGCGCACAAGCACCGGGTGGTGATCGGCAAGGATACCCGCCTGTCGGGCTACATGCTGGAGAACGCGCTGGTCGCGGGCTTCACCAGCGTGGGGATGGACGTGGTGCTGACCGGGCCGCTGCCCACCCCGGCCATCGCCATGCTGACGCGCGAGCTCCGCGCTGACGTGGGGGTGATGATTTCCGCCAGCCACAACCCGTACGAGGATAACGGCATCAAGCTGTTCGGCCCCGATGGTTTCAAGCTGTCCGACGCGGACGAGGAAGCGATCGAGGCGATGCTCGACCAGGACCTGCCGCTGGCCCCATCCGAACAGATCGGCCGCGCGCGGCGCATCGATGACGTGCGCGGGCGCTATATCCACGCGGTGAAAAGCTCGCTGCCCGACGATGTCCGGCTGGATGGCCTGAAGATCGTGGTCGATTGCGCCAATGGCGCAGCCTACCAGGTCGCCCCCAGCGCGATCTGGGAACTGGGTGCCGAAGTGATCGCGGTCGGGGTTGGCCCCAATGGCACCAACATCAACGACCGCTGCGGTTCGACCCACCTTGAACTGGTCAAGGAAACCGTGGTCGCCAGCGGCGCGCAGATCGGCATCGCGCTGGACGGCGATGCCGACCGCCTGATCGTGGTCGACGAGCGCGGGCAGACCGTGGACGGCGACCAGATCATGGCGCTGATCGGCAGCCAGTGGGCCGCGCAGGGGCGGCTCAAGGGCAATGGCGTGGTCGCCACGGTGATGTCGAACCTGGGGCTGGAACGGTTTCTGGTCGGCCAGGGGCTGGATCTGGTCCGCACCAAGGTGGGCGACCGTCACGTGCTCGAGGCGATGCGCAGCGGCGGCTACAACGTTGGGGGCGAGCAGAGCGGGCACATGATCCTGCTTGATCATGCCACCACCGGCGATGGCACGGTGGCCGCACTGCAGGTGCTGGCCGCGCTGGTCCGTTCGGGCAAGGCGGCGAGCGAGCTGCTCCACCTGTTCGATCCGGTCCCGCAATTGCTCAAGAACGTGCGCTTCGCGGGCGGCAAGCCGCTGGAGGACGACCGGGTCAAGGCGGTCATCGCCGCGGCCGAGGCGCAGCTGGCGGGCAAGGGCCGGCTGGTGATCCGCCCGTCCGGCACCGAACCGGTGATCCGCGTCATGGCCGAAGGCGACGATGCGGCGGAAGTGGAACAGGTGGTCGACGCGATCTGCGGCGCGGTGCGCGAGGCCGCCGCCTGATGCTGGAGATGCGCCCCGATTGCGAGCGCTGCGGCGCCGACCTGCCGGCGGATCTGCCCGGCGCGTTCATCTGCAGCTTCGAATGCACCTTCTGCACCGAATGCGCCGATGCGCTGGACGAGCGCTGCCCCAATTGCGGCGGCGAACTGCTTGACCGGCCGACCCGGGCCAAGGCGCTCCACGCCAAGCACCCGCCAAGCACGCAGCGCAAGTTCAAGGGCTGAGCTTGTCGAAGGGCCCGCACTGCCCTAACCCCGAGGCCATGTCTCCGCCCCGCATCCTTTCCATCGCCGGATCCGACAGCTGCGGCGGCGCTGGCATCCAGGCCGACATCAAGACGATCACCATGCTGGGCGGCTATGCCATGACCGCGATCACCGCGGTGACGGCGCAGAACACGTGCGGCGTGACCATGGTCGAAACGCTGGCCCCGGCCATGGTCGGCGCGCAGATCGACGCCTGCGTCAGCGACATCGGGGTGGACGCGGTCAAGATCGGGATGCTGGGCGCGCCGGCCATCGCCCACCTTGTCGCTGACCGGCTGGAGGCGCTCGCCGTGCCGGTGGTGTTCGATCCGGTGATGATCGCCACCAGCGGCGCCGCGCTGGCCGATGCGGCAACCATCGCCGCGTTCGAACGGCTGATGCAGCTGGCCACGCTGACCACGCCCAACGTGCCCGAACTCGCCGCGCTGGGCGGACACGACGGGATGATGGCGCGAGGGATCACTTATCTTGCCAAGGGCGGCGATGCCGAGGGCGAACGGGTGGAGGACGTGCTGGCCGTGCCGGGCGAGGCCCCGCACGTCATGGCCGGAACCCGCATTCACACCCGCCACACCCACGGCACCGGCTGCACCCTGTCGAGCGCGATCGCGACTTACCTGGGCAAGGGCCTGCCACTCCCCGAAGCGGTCGACCGCGCCCGCCTGTTCGTCCGCAGCGCGCTGCGCGCCGCGCCGGGCTTCGGCGCCGGGCACGGCCCGCTGGGCCACGGCGAGGCGCGGGGTTAGAAGCTCTTGTCCGCCTGACGGCGGTGCGGACAGGCCATCCGGCCTGTCCTTTGCAACACCGGCCCGCTCCCCCGGCCCAACCACCCACAGGGTA
>NZ_JAYRKX010000036.1:0-5779 GCF_041905565.1 Novosphingobium sp. | reverse complement strand
GGCCGGGGGAGCGGGCCGGTGTTGCAAGCCCTTCGCGGAGGCGAAGGGCGCACCAATCAAGAAAGCTCGTAGAACTCCACCACCTTGTCCCACGCCTCTTCGGCAGTTTCGACCCAGTGGAACAGGTTCAGGTCGGCGTGGTTGATCACGCCTTCGTCGGCCAGGGCTTCGAAATCGACCACGCGGTTCCAGAATTCCTTGCCGAACAGCAGGATCGGGATCGGCTTCATCTTGCCGGTCTGGATCAGGGTCAGCAGTTCGAAGAATTCATCGAACGTGCCGTAGCCGCCGGGGAACACCGCCACGGCCTTGGCCCGCAGCAGGAAGTGCATCTTGCGCAGCGCGAAATAGTGGAACTGGAACGCCAGGCGCGGGGTGACATAGGTGTTGGGCGCCTGTTCGTGCGGCAGCACGATGTTGAGGCCGATGGTTTCCGCCCCGGCTTCCACCGCGCCGCGGTTGGCCGCTTCCATGATCGACGGCCCGCCGCCCGAGCAGACCACGAACTGGCGCATGCCTTGTTCGACGATGTTGCAGCTTGACGCGATGTGGGCGAGTTGGCGCGCTTCCTCGTAATACTTCGCCTTGGCGGCCAGCCGTTCGGCCACGGCCTTGCGTTCGGGCGGGGCCTTGGCGACCAGTTCCGCCGCCGCATCGGGCGACGGGATCCGGGCCGAGCCATAGCAGACCAGCGTCGAGCCGATCTGCGCCTCGTCCAGCAGCATCTCGCACTTCAGCAATTCCAGCTGGAAGCGCACCGGGCGCAGTTCCTCGCGCAGGAGGAAGTCCGTGTCGCGGAAAGCCAGCTTGTAGGCCGGGCTGCGGGTCTGGGGGGTGGAGTGGTCCTGGGCCTCGACAAAGCCCGCTTCCTGTTCCGCCTTGTAGAAGCGCCGGCGGTTAAGGCGCTTTTCCTGTTCTTCTTCGGTCATTAGCGCCTTGTCGGACTTTGCGTCCGCGCTGTCAAAGGGGGGAATCCTTTGCTAGGGGGCGCGCCATGCTTAACCTGACCGGCATCACGGTTCGCCTTGGCGGGCGGACGATCATCGACGACGCAACCGCCAAGCTGCCGCCGCGCGGGCGGATCGGCCTGATCGGCCGCAACGGCGCGGGCAAGTCCACGCTGGTGCGGGTGATCGCCGACCAGCTTGAGGCGGACAATGGCGAAGTGACCATGCCGCGCGGCAGCCGGCTGGGCTATATCGCGCAGGAAGCCCCAGGCGGCGATGCCACCCCGTTCGAAACCGTGCTGGCCGCCGATACCGAGCGCGCGGCGCTGATGGTGGAAAGCGAAAGCTGCACCGATCCGCACCGCCTGGCCGAAGTGCACGACCGCCTGATCGCGATCGAGGCGCATTCCGCCCCATCGCGCGCGGCGCGAATCCTGGTCGGCCTGGGGTTCGACGAAGCAGCGCAGCACCGCCCGCTGGAAAGCTTTTCCGGCGGCTGGCGGATGCGCGTGGCGCTGGCCGCGCTGCTGTTCTCCCAGCCTGACCTGCTGCTGCTCGACGAGCCGAGCAACCACCTCGACCTCGAAGCCGTGCTGTGGCTGGAAGATTTCCTGCGCTCCTACCCGGCAACGATCCTGCTGGTCAGCCACGAGCGCGATTTCCTCAACAACGTGGTCGATCACATCCTGCACCTGTCGGGCGGCAAGCTGACGCTTTACCCCGGCGGCTACGACGCGTTCGAGCGCCAGCGCGCCGAACGCCAGGCCCAGCTCGCCGCCGCCAAGTCGCGGCAGGACGCGATGCGCGAGAAGCTGCGCGATTACGTCGCGCGCAATTCGGCCCGCGCCTCGACCGCCAAGCAGGCCCAGTCACGCGCCAAGGCACTGGCGCGGATGCAGCCGATTGCCGAGCTGATCGACGATCCCTCGCTCAGCTTCGATTTCCCCCCGCCGGACGAATTGCGCCCGCCGCTGATCACGCTCGACCTCGCCTCGGCCGGTTATGGCGAAACGCGGATCCTGCAGCGACTCAACCTGCGGATCGACCCGGATGACCGGATCGCGCTGCTGGGCCGCAACGGCAACGGCAAGACCACCCTGGCGCGCCTGCTTGCCGCGCAGCTCACCCCGCTCGACGGGGCGATGACCGCCAGCGGGCGCATGCGGGTGGGCTATTTCACCCAGTACCAGGTCGAGGAACTGGACCGCAGCGAAACCCCGCTGCAGCACATGACCATCGCCATGCCGGGGGCAACGCCCGCCGCGGTGCGCGCGCAGCTGGGCCGGTTCGGCTTTGCCGGACCCAAGGCGACGACCGAGGTCGGCAAGCTGTCGGGCGGGGAACGCGCGCGGCTGGCGCTGGCGCTGATCACCCGCGATGCGCCGCACCTCCTCATCCTCGACGAGCCGACCAACCACCTTGATGTCGATGCGCGCGAAGCGCTGGTCCAGGCGCTGAACGACTATTCGGGCGCGGTGGTGATCGTCAGCCACGACCGCCACATGCTGGAAATGACCGCCGACCGGCTGGTGCTGGTCGATGCCGGCACGGCGAAGGAGTTCGACGGGTCGATCGACGATTACATCGCCTTCGTCCTCGCCCGCGATCCCGCCCCGGCGCGGGGGGGCGATGCCCCGCGCGGGGTCAACAAGAAGGACCAGCGCAAGGCCAATGCCGAAGCGCGCGAACGCGGCCAGGCCCTGCGCAAGGCGGCCAAGGCCGCCGAAGCCGAGCTGGAACGCCTGACCACCGAGCGCAGCGCGATCGACCAGGCGATGTTCGACCCCGCCAGCGCCGCCCCCGCGCTCGCCAAGCTGACCATGACCGAGCTGATGAAGCGCCGCGCTGCCCTCGAAACCCGGATCGAGGCCGCCGAGGCCGCCTGGCTGGAAGCCAGCGAAGCTTTCGAAGCGATCGTGGCGTAGGAGTCGACAGCGATGAGCGTGGCATTCCGGCGCGACGGAGACGACGAGCATCTTGAGCCGAAGTTCGAGATTCCGATTCCCCACGGCCCCAACCTGGTGACCGCGCGCGGCAAGCTGCTGATCGATCAGCGGGTGTCGGAACTGGAAGACGAGATCGCCGCGCTGCTGGCCGAAGGCGCCGAGCAGAGCCGGATCGACGCCACCCGCCGCGACTTGCGCTATTGGCAGACCCGCCAGATCACCGCCGAAGTGGTGCCCGTACCAAGCGGCGAAACCGTTGAAATCGGAACCGAAGTAACCTTCACTCTCAATGGCAAGCAGCGCAGTCTTACGATCACCGGCGATGACGAGGCCGACCCGGCGGCGGGCTGCATTGCCTTTTCCGCACCGCTCGCCCGCGCCATGCTGGGGGCCGAAGTGGGCGATGTGCTCGAATTCGCCGGGCGCGAGGACGGAATCGAGGTAATCGCGATTGCGGTTGTCCCCGCGCCCACAAAAGCCTAACGCGCAGGTATGACGGCGGGCCGGATGCCCGCCTGCGGCCCCTTGTGGCCGTCCACCAGACAAGCCCCGTGAGATTATGACCTTCCAGACCCCTTTTGCATTGCTTGGCGATGCGCTTGCCGCGCGCGGCTATTCCGCCCCCACCTCGGTCCAGGCCGCCGTGCTCGAAGCCGAGGCCGATGGCCGCGACCTGATCGTCTCGGCCCAGACCGGCTCGGGCAAGACCGTGGCCTTCGGCCTCGCCATGGCCCCGCAGCTGCTGGAAGCGGACGGACGGGTCCGCGCCGCCGAAGCGCCGCTGGCGCTGGTCATTGCCCCCACGCGCGAGTTGGCGCTGCAGGTCAGCCGCGAATTGGCCTGGCTGTACGAACCAACCGGTGCGCGGGTGGTGACCTGCGTCGGCGGGATGGACCCGATGCGCGAACGCCGCGCACTTAACCATGGCGCGCAGATCGTGGTCGGCACCCCGGGGCGCCTGCGCGATCACCTCGAACGCGGTGCGCTTGACCTGCGCGCACTGGCCGTTGCCGTGCTCGACGAAGCGGACGAGATGCTCGACATGGGCTTCCGCGAGGATCTTGAGGAACTGCTCGACGCGACCCCGCAGGACCGCCGCACGCTGCTGTTTTCGGCGACCATGCCCAAGCCGATCGTCGCGCTGGCGCGCCGCTACCAGCAGGACGCGCTGCGCATTTCGACTGTCGATGCCGATCAGGGCCACGGCGACATCGCCTATCAGGCCATGGCCATTGCCCCGGCCGACATCGAAAACGCGGTGGTCAACGTGCTGCGTTACCACGAAGCGGAAACCGCGATCCTGTTCTGCGCCACGCGCGACAATGTCCGCCATCTCCACGCCAGCCTGACCGAGCGCGGCTTTGCCGTGGTCGCGCTGTCGGGCGAGCACAGCCAGAATGAACGCAACCACGCGCTCCAGGCGCTGCGCGACCGCCGCGCCCGCGTCTGCGTGGCAACCGACGTGGCCGCGCGCGGGATCGACCTGCCGGGCCTGTCGCTGGTGGTCCATGTCGAAGTGCCGCGCGATGCCGAAGTGCTGCAGCACCGTTCCGGCCGCACCGGCCGCGCCGGGCAGAAGGGCACGGCGATCCTGCTGGTGCCCTATCCGCGCCGCCGCCGGGTGGAAATGATGCTGCGCGGCGCGCGCATCCCGGCCGAATGGATCAGCCCGCCGTCAGCCGCCGAGATTCGCGCGGCGGACGCCGACCGCCTGCTGGCCACGCTGCTCGCCCCGGTCGAGCCGAGCGAGAGCGACCACGAGATCGCCGCGCGCCTGCTGGCCGAACGCAGCGCCGAGGATATCGCGCTGGCGCTGGTCCAGGCGCACCGCGCCCGCCTGCCCCAGCCCGAGGACCTGCTGGCCAGCGATGCCCCGCCGCCCCGGGGTCCGCGCCCCGGGTTCGAAGGCAGCGCCTGGTTCCGGCTTAACGTTGGCCGCCGCCACAATGCCGATCCGCGCTGGGTCCTGCCGCTGCTGTGCCGCCGCGGCCATGTCAGCCGCAGCGAGATCGGTGCGATCCGCATCACCGCCAACGAATGCCTGTTCGAAGTGGCCGCTCCGGTGGCCGCCCGGTTCCTCGACGCCGTGCGCCGCACTGCCGAAGAGGATGACGGGGTGGAAATCATCGCCATCGAAGGCAAGCCGCGCGAAGCCGCCCGCCACCAGGGCGGCCGCAGCGATCACCGTGCGGGTCCCGGCCCACGCGGCAAGAAGTTCGTGCACCGCAAGGGCCCGCGCCAGCCGCACTGAAGCGGCGGCGCGGTGCGCGCCGGCCCGGTCTTGTTCACTGGAATGTCTGGGAAGTGGATGCCCCGCGAGGATTCGAACCCTTGCCCGGCACCTTCCGCCCTCCTCCGGTTAGACCTAGAAAATCAAGCAATTTGCCTTAGGCTTGTTCCTGCTGGTTGCCCCTAGCGGGGCCAAGTCATGGATGCTTCGCGTGCAGATCCCTGCATTTGCTGAAGCAGTGACAGAAGCTCACAAAGCCCTGACGGCTGGATAGAGTGACCGTACTGCCAAAGCCTTCAAAGCTTCGTTTGAAGCGCATGCAAACCCAAGGCTTGGAGCATTGAGAATCGACGCGATCGGTAGTGCGGAATTAATTGCTGCACTGTCTGTGGTGGTCCCGCTTTCTCGGACAATTTCGCGGCTAAGTTAAGCTAATCCCGGTTATCGTTCACGCCGCCTGTTTGATTATCAGATCATGGGGGGCATGCCCCCTGATCTGATCGCTCGATCCTACGATAGGCCTCGACAGAGGGGTCACGTCCGTCAACGTGGTGTAATTTCGGCGGTGGCCCTGGGTCATCGTCAGGCGGCCTTTGCGGTGATGTGTAGTGGCTGATTTTCCTCCTCGATCATGGATTGGTTGAGTTCGGCCATAC
>NZ_JAYRKX010000021.1:0-47390 GCF_041905565.1 Novosphingobium sp. | reverse complement strand
CGGCCTCCTGCTCCTTCAACACCGCGATGATCTGCTCCTCGCTGAACCTGCTCCGCTTCATATCCATCCAACTCCTTCACGGGCCGGACTCTACTCAAACCTGGAGGAAATCCACGGGCTCAGACCATGTTTAGCGGTTATCAGGCCGCAAGCGTTCACCCGCGTTTGCATTCAACCACCAGCCTCTGGGGGTATGATTGGGGGTTTATGCAAACCGGCTAAGTCGATGCCCCCACGCTTGGGGGTTTATACCCCCGGAGAGGCAGGCATCCCGTGGCTTTGACCAAACGGGGAAACTTCTGAGCCCCGCGCGCCGCAGGCGCTCTATCGATCATATCATAGGTGTAATGCCGGTGTCCGAACGGCAGGTCCTTGCTGTTGCGCAAGCTGCGCGGGAAAACGGTTGTACATGAGCACTGCGAGCCCCATCACCGCGGGCTGAACCCTGGGGCCCGGTATATCTCACGACCCCGACGATAGACGACCAGCTTCTGCAGGGTGACCGGGTGGAAGAAAGCCTCGATCGCCTGCCCGCTTTCGGTGCGGGCATAGACTTCGTAGCAGTCGCCTTCGATCTGCGTCTTCTGCACCGTCCAACCTTCCATCCAGGCCTTCTTGCGCAAGTCTGAGATAGGCTTCCAGGCTTCGCGCGGGCCGGCATTGCAGCGCACGTTACCATCGGCATGGGCAGCGGGCGCGGCAAGGAAGGAAAGCAATGGCAGTACTGCCAGGAGCGCGGCACGAGATTTTTTCATGAGCCTTAGTTCCTTTCGGGGACCGGGTTCCTGCGGCGGATGACAAGCAGGGCAAGCCAGGCAAAAATCAAAGGGGCGAGGTGAACCAGTGCGGGCTGCCACTTCCAGTCGAGCAGCAGCCAGTGTGCCAGGGCCAGCAGCAGACAGGGATAAACCAGGCGCTGTGCCGTCTTCCATTTGTAGCGGCCCATCGTTCGCATCGCGCCGTCGAAGCTGATTGCCGCAGGCACGGCCATGAGCGCCAGCGCCAGCCAGCCAGTCCAGATGGAAGGCAGGGCAAGTTCGCCGACGATGGCCGCCACCATCCCCATGTCGACAAGATAGAATACGAGGTGCAGCAGGCCATAGCCGAAGGCGGCCACCCCGAGGTTGCGACGGATCGCCAGCCAACCCCGGAAAAAGCGGTTGGGACCGAACACGCCGGCAAGCGGCCCCGCCAGCATGGCGGCGATCATCAGCCGCACGGACAGTTCGCCTGTGGGGTGCAGCAGGTCCATCGCCAGCACCGCGCCGCGGGCGAAATCCGCGATGATCAGCAGTGCCGGCAAGGCCAGCGCAAACCAGAATAACGGCCGGGTGAAGCGCCCGGTCACGGCTGCGCCCAGCGCCGCAGCAGGTTGTGATAGACATGGATCAGCCGGTCGATGTCTTCATCGTCCTTCGCCCGCCCGGCCGACAGCGACTGGATCGACTGGTCGAGATCGAACAGCAGGGCGCGCGCCGATGTCTCGGCGACCGCGCTCTGCATCCACATGATCGCACAGATGCGTTGCCCCCGCGTCACCGGGGTAACCTGGTGCAGGCTCGAGGAGGGATAGAGCACCATGTCCCCGGCGGCGAGCTTGACCGCCTGGCTGCCGAACTGCTCCTCGATGACCAGTTCGCCGCCGTCGTAGTCCTCCGGATCGGACAGAAAGACAGTGGCCGAAAGATCGCTGCGAATGGTCAGGTTGGCCTCCGGCAGGCGCATCAGCGCGGCGTCGGAATGGGTGCCGTAATGCCCGCCATCCTGATAGCAATTGAACACTGGCGGCCAGATCTTCTCGGCCAGCGCGGCCGAGACGAACAGCGGGTTATGCCCCAGCTTGCGCAGGATCGTGTTGCCCAGATCGACCGCCAGCGGATCGCGGCGATCAAGCTGCAGGTTCTGCTTGACCGCGACCGAGCGCGTGCCCGCCGTTGTGGCCCCATCATGCCAATCGGCTCCGGCCAGCTTTTCCCGGAACTGGCGCACTTCCTCGGCACTGAGGACATTCTCGATAACTGTCAGCATGGGACTTTCCGCAAGGGTTGGCTGTAAGTCGGGGGGCGGTGGCCGCCCCCCGGCCTGGCATCAGAACCGTCCCGTCAGGGTCAGCGTTGCCCGGCGCTCATCGCCCTTGTAAAGGAAATGACCGCTCTGATAACCGGCAAGGTAATAGTCCTTGTTGCCGACGTTGTTGACGTTCAGTCGGGCCGAGATGCTCTCGTTGAACTTGTAGTTCACGAAGGCATCGAACACCCAGTAGGACGGGACCTTGTAGCGGTTCACATCGAGCGTGAAGTCATAGGCGGCCGGGCTGTCCGGCTGGCCAGTGTACATCGCGCTCTTGTAAGTCGCGGTGCCGCCGAAACTGAAGGCTTCGGTAGCCTGGTAACGCAACTGTGCCGAGAAGGCAGTGTTGGCGAAATTGGACAGGCGCTTGCCGACCAGGGTCGATCCGACCGGGGCACTCGCCGGAGGCTGCTGATTGGTCTTGAGGATTTCGGATTCCATGAAGGTCGCCGCGATCTGCCCGCTCAGCTTTTCGGTGATGTTGCCGACCAGCCCAAGTTCGATCCCCCGGATGCGGTGCTTGCCGGTGTTGAGCGAGCCGAACGTGGAATAGCTGCCAGCCGAACCGGATTCGAAGACATCGTCCTTGGTCAACTGGAATACGGCAGCCTGAACCAGCAGGCGATCATCGAACAGGTCCCACTTCGTGCCGATTTCAACGTTCGTGGCGCTTTCCGGCGCGCCATCGCCCACATCGGCCACGCCATTGACGATGCAGATGCCGCCATAGCCGCAGTTGCTGCCAAGGTCGGATTCGCCGCCGTTGATTTCCTTCGATGTGCCCCAGGTGGCATAGACGATGCCTTCCTCGTGCGGCTTGAGGACAAGGCCGGCATGGCCATTCCACAGCTTGTCGCTGTAGCGGTAGGGCGTCTGGACCAGCGTGGCCGCGTTCTGGATGACGTTGCTGTAGGTGAAGGAATCCATGCGCACTCCGCCATGCAGCGTCAGCCATGGGGTGATATCGATCGTGTCCATCAGGTAGAGCGACATAGTCTTCACCCGCCAGTCGCTGTCCCAATTGCCCTTGGTAATGGACCGCCCCAGGATATCGTTGATGTCGCCGGAAACCAGCGTCCGGTCCGCGCCGGCAACGGTCAGGCAATAGGCGTTGAACACGCCGGTGCCGGACGCGCGACAGTTGAACGCACCGTTGTTGGTGAGCTGGTAAACCCCGTTCACCACCTTGAGGTCGGAGTATTCGGCACCGGCAATCAGCGAATGCTTGACCGAGCCGGTGTTTAACTCGCCAAACACGTTGAGCTGGTTGACGAAGTAATCGACGTCCTGCCAGCCTTGGTGGCTGCTGAGCGTGAGCGGAGCATAAGATCCGGTCCCGGCATCATAGGCGCCGCCGCGCAGGCCGGTGACAACATAGCCGTTGCTCGTCATGCCATAGCGGGTAGAGTTGATGATCCGGAAGCCTTCGAACGGTTCGATGAACACCCGCGCGGTGAAGGTATCGACTTCGGATTTCAGAAAATCGCCCTTCTGGGCATAGGCGGGTACGTCGTTCCACGGGCCATGTATGGTGACATTGCCCGCCGTGCCGGTCGGTGCCGGGACATAGCCGCCAAGGTCTGGCATGTCGGTGGCCGTAAGGTGATAGTAGTCGAGCAGCACGCGCACGCTGTCGCTCAGGCGCAGCGAAGCCGACAGTGCGCCGCCCCAGCGCTCACGATCAGACGGCTGGCGGTTTGGCACGTCTTCCGAGGTGTAGAGCAGGTTGGCCCGGACCGCGACGTCATCGGAAATCCGCCAGTTGGAATCGAGCGTGCCGCGCCAGTAGTTGTCGGTGCCGACGCCAAGGTCGACGCGGTTGAAATTGTAGTCGGTGCTGGCCTGCTTGGTGATCGAGTTGACCGCACCGCCGGTGGTGCCGCGCCCGCCAAAGCTGGAACTTGGTCCCTTCGTCACTTCGATCTGCTCGACCGCGAAGCTTTCACGCGTAGTCATGCCGGGATCGCGCAGGCCATCGACAAACACGTCCGAGCGCACTTCCTGCCCGCGGATGATATAGCGATCGCCAAAGGCATTGCCGTTTTCACCGGTGCCGACCGTGACGCCCGGCACCCCGTCGAGCACGTCGCGCAGGTCCGCTTCGCCGGATTCCTCGATCTGGGTAGCGGTCAGCACCTGGATGGTGGCGGGCGTTTCAGCCAGCGGCTTCACCCGGCGCGGGTCGCCGGACACGCGGGCCTTATAGGGCGCGCCCTTCTGGGTGTAGGGATTGATATCCGCCGCCTTGTCCTCGATCCGCAGGGTTTCGAGTTCGACCTCTTCCGGTTCTGCCGACTGGGCCAGCGCCGGACCAGCCAGAAGCGCCGCGCTCATGCCGAGGGCCAGGCCAGCGCGCTTCTGACGCAGACTGACAGGGCGCAGAATTGCGCTCTTGCTATTCCTCATGGGAAACTACCTTTCTTTCAACTGGTTCGAAGCGAGTAATCGATGGGAAGTGACAGGGTGACGTTGTCGCGCTGCATGGAGCCTGGCATGCGCGGGAGCGGAGCGACCCGCTGCAAAAGCTCCAGCGTGGCGCTCTCGAGCAACTCGTGACCGCTGCTGCGCTTGATAGAAACGCCTGATACGTTGCCGTTGCGATCCACGGTGAAACGGACCGTCACGACGCCCTGTTGTCGGGCCTGGCGTGCCTGTGCCGGATAGACCTTGCGGCGATTGAGATGAGCGCTGACCAGCGCGAAATAATCCGCCTCCTGACGCTTAGCACGCGGATTGTTCCCCGGTGTGGCGCTTACTCCGGTTCCCGTACCAGCGGGAGCGATAGCAACCGGATTGGCTGGGGCAACCGCAGCCGACGGCGCCGTGGCCCGCACGGGCTGAGGTGTCGGAGGCGGCGGCAAAGTTACCGGGTTACTTGGCAAGGGCGCACGCACCGGCGGAATGTCGATCGGCGGTGTTTCCGGCTTTTGCGGTGTGATCTCGGGCTGGGTCTGCTCCACCGCTTGCTCCGCCACGGCTGCCGGCGCTGCAGCGGCCTGAGGTGGAAGTTCAACGAGAACGACAGGCTCGGGCACAGGCGGCACGGCTGGGCGGGACCATGCCAGTACCAGGCCCGCCACCCCGACATGGGCGGCAAACGCCACCAGCCCGGCGATCGTCCAGTTCCGCTGGTCCGGGGCGTTGATCGCCATCGCGCTCATTGACCGGCGCCCTCTGCCCCGACCAGTGCGACGTGCAGGTATCCCGACGCGCGCAGGCCGTTCATGGCTTGCATGATCGTGTCATAGGTGATTGCCTTGTCGGCCCGCAGGAACACCCGCTGTTCACGGTTTCCGGCAGTTGCTGCCTCGACCGCCTGGCCCAGAGTTGCCGCTGTCACTTCGCGTTCGCCCACCAGCATGCGTCCGTCTGCCTGGATCGACAGGAACACCGGCTTGTCCGGCTTGGGCGCGGGCTGCGCGGTGGACACCGGCAGATCGACCTTCACATCGACTGTCGCAAGCGGAGCGGCGACCATGAAGATGATCAGCAGCACCAGCATTACGTCGATGAACGGTGTGACGTTGATCTCATGGTTGACCGGCAGGTCGTCGCTGCTGTCGCGAAGCTGGATCGCCATTGTCTCAGTTCCTGCCGATGCTGGTCGTGCCGCGGCTGAGATCGCGCGAAACAAGGCGCAGGATGGCCGCTGCCGTATCGGAGACCAGCGCCCGGTGGGCGGCGATCTGCCGGCTGAAATGGTTGTAGATGACCACCGATGGGATAGCAGCGACCAGCCCCAGCGCGGTCGCGAGCAAGGCTTCGGCGATGCCGGGCGCGACGACTGCAAGGTTGGTGGTCTGCTTCTCGGCAATGCCGATGAAGCTGTTCATGATCCCCCAGACCGTGCCGAATAGGCCAACGAAAGGTGCGGTCGCGCCGATAGTGGCGAGCACATTCACGCCGCGCGTCATGCGCCGGGCTTCGGCGGCCTCATGCCGTTCAAAGCGGGAGACCACCCGCTCCTTGATACCATCGGCATCGCTGAGCGCGTCTGCCGAGAGGTTCAACTCCTCGATCGCCTCGCGGACCAGAGGGGAGCCGGCAACTGCGGGATTGGCCCCGACATCGCCCAGCGAGCGCAAGGCAGTCACGCCATCATGAACGGCCCGCTGGTTCGCCGTCGCCTTGCGTAGCTCCAGAACCTTGGCGACAAACACGGTCCAGGTGACGAACGAGGCGATCAGCAGGCCGATCATGACCAGCTTCACGATCCAGTCGGCCGCCATGAACATCCCGCCGACCGACAGGTTCGCTGGAACGGCAGGCGCTTGCGCCATGGCACTTGCCGGCAGGCAAACTGCGATACCACAACCGGTGAGAAGCCCAATTATCCGCATCTTGCCGATCACCCGAAAACCCCTTTCAGCATTTTGCGAATCAATCGCAACTTACCCGCAAGCCATTCGCAGAAACTCCGTCTTATTGCAATTCCTTCTCATTAGCATCTTTGATCTGGATCAAGTTATGGGCTGTGTTGCGTGCGAAAGGCACCCCATCAGATTGCCCCCAGCAGGCCCGCAAGGGTCAGCCGGCAGTTCAGCTGCATCACGAATCAGGCTGAGGCGCTCGGCAGCGCACATGATTGCCTTCCGGCTCCATTGTGCTCGACCTGGGAGCCGTCGGTAGAAAGGCCGCTTTCGACCGCGTCGCGAATAGGGCGAATGCCGGCGTTGTTAGCGCTTCTGCCCACATGCTCAGACATGTGCCAACGACAGGTTTCGGCGAGGGCGGACTTTCAAGCGCCTGCTGCGAAACGGCGTGAGTTGGTCGACAGCCACCGTTAGCGCTGACTTGTCTAAATGGCCGCCAACCGATTTAGTGGCCCTTAAGTCGCCGCTCCGGTCTGTCCGACTTGCCGGACAATGTTGCCTGGAATTGTCTCGGTGAATCCCAGGATTTCGACAGGCATCTAACGCCGCAGGGGGCTATACTGGGGTCTACGCCAAGGCCCAGGCATTAAAACAACCATTATATATCAGAGCAATGCCCTGTTTTCTCGCTTCCCTTCACCCACGCCGCTTCGAGTTCATCAGGCTGGCCCGTGCCGAACACATAGCGGTCGGGGCGGACCAGCACGGCGGGGGCGTGGTGGGCGTCCAGCCATTGCTCCAGCGCCGGGCGGAACGGGGCAAGGTTCGGTTGGTCAAGCGATGCTCGGGTGATCAGCCAGTGGCCGCTGCCCAGCACGTCATCCAGCCGCGCGGCGGCTGTCACGGGTTGGGGGAAGTAGCTGCCCGCGCCCGCGCTGCCGGCCAGGATCGTCCCGCTCGAAATCGGCGGATATTCGACCGCGCCGTCTGGTGAGTGGCCGGCGGCGCGGGCGGCCAGCATCTGGACGTCGCGGGCGGCGGCGGCGGCGGGATCGGTGATGCAGACCGTCTGGCCCATCATCACGGCCATCTGGATCATCGCCCGCAGGTTCGGCTCGCGCTCGCTCTGGTAGGTGTCGAGCAGCGCATCGCCCGCACCGTGCCGCAGCACGGCGTCCAGTTTCCAGGCGATGTTCGCCGCATCGCGCAGGCCCGAGCCCATGCCCTGCCCGGCGAAGGGCGGGGTCTGGTGCGCGGCATCGCCGGCCAGCAGCACCCGGCCCTTGCGCCACTGGTGGGCAATGCGGGCGCGGAAGGTGTAGACGGCCTTGCGCTCAAGCGTGACCGCGCCGGCGACGTCCCACGGCTCCAGCAGCCGGGCGATCGAATCGTCGCAGGCGAGCTGATCGGCATCCTCGCCCGGCAGGATCATGAATTCCCAGCGGTGCCGGCCTTCGCCCATCAGCACGCAGGTGGTCGGCCGTGCCGGATCGCAGATTTGCAGGTTGCAATCGGGCAGGCGGGCGTAATCGAGCACTTGGGTGTCGATCACCAGCCATGGCTCCTCGAAGCCGAGATCGTCCATTGCGATGCCGGCGGCATGCCGCACCGGGCTGCGCGCGCCGTCGGCGCCGACGAGATAGCGGGCGCGGATGGTGCGCTCGCCGTCCGGTGCCGCCAGGCGCGCGGTTATTCCTTCCGCATCCTCGCTGAACGAGAGGCATTCGCAGGCGCTAAGCAGCTGCGCATTGGCAAAGCTTGCCAGCTCGCGGCGCAGGGCGGCTTCGACGCTGGGCTGGTGGATCATGTTGGCGCTCGGCCAGCCGCCCGGTCCGATCCGGTCGGTGCCTTCGAAGCGCAGCAGGATCTGGCCATCGGCGGTCAGGAAATCATAGCGCGCGGTGTGGCGGCTGGTCGCCATCACTTCGTCCGCGACGCCGCATTCCTGCAGGATGCGGATGATTTCGTGATCGAGGTGGGCGGCGCGGGGCAGCGGATAGATGTCCGCTTCCTTTTCCGCCACGATCACCCGTACCCCGCGCCGAGCCAGGAGCAGCGCCAGGGTTATGCCGGTCGGACCGCCGCCAACGATCAGGACGTCGCAGTCATGCTCCCGCATGGCTCACGCCTCGGCCTGCATGGTGCCTTCGATATGGCCGAGCTCGTCGATCTCGATCCGCACGACATCGCCGGGCTGGAGGAACCGGCGCGGGTCCATCGCCGCGCCGATCCCGCCCGGGGTGCCGGTGAAGATCACGTCACCAGGTTCCAGCGTCATCGCGGCCGAGAGGTGCTCGATCTGCTGCCACAGGTTGAACACCAGGTGTTTCGTGTTCGAATCCTGCCGCTTCTCGCCATTGACGAAGCAGCGGATACCCAGGCGGTGCGGATCGCCGATCTCGTCCGCAGTGGTCAGCCAAGGGCCCATCGGGGCGTGGGTATCGAAGCTCTTGCCCAGCGACCACTGCGGCGTGGCGTGCTGGGTCAGGCGTTCGGTGGCATCGTTGCCGACGCAGTAACCCGCAACGTAGCCGGGCGCATCGGCCGCGCTGACATGCTTGGCGCGTTTGCCGATCACGGCGACCATTTCGGCCTCGTAGTCGTTGGTCATGGTGCCCTTGGCGATCAGGATCGGATCGTAGGGGCCGTTGACGCTGGTCTGCGCCTTGGTGAACCACACCTGCCGTTCGGGCGTGCCCATCTTCGATTCCTCGATATGGTCGGCGTAGTTGAGCCCGATCGCGAAGATCTTGCCGGGGCGCATCACTGGCGCTTCCAGCTTGACCGAGGCGAGCGGCACGCCGCCCCCGGCCGCGGCGCGGGCTTCAAGCTGGGGCTTCAGCGCCCCCCAGTCGGAAATGAGGTCGATCATTGTGCCGGTCACGCCGCTGTCGATCACCTGGCCGTCGACGACGATGCCGGTGCGGGTCTGGCCATCCAGGGTATAGGTGCAAAGCTTCATGCGGCGGACTCCTTGGGATTGCGGCGCAGCAGCCGCTTGATGCGCAGGTTGAGAGCGAGGAAGAACGAGACGAGGCCCTGCGCCGGCGGCAGCTTGCCCGCGAACATCGGGTTGGGGGCGCCCCATTGCACGGCGAGCAGCGCGCTGAGCGGCATTTTCTGCGGCGGATCGGCGGCGGTGAACAGGTCGCCATCGGTCCAGTGTTCCAGCTCGTTGCCGAACGGGTCCTTCCAGTAATCGAACACCTGGCTGCCCATGATGTGACGGCCCACACCCCAGGCGGGCTGGCGCTTTTGCGCCTTGAGGTGCTGGTGGCCGAGCATCAGGTCATCGAGGTTGGCGACTTCGAAAGCGGCGTGGAGGATGCCCAGTTCGCCGGGCAACTGGGCCAGGAACAAGGTGTGGTGATCGGCCAGCTTGTCGCCCCGGTTGCAGCGCATGAAGGCGCCGAGCGGGACGTCCGGCGCGGCCTCGACCTCGTCCGAGGTGAGGAAGCCGAAGCGCTCCTTGTACCACTGCTCGGAGCGGCGGAAATCGCGCACTTTGAGCACCGCGTGGCCGATCCGCCGGACCTGGGCCGGGGCGGGATCGAGCCGCACGGTGGCGCGCTGGCGGGGCTTGGCCGCCACGGTGTTGCGGGGCGGATCGGCCGGGGGCAGCGCCGTTTCGCCCTTGGACTGTCCCGCGACCACTTCGACGCTGTAGCCGTCGGGATCGGTCAGGCGGACGATCTCGCCGCCGCCGGGTTCATTGAGATCTTCGACCGCCACCCCCTCATGCGCGGCAAGCTTTTCGAGGTCGGCCAGCGTTTCGGCGCGCAGGCCCAAAGCGAGGAACTTGGCCGGTCCCGGCTCGGTCACATGAATGAAGGGGCGGCCATCGGTGCCCTTGGCATAGAGCCGTCCGTCCTGTTCGAAGCAAGCAAGGCCGAAGTCGTGCAGAAAGCTGCACATCGCGGGCAGATCAGGCGCTGAGTAGCGCACATGGGCGATATCCTCGACGCAGATCACGCTCATCCCAATGCTCTCCCGCTTCGACCTGTACCGGCCGATTCGAATTTGACTATTTGGTCAAGTTACCCCAGTTGACCAAATAGTCAAGTGCGCTATTGAGAGGCCATGGCCAGCCTGCCCGCCCCGACCAGTCCCCGCGCCGCGCGCACCCGCGCCGCACTGCTGGCGGCCGGGTTCGAGCTGCTGGCCGAGCGCCCGATCGACGCCATCGCGATCGACGACATCGTCGCCCGCGCCGGAGTGGCCAAGGGCAGCTTCTTCAACCACTTCACCGACAAGCCGGGCTTCGCCAAGGCGCTGGGCGAGGCGGTGCGGCTGCGGCTGGAGGAGCGGGTCGGCGCAGCCAATGCCGACGTCACCGACCCGGTGCTGCGGCTGGCCGGGGGCATGCGCGAGGCGGTGCGCTTTGCGCTGGACGAACGCAGCCACGCAATCGTCATGCTGCGCGGGCTGGAAGCGTCGACCGGGGCGGACCATGCGCTGAACGCCGGGATCCGCGCCGACATTGCCGGGATCATCGCCGCCGGCCTGGCGCGCGAGCAAGCGGGGCGGAGCGGGGTGCGCTATTGGCTCGGGCTGTGCCAGGTGGCGATGCTTGACGTGCTGGAGCGGCGGCCGAGCGCGGCCACGCTCGCCCCCCGGCTCGAGGACCTGCTGGTCCTAGGCCTCGCCGGGCTGGGCGTGCCCGACGAGCGCGCCCGCAGCGCCGCCGCCTGGGCCGCTGCCAGCCTCCTCGCCTAGCGGGGGCAGGCGGACCGGCAGCAGGAACAGCGCCGCCACCACCAGCAGGCCGCAGGACAACAGCTGCGCCGGGCCATAGCTGCCGGTGGCATGGGCAATCGCGCTGAACAGCACGATCCCGCTTGCCGTGCCCAGCCAGCCCAGCCCATGCAGCGCGCCGAACACCGTGCCATAGCGCGCCAGGCCAAAGCGCCGCGCGGTGAAATAGGCGTAGATGTCGATGTCCGCGCCGCTCAGCGCGCCGATCATGCCCGAGGCGATCAGCACCCCGGCGGCGAGGCCCGCATGGGCCTGCCACAGCAGCAGGAACCCGCAGCCCGGAATCAGCGTCATCAACACCGCCACCCGGCGCGGTTCGAACCGGTCGAGCAGCCAGCCCCCGCCCAGCTTGCCGATGAACTGCCCCGCCGCGAACGAGGACAGCCCCAGTGCCGCCGTGGCGGGCGACAGGCCGTGTTCGACGATCATCGGCGCCAGCTGGCTGATCGCGCCGTTGGTGGCGATCGCGGCGGCCATGTTGGCGAGCGACAGCAGCCAGAAATCCCGTTCCTTCAGGAACGACCAGTCACCCGCCAGCCCGACGGGACCGCGCGTCACCCGGGGCCGCGCGGGCAGACGCGGCATCAGCAGCAGCACCGCCGGCAGGCCGATCAGCACGCCCAGCCCGGCGAGAGCGATGAAGCCCGAACGCCAGCCATGTTCGGCAATCAGCGCCTGCAGCGGCGGCGGCACCAGGATCGTGGTCAGCGACACGCCGATCCCGACCAGCCCCAGCGCACGGCCGCGATAGTGGCGGAAATGCGCATTGATCGGCTGGGTCAGCGTGATCGAGGAACTGCCGCTGCCCAGGAACCCGCTGAGCGCCACGGTCAGCGCCAGCGAGACCAGCCCGCTGACCCACAGCCCCTGCGCAAGGCCCACCGCGCCCAGGATCAGAGTGCAGGCGGTGAACACCGGGCGGAACCCCAGCCGGTCGGTCAGCCGCCCGATCAGCGGCGCGCCCAGCACGGCAGTAATGATCAGCGACTGGACCCAGCCGGTATCGGCCCGCGACAGGCCGAGTTCCGCCGACATCGGGATCAGGAACATCGAAAAGCAGTAGAACAGCAGCGATATGCCGGTGCCGTTGGCCACCGCGCAGGCCAGCACGATCCGCCAGCCGATGGTCCATTCGCTTTGCGACGCCGCGGCAGCGGGCGCGGTCATGCCGGGTCCGCCCCGGCCACCGGCGGCAAGCGCACCGGCAGCACCAGCAGCGCCGACAGCGCCAGCGCGGCGACGCCCAGCGCCTGGGCCGTGGTATAGCTGCCCGTCGCATCGTGCAGCATGCCGATCCCGACGATCCCGCCGGCATTGCCGATCCAGCCAAGCCCGACCAGCGCACCATAGATCGTGCCATAGCGCGCCACATCGAACCGCCGGGCGACGAAATAGGCGAAGATGTCCAGCTCCGCGCCCTGTTGCAGCCCGATGATCGCCGCTGCCAGCAGCGCGGCGGGCACCGCGCCCGCCGTGGCGAACAGGATCAGAAAGCCCACTGCGGGCAGCAGCGTGAGCAGGAACGCCACGCGGCGCGGTTCGAACCGGTCAAGCAGCCAGCCTCCGCCCAACCGGCCAACAAACTGCCCCATGGCGAACAGCGACAGCGCCAGCGCCCCGGTGGCCGGGCCAACGCCTTCTTCCTGGATCATCGGCGAAAGCTGGCTGATCGCCCCGGCGGTCGCCAGGCTCATGGTGATCAGCGCCAGGGTCAGCAGCCAGAAATCGCGCTCGCGCAGGAAGGTCCAGTCGCTCGCCTGCGCCGCGGCGGCCTTGCGGCCAATCCCGCTGCCGGCGCGCCCGCCGCCGGGCAGCAGCAGCGCCACCGCCGGCGCGCCGACGAAAGCGGAAATCCCCGCCAGCGTCAGGAACCCGCCGCGCCAGCCATGCAGATCCATCACCGCCTGCAGCAGCGGCGGCACCATCATGGTGGTGATCGATGCGCCGACCGCGACCAGCCCCAGCGCCGTGCCGCGATGTTCGCGGAAATGGGCGTTGACCGGCCGGGTCAGCACCACGGCGGTCGAGCCCACGCCGAAAAAGCCGATTGCGGCAATCGCGACGGCCAGATGCGTCAGGGAGGAAGCGAACAGCGCCACCATGACCTCGATCAGCACGACCATGGCAAGGCAGGCAAAATAGACCGGGCGGAAACCGAACACGTCGCTTAGCCGCCCGACCACGGGCGAACCGATCGCGGCAGTAACGATCAGCGCCTGGATCGCGCCCAGTTCGCCGCGCGTCACCCCCAGGTCCGCCGCCAGCGGCAGCAGGAACATGCTGAAGGTGAAGAACAGCAGCACCACGCCCGTTGCCACCGCGACCGAGCAGCCCAGCACGATCCGCCAGCCATCGCGAAATTCGCCCGTCAGCGCGGGCGCCTGGCGGTTCATCGGGTCAGCCCGCCAATCCCGCCATATAGGCGTTCATGTCGAAATAGTCGCGCCAGACGGCAATCCGTCCGTCCCGCACTTCGAACACGCCGCAGCAGGGCAGATCGACCTGCTTGCCGTCCCTGGTGGTGGTGCGATCGACCCGTTCGGCAAAGACCGTGTTGCCG
Organism: Novosphingobium sp.; assembly: GCF_041905565.1. Taxonomy (GTDB): domain Bacteria; phylum Pseudomonadota; class Alphaproteobacteria; order Sphingomonadales; family Sphingomonadaceae; genus Novosphingobium. The sequence continues at coordinate 33,692 of NZ_JAYRKX010000021.1, read as the reverse complement.
CTGACGGCGAGGTTCACCACGTCCCACTGCGTGGTCGCCCAGCCGCCCGCAAAGCCGGCGATGAACTGCCGCAGCGCGGCGTGGCCCTGCACCGGGGCAATCGGCATGTTGTGATAGATCCCGTCCTCGGTGAACCAGCCGACCAGTTCTTCCACGTCCAGCCGCGACCAGGCGGCGATGAACTGGCGCACCACGTCTGCCGGATCGGCCATGGCTCAGTCCTCCACCGCGAAGGTGATCTCGGCATGATCGCGCAGGCGCTGGACCAGCGCTTGGCCGAGCAGCGCGCCCGGCGTGGCAATCGCCCCGCCCGCCGGGCAGGCCAGCAGCGCGATACCAGTTTCAGCCAGCATCCGGCTGGTCGAGCCATAGCCCGGATCGTAGCGGCCCTTGACCCCGTAACGGATCGTGCGGCCATCGGGATATTCGCCCAGGAACAGCACGTCGTAATGGCCGGTATCGCGTTCTTCCTTGGTCGGGCCTTCGCCCGGCTTGGGGTCGTTCTCGGTCCCGATCATCGGGGTGGCGGCGACATGTTTGGCAATCGCCTCGCCCTGTTCGCCCGGCCCGGTCAGGACCATTTCGTCATAGACGAAGTCCGCGCCGTAAGGATGGCCCAGCAGCAGGTTGGTGCGGTGGACGTTCTTGGTGTTGATCACCGCCATGATGAACGGCGCGCACCACGATCCCAGCGCCTCGTCATATTCCGGGGCATCGCCGCGCGGCTGCGCGGGGCCTTCGAAACCCGGGGTCAGGCCGAAGGCGCTGACCATGATCGGGACGAGCGAGGGATCCTTGCCCAGCGCGGTCATGGTGGCGGTCAGGCTGGCTGCCGTCCCGCCCGAGAACTTGCCCTGCATCGCCCGCACGCGGCCTTTCACGCGCGGCGCGGGAGCGCCGAAGCGGGCCTTGGCTTCCTGTTGCAGCATCAGCACGCCCAGGTCGAACGGGATCGAATCGAACCCGCTGGAAAAGGCGATCCGCGCGCCGCTGGCCTGGGCGGCGGCGTGATACTTGTCGGCCATCTGGCGCATCCACACCGGCTCGCCGCACAGGTCGGCATAGTCGGTTCCGGCCGCGACGCAGGCCGCCAGCAGCGGTTCGCCGTAAAGCTGGTACGGGCCCACCGTGGTCACCACCACGCGGGTGCTTTCGGCCAGCGCCCGCATGCTCGCCGGATCATCGGAATTGGCCACCGCCAGCGGCGTATCGGCCGGCGCGCCGATCAGATCGCGCACCTGCGCCAGCTTGGCCGCGCTGCGCCCGGCCATGGCCCATTTCGGGCCTTTGCCCTGGTAGTGATGGGCCAGGTATTCGGCCACCAGCCGCCCGGTATAGCCGGTGGCGCCATAGACGACGATATCGAACGGACGATCAGCCTTGGCGGTCATGCATGCTCTCCATTGCCCCGAATCCCGGGTGCGATTGCGCGAAGAACTGCACAGATCGGTGGCAATGTCGAACGGGTTTTGGTTGACGTTACGGCAGGCTGGGCGATCAGAACCGGTATTGCCGGCTGGCCAGGTCGAACATGATTTCCTCGCTGCCGCCGCCGATCGCCATGACCCGCACTTCGCGGTAGATCCGCTCGATCCGGCTGCCGCGCACGAAGCTCGCCCCGCCCAGGATCTGGCAGGCTTCGCGGGCGCAGAATTCCATGGTCTGGGTGGCCTGCACCTTGAGCAGCGCGAAGTCGCCGGGGAAGGCCTTGTCGTTCAGCACGGCCCAGGCGGCCTGGTCGATCCAGGCCTGGGTCGCGTTGATCCGGCGCAGCATGTCGGCCAGCTTGTGGCGGATCACCTGGTTGCGGATCAGCGGCTGGCCAAAGGTTTCGCGGTGCCGCGCCCAATCGAGCGCATCCTCGAAGCAGATCCGGGCAAAGGCGGCGGCCTGCTGGCTCATTCCCAGCCGCTCGCCGTTGAAATTGCGCATGATCCCGGCAAAGCCGCCGTTTTCCGGCCCGATCAGGTTGTCCGCCGGCACTTCGACATCGTCGAAATGGATCGTCGCGGTATCGCTGGCGTGCCAGCCCATCTTGGCCAGCGGCGTGCGCGACACGCCGGGACTACCCAGATCCACCAGCAGCAGCGAGATGCCGCCAAAGCCCGGCCCGCCGGTGCGCACCGCCAGCGTGATGTAATCCGCCCGCACGCCCGAAGTGATCAGCGTCTTCGCGCCGTTGACCACGTAGCTGGCGCCCTTGCGCTCTGCCCGGGTCTTGAGCTGGGCAACGTCCGATCCGCCGCCGGGTTCGGTGATGCCAAGGCAGATGATCTTTTCGCCCGCCAGCACAGCCGGCGCGATCCGGCGCTTCATTTCCTCGCTGCCCATCGCCAGGATCGGCGGCAGGCCGATCCCGTGGGTCATCAGCGAGGCGCAGATCCCGCCCGCGCCGGGGCGCGCCAGTTCCTCGGTCTGGACCAGGCCGTGCAGCAGGTTGAACGCCGTGCCGGTGCCGCCGAATTCCTCGGGGTAGTTGAGCGCCAGCACGCCGGCCTGCGCCGCCTTGCGATGCAACTCGCGCGGCAGCTCGCCGGCGGCTTCCCAGGCATCGACGTGCGGGGTGATTTCCTGGGCGACGAAGCGGCGCACCGTGTCGCACACCGCCTCGTGGCTTTCGTCATAGAAGGGCGAACGCGCGCGCCATTGGTCGAACAGGGGAGCTTCCATCGGCGATCATCCTCTCGCTTGCGGCAGGGTTTGCCCCGGCCATCAATATACCGTCACGCCGGACTTGACCCGGGGTCCAGCTTATCTTCAACCAGGTCGCGGATTGCCGCAAGCGCGGACAAGGCAGCTGGACCCCGGGTCAAGCCCGGGGTGACGAAGCTGGTGTGGGACCAACTAAAGCTTCGGCAGGGTCACCCCGCGCTGGCCCATGTACTTGCCGCTGCGGTCGCCATAGCTGACTTCGCACGGCTCGTTCCCTTGCAGGAACAGAAACTGGCAGGCGCCCTCGCCCGCATAGATCTTGGCGGGCAGCGGGGTGGTGTTGGAGAATTCCAGCGTGACGTGGCCTTCCCATTCGGGTTCCAGCGGCGTCACGTTGACGATGATCCCGCAGCGGGCATAGGTGCTCTTGCCCAGGCAGATCACCAGCACATCGCGCGGAATGCGGAAATATTCGACCGTCCGGGCCAGCACGAAACTGTTGGGCGGGATGACGCAGACGTCGCTCTTGATGTCGACGAAGCTGTTGGCATCGAAGTTCTTGGGATCGACCACCGCCGAATGGACGTTGGTGAAGATCTTGAACTCGTCCGCCACGCGCGCGTCATAGCCATAGCTGGACAGGCCATAGCTGATGCACCCGTCCGCCTGCTGGCGCTCCACGAAGGGTTCGATCATGCCCGAATGGCGGGCTTCGTTACGGATCCACTTGTCGGAAAGAATCGGCATGAGCGGTTGATTGCCCATGCCGCCCCGCGCGGCAAGGGTCAGTGGCCGTGATAGTCCTTGTACCAGCGCACAAAGTTGGGGACACCCACGTCGATGCTGGTGGTGGGGGCATAGCCCAGGTCCGACTGGATCGCGGTGATATCGGCATAGGTCGCGGGCACGTCGCCCGGCTGGATCGGCTGAAAGTCGATCTCGGCCTTGCGCCCGCAGGCTTCTTCCAGCAGGCCGACGACCTTCATCAGGTGTTCGCTGCAGTTGTTGCCGATGTTGTAGAGCCGGTGCGGCTTGACCGAGCCGCCGGCCTTCGCCTGCCCATCGTCGGGCGGCGGGTTGTCGAGGCAGGCGATCACACCAGCGACGATATCGTCGATATAGGTGAAGTCGCGGAACATCTCGCCGTTGTTGAACGCCGGGATGGGCTTTCCCGCCAGGATCGCCTTGGTGAAGATCCACATCATCATGTCGGGCCGCCCCCACGGGCCATAGACCGTGAAGAAGCGCAGCCCCGTCAGCGGCAGGCGATAGAGATGGGCGTAGGTCTCGCTCATCAGCTCGTCCGCCTTCTTGGTCGCGGCATAGAGCGAGACGGGGTGGTCGCAGCGGTCCTCGACCGCGAAGGGCAGCTTGGTGTTGCCGCCATAGACCGAGCTTGAGCTGGCATAGACCATGTGATCGAGCCCCCGGTGCCGCGCCAGTTCGAGCAGGTTGACGTGGCCGACCAGGTTGGACTGGACATAGGCGTGCGGGTTTTCGATCGAATAGCGCACCCCGGCCTGGGCCCCCAGGTGGACGACGCGGTCGATCCGCTCAGCCTCCAGCGCGCGGTTCAGCGCGGCGAGATCGGCGAAATCGACCTGGTGAAAGGCAAACCGCCCGCCATGCGCCGCGACCAGCCGGTCCAGCCGGTCCTGCTTCAGGCTGACCTGGTAATAATCGTTGAGATTGTCGATCCCCACCACTTCATCGCCGCGTTCCAGCAGGCGGTGCGACAGGGTGGAACCGATGAACCCGGCAACGCCGGTAACCAGAATGCGCATGGAAACTCCTGTGATCGCACCGTGCGATACCTCGCGGCTCTTATCTCATGGTTAACCCATGGCTGGTAGCGCCTTTTCCCATGGACAAGCCCCAGAAAATCATGGTCGTGTTCGGCACCCGGCCCGAAGCGATCAAGCTGTTTCCCGTGGTCGCCGCGCTCCAGGCCGACCCGCGCTTTACCCCGGTGGTCTGCGTCTCCGCGCAGCACCGCCAGATGCTCGACCAGGTGCTGGCCATCGCCGGGCTGGTGCCTGACCACGACCTTGACCTGATGAAGCCCGACCAGACGCTCGACGGACTGACCGCCGCGCTGCTGACCGAACTGGGCAAAGTGATGGACGCGGTCCAGCCCGACCGCGTGATGGTCCAGGGCGATACCGCCACCGCCATGGCCGGGGCGCTGGCCGCCTATTACCGCAAGGTGCCGGTCGACCATGTCGAAGCGGGCCTGCGCAGCGGCAACATCTATCACCCCTGGCCCGAGGAGGTGAACCGCAAGATCATCGGTGCAATCGCCAGCCTGCACTTCGCCCCCACCGAAGTGAGCGAAGCGGCCCTGCTGCGCGAGAACGTGCCGGCCGAGCGCGTGCTGGTTACCGGCAATACCGTGATCGACGCGCTGCACTGGGTCACGGACCGGATCAAGGCCGACCCCGCGCTGGCCGGCGGCCTGGCCGAGCTGGAAGCGCGGTTCGAGGGCAAGCGGATCATCGGCGTCACCAGTCACCGCCGCGAAAACTTCGGCGGCGGGATGGAAGCGATTGCCGAAGCGATCCGCCAGATCGCCGCGCGGCCCGACGTGGCGGTGATCTTCCCGGTCCACCTTAACCCCAACGTCCGCGCCGTGATGAACACGGCGCTGGCCGGGCTGGACAATGTCGCGCTGATCGAGCCGCTCGATTACCCGCACTTCGCCCGCCTGCTGTCCATTGCGGAGATCATGCTGACCGACAGCGGCGGGGTGCAGGAAGAGGCCCCGGCGCTGGGCAAGCCGGTGCTGGTGATGCGCGAAACCACCGAACGCCCCGAAGGCGTGAGTGCCGGCACGGCCAGGCTGGTCGGCACCGAAACCGCTACTATCGTTACCGAAATCTTCACCTTGCTCGACGATAAGGCCGCCTACGCCAGCATGGCGCAGGCGCACAATCCCTTTGGGGACGGGCACGCTGCGCGCCGCATCGTGGAGCGACTTGGGAATGAAATCGGACGTTAAGCCCTCTGTTTGTGTTGTCGGCCTGGGCTATATCGGCCTGCCCACCGCGGCGATCGTCGCGCGCTCGGGCTGTAAGGTGCACGGGGTGGACGTTTCGTCCCACGTGGTCGACACGATCAATCGCGGCGAAATCCACATCGAGGAAGTGGACCTTGACGGCCTGGTCCAGGGCGTCGTGTCGCGCGGGCTGCTGAAGGCATCGACCGAGGTTGCCCCCAGCGACGTCTTCGTGATCGCGGTGCCGACCCCGTTCGACGCCAATCACGCGCCCGATATTTCCTATGTCCTCGCCGCTGGCGAAGCCGTGGCCAAGGGGCTGAAAAGCGGCGACACGGTGATCCTGGAATCGACGTCGCCGGTCGGCACCACCGAACAGCTGCGCGATCTGATTGCCCACCTGCGCCCGGACCTGAAGTGCCCCGGCCTGACCAGCGAGACGCCTGACCTGTCGATCGCCTATTGCCCGGAACGCGTGCTGCCCGGCAAGATCCTGGAAGAACTGACCAACAACGACCGCTCGATCGGCGGGATCACGCCGCGCTGCGCGCGCAAGGCGCTGACCTTCTACAAGCTGTTCGTGCGCGGGACCTGCGTGGTCACCGACAGCCGCAGCGCGGAAATGACCAAGCTGGTCGAAAACGCCTACCGCGATGTCAACATCGCCTTTGCCAACGAACTCAGCATCGTCGCCGACCAGATGGGGCTGGACGTGTGGGAAGTGATCCGGCTGGCCAACCGCCACCCGCGCGTCAACATCCTCACCCCCGGGCCGGGCGTGGGCGGGCACTGCATCGCGGTCGACCCGTGGTTCATCGTCCACGGCGCGCCCGAACACACCCCGCTGATCCGCACCGCGCGCGGGGTCAACGACGGCAAGATCCACCACGTGATCCAGCACGCCGAAGCCCTGATCGAAGCCAATCCGCAGGCGCAGGTCGCCTGCCTGGGCCTGGCGTTCAAGGCCAACATCGACGATTTCCGCGAAAGCCCGGCGCGGCTGGTCGCGGTCACCCTGGCGCGCAAGTATGGCGCCCGGATCAAGGTAGTCGAACCCTATGCCGCCGAGCTGCCGAAGGAGTTCGCCGGCACCCAGGCCGAGTTGATCGACATCGACACCGCGCTGGAACAGACCCAGCTGCTGATCGTGCTGGTCGATCACGACCAGTTCAAGGCCGTGCCGCTGGCCGAACGGCTGCGCCACGTGGTCTATGACACGCGCGGGATCTGGCTGGACCAGCCCAAGGGAGACCAGCGCGGCGCGGGCAAGCTGCAACTCGCCAGCTGACGGCGCGGCGCCGATGGAAACCGCGATCCTGCGGGTGGCAACGGGGTTCATCGCGCTGTGCCTGTGGCTGGTCGCGCGCGGCGATCTGGCGCGCCTGCGCGGAATGACGCGCAATGTGCCCGGCCAGGTGATCGGCCACCGCTGCTCGCTGCATGACAGCACGCGCTCCTATGCGCCGATCTATCGCTTTACCGCCGAAGACGGCACGCACGAGGTGATCGACCAGGTCTATTCCGGCGCGCCGCACCCGCCGGTCGGCAGTTGGGTGCAGCTGGCCTATCCCCATGGCCGCCCCGATCTGGCGCGGGTGCCGCGCCCGTGGCTGTGGGCGTTTGTCTACGCCGTCCTGATCGCCATGCTGGGCCTGCTGGTGGCCAAGCAGATGGACTGGCTCCCGCCCGGTTGAAGCGCTAGGGCGCGGGCCATGCAAACGCTGGTCCTGCTGATCCTGTCCAACCTGTTCATGACCACGGCGTGGTACTGGCACCTGCAAGGCGGGCCGAAAGTGGCCGAAGCGCGACCGCTGGCCATGGTGATCGCGGTCAGCTGGGGGCTGGCGCTGATCGAATACTGCCTGGCCGTGCCGGCCAACCGCATCGGCTATGCCAGCGGGTGGAGCGCGGGCCAGCTCAAGATCGCGCAGGAAGCCATTGCGCTGGTGGTGTTCGGCATCTTCATGGTCGTGGTGCTGGGCGAGGCGCTGACCTGGCGGCACCTGGCCGCCTTTGCCTGCATCATGGCGGCAGTGGGCTTCCTGTTCGCGGGCAAATAGCGCCGTTCTTGCCAAGGGGCGGCTTTCCCGGCAGTCTCGCCATGGGCGCGCGCCCTGGAGGGACCTGCTGCAATGGCCACCATCATCCTCAAGTACAAGTTGAAGCCCGGCGTCACCCGCGAGGATTTCGAAGCCTGGGTCAAGACCACCGACCAGCCGGTCATGCGCGGGCTGAAGAGCGTGGCGGCCTTCGATACCTACCGCGTCACCGGGCTGCTGCTGGGCGAAGGGGCGCCGACGGCGGACTATGTCGAACTGTTCGACATTGCCGATCTGGGCGCTTTCACCGGCACCGACATGCCCGGCGATACGGTGCAGGGGATCATGGGCCAGTTCATGGGCTTTGCTGACGCGCCGGAATTCCTGCTGGCGGACAAGCTGTAACGGCATGACCGCGCTGCGCATCTACCTGATCCTGGCCTGGACGGCCCTGATCGCGTTTACCGCCTTCGTCATCGGGCGTGACGGGCTGAACCTGCTGCCGGTGTTCTTCGGCGCCATCGCCGATGGGCACTGGCCGGGCCAGTTCAACGCCGATTTCCTGACAATGCTGGCCCTGTCCGCGCTGTGGACGGGCTGGCGCAATGGCTGGAACGCGGCGGGCTGGGCGCTGGCGGTCTGCGCCTTCTTCCTCGGCGGCGCCTTCCTGATGGCCTACCTGCTGGTGCTGCTGCACCTTGAGAAAGGCGATCTGCGGCGCGTGCTGCTGGGGCGGCACGCGCCGGGCTGACCTCCCGCGCTATTTCGCCTGGGTGTAGGTATCGGTGGCATAGGACACCGATGCCGCATCGCCGCCTTCAACCGTGGCATAGGCGCGGCGCGCGGCCTTGGCCACGGTATCGTATTTGCCGAACACGCAATTGTTCGAACGCAGCGTCGCCCCATAGGCGCGGGCCTGCGCCTCGTTGCACGACGGGGTCACCACCACCAGTTCGCGGCCCTTGTCGCGCACGCGCATCAGCAGGTAATTGATCGTCTTCTCGTCCCTGGGGACCGACTGGACCAGGTAGACGTCCTTGGCGATGGCATCGAAGGTCATCGTCCGGTCAAAGCTCCAGTTCTCCGGTTCGCCATCCTTGGACAGGCGCGAATAGAGCTTGACCGACTTGCCCTGCACATCGGCGCGGTACCAGCTGGCGGGCTTGGCCGGATCGCTGGGGACCGAGGCGTACTTGCCCCTGATTGGCGACGGGTCCTGGACCGAGGCGGGCATCAGCGGCGTGGTCGATTCCCAGCAGCCGCCCAGCACCACGGCCAAGGCAAGCGGAGCAGCGCGGCGGAGCGAAAACAGGCGCAGATTCATGACGATGGGTCCTTGGTCGGTTGATCGGGCAGCGCGTCCGCGCCCTGTCTGGCGCAAGGCGGCGGCGCTGTCCAGCAGCGCGCCGCGGGGCGCCGTCATCGCCCGGACCAGCCCCGGCCCGGCCCGCCGAGCCGGGGTTTGACCCTTATTGCGCCGCCGGGCTGGGGGACGCGGCCGGGGCCACCGGAGCGCTGGTCATCGGCGTCTTGGGCAGGTCGACCGGCACGGCGGGTTCGGTCGGATTTTCGGCCACCCATTCGCTCGACGCGGCACTCGGTTCGGCAGCGGCGGTCTGCTGTTCGGCCTTTTCGCCCGAACAGGCGCCCAGCGCCAGCACGGCAAGACCCAGCAGCGCAGCGGCGGCGGGACGGCGGGAACGGATCATGGCATGGCTCCTTTCACGGGGGTAGCAACGCAAGGTATCATGCCCCGCCCACCCGCGCACGCACTGACCTGGATCAAGTCGCGCACCGCTTTCGGCCCAGCCCCGGTTCCGGCCCGGCCCTGTTTCCGTCAGCCCCCGCCCTAGCCCAGGCTCCAGCCCAGCCACAGCCCCAGCGCGGCAAGCTGCGCCGCGGTCACGCCCAGCAGCCAGCCATTGAACGGCTGCTTGCGCGTCTTGTGCCGAAACACCCCGCGCCCCGCCCAGGCCCCGGGCGAACCGCCCAGGAACGCGAGCCACAACAAGGTCGATTCCCGTATCCGCCACCCGCCGTTTTCGGCGCGCGCCTTGTCGATCCCGAAGGCGGCAAAGGCCGCGAAGTTGATGGCGCAGAGCGCTTCGATCAGGTGGTCGGTGAGGGGGAGCATGTGGGGCGTTAAGGGATGGACCATTAGCGCTGGGGCGCCTGACTTCTTGCCGCCCTCAGGTAAAAATATAGCGGAGCATGGCGCGAAGGGACTTTAGCGAGCTACGCCCTTGCCTCAGTAAATCCTAGGCGACTTCTGCTCTTTATGCTCATGCTTCCAAGCTTAACCACTTGATCACCCCGGAAGGCTCTAACCCTTAAATAACCCTCAGAATCAATAACCAGTGGCGAAACCTTCACGATAAAAACCGAACCAATAAATTCGGAACCTTTATCAAAATCCGGGCGGTCAAGGACATTCCAACGATCATCTGGCAAGTCTGAGTCTATGATTACGGATTCATCCCCGTCCTTATCGAAGATCACCTTTATATTTACTGAACGCCCTTTTTCTTTTATTGGCTCAAGAAGCCTAATTGCGAAAATAAATGTAGGCAATGTAATAGGAAAATTTTCCTCTACAACCATTCCATCTTCGTATACGCCGATATAGATGTGCTTTCCGGTGCTCTCAGTTCTAAGATCGTCACAAAATATAGTGACCCCATAGGCGTTATTCACCATGACTAACCATCTCTGAAATCTTGAAAATCGTAATCGAAGGCTTAACGGTTTGGATATCTGGGTCCAAATTAGTCCTTACCCTGTACATATTTACGAAATTTCCGGACGAAATATCATTAATATCACGAGCAGATTCGAAAGTTGGACTATTAGGACAAATATCCTCCAGTCTCTCCGCAGAGAAGGGAATGGGCTCAAAGTCCGTAGCCCACAAAATATCTGATATCGTCTTGAGGGTGATGTTTCGCGTAGTTCCATTCAACACTCGGGAAAGCGCTGACTTATGACAGCCTATTTTCTCGGCTATTTCTTTTGAAGTCTGGCCTTCGGACTTTCTAGCCTCAATGGCAAAATTGAGAGTGGAAACAACACTTGCCACTAGCCGACCAAATGCAGCCTGCCTCTGACTAACAAGAGGCTGGGAAGGCCGTTCGAATGTCTCCAACATGCCAATCTCCAAATCCAAGGCGCCGTCTTGTCGCTGCCGCGCGTCGAGCGAGTTCAGGATATGTGGGGCTTCCTGGCCTCGCTAGGTTAGCTTTCAACTCAACCTCGGCGAGAACCAAAACTTGAGGACAATCACACCAACCAAACAAGCGTAAATCAGGGGTGTGAATCTTCCAAATGCCCTCACCTTTCGGCGGATCACACCGAGTCAAACCGCCAGCAAGTGGTCGACCTGAAACAAAGTCGACTACCATTTGGTTGAGCTGCTCAGCGTAACTGAGGATACTTCTGTGCCGAACAGTACCTCCAATCAGATCCTCACACGCATTGCGCAGACCGACGGTCCAAAAGACCGATCGGTTCCTTTGGTCGCGCGGCCCTAACACCACCGGAATTGCTTCCAGTTGCTTTCGAGCTAACGCATCAAGTAGTGCCGGTGACATATATGTCAACCAAAGATTGCGTATTGGTTACTCCGCAGCCACCCCAGCCGCCCCGAACATGTCCGGCTCGCTTGCCGCGTCGCCGGCTTCGTTGGCGGCGGCGACTTCGCCCTTGGGCTTGCGGCGGCTGTCGAAGCTGGACCAGACGTCCTGCCAGCTGCCCTTGGTCGCGCCCTTCGAATATTCGGTGGCGCGGGTTTCGAAGAAGTTGGCGTGTTCGACGCCGTTGAGCAGCGGGGCGAGCCAGGGCAGCGGGTGGTCCTCGATCATGTAGATCGCGGGCAGGCCCAGCTGCGACAGGCGCCAGTCGGCGATGTAGCGGATGTAGCGCTTGATTTCCTTCGCGCTCATCCCCGGCACCGGGCCCTGTTCGAAGGCGAGGTCGATGAAGGCGTCTTCGAGCCGCACGGTCTTCTGGCAGCAGTCGATGATGTCTTCCTTGACCGCCTTGGTCAGGCAGCCGCGTTCGGCCACGAAGGCGTGGAACAGGCGGGTGATCCCTTCGCAGTGCAGCGATTCGTCGCGGATCGACCAGGTGACGATCTGGCCCATGCCCTTCATCTTGTTGAAGCGCGGGAAGTTCATCAGCATGGCGAAGCTGGCGAACAGCTGCAGCCCTTCGGTGAAGCCGCCGAACATGGCGAGCGTGCGGGCGATATCCTCGTCGCTGTCCACGCCGAACTGCTGCAGGTAATCGTGCTTGGCGCGCATTTCGTCATACTCGAGGAACATCGAGTATTCGGTTTCGGGCATGCCGATGGTGTCAAGCAGGTGGCTGTAGGCCGCGATGTGGATCGTCTCCATGTTGGAGAAGGCGGCCAGCATCATCTTCACTTCGGTCGGCTTGAACACGCGGCCGTACTTTTCGTGGTAGCAGTCCTGCACTTCCACGTCGGCCTGGGTGAAGAAGCGGAAGATCTGCGTCAGCAGGTTGCGTTCGCTTTCGCTGATCTTCTGCATCCAGTCGCGGCAGTCCTCGCCCAGGGGAACTTCCTCGGGCATCCAGTGGACCTGCTGCTGGCGCTTCCAGAAGTCATAGGCCCAGGGATATTCGAAGGGCTTGTAGGTCTTGCGGGCTTCGAGAAGGGGCATCGGACGGACTCCTGGCGGACAGCGTTTAATCTAAAGGGCGGCGTCCCGCGCGGTGATGGCGCGGGACACACGGGAAGGCTTGGCGCGCGCGGCGCTCATTTCCAGAACCACTTGGGGCCGACCCCGCGGTTCTTGCGGTTCGACCACATGGCGACATAGAGCCACAGGCCGGAAAAGCTGAAGAACACCATGGCCAGACCCGAAAGGAAGGCGATGGCGGTGCCGACGGGGCCGAATTCCTCACCCGAATGGAGGTGGTGGAACCAGCCGGTCAGCGACTTGATCCCGGTATCGGTCGGCTTGGGCCGGCAGACCATGGTGTCCGGGCAGACGAAGCCGGCTGGCGGCTGCGCGCGGGGCGCATCGGCGGGCCACAGCGCGGCGACATGGCTGAGCACGCCGGTCACCGCGATCCACAGCAGGAACACGCCGAACAGGACGGAAAGCCAACGGTGCCATTTACGCATAACAGATTACTCCCTGGGAGATGAGGATGGAGCCCCTCCCAAGGGCCTGGTGCGCGCCTGCGGCAAGCCGCATTTGGTCGCCAAATGTAACACCCGTTTGCATGTGCGCCGTTCCGCCGCCATTGCTGCCGCGCCGCCTTACTGGCAGGCGAGGCATTCCTCGTAGTCGGTCTGGCCGCCGGCGGCGAGTTCCATGACCGGGGCATTGGCCGTGTTATCGGCCTCCACCCCGCCGGCGAACCCGGCGCGCTGGACCGACTTGGAGCGCAGGTAATAGAGGCTCTTGATGCCCTTCTCCCAGGCCTGGAAGTGCAGCATCATCAGGTCCCACTTTTCCACGTCGGCCGGGATGTAGAGGTTCAGCGACTGGGCCTGGTCGATATAGGGGGTGCGATCGGCCGCGAATTCGAGCAGCCAGCGCTGGTCGATCTCGAAGCTGGTCTTGTAGACCGCCTTTTCCTCAGGCGAGAGGAAGTCGAGGTGCTGGACCGAACCGCCCTGCTCGAGGATCGAGTTCCAGACGTTGGTCGAATCCTTGCTCTTTTCCGCCAGCAGCTTCTGCAGGTAGGGGTTCTTGACCACGAAGCTGCCCGACAGGGTCTTGTGGGTGTAGATGTTGGCCGGGATCGGTTCGATGCAGGCGCTGGTGCCGCCGCAGATGATGCTGATCGACGCGGTCGGCGCGATCGCCATCTTGCACGAAAAGCGCTGCATCACGCCCATGTCCGCCGCATCGGGGCAGGCGCCGCGTTCCTGCGCGAGCAGGATCGACGCCTCGTCCGCCTTGGCGGCGACGTGCTTGAACATCTTGAGGTTGATCGCCTTGGCCATCGCGCTTTCAAAGGCGATGCCCTTTTGCTGCAGGTAGGAGTGGAAGCCCATCACGCCCATCCCGACCGAGCGTTCGCGCGCGGCGGAATACTTGGCGCGGGCCATCTCGTCCGGCGCGCGGTCGATATAGTCCTGCAGGACGTTGTCGAGGAAGCGCAGCACATCTTCGATGAACAGCTTGTCCTTGTTCCACTCGTCCCAGGTTTCGAGGTTGAGCGAGGACAGGCAGCACACCGCGGTGCGATCGTTGCCGAGGTGGTCGCGGCCCGTGGGCAGGGTGATTTCCGAGCACAGGTTCGAGGTCGAGACCTTGAGCCCGAGGTCGCGGTGATGCTTGGGCATCATCCGGTTCACCGTGTCCGAGAAGACGATGTAAGGTTCGCCCGTGGCCAGCCGGTTTTCGACCAGCTTCTGGAACAGCGCGCGGGCATTGACCGTGCCGCGCACCGATCCGTCCTTGGGGCTGCGCAGGTTGAATTCGGCGCCGTCGCGCACCGCTTCCATGAATTCGTCGGTCAGCAGCACGCCGTGGTGCAGGTTGAGCGCCTTGCGGTTGAAATCGCCCGAGGGTTTCCGGATTTCGAGGAACTCCTCGATTTCCGGGTGCGACACGTCGAGATAGCAGGCGGCCGAACCGCGCCGCAGCGAGCCTTGCGAAATCGCCAGGGTCAGGCTGTCCATCACGCGGACGAAGGGGATGATCCCGCTGGTCTTGCCGTTCAGGCCAACCGGCTCGCCAATCCCGCGCACGTTGCCCCAGTAGGTGCCGATCCCGCCGCCGCGCGAAGCCAGCCAGACGTTCTCGTTCCAGGTGTTGACGATCCCTTCGAGGCTGTCATCGACCGAGTTGAGGTAGCAGCTGATCGGCAGGCCGCGCCCCGTGCCGCCGTTCGACAGCACCGGCGTGGCCGGCATGAACCACAGCTTCGAGATGTAGTCGTAGATCCGCTGGGCGTGATCCTGATCGTCCGAATAGGCATCGGCCACGCGGGCGAACAGGTCCTGGTACTTTTCGCCGGGCAGCAGGTAGCGGTCGTCCAGCGTGTCCTTGCCGAAATCGGTCAGCAGCGCATCGCGCGACGGATCGGTGACGATGGTGAAGCGCCGCTCGGCGATCGCCTTGGAATCCGTCATGGGCGCGGCAGCGGCCTTGGCCACTTCGCCCAGCGCGCCGGCCAGCGCATCGGCGCCCAGCTGCTCGACCAGCCCCGCAGAGCCCGCGTCGGTCTTGTCATTCATGCTCACTGCCGGGCCCTTTCCAGCCGCACCATCCGCCGCCGCATCACTCGCCGCAATATCCAGCTCGGCCATCGTCGGCTCGTCTCCGTTCCTGAAATCCACCTGTCAGCCCCCAATATTCCGCAGCGTTCCGCAAGTCGGCGCGTGGCGCCAAATGTTCCACTTCCGTTCGAATCGGCGGGCAAGCGCCCATCCTAGCAAACGGGGGGAACGAAAGGAGAAAAACTTATCCCCATTCCATCCCCCGGTCAGTCACTTTGGGGGGCTTGCATCCGGACCGAATCCGCCGCCGCGGCGCAAACCGCGCAATTGGCGTCTAACTAGGTCTAGAGGTCCCCCCGTATGCCGGACCACTATCCATAGTGCCCGAACCCGAGTCCGGCGCAAGAGGGTAAATCTCCGGATAACCACACCTGGCGGCCCCGAACCGCCGCCCAGCCGATGCCGCGTTGCAGCGACGCGTGGAAATCCGGCGCTTCGTCATCGGCGCAAGAGTCAAAGTGAATCTGTGAAAAAATTTTTGCCCGGGGACAGGTGCTCCGGGGCGTTGACAAGGTTAGAATCGGAGCCGGCAATCTTGTTGCGCAAACCGCCCCCGAAAGCGCAACGGCTTGGGGTGTGGCAGGCCAGGCATACACCACCGGTGGTAGGTCTTGCCTGGCGGGAATCACCCCTTACCTTGCCCGTCCCAACCTGCGTGGAGATTGCCGGCAATGCTCAACCTGATCGGTGCGCTGTTCTCGGGCCTGTTCGTCGGGGTGCTCGCCCGGTTCCTCTACCCGGGCGACGTGCCGCTGGGCTGGGGCATGACGATCCTGCTGGGGGTCGGCGGCTCGCTGCTCGCCAGCCTGCTGACCACGCGCGGCCAGGGTGACGGCGTCAGCCGCGCCGGGTGCCTGGCATCGGTGCTGGGCGCGATGGCGCTGATCTATGCCGGGCGGCATCTGGGCTGGCACATCTAGAACCCGCGACCCCTTGGCCGCACCGCAGGCCCTACCACCCGGTCTTGTTCGGGCAGCGGGCGAATTCCTCGGTTCCGGCGGCGGATGCGGGAATGGCCGTGGGATAGCCGGCCAGGACCGAGCGCTTGACGCGGAATTCACCCACCCTTGCGCCATCCTTGAGCGAGCGGACCGGCAGCACCATCGCATCGCCTTCCACGCGGGCCAGCGGATCGGCCGGATGCACCGCCCGGTCCGCACCGCTGCACGGCACCATACTGCGCGATGCCCAGGCCGCCGGATTGGCGGCGGCGCTGCGATAGGCAAAGGCGGGACCGAACGGACTGTCGCCATTGTCGGCCAGCCACTTGCCCAGCGCTTCGACCGTTTCGACCCGCGCCAGGCCGATGGCGCGATGCGGCACGTGTTCGGGCTTCAGCGCCGGGCAGGCGCGCGGCACGCTGCTGCGCACCGTCTTGCGCGCCTCGCACGCCATGGTCAGGTCCAGCTCGGTCTGCTGCTGCAGGCTCAGCATCATTTCACCGATCATCGCCTGGCCGCGCACCGCGACCAGGCTGGCCGAGATTTCCCGCTGCAGGTTGGCCAGGCCAGCCGGCGGGAAAGGCAGGTCAGCCAGCCAGCGATGCCAGTCCGCCGTCCGCCCGGCCTGCCAGGTATCGAGCAGGCGGAACTGGTATTGCAGCGCCTGTTCGTGGCTGACCAGTTTCAGCGCATTGTCATCCGCGCTGCCGCAGGGCACGGCGGCCAGCTTGGGCAGCTTGCCCAAGGCGTCCATCTGCGCCTGCCCGTACCGCGCCTTGACCAGATCGCCGATTTCCCAACGCGCCGCGACCAGCCCCATGGCAATCCCCGGGGCATCGCGCCCGCAGGCCAGCATCTGGTCGCGCGCCAGGACAAAGGTCTGGTACTGCTTCTGCACCTGCACCAGCTGGGCATCGGGCGGAGTCGGCGCGGGGGCAGCCGCGCCAAGCACGAGGGGCAGGCCGACCAGCGGCACCAGGCGAACGATCTTCATTCCCGCAATCTCCCACATCCGGCCACCCGGTCTGGCCGGGCGGCAATCTGGCGCGGTTCGGGCGGTCTGTCTTGGCGATTCGCGACTGCGCTCAGCGGGCATGCCCGGCGATGGCATCGGCAATCAGGTCGACCAGTTCCACCGGCACATCGTGGCCCATGCCGGGCACTTCCAGCAGCGCGGCGCCGGGAATGCTGGCGGCGGTGTCGCGTCCGCCTTCCACCGGGACCAGCGGGTCGTCGACCCCGTGGATCACCAGCGTCGGCGTGGTCACGCCCTGCAGCCGTTCGCGCCGGTCGCCATCGGCGACGATCGCGGCGAACTGGCGCGGCGCGCCGGCAGGGTAGAAACTGCGGGCATAGTCACGCTCGATCCGCTGGTGCAGCCGCTCGACCGGGGCGGGATAGGCCGGGCTGCCGATCCCGCGCGCCACGCGCACGCCCAGCTCCTTGACCTGATCGAGGGTGGCATCGGCCGGGGGGCGCTCCAACAGCACGGCCATCGCCTCGGGCCGGGCGGGCGGCAGCGCGGGATTGCCGGTGGTCGACATGATCGAGGTCATGGTGTGCAGCTTGTCGGCGTGATGCACCGCCATCAGTTGGGCGATCATCCCGCCCATCGAGGCACCGACCACGTGGGCCCGCTCGATCCCCAGCGCGTCCAGCAGGGCGGCGGCATCGGCGGCCATGTCGGCCAGGCGATAGGCAATCGGCGGTTCCTGCCCGGACATCACCGCCATGACCACGGCAGCCATGTCGGGCGAGCCGCCCGCCTCGAACTTCTGCGACAGGCCGATGTCGCGGTTATCGTGCCGCACCACGTGAAAGCCGCGCGCCACCAGCGCATCGACCAGTTCGATCGGCCACAAGGTCAGCTGCGCGCCCAGCCCCATCACCAAGAGCACGGTGGGATGGGCGGGATCGCCATAGGCTTCGTATTCGATGGCGATTCCGTTGGCCTGGATCTGCGGCATGGGTCCTCCCGGGGTTTGTGATTTGCCCGGGAGGATAGCCAAGGCGCGGGGCGGCGCAAGCCTTGCCCGCCCCGCGCCCCGCTCAATCGTCCTTGCCGCTGCGCCAGCCGTGTTCGCCGCGTTCGTGGATGATGTTGGCGCGGCCCACGATCAGGTCATCGACCAGGCCGATCCGCTTCACGTCCTTGTCCTGGTAGGGCAACGAATGGAGGACATAGCGCATGGCATTGATCCGGGCGCGCTTCTTGTCGTCGCTCTTGATCACGGTCCACGGACTGTCGGCGGTGTCGGTGGCAAAGAACATCGCTTCCTTGGCGCGGGTGTAATCGTCCCACTTGTCGAGGCTGGCGAGATCGACCGGCGAAAGCTTCCACTGCTTCAATGGGTGGACCTTGCGTTCCTTGAAGCGGCGGCGCTGTTCGGCCTGGCTGACCGAAAACCAGAACTTGATCAGGTGGATGCCCGACCGCACCAGGTTGCGTTCGAATTCCGGGGCCTGGCGCAGGAATTCCTTGTATTCATCGTCGCTGCAGAACCCCATCACCCGTTCCACCCCGGCGCGGTTGTACCACGAACGGTCGAACAGCACGATTTCACCCTTGGTCGGCAGGTGTTCAACATAGCGCTGGAAATACCACTGGCCGCGCTCCACCTCGCTCGGCTTTTCGAGCGCGACCACGCGCGCGCCGCGCGGGTTGAGGTGTTCCATGAAGCGCTTGATCGCCCCGCCCTTGCCGGCCGCATCGCGCCCTTCGAACAGGATCACCACGCGCTGGCCGGTATCCTTGGCCCATTGCTGCAGCTTGAGCAGCTCGGTCTGGAGGATGAACTTCTCGCGCTCGTAATCCTTGCGCAGCATCTTGAACTTGTAGGGGTAGCCGCCCTTGCGCCAATCATCGGCCAGGTCGTCGCGGGTGCGGCGCGGCTTGCCCGGGGGCTTGGGCAGACCCAGGTGCTCGCGCATCCGCGCGGCATCATCGGGCGATGCCCCGGCAATGATCGCCTCGATCCCGTCGCTGCCGCTGGTTGCCGCGATCACATCCAGCGCGGCTTCCTCGGCCTCGAAAGCGGCTTCGGCGCGTTCGTCGGCCAGGCTTTCCTCGACCACTGGCGGCAGGCCGGGCTTGGCGGCGGCAGGGGTCCGGGCGGGTCGCTTGGCAGTCATGCAGTCACTCCATTCGCGCCGGGCGCACCGCACCCGGCCATTACGCCATCATGGCAGGTAAACATTCCCGATTGGTAAGCGCCGCAGCCCGGAAAACCGGGGCGGAGCCGACTCTGGGAATTGACCGGAGTGTCCCGCCAAAGGCGGGTCTGCGTCAAACGGGAAGGCTGCACGCGCTGTTGCGCGAAATGCAACGCAGGGTCCTGCCCCTAGGGCACCAGCACCGTGTCGCGCGCCACCTTGAGCGTCTTGGGATAGTCGAGCGTGAAGTGCAGCCCGCGGCTTTCGTGCCGGGCCAGCGCCGAACGCACGATCAGTTCGGCGCATTGCAGGAGGTTGCGCAGTTCGATCAGGTCGGTCGAAACGCGGAAGTGGGCATAGTATTCCTCGACCTCGCCCGACAGCATCTGGATGCGGTGCATGGCGCGTTCGAGCCGCTTGGTGGTCCGCACGATGCCGACATAGTTCCACATGAACCGGCGGATTTCCGTCCAGTTCTGCTTGATGATGACTTCCTCGTCGCTGTCGGTGACGCGGCTTTCATCCCACGGGCGCACGGCGGGCGGCGCATCGAAGCTGTCCCACCGCGCCAGGATGTCGGCCGCCGCCGCATCGCCGAACACGAAGCATTCGAGCAGGGAATTGCTGGCCAGGCGGTTGGCCCCGTGCAGCCCGCTTTCAGTGCATTCGCCCGCCGCATAAAGCCCGGGCAGGTCGGTCCGCCCGGCCAGGTCTATCAGGATCCCGCCGCAGGTGTAATGCTGCGCCGGAACCACCGGGATCGGCTGCTTCGTCATGTCGATGCCCAGGCCCAGCAGCTTTTCGTAAATCGTCGGGAAGTGCTGCTTCACGAAGTCGGCGGGCTGATGGCTGATGTCGAGGTGGACGTAATCGAGCCCGTCGCGTTTGATCTCGCTGTCGTTGGCGCGGGCGACCACGTCGCGGGGCGCCAGTTCGGCGCGCTCGTCGTAATCGGGCATGTAGCGGTGCCCGGTCTTGGGGTTGAGCAGGTGACCGCCTTCGCCGCGCACCGCCTCGGTGATCAGGAAGTTCTTGACGTCGAGGTTGTAGAGGCAGGTTGGGTGGAACTGCATCATTTCCATGTTGGAAACCCGCGCGCCCGCGCGCCAGGCCATCGCGATGCCGTCCCCGGTCGCGCCGCGCGGCGCGGTGGAGAACTGGTAGACGCGCCCCGCCCCGCCGGTGGCAAGGATCGTGGCGCGCGCCGTGTGCGCCTCGACCGTGCCGCTCGCCTCGTCCAGCGCATAGACGCCCCAGACCCGGCCCGAGCCGGAATAGCGTTCCGCCTCGTGCCGCCCGGTGATCAGGTCGATGCAGGCGCGGCCCGGCAGCAGGGTGATGTTGGGATGATCCTGCGCGGCTTTCAGCAGCGCCGATTGTACCGCCCAGCCGGTGGCGTCGTTCACATGGACGATGCGGCGGTGCGAATGCCCGCCCTCGCGGGTGAGGTGCAGGTGCTCGCCCTCGGTGTTGAACGGCACGCCCAACTGGACCAGCCGGTCGATCGCATGGGGCGCGCGCTCGATCACGAATTCGACCGTCTCGATCCGGTTGAGGCCGCCGCCCGCGATCATTGTGTCGCGGATGTGTTCCTCGAACGTGTCGCCGGTATCCAGCACGGCGGCAATCCCGCCCTGCGCCCAGGCGGTCGATCCGCCGGTGAGATCGCCCTTGGCCAGGACCAGCACCTTGAGCCGCTCGGCCAGTGCCAGCGCCGCGGTAAGCCCGGCCGCACCGGAGCCGACGATGATCACGTCGTGGGTCATGCGCCCTCCCTGGCGTCAGGCCGCCGCACTGCTGGTGAGATGGACGAACACGTCCTCCAGGTCCGCCTCGCGCGTGGTCACGTCGACGATGCCGAAACCCTGGCCCTGGATCTGCGAGAGGATCTCGCCCGCGTTGGTGCGGTCCTTGTCGAAGGTCACCTCCAGGCCGTGATCGCCAACCTTCGCGCATTTGAGGAAGGCGGGATGGCTGGGCAGCTCGGTCACTTCGCGGTCGAGCGTCAGGACGACGATCTTCTCGCGCGCCATTTCGACCAGTTCGCGGGTCGGCTTGTTGGCGATCAGTTCACCGTGGTTGATGATCGCGATGCGGTTGCACAGCTGTTCGGCTTCCTCGAGGTAATGGGTGGTCAGGACCACCGTGACCCCGTGATGGTTCAGCTCGCTGACCAGTTCCCACAGCTGGCGGCGCAGTTCCACGTCGACCCCGGCGGTCGGCTCATCCAGCACCAGCACCGGGGGCGTATGGACCATCGCCTTGGCGATCAACAGGCGGCGCTTCATGCCCCCTGACAGCGTGCGGGCATAGGCGTTGGCCTTGTCCGCCAGGTGGACCTGGCCGAGCAGTTCCAGGCTGCGCCGCGCCGCCTTCGGCACGCCGTACAAACCGGCCTGGTTTTCCAGCACCTCGAATGGGGTGAAGAACGGGTCGAACACGATTTCCTGCGGCACGATCCCGATCGAACGCTTGGCGTTGCGGGGATCGGCGTCAATGTCGAAACCCCAGATTTCTGCGCTGCCGCCGGTCTTGTTGACCAGCCCGGCCAGGATGTTGATCAGGGTCGACTTGCCCGCGCCGTTGGGGCCCAGCAGGCCGAAGATCTGCCCCTGGGGCACATCGAAACTGACGCCTTTCAGCGCCTCCTTGGCCGGGGCCTTGCCCGCCGGGGCATAGCGCTTGACCAGGTCGCGGATGCGGATCGCGGGGGGCAACTCGGTGGTGCTCATGCCGCCTGCTTTGCGGCAGGAAGCGCGCGGCGTAAAGCCCCTCGCAAGCCGTACGGCGGCCAGCGCTGCCTAATCGCTTGTTAACCATATCCCTGCAGCATGCCTTCATGGGCAACACGCTAGATCGGGCAGGATGACTTGGGGGTTATCTTGCCGCGGGGCTGACCCGCGCCGTGCCAGCCGCGCCGTGGGCGCGCTGCTGGCGGCGCTGGCCTGTATCGCCCTGCCCGGCATGGCCCGGGCCGAACGGGTCACCGTGACCGGCCAGACCCAGGCCGTGGTCGTGTCCCCGCTGTCGGTCGTCAAGGTCCAGGACCTCGACTTCGGCCGGATCGTGCCGCGCCCCACGGCGGGCACTGTTACCGTCGACACGGTCACCGGCGGCTGCGTGGTGACCGGGGCGATCATGCAGGTGGGCACCTGCCGCCTCGCCCGGTTCGACGGTATGGGCACCAAGAACATGAACGCCCGGATCAGCCTGACCAGCGTGGTCGACTTGACCGGGCCGGGGCAGACCATGGTGCTCGACAACGTGATCCTGGGCCCCAATTCGACCATCAGCCTGACGGGCAATAGCAATGCCAATGGCAAAGGCGTAGGCCTGACCAAAGGCGGCAATGGCGCGCGCTATTCCATCACGACGAACAGCGGGATCTATTCGCTCTACGTCGGCGGACGGCTCAACGTGAACGCCAACCAGGCACCGGGGGTCTACACCGGCTCGATCAGCATCACGGTGCAATACCAGTAGACTGGAAATGGCGGCGCGCTGCTGCTAAGGGCGCTGTCCATGAACACGCAGCCCGAAACCCAGATCGTCACCTCCACCCGCGTATCCTGCGACGGCGCCAGCGACATTCGTGGCGGCGCGGCGCTGGGCCACCCGCGCGTCTACCTGGAAATCGACGAGCGCGGCTTTGTCGACTGCGGCTATTGCGACAAGCGCTTCGTGCTGAAGGACGGCCCGGCGGACAAGGCGGCGGCCTGATCCCGCGCCTGCCGCTCTAGCCATCGCGGCCAGAGCGCTTATATCCGGTGGCATGACCACTGCCGATCCCCGCTCGCTGCTCTATCGCCAGCTGACCCCCGAAGCCGCGCTGGCCGTCACCCGTGACACCCTGGCCCGCTGCGACGATGGCGAACTGTTCCTGCAGTTCATCGCCAGCGAAAGCTTCGTGTTCGATGATGGCCGCCTGAAAACGGCCGACTATTCGCGCGATGCCGGGTTTGGCCTGCGCGGCGTGTCCGGCGAGATGACCGGCTTTGCCCATGCCAACGAGATCAGCGAAGCGGCGATCCGCCGTGCCGGCGAAACGCTGCAACTGCTCGATCCGGCCAAGGGCCAGCCCGCCCCGCCCCCGCGCCAGAACAACCGCCACCTCTATACCGACCAGTCCCCGCTCGACCTGGTGCCGTTTGCCACCAAGGTGAAGCTGCTGGAGGAGATCAACCAGGCCGCCCGCGCCCGCGATCCGCGCGTGGCGCAGGTTTCGGCCAGCCTGTCCGGATCGTGGTCGGTGGTCGAAGTGGTCCGCGCCGATGGCTTCCTGGCGACTGACGTGCGCCCCCTGGTGCGGCTCAACGTCTCGATCGTGGCCGAAGCGAACGGGCGGCGCGAAACCGGCAGCTTCGGCATGGGCGGACGCTGGCTTTACGACGACCTGCTCAAGCCCGAGAGCTGGAACCGCGCGATCGACGAGGCGCTGGCCCAGGCGCTGACCAACCTTGACAGCCAGGACGCCCCGGCGGGCGAGATGACCGTGCTGCTTGGTCCCGGCTGGCCCGGCGTGCTGCTGCACGAAGCGGTCGGCCACGGCCTCGAAGGCGATTTCAACCGCAAGGGCACCAGCGCCTTTTCCGGCCGCATCGGCGAGCGCGTGGGCGCGCCGGGCGTGACGGTGGTGGACGATGGCTCGATCGCCGGGCGGCGCGGGTCGCTGTCGATCGACGATGAAGGCACCCCCACCAGCGAAACCGTGCTGATCGAGGACGGGATCCTGAAGGGCTACATGCAGGACCGGCTCAACGCCCGGCTGATGGGCGTCGCCCCCACCGGCAACGGCCGGCGCGAAAGCTATGCCCATGCGCCGATGCCGCGCATGACCAACACTTTCATGAAGGGCGGCAATGACGATCCCGCCGAACTGCTGAGCCGGGTGAAGAACGGCATCTTCGCTAAGAGCTTTGGCGGCGGGCAGGTCGACATCGTGTCGGGCAAGTTCGTGTTTTCCTGCACCGAGGCCTACAAGATCGAGAACGGCAAGCTGGGCGCGCCGATCAAGGGCGCGACGCTGATCGGCGATGGCCCGACCGTGCTGACCCGGGTGACCGGCATCGGCAACGACATGGCGCTTGACGAAGGCGTCGGCGTATGCGGCAAGGGCGGGCAGAGCGTGCCCGCCGGGGTCGGCCAGCCGACCCTGCTGGTCGAAGGCTTGACCGTCGGCGGGACAGCCTAGGTTCAGGAAGCTGTGCTAGCCTTGGCCGGTCAGCAGAGAAGGAGAACATCCATGCGCAGGATCGCCACCGCACTTGCCGCCGCGGCCATGCTGCTGGCGGGCACTTCGGCCCAGGCCAAGCCCAGGCTGACCCCCGAACAACGTCTCGCCAAGATGCTCGAAGGGCGCGAGGCCGGGAAGCCGACCAGCTGCATCAACAGCTGGGACAGCCGCGACATGACCGTGCTGGACAAGACCGCGCTGGTCTTCCGCAGCGGCTCGACCCTGTGGGTCAACCGCCCGGACAACGCCAGCCGGCTCGACGACGACGACATCCTGGTCACCCACACCACCGGCAGCCAGCTGTGCAGGCTGGACATCATGCACACGGTCAGCCGCACCAGCGGGATCACCACCGGGTTCATCAACCTGGGCGATTTCGTGCCGTACAAGAAGGTCGCCAAGGGCAACTGACCCGCCCCGCCCCCACCCGAACAGCGAGTGGCCGCCGCCCGGACCCAGCGTCCCGGCGGCGGTTTGCGTTTGTGGCGCCGCGCGCTTGACTCTTCCCGCGCATTGGCTGATCTAGGGTATATACCCTAGAACGGGAATCGCCGAAGCGCGAAGGGAGAGAGAGCCCATGAACATTGCCGCCGCCATGCCCGGTGCCGCCCTGGCCCCGATCGATGTCAGCCGCCCGGAATTGTACGAAGGCGAAGGCTGGCAGGAACCCTTCCGCCAGCTGCGCGCGCAGTGCCCGATCCAGTACGTGCCCGACAGCGCCTTCGGGCCCTATTGGTCGGTCACCACCCACAAGCCGATCGTCCATATCGAAGCGCTGCCCAGGATCTTCTCGTCCAGCTGGGAACACGGCGGGATTGCGCTGCCCGGTTCGGTGGGCGAACCGATGGAAAACGAGCTGCGCACCCCGATGTTCATCGCGATGGACCCGCCGCAGCACACCGCGCAGCGCCGCACTATCGCGCCGAGCTTCGGCCCCAGCGAAGTCGCGGCGATGAAGCGCGAAGTGCAGCAGCGCACCGCCGAAGTGCTGGATAGCCTGCCGATCGGCGAAGCCTTCAACTGGACCGACCGGGTTTCGATCGAGTTGACCACGGGGATGCTGGCCAAGCTGTTCGACTTCCCTTGGGAGCAGCGCCACAAGCTGACCTACTGGTCGGACATGGGCGGCAACGTCGAGCTGATGAAGGATCCGGACGGCATGGCCCGGCGCAACGCCGCGCTGTTCGAAATGGGCGCCGCCTTTGCCGAACTGTGGCAGCACAAGGCCGCCAATCCGGGCAAGGACCTGATCTCGGTCATGCTGCGCAGCGATGCGATGAGCCACATGAGCCAGGAAGAATTCATCGGCAACCTGATCCTGCTGATCGTCGGCGGCAACGACACCACCCGCAATTCGATGTCGGCCTTTGCCTGGGGGCTGCACCAGTTCCCGCAGGAACGCGCCAAGCTGGAAGCCGACCCGGCGCTGATCCCCAACGCGGTGCAGGAACTGATCCGCTGGCAGACCCCGCTGGCGCACATGCGCCGCACGGTGATGGAAGACACCGAACTGGATGGGGCGCAGATGAAGAAGGGCGACAAGGTGGCGCTGTGGTACATCAGCGCCAACCGCGACGAGACCGTGTTCGACCGCCCCGACGAAGTGATCATCGACCGCGAGAACGCCCGCCGCCACCTCTCGTTCGGCTATGGCATCCACCGCTGCGTCGGCGCGCGGGTAGCCGAACTGCAATTGACCACCCTGCTGGAGGAAATGGCGAAACGCCGCCTGCGCGCCAACGTGGTCGAGGAACCGGAACGGGTCGCCACCTGCTTCGTCCACGGCTACAAGCGGGTCATGGTTGAACTGTCACACTACTGATGAAAACCCGGGACCGCATTGTCGAAGGCGCGCGGCTGCTGTTCAACGAACAGGGCTATGGCGCGGTCACCACCGCCGCGCTCGCCGCGCACCTCGGCATGGCGGAAGGCAACCTGTGGTATCATTTCAAGACCAAGCGCGCCTTGCTGGAAGTGCTGGGCGAACGCTTTGCCGCCGCGATCGACTATCGGCTGGACATGCGCCCGGGCACCGATCCGCTGGCCTCGTACGTTGACCTGCTGCGCGCGATGATGGCGGAATTTCGTCGCTTCCGTTTCCTCTACCGCGATCAGGCCGGTTACGGCGAACATGCCGACGTTGTCGGCCAGCGCGCACCGGAATGGCTGCAGCGCACTTTCATCCAGCTCGAGGCGCACCTCGCCGCGCTGGTCGATGCCGGCCTGCTCGACTGGCCGCGCCAGCGGCTGCGCGACCTGGCGATCAACGCCACGATCATCCTGCGCTATGGCCTGGAACACTACCGCGAGCTGGGCGAGCCGACCGGCGAAGGATCGGGCACGGTCCGCCGCACCCTGCGCCGCCACCTGACCCTGTTCGAACATGCCCTGACCGGCGATGCCGCCGCCCGCCTGCACAGCGCGATCGACGCGATCGAGGACGCCGCGCTGGCCGCCTGATCAGATCTCCGCCTGCCGGATCGCCGGCACGGCCTTCCACCACCACACTGTCCCCAGCAGCGAAACCCCCGCCGCCAGGGCAAAGGCCCAGCCATAACTGCCCAGCCGGTCGACGATCACCCCGGTCACCACCGGGCCGATGATCCCGGCGCAGTTGCCGCAGGCGTTCTGCACCCCGATCCAGCTGCCCGCCGCGCGCGGGCCAGAAAACATCTGGCCGACGGCATAGAGGTTGGTCGCGAGCAAACCCGAGCCGATCCCGGCAACCACCAGGCACAGGCCGACCTGGAGCAGCCCATCGGCAAACCACAGCGCCGCAATTGCCCCGCCGCTCAGCGCCTGGGCCCAGATCATCGCGCGGCGGCGCAGCGCCCCTTCGTCCGCCCCGGCGGCCACCGCGCGGTCGGACCAGCGGCCGCTGACCAGTGCGGTCACGCCCTGCACGGCAAAGCCCAGCGTGGTCAGCAAGGTCATCTGCGGGATCGACCAGCCCACGGTCTTGACCAGGTACAGCGGCAGCCAGGTCAGCAGGAAGTAGAAGCCATAGTTCGACATGAAATGGGCCGCGCCCATCTGCCACAGCGCCGGCACTTTCAGCAGCGCGGCAAAGTTGACCGGCGCGGTCACGGGGGTCGCCACGTTCCTCGCGCGCAAGGGGGCGCTGGTGACCTGCCAGGGCAGCAGCCACAGCAGGGTGATTGCGCCAAAGATCCAGAAGATCGGCCGCCACCCCGCCGCCTGCAGGATCATCCCCCCGGTCAGCGTGCCCACCGCCGGGCCGAACGCCAGCGCGGCGGCCACCACCGCATTGGCCGTGCCGCGATGCGCGGCCGGCACTTCGGCGGCAAAGATCTTGGAACTGCCGGGAAAGGCAATGCTTTCGCCCAGCCCCAGCACCAAGCGCAGCACGATCAGCGAGGCGATGCCTCCGACCCAGCCGGTCAGCAGCGTCGCCAGCGCCCACAGCGCAATGCCCAGCGCGAACATGCGGTAAACGCAGAATCGGTCGCACAGCCAGCCGACGAATGCGCAGAGCGGGGCATAGACCCAGAAGAACGCCGAAACCGCCGTGCCAAAGCCGGTAGCGGTCAGGTTCAGATCCTGCTTCATCAAGGGCGCGGCCACCCCGATCGCGCCGCGATCGACATAGTTGAGCAGAACCGACAGCCCCAGCAGCCCGACCACCCAGGCCAGCCGCGTCCCCGATGCGCGCGGCCCTTCCACCACAGTCGCCATGCCCGTTCTCCCCCGTTGCCTGCCCGCAGGCTAGCACGATGCCCCCACGGCGCGCTATGGGGCGCGCATGACGCAGCAACCGATCCTTGTGCTGACCACCGGCGGCACCATCGACAAGTCCTATTTCGACGCGCTGAGCGAATACCAGATCGTCGAAAGCGGCATCCCCGCGCTGTTGAGGGAAGCGCGCGTCGCGCTGCCGTTCCGGGTGGTGGAACTGATGCGCAAGGACAGCCTGGACTTGACCGACGCCGACCGCGAGCTGATCGCCGCCGCCGCGCGCGAGGCGCCGGAAAGCCGCATCGTCGTCACTCACGGCACCGACACGATGACCGACACCGCAAAAGTGCTGGCTGCGGCCGTCCCCGGCAAGACCGTGGTCCTGACCGGCGCGCTATCGCCCGCCCGCTTTGCCGAAACCGACGCCCCCTTCAACCTCGGCATGGCCTTCGCATGCGCCCAGGTCGCCGCGCCCGGCGTCTACATCGCGATGAGCGGCGAAGTGTTCGACGGCCTGAAAGTGCGGAAAGACCGCGCGGCGGGAAAGTTCGTCAGTGACGATCTGCGCTAGTTGCTGAGCGTGCGGCTCAAGGCGATCTATCTGGCCGCTGGGATCAACACATCAAGTCATGCGGGAAACCGCAAGTTTGCGAGCGCGCAAAGAGCAAAGGGGATCGGGATGCGCACGATACCGCGCCTGCTCGGCCACAGCTCAATTCAACCTACGGCTTTGTATGTCGAAATCCGCGGCAATCAGATGGCGAATGCTGTGAACGCGATCCAAGTGCAATCGTGTGACATAGTGAGCACTGGTGAATGCCGATTTCGGCGCATTCATGCGTGTCACGATTCAGGCCGATCACCCATACAGCGCTTATCAGATGCTCAAAGCGCTGTATGGGAACCAGCTTATATCAGATCATGCTTCCAGAAGCTGATCTGCGTTATGCAAAGGCCGCATTCGCAAAGCCTTCATTCTGCGCATCACTGCGCCGACGCTTCACCCCAAGCCAAAGCATGAACGACCCGACAATGAACCCGGCGATGGGCAGCTTCGAGCCATCAATTTCAGGCACAGGACTGATCGACTGCGTGAACGTCGTATTTGACGCGGTAACCGTGCTAAAATCAGACGTTGTAATTCCCGCGAACTTACATCCCGCGCCGACGTCGCAAGCCCAGGATCCAGGCAGCGTATCTTCAGCGATGTAAACCTTGCCAGTGCTGGAGCTGTAATTGAATACGCCCGAGCTTCCGAAATTGAACGAGATATTGTTAAACGTCACGGCCCCGCCAGACACCGTATAGCTGACCGTATACGTTCCGTCCAAATTCGTGGTGCCCGACCCCCAGGTGCCGAGCGAAGATCCATTCGGACTGAAGGCGCTGAGGCCAGACACGCCCGTAAAGGTATGCGTGCCTTCCGTAGTTGCATCAGCATCCGAGTTGGCAAGCGTACCGCTGAAAAGCGTTCCCCCGCCAGCACCAGCTGTCACACTGAAATCAAAGGTCGTTTGCGCATGGGCCGAACCATGAATCGCCAGCGACGCCAAACCCGCAGCCAGCATTAACTTTACGTTGCGCATTTCTTTGCCCAACAAAAAGACACGCAAAAATAGCTGATGCCCGATCTTTGCCTATAGGCTTAAAGTTTATTTGGCCCATTTCTCATCACGTCCCCACGGGCGCTTCGCATGGTAAACGCGACAAAATCTCGCATGACGACGGCGGTTTGGCGACAGTGAGCTAATCGCTCATTCGTGCCCCCCGCGATCCTCTTGGCCGCTGGCGGCAACGGTCGAGACGGCTGTCCTTCGCACGGTGCGACAAATGCCATTCCCAGCCAAGCGACGCCAATCATCACCGTCGCCTACGTCTTGGAGTAGTGACGCGAATGTGTAAGCCAGCGTGCAACAGCAAGAGCGCTGCTACTGGAAATAAACGGTTTTCCTGCGTCGCGGAAGTTTTACGTAACTAAACAACTCATTAAAATCAGTTGTTTAGAAACGGACTCTACTCCCACTCGATCGTGCCCGGGGGCTTCGAGGTGTAGTCGTAGACGACGCGGTTGATGCCCTTGACCTCGTTGATGATGCGGGTCGCGACGCGGCTCAGGAAGGCGGCGTCGAAGGGGTAGATATCCGCGGTCATGCCATCAGTGCTGGTCACCGCGCGCAGGGCGCAGACGCTGTCATAGGTGCGGCCATCGCCCATCACGCCCACGGTCTTGACCGGGAGCAGCACGGCGAAGGCCTGCCAGATCGCGTCGTACAGGCCGGCGTTGCGGATTTCCTCGAGATAGATCGCGTCGGCCTTGCGCAGGATGTCGCAGCGCTCGCGCGTGACTTCGCCGGGGATGCGGATGGCAAGGCCCGGCCCGGGGAACGGGTGGCGGCCAACGAACACTTCGGGCAGGCCGAGTTCACGGCCGAGTTCGCGCACTTCGTCCTTGAACAGTTCGCGCAGCGGTTCGACCAGCTGCATGTTCATGCGTTCGGGCAGGCCGCCGACATTGTGGTGGCTCTTGATCGTCACGCTCGGCCCGCCGGTGAACGAAACGCTTTCGATCACGTCCGGGTAAAGCGTGCCCTGTGCCAGGAAGTCCGCCCCGCCGACCTGCTTGGCCTCTTCCTCGAACACGTCGATGAAGGTCTTGCCGATGAACTTGCGCTTGGCTTCGGGGTCGGTCACCCCGGCCAGGCCGCCGAGGAACAGCGCGCTGACGTCCTTGTGGACCAGCGGGATGTTGTAGTGGCCGCGGAACAGCGAAACGACCTGTTCCGCCTCGCCCAGCCGCATCAGGCCATGGTCAACGAAGACGCAGGTCAGCTGATCGCCGATCGCTTCGTGGATCAGCACGGCGGCCACCGCCGAATCGACCCCGCCCGACAGACCGCAGATCACCTTGCCCGAGCCGACCTGGGCGCGGATTTCCTCGATCTTGGTCTTGCGGAATTCGGCCATGGTCCAGTCACCGGCCAGGCCGCAGACATGGCGCACGAAGTTCTTGTAGAGCTTGCCGCCGTCCGGCGTGTGGACCACTTCGGGGTGGAACTGCATCGCGTAGATGCGCTTTTCATCGTTGGCGATCACCGCATAGGGCGCGCCCGGGCTGGATGCGACCGGGCGGAACCCGGGGGCCAGCGCGGTCACCTTGTCGCCGTGGCTCATCCACACCTGGTGCTTTTCGCCTTCGGCCCAGAGACCATCGAACAGCACGCAGCTGTCGGAAATCTCGATGAAGGCGCGGCCGAATTCGCCGCTTTCGCCCGGCTGCACCTGCCCGCCCAGCTGGTGCATCAGCGCCTGCTGGCCATAGCAGATCGCCATGATCGGCAGCCCGCTTTCCAGGATTTCCTGCGGAATGCGCGGGCCGCCTTCATCCAGCACCGAGGCCGGGCCGCCCGACAGGATGATGCCCTTGGGCTGCATCCGGGCAAAGGCCGCGGCGGCGCTGCTGAAGGGGGCGATTTCGGAATAGACCCCGGCTTCGCGCACGCGGCGCGCAATCAGCTGGGTGACCTGGCTGCCGAAATCGACAATGAGGATGGAATCGGAGGGCTGGATCGTCATGTCTGGCCGATAGGGGCGACAGGCCGAACTGGCAAGATTGCGCGCTATTTCGCCTGTGCAATCTCCCTGAGGTCGGTCTTGAGCAGCTTGCCGATGTGGCTGCGCGGCATCTCGTCGATCGCGTAGAGCGCGGAAACGCGCTGGGTCTTGCCCAGGCGGCTGTTGGCAACGGCGCGGATGTCGTCCAGCGCGTCCTCGCCCACGCCCGGCTTCAGCACGACGAAGCCGACCGGGGTTTCGCCCCACTGATCGCTGGGAATGCCGACCACGGCGGCTTCGACCACGCGGTCATCCTTGGCCAACTCGGTTTCAAGGTCGATCGGGAAGATGTTGAAGCCGCCCGAAATGATCACGTCCTTGGTCCGCCCGACCAGTTCGACGAAACCTTCGGCGTCGATCCGCCCGACATCGCCCATGCGCTGCCAGATCGAGCCATCGGTGGGATCGGTCCAGTAGCCCTCGCGGGTCTTTTCGGGCTGGTTCTTGTAACCCAGCATCATCACGTTGCTGCGCCCGACCAGTTCGCCCGCCACGCCGGGCGCGACCTCGTTCAGGTTTTCGTCGATCACTTTCAGCCCGTGGCCGGGGGCCGGCTGGCCCACGGTGTGGAGCTTGTCAGGGTGCTCGTGCGCCATCAGGATGCAGGAAACGCCGCCTTCGGTCATGCCATAGTATTCGACCAGCCCGCCCGGCATCCGCGCCAGCACTTCGGCCTTCAGGTCCGCCGGGAACGGGGCGGAGGTACAGAATTTGTAGCGCAGCGATGACAGGTCATAGTCATCGAACTGCGGGAACTGCATCAGGCGGCGGTATTGCACCGGGACCAGCATGGT
Source organism: Novosphingobium sp. (assembly GCF_041905565.1). GTDB lineage: Bacteria > Pseudomonadota > Alphaproteobacteria > Sphingomonadales > Sphingomonadaceae > Novosphingobium. The sequence goes on along the minus strand of NZ_JAYRKX010000021.1, from coordinate 1,319 downwards.
ATGGGTGATCCGTTCCGCCTGTGCGCGCTCCAGCCACTTCTGCGCGTCGAACTTGCCCATGATCGAGACATAGCCGCCCGAGAACATCGTCGGCAGGAACGTAACCAGAGTGGTGTTGGAATAGAGCGGCGTCGACAGCAGCGCGCGGCTGGACTGGCCATAATTCTGCGCGGCGCGGAACGTGACCTGGCGCCAGCGCATCCCGTGGCTGTGAACGATGCCCTTGGGAATGCCGGTAGTGCCCGACGAATAGATGATGTTGAACGGGTCCTTGTCGTCCGGCTCGAACGCCGCCGCCTTGGTGCCGGGGGCGGCCATGAACGCGTCCAGTTCCTCGTCCAGCACGATCTGGCCGCTGATCGGCAACTTGAAATCGCCCAGTTCGGTCAGCTTCGCACGATCGATGAACAGGTGGATTGCGCCCGAATCCGCCGCCATGCCGCGCAGCTGGTCGGGGCTGGCGCTGGTGGTCAGCGGCGCGGCGCAGCCACCGGCGCGGATCGCCGCCATATAGACCAGCGCATAGTTGACGCTGGACGTGCCGAGGATCGCCACGGCCTGGCCGCGCTGCAACCCGTCAGCCTGAAGCCGCGCCGCGATCCGTTCCACCCGGTCGGCCGTGTCGCGCCACGACAGGGTAGTCTGGCCATCATAGAGCGCCGGCTGATCGCCATTGCATTCGCCCCAGGCCGAAACCAGCGCGGAAAAGGAACCGAAGGGCTGGTCAAGCAGGGCCGATGGATCGCCGGACATGGATGGATCGTTCCTCTCAAGAATGCGGTTGGTTTGTTTGCGGCTATCCTTGCGGATCGACAGGCCCCCTGTCCAGCCCATGCTGTGTCGCGCGCTTGACTGGCCGCTCATGCTGCAGTTGCGAAAAGCGCAACGGTTGTGAAATCCTTTGCACTCGTAATCTCTACCGGAATAGTTATGTTGCAACTGCGAACAACGTTTCGCGAATCGCACTTGGAGAACAAACATGCGCAGCAACATCGTCTCGATCATGCTGCCGATCATCGCCGCCGCTGGGATCAGCGGCCTGATGTTCACCGCCGCGCTCGCCTGAGCCCGGCGGCCCGGCCCGTGGGGCCAGGGGCAGCACCTCCCAAACCAGCAAAGGGCCGTTACGCCTTGGCGTAACGGCCCTTTGTTTGTGGGTTGGGTTGTTTTGGTTAGGTGCACCCTTCGCCTCCGCGAAGGGCTTGCAACACCAGCCCGCTCCCCCGGCCCAACCACCCGTTCAAGGTACCCTGTGGGTGGTTGGGCCGGGGGAGCGGGCTGGTGTTGGAAGGGCAGGCCGGGTGGGCGGGACCCCCCGG
>NZ_JAYRKX010000035.1:0-6257 GCF_041905565.1 Novosphingobium sp. | reverse complement strand
GGAATGGTATGCTCTGGGTGGCCGGGTGGGGGAGCGGGCCGGTGCCGCTTCCAGCCGTGAGGCTGGCAAGGAACGCCCCCTGAAACTGCTCGACCGGCCGGAACCGATCGCGGTGCTCTATGCCAGCCCCGATGGCCTGCCGCGCCTGTTTCGCTGGCGCGGCGAAGTCCACGAGATTGCCCGCGCCGAAGGGCCGGAGCGGATCGCGCCCGAATGGTGGCGCGAACGCGGCACCACGCGGCTGCGCGATTACTACCGGATCGAGGACGGGCAGGGCCGCCGCTACTGGATCTACCGCGCGGGCCTGCCCGATGACGGGCGCGGCGGGGTGCCCGAATGGTTCCTGCAGGGGCTGTGCGGCTAGCCATGCCCGAGGCCCCGCTGACCCCGCCGCGCCGCCACGCCGAACCCGCCGATCTGCCGCCGCCGACCCCCGCGCCGTTCGTCGAACTGGGGCTGGTCAGCTGCTTTTCGTTCCTGCGCGGCGCGTCTGACGCGGTGGACCTCGCCACCACGGCGCGCGGGCTGGGCTATGACGCGATCGGGATTGCCGATGCCAACACCATGGCCGGGGTGGTGCGCCTGCATGTCGAGGCCAAGGCGCTGGGCCTGCGCCCGGTGATCGGCTGCCGGATCGAAACGGTCGAGGGGCTGGCCTTCCTCGCCTATCCGCAGGACCGCGCCGCCTATGGCCGGCTGTGCCGCCTGATTTCGGCCGGGCGGATGGCGCGGCTTGACGGCGAATGGCAGGACAAGGGCGCCTGCGACATCAGCCTGACCATGCTGGCGGCGCATGCCGAGGGGGTGCACTTGGTGCTGCTGCCCCCGGATGATCTCGACGCGGTGCTGACCATCCCGGTGGAAAGCAACGTGGTCGCCCTGGGCGCAGCCAGCGCGCCTGGACAGGCCGAATTGACCGCCCCCTGGGCCGAGTTGCTGCCACACCTGGCCGCGCAGCTGCCCACGCTGCGGCATCTGGCCGCCAGCTATCTCTACACCGGCGATGATCTGGCGCGGATCGCGCGGCTCGATGCCCTGGCGCGGGGGCAGGGCATGACGATCCTGGCCAGCAACCTGCCCCTCTATCACGCCCCGCACCGCCGCCCGCTGCATGACGTGATGACGGCGATCCGCCACAAGACCACGGTGGCCCAGGCCGGGCACCTGCTCCAGCCCAACGCCGAACGTCACCTCAAGGGGCCGGAGGAGATGGCCCGGCTGTTCGCACCCTGGCCTCACGCCTTGGAGGCCGCGCGCGAGCTGGCGGACAGGTGCCGCTTCAGCCTTGAGGAGCTGCGTTACGAGTATCCCGAGGAGATCTGCCCCGATGGGCTGGAGCCGCAGGGCTGGCTGGAACAGCTGACCTGGGCCGGGGCGGCGGGGCGCTATCCCGGCGGCGTGCCCGAAACCGTGGCCGCGACGCTGCGGCGCGAGCTGGACCTGATCGGCAAGCTGGGGCTGGCGCGCTATTTCCTGACCATCAAGGACATCGTCGATTTCGCGCGGGCGCAGGACCCGCCGATCCTGTGCCAGGGGCGCGGCAGCGCGGCCAATTCGGCGGTGTGCTATTGCCTGGAAATCACCGCGGTCGATCCGGCCCGGCACGCGCTGCTGTTCGACCGCTTCATTTCCGAGGATCGTAACGAACCGCCCGACATCGACGTCGATTTCGAACACGAACGGCGCGAGGAGGTGATCCAGTACATCTACGCCCGCTATGGCCGCCAGCGCGCGGGCCTGTGCGCCACGGTGATCCATTACCGCCCGCGCATGGCGATCCGCGAGGTGGGCAAGGCGATGGGCCTGTCGGAAGATGTTACCGGTGCGCTCGCCCGCACGGTTTGGGGCAGCTACGGCCGCTCGATCGGGGAAAAGCACGCCGCCGAAACCGGCATGGACCTGTCGGACCCGCACCTGCGGCGGGTGCTGGCGCTGACCGAGCAGATGATCGGCATGCCGCGCCACCTGTCGCAGCACGTCGGCGGCTTCATCCTGACCCACGGGCTGCTGACCGAAACCGTGCCGATCGGCAATGGCGCCATGCCGGAGCGCAGCTTCATCGAATGGGACAAGGACGACATCGACGCGCTGGGCATCCTGAAAGTCGATGTGCTGGCGCTGGGGATGCTGACCTGCATCAGGAAGTGCCTTGACCTGCTGGGCGCGCATCACGGCCAGCAGCTGACCCTGGCTACCGTCCCGCGCGAGGATCCCATGGTTTACGACATGCTGTGCAAGGGCGATTCGCTCGGCGTGTTCCAGGTGGAAAGCCGCGCGCAGATGAACATGCTGCCGCGCCTGCGCCCGCGCTGCTTCTATGACCTGGTGATCGAAGTGGCGATCGTTCGCCCCGGACCGATCCAGGGCGACATGGTCCACCCCTATCTCAAGCGGCGGCGGGGCGAGGAGCGCGTGGAAATCCCCGCCCCGGGGCCGCAGCACGGCCCGCCGGACGAGCTGACCAGCATCCTGGGCCGCACGCTGGGGGTGCCGATCTTCCAGGAACAGGCGATGAAGATCGCGCTCGACGCGGCCCGGTTCACCGGGGCGGAGGCCAACCGCCTGCGCAAGTCGATGGCGACTTTCCGCAGCCGGGGGATGGTGGCGGAACTGGAGGACATGATGGTCGGCCGGATGATCGCGCGCGGCTATGACCCAGATTTCGCCGCGCGCTGCTTCAACCAGATCAAGGGGTTTGGCGAATATGGCTTTCCCGAAAGCCACGCCGCCAGCTTTGCGCTGCTGGTCTATGTCTCGGCCTGGCTGAAATGCCATTACCCGGCGGCCTTCGCCTGCGCGCTGCTCAATTCGCAGCCGATGGGGTTCTATGCCCCGGCCCAGATCGTGCGCGATGCGCGCGAACATGGGGTGCGGGTGCTGCCGGTGGACGTCAATTGCAGCGATTGGGACAACAGCCTGGAAGGGCAGGGCGATGCGGCCGCGCTGCGGCTGGGGCTGCGCCAGGTCGATGGCTTTGCCGAGGCGGCGGCGGCGCGGATTGTCGCGGCGCGGGCCGAGGGCGGGCCGTTCCGCGACGTGCGCGAGCTCAAGGATCGGGCCGGCCTGTCGCCCGCGCTGGTCGAACGGCTGGCCAGCGCGGACTGCATGGCATCGCTGGCGCTGACCCGGCGGCAGGCGCTGTGGGACGCGCGCAGCCTGATCGCCGCGCCCGAGTTGCCGCTGTTCGCCGCGATGCAGGCGCGCGATGAAGGGGCAGAGCGCGCGCTCACCCGTCTGCCGGCCATGCCCCTGTCCGAGGAAGTGGTGGCCGATTACCAGACCCAGCGCCTGTCGCTGAAGGCGCATCCGCTGGCCTTCCTGCGCGCCGATCTGGCCGAACGCGGCTTCATCCGCGCGGCCGACCTGCGCAGCCGCAAGTTCCGCAGTGCGGTGCAGGTGGCGGGCGTGGTGCTGATCCGCCAGCGCCCCGGATCGGCCAAGGGGGTGTGCTTCATCACGCTGGAGGACGAGACCGGGGTGGTCAACCTGGTGATCTGGCCCGACGTGATGGAGCGCCAGCGCCAGGTGATCATGGCCGCGCGGCTGATGGAAGTGCAGGGCCGCGTCGAATACGATGACGAGGTGACCCACGTGATCGTCACCCGCCTGGCCGATGCCACGCCCGCGCTGCACGCGCTGTCGGACGATCTGCTGCCCCGGCAGGTGGACCGCGCCGATCACGTTGCCCGCCCGGTGCAGGGCCAGCGCGGGCCGCAGCCGGTTCACCGCGCCGGCCATCCCCGGCAGGCCAGGATCATTCCCAGGTCGCGCGATTTTCATTGAGAGGCCTATCCAATTCTGCAACCATGTGCAGGAAAGGAGAGGTCATGCCACAAATCGAGCTGCCCGACGGGCCAGGGGAAATGACCGCGCGGATGTGGTCGCTGCGGCCGGCGCTGGGGGCCGCCGTCCAGGCCTTTGGCCAGGCGGTGCAGGCCGGTTCCACCCTGCCGCTGCGCGAGCTGGAAGCGGCGCGGATGCGGATTGCCCATATCAACGGCTGCCTGCCGTGCAGCGAGGCCCGGCCCGAAGAGATGGCCGAACTGGGCATCGACGAGGCGTTCTATGCCGATGTCGACGATCCGGCCCGGCGCGGGCGCTATTCCCAGCGCGAAGCACTGGCGATCGGCTTTGCCGAGCGCTTTGCCGCGGGCAAGGCCAGCTTCGACGCGGCGTTCTGGCAGGACCTGACCAGCGCGTTCACCCCCGGCGAGATCGTCGAGCTGAGCACCTGTGTCGCCAAGTGGCTGGCGATCGGCCGGATCAACGCGGTGCTGGACATGGAACTGTCCTGCCCGATCACCATTCCCCAGCGCGGAGCAGCACGATGACCCTTGATGATATTGCCCGGCGGCTTGACCTGCTGGAAGCCAAGCAGGCGATTGCCGACCTGATCCATGCCGGCGCCCGCGCCAACGACCGCAAGGACCTCGACGGGATGCGCGCCTGCTACTGGCCCGACGCGATCACCTGGCACGGCGGCTACAAGGGGCCGTCCGCCGGGTTCATCGACTATGCCGTGCCGATCATCGAGCGCTGCCTGCAGGCCGCGCACCACGTGTCCAACGTGCTGATCGAAGTGCAGGGCGACCGGGCGCTGGCCGAAAGCCACTATTTCGCCCACCACCGCCGCCCCGCCGCCAGCGGTTCGGGCGAGGAGGACGCCTTTTTCGAAGGCCGCTACATCGACGTGCTGGAACGGCGCGACGGCGAATGGCGGATCGTGCTGCGGCGCGGGATTTCCGACTTTTCGGGCGCGGTGCCCGCCACCACGCCCTATGCCGCCTGGCCGCAGGGCGCCCACAGCCTGCCCTGGCCTGACGACGAATTCTATCGCATCGCCCGCGCATTCCGCGCCGGCGAACCGCTGGTTTGAAAGGGCACATGATGGGACGGGTTCAGGGCAAGGTCGCGGTTGTCACCGGCGGGGCGATGGGCATCGGCGCGGCCACCGCGCGCCTGCTGGCCGAAGAAGGGGCCAGCGTGGTGGTGGCCGATCTGGCCGAAGCGGAAGGGCAGGCACTGGTCGCGGAGCTTGCCACGCCGGGGCTGTTCCTGCGCCATGACGTATCAAGCGAGGCGGACTGGGACGAGTTGGCCCGCACGGTCACCGCGCGATTCGGGCGAATCGACATCCTGGTCAACAACGCCGCGATCCAGATTCCGGCCTCGATCGCCGATGTGACCTATGCCGACTATCGCCGGATCCAGGCGGTCAACGCCGATGGGCCGTTCCTGGGCTGCCGCATGGCGGTGCGCGAAATGGCGCGCAGCGGCGGCGGGGCAATCGTCAACATCGCCTCGGTCGCCTCGCACAGCGGCGAAGCGGGCGGGGTGGCCTACAGTGCTTCCAAGGGCGCGGTGCGATCGCTGACCAAATCGGTCGCGGTGTTCTGTCAGAATGCCGAGAACGGGATTCGCTGCAATTCGGTCCACCCCGGCGTAACCGATACCCCGATGCTGCGGGCGATGCGCGCCGATCTGGGACTGGAGCCGCAAAGCCCCCACGCGGGCGATCCGCGCCAGGTGGCCTATGCCGTGCTGTATCTCGCCTCGGACGAGGCGCTGCTGGTCAACGGTGCGGAATTGCTGGTCGATTCGGCCCGGACTGTCACGCCGCCGCCGCCCAAGCGGTAGCGGCGCAGGGCCGGTTGGGCACTGCCACCATCAGGCATGACGCTGGGGGGAATGAAAATGCCCACCAGCGCTGCTGGATGGTGACCCCTACGGGAGAAGATGCTGACTTCGATTTTCTGCCAAAAACCACGGAAATCTGCCGTCAATCACCGAATTATGTAGCAAGGTATGTACCGGTACATATGTACCGGATTGACGCCGCGTTCGGAAGGGAAATCGGCTTGCGAAACGCCTGAAACAGCGTTGGAAAATTGATCCGGCGCGGATCGAAATGTCTGTTGACATCCGGGGGGGGGGGGCAGGATATTCACATTGAGCCGAACACAGGCGACTCGTGCTTGGCTCAATACATAACTGTGAAGGAGAGTGTATGGCTTACATGGATGGTGGTGCCGTCTTTGCTGACGGCATTCAAGAACTGACGTTCGATGAGATCGAAGAGGTCAATGGCGGCCGCGTCAATTGGCGCATGGTTGAGGAGGGTGGCCTGCTAATTGGTCACGTCCGTCAACGTGGTGTAATTTCGGCGGTGGCCCTGGGTCATCGTCAGGCGGCCTTTGCGGTGATGTGTAGTGGCTGATTTTCCTCCTCGATCATGGATTGGTTGAGTTCGGCCATAC
>NZ_JAYRKX010000034.1:0-6406 GCF_041905565.1 Novosphingobium sp. | reverse complement strand
CCCCCGGCCCAACCACCCATAGGGTACCCTTAAGCGGGTGGTTGGGCCGGGGGAGCGGGCCGGCCAGGCCAAGCCAACTGCGGATGCAGTTGGCGCACCCAAAAAGGAATCTGGTCGCAAGGGTATCCAGTGATGGCACGCAAGAACAACCGCCGTCTGCGCACGCGCCTGTTTGGCGCCGTGTTGCTGCTCGCCCTGGCGGGCGGCGGCTGGGCGTGGTGGGACATGCACCACTGGCTGCCGCCGCGCGCCGCCTTTCCGATGCAGGGGCTGGAAGTGAGCGCCGAAGACGGCGAGATCGACTGGACGGCAGCGCGGACAACCGGGGCGGAATTCGCCTATCTCGATGCTTCGGCCAGCGCCTTTGCCCGCGATCCGGCTTTCGTGAAGAACCTCGAGGATGCGCGCGCCGCCAAGCTGCAGGTCGGAGCGGTGCACCGCTATGACCCGTGCCAGCCGGCCGACAAGCAGGCCGCCAACTTCGTCACCGTGGTCCCGCGCGACAAGGCGATGCTGCCGCCTGCGGTGGAACTCGACATGCTGGCCGACGCCTGCCCGATCAAGGTGTCCGACGCCGCGGTGCTGAGTGAGCTGACCACGTTCCTCAACCAGATCGAGACGCACACCGGCAAGCCGGCAATGCTCAAGCTGTCGCGCACCTTCGAGGCGCGCTATCATGTCGCCAAGGGCATCGACCGGAACCTGTGGCTGCTGCGCGACCGGTTCCAGCCGGACTATGCCGGGCGGCCGTGGACCTTGTGGACGGCCAACAGCGCGCTGAGCAGCGCGGCAGGGGCCGCGCCGATACGATGGGTGGTGGTGCAACCATGACGATTGACCGGGACAGCCTGATTGCCAAGGCGCGCGATGCACAGGGGCAGGCCTATGCCCCCTATTCGAACTTCCACGTCGGCGCGGCGCTGCTGTTCGCCGATGGCAGCGTGGTGACCGGGGCCAATGTCGAAAACGCCAGCTATGGCCTCGCGCTCTGCGCCGAAACCAGCGCGGTCGCGGGCGCGATGAACCGCGGCCTGCGCGGCGGACTGCTGGCCGTGGCGGTGATCGGCGGCTTGCGGGGTCAGGACGGCCCGGTCGTCACCCCCTGCGGCCGCTGCCGCCAGGTGCTCAACGAATTGGCGCAGCTCGGCGGCACCGACCCGGTGATCTGGTGCGTCGGCGCAGACGAAGTGCTGGAATTGCAGCTATCGGCCCTGCTGCCCCACGCGTTCGGACCGGCCAATCTGGGGTAAGCTGCGGTCCTGCCGTCCCTTTCTTCGTCACCCCGGGCTTGACCCGGGGTCCCGCTTTCTTCCTACCGCAGCAAAGAACAGCTGGACCCCGGGGCAAGCCCGGGGTGACGGGATGGTTAGGGCCAGGTTCTGCTCCTAACCCTGCAACCACTCCAGCAGCGCGCCCATGCAATCGCGGCCAAGGATCATCGAGCGTTCCGCGCTCCACCCTTGCGCGGCGCAGGGCAGATCGTCGTTGTCCTTGAACGGCATTTCCAGCGTCATCGCGGTCGCGCCGAAACGCTCGGCCAGCTGGTTGGTCGACATGGTGAGGTTCGCCCGGCCCGGCGCGGCAACGGGGTAGCCCAGCCGGGTCTGGAAATCGGGCGTGCGCCGCTGCAGGATCGCGGCATAGCGGTCAAACCCGGCCTGCAAGCCTTCGGTCCATGACGGGATGCCCTGGTATCCGGCCAGGAACACCGCCGGGATCGCCTCGTCGCCGTGGACGTCCATCGCGAAATGCACGCCGGTCTGGTCCATCGCGCTGAGGATCGCCAGCACTTCGGGGCTCTTTTCCGCGCTGGGGCAGGCCCATTCGCGGTTGAGGTTCACCCCCGCCGCATTGGTGCGCAGGTGGCCGCGCACCGCTCCGTCCGGGTTGGCATTTGGGACCACGTGGAACCGGCACAGCTGGCGCAGCTTGCGCCCCACCGGGTCGGCCGGGTCGGTCAGGCAATCGAGCGCGCCTTCCATCCACCATTCGGCCATGCTTTCGCCGGGGTGCTGGCGGGCATAGAGCCAGACGTGCTTGTCGCCCTCGCCCAGGTCGAGGCAGTCGATCGTCCGCCCATCCAGCGTCAGCCCCAGCACGCGGTGTTCCACCCCTTCGGCCAGCGCGGTCGTGGCGATCAGGTCCTGGTGGCGTTCCCAGCTGTAAGGCGCGAAATAGGCGAACCACACCTGCCCGCCCATCGGCGTATAGCGGATCGTCAGCGTGCCGCCCGCTTCGGCCTTGTCATAGCTGCTGTCGGCGCGGCCCCAGAATTCGCGGTCCTCGCTCACCGCCGCACGGTAACCGGGCCAGCCGCCGGGATAGGCCGATGCTTCGAGGCCCGTGATCTTGAGCGTCAGCGCGCGCCCCGCCGCGCCGGTGACGCGGAAGTGGAACCACTGGAAGAAGTCGCTCTGCTGGTCCTTGCGGATGGCGAGAGTGGCGGTGGTATCGGCAATGTCCAGGACTTCGATGTTCCCGGAATCAAACGCGCAATCGATCTGGATGGTCATTGCACCACGATAGTCTCGCCCGACTGTCCGGGGAAGTCCTTGAACAATGCGGCGGCCAGTTTCGGCGCGGCCAGCGCGGTATCGGCCATCGGGCTGGTGGCGCGCACGGTGAACACGGCGCGGCCTTCCCACAAGGCAGCCTTGCTGGCGCGCTCGCGGATCGTGACGGCCATGGTGGTCTGGACCTGCTGCGCGCTGCGCGGGGTCAGGTTGATGCCGATCCCCACGCCCACGCCCGAACCCCAGCTGCCAGTCGATCCGCCCACCCCGACAGTCACCGGGCCGCTGCCCCGCGACGGCTCGATCGTCATGCGCGACAGGCGCAGTTCGGCAACTTGCGCGCTGGTGCCCTGCGGCGCGGCATATCCGAGCAGGGCGAGTTGCTGCTGCACCGCCGCCTGATAAGTGCGCCATTCCAGCGAGGCGCCGTCCATCCCCGGTGCGGGTTCGACCGCAATGGTGCCCTTGCCGAGCATGGCGACATCAGCGGCGTGGAACCGCGTCACCTCAACCGGGCCGACCGGGGCAACGCAGCCCCCGGCGGCCAGGACCAGCACCAGCGCGGCATGTTTCAGGCACTTCATCGCGGGCGACCTTTCATGGCAGTGCGCGGCCACTTGTGAATAGGATGCCGCGGCGATGCAAGCGGATCAGCGCGGCGCGGGGAAGCGTTCGAACAGCGCCCCGGCCAGCCGCGCGGCGATCTGCCCGTCGCCCCAGCGCGCATCGCCCGCGCGGGTCAGCATGTCGGCGCGCCCTTCCCACAACACCTTGCCGCTGGCGCGGTCCTTGATCCGCGCCTCCAGCCGGGTCGAGATCAGCGCCTTGCGCGGCTTGGTCAGATCGACATTCAGCGCCATGCCCATCATCGAACCGTGGTTCGACACGCCCATGGTCATCTCGCCGCTGACCGGCTTGCGCGGCGTTTCCTCGGGCACGGCCTCGCGGCGCAGCACGCGTACTTCGGCCAGCTGCCCACCGGCCGGATCGCGCGTGGCCGTATCGTAGCCATAGCGGGCCAGGGCATCGATCACCGCCGCTTCATAGGTGGCCAGCTCGCGCGCCTCGGTCAACCCGCCGCCGGCCGGAGCCTCGATCACCGCGATCGCGCCCTTGCCAAGCTGCGCGCCGTCCGCGCCTTCGGCGGCAAAGGTGGCGACCTCGACCTTGCCTTCGCGCCCGGCGCCCGCGCTGGCACTGGGGCGGTCCGGGCCGCCGGGCCGATCCCAGCCAGGCCGGTCCCAGCCGGGCCGATCCCAGCCCGCGCCGCCCCAGCCAGGCTGGGCCAGAAGGGCCGTGCCCGTCAGGCCCAGGGTCAAGGCGGCGGCAAGGGGAAGCAAGCGGGGCGAAGTGTTGTGCATGAAATGGGCCTTGTGTTGGGATCCGGCTGACTGCCCCCGCGCCGCCTTCTGCCCACCGGCATTGCCCGGCCATGAACAAGGGCCTGCACGCGCACGAATTTGTGCGGAATGCCCCCTTCCCCGCGCCGCCCGGATGCCGCATTAGAAGCGGCATGACTGACAAGCTTTCCGTGCTCGTGACCGGCGGTGCCGGCTATATCGGCAGCCATGCCGTCCTCGCCCTCAAGGATGCGGGCTGGCCCGTGGCAGTGATCGACAACCTGGTCACCGGCTTTCGCTGGGCCGTGCCCGATGACGTGCCGTTCTATGAAGGGGACATCGAGGACGCGGACCTGCTGGCGCGGATCTTTGCCGAACAGGGCACCCGCGCGGTCATGCATTTCGCCGGATCGGTGGTGGTGCCCGAATCCGTGGTCGACCCGCTGAAATACTATCACAACAACACCGCCAAGACCCGGTCGCTGATCGCGGCAGGGGTGGCGGCGGGCGTGCCGCACTTCATTTTCAGCTCCACCGCCGCGACCTATGGCATTCCCGATGTTGCCGCGGTGACCGAGGACACGCCGCAGCGCCCGATCAATCCCTACGGCATGTCCAAGCTGATGACCGAATACATGCTGCGCGATACGGCGGCGGCGCACCCGATCAACTTCTGCGCGCTGCGCTATTTCAACGTCGCCGGGGCCGATCCGCAGGGCCGCACCGGGCAATCGACCGCCGGGGCGACCCACCTGATCAAGGTCGCGGTCGAAGCCGCGCTGGGCAAGCGTGACAGCGTGGGCGTGTTCGGCACCGATTTCGCCACGCCAGACGGCACCGGGGTGCGCGACTACATCCACGTCAGCGATCTGGCCGCCGCCCATGTGCTGGCGCTGGAAGCGCTGATCGCTGATCCGGCGCGCTCGCTGACGATGAATTGCGGCTATGGCCGGGGCTATTCGGTGCTGGAAGTGCTGGACGCACTGGACCGCGTGACCAACACGGCGATCAAGCGCGTTCTGGGCCCGCGCCGCGCCGGTGACCCCGATTCGCTGATTTCCGATAACGCCCGAATCAAGGCGACCCTGCCCTGGGTGCCGCAGTATGCCGATCTCGACACGATCGTGACCCACGCGCTGCAATGGGAACGCAAGCTGGGCGAGCGGGTGGGGTAAGTTTCTTTCCGCCTGAGTCCTCTCCGCCTCACGGCGGTGCGGAAGGGCCATCCGGCCCTTCCTTGCAACACCAGCCCGCTCCCCCGGCCCAACCACCCGTTTAAGGTACCCTGTGGGTGGTTGGGCCGGGGGAGCGGGCCGGTGTTGCAAGCCAACTGCGGAGGCAGTTGGCGCACTTAACAAGGATTCTGCCGGGGGAGCGGGCTGGTGTTGCAAGCTGATCGCGGAGGCGATCAGCGCACCCGACAAGGACTCCTTCCCGCACCGGCGCAAGCCGGAACCAACCCACTCCCTTATTGACTTGGCCGCGAGTCACCCCTAACGGCGCGAACTCAATTTTCAGCGGCATTCAGCCGCACCCGAGGACATCATGAAGATTCGCAACAGCCTCAAGTCGCTCAAGGACCGCCACCGGGACAACCGCGTGATCCGTCGTCGTGGCCGGACCTATGTGATCAACAAGACCAACCGTCGCTTCAAGGCGCGCCAGGGCTAAGGCTGCTGGGGTCCGCCGCAGGGCGGACCGGTTGAACCGTAACGGCCCGCCTCCGGTTCCGGGGTGCGGGCCGAAGCCATTTTAGCGGCAGGAAACAGGCGCATGATCGAAGCGGTGGTGTTCGATGTCGGCAACGTGCTGGTGCGCTGGGACCGGCGCCTGCCTTTCGTGAATCACTTCACCGATGCGGCCGAGTTCGATCACTTCATGGACGAGGTGATTCCGCTGTCGTGGCATGCCGAACATGACGCCGGACGCCCGGCGGCAGACCTTGTTGCCGAACGCAGCGCGTTGTTCCCGCACTATGCCCAGTTGATCCATGACTGGTTCGCCCGGTTCAACGAATCGATTCCCGGCCCGGTCCCCGGCAGCCCGGAACTGGTCGAACAGCTGCACGCGCACGGCGTGCCGCTGTACGCCATCACCAATTTCGGCGCCGATACCTGGGCCGGCTTTCGCCCGGTCTTCCCGCTGGCCGAACGCTTCCGCGACATCGTGGTGTCGGGCGTGGAGCAACTGGCCAAGCCAGACCCGGCGATCTACGCGCTGGCAGAGGCGCGCTTCGGCCACGCGCCCGAAGCCATGCTGTTCATCGACGACAGCTTGCCCAACGTGGAAAGCGCGCGCGCCTGCGGCTGGCACGCGCATCATTTCAGCGATGCCGCCGGGCTTGAGGCGGATCTGCGCGAGCGCGGGCTGATCTGAGCGAGCGTCCTTAGTTTGGTGCGCTGATCGCCTCCGCGATCAGCTTGGCCTGGCCGGCCCGCTCCCCCGGCAGAGTCCTTGTTGGGTGCGCCAACTGCCTCCGCAGTTGGCTTGCAGCACCAGCCCGCTCCCCCGGCCCAACCACCCACAGGGTACCTTAAACGGGTGGTTGGGCCG
>NZ_JAYRKX010000020.1:0-58311 GCF_041905565.1 Novosphingobium sp. | reverse complement strand
CAAACTCCACCATAACGATGAGCCCGGTGGCCACCAGCGACGCCGCATTCCGGGGTGGGGCATGCCCCACCCCGGAATACACCGTCACATACACCGGAAATTACACCACGAGCGCGGACGCTAGCATCTTCTGGCTGTCTGGCAGTTTCGCAAGGGCAGCTTTCAGCTCCTTCACGGTAGTTGGTTTGCGGGTCAGGCTCATGGCTGCTGTCTCAAGATGGCTTGGATGGCACGGCGCAACATCTGGGCTTCTGTCAGATCGTTGCGATTGCACCATTCACGGACGGACTGCTTCAAGGTGGGCGAAACGATGGCGTGGATGGTATCTGGTGATGCTGGTGTCGTCATAGGTGTTGGTCTCCTTCATTTGTATTTATCTGGGGTATGGTGTCTGGCTGGATCATTCAGGCTTCTTCTTTGGTTCATGAACAATGGATCACCTGCTCTTGACGCGCTTAACGAACGATCTCTGGCACAAGATCGTTCACGAGGTGATTGAATGAGAGGAGAAGCTGGGTCGGCGATCATCGATCAAGCAACGGTTCGCTAGCACTCTCAAAATTTGCGGCTGCCTGTTTCCTTCAATGTGTAAAGGTCGGCTCCGTCTTGGTCGTATATGTCGCGGACATGGACGGCATCGGCATCGCATTTGAGCCACTCGAGGCGGCGCGCTTCGGCATGAATGGCGTTCACAAATTTGGCTTCGGGAAGCCACTCAGGCTTTTGAATGGCTATGTGAGCGTGTGGAAAATCATGAAGTTTGCCAAACTCGATTTGACAGTATCCTGGTATTAGGCACTTGCGCTTGTAGCGTTTCCAATGCCTTGCGCCCTTGATCGCGACAGTCAGTTTCTCAATGAACCGATCGACCTCAAGATTGTAGATTACCTCATCACCTCTGACGGGTCTTTTATACCTGATAAATCTTAGTGTTATGAAATGGGTAGTTGTAAGTTCGTCCATGATTTTCCTGCTTTTGTGTGCAGGAATATTTATAACGCCTAGAAGCGCGGAACTCTGAAATACAACATTTTTTTGAGATTTTTTCATCGCCGCTGTTCCGATATGAACAGGGCATGGAAATCGTCACAGCAGTGCAGCGCGGTTCACAGGTCTATGTCTACGGACAGGGGCAAAGGCAGCTTTGTGCCATCTTCGCTGGCAACGGTCCTGATGACGGATTGAAGGGATTCACATCGTCATCGGTTAGCGTTCGTAGAGGTCGCAACATTTATGTCTACGACGCACAGGGCAGGCAGATTTCAAGCGTGTTTGCGGGGTAAAATATACAACAAAGCCCCACTTGCGCGGGGCTTTCAAATTACAGAATTTAAGAGAAAAATGGTGCCGCCTATAGGATTCGAACCTACGACCCCCGCATTACGAATGCGATGCTCTACCAACTGAGCTAAGGCGGCAATGACGCGCCCATTAGCGTCATCTAGGCGATTTTCATACCCCCTTTTTCGCTTTCTTTGCAGACGTTTCTCGCTTTTCCGCATTGTCTGGAGATTTCCGTGCCTTGCGACCTTTCGCCCCATCCCTCATGCTTTGGAGCTGCTGGACATTCATCTCAGCGTGAAGGTGCTTGGCGTAGAATCGGTCGATCATCTCGGTCGATGTTCGGGCACTTCTTGCAAGGGTCAGCAAGGCGACGTTATCGCCTTTTGTGAGACGGAACATGATGCAGGTGTGGCGCAGACTGTAGAGCGTCCTGCTCTCACCGCTGGCTGTTTTCTTGAGATTGGCGATGGTCAGCAGCTGGTCAAACTGACGAGTGATGGTCCGCAGCGCATAATCACGGTTTTCACGATGCTCTGGCTGGAACAGGTAATCGTCAGGCTTGCCGAACCCTTCCTTGCGCTGCCTCTCTAGCAGCCTGTCATAAATCTCCACCGCCTCAGGCATCGTCACAACGGGACTGCCGTGGCTCTTCGTGGGTGGGTGCGTCAGGCGCAAATACGTCTGGTCACCGCGAATGACGGCAACATGCTTGTGTTGCAGGACCTTGATATCGGTTGGACGAATGAACGAGTTCGTCATGAACAAGATCAGATCGTAAAGCTCTTGGGTGATCGCGATGTTGCGCCGCTGCTCACCCTTCGTGCCAGCTTTCTTGAACACCTTGCCGATGTTGGCATCACAGGTTCGATGCAGCTTCGTATACTCAGCACTGTTGAACCACGGACGCGGCGTATCAACCGTCTTGAGGGTTGGGAATGCGGGCAGCGCATTCAGCACACCGACGCGCTGGGCATAGCGCAAAATCGTTTTGATGTGGCTGAGATGGATCTTGAGGGTGTTGATCGACAGCGGACGCTTGGGCGTCGACAGCTTGTTCAGGTAGTCGCTGATGTGGGCGTAAGAGATATCGGCAATCTCATACTTGCCAAAATGCGGCATCAAATCCGCTTCGAGCCTTGCCGCATCAAGTTGGAGCTTCTGCTTAGATAGCTCGCCGCGCTGAACCCGCGCCTCGTTCTCTCGGTGCAACCCTCTTGCACAAACCTCGAAGCCACTCGCCTTAGTGAATGGCAGCTGGTTCATTTTGTGGTGCTTGATATCGACGAAGACCTTCTTCGCAGCCGCTATCGCCTCTTTTTTGTCGGCGACCTTCAAACTGCGACGGATGATTTTGCCGTCTTCGTAGTAGCGCACATACCAGAACGGCGAGGCTGCCATCTTGTAGATAGTGAGAGTGCCGAACCCCGATATCCGCTGCAATGTGCCAGCCAGCGGCATCGTGCGATGGCGCACAGGAGGTTCCGTAGGAGGCGATGACAATCGCGACATAGGATTGTTGTATAGCAAAATCTATACAACAGCAACCAATAGCAAGTGACTGAACTTAATGATTTTTCGTGGAAAAATTGGGTGCCGCCAACACATTACGAATGATGTGCTCTACCGACTGAGCTAAAGCGGCATGCCGTTGTCGTGGCAGCGGGCGGTCGCCTAGCTTGCGGGGGGCGGGCAGTCAATCGTTGTTGTGGTGGGCGCGGCTTGCGGGAAGCGGTTGGGCTGGTATCGGTTGGGCTTCTGAGGGCGGGATGATGGCGCGGTGCTGGGCGGGTTGACGGGGCTGGAAATCGGGCTGGGACTGGCCCTGGTGCTTGGGGCACTGGGCTGGTGGCGCCTGGTCCTTGCCCTGCGCGTGCTTGAGCAGGCCATGGCGCGGCTAGCGCGGGATGAGCTGGATGCGCCGGTTCCCGCGCTGGGGCGCGGGCGGCTCGGGCGGGTCGGCGCGGCGCTGGAACAGGTGCGCGAGCGGCTGGCGCAGCGCCGCACGCTGCTCGCCGAGAATCGCTACAATGCCTACCTGGCCCAGCATGACGGGCTGACGGGGCTGCCCAACCGGCTGCAGTTCGCGGTGCGGATCGACGCGGCGATCGCGGCGGCCCAGGCCGATGGCGGGCAGGTTGCGGCGGTGATGATCGACATTGACCGGTTCAAGCACATCAACGACCGCTTCGGCCACGAGGCCGGCGATGCGGTGCTGCGCGGGGCAGCGACGGCCGCGCAGGCGGTGCTGCGCGAAGGCGAGGCACTTGCGCGGTTCGGCGGGGACGAATTTGCCGCGTTCAAGCACCTGCGCGGCGGGGCGGACGAGCTGGAGGAATTCCTCGACCGGATCGAGCGGGCGCTGTGCGCGCCGCTCGACAGCCATGGCGCGACGATCCGCCCGCGGGTCAGCATCGGGCTGTCGCTGTGGCCGGACGATGCGCAGCGCCGTGAACAGCTGATCAACAATGCCGACCTGGCGATGTACCGGGCCAAGGCCGGGCGGGCGCGCAAACGGCTGCGCTATGACCCGGAAATGGACGAGCGCGCCCGGCGGCGCGGCGCGCTGGTTGACGAGCTGGCCGGGGCCTGTGCGCGCGGCGAACTGGCGGTGTTCTACCAAGGGCAGCACCACGTCGATGGGACGCTGCTGGGCTATGAGGCGCTGCTGCGCTGGACCCACCCGCAGTTGGGCGCGGTCAGTCCGGCGGAATTCATCCCGCTGGCCGAAGAGGCCGGACTGATCCACGAGCTGGGCGACTGGGTGCTGCGCGAGACCTGCGCGGCGGCGATGAAGCTGCCGCCGCTGCTGTCGATTGCGGTCAATGTGTCGGCGGTGCAGCTGACCGATCCGGGCCTGCCGCACCGGGTGGCGCAGGCGCTGCGCCAGACGGGCCTCGCCCCGGCGCGGCTGGAACTGGAAATCACCGAAACCGCGCTGGCGGTGAATCGCGAACGCGCACTGGCCGTGCTGGGGCGGCTGCGCGCGCTGGGCGTGCGGGTGGCGATCGACGATTTCGGGGTAGGCTATTCCTCGCTCGACACGGTCAGCGTCTATCCGGTCGACAAGATCAAGATCGACCGCTGCTTCATTGCCGATTTCGTCCAGCATCCGGCTTCGCGCACGCTGGTTTCGGCGATCGTGTCGATCGGCGAATCGCTGGGCGTGCCGGTCCTGGCCGAAGGGGTGGAGACCGAGGCGCAGCTCCGCCTGGCGGAGGAGCTGGGCTGCCGCGCGGTGCAGGGGTTCCTGTTCGGGCAGCCGCAGCCGCTGGCGCTGATCCTGGCGCTGGGCCAGGCGGGCACGCTGGGCGCGCGGCGGCGCGGCGGGGGCTAGCCGATCTTTTGAAGGGGAAGGTGGAGGCCCGAGCCGGAATCGAACCGGCGTAAACGGATTTGCAGTCCGGTGCGTAACCACTCCGCCATCGGGCCTCACCAGCAGTTTCCTGCAGGAAGCGCGCCACTAGCCGAGCGGGCGGCGGGGCGCAACTTGAATCATGATACCCGCGTGAAGCTGACTTCGCGGCGCAGGGGATCGGCGCGGTCGAGCCGGACCTGGACCGGATCGCCCGGCACCACGTCGTTAGCTGCGGTGCGGGCCACCACCGGCACGTCGCACAGCTGGATCCGCGCGCCGGTGGGGCCAAGGTCGGTCACCACGGCGGCAAAGGTCTGCCCCTCGCGCCCGGCCAGCAGCGCGGTTTCAGCCAGGTCCACCACCGCGCGTTCGACCTGGGCGCTGCGGGCCTCGGCCTTGTCCATCACGCCGGGCAGCTGGTCAAACGCGGCGGCGACAGGCTCGGGCACAGGTCGGCCGTTGGCCACCGCCAGCGCTGCCAGCACCACGAAGCGATCGGCCAGCCGCCGCAGCGGCGCGGTGGCATGGGCATAGGTCGCCGCCATCGCCGCGTGCCACGGCACCACGCCCGCGCGCCACGGCTGGTAGCTGGCGCCCTGCCCGGCGCGGCGCACCGCGAGCATGAAGGCGGCGTGGCGCGGATCGGCGGGATCGAGCGATTTTTCGAACTGGGCGAGCGGGGCCTGGGCGGGCCATTCCATGCCAAAGGCGCGCGCGGTCTGGCGCAGGCGGGCAACGGCGAATTCATCCGGTTCGGCCATCACCCGGTACAGCCCGGTGCGATGGGCCTGGAGCAGGTCCGCGACCGCCATGTTGGTCGCCAATGACAGCGCGGCGTTGCGCCGTTCGCTGGGCAGCAGCGGGCGAAAGCGCAGGGCAAAGCGGCCATCGCCGCCCTGCTCCACCTCTTGTTCGGGTGGATCGACGCGGGCGGCGCCGCGGCGCTGTTCGGCCGCGGTGATCCGTCCGGCGAGTTCGGCGAAGCCGTCGGGCAGATAGGCATCGCGCACGGTTTCGTAGGCCAGCTTGGCGCGGCTGCGGATCACCGCGCGGGTTACCCCGTCCAGCACCACCGCGCCATCGGGCGTGACCCGGGTGGTGAACACCACCGCCGGGCGCGGGCCATCGGGCAGCAGGCTGGCCGCGCCTTCGGCCAGCACCGGGGGGTAAAGCCCGGCCTTGCCATCGGGGAGGTAGGTGGTCATCCCGCGTTGCCAGGCTTCGCCGTCCAGCGGATCGCCGTGGTCGACGAACCAGCCGACATCGGCAATGGCATAGTGCAGCAGCCAGTCCACCCCGGCCGGTTCGATCGCGAAGGCCTGGTCAAGGTCGGTCGCGCCGGCGGGGTCAAGGGTGACGAAGGGCCGCGCCGTCCAGTCGGCATGATCGGCAGGCATGCGCGCCGCCGCGCGGTCCGCCGCGGCCAGCACGTCTGGCGGGAACTGGCTGGGCACCTTGAACTGCCCCCGGATCGCCGCAAGTCCTTGGGTCAGCAGGCATTCGGGATCGCGCAAGGTCTTCATGGGGCTTGGCTAACCGCTCAGACCATGCTTGCCAAGCCATGCCCCCATGCGCATTACCGGCAACAGCGGCATTGACGCCGCCTTCCGTCATTTAGTAAGCATAGCTTACAAAACCACGCCATGCCGTGGAGAGGAGCACCTACCGCCATGAAAACCCGCGCCGCCGTTGCGTTCGCCCCCAAGCAGCCGCTGGAAATCGTCGAGCTCGACCTTGAAGGGCCCAAGGGCGGCGAAGTGCTGGTCGAAATCATGGCCACCGGCGTGTGCCACACCGATGCCTACACGCTTGACGGGTTCGACAGCGAAGGGATCTTCCCCTCGATCCTCGGCCACGAAGGCGCCGGGATCGTGCGCGAGGTTGGCGCGGGCGTGACCAGCGTGAAGCCGGGCGATCACGTGATCCCGCTCTACACGCCGGAATGCCGCCAGTGTAAGTCGTGCCTGTCGGGCAAGACCAACCTGTGCACCGCGATCCGCGCGACCCAGGGTCAGGGGCTGATGCCGGATGGCACCAGCCGCTTCTCCTACAAGGGCCAGACCATCTTCCACTACATGGGCTGCAGCACCTTTTCGAACTTCACTGTCCTGCCCGAAATCGCGGTCGCCAAGATCCGCGAGGACGCGCCGTTCCAGTCCAGCTGCTACATCGGCTGCGGGGTGACCACCGGCGTTGGCGCGGTGATCAACACCGCCAAGGTCCAGGTGGGCGACAACGTGGTGGTGTTCGGCCTCGGCGGGATCGGGCTCAACGTGATCCAGGGCGCGCGGCTGGCGGGCGCGAACAAGATCATCGGCGTCGACATCAACCCCGACCGCGAGGAATGGGGACGCAAGTTCGGCATGACCGAATTCCTCAACTCAAAGGGCATGAGCCGCGAGGACGTGGTGGCGATGATCGTCGCGATGACCGATGGCGGCGCGGACTATACCTTCGATGCCACCGGCAACACCGATGTGATGCGCACCGCGCTGGAAGCCTGCCATCGCGGCTGGGGCACCAGCATCATCATCGGCGTGGCCGAAGCGGGCAAGGAAATCAGCACCCGACCGTTCCAGCTGGTGACCGGCCGCAACTGGCGCGGCACCGCGTTCGGCGGGGCCAAGGGCCGCACCGACGTGCCCAAGATCGTTGACATGTACATGACCGGCAAGATCGAGATCGACCCGATGATCACCCACGTGATGGGGCTGGAAGAAATCAACACCGCGTTCGACCTGATGCACGCGGGCAAGTCGATCCGTTCGGTCGTCGTTTTCTAAGGAGAGAGCAATGTTCACCCATATCTGCATTTCGGCGCAGGACCTGGCCCAGTCGAAGGCCTTCTACGATGCCGCGCTGGCGCCGCTGGGCGTTGCCAGCATCGGCCAGGTGAATGATCGCACCTGCGTCTATGCCACCGAAACCGGCAAGCTGCTGGTGATGACCCCGGCCGATGGCGGGCAGGCGACCTTTGCCAACGGCGGTACGATCGGCTTCGAGGCCAAGGACGCCGCGACTGTCGATGCCTTCCATGCGGCTGGCCTGGCTGCGGGCGGCACCGATGAAGGCGCGCAGGGGCCGCGTCCCAATGCGCCGGGCAACGCCTATGGTGCCTACCTGCGCGATCCGGTCGGCAACAAGATCTGCGCCTTCTGCCAGCTTCCCGGCTGAGCAGGGTATAGCGGCATGGAACAGGTCAGCGCCAATCGCAGCCACGGCGGAGTGCAGGGGGTCTATACCCACCAGTCCGCCGTCACCGGCACGCCGATGACTTTCTCGGTCTTCGTGCCCGACCACGCGGAAGGAGCTAAGCTCCCGGTCTTGTGGTACCTGTCGGGGCTGACCTGCACCCATGCCAATGTCACCGAAAAGGGTGAGTATCGCGCCGCCTGCGCCAAGGCCGGGGTGATCTTCATCGCCCCCGATACCTCCCCGCGCGGCGATGACGTGCCCGATGACGCAGGCTATGACTTCGGCAAGGGCGCGGGCTTCTATGTCGATGCGACGCGGGAGCCGTGGGCCGCCAATTTCCGGATGCGCAGCTACATCGAACAGGAACTGCCAGCGCTGATCGCGGCGCAGTTCCCGATGGCCGACATGGCCCGGCAGGGCATCACCGGCCATTCGATGGGCGGCCACGGCGCGCTGACCACCGCGCTGCGTAATCCCGGCCGGTTCAGGTCGGTCAGCGCCTTTGCGCCGATTGTCAGGCCGCTCAACTGCCCCTGGGGGGAAAAGGCGCTGGGCGGCTATCTGGGCGCGGACCGCGCGGTCTGGCGGCAGTATGACGCCTGCGCCCTGATCGAGGACGGCGCGCGCCTGCCCGACTTGCTGGTCGACCAGGGCGATGCCGACAATTTCCTGCACGAACAGCTCAAGACCGGGCTGCTGGTCATGGCCTGCCGCAAGGCCGGCATTCCGGCGACGATCCGGATGCAACCGGGTTACGACCATTCCTATTACTTCATTTCCAGCTTCATGGCCGATCACGTGGCCTGGCACGCGCAGCGGCTGACGGCATGAGCGGGGCGGCCAGTCTCGACGCGATCCTGGCCGATTTCGCGCCCGAGCAGGCCAGCCTGCTGCCGATCCTTCACGAAGTGCAAGCCGCCTTCGGCTGCGTCGATGCGGCGGCCGAGGCGGCGATTGCCAGCCATCTCAACCTCAGCCGCGCCGAAGTGCACGGGGTGGTCAGCTTCTACCACGATTTCACCCCCGCGGCCGATCCGCGCCCCTGCGTGCAGCTGTGCCGGGCGGAAGCCTGCCAGGCGCGCGGCGTCGATGCGCTGGTCGCCGCAGCGGAAGCGGCGGCGGGCAGCCGGGTGCGGATCAAGACGGTCTATTGCCTGGGCCTGTGCAGCGCCGGCCCGGCGGCGCGCGTGGGCGATACACTGCACGTGCGGCTGGACGAGGCCGCGCTGGTCGATCTGGTGAACAAGCTGTGAGCGTGGTGCGGATCAGCGACGATGCGCTGGCCCTCGCCTGCGGGGCGGACGCGCTTGCCACTGCGTTCGAAGCGGCGGGCTGCACGGTCGAGCGGGTGTCGAGCTGGGGGATGCACTGGCTCGAACCGCTGGTCGAGATCGACGGAAACGGGTTCGGCCCGGCGGGCGTGGGCGATGTCGCCGCGATCCTTGCCGGCACTTCTGACAAGGCGATCGGGCGGATTGCCGATCATCCCTTCATCGCCGGGCAGCATCGGCTGACCTTTGCCCGCGCGGGCAAGACCCGGCCGCTCAGTCTGGACGACTATGCCGCGACCGGCGGCTGGGCCTCGCTGGAGCGGGCGCGGGCCTTGGCCCCGGCCGAGGTCGTCGCGCAGGTGCTGCAATCGGGCCTGCGCGGGCGCGGCGGGGCCGGGTTTCCGGCGGGGATCAAGTGGCAGACCGTCGCCAACGCGCCGGGCACCCGCAAGTTCGTGGTGTGCAACGCCGACGAGGGCGATAGCGGCACCTTTGCCGACCGGATGTTGATGGAAGGCGATCCGTTCCAGCTGATCGAGGGCATGGCGATTGCCGCCCATGCGGTCGGCGCCGGGCAGGGCTACATCTACGTCCGCAGCGAATACCCCCATGCCATCGCCAAGCTGAAGGCCGCGATTGACCTGGCCCAGCCGCATATCGTCCCGTTCCGGCTGGAAGTGCGCGTCGGCGCGGGCGCCTATGTCTGCGGCGAGGAAACCAGCCTGCTCAACAGCATCGAGGGCAAGCGCGGCGAAGTGCGGGCCAAACCGCCGCTGCCCGCGCTGGAAGGGCTGTTCGGCTGCCCGACCGTGGTCAACAACGTGCTGACCCTGGCCGCAGTGCCGCACATCCTGGCCGAGGGCGGGGCGAGCCTTTACGACAGCCTGGGGATCGACCGTTCGAAGGGCACCATGCCGATCCAGCTGGCCGGCAACATCCGGCACGGCGGGCTTTACGAGACGGCCTTCGGCATTTCCCTGCGCGAGCTGATCTTCGACATCGGCGGCGGCACGGCCAGTGGCCGCCCGGTCAAGGCGGTGCAGGTCGGCGGGCCGCTCGGCGCCTACATCCCGCCCAGCCAGTTCGACTTGCCGTTCGATTACGAGGCCTATGCCCGCGCCGATGCGCTGATCGGCCACGGGGGGATCACCGTGTTCGACGACAGCGCCGACATGGGTGCGATGGCGCGCTTCGCCTTTGAATTCTGCGCGGCGGAAAGCTGCGGCAAATGCACCCCCTGCCGGATTGGCTCGACCCGCGGGGTGGAACTGATCGACCGCATCCGCGCCGGCGGCAAGGCCGGAGCCGACGCGGTCGAGGCGCTGCCGCAGATGCACAACGCCCGCAAGGCCGGGCGCAGCCGCGCGGAAGACCTGGCCCTGCTGGCGGACCTCGCCGAAACGATGCAGAGCGCATCGCTCTGCGCGCTGGGCGGTTTTACCCCCTATCCGGTGATGAGCGCGCTGAAGCACTGGCCCGAGGATTTCGGGCAATGATGCTCGGCGCGGTGCTGGCGGGCGGGCAATCGTCACGCTTCGGCAGCGACAAGGCGCTGGCCATGCTCGATGGCGAAACCCTGCTGGCCCGCGCGGTGGCGGCGCTGTCGCGCTGGTGCGATGCGGTGGTGGTGGTTGGGCGTGACAGCGCTCCTGCTCCGACTCTGGCCGATTGGCCGCGCCCGGGCATGGGCCCACTCGGCGGCATCGCCGCCGCGCTGCGCCATGCGGGACAGAGCGGCTGCGACGAAGTGCTGACCCTGGGGGTCGATTGCGCCGATCTGCCGGGTGACCTGCCCGCCCTGCTTGGCGCCGCGCCGGCCTATGCCGCATCGCAGCCGGTGATCGCTCGCTGGCCCGCCAGCGCGCTGGGCGATGTCGAAGCGATCCTGAACGGACCCGGCAAGCACTCCTTGCGCGCACTGGCCGAACGCTTGGGCGCAAGGGCGGTGCAGCTGCCGCGCGATCCTGCCAATATCAACACGCCAGCGGATCTGGCGGAACTGGAGAAGCGCCATGGGCTATGAACGGCAGGCCGATTTCGGCACGCCCGAAGTCTGCTCGGACACCCCGGTCACCCTGACGATCGACGGCCGCGCCGTGACCGTCCCCGCCGGGACCAGCGTGATGCGCGCCGCCGGGCAGTGCGGCGGCTCGATCCCCAGCCTCTGCGCGACTGACAGCGTCGCGGCCTTCGGCTCGTGCCGGATGTGCCTGGTCGAGATCGAGGGGCGGCGCGGCACCCCGGCCAGCTGCACCACCCCGGTCGAACCGGGCATGGTGGTCCATACCCAGACCCCGAAGCTCGCCAAGCTGCGCCGCTCGGTGATGGAACTCTACATTTCCGATCACCCGCTCGATTGCCTGACCTGCAGCGCCAACAACGATTGCGAATTGCAGGATACCGCCGCCGAAGTGGGCCTGCGCGATGTGCGCTATGGCTATGGCGGGGCCAATCATCTGGGCCTGCCGGTCGACACGTCGAACCCCTATTTCGATTTCGATCCCAGCAAGTGCATTGCCTGCTCGCGCTGCGTGCGCGCCTGCGACGAGGTGCAGGGCACGCTGGCGCTGACGATCGACGGGCGCGGCTTTGCCAGCAAGGTTTCCGCCGGGCAGGCGAGCGACGATTTCCTGTCGAGCGAATGCGTGTCGTGCGGGGCCTGCGTCGCGGCCTGCCCGACCGCGACCTTGCAGGAAAAGGCGGTGAAGGAGATCGGCAAGCCCGAGCGCGCGGTCGTTACCACCTGCGCCTATTGCGGGGTCGGTTGCACTTTCCGCGCGGAAATGAAGGGCGAACAGCTGGTCCGCATGGTGCCGTGGAAGGACGGCAAGGCCAACCGCGGCCATTCCTGCGTCAAGGGCCGCTTCGCCTGGGGTTATGCTAATCACCAGGACCGGATCCTCAGCCCGATGATCCGCGACAGCGTGGACCAGCCCTGGCGCGAAGTCAGCTGGGACGAGGCGCTGACCTACACCGCGAACAAGCTGAACGGCATCAAGGCGCAATACGGCGCGCGGGCGCTGGGCGGGATCACCTCCAGCCGCTGCACCAACGAGGAAGTGTGGCTGGTGCAAAAGCTGGTCCGCTCCGGCTTTGGCAGCAACAACGTCGATACTTGCGCGCGGGTGTGCCATTCGCCAACCGGCTATGGGCTGTCCAAGACCTTCGGGACTAGCGCGGGGACGCAGGACTTCGACAGCGTGATGGACGCCGACGTGGTCATGGTGATCGGCGCCAACCCCACCGATGGCCACCCTGTCTTCGCCAGCCGCCTGAAGCGCCGGCTGCGCCAGGGTGCCAAGCTGATTGTGATCGACCCGCGCCGGATCGACCTGGTGCGCAGCCCCCACATCGCGGCCGCACATCACCTGGCGCTGCAGCCCGGCACGAATGTCGCCGTGTTGACCGCAATGGCCCATGTGATCGTCACTGAAGGGCTGGCGGATGAGGCCTTCATCCGCGAACGCTGCGACTTCGACGAATACCAGGACTGGGCGGCCTTCGTCGCGCAGGAGCGGCACAGCCCCGAAGCGCTCGAACCCGTTACCCGCGTGCCCGCCGCGGAACTGCGCGCCGCCGCCCGGCTCTATGCCACCGGCGGGAATGGCGCCATTTACTATGGCCTTGGCGTGACCGAACACAGCCAGGGCAGCTCGACCGTGATGAGCATTGCCAACCTCGCCATGGCCACCGGCAACATCGGCCGGCGCGGGGTGGGGGTGAACCCGCTGCGCGGGCAGAACAACGTGCAAGGCAGCTGCGACATGGGCAGCTTCCCGCACGAATTGCCGGGCTATCGCCATATCTCGGGCGCGGAGGTGCGCGCCAGCTTCGAGGCGGACTGGGGCGTGCCGCTGGACGCGGAACCGGGCCTGCGCATTCCCAACATGCTCGACGCCGCATTGGATGGCAGTTTCCGCGCGATCTACATCCAGGGCGAGGACATTCTCCAGTCCGACCCCAATACCCACCACGTTGCCGCCGGGCTGAAGGCGATGGACCTGGTCATCGTCCACGACCTGTTCCTCAACGAAACCGCCAACTACGCCCACGTCTTCCTGCCGGGCAGCACTTTCCTTGAAAAGACCGGGACCTTCACCAATGCCGAACGCCGCATCCAGATGGTGCGCAAGGTGATGGAACCGGCGAATGGCCTGGAAGACTGGCAGGTGACGCAGGAACTGGCCAAGGCGATGGGGCTGGGCTGGAACTATGCCCACACCGGCGAGATCATGGACGAAATCGCCCGCCTCACCCCAAGCTTTGCCGGAGTCAGCCACGCGCGGCTTGATGCCGAAGGCTCGCTGCAATGGCCGGTCAACGACAAGGCGCCCAACGGCAGCCCGATCATGCATGTCGATGGATTCGTGCGCGGCAAGGGCAAGTTCATGGTGACTGACTATGTGCCCACCGATGAAAAGACCGGCCCGCGCTATCCGCTGCTGCTGACCACCGGGCGCGTGCTCAGCCAGTACAACGTCGGCGCGCAGACCCGGCGCACCGGCAACAACGTCTGGCACCAGGAAGACCTGCTGGAAATGCACCCCAGCGATGCGGAGAACCGGGGCCTCAAGGATGGCGACTGGGCGCGCCTCGCCAGCCGCACTGGCGAGACCACCCTGCGCGTGACGGTGACCGACCGGGTTGCACCGGGCGTGGTCTATACCACCTTCCACCACCCGGCGACGCAGGCCAACGTGGTCACCACCGAATATTCCGACTGGGCCACCAACTGCCCCGAATACAAGGTGACCGCGGTGCAGGTGCTGCCCAGCAACGGGCCGAGCGAATGGCAGGAGTCCTATGCCAGCTGGTCCGAAAAGAGCCGCCGGATCAGCCGCGTGGCGGCGGAGTAGGCGATGGACATCAACCGCCTGCGCTACATGGCCGACCAGATCGCCCGCAACCTTGCCCCCCAGGGCGAGGCAGCGGCGATCGAGGGAACGTGCCAGCACATCCGCGACTTCTGGGATCCGCGCATGAAAGCCGCGATCCTGGCCGATGACCACGCGGCGCTCTCGCCCATTGCCCGCGCCGCGGTGGAGCGGCTATCGCGCGGCTGAATTTACACAAGGATCACCCCATGCCCGGCCTGCGTCCCGAGATCGATCCCACCGGCCTGCTCGAATATTCGGTGGTCTTCACCGACCGTTCGCTCAACCACATGAGCCTGGCCTTCCAGCAGGTGATGCGCGAGATTCACGCCGGGCTGTGCGAAGTCTATGGCGCGGCGCGCGCCGTGGTGGTGCCGGGAGGCGGGACTTACGGCATGGAAGCGGTCGCGCGCCAACTGGCCACCGGCAAGAAGGCGCTGGTGATCCGCAACGGGTTCTTTTCCTACCGCTGGAGCCAGATCTTCGAGATGGGCCGCATCCCTGCGGACGAGATCGTGCTGAAGGCGCAGCGGCAGGCGGATGGTTCCTTCGCGCCGTTCCCGCTGGACCAGGCGGTGGAACGGATCCGTGCGGACCGGCCCGACGTGGTCTTTGCCCCGCATGTCGAAACGGCGTCCGGCATGATCCTGCCCGACGCTTACCTGCGCGCGATTGCCGATGCGGTGCACGAGCACGGCGGGCTGTTCGTGCTCGATTGCATCGCCTCGGGCTGCGTCTGGGTCGACATGGCCGCTACCGGCGTCGATGTTCTGCTGTCCGCCCCGCAAAAGGGCTGGTCGTCGCAGCCCTGCGCCGGCCTTGTCATGCTGAACGATGCAGCGCTGGAACGGGTGCGCGCCGCGCAGTCCACCTGCTTTGCGATGGACCTTGGCAAGTGGCTGACGATCAT
Source organism: Novosphingobium sp. (assembly GCF_041905565.1). Taxonomy (GTDB): domain Bacteria; phylum Pseudomonadota; class Alphaproteobacteria; order Sphingomonadales; family Sphingomonadaceae; genus Novosphingobium. Next base: position 43,422 of record NZ_JAYRKX010000020.1, on the reverse strand, counting down.
GGAAGCCTACCTGAACGGCGGCCACGCTTATCACGCGACCATGCCGACCGACGCCCTGCGCGCCTTCCACCGCGCGATGCATGACACCCGCGCCGCCGGGTTCGAAACGCTGCGCGCCGCGCAGTGGGAACAGGGCAATGCCGTGCGCGCCATGCTGGCGGCGCGCGGGGTGCGTTCAGTTGCAGCCGAAGGGTTCACCGCGCCGGGCGTGGTGGTCAGCTTTACCGACGATCCCGAAATCCAGAACGGCAAGAAGTTTGCCGCGCTGGGCCTGCAAGTTGCCGCCGGGGTGCCGCTGATGATCGACGAAGGGCCGGACTACAAGAGCTTCCGCATCGGGCTGTTCGGGCTCGACAAGCTGCTCGACGTGCCGGCCAGCCTCAAGCGGCTGGACGCGGCCTTCGCCCAGGTGTTCTGACCCCGCGCCCGCTCAGGGATCGACGAAAGTCGCGGGGCGCTTTTCCATCTGGCTCATCACCGCCTCGACCTGGTTCTTCGAGCCGATCAGGGCCTGCTGCTCGACGCTTTCGGCCATCAGGATTTCCTCGACCGAGGCGTGGAGATAGGCGTTGAACAGGCGCTTGGCGGCGCGCTGGGCCTGTGGGTTGCGGTTGGCGATTTCGGCGGCAATCGCGGTGGCGCGGGCGACCGGATTGGCATCGACGATCGTGGCGAAGCCGTATTCGAGGGCCTGGCTACCGGTGAATTCGCGGTTGGTATAGGTCAACTCGCGCAGCATGTCGTCGCGCACCGTGCCGCGCCACAGGGCATAGCCGGCCATGTCGGGCACCAGCCCCCACTTCATTTCCATCACCGCCATGCGCGCGGTCGGATCGACCACGCGGATGTCCGCGCCGCTCGCCACTTGCAGCCCGCCGCCAAAGCAGACGCCGTGGACCGCCGCGATCACCGGGACCGGCAGCTTGCGCCACTGCATCGCCACCTGCTGGGCATGGTTGGAATTGCCGTGGGTCCGGTCGGTCAGCGGCACGCGGTCATGCCGGGCGGTGTTGGCCATGCTGCCCATGTCGAGCCCGGCGCAGAAGCTGCGCCCTTCGCCCGCCAGCACCACGCAGCGCAGCCCGCGCATTTCGTGCAGCGCGCGGCCCGCATCGAGCAAAGCGGCGAACATGTCGGGATCGAGCGCGTTCATCTTGTCGGCGCGGATCAACCGCACCTGGGCAACGCCGTTGTCCTCCATCGTGATTTCGACGCGGCCGGCCGGCTTCATCTCATACCGCATGATCGGTTCCTGCTCCCTGCTGATGCATTGCTTCGCCGCTTTCCTCGCCCAAACGCAGGTAACCGTCCAGCGCCAATTTGCCACTGGCCGGGGGCAAGGGCAGCGCGCCGGGCTGGGCCAGGCGGTAGGCCCCGTCGGGCAAGGTTTCGATCAGCCCGTCCAGCCCCGCGACGCGCAGCTTGGCGCGCAGGCGGCTGATGTGCACCGCCAGGCTGTTGGTTTCCGGCCGGAACGACAGGCGCCACACGTCGCGCAGCAGCACTTCGGCGCTGACCGGGGTGCCCGGCTCGTCGCTCAGCCGCCACAGCAGCGCGAATTCGCGCGGGTGCAGCGCCAGCCCGCGCCCCGCCAGCATCCCGTCGCGCGCCAGCAGGTCGAGCCGCAGCGCCCCGAGCTGGCGGTGGCGCGGCAGCGCTCCGGCGCGCTCGATCCGTTGCAGCGCGCGCGCCTCGACCTCCTCAAGCTGGGCGCCGGGCGGCAGGGCATCGCCAAAGCCCAGTCGCAGCAGCCGCGCGCGCTCCTCGCTGCAGCCGACGCCCAGCATCAGGATGCGCGCGCGGCGGCGCGGGGCGGCCCCGGTCAGGGCCAGCCATTCGGCAAAGGCCAGGCCGTGGGGCATGGCCAGCAGGGGGTGCAGTTCATCGTCGCCCGCGGTGCGGACCCGCTCGGTCAGCCGCCAGCCCAGCCGGCGCAGGTCCCAGGCAGCGGGGATCGGCCCCGCCGCCAACCATTCAAACCGCCGCAACGTGCCCCCTTGCACTTTTCACAGTTGGATCAACAGGCTGCACAGTTTCCCGAACGGTGCAAGCAGAGTTGCTGCCACGGCGAGGCGGTTGGCGCTGTGATCCCGGTCACCGTCCGGCCTAGGCGGCCGAGCTGTTGACCCCCATGCTGGCGAGGTAACGCTTCACGTTGCGGGCGGCCTGGCGCAGGCGCTGCTCGTTCTCGACCATGGCGATGCGGACATAGCCTTCGCCTTCCTCGCCGTAGCCGACGCCGGGGGCGACCGCGACTTCGGCGTGGGTCAGCAGCTGCTTGGAAAATTCCAGGCTGCCCATTTCCTTGAGCGCCGGGGGCAGCGGCGCCCAGGCGAACATCGAGGCCTTGGGGCTGGGAATGTCCCACCCGGCGCGGCCGAAGCTTTCCACCAGCACGTCGCGGCGCTTCTGGTAGAGCTCGCGGTTCTTCTCGACGATGTCCTGCGGACCGTTGAGCGCAGCGCAGGCCGCCGCCTGGATCGGCGTGAAGGCGCCATAATCAAGGTAGCTCTTGACCCGCTTCAATGCGGCGATCAGCCGCTGGTTGCCGACCGCGAAGCCGACCCGCCAGCCGGCCATCGAGAAGGTCTTGGACATCGAGGTGAATTCCACCGCGACATCCTTGGCCCCCGGCACCTGCAGGATCGAAGGGGTCGGGTTGCCATCGAAATAGAGTTCGGAATAGGCGAGGTCGGACAGCACCCAGACCTTGTTTTCCTTCGCCCAGGCAACCAGCCGTTCATAGAACGCCAGGTCGACCGTTTCAGCGGTCGGGTTCGACGGATAGTTGACGATCAGGATCGACGGGCGCGGCACGGTGAAGGCCATGGCCCGGTCCAGCGCGGCGAAATAGGCTTCGTCCGGCGTGGTCGGGACCGAACGGATCGTCGCGCCGGCGATGATGAAGCCGAAAGTGTGGATCGGGTAGCTGGGGTTGGGGGCCAGCACCACGTCGCCCGGCGCGGTGATCGCGGTTGCCAGGCTGGCCAGCCCTTCCTTCGAGCCCATGGTCATCACCACTTCGGTCTCGGGATCGAGGTCGACCCCGAACCGGCGGCCGTAATAGTTGGCCTGGGCCTTGCGGATGCCGGGGATGCCCGACGAGGCCGAATAGCCATGGGCATCAGGCTTTTGCGCCACTTCGCACAGCTTGTCGATCACGTGGCTAGGCGGGGGCAGGTCGGGATTGCCCATGCCCAGGTCGATGATGTCCTTGCCTGCCGCTCGTGCTGCTGCCCGCATGCCGTTGACTTCGGCGATGACATAGGGCGGCAGTCGCTTGATGCGGTAGAATTCCTCGGACATTGGACCTTTCCAGATTGCGCGCCTCATGCGGCGCTGGCCGGTCCTTATCAGGCTTTGCGCGGAAAGCCACCAGTGCGTTGCAGGAACAGCGCGGTCAGCAGCGTCGGCAGGCCCCAGGCCAGCCAGGCATCGACGGCGTAGAACTGCGGATAGAACCGGTACGAGCCATAGATCGCGAACAGCGCCAGGTAGACCCGGAAGAAGATTGCTCCGCTGGTCGCCGCGGTCATCAGCAACATGCAGGCGCGGTGTGCCTCGCGCCGGCCATGGCGGATGTGCCAGATGCCCAGCGCCAGCAGTACCAGCCAGACCGCGCCCTGCGCGGTAAAGCCCAGCGCCGATCCCAGGGTCACCGGCTCGATCAGGGCCACCGGAAAGGCGGTCAGCCCTGCCAGCAGCACGTCCAGCGCCGCCAGTCGCGCCACCGGGCGGTGCCAGCGCGGGTGCCCGCTCAGCAACAGCGCGGCGGGGACCAGCAGCAGGGCCAGCCCGCCGGTCACCATGTGGACCGGGAAGATCACCGGCAACAATTCGGCCTTGATCAGCAGTTCCTCGGGAAACTCGTCGATCACCAATGGCGCGCGCAACGCCTTGTATGCAGTGACTATTACAAAGGCCGCCAATGCTGCTAGGATCGCGCCGCGTAACAGCCGCGCAGGAATCGCGCTACCCGGTGTCGGCCCTGAACTGGAGGAAGACATGAAGTCCTTATCCCACCGCCTGGCCGTGATGTCGATTGCCGCCGCCGCCCTGATCGGCAGTGCCGCCCAGGCCGGTCCTGCCGCGACCAGCCCCTATTACGGGCGCTGGGTTTCCAGCGACGGCGACAGAACCTTTTCCGCTCGCGGGCGTGACTATCGCACGGTCGACATTGCGCCCTGCGGCAACGATTTCTGCGGAGTCAGCGTTGGCGCCAATGGCCAGTGCGGCCCGGTGCTGTTCCGGTTCCTGGCCAAGCGCGCCAATGCCGACGATGCCCTGCGCGGCCACGGCAAGTGGGGCAAGGACCGGAAGAACGTGGTGATCTATTACTTCGATTACGAACAGGACCAGGGCGGCAAGCAGCTCGAGCTCTACCTTGGCAAGGGATACGATTTCGGGGAACGGTCCGACAACATGCCCAGCTTCCACACGATCTATGCGCCCAAGGGCAAGGCGGTTTGCAAGGCCCGCTGATCGCGCTAGACGTTGGGTCAGGGGATGAGAGGACCCGAATCTGCAATATGCCGGCGCTAAGCGCTTGCCGGAACGGAGTCCTGCATGACTGACAAGTCCAATCCTGCCGATCTTGCCGGAATGTTCACTGGCCTGTTCCAGCAACAGGCGGAACTGGCGCAGCAGATGTTCGGTCAGCTTGCCCCGGCCACTGCCGCCGCGGGTGAGGACGAGGCCGTGGGTGACCTGGCCCAGTGGGCCAGCGTAGCCCAGCGCCTGCAAACGCTGTGGCTGGATTTCCAGCGCGAACAGGCGAGCCAGGCGGCGGGCAAGCTGCCTTCGCTGCTGCTGGCCGATCCGGGCAATTTCGCCGGGATCATGCAGGGCTGGCTCAAAGCGCTGCCGCTGTCCTCGCCCGAAACGCAGAAGCGCATGTGGGATGAAAGCATGGCGCTGTGGGAAGGGGTGCTGGGCCAGTACGGCATCGGCCCGCGCGCGCATGAAAAGGGCGCGGGCGGGGTGGAACTGCCACGCAAGGACCGCCGCTTCGCCGATCCCAAGTGGCGCGACCAACCGTTCTATGCGCTGGTTCACCAGACTTACCTGCTGCTGGCCGAACAGATCATGGCCATGGCGGAAAATGCCGAAACCGGCGATCCGGCCCGGACCGAACAGCTCAAGTTCGCCGCCCGCACCCTGGTCGAGGCGCTGAGCCCCGCGCATTTCCCGATGACCAACCCGCTGGTGGTGGAAAAGACCATGGCGACGCGCGGCGAAAACCTGGTCAAGGGGATGGAGCACCTTCTGGCCGACATGCGGCGCGGGCAGCTGACCCACGTCGATCCCGCGGCCTTCCGCCTGGGCGAGAACATCGCGTCGACCCCCGGCAAGGTGATCAAGCAGACGCCGCTGTATCAGCTGGTGCAATACAGCCCGACCACCGAAAGCGTGCTGGAAGTGCCGCTGGTGATCTTCCCGCCGTGGATCAACCGCTTCTACATCCTCGATCTCAGCCCGGAAAAAAGCTTCATCCGCTGGGCGGTGGAACAGGGTATCACCGTATTTGTCGTGTCCTGGAAATCGGCCGACGAAAGCATGAAGGACGTGGTCTGGGACGATTACATCCGCGCCCAGATCGACGCGATCGACACAGTGCGCGAGCGGCTGGGGGTGAAGAGCGTCCACACGATCGGCTATTGCGTGGCCGGGACCACGCTGGCCGCCACCCTGGCGGTGCTGGCCCGGCGGGGCGAGGCCGACAAGGTCAAGAGCGCGACCTTCTTCACCGCTCAGATCGATTTCGAAAAGTCGGGCGAACTCAAGGTTTTCATCGACGATCAGCAGCTTGACGCCCTGACCAAGCTGTCGGCGCAGACCGGGTATCTTGACGGGCGCTACATGGCGGCAACCTTCAACCTGCTGCGCGGTAACGATCTGATCTGGAACTACGTGGTCAAGAATTACCTGCTGGGTGAGGATTACCCCGCGTTCGACTTGCTGCACTGGAACGGCGATGTCACCAACCTGCCGGCCAAGTGGCATATGTCGTATCTCAAGGACCTCTACCGCGACAACAAGCTGGTGGTGCCCGATGCGCTCAGTGCCGATGGCACTCCGATCGACCTGACGCGGATCGAGACCCCGGCCTATGTCCAGGCCGGGCGCGAGGATCACATTGCGCCCGCCGCCAGCGTGTGGCGCCTGACCCGGCACCTGCGCGGGCCGTGGACTTTCCTGCTGGCCGGATCGGGCCACATCGCTGGGGTGGTCAACCCGCCCAGCGCCAGGAAATACCAGTACTGGACCAACGAAGGTCCGGCCGAAACGTTCGATGACTTTGTCCAGGGCGCGACCGAAACGCCGGGCAGCTGGTGGCCGCACTGGCTGGGCTGGCTGCGCCGGCAGGACCAGGCCGAAGTGCCGGTCAAGGGCAAGCGGGTGCCTGGGGGCAAGGGCGATACCGTGCTGGAAGACGCCCCGGGGACTTACGTCAAATCGCGGTAAAACTTTGAAAAACATGTGTAGTGTGCGGCTTATGTTGCACTGCACAAAATTGCCTTGACTTCGCACGCGCAATATCTATTTTGTGCACTGCAACATGAACCGTGCCGATGGTCGGTGCGGATCGTGCGAAGGAACGTGCGATGGCTGAAGCCACCGAAACGAAGATGGATCAGGCGCTGGCCGAAGTCGTGGCGGAACAGACCGCTGCGGCGCAGGCTGACCTGACCCCCGTCAAGCAAAAGGCTGCGCCGGCGAAGAAGGCCGTGGTCGCCGCCAAGCGTGCTGCTGCGCCCAAGGCTGCGAAGCCTGCGACGAAGAAGCCCGCTGTCAAGAAGAGCGTGAAGCCCGCCGCCAAGCAGGCAGCGGCCAAGACCACCCCCATCTCGCAGATCAAGGACACCATCATGGCCAAGACCCAGAACGTCGCCGAAGATTTCACCGCCAAGGCGAAGGAAGCCTTCACCGAAGCGCAGGACCGCGCCAAGGCCGTCTATGAAAAGGGCACTGCCCTGTTCGCCGATGCCGGCGAATTCAACAAGGGCAACATCGAAGCGCTGGTCGAATCGGGCAAGGTGCTGGCCGCCGGCCTGCAGTCGCTCGGCAAGGACTATGTCGCCGAAGCCAAGACCGCCATCGAAACCGTCCAGGCCGACGTCAAAGAACTGGCCACGGTGAAGAGCCCGGCTGACTTCTTCAAGCTGCAGGGCGAAATCCTGCGTCGCAACTTCGATGCCGCTGTTGCGTCGGGTTCGAAGCATTCGGAAGCCATGGTCAAGCTGGCGAACGAAGCGTTCGCGCCGGTTTCGACCCGCGTCAGCCTGGCTGTCGAAAAGGTCAAGCAGGCCGCCTAAGGGCGGGCCGCTCCTCGCGGGAACCGGCGCTTCCTCTCCACGCCGGGCCCGCGGGTCCCCATCCGGGCCGGGTAGCCATAGGGCTGCCCGGCCCGTTCGGCTTTTTGCAACCCATGTCAGGCAAACGCTTGTCTTATCACCCCTCGATACGATATTTTGCGCCGATGCCATTTGATCAGAACCTTGCCGACAACCTGTTCCGCGCTGCCGAGGATGGCGGGCGCGAGGGCGATTCCGGCGGGCAGAACCAGGTCGGCATCGCCACCAAGACCCGCGCCAAGCCGAAAAAACCCAGCCAGTTCAAGGTGCTGATGCTGAACGACGACTACACCCCGATGGAATTCGTGGTGATGTGTCTCAAGCGCTTCTTCCACATGGACCTGGAACAGGCGACGCGGGTGATGCTGCATGTTCACCAGAAGGGCGTGGGGGTTTGCGGGATCTTCCCTTACGAAATCGCCGAAACCAAGGTGAACCAGGTGATGGACTATGCCCGGCAGAACCAGCACCCGCTGCAATGCACGCTGGAAAAGGCCTGACCTAGCCGATCCGCGCCAATGCGGCGCGCAACGCCGAATAGTGCGATGCGCCCGGCAGCAGTTCCAGCCGTGATCCCGGCATGGCCGCAAGCAGTGCCCGGCCCATCGCTGGCGGGGTCCAGTTGTCCCGGTCGCCCTGCCAGATCGTTACTTCGCCGCTGACCTGGCCCAGCACATCGCGCCAGTCGGCCACATAGGCCAGAACTTCGGTTTCAAAGCCCCGGAAATCGCGGCCCAGGCCATCGCGCAGCACTGCCGCCATCCTCTGACGAAAACCCGGATCGCGCGCCAGCTCGGCATCGCCGCCCTGAGCGGTGGCCAGCAATCGCCCCAGCAAAAAGCCGGGGAAATGCCGCGCCAGCGAGCCCTGGGCGCGTGCCACCGTGGCGAACAGGCCGGGCTGCCGCGCCGCCATGCGGAAGATCGGCCCCCCGGCCATGTCTGGCAGGAAGTTGCCCAGTTGCAACGGCGCCGCCGGGGATACCAGGTCCAGCGCGGCGGCCTTATCGCCCAGCAGTGCGGCAGTGCGCAGCGCGGCAAAGGCCCCGGCCGAAAAACCGATCAGGCGCACGCCGCCCGGAAAGGCCGCAGCGAGCCGCGCCGCAATCGCCTCGACCGTTTCGGCCGGGTCGTTGCGGTCAGCCAGCCAAGCACTCTCGCGCAGGGCGGGCTGGGCGTTCACGGCCCATTCGCCCGGCCCGCCGGGCATGCCGTGGAAATAGACCAGCGGCAGCGGTCTCACCCTTCGGGCAGCTTGCAGATTTCGACCCATTGCGCGCCGGTCAGCGCGGCCAGGCGCAGCGGCTCGATCTCGATCGAACTGGTGCGCGATCCGGCGGCGGGAAAGACCGTGGGATAGTCCAGCAGCGAGCGGTCGGCGACAATCGGCACCGGGTTGGCCAGGCCAAACGGGCAGACCCCGCCCACGCCGTGGCCGGTCAGCGCCAGGGTTTCGTCCGGGTCCAGCATCCGCGGGCGGCCGCCCAGCGCGGCCTTGCATCGCGCATTGTCGAGCCGCGCGTCGCCCCGCGCGATCAGCAGGTGCGGCTGGTCACCCACGCGGAACGCCAGGGTCTTGGCAATCCGGCCAGGCTCCACCCCCAGCACTTCGGCGGCTTCCGCCACGGTGGCGGTGCTGCGCGCATGGTCGATCAGTGCGAGATCCGGCGCATGGACAGCCAGCCAGGCAAGGACGCTGTCCTGGCTCATCGCCGCAACCGTTCCACCAGGGCGCGGGCGGCGGCGGTCACTTCGGCCCAGGTCTGTTCGAACCCGGCTTCCTCGCCATACCATGGATCGGCCACGGCTTGTCCTTCGCGCCCCGGCACCAGATCGAGCAGCAGGCCCAGGTGCGCGCCGTGCCCAGCCGGGGCAATGCGCTGCAAACCCTTGAGGTTGTTGTGATCGAGCGCGAAGATGTGGGTGAAGTCGTCAAAGTCCTGCGCGCGGGCCTGGCGGCCACGCAGGCCGGAAATGTCCACCCCGTGCCGCTGCGCGGTGCGGACCGCGCGGGCATCGGGCGCTTCGCCGACGTGGTAATCGGCAGTCCCGGCCGAATCGACCCGCAGCGCAAGGCCCGCACGGGCCGCTTCGGCGCGCAGCGCGCCTTCGGCCATGGGGGAGCGACAGATGTTGCCAAGACAGACGAACAGCACCGCGCCGTCAGGCATCGTCCTCTCCATACCGCTCCATCCGGAACGCGGCCTTGAGATAGTCTTCCGCCGCTGCCTTGAGCATCGGCTCCTTGGCGAAGGCATCGGCGGGCAGCGGGGCAATGCCCAGCGCGTCCATCAGCGTCCACAGTGCGAACTTGCGGCCCGGCTCTCGTTCCACCCCGAAGGCGATCTTCAGGCGTTCAAGCGCGCGCTCGTATTCGGCTTCGGTCAGCTCTGCCGGATCCTCGGTGCCGAAGAAATGCTGGATCAGCGTGTCGAGGTCCATCGGCCTAGAGCCAGCCCAGCGCCTGCGCGCCCCACAGCGCGGCGCCCCCGGCCAGCGCGGCTAGCAGGTAGCCGCCCCAGCCCTGGCGCTGCTGCTGCCGCCGTTCCCAGAGCAGTTCCACTTCCGGCAGCGGCGGGGCCTCGGGCGCGCCGCCCTTGGGCGGGAACTTTTCCTCGATCCGCCGCACCAGGTCAGGCAGGCCCAGCAGGGTCTGGGCATCCTTGCGCAGCCGATCGGCAATCGCGGCTTCCGGGCCGAGTTCGTCCCGGATCCAGTCGCGCACGAAGGGCGAGGCGACGTCCCACATGTTGATCTGCGGGTCGAGCTGGGTGGCCAGCCCTTCGACCATGACCATGGTCTTTTGCAGCAGCAGCAGGTGCGGCTGGGTCTGCATGTCGAATTCGCGGGTGATCGCGAACAGCGAATCGAGCATCTGCCCGACCGACAGTTCGCTCACCGGGCGGCCGCGGGTAGGTTCGCCCACGGCGCGCAGCGCGGTCGCGAATTCATCGACCGAATGATAGCTCGGGACGTATTGCGCCTCGAAATGGATTTCCGCGACGCGGCGGTAATTGCCGGTGGTCAGGCCATAGAGGATTTCCGCCAGCCACAGCCGCGCCCGCCGGTCGATCCGGCCCATGATGCCAAAATCGATCGCGGCGATGGTTCCGTCGGCCTGCACGAACAGGTTGCCCTGGTGCATATCGGCATGGAAATAGCCTAGGCTGATCGCCTGCTTCAGGAAAGTCAGCACCAGCCGCCGGGCCAGCGCGGACAGATCGTGCCCGGCAGCGCGCAACGCTTCGGTTTCGCTGATCTTGATCCCGTCGATCCAGTCGACCGTCATCACCCGGCCGTTCGTCCGGTCCCAGTCGATCCCCGGCACCCGGTAACCGGCTTCGGCCTGCATCTTTTCGGCCAACTCGGACGCGGAGGCCGCTTCGCGCCGCAGGTCGAGCTCGCGCAGCGTCCAGCGTTTGAAATTGGCGATGACCAGCCGGGGGCGGAGCCGCGCCGGCTCGCCGCCCAGCGCTTCGAGATGGGCCGCGGCCCATTCATAGGTCTGGATGTCGCGGGCGAACTTTTCGCGGATGCCGGGACGCAGCACTTTCACCGCGACGGTGCGGCCGTCGGTGGTCACCGCGCGGTGGACCTGCGCGATCGAGGCCGCGCCGACCGGCACTTCCTCGACACTCGCGAACAGCGCCTCGACCGGCTTGGCGAAGCTTGCCTCGATCTCGCGGCGGATCGCGGCGAAGGGCACGGGCGGCAGGCTGTCCTGCAGCAGCAGCAGGTTGGCGGCGGCTTCATCGCCGACGATGTCGGGGCGGGTAGCCAGCGTCTGGCCCAGCTTGATCGCCGCCGGGCCGATGTCCTGAAAGGCACCGGCATAGTCCGGCAGGCGCGGCTGGAACGTGCCGAACCGGGCGAGGCGCGCCAGGCGGCGGACCGGCGGCGGCGTGTTGGGATCGCGCTCGATCCCGCGCAGCGCACCATGCCGCGCCAGGGTGCGGCCCCAGCCCAGCAGCCGCACGATATGCGTCAGAGGACGCGTCACTTCAGATCTTCCACCCCGAATGGATCGCGACCAGCCCGCCCAGGATCGGTTCGACCCGGGTGTTCACGAAGCCGGCCTGGCGGATCATCGCTTCGAATTCCGGCATGGTCGGAAAGCGGCGGATCGATTCGATCAGGTAGCGATAGCTTTCGGCATCCCCGGCAATCGCCTGGCCGATCTTGGGCACCAGCTGGTGCGAATAGAAGTCATAGACTTCCTTGAAGCCGGGCCATTCGGTGGTCGAGAATTCCAGGCAATAGAACCGCCCGCCGTGTTTGAGCACACGGTAGGCTTCGGCCAGGGCCTGGTCGATCCGGGTGACGTTGCGGATGCCGAAAGCGATGGTGTAGGCATCGAAGAACCGGCTGGGAAAGCTCAGCTCCTCGGCGTTCTGGCGCGACCACACCAGGCTGTCGAGCCCGCGCTCCATCGCCCGTTCGATGCCGACGTCCAGCATGTCCTGGTTGATGTCGCTGACGGTGATCTGTGCACCCTTCGCCGCCATGCGGAAGGCGATGTCGCCGGTGCCGCCCGCCATGTCGAGGATCTGTTCGCCCGGCTGCGGTTTCACCCGCCGCACGAACTTGTCCTTCCACAGGCGGTGCATGCCCACCGACATGGCGTCGTTCATCACGTCATACTTCTTCGCCACGCTGGAGAAGACCGCGCCGACGCGCTCGGTCTTCTCCTCGGGAGAGACCTGTTCGTAGCCGAAGGATACCTGTTCGCTCATGCCGCGCGCCTTAGCCGCAAGCGGGCGCAGGTGCCAGCAATTCCGTGCGCGGCGCGGATCAGTTCGCGGCCGGCGGCGGGAACATGCAGGGGGCCAGGTGGGCGAGGAAATCCTGCTTGCCGATCTCCACCCCCTGGGCGCGCAGGATCGAATAGGCGGCCATCGCGTGGAAATAGAAGTTGGGCACGGCAAACCCGGTCAGGAAGGTGTGCCCATCAAAGCGCATGCCCGCGCCATTGGGGAAGGTGATCACCACTTCGCGGCCGATCCCGGCATCGTAAGCGGCCGGATCAATCGACTGGAGATAGGCGATGGTCTTGTCGCAGCGCGCCTTGAGTTCGGCAAAGCTGGCTTCGGTATCGGGCATGGCGGGCGCTTCCGCCCCGGTCAGCCGGGCGCCCGCGCCCTTGGCCGCGTCCGAGGCGATCTGGTATTGCCGGGCCAGCGGGAACATGTCCGGCGCCAGCCGGGCCTCGATCAACTCGGCCTCGCTCTTTTGCGCGGCAGCCTTGTCCAGCCAGGTGCGCATGTTGGTCAGCATGGCGATGAACGCGGGGACAGTGGACTGGTAGGCGGACATGGTGGTTCTCCCGGGGATGTGTTGCTTGCCGCCTTGCTAGCTTCGGCCGATTTCGGTTGCAATTCGAAACTATCGCTGCTGCCACATGGACAAGCCGCAAGCGCCGCCCTACCTCCATCGCCATGCCCGAGCTACCCGAAGTCGAAACCACCGTGCGCGGCCTGGCGCGCTATCTGGACGGCGCGCGGATCGCGCGGGTCGAGCAGCGCCGCGCCGATTTGCGCCGGCCGTTTCCCGATGGGCTGGTCCAGGTGCTGACCGGCGCCACGGTCAGCGGCATGGGGCGGCGGGCCAAATATGGCCTGGTCCATCTCGATCGCGGGCAGACCATGGTATTCCACCTTGGTATGTCGGGGCGCTGGCGAATCGAGCCCGAGGAGCTGGGGGCGCACGACCATCTGGTGCTGGAAACCGAAGCCGGCCACCGCCTGTCGCTGTGCGACCCGCGCCGGTTCGGTTCGGTCGACCTGGTTGATAGTGCGGAGCTGGAAACCTGGCCCCGGTTCGCGGCGATGGGCCCCGAACCGCTGGGCGACGCTTTGACCGCCGCGCATCTCAAGTCCGCGCTGGCGGGACGCAGCGCCGCGATCAAGCTGATGCTGCTGGATCAGCGGATCGTCGCGGGGCTGGGCAACATCTATGTCTGCGAGGCGCTGTTCCGCGCCGGGATCGATCCGCGCAAGGCCGCGGGGCGGGTATCGACGGCGGCGCTGGCGCGGCTGGTGCCGGCGATCAAGGCCGTGCTGGGCGAAGCGATCGAGGCAGGGGGATCGACCCTGCGCGACTATGCCCAGCCCGATGGCCAGCTCGGCTACTTCTCGAAGCAGTTCGATGTCTATGACCGGACCGGGCAGCCGTGCAGCGTGTGCGGGGCGCCGGTCCAGCGATTGGCGCAAGGCGGGCGCAGCACCTGGTTCTGCGCGAGGTGCCAGAAATAGCACGAGTGCTTGACGATTCGGGCAGGCGTGGGTAAGGGCCGCGCTTCCTGCGGGGACGGCCTCGGTCGATTCTCCGCTATCTGTACGAGATTCAACCGATAGGGCTGCGCCGTCGCAGCCGAACGAAGGACGAAAATGGCCAATACGCCGCAAGCCCGCAAGCGCATCCGTCGCAATGAACGCCGCGCCGAAATCAACGGCAACCGTCTCGGCCGTATCCGCACTTTCGTGAAGAAGGTCGAAGCTGCCCTGGCTGGCGGCGACAAGACTGCGGCCGCTGAAGCGCTGAAGGCTGCGCAGCCCGAACTGGCGCGCGGCGTGGCGCGCGGCGTGCTGCACAAGAACACTGCCTCGCGCAAGCTGTCGCGGCTGACCAAGCGCGTCTCCGCGCTCTGATTCGCGAATCGGGGAAGGCTCCCTAGGGGCTTTCTCGGAGAACGAAATCCGAACAAGGCCGGCGGGGCTCCCGCCGGCCTTTTCCGTTGTGCGGCGCAACCGGAATGCTGCGTCGCACTAACCCGGTGGAATTGCACGATTCGTGCGGGGTGTTTGGAAAAAATCCATGACTAACAACTGATTAGTCATAATCGAGGGATTCTCCGCAAGCACCTTGAGTCAAGGGCATTTATTTCAGTTTATTTGCAGTCCGCGCCTTGCCCTTACCGGTCACTCCTCCATAAAACCGGAATTGCCCGAGGCGCTTTCAGCCCGGGCACTACTGAACAGATTCGATGTGTCGTCCGGCCGCTTTCGGGGGGTGGCTGGTTCTGTGCCCGGGCCGCAAGGCTCGGCATGGGTGGGTGTGATATTTGGATTCGGGGGCGGACCGGGTGACTGGTACGGGAACGGGCGGACAGCGCGGTAATGCGCCTGCCAGCAACAGGACTGAACACGAGCGCATGATGGACGAACAGGAAGCGCTCGATCTCGCAGCGGATTGGGCAGACATCAGCCAGGGCCTGCGCAAGGACCTTGGGCAGCAACTGCACAGCCAGTGGATCAAGCCGATCCAGCTGGGCGGCATCTGCAAGGATACGGGCACGCTCGATCTCTATCTGCCGACCGAGTTCGCCGCCAATTGGGTGACGGACCGGTTTGTCGATCGGCTTTCGCTGGCGTGGAAGATCGCCCGGCCCGACGTTCGCCAGGTGCGCGTCTCGGTGCTGCCGGGGCGGCGTGCGCTGCCCGGCCTGCGGCTTGGCGGCGATGATCGCGGCCGGCGTGCGGCCAACGATGGCGCTTCGGGCGGCCAGCCGGGCGATGCGCTGGGGCTGGGCATGGCGGAACTTGGCACGCTGGGCCAGGCTTCGATCGGGCTCGATCCGTCGCTGACCTTCCAGAGCTTCGTGACCGGCGCGGCCAATGTGCTGGCCAGCAACGCGGCGCAGCGCATGGCGGCCACCGAAACCCCGCAATTCGCGCCGCTCTACCTCAAGGCGGCGACCGGTCAGGGCAAGACGCACCTGCTCCACGCGATCGGCCATGCCTATCTGGCGGCCCATCCGCGGGCGCGGATTTTCTACTGCTCGGCCGAACGCTTCATGGTCGAATTCGTCCAGGCGCTGCGCCAGAACCAGACGATCGAATTCAAGGCGCGGCTGCGCGGGTTCGACCTGCTGCTGGTCGATGACATCCAGTTCATCATCGGCAAGGCTTCGGCCCAGGAAGAACTGCTCTACACGATCGATGCCCTGCTGGCCGAAGGCAAGCGGCTGGTGTTCGCCGCCGACCGTGCGCCCCAGGCGCTCGACGGGGTGGAACAGCGACTGCTCAGCCGCCTGTCGATGGGCCTGGTGGCGGATATCCAGCCCGCCGACATCGAGCTGCGCCGCGCGATCCTCGAACACCGGCTGGCGCGGTTCTCGCCCACCCATGTGCCGGCGGACGTGGTCGAATTCCTGGCACGCACGATCAACCGCAACGTGCGCGAACTGGTTGGCGGATTGAACAAGCTGATCGCCTATGCCCAGCTGACCGGCCAGGCCGTGTCGCTGCAACTGGCCGAAGAACAGCTGACCGACATCCTCTCGGCCAACCGCCGCCGGATCACGATCGACGAGATCCAGCGCACGGTCTGCCAGTTCTACCGGGTCGACCGCACCGAGATGGCCAGCAAGCGCCGCGCCCGCGCGGTGGTGCGCCCGCGCCAGGTGGCAATGTACCTGGCCAAGGTGCTGACCCCGCGCAGCTACCCGGAAATCGGCCGCAAGTTCGGCGGGCGCGACCATTCGACCGTGATCCACGCCGTCCGCCTGATCGAGGATCTGCGTGCCCGCGACGCGGACATGGACGGCGACGTGCGCAGCCTGCTGCGCCAGCTGGAAAGCTGAGCCGGGGCGGGGCTTGTCCCCGCCCGGTCCACCATCTGCCCACCAGTCATGCACGGCCGGTCCACCGGCCGTGCACAAGATTGTCCACAGGGCGCGCCCGGCCTGCCCGGGCGCGGTTCAGGCCATGCGGTAGCGGATCGGCAGGCGCTTCAGCCCGCCGGTGTGGTTGGTCTTGACCCATTCCGCCGGCCCGGCCAGCTCGATGCTTTCGACCCGCGCGGCGATTTCGCGGAACAGCGCCTCGACTTCCATTTCGGCCAGGATCCGCCCCAGGCAGTGGTGCGCGCCATAGCCGAAGGCCACGTGGCGGTTAGGGCTGCGGTCCACCCGGAACTGGTCCGGATCGGCAAAGACAGTCTCGTCCCGGTTGCCCGAAAGGTAAACCAGGCACACGCTTTCCCCGGCGGCGATCGCCTGCCCGCCCAGCTGGGTGTCGCATGCCGCGGTGCGCATGAAGTGCCGCACCGGCGTCGCCCAGCGGAACATTTCCTGCGCGGCGGACGGGATCAGCGCCGGATCGGCGCGCAGCCGGGCGAACTGGTCGGGGTTAAGCGCCAACTGCATCATGCCAACGCCGACGGAGGAGCTGGTGGTATCGTGCCCGGCGGCGGCCAGCAGCATGCCATAGGACAGCGTGTCGATGTCCGACAGCGGCGCATCGTGCAGCCGGGCATTGGCTACCACCGACATCAGGTCCTCGGCAGGTTGGCGGCGGCGATCCGCCACGACCGCGCCCAGGTACTGGAAGAATTCCATCGCCACGTCTTGCCCGTACTGGCCGCTGCGCTGCCGGTCGGGGTCCTGCGCGCCGAACAGTTCCTGGGTCAGCCGCAGCACCAGCGGCGCATCGCTGTCGGGCAGCCCCAGGATCGAGGTGATCATGATCAGCGGATAGGGCACCGCGATTTCCTCGATGAAATCGCATTCGCCGCCCAGCGCCGCCAGCTTGTCGACATATTCGCGTGCCAGCACGGTCATGCGCTCGCGCAGGGTGTCGAGGAAGCGCGAGTTGAACCAGCTTTGGGTCAGGGCGCGGTGATCGCGGTGATCGGCCCCGTCCATGTCGAGCAGGGTCCGCACCGGCCCGGTGCGCACGCCCCATTGGGCGATGATCGCGTCCTCGATGTCACGCGGGATCAGGGTCTGGCGCGGTGCGGCCAGCCAGGTCTTGCTGTCGCGTTCCACCGCCATGATGTCGTCGCGGCGCAGCACGGCCCAGAACGGGCGGTAGGGTTCCTGCTCCACCCACAGCACCGGGCCAATGGCGCGCAGTTGCTGGCAGCGCCGGGCCACTTCGGCCTCGTCGAGGTAGGCATCGGGCGAAAACACGTCGAGCGTGGCAAGCGGTCTGGTCATTCCGGCATCTCCCAACAGGGGCGGCGCCGGTCTGGTCGTGTCGGCGCGCCTGGTTGGCGGGGATAATCCGGAACTGGGCCCCAGTGTGCGTCGCGTCGCCCAAAATGGGCGGCAAGGGCCGTTCAGCTTGCCGGAGAACCTTCGTCCAGCGCGGCCAGCAACTCGCGCAGGTAGCGCACCGAACTGTCGGTCAGGCCGTCCAGGCTGTCCTTGGCCAGGTCGGTTATCGCCAGCAGCCCCTGGGCGTCGCGCTCGACCCAGCCCCGCGCGAGCAGCGCCGCCACCTTGCGCCGCACGGTTTCGCGCGGAATGCCGCTGTAATCCGCGATCGACTGCAAGTTGATCGCCACCGGCCTGACCGTGCTGACCGGACTGGCGCGAAATTCCTCCTCGGTCATCGTGGCGGGCGCGTTGCGGGCCGAAAAGCTGCGTTCGCCAATGATCGACAGGACCAGAAACAGGTCCAGGTCCCCGTCCAGCGCCGCCCGGCAGGCCACTAGATGGCGCGTCAGCCCGGCCACGTGCAGGGCGTGCAGCTTGCCAAAGCGCGAGTCGAACGAGTGTTTCAAGGCCTTGCCGGGGCTCCGATCAGGCTTGCTGGCTGAACCATTCCCGCTTGAACCACAAGGCCAGATTGACCAGCGCGATCAGCACCGGCACTTCGACCAGCGGGCCGATCACCGCCGCGAAGGCGACCGGCGAGGCCAGGCCGAAGGCAGCGATGGCAACCGCAATGGCCAGCTCGAAATTGTTCGACGCCGCGCTGAACGACAGCGCCGTGGTGCGCGCATAGTCCGCGCCGATCGCCCGCCCTGCGGCGAAGGCCAGCACGAACATCACCGCGAAGAACACCACCAGCGGCAGGGCGATGCGCAGCGCATCGGCGGGCAGGGCCAGGATCGTCCCGCCCTTGAGGCTGAACATCGCGACGATGGTGAACAGCAGCGCGACCAGCGTCAGCGGGCTGATCGCGGGGAGGAAGCGGCTTTCGTACCAGGCCGCCCCGCGCGCCCGGATCAGCGTGCGGCGGACCACGAAGCCGGCGAGGAACGGCACGCCCAGATAGGTCAGCACGGCCTGGGTGATGGTGGCAAAATCGATGTCCACCACTTGCGCATCGAGCCCGAACAGCGGCGGCAAAACGGTGAGGTAGAACCAGGCATAGGGCACGTAGAACACGATCTGGAACAGCGAATTGAACGCGACCAGCCCCGTGACGTATTCGGCGCTGCCCCCGGCCAGCTGGTTCCACACCAGCACCATGGCGATGCATGGGGCAATCCCGATCAGGATCAGGCCGGTGAAGTATTCCGGCTGGTCCGGCAGCAGCAGCGCGGCCAGCGCAAACATGAAGGCCGGCGCAATGATCCAGCACAGGGCGAAAGACAACGCCAGCACGCGCCGGTCGCGGAATACCGCGCCCAGTTCCTCGTACCGCACCTTGGCGAGCGGCGGGAACATCATCAGGATCAGGCCGATGGCAATCGGCACGCTGGTCGATCCGACGGTCATCGCCCCCAGTGCGGCCGGAACCGACGGGGCCAGCGTGCCCAGGGCAATGCCCAGCGCCATCGCGGCAAAGATCCATACGGTCAGGAAGCGGTCGAGGAAGCTGAGGCGCGGGCGCGCGGCGGCAGGCGCAGTGGTCATCAGGCGGCTCCTTCCAGCTGGCCGATGCGGGCCAGGGCGGCGGACAGCTCGGCCCGCTCCATCGTCTCGAACGGCAGGGCCAGCAGGGCCTGGACCCGTAGGTCGAGCCAGTGCCAGGTCTGCTCGAAAGAGGCATCGACCTCGGCATCGCTGCCTGCAACATCGGCCGGGTCGGGGAGGCCCCAGTGCGCCTTGAGCGGTGCGCCCATGAACACCGGGCAGGCCTCTCCGGCGGCATTGCCGCAGACGGTGATGGCCAGGTCAATCGGCGGCGCGCCGGGGCCGGTGAACTCGTTCCAGCTCTTGGAGCGGAACGGCGCGGGATCGATCCCGCGGCGCGCCAGCAGGCGCAGCGCGCCGGGGTTCGGCTCGCCCCGGGGCTTGCTGCCCGCGCTGTGGGCCAGGATCCGCCCGGCACCGGCCTGGGCCAAAATCGCTTCGCCCAGGATCGAGCGGGCGGAATTGCCGGTGCACAGCACCAGCACGCTGAACAAACGCGCGCTCATCTCCGGCTCAGCAGCAGCCGGTGGACGCGGGCGCGGCAACCTGCGGCGCACAGCAGGCATTGGCGGCGGCCTGGTCGGATGACAGCCCGGCAAAGTCCGGGCTGTCGCCATAGACGGTGCTTTCGCCCATGGTCAGGAAGGCTTCCCAGACCACCCCGTCGGGGTCGGCGATCCAGCTCTTTTCCGACTTGGCATAGCAGCAGGTCGTCGCGCCTTCTTCCAGCACGGGGCCGTTCGCGGTCTTGAGCCGACCGTAGACTTCGGCCAGCTCGTCCGCATCCTCGACCTGCAGGCCCAGGTGCTCGATCCCCTTGGCCGCGCCGCACTTCTGCGAAATGGCAAAGTTGATGCGCGGATCGTCCAGCATCCACTTGGCATAGTCGGGCTTGGTCACACTGGGGGCAGCGCCGAACAGGCCCGAATAGAACGCGATCGAGGCATCGAGGTCGGCGACCCCGACGTGAACGTGAAAGCGCTTCATGCGACATCCTTTGCAGGTTCGAGGGCAGGATTGCAGACCGCGCCAGTGGTGCAAGGCACGCCCGCGCAGCAGTTTTCGGTCAGGTAGGCCATCAAGCCGTTCATCGCGGCATAGTCGGCCGCATAAATGATCGAGCGGCTTTGCCGGCGCTGGTTGACCAGCCCGGCATTTGCCAGCTGGGCCAGGTGAAAGCTCATTGACGATGGCGGCACGCCAAGGCGTTCGGCCAGCGTACCGGCGGGCAGCCCATCGGGGCCGGCCTGAACCAGCAGGCGGAAGGCGGCCAGGCGGTGTTCCTGGGCCAGGGCCCCCAGCGCGCGGATGACAGGTTGTGCGTCCATTGCTTGCGGTCCCATGATTCGATAAATATCAAAATATCGAAGTGTGCAATGCTGTCAACCGGGCTGCGGCTTGCCTCGGCGGGCCGTTGCCGCCAGACTGCCCGGCATGTCCGATCCTGCCGCTGCTGCCCGGCCCACCGGCCTGTCCCATGCCGAAGCCGCGCGGCGGCTCGCTCAGGACGGGCCGAACGAGCTGCCCGCCGGGCGCCGCCTGGCGCTGGGCGCGATCGTGATCGATGTGCTGAGCGAGCCGATGCTGCTGCTGCTGCTCGCCGCCGGGGCAATCTACCTGGTGCTGGGTGAGCCGCGCGACGCGGTGGTGCTGATGGTCTTTGCCGGGCTGACCACCCTGATCGCGGTGGTGCAGGAACTGCGCAGCGAGCGGGCGATCGAGGCCTTGCGCGAATTCGCTATGCCCCACGCCGCCGTGATCCGCGCGGGCGAGCGGGTGGTGATCCCCTCGCGCGAGGTGGTGCGCGGCGACCTGCTGGTGGTGGGCGAAGGCGCGCGGCTGACCGCCGATGGCTGGCTGGTCGAGGGGCAGGGACTGAGCATCGACGAAGCGCTGCTGACCGGCGAATCGGTGCCGGTGGGCAAGACCGTGCTGGCTGGCCCGATGCCGTCCAGCCCGCCCCCGCCGGGCGGCGAGGGGCTGCCTTATGCCTGGGCGGGCACCATGGCGGTGCGCGGCAGCGGCCTGATGCAGGTTGCGGCGACCGGCGCGGCGACCCGCATCGGGGAAATCGGCCTGTCGCTGGCCCGGCTGGAAAACGAGCCGCCAAGGCTGGTGGTGCAGACGCGGCGGCTGGTGCGCTGGTTCGCCGTGATCGGCCTGGGGGTCAGCGTGCTGGCGGGCGTGCTGTTTGCGCTGCTGCGCGGGGGCTGGCTGGACGGAGCGCTGGTGGGGATCGCGCTGGCCATGTCGATGCTGCCCGAAGAACTGCCGATCGTGCTGGCGCTGTTCATGACTATGGGCGCGCTGCGCATGGCCGGGGCGCGGGTGCTGGCCCGGCGCGGCGCGGCGATCGAAACGCTGGGCGCGGCCAGCGTGCTGTGCACCGACAAGACCGGCACGCTGACGCAGAACCGGATGGAAATTGCCGAACTGCGCCTGCCCGGCGGGGAAAGCCTCGAGCCGGTGGCCGGCGTGTCCTTTCCCGAAGCGTTCCGCACGCTCGCCAGCCGGGGCATCCTGGCCTGCCCGCGCGAACCCAGCGATCCGATGGAACTGGCCTTCCATGGCCTGGCAAAGGCGCATCCCGCTGCCGCGCTGGATGCCCATCACCAGGATGGCTGGGCCTTGCACCGTCATTACGAGCTGCGCCCTGACTTGCTCGCCATGTCGCAGGTCTGGGGCAGCGATGGCGAGGCCGCCCGGCTGATCGCCGCCAAGGGCGCGCCCGAGGCGATTGCCGAATTGTGCTCCCTGCCTGACGATCAACGCGCCGCGATGGAAGCACAGGTCGCGGCGATGGCCGAGCGCGGCCTGCGGGTGCTGGGGGTGGCCGAAGCACTCTGGGGCGAGGCTGCCTTGCCCGAAAGCCAGCGCCACTTCGCCTTTGCCTTCGTCGGTCTCGTTGGGCTGGCCGATCCGGTGCGGCCCAGCGTGCCCCCGGCGGTGGATGCCTTGCAGCAGGCCGGGCTGCGCGTGGTGATGATCACCGGTGACTATCCGGCCACAGCCGCCGCGATTGCCGCGCAGGCCGGGATCGCTGCCGGGGAAGTGATGACCGGCGAGGAACTCGCGCGCCTCGACGATGACGAACTCGCCCGCCGGGTGGGCGCGGTGGCGGTATTCGCCCGCGCCATGCCCGAACACAAGCTGCGGATCGTCCGCGCGCTCAAGGCGGCAGGCGCAGTGGTGGCGATGATCGGCGACGGGGTGAACGATGCCCCCTCGCTCAAAGCCGCGCATATCGGGGTGGCGATGGGCCAGCGCGGCACCGACGTGGCGCGCGAGGCGGCGGGGATCGTGCTGCTGGATGACGATTTCGGCTCGATCGTCGCGGCGCTGCGGCTGGGGCGGCGGATCTATGACAACGTGCGCAAGGCGATCGGCTTCATCATCGCGGTCCACGTGCCGATTGCGGGACTCGCGCTGCTGCCGTTGCTGACCGGCTGGCCGCTGATCCTGGGGCCTGTGCAGATCGCGCTGCTCGAACTGGTGATCGACCCGGTTTGCACCCTGGCCTTCGAGGCCGAGGCCGAGGAGGATGACCTGATGCGCCGCCCGCCGCGCGATCCGGACAGCGCGCTGGTGTCACCGGCGCTGCTGGGCTGGGCGCTGCTCCAGGGCGGGGCGGCGCTGGCCTTGCTGACGGGGCTGGCGGTCGCGGTCAACCTGTCCGGCATGGGCGCCGATCTGGCCCGCGCGACCACCTTTGCGGCGCTGGTCGCGGCGCTGGTGGTGCTGATCTTTGCCAACCGCTCGTTCGCGGCCGGGCGGGGTGCGGGCAGGGCCGGGCGCAACGCCGCGCTGGCGGCAATCCTGGGCCTGGTTGGCACGCTGTGCGCGGGGCTGTTCCTGGTCCCGCCGGTCGCCGCGCTGTTTGGCCTGCCGGTGCTGGATGCGCGCTCGCTTGGCGCGGCAGGGCTGGCCGCCGCGCTGCTTTACGCGGTGCTGCGGCTGGCCAAGCCCCGGTTTCGCCCCGCCTTCACGCGCTAGGCGGCACTCAACCGGCGCGGCGGCGCCACCAGGCCGAAGCCAGCAGGCCGGCGATCATCGCGCTGACGAAGGCCAGGGTCTGGCCGGGGGCAATGGCCAGATCGACCAGCGCCGGCCCCGGGCAGATCCCCGCCAGGCCCCAGCCGATCCCGAACAGCACCGCCCCGCCGATCAACCGGCGGTCGATCAGCGTGGTCGGCGGCTGGTCGAATGCCGCGCCGGCCAGCGGTGTTGCCCGGCTGCGGGCCAGCGCGAACAGCGGCAGCGCGGTCAGCACTGCCCCGCCCATGACGAAGGCCAGGCTGGGATCCCAGGCCCCGGCAATGTCGAGGAAGCCCAGCACCCGGTCAGGGCTGGTCATGCCCGACAGCGCCAGGCCGAGGCCAAAGGTGAGACCGGTGATGAACCCGATCGCGATCTTCACAGCAAACCTCCGTGGCGGACAAGGTAGACCGTGGCTGCGGCGGCAGCCATGAACACCGCGACCGCCGCCAGCGAACGGCGCGACAGCCGCGACAGTCCGCAGACCCCGTGCCCGCTGGTGCAGCCGTTGCCGATGTCGGTGCCCAGGCCAACCAGCAGCCCGGCCAGCACCATGACCGGCAGCGATGTCTGTTCGATCCCGGCCACCAGCGCCGGCCCCTTGGCCCATGCCGCGGCCAGCCCGGCCGCCAGCAGCCCGGCGATGAACGCCGCCTGCCAGCCGCGTGCCGGGCCGATCAGGGCAGAGCGGGTGATCCCGGTAATTCCGGCGATCTCCCCCGCCAGCAGGTACAGCCCGCCCGAAGCCAGGCCGATCAGCACGCCGCCGGCCAGCGGCGCCAGGAACGGATCCAGCACGCGCCCGGGCCTAGAGCTTCAGGCCGAACGACAGGCCAACTGCCGTTTCGGACAGATGGATGTCAGCCTCGCCGCCGCCGAACCCGGCCGGCGGCATGCCCGGCGGGATCGATCCGGCCCCGCGCACGGTCTGCCGGGGGGCGTGCATGACATAGCCGGTCAGTTCCGCGCGGGACGACAGGTCGACGCTGGCGCCGCCGGTGATGTGGCCGCGCACCACGCCCGGCGCGAGGATGTTGAGCAGCGTCTGCGAGGACGGCACCGGGTTGTCCGAACGGCCATAGCCCGCGCGCAGGGTCAACCCCGGACGGGCCTGATAGACCGCGCCGATCTTCCACACGTCAACGTCGCGCCAGCCAAAGCCCGGACCGCCCGCCGCGCCAAACGGCTTGCCCTGGAACAGCAGCCCAACCGGATTGCCGACCGAGGCGACCTTCGAATATTCGATCCGCTTGTAGTCCGCGCCCAGCGTCAGCGCCGGGACCGGCTTCACCGAAATGCCCGCGCCCCAGGCGGCCGGCACGTCGAACCCGCCGCGATCGGCGTAGAGGCCGGCGTATTTCTTGAACCGCCCGGTCCACACCTTCGACTGGTAGAACGCGCCGATCTTCACCGCTTCGCCCAGCGAGCCGAGATAGCCGACGCGAAAGCCCGCGCCGACGGCCCAGTCGGTGCCGCGGTTGGTGAAATTGGCGGGGTCCTGCGAGTAGCCGGCAAAGGGCTGCACGCCCAGCATTTCGAAGCCCTGCACCACGACGGTGGGCGACAGGCCGAGCGAATGCCCCTTGGCCAGTTTCACCCCGATCGTGGGCGAGATCATGATTTGCTGCAGATTGACTCCGGCCGGGCCGGTGGCGCCAAAGCTGGCGAAGGGATTGACCTTGTAACGGGTGTTCATCCCGCCGTTGCCGCTGATCGCCAGGCCCACCGCAACGCGGTCGGACAGCGGGCGGACATAGGCTAGTTCGGGCAGGACGAAGGGGTTCGCGCCGTTGCCCGAATAGTCGCCGTTCAGTCCGGCCGTATTGCCACTGATCCTGGCGCCGCGGCGCGGCACGAACACTTCGAAGCCGACATCGAGGCGGTGGCCGACCTCGGTCACGGCGGCCGGGTTGACCGCGATTGCCAGGCCGTCCTGCGGCAAGGCAATCTCGACCCCGCCGGCGCCCTTGGCCTTGGCTCCGGTGCCGTTGAGGAAATAGCCGTCGGTGGCATGGGCCGGGGCCGACATGGCCAGACCCAGCGCCAGCAGCGGCAGCACCGCATGGGGCCGGAAAGCGTGGCGGCGGCGCGCGCCGAAGGTGTCGGTCATCTGGTCTGTTCCCTGTGAACTGGTGGCGGACATTAGCGTCCGCTCATGTTCACGGGGCACTAGCCGGTTCGGCCGGCAAGCAAACAAACAAGTCCTTGGCTGACGCCAATCGCAGCTTTGCCGCCGCCCTGCCGTTCAGCTGACGGTTGCGCTCAACCGGTCGCGCAGCTCGCGGCGCAGGAACTTGCCGCTCGCGTTGCGGGGCAGGGCCTCAGCCTCGAACCAGACATAGCGCGGGACCTTGTGCTTGCTCATGTGGTCAAGGCAGTGCTGCTGCAATTCGGCCTCGGTGCAGGTGGCGCCGGGCTTCAGCACCACGGCCACGCCGATTTCCTCGCCCAGGCGCTGGTCGGGCACGCCGAACACGCAGCATTCCGCCACGGCCGGGTGGCGATAGACGCAGGCTTCGACTTCGGTGCAGCTGATGTTCTCGCCGCCGCGGATCACCAGGTCCTTCTTGCGGTCGACGATGTAGATGAACTTGTCCTCGTCCATCCGTGCCACGTCGCCGGTGTGCAGCCAGCCATCGGTGATGGTCTGGGCGGTGGCATCGGGGCGGTTGAGGTAGCCCTTGATCACCGGGCTGCCCTTGACCCACAGTTCGCCCACTTCACCCAGCGGCAGCTCGTTGCCATCATCGTCGACGATCTTGGCGTCGAAACTGGGCATGTAGGGGCCGGCGGTATCCGGGCGGTCGACGAAGAAATCGCCGCTGACCGACGTGATGATCCCGCAGGTTTCGGTCATGCCATAGCCGGTGGTCGGCCGCGCCGTGGCGACTGCTTCCTCGATCTTCAGCACCAGGTCGGGCGGGACCTGCGCCCCGCCGCCGGACAGGCCGGTCAGGCTGGAAGTGTCGGTCGTGGCGAAATCGGGGTGGTTGATCAGCTCGCGGCTCATCACCGGCACGCCGCTGACCGAGGAGATTTTTTCCCGTTCGATCAGCTTCAGCGCTTCGCCCGCGTCCCAGCGGTACATCAGCACGATCGTGCCGCCGGCCGCGCTGGTGAGGTAAGCGCCGCAATTGTTGGCGGTGACGTGGAACAGCGGGGTGGTGAGCAGCACCACCGGCACCGGGGGCACTTCAGGCGGGACTTCGCCCACCGCGCGCTCCAGCGCCACCGCGCTCGACGCCCCGGCGAACAGCATGTTCATCAGATTGGCGATGCAGCCCCGGTGGGTCAGCTGCGCCCCCTTGGGAAAGCCGGTGGTGCCGCTGGTGTAGAAGATGCAGGCATCGGCATCGGGATCGACCGCGACCTGCGGCATCGCCCCGGGATGGCTGGCCACCACGCTCCACGGCGTGACATCGGCCGGGTAGTCGTTCAGCCGGACCCCGACCAGCTTGACCGCAGGCACGTTCGCCGCGATCTCGCGGAAGCGGGCGAGGCGTTCGCTATCGCAGATCAGTACCTTGGGCTGCGAATCCTTGAGCGCGTATTCCATCTCCTCGGCGGTCCACCAGGCGTTCATGCCAACCACGGCAATCCCGCAGCTGACGCAGGACCAGTAGGCGACCAGCCATTCGGGATAGTTGCGCATGGCGATTGCGACCCGGTCGCCCGGCTGGACGCCCTGCTCGGCCAGCCAGGCGGCCAGGGCATTCGCCTGGGCGTGGGCCTGGGCATAGGTCAGCCGGTCACCTTCATAGATCAGGTAGGTCCGGTCGCCATAAGCGGCGGTGGACAGCCAGAATTCGCGCACGCTGGGCGGCGCGTTCTTGAAGCAGCGCAGCTTGTGGCCCAGCACCTCCTGTTCGACGATCTCGAATTGGCCGCCCGGCCCGGTCAGTTCCTCGCGCGCTTGGCGCAGCTGTGCGTAATGCATCTCTCGTCCCGTCGTGGTGTTGTGGTTGCAATTGAGTGGAGCAGCGCGGGCCGCCCCGCGCAAGAGTGGATCAGCCGGCGGTCACCCCGCCATCGACCACCACTTCGCTGCCGGTCATGAAGGCCGCCTTGTCGCTGGCCAGGAACACGATGGCATCGGCCACGTTCTGCGGCTGGCCCATGCGGCCCAGCGGGTGAAGCGCCGCCGCGCTGTCGCGCGCCTCGTTCGCGCCGATCCCGCCCAGGGTGGAAATCGCGTCGATCACCTCCTGGCCCATATTGGTCTCGATGACCCCGGGGTGGACCGAATTGACCCGGATCCCGGACGAAGCCAGTTCTAGCGCCACCCCCTTGGTGAACAATCGCACCGCGCCTTTCGACGCGTTGTAGCAGGCCGCGCCCGCCGATCCGACCAGCCCGGCCATCGACGACAGGTTGATGATCGCGGTGCCGCCGGTCCACTTCGCCGCGCGTTCGGCCAGCAGCGGGATCGCGGCCTTGGTGCCGAGGAACACCCCTTCGACGTTGACCGCGTGGAGCCGCTGCCATTCGGCCAGCGAGGTTTCCAGCAGGGGCTTCATCAGGAACAGCCCGGCATTGTTGACCAGGATGTCGAGCCCGCCGGCCTCGGCCCGCAGCCAGTCCATCGTCGCGGCCCAGTCCTCCTCGCTCGTCACGTTCTGGGCGCGCGCAAGGCCGCCGATTTCCGCCGCGAGCTCCTCTGGCGCCTTGAGGTCGGTTACCGCCACTTTCGCACCGGCCGCCGCCAGCGCCCGCGCCGTCGCCGCGCCGATCCCGCGCGAGGCACCGGTCACCAGCGCGATCCGGCCTGTCAGGTCACCCATGAATCTCTCCGCATTGTGTTTGTGCATACTCTGCGCAGCGATGGGTTGCTTGTCACTACCTTTTGCGCAGGGGACCGCATCCGGCTAGGGGAAGGGCCATGACCCTGCCGCCCGACCGCCTCGACCGCTTTGCCCGCCACATCGTCCTGCCCGAAGTGGGCGGGGCCGGGCAGGTCGCGCTCAGCGAGGCGCATGTCGTGCTGGTCGGCTGCGGCGGGATCGGCTCGCCCGCGCTGCAATACCTGGCGGCGGCGGGCGTGGGGCGGCTGACGCTGATCGACGATGACGTGATCGAGGCGAGCAACCTGCAGCGCCAGACGGTGTTCACCCAGGCAGACATCGGCCGGTCCAAGGCGGAAGCTGCGGCGCAGTGGGTGGGGCGGTTCGATCCGGCCCTCGAAGCCTGCGCGGTCGCCGGGCGTATTGGGGGGGGCGTCGACGCCGCGCAGGTCCTCGGAGGTGCCACCGTGGTACTCGACGGGTGTGACAATTTCGCGACTCGCCTGCTGGTGTCCGATACCTGCGTGCGCCTCGGGGTGCCGCTGACTACGGCGGCGATCGGGCGGTTCCAGGGGCAGGTGGCGAACTTTGCCGGGCACCTGCCCGGACACAGCTGCTATCGCTGTTTCGTGGGCGATGCCTTCGATGCGGAGGATTGCGATACCTGCGCGGCGGACGGCGTGCTGGGGGCGATGGTCGGCATGGTCGGCGCCTTTGCCGCGATGCAGGCGATCCGCGTGATCCTGGACGGCAAGACCGCGCTTGGCGATCCGCAGTGGGGCAAGCTGCACCTGCTGGAAGGGCTGGTGCCCAGTCTGCGGACCATGACCATCGCCCGCGACGGCGAATGCCGGGGCTGTTCAGCCGGCCAGTAACTCGTCCACCCAGGCGGGAACCACCTCGCTTGCCGGGCCAAGCCGGCTTTCGTGGAACAGGCGCGAACCTTGCGAGGGTTCGAGGTTGAGCTCCAACGTCCGCGCGCCCAGTTCGCGCGCGTTCTGGACAAAGCCCGCCGCCGGATAGACCGCGCCCGACGTGCCGATCGAGACGAACAGGTCCGCTTCGCGCAGCGCGCGGTAGATGCGGTCCATGTGATAGGGCACTTCGCCAAACCAGACCACGTCCGGGCGCAGGCTGCGCGCCTCGCACTTGGGGCAGGGCGGGCAATCAGCCAGCGGGCCGGACCAGGCGTGGCGGCTGTCGCACCAGGTGCACCAGGCTTTCAGGTGTTCGCCGTGCATGTGCAGCACCCGCCGCGCCCCGCCGCGCTCGTGCAGGTCATCGACGTTCTGCGTCACGATCAGCAGTTCCCCCGGCCACTCGGCATCGAGCCGCGCCAGCGCGGTGTGAGCAGCATTGGGCTCTTTGGTCTGGATTGCCTCGCGGCGCATATCATAGAAACGCAGCACCAGCTGGGGATCGCGGGCAAAGGCTTCGGGCGTGGCGACATCCTCGACCCGGTGGTTTTCCCAAAGCCCGCCTGCGCCGCGGAAGGTGTCGATCCCGCTTTCGGCGGAAATCCCGGCCCCGGTCAGGATCACGATGTTGCGGATTTCCCTCATCGCGGCCATGAAGCACGCCCTGTAGGGGAATGGCAATGGCTAGAATCGGGATCATCGGCAGCGCAGGGCGCATGGGGCAGGCGCTGGTCGAGGCGGTCGCCGCGGCAGGCGAAACGCACGCCGGCGGGGTGGACAAGGGCGACGATGTGGCCGCGCTGGCCAAGGCGTCGGACGTGCTGGTCGATTTCTCCAGCCCGCACGCGCTTGAAGCCAACCTTGATGCCGCGATGGCGGCAGGCGCGGGCTTGGTCATCGGCACCACCGGACTGGAAGAACGCCACCACTGGCTGATCGATTCCGCCGCTGAACACATCCCCGTGCTGCAGACCGGCAACACCTCGCTGGGCGTCACCCTGCTCGCACACCTGGTGCGCGAGGCCGCTGCCCGGCTGGGTGAGGACTGGGACATCGAGATCAGCGAAACCCACCACCGGATGAAGGTCGATGCGCCGTCGGGTACGGCGCTGCTGCTGGGCCAGGCCGCGGCCGAAGGGAGGCAGGTCGATCTGGCCGGCGTCAGCGCGCGCGGGCGCGACGGGATCACCGGGGCGCGGCGGGCGGGCGACATCGGCTTTGCCGCGCTGCGCGGCGGTAGCGTCGCGGGCGATCACACCGTGCTGTTCCTGGGCGATGACGAACGTCTCTCCCTGTCGCACCTGGCGGAAAACCGGCGGATCTTTGCCAAGGGCGCGATCCGCGCGGCGCAGTGGCTGCTGGGCCGCCCGGCGGGCCGCTATACCATGCCGCAGGTGCTGAACCTGTGATTACCCCGGCTGAGGTCGCGCAGTGCCGCTGGCTTGAGCCGGGCGGAACGGCGGCGGCCCAGGTGATTTGCGCTTTCCTGCAGGAGATCGGCATCGCGCTGCGGATCGAGCCGGTCGAGGGCGACATGTTCCTGCCCGGGATCGATGTGCACCAGGGCGCGGTGCGGATCGATCCGGCGCGCGACGCCCATCCCGGCGACCTGCTGCACGAGGCCGGGCACCTTGCGGTGGTCGAGGCCGAACGGCGCACCGCCGCCAGCGCATTCGAGGTGGAACCGGGCGAGGAAATGACCGCGATCGCCTGGTCGGTCGCCGCTGCTAAGCACTGCGGCCTGCCGCTGGAGGTGGTGTTCCACCCCGCCGGCTATCGCGGCGGCTCGCAAGCCCTGCTGGAGGCCTTTGCCGGGCCGATGGGGCCGGGCGTGCCGCTGCTGTCCGCCTGGGGGATGAGCGCCGAACCAAGCCGCGCGGCGGAATGGGGGCGCGAGCCCTTTCCGGCCATGACCCGGTGGCTGCGATGAAGCGCGAGGCCATTTTCGAGTTCTTCCGCCGGCTGGCCGAGGACAACCCTTCGCCCCAGACCGAGCTGGAATTCGGCAACACCTATCAATTGCTGGTCGCGGTGGTGCTTTCGGCCCAGGCGACCGACGTGGGGGTGAACAAGGCCACCCGCGCGCTGTTCGAGACGGTCAAGACTCCCCAGCAGATGCTGGACCTGGGCGAGGAAGGCTTGAAGCAGCACATCAAGACCATCGGCCTGTTCAACGGCAAGGCGAAGAACGTGATCGCCCTGTCGGAAATCCTGGTGCGCGAGCATGGCGGCGAGGTTCCGGCCGACCGCGACGTGCTGACGACCCTGCCGGGCGTCGGCCGCAAGACCGCCAACGTGGTGATGAACTGCGCCTTCGGGGCGGAAACCTTCGCGGTCGATACCCACATCTTTCGGGTGGGCAACCGCACCGGCCTGGCCAAGGGCAAGACGGTGCTGGCGGTCGAGAAGGCGCTGGAAAAGAAGGTCCCCCAGCCGTTCCGGGTGGGGGCGCACCACTGGCTGATCCTGCACGGCCGCTACATCTGCAAGGCGCGCCGACCCGAATGCTGGCGCTGCCCGGTGGCGGACCTGTGCGCCTACAAGCCCAAGAGCGAGCCGCCCAAGGGCAAGTAGGGCTTATTGTTCGCCGTCGAGGTGCAGGCCCTTCTTGCCGTGGTCCGGGGTTTGCGTCGGGGCCTCGGGCTCGCCCTGGTCGGGATCGAGCGGGACCTGGAGCATGCCTTCCCACTTGGTGATGACGCTGGTCGCCACCGCGTTGCCCAGGACGTTGGTGGCGGTGCGGCCCATGTCGAGGAACTGGTCGATCGCCAGCACCAGCGCGATCCCTTCAACCGGCAGATCGAACATCGCGAGCGTCGCCGCGATCACCACCAGGCTCGCGCGGGGCACGGCGGCGATGCCCTTGGAACTGACCATCAGGGTCAAGAGGATCAGGATCTGGGTGCCCCAATCAAGGTGGATGCCATAGGCCTGCGCGATGAAGATCGTCGCGAAGCTGGCGTACATCATCGACCCGTCAAGGTTGAACGAATAGCCCAGCGGGATCATCAGCCCCGAAATGCGGCGCGGCACGCCGAACCGGTCCAGCTGTTCGAACAGCTTGGGCATGGCCGCTTCGCTGCTGGCGGTCGAAAAGGCGATCATCACCGGCTCGCGCACATAGCGCACCAGGGTAAAGGCCCGCGCGCCCAGGAACAGGAAGCCGATCCCCAGCAGGAGCGACCACAGCAGCCCCAGCGAAAGGTAGAATTCCAGCAGCAGCTGAGCATAGGTGCCGAGGATCCCCAGCCCGTTTTCGGCCACCACCTTGGCCAGCGCGCCGAACACCGCGAAGGGGGCAAAACGCATGACATAGCCGGTCACCTGCAGCATCAGGTCGCCCAGCGCTTCGGCCCCGCGCACCAGCGGCGCGCCCTTTTCGCCGATCGCGGTCAGCCCGATCCCGGCGAACAGCGCGAAGACCAGGATCTGCAGCACGTTGTTTTCGCCCATCGCGGCGATGATGTTCTTGGGGAACACGTGTTCGATGAATTCGAACAGGTCGAGCTTCTTGACCTCGCCGATGGTCTGGGCCTTGGCGGTCAGGTCCACGCCCACGCCCGGCTGGAAGAAGTTGACCATGACCAGCCCCAGGCTGATCGAAATGAAGCTGGCGAGGATGAACCACACGATCGCGCGAAAGCCGATCCGTCCCACCGCCGCGCTATCACCCATGTGCGCCAGACCCGAAATGATCGTGGCCAGCACCAGCGGCGCGACCAGCATCTTGATCAGGTTGAGGAAGATGGTGGACAGCATCTGGAAGCTGCGGGTCCAGTGCTCGGTCTCCATCACCCCGGCCAGCACCCCCTGGTTGACCAGGTAGCCCACGAAGATGCCCAGCACCATGCCGGCCATGATCGCCTTGGTCAGGTGTTCGGTCAGCACGTGCAGCAGCAGGCCGAAGGCCGAACGCCGCTGGGTGGTGGTGGTGGTCATGCTGCTCCCCTTGTCGGTTTGTGTCTTTGGTAACAGCGCGATGGCCGGGGGGCAATCGTGCCTCCCCGCCCAGCGCCCGTCGATTTTGGCAGAGGGTCAGAAGCCCGGGTTCACCCCTGGGCCAGGGCATCCTGCGCGACGCGGGCATAGATCCGCGCCAGCGCTTCCAGATCGGGAATGGCCACGGCCTCGTCGCGCTTGTGCATGGTGGCGTTGCACAGGCCGAATTCGATCACCGGGCACAGGTCCTTCAGGAACCGCGCGTCACTCGTCCCGCCGGTGGTGCTGGCCTCGGGCGACAGGCCGGTTTCTGCTTCAACCGCGCGGGCGATCATTGCGGAAAAATCGCCCGGCGGCGTCAGGAACGCTTCGCCCGAAATTACCGGGCGAGCCGTGCCGCCGTGCTTCTGCGCAATCGCGCCGACCCGATCGGCCAGCTGCTGTCCGGTGTGGAGCGCGTTGAAGCGGATCGAGATCCGCGCCGACGCCCGGCTGGGGATCACGTTGGTGGCGGGATTGCCGACCGTGATGTCGGTCACTTCCAGGTTGCTCGGCTGGAACCATTCGGTCCCTTCGTCCAGCACCAGCGCGTCCAGTTCGGCCAGCATGGCGACCAGCCGGGTGATCGGATTGTCGGCGAGGTGCGGATAGGCGACGTGGCCTTCCTTGCCCTCGACCTCCAGCCAGATGTTGACCGAACCGCGCCGCCCGATCTTCATCATGTCACCCAGGCGGTTGACGCTGGTCGGCTCGCCCACCAGGCACAGGTCCGGCAGCTCGCCCAGCTCGCGCATGTGGTCGATCAGGGCGAGCGTGCCGAAGCGCGCCGGGCCTTCCTCGTCCCCGGTGATGATCAGGCTGATCGTGCCGGCATCCTGCGGCACCTCGGCGCAAGCCGCGACCATGGCGGCGATCGCGCCTTTCATGTCCACCGCCCCCCGGCCATAGAGCAGCTCGCCCCGCACTTCGGGCGCGAAGGGCGCGCTGGCCCAGCCTTCGCCCGGCGGGACGACATCGACGTGCCCGGCAAAGGCAAAGTGGCGGCTGCCCGCAGGGCCGCGCCGGACCGCGAACAGGTTCTCCACCGGACCATCCGGCGCTTCGCCGGCGGAAAAACGGTGCACTTCGAAACCCAGCGGGCGCAGCTGCCCTTCCAGGCAATCGAACACCAGCCCCGCGGCGGGGGTGACACTGGGACAGGCGATCAGCGCTTCGGCAAGGGCAAGGACGGAAGTCATGACTGACGCCCGGCATATGGGCTATGCCCCGCCAAGACAAGCCGGAGACAAGCCCATGCCCAGGATCGACCTCAGCCAGATCCCGCTCAAGACTACCACCACTTATCCCGCGCCCTTCGACCGGGCAGTGGCCGGGCGCCAGTCGCGCCGGATCGGCGCGGCGCTGGGGCTGGCGCACCTGGGTGCGGGCTATGTCGAGCTGAAGCCCGGAGCCTGGTCAAGCCAGCGCCACTGGCACCACGGAGAGGACGAATTGCTGGTGATGCTGCGCGGCGAGGTGGTGCTGGTCGAGAACGAGAGCCGGACCGTGCTGCGCCCCGGCGACATCTGCGCCTGGCCGGCGGGGGTCGAAAACGGCCATCACCTGATCAACGAAAGCGCCGAGGATTGCGCCTTCCTGTGCGTCAGCGCCGGGCAGGCGCTGGGCGGGGTCTACTCGGATATCGACATGATCTGGGGCACCGACGACCTGTACCGCCACAAGGACGGCACGGCTTACTGACTTATTTTCGCGCGACCGGCGTCTCGTACTGTTCGATCGTCCAGTCCTCGGCTTCGGCAGCGTGGAGCCAGGATTGCAGCCATTCGTGGTCCCACACCGCTTCCATGTAGGCCAGCGCGAAGCCCGGTACGCCGATGCCATAGGTCATGAAGCGGCTGACCACCGGGGCATAGATGATGTCCGCCGCGCTGTAGGTGCCGAACAGGAACGGGCCGCCCTGGCCGAACCGGGCGCGCGCTTCGGCCCACAGGGTCAGGATGCGGACCACATCGGCGCGGGCGGCAGCGCTCAGTTCCACGCCTTCAACCTCGGCGCGCATGTTCATCGGGCATTCGCTGCGCAGCGCCTGGTAGGAACTGTGCATTTCCGCGACCATTGATCGCGCCATCGCGCGGGCATCGTCGGCCTTGGGCCAGAACCGGTCGCGCCCGACCTTGTCGGCCAGGTATTCGATGATCGCCAGGCTGTCCCACACCACCGCGTCGCCATCCCACAGCACCGGCACCTTGCCGCTGGAGGGGGCGATTTCCTCGTGGTTCTTCTTGATCTCGTCCCAGTCCTCGCCAAACAGCGGGACCATGATCTCCTCGAACGGCAGGCCGGACTGCTTGCACGCCAGCCACCCGCGCAGCGACCAGCTGGAATAGTTCTTGTTGCCGAGGATCAGCTTCATGGCCTAGCGGGCTAGCCATTCAGTCAAGTGCTGTCGAGTCTGAACGGAGCCCCCGCGATGAGCCTGCGTCCCTTCCACCTCGCCTTTCCCGTCCGCGATCTGGCCGAAGCGCGCGCCTTCTGGGGCGGCGTAATGGGCTGCGCCGAAGGGCGCAGCAGCGAGCAGTGGATCGATTTCGATTTCTATGGCCACCAGATCGTCGCGCACTGCACCGGGCAGGCGGCGGCGGACGCGGGCAACAATCCGGTCGATGGGCACGGCGTGCCGGTGCCGCATTTCGGCATCGTGCTGACGCTGGAGGATTGGCACGCGCTGGCCGACCGGCTGGGCGCGGCGGGTGTAAAGTTCGAGATCGAGCCTTACGTTCGCTTCAAAGGCGAAGTGGGCGAACAGGCGACCATGTTCTTCCGCGATCCCAGCGGCAACGCGGTCGAGATGAAGGCCTTCGCCAGCCTGGACCAGCTGTTCGCCAGGTAGCGGGTCAGCCCGGCGGCTGTTCGCGGTAGAATTCGACCCGCAGCCGCACCGGGCCGGTCAGTTCGACATGGTGCCACGCCTGCGGCGGGATTTGCGCCGGCTGGCCGGGGGTAACCGTGACGCGCGCGGGCGGGTCCTCGAACACCAGGTCGGCGCTGCCTGCGCTGACCCGCAGCAGGCCCCAGGTGCCGGCCTTGGTGTTGTGGCGCTGGCGCAGCGCCTGCGGCAGGCTGGCTTCGTCCCATTCGGCAGTGACCCGGTAGGGCTGCGGCGGCGCGCCGGGCGCAAGGCGGAAGAACAGGCCCAGTTGCAGGCTTTCGGCAATCGTTGCGGCCTTGGCCTGCATCGCGGCGGCGCCTTCTGCGGATAGCAGTTCGCTCGTCACCTCGCCCCACAGTGCCAGCCAGCGGGCGAACATCTCGCGCGTCAGCACGGCGCGGTGCTGGGCATGGGCGGCCATCGGACTGCCCTTGTACCGCCCGGTCGAGCGCATCACCGATGACCAGAAGGCCACCAGCTTGCCCAGGTGGTGGTCCCAATCGTCGATCGCGGCATCGAACACCGGGCCGATCAGCGGATCCTGGCGGACACGCGCATAGAAGGCCGGGATCACGCGTTCGAGATCGGCCTCCTCGATATGCTCATGCATGGTGGTCAGATCCCGGAATCTTCCAGCACGGCGGCGCGCAGCTCGGCAATGCCCATGCCTTTTTCCGAACTGGTGATCGCCACTTCGGGAAAGGCGGCGGAATGCTTGCGCGCTTCGGCCATGGTCGCGGCGTGGACTGCTTCCAGCTCGCTCGCCTTGATCTTGTCTGCCTTGGTCAGCACCAGCCGGTAGCCGACCGCGCTTTCATCAAGCAGCTTCATCATGTCTCGGTCGACGTCCTTCACGCCGTGGCGGCTGTCGATCAGCACCAGGGTGCGCTTCAGCACCACCCGCCCGCGCAGGTAATCGCGCACCAGCCGCTTCCACTGTTCGACCACCTTGATCGGGGCCTTGGCATAACCATAGCCCGGCATGTCGACCAGCCGGATCACGGTGGGATCGCCCACGTCGAAGAAGTTCAGTTCCTGCGTCCGCCCCGGCGTGACCGAGGCGCGGGCGAGCGATTTGCGCCCGGTCAGCGCGTTGAGCAGCGAGCTTTTGCCGACGTTCGAACGGCCGGCAAAGGCGATCTCGGGTAGCACTGGATCGGGCAGGAATTGCAGCGCCGGGGCGCTTTTCAGGAACGCGATCGGCCCCGCGAACAGGCGGCGCGCCTGTTCGGCGGTATCGGGATCCATCCTACTTGCTCCGTTCCTGGGCGCGCTTGGCATCGACCGCGTCCTTTTCGGACTGGGCCGCCAATTGCGGGTGGCGCGAATAGAGATAGGCCTGCTGCGCAATCGCCAGCACGTTCGAGGTGATCCAGTAGAGCAGCAGCCCGGCGGCGAACGGCGCCATGATGAACATCATCATCCACGGCATGATCGCGAAGACCTGCTGCTGCATCGGGTCCATCTGCGCCGGGTTCAGCTTGAACTGCAGCCACATGGTGATGCCCAGCAGCACGGCCAGCACGCCGATCGCCAGGAAGGCGGGCGGGGTGAAGGGCAGCAGCCCGAACAGGTTCAGCACATGCAGCGGATCGGGCGCGGACAGGTCCTTGATCCACAGCACGAACGGCTGGTGGCGCATTTCGATCGCCAGGGTCAGCACCTTGTACAGCGCGAAGAATACCGGGATCTGCAGGAAGATCGGCAGACACCCGGCCAGCGGGTTGACGCCTTCCTTCTTGTAGAGCGCCATGATTTCTTCCTGCTGCTTGGCGCGGTCGTCCTTGTAGCGCTCCTGCAGGGCCTTCATCTTGGGCTGGATCGCCTTCATCGCCGCCATGCTGGCGAACTGGCGCTGGGCCAGCGGGAACATGATCCCGCGCACAATCACGGTCAGCAGCATGATCGCCACGCCGAAATTGCCCACGGCGGAAAACAGCGACTTGAGCAGCAGCAGGATCGGCTTTTCGAACCAGCGGAACCAGCCCCAGTCGATCGCCAGGCTGAAATGGGTGATGCCGCTGTCCTCGTAGCGGTCCAACACGGCGCTTTCCTTGGCCCCGGCGAACAGACGGGTCTGGCGCACCCACTGCTTGCCCGGCGCGATCGAAACCACGGGGTAAAGCAGGTCGGCGCGGAACACGCCGGGGGTGACCGCGCGGAAGGTGCTGCTGGCATCATTCCGGTCGGGAATCAGCGCGCTCATCCAGTAGATGTCGGTGAAGCCCACCCAGTCGGCCTTGCCTTCGGGCACGAACTGGCCGGTTTCGGCCACTTCGGAATAGTTGGGAGCAAACGCGACCTTGCCGTCGAAGGCGCCGAACGGGCCGGAATGCAGGTTCCAGATGTCGACGCTGGCGGTCTTGTCGGTGCGGTTGATCAGCGCGAAGGGCTGGACCGCCACCGGGGCCTGGCCGGCATTGCTGACCGCCTGGCTGACGGTGATCATGTAGTCCGCGTCAATCGCGTAAGTCAGCGTGAAGTTCAGGCCGGCGCCGTTGTTCCAGCTCAGCGTTACGGGGGTCTGCGGGGTCAGCTTCGCGCCGGCGGGGGCGGTCCACATGGTCCCGGCAGTCGGCAGCGCAACGTTCTGGCCGACCCAGCCGAACTGGGCGAACTGCTGCGCGGGGGTGCCGGCGGGCGAATAGATCCGCTGCGGGCCGCTGGCCGTATCGACGCTGGCGGTGTGGCGGTTGGTGACGAGATCGTCGACCACGCCGCCGGCCAGGTTGATCGAGCCGGCCAGGCCCGGCGCCTGGATCGGCACGCGGCTGGCGGGGTTCAGCGCGGTTTGCAGGTCGCGCGCTTCCAGCGCCTGGTCGGCCGCGCTGGTCAGGCCGCCTTCGCGGGTCGGCGTGGTGCTGGCTGCGGACGAGGGGCTGGCGGCAGCGGCAGGCTTGGCCTTGTCCGCGTTGGGATAGAGATAGCGCATCCCCGCGTCCCAGCCGAACAGGATAAGTGCGGTCAGCAACACCGCCAGGATCATGTTGCGCTGGTTCTGGCTATCCACGAGGCACTTCCTGTTTTCTTGCGTAAAGTCGTTAGATGGGGGTGTGTATTACAAGGTCAAGACACCGGGCCGTTCAAGGCACCGGGTCATAGCCGTGTCCCCCCCATGGGTGGCAGCGCAATAGCCGCTTAAGCGCCAGCCATCCACCCTTGATCGCGCCGTGCTTGTCCAGCGCCTCGATCGCATATTGCGAGCACGAGGGGGCATAGCGGCACGAGGGCGGGAGAATGCGCGAGGGGCCAAGCTGCCAGCCGCGCGCAATCAGGATCAGCACGCGCTTCATTTGCGGGGCGGCTTGCGGCGGCGGGGGGGATCGCCCTTGCCGGCGGCGGCGCGGGCGAGCGCGGCGGACAGCTCGCCGCGCAGCAGGGCGAAATCGCGTTCGACCCCGCCTTCGCGGCCGATCAGCACATGATCGTGGCCGGGCAGCCCCGCGCCGGGCAGCGCCTCGCGCAGCAGGGCGCGAAAGCGGCGCT
Organism: Novosphingobium sp.; assembly: GCF_041905565.1. GTDB lineage: Bacteria > Pseudomonadota > Alphaproteobacteria > Sphingomonadales > Sphingomonadaceae > Novosphingobium. Next base: position 4,394 of record NZ_JAYRKX010000020.1, on the reverse strand, counting down.
TCATCCGGTTGCGGATCACCGCGCCGCCAATCTTCTTGGTGACGGTAATACCCCAGCGCAGGTCGTCGGCGCCGTTGGGGTTTACCAGCAACACGAAACCGGGACGTGCTACCCGCAAGCCCCGGTTTGCTGCTAGGAAGTCAGCCCGCCGCACAAGGACGGACATCTTCGGAGTGTCGCTCAGGCGCTGAGCTTCTTGCGGCCGCGGGCGCGGCGCGCACGCAGCACCTTGCGACCGCCAACAGTGGCCGTGCGGGCACGGAAACCGTGGCGGCGGGCGCGGACGAGGCGGCTGGGCTGGAAAGTGCGCTTCATTGCAAAAACCTTCGAATCAGAACTGATACGCTGGCGGAAACCGTCAGCAGGAATAGAGAGGCGGGCCGTTAACGGAGGCCATGGACCGAGTCAAGGGATTCGCTGGGCAGGCCGGATCAGTCTAGCGGTACCCACCGCCCCATGTCGGCCGCGCCCAGCCACAGGGCGCTTTCGAACGGCACGGAATTGGTCATGGCATAGAACGCCCGGGCCTGGTCCGCGCTCATCCCCATTTCGGCATAATAATCAAGGTAGGCGCGGTTTTCGGGGGCGTTTTCGGGATAGTCACGGGCCTCGCGGCCGTCCTCGTCGGCCCAACTGTGGACCGCGAATTCGCTGCCGGGATCGGCAATGCGGCGCGCGCCGGCCAGGAACAGTTCCACCCCGCCCGAGCGGACCGAGCCGCCCTGCGGCACGTGAGTGGCAATGCCGCGCGCCCGGATCATCCGGCCCAGGGCCAGGTTGGCGCGGTCGTCCTCGGTGCCGGGGCAATCGATCATCTCGATCAGCGAGACGCCGGGAAAGGCCTTGAGCAGCGCGGCGAACTGCGCCGGGCTGCGCGCATCGGTAACATCGACCAGCGCGGCCCGGCCGGCATCGAGCACGCGGAACGGGCCGAACCGGGCGATGCCTTGCGGCACCGCCGTCGGCATACTGGCGACGAATCGTTCCGAACCGCCCTCGCTGACAAAGACTGTCTCCTCGACCGTCTCCTCGGTGGTCACGGTCACCCGCTCGCCCGCCAGGGCGGGATGGGCGGCCAGGGCCAGCAACGAGAGGAAGAGGACGATCAGCTTGCGCATGACCGGATTATCGCATGGGCCACTTACGCGAATCGCAAGCCAGACAGTTAAGAACAGGTTGTCGCCGCAATGGGCGCAGTCCCTCTCGACTTGCGCGGGGCGCTGGGCCATCACCGGCAATTAGGTGTTTATCCGTGGGGGTTTGCTTGGTCGCACTGGTTCAGACAGTGGCTTACCTGGGGCTTGAGGCGCGCAGCGTCGAAGTGCAGTGCCAGATCGCCCCGGGGATGCCGCGTTTCAACCTGGTCGGCCTGCCGGACAAGGCGGTGAATGAAAGCCGCGAAAGGGTTAACGCCGCGCTCGCCTCGATGGGGCTGGCGCTCCCGCCCAAGCGAATCACCATCAACCTGTCCCCGGCCGACCTGCCGAAGGAAGGCTCGCACTATGATCTGCCGATCGCGCTGGCGCTGCTCGCCGCGATGGGGGTGACCGATGCGGAGCAATTGGCCGATTTCGTCGCCGTGGGGGAGCTGGCACTGGATGGGCGAATCGTGCCCACTCCGGGCGTGCTGCTCGCCGCCCTTCACGCCAGCGGCATTGACCGGGGGCTGATCTGCCCCGCCGCGCAAGGCAGCGAGGCCAGCTGGGCGAGCGGTGTGCCGGTGCTGGCCGCGCCCGACATCATCAGCCTGCTCAACCACCTGAAGGGCGTGCAGCAATTGCCGCCGCCCGCGCCGGGCGTGGCGGCAGAGCCTGACCACGGCCCGGACCTGCGCCAGGTAAAGGGCCAGGAAACGGCCAAGCGCGCGCTGGAGATCGCCGCCGCCGGGGGGCACAACCTGCTGATGATCGGCCCGCCTGGCGCCGGGAAAAGCCTGCTGGCCAGCTGCCTGCCCGGCATCCTGCCCGAGCTGACCCCGGCCGAGGCGCTGGAAGTGTCGATGGTCGCCTCGGTCGCGGGAACGCTGGAGGAAGGGCGGATCAGCCGCACCCGGCCGTTCCGTTCGCCGCACCATTCTGCCTCGATGGCGGCGCTGACCGGGGGCGGCCTGCGCGTCCGCCCGGGCGAGGTCAGCATGGCGCACCTCGGCGTGCTGTTTCTCGACGAGTTGCCTGAATTCCAGCGCGCGGTGCTCGATTCGCTGCGCCAGCCGCTTGAAACCGGGGTGGTCGATGTGGCGCGGGCCAATGCCCACGTTACCTATCCGGCGCGGGTCCAGCTGGTCGCGGCGATGAACCCGTGCCGCTGCGGCTATCTCGGCGATCCGGCGCTGGGGTGCAGCCGCGCTCCGCGCTGCGCCGCCGATTACCAGGGCAAGGTATCAGGCCCGCTGCTCGATCGAATCGATCTGCACGTCGAGGTTGACCCGGTCAGCGCGGCCGATCTTGCCCTGCCGCCACCGGCAGAAGGCAGCGCCGAAGTGGCCGCGCGGGTCGCCGCCGCTCGCCGGGTGCAGGTCGCGCGGCTCGAAGGGACGGGTCGGCGCAGCAATGCCGAACTGGACGGCGACCTGCTGGAACGCCACGCCACGCCGGATGAGCCGGGCCGCAAGCTGCTGATGCAGGCGGCCGAGGCCATGCGCCTGTCGGCGCGCGGCTATACCCGGATGCTGCGCGTGGCCCGGACCGTTGCCGACCTGTCGGGCAGCGAGGGGATCGGGCGGATCCACGTGGCCGAGGCGCTGAGCTATCGCCGAGTCGCCCCGCGCAGTTGAGGCAGTCTAGATCGCGAACAGCAGATCGTCGTCCTCGCGCGGAGGGCTGGTGTCGGCGCCGTCCAGCGGCTCGAACCCCTCGTCGGTCAGTGCCAGGTTGTGCAGGCCGGCCAGCTTGAAATAGCCGAGGCGGCGTTCTTCCTCGCTGCGCCAGGCCTTGCCGGGGTTGAACGCGCCGATGAACGGCTCGCCATGGCGCATGAACAGCAGGTGCGGGGCAAGCCGCAGTTCGGCGCCGTTGTAATCGGCGCGGATCAACTTGCGCGTGGCGATGGCTTCAAGGCAGGTGCGTTCGGGGGAATCGGCGGGCATCACGGCGCTATGCGCAGCCTTGCCGATCAGGGCAAGGGCTGAAAATCAGACCGTCGCCCTAAATTCATCGCAGCACGTTGAGCTGCGGGCGCACCACGGGGTCTTCATGCTGCTCGCGCAGTTTGCCGACATCGGCGGGATCGCGCCATTCCAGCTCCTTGGGACCAAGCAGGCGGCCATCGTGGGCGTAAATCCCGATCGGCGCGATCGGCAGGCCGTCACGCTCATCGCACAGCACGGGGTTGGCGGGCACGCCGCAGCCATACTTTTCGCCCCACTGGCGCAGCGCCAGCATGGCCGGGAGCAGGTCCAACCCCTTTTCGGTCAGACGGTATTCGATCTTGCGGCGATCATCGGGCAGCGGTTCGCGCTTCATGATGCCATGTTCGACCAGCCGCGCCAGGCGGTTCGACAGGATGTTACGGGCAATGCCCAGCACGCCCAGGAATTCCTCGAAATGGTGCAGGCCATTGAACGCGGCGCGCAGGATCATGAAGCTCCAGCGTTCACCCATGACTTCCAGCGCGGCAGGCAGCCCGCAAGTCTGGCTGTCGAGCGGTTCGTGCAATTTGCCCATGTTCAATTCCCCATACCCGTAACGAGCCTAACGCAAAGCCGCTTTGAGTGTGACAAAAAAATCTTTGCTGCACTGCATCGTTTCATCTTGCAACTGATCGACTAGCGCATTAGGTAGCCTTTCGCAACGCAAATCGGCATCCCTCCCTCCCAGGAACGGCTTGATCCCTGCGTGCCAGACATAAGGGGAATTACCATGATCCGCACTTTCCAGCGGCCGTTTGCCCGCAACCTGTTCGTTGGCGCCCTTGCCGTGGTCGGCACCGTCGCCAGCTTCTCGCTCACCGCCGCGCCGGCCCAGGCGCAGTCCAGCGCCTCCTATTCGGCTGTCCTTGCCAAGGGCCTTGATGCCCCGGTGCGCAAGGTCGTCAACGGTGCGGTGTGGAACTGCACCGGCGATCAGTGCACCGGCCGCAGCGACGGTTCGTCGCCGGTCAACACCTGCGCCCGGGTTGCCAAGGAATTCGGCCAGATCACCAAGTTCGCCACCCCGAAGGGCGAATTGAGCGCCGACAAGCTCGCGCGCTGCAACGCGGCCGCCTGACGCAATACCCAGGCACTCCTTACAGCCCCCACCTCAAGAAGGCCCCCGCCCGCAAGGACGGGGGCTCTTTTTATCCGCCTGACGGCGGTGCGGACAGGCCATCCGGCCTGTCCTTGCAACACCAGCCCGCTCCCCCGGCCCAACCACCCGTTCAAGGTACCCTGTGGGTGGTTGGGCCGGGGGAGCGGG
>NZ_JAYRKX010000019.1:0-59905 GCF_041905565.1 Novosphingobium sp. | reverse complement strand
AAACTCCACCATAACGATGAGCCCGGTGGCCACCAGCGACGCCGCATTCCGGGGTGGGGCATGCCCCACCCCGGAATACACCGTCACATACACCGGAAATTACACCACGAGCGCGGACGCTAGCTGCTAATTGGTGCGGGCGCGTTGGCCGTAGCTACTGGCGGTTGGTCGCTGGTCGCAGTCGGGGGTATTTCTCTAGCTTTTGGCGGCATCTGGGCCGCCCAAGGATTGAATATGCCCTGACATTCATGGCCGTAGGCAGTGGTGCTCGTCGTAAAGTTGCGGCGAGCACCCGTTAAGGATCATATATGTGTGTATTTAAAATGGACGACACTATATATTACAATTCCTTTTTCCTGAAAAATGGCGATGGATATAAGTCCGTTTTTTTTGCTATGAGCCAAAAAAAGTTTAATATATTTGATCGGCTTCTTGATATATACTGGATAGCAGGGGCTTTTTCGATTTTGATATCGATACTTATTTTCACAGATTTTTTACAATATTTTAGTTCAGGAAATACTGAATTAATAGTGGCATGCACTTTCCTAACTTCATCATTTGCATTGGTTCCGTGCGCATTATTTCTAGGGAAGCAGAATAAAGTTTCTGCCTTTCTTCCGAAGAGGAGCATAGAAGTTAAAATCTCCAAAAAAATTTGTTGGAAGTTTTTTGTGGGAACCCTCGGATATGGTGCGACCTTTATTGATATATTGTTCGTGAATGGAAGTTTTTCTAGTCCGCTATCAGCGGCTGGCTTGACCATGACTTTGGTGTTCTCCGGATATATGCTTTATCGTTTAGAAGACCTTCATAATTACGCTGAAAAGGGATGATTTTCCTTGTTTCGCAAGGAGCTACTGGCAGGCCATCATGAGGGGGCATTCGGCGATGTCGCTATAGCGGTGCCCGTCGCGTGGCAGAGCGTTAGTCTTTTGATAGCCGGTGGTGTTACGGCTGCTTTGCTGTTCTTGTCACTCGCGACCTATTCCCGTGTTGAAACTGCCACCGGAACGATCACTCCCGACACAGGGATTTCAGCTATAGTTCCGAGTCGGTTTGGCGTCATCGCCTCCTTGGCAGTGCACGACGGCCAGTTGGTTCCCGCCGGAACCGAACTCGCCGCCATCCGCGCCGAAGAAGACGGCGCAGCCCTACAATCCCCTGCTTCACTTGTTCAAGCGGCCATCGCCCAGCAGGACGCCAGTCTCGCCGCTCAGTCCAACGCATCGCTGGCCTCGGCGCAAGCCCAAGCCAGTCAACTTGCAGCGCAGCGTTCCGGTCTCATTGCAGAGATTGCCCAGCTTGAAGCACAGATCGGGACGCAGCGCGCATTGATCGCGTCCGCACAGAAGGACCTGGACCGCGCCCGCTCGGTTGCGGATCGCGGGTTTATCAGCGGGCGAGATTTACAGGTGCGCGAAGAAACCTTGCTTTCCCGGCAGCAGGGTTTGGCACAACTTGAGCAAGCCTTTGCTGCCAAACGCGCTGCACTTGCCGAGAACGAACGCTCTGCCGTCCAGATATCCGCGCAGGCCCGTGCCCAGACGGCCAGCTTAGCCGCTACCCGGGCACAAGTCGCCCAACAAGCCGCCAGTACTGCGGGATCGCGATCTTACGTGCTGCGCGCTCCGATTGCCGGGCGGGTAACGGCGCTAACGGCTCGGGTAGGCCAACCCGCCAGTCCCCAGGGCCAGTTGATGGCCATCGTCCCGACGGGCGCAAAGCTGCGCGCCGAACTCGCCGTCCCCAGCGCCGCTATTGGCTTCGTAAGACCGGGTCAGGAAGTGCGCCTCGCCATCGATGCTTTCCCTTATCAACGGTTTGGCACCGTCACCGGCACCGTCCAGACCGTCGCCAGCAGCGCTATCAATGCGCAGGGACCGAACGGGACTACGGTTGCGGTTTATCCGGTGACAGTCGCTCTCAAGCAAAGCGCAATCCGCGCCTATGGTCGAGCCGAGCCGCTGGTCTCTGGCATGAGCCTAACGGCGCGGATCGTCACCGAGAAGCAGTCACTCCTGCAATGGCTGTTCGAGCCGTTATTCGCAGTGCGGAACCGCTAGCGCAATGCTCGACCTTGGTTTCCTAACCCGTTCGCGGGTCCGGCTCGTGCGCCAGACCGAGATTGCCGAGTGCGGCCTTGCCTCGCTGACCATGGTCGCTAATTTCCATGGCCTCGATATCGATCTTGGTACGATGCGCCGCCGCTTCGCGCCAAGCCTGCGGGGGGCAGCGCTCAAAACGCTGATCGGCCTGGCCGACCGGATCGGCCTGACGCCGCGTGCGGTCAAACTGCCGCTCGAAAGCCTACCGGGCCTCCATCTGCCCGCCGTGCTGCACTGGGACATGAACCACTACGTGGTACTCGAACGCGTCAAGGGCGATAAGGCCCTGATCCATAACCCCGATGGCCGCTCGACATGGATGCCGATGGCCGAGGTCTCGGATCATTTTACCGGCGTCGCACTGGAATTGCGGCCCAGCAACGATTTCCAGACCGGTCAGCAACGCGAGCACCTGCGATTGTCGCAGTTGTGGCAGCGGATGACCGGTATCAAGCGCGCCCTGTTGCAGGTGCTGGTGCTGACGCTGGTGCTGCAAGCCTTCGTGCTGGCTTCGCCCTACTACATGCAGCTTGCCATCGATCAGGCGCTGCCCGCGCTCGATCATGACCTGTTGACCGTGTTGGCGCTGGGGTTCGGGCTGTTTACTGTGATCAATGCAGGTGCGACCCTGCTGCGCTCGTTCGTGCTGCTCGTGGCCGGGACCAGCATCAGCTACGGCCTCGCCGCGAATATCGCCCGGCGCTTGTTCCGCCTGCCCATCGACTGGTTTGAAAAGCGGCACACCGGCGATATTCTCTCGCGGTTCCAGTCCATCGGTCCGATCCAGAACCTGCTGACCCAAGGCGCGGTCGGCGCGCTGGTCGATGGCGCACTCGCCATCCTGACGCTGGCGCTGATGCTCTGGTATAGCCCGCAATTGGCGCTGGTCGCGATCATCGCCTTCGCACTCTACGCCGTGGTCCGACTGGTCTCGTTCAGCTTCGAGCGCGAGGCGCAGGAAGCCTCGATCATCACCCACGGCAAGGAGCAGACCACCCTTATCGAGACCCTGCGGGGCATGACCACGCTGCGCCTGTTCGGACGCGAGACCCTGCGTCATGCCCTGTGGCAGACCAAGCTCACCGATGCCGTCAATGCCGACGTGCGCTTTGCGCGTATCCATATCTGGCAGAGCGCCGCCAACACCCTGATCTTCGGCCTCGAAAACATCGTCACCGTGTGGCTGGCGATCGGCTACGTGATCAATGGCGCAGGGTTCAGCGTTGGCATGGTCTTCGCTTACCTCTCTTACAAGACGCAGTTCATGCAGAAGGCGGCAGCGCTGATCGATCAGGGCATCGCCTTCAAGATGCTGGGGCTTCACCTTGAGCGCCTCTCGGATATCGCGCTGTCCGACGAGGACAAGAGTTTCGGCGACAACGCCGATTTCGCGACCGAACTCAAGGGCCGGATCGAACTCAGGGACGTATTCTACCGTTACTCCCCGAGCGATCCACTGGTGCTGGACGGGGCTAATCTGACAATCGAGCCGGGCGAGCATGTCGCCATCACCGGCCCATCGGGCGGCGGCAAGTCCACGCTGGTCAAGCTGCTGCTAGGACTGGTCGAACCGGAAGCCGGTGACGTGCTGATCGACGGTCTGCCGCTTGCCCGGTTCGGCTACAAGAGCTTCCACAGCCAGATCGCGGCGGTGCTGCAAGAGGACAGCCTGTTCGCCGGTAGCCTCGCCGACAATATCGCCCTGTTCGACGATGACCTCGATATGGAGCGGGTGGTCGCCGCTGCCGTTGCCGCCGCGATCCACGCCGATATCGCGGGCATGCCGATGCAGTACGAGACACTGGTCGGCGACATGGGATCGACCCTGTCCGGCGGGCAGAAGCAGCGGGTGCTGCTGGCCCGGGCGCTTTACCGCCAGCCCAAGGTACTGGTGTTGGATGAAGGCACCGCACACCTCGACGTTCAACATGAGCAGGCGGTCAATGCTGCCATTGCCGCAATGGGGATCACCCGCATCATCATTGCCCACCGGCAGGAAACCATTGCCCAAGCGAGCCGCGTGCTTGTGATGGCGGGCGGCAAACTCCACGATTTGAAAGCATTGATCGAACAACAGCAACTGGCGCTCAGCCAGGAGCAACCGGCATAGAAGGGAAGCACACGATGAAACTCCGCATCAAAGTCAGCCTGATCACACTTGCCCTGCTGGCCGTTCCGGCGCTTGCCGATGACGTGCCGCTCAAGCAGGAGGGGCGCTGGGCACAGGACTACACCGCCCGCAAGGCCGATCCGGCGGTGGTGTTCGGGACGCTCCCTAATGGCCTGCGCTATGCGATCATGCGCAACACAACGCCCAGCGATGGTATTGCGATGCGGCTCAGGATCGGCTCGGGTTCGATCGCGGAGAGCGACGACCAGCAGGGCCTTGCCCACTTCCTTGAGCACATGGCGTTCCGAGGGAGCAAGAACCTGGCGGATGGCGAAGTCGTTCACATGCTCGAACGGCAGGGCCTGAGGTTCGGTCCCGACACCAACGCGTTCACCGCGCAGGACCAGACGGTCTATATGTTCAACTTCCCCAAGGCCGACCAGACCGCGCTCGATACTGGCTTCTCGCTGTTCCGCGAGATCGGCGAGCGCCTGACACTGGCCCCGGCAGCGGTTGACGCCGAAAAGGGCGTCGTGCTCTCCGAAGAACGCGTGCGTGACGTGCCGCCCTACCGGATGGCCAAAGCCAACCTGGGTACGGCACTGGCCGGAACGCGGGCGGTGCAACGTTGGCCGATTGGCACAGTCGAGACAATCAAGGCCGCCACGCCAGACCGGTTGCGTGCCTACTATGCCGCCAACTATCGGCCCGACAACGCCACGCTGATCGTGGTCGGCAACATCGATCCCGCCAAGGTCGAGGCCCAGATCAAGGCACAATTCTCCGATTGGAAGCCTGCCGGGAAGGCGGTGCAGGTGGATTTCGGCAGCCCTACGCCGAATGCCAAGGCCAGCGAGTTTGCTGCGCCCGGTGCGCCCGATGTGCTGACGCTCAGCTGGGTCCGCCCGGTGGATCACCGCGCTGAGACCGAAGCCGTAGACCGGGAGCAGATCATCCAGCTGGTCGGCATGACCGTGCTTAACAACCGCATTGCCGAACGCGCCGCCAAGCCCGGCAGTCCGTTCGTCGGCGGACAGGCCCTTGCCATACCCGATCTGATGAACTCAGCCTCGATCACGCAGATCGGCATAGCGGCAGCGCCGGACAAGTGGAGCGTGGCGCTCACCGCCATCGCCGAGGAACAGCGTCAGGTGCTCGCCGGGCCGATAAGTCCGGAAGAATTGCAGCGCGCTGCAACGCAGGTCCTGACGATGTACGAGGCTGCCGCTCAGGGAGCAGCGACACGCAAGAGCGAGGACCTTGCGAACGGCTTGCTCAACACGGTGGATCAGGATCAACTATTCACCAGTCCCGACCAAAACCTTGCGCTCGTCAAGGCCGTGCTGGGGTCCTTGACGATGGACGACGTGAGCCAAGGGCTCCGATCTGCCTTTACGGGTCAGGGCCCCATCCTGTTTCGTTCGACCCAGACGAGCGCGGTCGGAACCGCCGTCCTCGAAGCCCGGCTGACCGAGAGCTACGCCAAGCCGCTCGCCCAGCGCGCAGCGGAAGTTGCGGTCATCTGGCCCTATTCCGATTTCGGAGCGCCGGGCAAAGTGATCTCGCAGGTCGCCGACAAGGACTTTGGCGCGACGGTCGTCACCTTTGCCAATGGCAGCCGCCTGAGGGTCAAGCCGACGCCGTTCGAAAAGGACAAGATCTATATCGACGTTGCCCTCGGCAATGGCCGGGCCGGGGCCGCGCCCGAACTGGTCCACGCCCTGTGGGCCGCTGAACTGATGCCGCTCGGCGGGACCGGCAAGCTGACGCTGACCGATATCCAGCGCTGGGCACAAGGCGGCGGCAAGGTGGTCAACGCGCAGGTGCAAGCCGGGAGCCGGTCATTCAACCTTGTCGCTACCACGCGCCCCAACGACTTCGTGAGTCAGATGCAGCTGCTCGCAGGCTATGCCCGTGATCCGGGGTTCCGCCCCGAGCTTGGCGACAAGCTCACCGCCATCGGTCCGATGGTGTCGGGACAGGTCGATGCCAATGCTGGCGCGGTGTTCGAGCGCGAGGCCCAGCGGCTGTTCGGCGGCGGCGATACCCGGTTCGACGATGTGCCCACCGCGGCGGATATCGTAGCAACTACCCCGCAGGACCTTCCCAAGCTCATGCGGGCGGAACTCGCTGGGCCTGCCGATGTGACCATCGTTGGCGATATCGACGTGCCCACCGCCATCGCGGCGATGCAGATGACCTTTGCCACCGGTCCCGCGCTTTCCCGGCCAGCATCGCCCGCGATCAAGCTCGCCATGCCCACTGGCAGAGCCGAGCCATACATTGCCACCCACGGCGGGCGCGCAGATCAGGCGATTTATGGCGCAATCTGGGCGCTGCCTGACTATTATGCCAACCCAAAGCAGAGCTACGTCGCCGATGTGACCGCCGCAATCATCGAAGCGCGGATGGTGGAGACGGTGCGCGAGAAGCTCGGGATCACCTATTCGCCGCGAGCCTCGTCAGTCTCCTCAATCCAGCTTCCGGGCATGGGCTATTTCAGGGTCTCGCTCGAAACCCCGCCCGCCAACTTCACAGCGTTCGCCAGTCTGCTTGACGCGCAGCTTGCGGAACTGGCGAAGAAGCCAGTCAGTGCCGACGAACTCAAGCGGGCCGCGCAGCCTTTGCTCGAAGCACAGGCCAAGAGCCGCGAGAACAATCAGTGGTGGATTGCCAACTTGCCCACGCTTTGGCGCGAACCGCGCTCCCGCGCTGCGTTAATGAGCGAGGCTCAGGGCATCCGAAGCGTTACCGCAAGCGACGTACAGCAGTTCGCGGCAACCGTGCTGGCGGGCCATAAGCCAACGGTGGTCATCGCCAAGCCGAAATGAGCAATGCCATGCGGGGGGCTGGGCGATTTCTGGCCAGCCTCCCGTCCCGATGGGTAAGTGAGGTAGGAGTGGCCCCGGGTTCGCGCTGGGAGGGGCTTGGATCGGCAAATAGACGGTGTAATCGAAGGGATTGGAGCGGTTGGATCAAGCCCCGGAAATGGCTTCACGGCGGGGGTCGTTTTCCAACATGATTTGTAACTTGCGGCCCCGATTTCACGAGTTGGCTCAGCAACTTAACCATATGAGTTTTTTCGACTAAAAGTTTTCGGATTTCGACCGGATTTTGCCCTCAGAACAGGCTGGGCTGGCGTTCCAGCAAGTCCCGGATCAGGGGATCAATCCGCCCCGCCGGAACCCGCTGGAGGGTGTCGGTCACGTCCTCGTCCGAGCCGTCCCGGCAGATGCTCCGGGTGACAATACCGAACCGGGCGAGCAGGCTGGCGGCAATGTCGCTGGTCCTGTGGCAGTCCTCGGGTCGGCCCTCTGCGCACATGACTGCGACCCGTTCTCGGCAGGCTGCATCCAGTATCCGCTCCAATGCGGCGAGATAGTCGGGATGGTCGAGCGTGATTTCGGCCCGCCCACCGAGGTCCTTCCCCTCTTGCCGATAAAGGATGCCTGCCCGCTCCGACCACTGGGTGATCTGCTTGGCGTTGAACGGGACGTTCCGGCTCCATGGGCTGGATCGCACATCGATTATCTGGGTTATGCCCCGCCGTTCCAGTTCATAAAGGAATTGCGGCAGGGTTCTGTCGCTGTAGCCAATCGAGAAAAGCATTTCGTCCTCCAGAGGGTTATTCCCAATGGAGGACTTTCACTTGTTTGAGCTGGAAGCATCCGAAATCCGCAGAAATCTCAGCGTTTTTCGAGTTTCAGCCCATCAGCCAGCCCCGCCTCGGTCAGCTTGGCCACGCATTGCAGGGTGGCGAGGTCCGCCGCCTGAATTTGCGCCTGCGCCTCGGCTAGCTTCGATGGACGGCGGTCGCCGTCGATCACCTTTCCGGCAATGTCGAGGTAGGTCATGCGGGCGAGCATAGCTTCGGCGCATCCAGCCAGCCCCTCGGTTGCCAGCTTTGACGCCTTTTCAGAGAAGACAGCAGGGGCAGTGATCTGCCGAACGGCGTTGTAAGTCTGGTAACAGACTTGCTGGCCCTGACTGGCCATCTGGTAGCTCTGCACCATCGTGCCGGGACGGGCGAGCAGCTTGGCGAGGTAGCGCTGTGATTTCTCGCACGGCTCCATCTGGGCCGTGACCTGCCCCCACATGACACTAAACGCCTGCTGCCGCTCCCCGCGTTTGATCAAGGCCGCTGCTTGGTCTTGCTTGGCCCTTTGTGCCACCTCGGCCCGGACTTGCTCCTTTTCCGCCCGCTCCTTGGCCTTCTGCTGCGCCGCGAGCTTGGCGGCGATTTCGGGATGCGCCTTCTCCCATGCCGAGTAGGCGATGGCGGAAAACACCAAGCCGCCCCACAATGCCGCGCCCGCCATCAGGAGCGGTACATACCATGGCTGGAACTGCCTAGCCCGCTTGCCAAGCCAAGATGCTGTCACTGGCAGCACGAGCACCCCGGCGATAGCGAGGCAGACTCCGAACGGTTTGATATAGATGGGAGCCGGAGTGAGCAGCATCCCCAGCCCAATGACCACCGCCACACTCCCCGCAGCATAACGGACGAAGCTCAAATAGGCCCGCCCGAAGGATTTCACTGTCGATCCCTGCATTCTGCATCCTTCCCCGAATTAGGTTCCGGATTTCCGAATGCCTTATTTGCACTTGATTGCAACCTGAATACGCTTTTCCGATATCCGCCTTATACGTCACTCCACCTCGACGGTGGTCGCGGTCAAGTCATGGGCCATGACCGATGACACGATGCATGACCTGCGAAAGCGCTTTGGCCGTCTGGTCTCAGCCCACCGCCGCCAACAACAGATGACGCAGGATCAGCTTGCGGAATGTGCTGACCTCAGCGTCGATATGATTTCGCGGATCGAGGCGGGGAAGAGCGGGGCGAGCTTCGCCACCATCGACAAGCTGGCCACGGCGCTCAAGGTCGATCCCGCCGAGTTCTTTTCGGCCAAGTCCGCGCTGACCCGCCCAAGGATCACGAAGATCGTCACGCGGCTGGCGAGATTAACCGATGATGATCTCAAATGGCTGGATGGTGTGCTGGAAGCAGTCCTCAAGCACCGCTAGGCAGCAGTTGCCCCCAAGCGGTCCAGAACGCGCCGGACCGTCATTGGATACCATGGACCACCCCAAGCGGTCTGATGGCCCTGAGCCGTCAGGAAATCGGCAATTTCCAGCAAGGACGAGCATCCTGCCGCCCGGGCCTGCGAGAGATCGGGGCGTAAGCCCTCTGCATGAGCCTGTGCCTTTCGCGGCAGGCTCTTTGCTCTGCACTCACCATTGAATATACAACTGTGCAGGAGGGTGAGTCATGCCTGAAGAAAGATACCAGGACCGATACGCAGCGGCAGTCGCAGAAATGCGCCGTGCAGGCATTTGGGCATGGAATGGCGAGCCGCCTTATGTACGAGCGGCTCGTTTGTTTGGCTGGCAACCGCGACCACCCTATTACCAGTCGTTCACGCAGGTGCTGTTTTCATATTGGGCGTATTTCAGCTTCGTCTGGGGCGTGATCATGTACCTGATCCAATGGCGACATACCGGACAGCCCTTGATTGCTGATTGCATAGCAGCCCTGTTCGCGGGCTTGTTCTTCGGACTCGGAATGGCGACATGGTATCGCAGGGTTCGAAAAAGGGCCCAGCTAACGCAGTGGGAGGACTTAGTCTGATGGGGCCGGAACTCACGGCGATGCAACGCCCACTTAATCCTTGGGATATGCTTATCGGCCTTTGCTATGGGGTGCAATTCACGCGCCTCGCTTTGTACTTTTCCGGGACATTCACTGATAGCCAGTTCGGCATGTGGGCGTCGATAATCTTCCTTGTCGGCTTGGTTGTGCAGATGACCAGACAGTGGCAATCGAAGCGACTGACTTCCGGCCCAACTGATGCCCATCGCTCTGACGTTTCACAATCCTAGCCTCTTCAACAGCAGGCTGACATTGCTGGCGTGCCACCTGCCGCCGTTCGGGGTGGGTGTGCCTGCGGCAGACAAGTGGGCAGCGTATTCGCGCAAGCTGACGCATCCGGCATCGCGGGCCGCAATGAACGCAGGGCGGACGGTTTCGGCAAAGCGGTCGGCCTCTTCCCGCTTCCTGGCCCCCAGCACAGCGCCGTAGGTACCCAGCTTGACCCCACGGGCCTTGGCCGCTGCCAGTGCTGCCTTGGTTCGTTCGCTGATCTGCTCCCTTTCCCACTCCGCCACGGCGGACAGCACATGGATCATCAGCCGGTTGGCAAACGGGGCATCGACCGCGACGAACTCGGTGCCGGTTTCCATCAATGCCGAAACAAACGCGACGTTGCGGGCGAGCCGGTCGAGCTTGGCGATCAACAGGGTCGCCCTGGCCCTGCGGCAGTGCGCGAGCGCAGCGTTTAGCTGGGGCCGGTCCTTGAGCTTGCCAGTCTCGGCCTCGACGTAGATTTCGATGATCTCCCGGCCCTGTCTTGCCGCGTATTGTTCGATGGCGATGCGCTGGGCCTCAAGGCCAAGTCCGGATTGTGCTTGTCGGTCGGTTGAAACGCGAATGTAGCCGATAAACAATCCGGTGTTTCCAAAGTAGGGTGGTATGATCTGTACACCGTGCCGCCTGAGGGGGCAGCGGTACAGCCCAAATCGGCAGAAATCCGCCTTACCGGCCCTATCGCGCTTATTTCCCCGGCTGGACCAGCGCGAGCAGCCCGCAGGACTGCAAAGCCACCTCCCATGCCGCCCAGGTGGTCTTGGGGGCGACCAAGTCCGGCACCGGCACCTTGAGCGCCTTCTCGAAGGTCTTGGCCACCTTGGGCGAGAGATCAAGCGCGTCGGCGGCGACAGGCAAAAGCTCAGTGCGGACCATGGCGTAGAACCGGCGCCATGCCCTCGGCATGACATTGGTCTGGCTGGGGCCGTATCCTGCCCGCACGTCCGCCAGTTGGTCCTTGAGGTCCGCCAAGCCATCAAGCCGGAGCTTCTTGAAGTTCCCCCGAACCAGTTCGATCCGCGTTACCGGGGCATCGCCATACGGCGGGTTCTTGCCGTACTTCTCCCGCTCGCGCACCCGGTCGTAGATTTTCAGGAGCGGCTTGCCAGCAGGATGCGACAGCGCCTTGGGCTTCAGCACCCCCCATTGATCAACCTTTGGCTTGTACGGGGGCGGCTTGCGGTTGATGTACACGGTTTCGAGCAAACCATCGGTGCCGAGGTACTGGACCCGCTGGCCCTGATCCTTGTGCCGGGCGATGACCTCGCCCACCCATAGGCCGACAACATCGACGGCAATGTCCAATCCTGTCACCCGCGCAGCCTTGGCAACCCGGGCCAAGTCGAACCACGGCGACATGAGGCTGACCAGTTGCTTGAAGCCCTGTTCGCCAAGTTTGCGCGGGTTCATCTCCAAGCGCAGCGATAACCCAACGTTCTGGAGCTTGAGACGGGAGAAGTGCACCACCGACTCCCGCTTGCCAAAGGTCAGGCGGCTAGCTCGCCAGTCTTCAAGTTTAGTGGAGCCGTGAACGTATTTGGACTGACCCACCACCTCAACCGGAAACGGCGGGTTGAGCATGTGGGCAACGAACCCCAACAGGAACTCCGGCCCCGATAGAGAGTGCTCTATGGATTGAGCATATACATACGGGCTTATGGGGATGACGAATGACAGCCTGTCAGGCTGGGGTGCTGATATCCATATCTGTCGTCCATCGGATAGCTTCTGTGCCGTGAACAACGGTGATGCTGGTGTCGGTATCGGTGCCGGTGGGCTTATTAGAGTCTTTTCCGCTTTTTCATGGAAAGTGACCGGCACTTGCAATTGCCCCTTTGCAATTGAACCACCCAGCGCGGGATGGAAGCGGGGCAACTGTCCAGCGGCTTGGACCATAGCCCGTATAGCCGCTGGACAGGGGCGAGTCCACAACCGGGTTAGCGGGGCAGAACCTCGGTCAGCCGAACCGGCAGTTTCATTTTTGCAACGGCCTCGGCCAGCACCGGCAGCGAGACGCCTTTGCCGTACTTGCCCCCCATCGTGTTGTCGGCGTGGCCAATGATGCGGTCGATGACATAAGGTTGGCATCCGGCGTCGCGCAGGGCGTCTTCGGCGGTGTGCCGGAAACTGTGAAATACAAGCTGGGGGTCAGAGAGGCCGACCTGATCCATCAATCGACCGAAAATCTTGCTGTACTCGGTCGATGCCTGCCCATCGACGCCAAACCGGATTTCCTTGAACAGCCGCACGTTCGGCTTGTCCTGCTTCGCCCGCTTGGCGACGAAATCGAGGAAGCCAAGTTCGATCAGATCGGGATGCAACGGTACTTGGCGATGACCCGCGCCCGATTTCACGGATTTCGCCTCGACGCCTATCAGCGTTTTCTCGTTGATGTCGATGTACCGCACACCGTCCTCGACCTTGATATCTTCAATCGCCAACTGGACCAGTTCACCCATCCTTGCGCCGGTCAGGTAGCCGAGGACCGGCAACCAGTATTTCGCGTCCCGGTAGATTTTGTCGCCGGGGGCATAGCGCCGATGCGGCGATTTGCAGCCGGTGAACAGCGGGCAAGAGAAAAGCTGTTCAAGATCGTGCTTGGTGAACGGACGGCGGACACGGACGAATGCCTTCTCCTTTTTGACGACCACCTTTATCGCGAGCGCAGGATTTGCTTCAAGCAGGCCCTCGGTCGAGACGGCCCATTTGAAGAAGGTCTTGATCGGCTGGAAAATCAATTCCGCCGTCTTGGGCTGAATGCGGGCATTGGCGTTGGCGGTCTGTTTGGCCGCAAAGCTCTGGCTTGGCTCAAAGCCATGATTGGCGCGAAGCGTCAGCATGGCATCCCGGTAGCGGCGGATATCATCCGATTTGATGCTTTCAATCGGCCTTTCCGCACCGAGGAACTCGACAAGGTAGCCAAGCTGCCAAGTCCGTGCCTTGAAGGTCTTGAGCTTCCAAACGCCCCGATAGGCGGACAGATAATTCTGCACCGCATCGCCAAGCGACGGTCCCTTGAACGCTGCCAAGCCAGCAGAACCGGCGGTCACCATCGTTGCGCTGGTCTGGAACAGGCTTTCCAACGGGGTAAAGGGCGCAAGCCGGTCTTCGAGGCGCAACTGGAATAGCCGCTGCTGCTCGATCAGCGCCCGCGCCACGCCATTGGCGATGTCCTTGATGCGGGCGTCGGTTAGCTCGTGTAGCCCAAATCCGTTGCGGGTGAGCAAATCCCGGACCCGGCGCTGAACTTCACCGTCAAAGGTAGAAGCCGCAATCTGCTCCCCCAGTTCGACGATCCGGTCATTCGACAGGCACGCTTGTTCGAGCAATTCCAGTTCCGGTTGGTCGGTCTTCGGCACATAAGCGCCAAGCGCATCCTGTTCGGCGATCACTTGGGCGAAGCAGCCCTGCACGAGTTTGCGGGCGTCGTCCGTCGTCATTTCAGTAACTTTGATCATTTCAAAAGCCTCCATCACCAGTGCCGTGAGAAGGGCAGACCTCGGGCGGGCGATCCTGAGCAATGCAGTCCGCAGGGACTTCACGATCTCCGTCTGGCCAACCACCGGTCGCAATGCGTCCGGAACCCGCAGTCGCAGGTAATAGACCCCATCACGGCGTTGAAGGTGTGGGGCGCGTACTCCGCTCATTGCGGCGTACCCCGGTTACGGCTCCACCAGATTTGAGCCGACCCCGCCGATACTATGCCCTCGGCGGCAGGGGTGAGTCGTCCATTACGTACTAGTAGTATGTACCAGAAACGCAGTGGAGAGGCGCGCTTTAACACAAAGCCGAGGGAAGTCCTAGACTTCCTGCACCTGTTGGTGACCCCTACGGGAATCGAACCCGTGTTTCAGCCGTGAAAGGGCCGCGTCCTGACCGCTAGACGAAGGGGCCACACCAGCTGCGCGGTGGGCAGGGGTGCGCCATTAAGGGAGGCTTCCATGGGGGTCAACCCCCCAAGCAAACTTTGTTTGAAACGAAGTCATGACCGAAGGGGCAGGCCGGTGTTGCAAGCTGATCGCGCAAGGCGATCAGCGCACCGGGCAAAACCGTTCAATCAATCCACGCGGCGTCGTCGACATGCAGTTCGGCCTGGGGGCGGCTGGCCCAGTCGTCGATCTTCGCGCGGCCGGCCAGCCACAGCTTGCGCCCTTGCGAACCGTGCAGCAGCGCCTGGCCCAGGTCCGTGCTGGCGGCGCGGAAAGCGATGGCCTTGAAGCTGGCGCCATCCTCGCCCCGGGCGATCAGGCGGACGTGGTCGGTGCCGACCAGGTCGGCCTTGACCAGCCGCACCGGCCCGACCGCCACGCGCGGCCCGGGCCAGCCCATGCCATAGGGGCCGGCGCTTTCCAGCGCTTCGACCAGCGGCGGGGTCAGCCCGCCGGGGGCCACGGCCAGATCGAGCAGCATGGCCTGGCTGGCCATGGCGGCGGTCACATCGGCGCCCAGCCGTTCGTCCAGCCAGTCACCCAGCGCGGAGAGTTTGTCCGGCGCCACGGTCAGCCCGGCGGCCATCGCGTGACCGCCGCCCGCGACCAGCAGCCCCGCTTCGCGCGCGGCGATAATCGCGGCGCCGAGGTCCACTCCGCTGATCGAGCGGCCCGAACCCTTGCCGTTGCCGTGTTCGTCCGCGTCGAGCGCGATGACCAGGGTGGGCTTGCCGGTCTTTTCCTTGATCCGCCCGGCGACGATGCCGATCACCCCGGGGTGCCAGCCCGCGCCTGCCAGGGTCAGCACGGCGCGGTTGTGCTGGGCATCGACCTGGGCTTCGGCGGCTTCCTGCACCATCGCCTCGATCGCGCGGCGTTCCTCGTTAAGCTGGGACAGCTGCGCGGCGATCTCGCGCGCCTCGTCCGGGTCCTCGGTGGTCAGCAGACGCACCCCCAGGGTCGATTCGCCGACGCGGCCCCCGGCGTTGATCCGCGGACCCAGCGCAAAGCCCAGGTCGCTGCACGCCGGGGCGCGGGTCAGCCGGCTGGCGTCGATCAGCGCGGCCATGCCCACGTTGTCGCGCCGGGCCATCACTTTCAGTCCCTGCGCCACCAGCGCGCGGTTGAGGCCGTGCAGCTGGGCGACGTCCGCGACCGTGCCCAGCGCCACCAGGTCAAGCAGGGCGAACAGGTCCGGTTCGGCCCGGCCGGCGAAAAATCCGCGCTGGCGCAGCGCGCGCACGGTCGCCACCGCCAGCAGGAAGGCGACGCCAACCGCGGCAAGGTGCCCGTGCGCGGCGGCAAGGTCGCCTTCATCCAGCCGGTTGGGATTGACCAGCGCCAGGGCGCGCGGCAGCTCGGGCGAACACTTGTGGTGATCGACCACCACCACATCGACCCCGGCGGTGCGCGCCATGTCCAGCGCCTGGTGCGCCATGGCCCCGCAATCGACCGTGACGATCAGGCTGGAGCCTTGCTCGGCCAGCCGCACCAGCGCTTCGCCCGAGGGGCCATAGCCTTCGAGCAGGCGGTCGGGGATGTAATAGCGCGCCTCGTGCCCCAGCGCGCGCAGCAGGCGGATCAGCAGCGCCGCGCTGGTCGCCCCGTCGACGTCATAGTCGCCATAGATGGTGACCTGCTCCTGCGTCAGCACGGCCTGGGCCAGCCGTTCGGCGGCCAGGTCCATGTCGCGGAATTCGGACGGATCGGGCAGGAATGCGCGCAGCGACGGGTTGCGGTGGCGTTCGATGTCGTCGCGGGGCACGCCGCGCGCCAGCAAGAGCTGGGTGACCAGGTCATGTTCGAGCGAGGCCGCGCCCGCGCCGCCCAGTTCCATGTTGCCGCCGCGCCAGCGCCAGGTCTTGCCGGAAAGCGAACGGGCGACGCCCAGGATCGATGCGGAGGAGGATGCCATGCCGCCGGGCTAGCCGATTGCGCCCCGCCAGGAAAGATTTGCGCAAATTGATGTCGACAATTGACAACTTTCCCGGCCGGGCTTTCGCTAAGGTTCAGGCTGACGGTCTGTCATTGGGAGTCGTGCCATGCAGAAATCCACTCGCATCGTGATTTGCGCCGCGCTGGGCGCCACCGCACTTGCCGCGCTGCCCTCGCTGGCGCAGCGCGCGCCGACCAGCGGCCCGGTGGCGCGCTATGACATGCGCGCGGGCACCCTGTCGGGCTTTGGCGCGATGGGCGGGGGCATGGGCATGATGTTCGGCGGCGGTGGCAACAAGGTGCAGCACGAGTTGTATCTGCGGCTCGGCTCGTCGCGCGGGCCCGACAAGGGCGGGCCGAAGGCGGATCACTTCATGCCGCCCAGTGCGAAGCTGGGCAAATCGGTCGCGCTGGTCACGCCCACGCTGGAAAAGCAGCCGATGGACGAATTCCCGGGTGAGCGGCCGCGCGGGCGCCTGCTGATCTTCTGGGGCTGCGGCGAACACGCGCCCAAGGGACAGCCGGTGGTGATCGATTTCGCCAAGATCGCCGCCGGGCAGATGCCGGCCGGCATCTGGAGCAGCACCGTGATCCGCGACTGGGGCCCAAGCCAGACCAACAGCAAGACCTTTGGCCGCTGGCCGGCCGAGGATGGCAAGTACGCCAAGGCCGATACCTCGCTGCCGGGGCCGCACCGGGTGGCGGGCAACTATTCGCCGGAAATGTCCTTTACCTTGGCCAAGGACTTCATGGCCCCGCTGCGCACCAGAAATGCCGAACAGGCGAGCGGCGCGGCGCTGCTCTCATGGGGGGCGGTGGCGGAGGCGACCGGCTATCTCGCCACGCTGTTCGGCGGCCGGATGAGCCCGGATGGCAAGATGGGCGACATGGTGATGTGGACCAGCAGCGCGGGCCGCCAGTTCGGCGGCGGGCTGGGTGACTGGCTGTCGCCCGGGCAGGTCGCCACGCTGGTCAAGGAGCGCACGGTCATGCCGCCGGCGACCACCAGTTGCCTGGTCCCGGCCGAAGTGCGCAAGGCGGCCCCCGATTTCCGCATGGGCACGCTGACCGCGTTTGGCCCGCAGGAGGATTTTTCGTTCCCGCCGCGCCCGGCCGATCCCAAGGCCGCGTGGAACCTGGAATGGACCGCGCGGATCCGCCACCGGTCGACCACCACCTGGATGGACATGCCCGGCATGGGCGACATGGGCGGCATGAGCGGCATGAGCGAACGCGACGATGACGACGCGAGGGCCCAGCCGCAGCAGAACTGCAAGCCCAAGGGCGGGCTGGGCGGACTGGTGCGCGGCGTGCTCAAGCCCGGCTGCTGAGCATCAGGACCGAGCCCGTGCTGGCGATCGTCTGGCATAGCCGCACCGGCGCGGCACGGGCCATGGCCGCCGCGGCGCATGACGCGGCGCAGGGCCGCGCGCGCCTGCTTGCCGCCGAGGAGGTCACGCCCGAAGCGCTGCTCGCCGCCAGCGGCTATCTGTTCGCCTGTCCGGAGAACCTCGGTGCGATGAGCGGGGCGATGAAGGAGATGTTCGATCGCTGTTACTATCCGCTGCTCGGGCAGGTCGAGGGGCGGCCCTATGCGACGATGATCGCGGCGGGCAGCGATGGCCACGGCGCGCAGGCCCAGCTTGACCGGATCGTCACCGGCTGGCGGCTGAAACGGGTGGCCAATCCGCTGCTGGTCAACCTGGCGGCGCAGACGCCCGAGGCGATTCTCGCCCCCAAGCAGGTGCCGGCGGAGCGCCTCGAAGAATGCGCCATGCTGGGCGCGGCCCTGGCCGAAGGGATCGCACTGGGCGTTTTCTGACCCCGCGCGGCAATTGCGTCCAAAACGGCGTCAGTGTCATGATCGGGACTCGACGCGGAGCGTTCATTGGTGCCAGATGCGTCCTTCCTAATCAAAGCGCTATGGGGGGAACCATCGTCGCTGACGTGCAAGCGGTGCAACAGACCGAGGCTGTCCTTTCGCTGATCTTCGCGAAGGGGCAACGCCCGGATTGCGCCGCTGTGTCTGCGCTGGCGGCTGGTGCAGAAGCAGGGCCGGCGCGCTTTGCGATCAGCCATATGCCTGCGGGCAATCACGGCTGGCTGGAACTGTTGATCAGCGGCATGGCGATTGATTGCCGGGGACTGGCGCCCGCACCGGCCGAACCACGCCCCGCGTCCGGCGCGATCCTGGGCCTGGGCGAATCGCCCGATGGCGAAGCGATCAGCCTGCACCCCGGGCCGCACCTGGCGGATGCGGTGGCGATGCTGCCGGTGGTGCGCGCGGTGGCTGCGCTGGCGGTGGAACTGGCCGCGCTGCCCGGCTTGCTGGCGGTGTGCTGGAACCCGGCGCAGTGCTGGATGGCCCCGGCCTATTTCCGCAAGGTGATTGGCGATTGGCTGGCCGGCGGGCCGTTCCCGGCTCTGGGGCTGACCAGCCTGCACCGCACGGCGCAGGGCGCGATGGAAAGCCGGGGGCTGGCCTTCTTCACCGGGCAGGAACTGCAATTGCCCGCCGCCGCCGGCTATACCCCGGCTGATCAGGCGCGGATCGCGGTGCGGCTGATCAACGAATTGGTCGGGCGCGACGCGTTGACCCAGCCGGTGGAACTGACCGGACCGGCGGGCGAACCGCTGGTGATTGCCCCGATCCTGGCCGAACAGAAGCTGCGGGTGATCCTGCGCAAGGGGGGGCTGGTTTGAACCTGCTGCACCCCGGCAGTCTGGGCGCTGATCATGCGCAGCGCCAGCGGCTGTCGTTCCGGGCGGTCAACCGGCGCGACCAGCCGGGGTTCGATGCGGGGGTGCAACGCCACCACCTGTTGCCCCGGCAGCTCCTCTCGCAGCGCTGCTTTGGCGCGCTGTTCCAGGCGCTGGGACTGGAACGGGTGGGGTTCGACGATTTCCGCCGCAACGGGCTGCTGCTGCCGGCGAACGACCAGGCAGTGGTGCGCATCGGCCTGCCGCTGCATCGCGGCCCGCATCGCAGCTACAACGCCATGGTCTGTGAACGCGTGGGCCAGATCGAGGCTGGCTGGGCGGCCACGCGCGGCCGCGCGCCTGAAGTGGCGCTGATGGATGCCTACCAGCGGCTTGAACTGCTGCAACGCGCGCTGCGCCGCCGCCTGCTGGCGCAGCAGCGCCGATTGAAGCTCAACCGCAAGGACCCGCTCGGCAGCCGGTTCGACT
This sequence comes from Novosphingobium sp., assembly GCF_041905565.1. Lineage (GTDB taxonomy): Bacteria > Pseudomonadota > Alphaproteobacteria > Sphingomonadales > Sphingomonadaceae > Novosphingobium. The sequence goes on along the minus strand of NZ_JAYRKX010000019.1, from coordinate 40,708 downwards.
TTGCCGAACTGGACGCCATGGCCGACCTGCTGTGGCCAGCCACCGCGCCCGATCAGGACGTCTAGGCGGCGTGGACAAATTCGATGTCTGCTGTTCGGCCCCTGCCACCGCCTCGACTACCCCGTCTCCCCGGGTCAAGCCCGGGGAGACGGCAAGGGGGAGAGTGATGGGCGCAAATGCCAGTCCGCCGCGCCAAACGACAGGTCGGAATTTGTCGACGCCGCCTAGGACCGTTCAGGCCAGCGCCATGCGCGCCTTTTCCGCCAGTTCCTTGCGTGCCTGGTTGTATTCCGCTTCCAGCCGGTCGACCCGCTGGGCCACGGTTTCGACCGCCTTGACCGCGCCGATGCCCTGACCCGAACCCCAGATGTCCTTCCAAGCCTTGGCATCGGTATTGCCGCCCGAACCGAAGTTCATCTTGCTGGGATCGCTTTCGGGGAGGTTGTCGGGATCAAGCCCGGCGGCTTCGATCGAGGGGCGCAGGTAATTGCCGTGGACCCCGGTGAACAGGTTGGAATAGACGATGTCCTCGGCCTTGCCGGCGACGATCGCGTCCTTGTAGCCTTGCACCGCGTTGGCTTCCTGCGTGGCGATCCAGGCCGAACCGATATAGCCGAAATCGGCGCCCATCGCCTGCGCGGCCAGCACCGAACGCCCGCAGGCGATCGAGCCGGACAGTGCGATCAGGCCGGTGAACCATTCACGGATTTCCTGCATCAGGGCGAAGGGTGAAAGCGTGCCGGCATGGCCGCCCGCGCCCGCCGCCACCGGGATCAGCCCGTCCGCGCCCTTTTCCACCGCCTTGCGGGCGAACCGGTCGTTGATCACGTCGTGCAGCACGATCCCGCCCCAGGCGTGCACGGCCTGATTCACGTCCTCGCGCGCGCCCAGCGAAGTGATCACCATCGGCACCTGCCACTTGGCGCAGACCTCCATGTCCTCGTCCAACCGGTTGTTCGACTTGTGGACGATCTGGTTGACGGCGAACGGCGCGGCGGGGCGGTCCGGGTTGTCGCGGTTGTGCGCGGCCAGTTCCTCGGTGATGCGGTGCAGCCATTCGTCCAGCACGCCCGAGGGCCGGGCGTTGAGCGAGGGGAAGCTGCCGATGATCCCGGCCTTGCACTGCGCGATCACCAGTTCCGGCCCGGATATGATGAACAGCGGCGAAGCGATGACGGGCAGGCGCAGGCGGTCGAACGGGGCGGGCAGGGCCATGGGCAATCCTCTACTTAATTGGTCGGTTAAGCGGTTCATATGAAGCGCCGCCTGCCTTGTCGAGTGGCGCAATGAAACTGATTTGTCTCAGCGCCGCGTGGTGCTAGGCCGGGTGGCATGACGCCAACCGTCCTGTCCGTCGCGCGCGATGCCGGTCATCGCTTCAGCAAGCCGCAAGTGGCCGAAATCCGCCTGGTCGCCGGCTTCGGGGTGGAAGGGGACGCGCACTTTGGTCGGCTGGTCCAGCACCGTTATGACCAGAAGCGCAATCCGCAGGCGCCCAACCTGCGCCAGGTCCACCTGATCCACGGCGAACTGCTGGAGGAACTGGCGGGCAAGGGCTTTGCCGTGGCCCCCGGCGAACTGGGCGAGAATGTGACGACGCGCGGGATCGACCTGCTGGGCCTGTCGCGCGGCACGCGGCTGCGCATGGGGCCGCAGGCGCTGATCGAGATTACCGGGCTGCGCAGCCCGTGCAAGCTGATCAACGCGCTGGCGCCGGGGCTGATGGATGCCCTGCTGGACCGCGCGGGCGATGGCAGTGTTATCCGCAAGAGCGGGGTGATGGCCGTGGTGATCGAGGACGGCACGGTCCGCCCCGGCGACGCGATCGAGCTGGAATCGGTGCCGCTGGCGCATGAGCCGCTGGCGCCGGTCTAACGGTTCAGCCCCAGGCCTGGTGGTACAGCGCTTCGATTTCGGCTGCTTGCGGCACGCGCGGGTTGTTGGCGGGCGAGCCTGAGGCGAGCGCCTGGCGGGCCATCAGCGGGACCAGTTCGTCCCAGCGTTCGCGCGGGATGCCATAGGCGCGCGGGGTGGGCACCGCCAGATCGGCGTTGATCCGTTCTAGCGCCTCGACCAGCCGGCCGACCGCGCCCTGGTCGCTTTCCGTGTCGCTCGCCAGCCCCATCGCGCGGGCGCACTGGGCATAGCGGGGCAGGGCGGCAGGGGCCGACCACTGCGTCACCAGCGGCATCAGCATGGCGTTGGACAGGCCGTGGGCAACGTGAAAATGCGCGCCGATCGGGCGGCTCATCCCGTGGACCAGCGCGACCGAGCTGTTGGAAAAGGCGATCCCGCCTTGCAAGGCCCCCAGCATCAGCGCTTCGCGCGCGGGGCGGTTGCCGGGATCGGCGCAGGCAATCGGCAGGTTCGGCCAGATCAGCCGCATGGCCGACAGCGCCGCCGCGTCGGAAAACGGATTGGCACGCTGCGAGACATAGGCCTCGACCGCGTGGACCAGGCTGTCGATCCCGGTATCGGCGGTGAGCCGCGCGGGCTTGGTCAGCGTCAGCTCGTAATCGACGATTGCCAGCGTGGGGAGATAGGCCAGCCCGGCGCAGAGCATCTTCTCGTCGGTGGTGGTATCGGTGATGATGGTAAAGCGGGTCGCTTCGCTCCCGGTCCCGGCGGTGGTCGGGATAGCCACGATCGGCAGGGCGGGCGCATCTTCCTGGTGCGGGGCTTTCAGCGCGCTGACCGGCACGTCGCGCAGCGCTTTCACCGCGACGATCTTGGCCGTGTCGATCGGGCTGCCGCCGCCCAAGCCGATAACGCAGTCATGCTGGCCGGCGCGCAAGTAGGCGGTGGCCGCCTCGACGCAGTCCACCGTGGGGTCGGGCACGGCTTCGGCATAGGTGCGCGCGGCAATGCCTGCGCGTTCCAGCACGCCCAGCACCCGGTCAAGGATGCCGGAGCCGGCGATCCACCCGTCGGTGACGATCAGCGGGCGCGTCAGGCCGAACTGGGCCAGCGCTTCCGGCAATTCGTCCAGCACGCCCCCGCCGATGCGGATCGCGCGCGGCAGGTGGATCGCCGCCATGTCAGCCCGGCAGTCCCTCGATGCCATAGAACCGCGCGGCGGTTCCGGCATAGAGCGCGCGTTTTTCATCCGCGCTGGCGCCCAGGGTCAGCCGCTTGAACGTGTTCCACAGCACCGGGTAGCTCGCCCCCCACTTGTCGACCGGGTAATTGCTTTCGAACATCGCGCGCTCCGGCCCGAAGGCTTCGATGCAGGTTTCGATGTAGGGGCGCCACATGGCCGCCAGCACTTCGGAACCAAGCCCGGCTTCCGGCCCGTGATCGGGCATGCCGGGGAACGACATGGCCAGGCCCCCCAGCTTGATCGACACGTTGGGGCACTGCGCCAGGGTGCGGATCTTCTCGCGCCAGATGTCGAAGCGTTCGTGCAGCTTGCCGTGATAGCTGCCCATGCCCAGCGGCGTGCCGCAGTGGTCCAGCACGATCGGCTGGCCGGGGAAGGCGCGGGCGAGATCGATCACGTCATCCAGCTGCGGCTCGAGCAGCCAGGCGTCGAACGTCAGCCCCAGTTCGCCAAGATGGCGGAAGCCTTCCCGGAACTTCGCATCGCGGTACAGCCCGGCGGGGTGGTGGAACGGCGGGCCCAGCACATCGGGATCGGCATCCCAGGCGGCGGCGTGGCGGATACCCTTGAAGCGGGGCGTCGCGGCCATCAGCTTTTCGAGCACGGGCCGGGCTTCATCGCCCAGGGTCAGGTCGGCATGGCCGATGATCGCGGCGCACAGCCGCTGGGTGCCATAGAGGCCGCTCGCGCTCTGCGCGGCGACGCCGTTGACGTACTCAACCTCGCCCAGAACCTTCAGCGCATTGCCATAGGCACCGTTGTAGAACGCGCCGCATTCCATGAACACGGTGCCGATCACGTTGTGCCCGCTGTTGGTCTCGGCGTGCAGCTCGTTGAACGTGTAGTACGGCGTGCGCGAAACCGAGGCGATGAAGTGGTGGTGGGGCTCTGGAAAGACGCTCAGCATCGGCCGCAGGTCCCACAGATGGTGGTGCGGGTCGATGATCGGCAGTTCGGGTTCCAGGATCTCTTCGGTCATGGCAGTCCTCTTTCCAGCGGTTCTGTTTGACCGCCAGCTTATGCCGCGATCCGGGTTTGACAAGCGCGGATCGCCCCCGCATTAATCATGCGATTAAAAAAATCGGCGCGGGAGAGGAACGGGCGCACCAGGCGGTCGGGCGGTTTTGCCCCTTCGACTGATTTTGCACTCGGACGCAATTTCTGAAAGGCACAGCACAATGCAGTTTGAACATTCCGACAAGGTCAAGGATCTGATCGCCCGCGTCGAAGCCTTCATGTACGAGCACGTCTATCCCAACGAAGACGCCTATAACGACTGGATCAACGATCCGGCCCGGCTGTGGCAGGAATGGCCCGGCATGGAAGACCTCAAGGACAAGGCCCGCGCCGCGGGGCTGTGGAACCTGTTCCTGCCGCACGAATACGGCCACTGGTCGCCGGGGCTGACCAACCTGGAATATGCGCCGCTGGCCGAAGTGATGGGCCGCGTGCCGTTCTCCAGCCAGGTGTTCAACTGCAGCGCGCCCGACACCGGCAACATGGAAGTGCTGGCCAAGTATGGCAGCCCCGAGCAGCAGGAAAAGTGGCTCAAGCCCCTGCTCGAAGGGACGATCCGTTCGGCCTATGTGATGACCGAGCCGCAGGTTGCCTCGTCGGATGCGACCCAGCTGGAACTGTCGATCACGCCGGATGGCGATGACTATGTGCTCAACGGGCGCAAGTGGTGGATTTCCAACGCGATGCACCCGCGTTGCAAGATCTGGATCGTGATGGGCAAGACCGATTTCGATGCCCCGCGCCATGCCCAGCATTCGCAGATCCTGGTCGAACCGGACACCCCGGGGATCACCATCGTGCGCCACCTGACCGTGTTCGGCAGCCACAATTCGCCCGGCGGCGAATGCGAGCTGCGTTTCGACAACGTGCGCGTGCCCAAGGAAAACATGATCCTGGGGCCGGGGCGCGGCTTTGAAATCGCGCAAGGGCGCCTGGGGCCGGGCCGCATCCACCACTGCATGCGCTCGATCGGTCAGGCCCAGCGCGCGCTGGAAATCATGGCCCGCCGCGCGGATGAGCGCGTCGCTTTCGGCAAGAAACTGGCGGACCAGTCGAGCATTCGCCAGGACGTGGCGAAGAGCTTCTGCGAAGTCGAAATGGCCCGCCTGCTCACTTTCAAGGCAGCGGACGCGATGGACCGTTATGGCAACAAGGTCGCCAAGGACCTGATCGCCGCGATCAAGGTGGTTGCCCCGCAGATGGCGCAGACCGTGTGCGACCGGGCGATCCAGGTCCACGGCGGGATGGGCGTTTCCGACGATACTCCGATCGCGCGGTTCTTCACGATCAACCGCTTCGTGCGGATCGCCGATGGCCCGGACGAAGTACACATGAGCCAGCTCGGCAAGCAGAAGATCCGCGAATACGTGTCGATGAACCAGCGCTGATGCGCTGACGCCAAGGGAGGGCGCGATGGGCTGGATCAAGAGCGGGGAGCGTATCCTTTCCGCCGCCGAATTCGACCAGCGCGCCCGCCGCGCGGCCGGGGTGATCGCCGGCTTTGGCGTGGGCAAGGGGGACGGCGTTGCCTTCTACCTGCGCAACGACCTGGCCTATTTCGAAGGGGTGTTCGGGGCCGGGATGCTGGGGATCTACCCGGTCCCGGTCAACTGGCACTACACCGTGGACGAGGCGCGCTATCTGCTGGAAGACAGCGGGGTAAAGCTGCTGGTGATCCACGCCGACCTGCTCGAGCCGGTGCGCGCGGCGATTCCCGCCGGACTGCCGGTGGTGGTCGTGCCGACCCCGCCCGAAGTGCGCAAAGCTTACGGCATGGCCGAAGTGCCGCCGCCGGCCGGTTACCCGCTGTGGGACGATCTGCTGGCCAAGGCAGAACCCTTCACGGGCGAGGGGGAAGTCGCCCCCAGTTCGATCATTTACACCTCCGGCACCACCGGCCGCCCCAAGGGTGTGCGCCGCGCCGCCTTTACCCCGAAACAGGCTGAAGCGGTCCAGACCATGCTCGGCTGGTCCTATGGCTACACCGAAGTGCTGGCCGGGCGGCGCGATCCTGCCAGCATCACGACGGCGGTGATCGGCCCGGTCTACCACTCCGCGCCCAATGCCCATTCGGCCTTCTCGATCCGCATCGGTGCCAACGTGGTAATCATGCCGCGCTTCGATGCGGAGGAGCTGCTCGCCCTGATCGAGCGCGAGAAGATCACGCACCTCAACATGGTGCCGATCATGTTCAACCGCCTGCTGCGCCTGCCCGAGGAGGTGAAGCGCAAGTACGACCTATCGAGCCTCGAATATGTCACCCACGCCGCCGCGCCGTGCCCGCCGCCGGTCAAGCGGGCGATGATCGAATGGTGGGGGCCGGTGATCTGGGAATATTACGGCTCGACCGAGATGGGCAACGTTACCAACTTGTCCTCGCAGGAATGGCTGGCGCATCCGGGCTCGGTCGGGCGGGTCCAGCCGGGTGTGACGCTGCGCGTGGTCGATCCGCAAGGCAACGACGTGCCCCCCGGCACGATCGGCGAAGTGATCGGCAAGGGCCGCCACGGCACCAATTTCACCTACCAGAACTCGCCCGAAAAGCGCGCGGCGATGGAAAAGTATGGCCTGATCACACCGGGCGACATGGGCTATTTTGACGCTGACGGGTTCCTCTACCTGTGCGACCGGATCAACGACATGATCATCTCGGGCGGGGCAAACATCTACCCGGCGGAGATCGAGGCGGAATTGCACAAGCTGCCCGGCGTGGCCGACTGCGCGGTGTTCGGCATTCCGGACGAGGAGTTTGGCGAAAGCGTGATGGCCGTCGTCCAGCCGATGCCCGGCGTGGAACTGAACGCGGCAGATCTGCAGGCCGAACTGCGCAAGGTGCTGACCAGCTACAAGGTCCCGCGCCGGATCGACTTTGCCGCCAGCCTGCCGCGCGAGGATTCGGGCAAGATCTTCAAGCGCAAGCTGCGCGAACCCTTCTGGGAAGGGCGGGAACGGCGGATCTGAGAGAGGACCAGCGATGAAAGCCCTGCGGTATTACGGCGCGCGCGATGTGCGGCACGAGGACATGGACGATCCCACCCCGCAGAGCGACCGCGACGCGGTGATCAAGGTCGAGGCCTGCTCGATCTGCGGATCGGACCTGCACATCTACCACGGCCACGGCTTCAGCGAGGACGTGGGCTTCTGCGTCGGACACGAGGCGGTGGGCGAAGTGGTCGAGGTTGGGCGCGGGGTTCACCGGCTGAAGGCTGGCGACAAGGTGATGATCCCGGCCGCCGTGGGCTGCGGGGCCTGCCGCTCGTGCCTGGCGGGCAACGTTGCCTGCTGCGAATACAACCTGGGGTCGTGCTATGGTCTGTCGGCCAAGCTGCAGGGCTCGCAGGCCGAGGCGGTGCGCGTGCCGGCGGCCGATTTCAACGCGGTGGCGGTGCCCGAAGGCGTCAGCATGGAACAGGCGTTGATGCTGACCGATGCCATGGCCACCGCCTGGTACGGCGCGCGGCAGGCGGACATCAAGCCGGGCTCCGGCGTGGCGGTGATCGGCCTTGGCCCGATCGGGCTGATGGCGGTGGACAGCGCCTTCGTGCTGGGCGCGCACATGGTCTACGCGATCGACCCGATTGCCGAACGCCGCGCGCTGGCCGAAGCGAGCGGGGCAATCGCGCTGCACCCGGACGAGGCGCTGGAGCGGATCAAGCAGGATACCAAGGGCCACAAGCTCGAATGCGTGGTTGAGGTCGTCGGCTCTGACGCTACGGTCGATTTCGCGCTGCGACTGGTGCGGCGGCGCGGGACGGTTTCGGTGATCGGCGTCCAGCAAAGCCGCCGCTTCCCGTTCCCGCTGGAACGCGCCTTTGCTGCAGGACTGACCTTCCGCGCCGGAACCTGCTCGGTGCCGGAAGAACTGCCCGCGCTGTTCCCGCTGATCCAGGGCGGGCGGCTGAAACCCGAACGCTACATCAGCCACCGACTGCCGCTCAGCGAGGGTGCCGAAGCCTACCGCCTGTTCGAAGCGCGCGAGGCGGGCGCGCTGAAAATGGTGCTGCGGCCGGAGTGACGTAGCGGCGAACCTGTCCCAAGGGGTCCGTGGCTGGCCGGGCGTCGCGATGCTAGTTGCGATGGCCATGGCTTCGCAAACACCCGATCAGACGCTGTCGCTCGAACGGGCAGCGCTGTCGCGCGCGCTGGCGCGGGTTGCCCGCCAGGACCGCGATGCCCTGCAGGAAGTCTATCGCCGCACCTCGCGGAAACTTTTTGCCGTCTGTATGCGTATCTGTGGCGAACAGTCCCAGGCCGAGGATGCGATGCAGGAAGTCTATCTCACGATCTGGCAGCGCGCGGGCAGCTTCGATCCCGAACGCGGCAATCCGATCTCGTGGCTCGCGGCGCTGACCCGCAACCGCGCGATCGACCTGCTGCGCCGGTCCGGCCGGGTCCCCAGTGCACCGCTCGACCTGGCGAGCGAAGTGGCCGATGACGCGCCCGATGCCGAGACCGCGTTGCTGCAACGCGGCGAGGAGGCGCGGATCAATTTCTGCATCGAGCGCTTGGCGCGCAGCGACGCGGCGATGATCCGCACCGCCTTTTTCGAAGGCGCGACCTATGCCGAGCTGGCGGCGCGCGGCGCCATGCCGCTGGGCACCGTGAAAAGCCGGATCCGCCGCGCCCTGCTCAAGCTGCGGGAGTGCCTGGGATGAGCGAGGAGGACGATCTCCTGGCCGCCGAACTGGCGCTGGGGCTGAACCAGGACCAGGCCGCGCAGGCCCGCAAGGCCAGCGATCCGGACTTTGCCGCGCGGGTCCAGTGGTGGGAGCAGCATTTCGCTGGATTGACCGTGCCGCTGGCCCAGCAGGCCGCGCCGGACCTGTGGCCGCGCATTGCCGCCGCTCTGCCGCAGAACGACAACGCCGATAGTGCGCGGCGCTGGAAGATCATCAGCGGTGCGATGGCGGCGGTGGCGGCGGTCACGCTGTTCCTGGCCGTGGTCCAGCGCCCGCAGGATGCCGCGCCGCCCCGGCCGGGCGCGCCCGCGGTGGCCAGCCTGGCGGGCGAACGCGGCAGCGCCCTGGCGATCAGCTACGACGGCCATTCGCACCGTCTGACAGTCGCGCCGGTGCGGCTCGATCCGGGCCAGGGCGATGCCGAACTGTGGGTCATCCCGGTCGGTTCCGACAAGGCGGTGTCGCTGGGCGTGATCGATGCCCGCCAGCCGCGCTCGCACCAGTTGACGGACGAGCAGGCCCGGCTGGTCGCGCCCGGCGCGGTTTTCGCGATTTCGCTGGAACCGCTGGGAGGTTCGCCCACCGGCAAGGCGACCGGCCCGATCGTCGCCAAGGGCACCCTGATCGCGACCTGAAATTTTTTTGCAGGGGCGATGCATCCGCAGGGCGGGTGGCTGCGTATCTTGCTTGCTGGCGCGTTTGGACGCCCGGCTTGCAAGAAGGATTTTTCGATGAAGCTCAAGATTGCCCTTGCCGCCACCGCCCTGTCGCTGGTGATGGCCCCCGCCGTCGCCGGAACCATGAAGCATCACGCTGCGGCCAAGCACCACAGCGGCACCATCGTCGAAACGGCGGTCGGTTCGCAGGACCTCTCGACGCTGGTCGCGGCGGTCAAGGCGGCCGGTCTGGTCGATACGCTGTCGGGCACCGGCCCGTTCACCGTGTTCGCGCCGACCAATGCCGCCTTTGCCAAGCTGCCCGCCGACACGGTCGATACCCTGCTCAAGCCCGAGAACAAGGCCGCGCTGACCGGCGTGCTGACCTATCACGTCGTCGCCGGCAAGGTGACCAGCGCTGACCTGGCCAAGCTGATCAAGGCTGGCGGCGGCTCGGCCGAGGTGACCACCGTGGCCGGCGGCAAGCTGACCGCCAGGTGGCAGGGCAAGCAGATCGTGCTGACCGATGCCAAGGGCGGCAAGTCCACCGTGACCGCCGCCAATGTCGCCGCGTCGAACGGCGTTGTTCACGTGATCGACGGCGTGCTGCTGCCGTAACCGCACAGACCCTCGCGGGGCACGGTTCGTGCCGCGCCCCGCGAGCGGAATTCAGGCCTGGGCCACCGCGTTGGCCGCGCTCAGCACGGCGCGGACGCTGGCGGTGGCAACGTCGGCATCGATGCCGACCCCCCAGATCGTCTTGCCGTCCGGGCCGACGCATTCGACATAGGCCGCCGCATTGGCATCCGAGCCGGCGGTCATCGCGTGTTCGGTGTAATCCTTGACTTCAAGGTTGACCCCGAAGCTTTCGCGCAGGGTCGACACGACCGAGCTGATCAGCCCGTTGCCGCGACCCGAAACCGACTGTTCCTTGCCGTCCAGTTCGATCTTGCCGGCGAAGATCCGGGTGCCATCGGGCGCGCGGGTTTCGTCGTAATCAACCAGCTGGAAGTGCTGCGGGGTGTTGAGCTTGTAGGTCTTCTGGAACACGTTCCAGATGTCCTCGGCAAACAGCTCGCGGCCCACTTCGTCGGCCAGTTCCTGGACGTGCTTGGAAAAGTGCGCCTGCATCTTCTTGGGAAGCTTCAGGCCCTGGTCCTGTTCCAGCACCCAGGCGAAGCCGCCCTTGCCGCTTTGCGAGTTGACGCGGATCACCGCTTCATAGTCGCGGCCCAGGTCCGCCGGATCGATCGGCAGATAGGGCATTTCCCAGACTTCGTCGTTCTGCGCCTCGCGCGCGGCGAAGCCCTTCTTGATCGCGTCCTGGTGGCTGCCCGAGAACGAGGTGTAGACCAGTTCGCCGACATAGGGATGGCGCGGGTGGATCGGCAGCTGGTTGCAGTATTCAACCGTCTGCGCGATTTCATCGATGTTCGAGAAATCGAGCTCGGGATCGATCCCTTGCGTGTACATGTTGAGCGCAACAGTCACGATGTCGCAGTTGCCGGTGCGTTCGCCATTGCCGAACAGGCAGCCTTCCACGCGGTCGCCCCCGGCCATCAGGCCCAGTTCCGCCGCCGCGATGCCGGTGCCGCGATCGTTGTGGGTGTGCAGGCTGATCACCACGCTGTCGCGGTTGGGGATCAGCCGCCCGAACAGCTCCACCTGGTCGGCATAGACGTTGGGCGTCGCGCATTCGACCGTGGCGGGCAGGTTGAACAGGATCGGATGGTCGGGCGTGGGCTGCAGCACGTCCATCACCGCCGCGCAAACCTCGACCGAATATTCGACTTCGGCGGTGGAGAAGGTTTCCGGGCTGTATTCGAAGATCCAGTCGGTGCCGTGATACTTGGCCGCCTGGTCGCGCAGCACCTTGGCACCTTCGATCGCGATTTCCTTGATCTGCTCCTTGGTCATCCCGAACACGACCTTGCGCCAAACCGGCGAGACCGCGTTGTAGAGATGGACAATGGCCGACTTCGCGCCTTCCAGGCTGGCGAAGCTGGTTTCGATCAGGTCGCGGCGCGACTGGGTGAGGACCTGGACTACCACGTCCTCGGGAATCTTGTCGTTCTTGACGAGCCCGGAGATGAAATCGAAATCGGTCGCGCCGCTGGCGGGGAAGCCGACCTCGATCTCCTTGCAGCCGACTTTCAGCAGCAGCTCGAAGAAGCGCATCTTCTTTTCCGCGCCCATCGGATCGATCAGCGCCTGGTTGCCATCGCGCAGGTCGGTGGACAGCCAGCGCGGCGCCTTGGTGATCTGGCGGCTGGGCCACTGGCGATCGGGCAGGTTGATCGGCGGGAAGGGGCGATACTTGACGCCCGGGTTCTTCAGCATGGTCATGGCAGGTTCTCGAAATCTGGCTTTGCGACGGTTCAGCGGCTTTCTGCTACCCCCTTGAGCGTCGCAGCGCGGCGCCCATGCGCACGCCAGCTCACGCCCAAGGGCGGATAAGTCGCAGGGTAAGGCCAAGCGCGAGAGTCATCATGGCGCCTATGGCGGGCAGGGGCGGGCTTGTAAAGGGGGCACACCTGATCACTTGCCCCGCCGCGCGCCGCAGGCAATAGAGGTATCAAACCGAAACCCTTTTGCTGCGGAGCGCCGATGTCCAGTCCCACCCCTTCGTCCGGCCGGTTCGATCCCCATCGCCTCGCGCGGATCGACCGCTTCGTGCAGGAACGCTATCTCGACAGCGGCAAGCTGCCCCATGCGCAGGTGCTGGTCGCCCATCGGGGCGAGATCGCGCATTTCAGTTCGCTTGGCCCGGCACGGGATGGTTCGGCCAAGCCGATTGACGAAGGCTCGCTGTTCCGCATCGCCAGCATGACCAAGCCGGTCACCTCGATCGCCTTCATGATGCTGGTCGAGGAATGCAAGGTCGCGCTCGACACGCCGGTTGCCGATGTGCTGCCCGAATTCAAGGACCTGGGGGTCTACAACGGCGGCGGGGCGGGGGTGCCGTTCCTGACCAGGCCGTGCGAGCGGCCGATGCTGATGGTTGACCTGTTGCGCCACACCTCGGGGCTGACCTACAGCTTCCAGAACCGCAGCAACATCGACGCCGCGCACCGCGAGCTGAAGCTGGAAAACTGGCACGGGGCCTATGACCTCGACGCCATGGTTGCCGCGCTGGGCAAGCTGCCGCTGGAATTCTCGCCGGGCGAGGCGTGGAACTATTCCGTTTCCACCGACGTGCTGGGCGCGGTGGTGCAGCGCGTGTCCGGCCAGCGGCTGGACGAATTCTTCGCCGCCCGCATCTTCAAGCCGCTGCAGATGAATGACACCTTCTTTGCGGTCCCGGCCGACAAGACCGAGCGGCTGACCGATTGCTGGACCTTTGTGCCCGGCAAGGGGCGGGTGATGTACGATCGCGGCGCGCAAAGCGCGTGGAGCCGCGAGCCGGTGCAACTGTCCGGCGGGGGCGGGCTGGTCTCGACCGCGCTCGATTATCACAGCTTCTGCCGGATGCTGCTGAACGGCGGCGAGCTGGAAGGGACGCGGATCGTCAGCCGCAAGACGCTGGAACTGATGACCATGAACCACCTGCCCGGCAATGGCGACCTGGCCAGCCTGTCGCGCAGCCTGTTCAGCGAGGCGACCAATGCCGGGGTCGGGTTCGGCCTGGGCTTTGCGGTCAACCTCAACCCCGCGCCCAACCTGATGCCCGGTTCGGTCGGTGAATTCTACTGGGGGGGGATGTTCTCGACCGCGTTCTTCGTCGATCCGGTCGAGGACGTGACTATGGTGTTCATGACCCAGCTGTCGCCGTCGAGCACCTATCCGATCCGGCGCGAGCTCAAGACCCTGATCTATTCGGCGCTGGTCTGACCATGAGCGAGGACGCGAACGATCCGCTGTACGAGGCGATGGGCCTGGTGCGCATTGTCACCATGGACCCGGCGGGGCGGGCCACGCTGGAATACAGCGCCCGGCCGGAAATGTGCCATTCCGGCGGGGTGGTGCAGGGCGGTTTCGTGACCGGCTGGATCGACGCGGCGATGGCCCACGCGGCGATTGCCGCCAATGGGCCGGATGTGACGCCGATGACGCTGGAACTGAAAGTCAGCTTCTTCGCACCTGTCCGCCCCGGACTGGTGATCGCCGAAGGCTGGGTCGAACGCGCCGGGCGCAAGACCTGCTTCTATGAAGGCCACCTCAAGGACGAAAACGGCAAGGTCCTGGCCAAGGCGACGACGACGATGATGCTGGCCGACCGGGCCAGGGTCGAGGCCGCCGCCAGGGCAGCGACCTCGGCCTGACGGGATCGGATCAGATCCCGAGCATCGAATCGAGCTTCGTCACCACTTGCGAGGTCAGGGTGACGTTCGCGCGGTCAGCCAGAGTGGCCTGGGTGTTCGCCAGCAGTTGATTGGCCGCGGCAAGCGAGGTCTGGTCGGCTGCCAGCTGCTGCTGGGCGGCGGCCAGATTCGTGGTGGCCGTATCCAGGGCGATCTGGGCCGCGTCGATCTTGGACTGGTCGATCGGAGTGGCGGCCTTGGCCGCGTCAAGCGTGGCTTGCGCGGCGGTCAGATCGCTCTGCAAGGTCGCGATCTTGGCCGTATCGGCGGTAACCGCCTCGGTATAGGTCGCGATCTGCGCCTTGGCGGTAACCGTGTCGGTCTTGTAGGCGGAAATGGCACCGACCATCGACTTGGCCGAAGCATGTTCCATTGCCTTGTCCGAGGCATGCGCCGCGTTAAGCGACTTGAGGTAACTTGCACCCTGCTCAAGCCCGGCGTTGCCGCGCACTGAAATCCGGTTCGAGGCGTTGACGGCGTCCGGGCGTGCATGGACCGAGGCGCGGGCATTGGCCGAAATGTTGGCGCCAGTGGCAACTCCCGATGGCACCATGGTGCGAACGCCGGCGGGCGGGCCGGAAACCGGCACACTGGCTGGCGGACCATGGGGCACGCCGGCCGGCGGACCGACACGGACGCCCGCTGGCGGGGCCGCCATGACGCTGGTCGAAGCGAGCGCCGCCAAGGCGGCGATCGTGCTTCCGGTGAAAATGCGAACCATTTTTTTCTCCTTTGCGGTTTTGCCCCCGAAAGTCGAACGGCCCTGTGCTAGTTGAACAAGCTGAGCCGCAACCCGGCCCCGAGCCGGGGGCTGGCGTCATTGAGCCCGGCCATGCCGTAAAGCGTCAGGCCGAAGCGCTTGTTGATCCGGTAAGTCATATAGGGCGAGACAACCGCCTGGCCCTTGAGGCCCGCGGCGACCGGTTCGCGGTAGGATAGGCTGGCGCCCAGGTTGGTCGCCTCGCTGGGGCGCAGGTTGAGGCCGCCCGAGGCGGTAATACCGTTCCGCAGCTGGTAGGCAGCCGGGCTGCCGAGCCACGAATAGCCGACCGAGCCGAACAACATCGTGGTTGGCCCCAGCGACTTGTAGGCGCTGATCGTCGCGGAAAAGTCTGCCTTGCCGGTGCCGATGGTGGTCTTGGCGGTGGGCAGCTTGGCACTGCCGCTCAGTTCGAATGCTGGCAGGGCTCCGGCTTCGTGGTTCAGCAAGTAGCCCGCCGTCAGGTTGAGATCGCCAAGGCCCGAACGCTTGACGGTGGCCGTGCTGCCGGGATCGGTGACGATCACTCCGCCTACCATCTGACCGGGGCCGGTCATCACCACATAGGGCAGCGACGCTTCGAGCCGCAGGCCATTGCTGCGGAACTTCAGATCGACCGGAATGCTCCAGACCTTGGTGTCGACCAGCTGGCCATACTTGCCGACCGAATAGTCGGCCCCGGTCGCCAACTCGAATTCGGTGGTGTCCGGATCGATGCGTTCCACCGCGTTCGTGGCCTGGTTGGCGCGGGTGTCTGCCGCTGTCGCCATGGCGGCGCCGGGAACAAGCAGTAGCGAGGTGGCAACAATGGCTGGCAGCCTGATCATCATGGTAATCTCCCCGAAGTGCAGGCTCCTTCGGTGGCCAGTGGTAAACCCCGACCTAGCGATTGAACCTAACCCCGGGCTAACCACGAAACCTTGCGGCCAGATGTATCGCGCCCGCTTGGCAAGACCAGCCGTTCCGTTAGCGCGGCGATGCGCCCCGGTTGTTTTGCAAGCGGCGTATGGACCTGTCAGCGGTGTCTGGTCACTTCCGCCCGGATTTCCGCGCCGTGTTCGTCCAGCAGCGGCGGCATGCGCCCCGCGACGTCTTCGCTGGAGTTGAACCGCACCGGCTGGGCCTGTTCGTAATAGGCGCCTTCGCTGGGGTGTTCGCGCCGCGTGAAAAAGCCGACCGCGCCGAGGTGCGGGTCGGCAATCACTTCGGACAGGTCGCGCACGATCTGCGCGGGCAGCTGCGCAGCCTCGCAGCGCGCCTGCAATTCGGCGCTGGTGAAACGCGGGGTCAGTCGGGCGACGTGCTGGTACAGCTCGTCCATATGGGCCGCGCGGCCGCCCTTCACGTTGAACTTTTCCTGGGCGATGAACGCCGGGTCGTCCAGCACGGCAAAGACCCGGTCCCAGGCGTCAAAGGAATACATCACGATGCTGATCGCCCCGTCCTGCGTGGGGAAGGGCTGGCGATAGGGATCGACCTGGCGGGCATAGCCGACCGGCGCGTTGGGCGGATCGAACGTCTGCCCGCCCAGGTGTTCCAGCAGCATGAAGCTGGAAAACACCTCGAACATCGGCACTTCCAGCAGTTGTCCCGCGCCGCTCTTCTCGCGCGCAAAAAGCGCGGCCATCGCGCCATAGGCGGCGTGGAGGCCCGCCACCTTGTCGGCGATCAGCGAGGGCAGGTAGCGCGGGCTGGGGTTGCCATCGACGCGCGGCAGCAGCGTGGCCGTGCCGGTCGCAGCCTGGATCACGTCGTCATAGGCCTGCAGGTCGGCATAGGGGCCGTCCTGGCCAAACCCGACGCAGTGGACATAGATGATCCGCGGGTTGAGCGCGCTTACGCTGGCATAGTCCAGCCCCAGCCGCTCCAGCGCCTTGCCGCGCACATTGACCACGAACAGGTCGGCATCGCGCAGCAATTCGTGCATCACCGCCAGATCTTCCGCCGCTTTCAGATCGAGCGCGATCGATCGCTTGCCCCGGTTGACCGCCATGAACCCCGGCGCCATCCCCGGCGTTTGTGCCGGTTCGGCTGACCAGCGGAACGCATCGCCCATGCCCGGGCTTTCCACCTTGATCACATCGGCGCCCAGATCGGCCAGGATCTGTGTGCAATAGGGGCCGAACACCACGGTGGTCAGGTCCACCACCTTTACCCCGGCTAGCTGCGGCTGGACCAAGCTCTCTCTCCCCTGATCGGTTGTTGCGGACGAGTATCTTTAATTGCGCAGTTAACACAAGCGGGCAAATGGCATAGCCTCCCGGACATGGACCAGATTCGCCCCTTCACGCTCGCCATTCCGCAGTCGCAGATCGACGATCTCAACCGCAGGATCGACCACACCCGCTGGCCGGAAAAGGAAACGGTCGACGACTGGAGCCAGGGCACCCCGCTCGCCGCGCTCCAGGATTTCGTGGCCTATTGGCGCCGCGACTATGACTGGCGGCGGTGCGAGGGACGCCTCAACGCGCTGGGCCAGTTCATGACCTCGATCGACGGGGTGGACATTCACTTCCTCCATGTTCGCTCGCCCCACGCCGGGGCCTTGCCGCTGGTGATGACGCACGGCTGGCCGGGGTCGGTGATCGAATTCATGGGCGTGATCGAGGCGCTGACCAACCCGGATGAGCAGGGGCAGGCGTTCGACCTGGTGATTCCTTCGCTGCCGGGTTTCGGTTTTTCCGGCAAGCCGGCCGGCACCGGCTGGGGCGTGGAAAAGATTGCTCGCGCCTGGGGTGAGCTGATGGCACGGCTGGGCTATAGCCGCTGGGTGGCGCAGGGCGGCGACTGGGGCAGCGCGGTGACGACTGCCATCGGCGTGCAGCAGGTGGCCGGCTGCGCGGGCATTCACCTCAACATGCCGATCGGGCGGCCCGAGCCCGAAGACCTCGCCAATCCCGCGCCGGATGAGCTCAAGGCGCTGGGCGCGCTCAAGCATTATCAGGACTGGGACTCCGGCTATTCGACCCAGCAGCGCACGCGGCCGCAGTCGGTCGGTTACGGGCTGGTTGACAGCCCGGTCGGACTGGCCGGTTGGATTTATGAGAAGATGTGGGCCTGGACCGACAACCAGGGCAAGCCCGAGGACGCGCTGAGCCGCGATGCGATGCTCGACAACCTGATGCTCTACTGGCTGCCGGCGACCGGGGCGTCCTCGGCCCGGCTCTACTGGGAAAGCTTCGGCGCCTTTGCGCCGCAGCAGGTCACCCTGCCGGTCGCGGTCAGCGCGTTCCCCAGGGAAATCCTGCCGACCCCGCGCAAGTGGGCAGAGCGCAACTTTCCCAACCTGGTCCACTGGGGCACCATGCCCAAGGGCGGGCATTTTGCTGCCTGGGAGCAGCCAGACCTGTTCGTCGGCGAACTGCGTACGGCCTTTGCCAACATGCGTTGAGCCAAGCAAAAGGGCCGGCGGATCGCTCCGCCGGCCCCTTCGTCTGACTGGCCGAAAGGCTCAGTTCTTTTCCTGGTCCACCAGCTTGTTCTTGCCGATCCACGGCATCATCGCGCGCAGGCGGCTGCCGGTCTGTTCGATCTGGTGGGCTTCGGCGGCCTTGCGGGCGGCCTTCAGCTCGGGCTGGCCGGCGCGGTTGTCGAGCACGAAGTTCTTCACGAAGCGGCCCGACTGGATGTCGGCCAGCACGCGCTTCATTTCAGCCTTGGTTTCGGCGGTGATGATGCGCGGACCAGTGGTGATGTCGCCGTATTCCGCGGTGTTCGAGATCGAGTAGCGCATGTTGGCGATGCCGCCTTCATACAGCAGGTCGACGATCAGCTTGGTTTCGTGGAGGCATTCGAAATAGGCCATTTCCGGGGCATAACCGGCTTCGACCAGGGTTTCGAAGCCCGCCTGGATCAGGTGGGTGATCCCGCCGCACAGCACGGCCTGCTCACCGAACAGGTCGGTTTCGCATTCTTCCTTGAAGTTGGTTTCGATGATGCCCGAGCGGCCGCCGCCAACGCCCGAGGCATAGGCAAGGGCAACGTCATGTGCATTGCCGCTGGCGTCCTGGTGCACTGCGATCAGACACGGCACACCGCCGCCCTTGACGTATTCGCCGCGCACGGTGTGGCCCGGGCCCTTGGGCGCGATCATGATCACGTCGATGTCGGCCGGAGCTTCGATCAGGCCGAAGTGGATGTTGAGGCCGTGGGCGAAGGCGAGGGCCGAGCCGGGCTTCATGTTGCCCTTGAGGTCGTTTTCCCAGATCGCGGCCTGGTGTTCGTCGGGCGCGAGGATCATCAGCACGTCGGCCCACTTGGCCGCATCGCTGTTGCTCATCACTTTGAAACCGGCGGCTTCGGCCTTCTTGGCGCTGGCCGAACCCGGGCGCAGCGCGATCGCCACGTCCTTCACGCCGCTGTCGCGCAGGTTCTGCGCGTGGGCGTGGCCCTGCGAACCATAGCCGACAATGGCGATCTTCTTGGCGGTGACCAGGTTCAGGTCGCAATCGGCGTCGTAGTAAACCTTCATGACAAGTTCCGTTCTGCTGCAATGTGGCCCCGCCAGGCGGAGCGAATGAAAAGGAAGGGGATCAGGACGCTGCGGCCCCGCGCATCATGCCGACCACGCCGGTGCGGCCGACTTCGACCAGCCCCAGTTCGCGCATCAGCGAAACGAAGCGGTCCAGCTTGTCGGGCGTGCCGGTGAGTTCGAAAATGAAGCTGCTGGTGGTGGTGTCGACCACCTTGGCGCGGAACACGTCGGCGAGGCGCAGCGCCTCGACCCGGGCATCGCCGGTGCCAGACACCTTGACCAGCGCCAGCTCGCGCTCGACGTGGTCGCCCGCCTCGGTCAGGTCCACGACTTTGTGGACCGGGACCAGCCGGTCAAGCTGGGCATGGATCTGGTCGATCACCGCCGGCGGGCCGTGGGTGACGATGGTGATCCGGCTGACCGCGTGGTTCTCGGTAATGTCGGCCACGGTCAGGCTGTCGATGTTATAGCCGCGCGCGGTGAACAGCCCGGCGATCTTGGCCAGGATGCCCGCTTCGTTGTCGACGGTCACGGTCAGGACGTGGCGTTCCGACGCTTCGTGCTTGATCTTCATCATCGGTCGGCCTCCCTTACACCAGCGCCTTGGCGGCATCGTCCATGGTCCCGGCAACGTGGTCGCCATAGAGGATCATGTCGGTATGCGCCGCGCCGCTGGGGATCATCGGGAAACAGTTGGCTTCCTTGGCCACCAGGCAATCGACGATCACCGGCCCGTCATGGTCGATCATCGCCTGGATGCCGGCATCCAGATCGGCTTCGCTTTCGATGCGGATGCCCTTCCAGCCGTAAGCTTCGGCCAGCTTCACGAAATCGGGCAGGCTGTCGGAATAGGAGTTCGAATAGCGGCTTTCATAGGTCAGTTCCTGCCACTGGCGGACCATGCCCATCCATTCGTTGTTGAGCACGAACACCTTGACCGGCAGGCGGAACTGCGTGGCGGTGCCGAGTTCCTGGATGTTCATCTGGATCGAGGCGTCGCCGGCGATGTCGATCACCAGCTTGTCTGGGTTGCCCAGCTGCGCGCCGATCGCCGCGGGCAGGCCATAGCCCATCGTGCCCAGCCCGCCCGAGGTGAGCCAGCGGTTGGGGCCGAAGAAGTGGAAATACTGCGCCGCCCACATCTGGTGCTGGCCCACTTCGGTGGCGATCACCGGGTCCTTGTCGCGGGTCAGCGCGAACAGCCGCTCGATCGCGAGCTGTGGCATGATCGCGTTCTTGTTATCGGGATAGGCTAGGCTCTTGCGGGTGCGCCAGCCGTCGATCCGGGCCTTCCATTCGGTCAGGTCCTGGGCCTTGCGGTTGCCCCAGGCTTCGATCAGCTGTTCCAGCACTTCGGCGCAGTCGCCGATGATCGGCAGGTCGACTGGCACGGTCTTGTTGATCGAGGCGCGGTCGATATCGACGTGGATCTTGGTCGAATGGGGCGAGAACGCGTCGAGCCGCCCGGTCACCCGGTCGTCGAACCGCGCGCCCAGCGCCACGATCAGATCGGCCTGGTTCATCGCCATGTTGGATTCGTAAGTGCCGTGCATCCCCAGCATGCCCAGCCAGTCGGCATGGTCCGCCGGGAAGGCGCCCAGGCCCATCAGCGTCGAGGTGGTCGGCGCGCCGGTCAGCGCCTGGAGCTGGCACAGCAACTGCGACGCGCGCGGGCCGGAATTGATCACCCCGCCGCCGGTATAGAAGATTGGCCGCTTGGCATTGGCCAGCAGTTCGATCGCGCGGGCGATGTCCTTGTCGCTGCCGCGGGTCTGCGGGGCATAGCGGTTGCGCTGCTGCGGGGCGACTTCGTCCCACAGCGCGGTGGCGATCTGGACGTCCTTGGGAATGTCGATCACGACCGGGCCGGGGCGGCCGGTGGTGGCGATGCGGAACGCCTCGTCAACGATCGCCGCCAGGTCCGCCGGGTCCTTCACCAGGTAGTTGTGCTTGGTGCAGTGGCGGGTGATGCCGATGGTGTCGGCTTCCTGGAACGCGTCGGACCCGATCAGCCCGCTGGGAACCTGGCCGGTGAACACCACCAGCGGAATCGAATCCATGAAGGCGTCGGCAATGCCGGTGACGGCGTTGGTTGCACCGGGACCGGACGTGACCAGCACCACGCCGGGCTTTCCGGTGGACCGGGCATAGCCTTCGGCGGCGTGGGCCGCGCCGGCTTCGTGCCGCACCAGGATGTGGCGGATCCGGGCATCGCCGAACAGGGCATCATAGATCGGCAGCACGGCCCCGCCGGGATAACCGAACACGAATTCGACCCCCTGCTTGACCAGGCTTTCCACCAGGATGCTGGCGCCGCTGCGCTCCTCACTCACACGCAAGACCTTTCACTCAAAAACCGCGAGTCCCCTGAATGGACCGACCCGGCACAGGGGTACTGTGCCGGGTCTCCTCTCCAACTCGCGCAAGAACCGCAAGAGCGGTTGTTATCTGGCGTACTATGCGACAGAAAATGATATGTCAACCCCTAATGGCGTAACAAAGTTGCGAATGCGTCGCCTATCGTGAAATCGTCTCGTTCGATCCGGGGCCAGTCTGCCGGCGGCTGGTGGCGCAGCCAGGTGTATTGGCGCTTGGCATAGTTGCGCGTGGCCTGGCTACCGCGTGATTCTGCCTCTTCCAGTGTGCATTCGCCGCGCAGGTAGGCGGCAATTTCCGGCACCCCGATCGCGCGCATCACCGGTAGCGCCGGATCGAGCTGGCGGGCCAGCAGGCGCTCCACTTCCGCAATTGCGCCGCGCCCCAGCATCTCGGCGAAGCGCCGGTCGCACCGCTGGTACAGCGCATCGCGCCGCGACAGCATGATCAGCGGGTGCAGCTGCACCAGATCACCGATCCCGCCTTCCTTGCGGGCTTGCCAGTGGGCGAGCGGCTGGCCGGTGGAGCGCACCACTTCCAGCGCGCGGGCGATCCGCGTGGTGTCAGTGGGGGCAAGGGCGGCGGCGCGCTCGGGATCCTCGGCCAGTAGCGCGGCATAGGCGGCGTCAGTGGGCAGGGCGCGGACCGCCGCGCGCACTTCCGGGTCGATTTCGGGCACAGGGGCGATCCCGTCGAGCAGGGTGCGCAGGTATAGGCCGGTCCCGCCAACCAGGATTGGCACGCCGCCCGCCGCCTGCACTTCGGCAATCACTTCGCGCGCGCGCGCTGCCCAGTCTGCGGCGGAGCAGCTTTGCGCCCCGTCCCATTCGCCGAACAGGCGGTGCGGCACGCCCTGCATCTCCTCGGCCGAGGGGCGGGCGGACAGCACCGCCAGCTCGGCGTAGACCTGCGCGCTATCGGCATTGATCACGGTGGCGGGGCGCCCCTGCTGACCCAGTGCCTGCGCCAGCCGCACGGCACATGCGCTCTTGCCGCTGGCGGTCGGCCCTGCGATTAGCGCGAGCCTTGGCCGGGGCTCCGGCGATTCTGGGGAAACAGCAGTGCTCATCGCCCGCCTGATAGCAGAACCCGCGCGGCTTGCGGCAAATTGTGACCACGCGGTCCACGCGCTGGAAGCGCGGGGTTTCAGGGTCCACCGCGCCGAGCCGCTGCGCGTCCATGACGATGTGCTGGAACTGGCGGTGGAGCAGGGCGGGGCGGAAGCGCTGCGCAGCGTGCTGGACGCGCAGTTCGCGCCGGTCGACCTGCTGGTTGCCGATCACGCCCCCGGTGTGCCGCGGGTGTTCGTCTCGGACATGGATTCAACCATGATCCAGGCCGAATGCATCGATGAATTGGCCGATTTCGCCGGGCTGAAGGCGCAGATCGCCGACATTACCGAACGCGCGATGCAGGGCGAGCTGGACTTTGCCGAAGCGCTGACCGAACGGGTCCGGCTGCTGGGCGGGCTGGGCGAGGACGCGATCCTGCAATGCTTGGAACAACGCATCGCCCCGATGCCCGGCGCGCGGGCGCTGGTCGAAACGCTGAAGGCGCAGGGCTGTCACACCGTGCTGGTGACCGGCGGCTTCCACCAGTTCGCCGATCCCGTGGCCGAGGAGCTGGGGTTCGAGCGCGTCGTTGCCAACCGGCTGGGGGTGGAACACGGCAAACTGAATGGCGGGCTGGTCGGCGGGATTGTCGACAGTTCGATCAAGGAACAGGTCCTGCGCGAGGAAGTGGCGCGGCTGGGGGGCGCAAGCCTGGCCACCGGCGACGGCGCCAACGACATCCCGATGCTGCGCGCGGCTAGCTATGGCGTGGCCTATCACGCCAAGCCCAAGGCCCGCGCCGCCGCGCATGGCTGGATCGACGCCGGCGACCTGACCAGCGTGCTCAAGCTGCTGTGCGTGCCGCGCGAGGAGTGGGTCTGGGAGTGAATCCCCGGCCTGGGGGCGTGTATTGACATATCTGTAAGTAAGTCGCATTTACAGGCTTGCCATGAACATGATGACCGCCCAGCCCGAACCCGCCGTGCTGCCGTCGCAGCGCCAGGCCCACGTCGATTTTGCCGCGCCGGACCTGCCGGTGATGCTGCCGGGCCGGCCCGACATGCGCTATGACCTCCCCAAGGCGTGGCGGCACTTCAAGTTGCTGGTCAAGGACAAGGAAGACACCTCGCAAGTCACCCCGATTTTCGAGGCGCTGCCGTGGCGCGGGGTCTATGACGCGGCGCTGGCCTTCCTGAAGACCGAGCGCGCGCAGGAAATCCGCCGCAAGGAACCTTCGCTGGTCAAGATCCTCGACGATCATGAAACCCTGCGCAAGCTGCCAGCGGGCAGCCTGGCCCACGTCTATTGCGACTTCATGGAGCGCGAAGGGCTGTCGGCGCATGGCCTGGTCGACGAACTCGACAAGAACCGCCCGGCGCACATGTACTGGGAAGATCAGGTTACCTGGTACTTCAACCGCATGCGCGACACGCACGACCTGATGCACATCCTGTCGGGCTTTGGCCGCGATGCGCTGGGTGAACAGTGCGTACTGGCCTTCACTTACAGCCAGCAGCCCAGCCCCGCGCACCTGTTCCTGGGCTATGCGGGCGGGCTGGAAATTCGCAAGCACCCGGTCAAGGTGCCGGTCTTCCGTGCGGTGCGCGAGGCTCAGAAAATGGGCAAGGCCTGTCCGCGGCTGGTGGAAATGTCGATTACCGAGCTGTTGCCGCTGCCGATCGACGAAGTGCGCCGCCGGCTCAACATCAAGGCGCCGAGCTATTACAACCAGGCCCACGCCACGTGGCGCGCGGCCGGGATCGATCCCTATGATCTGATGGCCCCGGTGGCGAAGGCCGCCTGAGCCGCCGTCTCTTGATCGAGCCGGGGCCTGCGCTCAGCGCAGGTCCTTGCGGATCACCAGCTTGAGCGCGGACCACGTCGCGTTCACTTCGCACGATTTGGTGTCGATAAAGCCCAGGGGCAGGGCCAGTTCGCGGATTGCATCCTCGGTCAGGTCAGTGGAGGCCTGACTTGGCCAGCTGACCCACACCTGCCCATCGCGTGCGATCTGCTGACGCAGGGCCGCCAGCCGCTCGGCCAGTTCGGCGCGTTCGGTGACGAAGATGTGCGCGGCATCAATGCCCTGTGCCGGATTGTCGACGAAGGTCAGGTCCAGCGCATATTCCGCGATTTCGTCGAAAACGTCCTCGGGCATGCCCTCGAACCACACGCGCTGCCCGTCGCGCAGGCTGAGCTGCTTGGCGAGCGGCGCGCCGGAAAAGGCAGTGGTCACCAGGCAGGTCCTTTCCCGAGGCAGGGCGCGGCGGTGACCGGGATCAGGCTTCCATCCAGTCGCGGAAGAAGGCGTCGTTGGCTTCGCGCAGCGCGGCCAGTTCAACCGCGAAGCCCGGGCCGCTGATCGCGCTGCCTCCGGTGGTGCCGATGCGGGTCATCGGGATTCCGGCTGCCTGGATCTGGTCGGCGACATTGCTGGTCACGACATAGCGCGCCTGGTCTTCGCCAAACGCGGTGAAGTGATCGCCGATCCCTTCCAGCTGGCAGCCGATCCCGCCCTTCAATGCCATTTCAGCCACTGCGACCAGCAGGCCGCCATCGGCCACGTCGTGCACCGCAGTGACCTTGCCTTCGGTCACCAGCTGGCGGACGAATTCGGCGTGGGCGCGTTCCTGCGCCAGGTTGACCGGGGGCGGGGCGCCGTCTTCGCGGCCGTGCACTTCGCGCAGCCACAGCGACTGGCCAAGGTGGCCGTTGCTGTTGCCGATCACGAAAATCGCCTCGCCTTCGGCCTTGAAGCCGATGGTCGCCATCGCGGCATAGTCCTGCATCAGCCCCACGCCGCCGATCGCCGGGGTGGGCAGGATCGCGCTGCCGCCGCCGGTGGCCTTGCTTTCGTTGTAGAGGCTGACGTTGCCCGAAACGATCGGATAGTCGAGCGCCCGGCAGGCATCGCCCATGCCGTTCAGCGCCTGGACGATCTGGGCCATGATTTCGGGCCGCTGCGGATTGGCGAAGTTGAGGCAGTTGGTGATCGCCAGCGGGGTCGCCCCCACGGCCGAGATGTTGCGATAGGTTTCGGCCACGGCCTGCTTGCCGCCCTCATAGGGGTCGGCATAGCAATAGCGCGGGGTGCAGTCGGTGCTGATCGCCAGCGCCTTCTTGGTCCCGTGGATGCGCACCACGGCTGCGTCACCGCCGCTTTTCTGCAGCGTATCCGCGCCGACCTGGCTGTCATACTGTTCGTAGATCCAGCGGCGGCTGGCCAGATCCGGGCAGCCCATCAGCTTGACCAGATCCGCGCCCAGGTCCTGGCTCGGCGGCACATCGCCCAGCGGTGCGACCTTGGCCCAGACCTTGTAGTCCTCAAGGCTCAGCGCCGGACGGTCATAGAGCGGGGCGTCTTCCGCCAGCGGCCCCAGCGGGATGTCGCAGACCGTTTCGCCCTGCCAGGTCAGCACCATGTGGCCGGTGTCGGTCACTTCGCCGATCACTGCAAAGTCCAGCTCCCACTTGTGGAAGATCGCTTCGGCCATGGCTTCCTTGCCGGGCTTGAGGACCATGAGCATCCGCTCCTGGCTTTCGCTCAGCATCATTTCGTAGGGCGTCATGCCTTCTTCGCGGCACGGCACCTTGTCCATGTCGAGAATGATCCCGGCCTTGCCGTTGGTGGCCATTTCGACCGAGCTGGAGGTCAGCCCCGCCGCGCCCATGTCCTGGATCGCGACGATCGCGTCGGTCGCCATCAGTTCCAGGCAGGCTTCGATCAGCAGCTTTTCGGTGAAGGGATCGCCGACCTGCACGGTCGGGCGCTTTTCCTCGCTCTTTTCGTCGAAGTCGGCGCTGGCCATGGTCGCGCCGTGGATCCCGTCGCGCCCGGTCTTGGAGCCGACATAGACGATCGGATTGCCGATCCCGGTGGCGGCGGAATAGAAGATCTTGTCGGCATCGGCCACGCCCACGGTCATCGCGTTGACCAGGATGTTGCCGTCATAGGCCTGGTGAAAATTGGTTTCCCCGCCCACCGTCGGCACGCCCACGCAGTTGCCATAGCCGCCGATGCCCGCGACCACGCCCTTGACCAGGCTCTTCATCTTGGGATGGTCCGGCCGGCCAAACCGCAGCGCGTTCATGTTGGCGACAGGGCGCGCGCCCATGGTGAACACGTCGCGCAGGATGCCGCCAACGCCCGTCGCCGCGCCCTGGTAAGGCTCGATGTAGCTCGGGTGGTTGTGGCTCTCCATCTTGAAGATCGCGGCCTGGCCATCGCCGATGTCGATCACGCCGGCGTTCTCGCCCGGACCGCAGATCACCCAGGGCGCCTCGGTCGGCAGCTTCTTGAGGTGGATGCGGCTGGATTTGTAGCTGCAATGCTCGGACCACATGACCGAGAAGATGCCGAGTTCGACCAGGTTCGGCTCACGCCCGAGGGCATGCAGCACGCGCTGGTATTCTTCTTCCGACAGCCCGTGGGCTGCAACGACATCGGGAGTGATCTGGGCCATGCGCGCAGCGCTTAGCGGGCGCGGGCGAGTCTCGCTAGAGCAATCAGGCGGAATTGGCCGCGCTTTTCCCCATCCACCAGGCCGCCAGCGTGGCCAGGCCATAGGCGAAGAAGGCGAGCAGGCTGGTCCCGGCGGTCACTTCGGGCTCTGCCGGCGCGAACCAGTTCACGCCCTGAAGCAGCAGCAAGACCGCCACCAGCACCCCCAGACGCAGCGGGGCAGGGCAGCGGGCGCGGGCGTATAGCCACAGCGCGCCGAAGGTAAGCCCCAGTTCCAGCGGCATTTCCACCCACGGATGGTTCCACAGGCCCAGTCCCAGCTTGGGTGGGCTGCCCGCCAGCGTCAGGTCGGGGACATGGACCAGCAGGTCGAGCAGCCAGTGGCTCAGCACCACCGCGCCGCCCAGTAGTGCGGCCAGCCGGTCGCGGCTGAACAGCCAGAGCAGCGCGGCAAAGGCTGCGGCAAAGCCCGCTGCCCCCAGCAGGCTGTGGGTCCAGGGCATGTGATAGAGGTCCATCGGGTTCATTGCGCTGATCCCGGGGGAAAAGCGCATGTGCTCCACCCCGGCCAGCAGCAGGCCGAAGAACGCCCAGTCGATCAGCTGTCCGGCAATGAACAGTGTGGCGACCCCAAGCGCCTTGTTACGCGCGGCGACGGCAAGCGCCGGGGCCCAGTGACCGATGAACACGCCCCTATTTGCCCAGCTTGAGCGCGACAAAGGCCGCGATGCCGCTGGCTAGGGCAGTGGCGGCGGCGCCCCAGGCAATGTCGATCGCGGTGATCTGGCTGGACCAGACCTTCAGCGTGGCCTGGTTGGTCAGGTCATAGGTGGCATAGGCGATCGCCCCCAGCAGCGCGCCGTTCAGCACCGCGTGCGGCACCCCCTGCGCCAGTCCCGGGCGGACGGCGAACCAGACCATCGCCGAAATGTAGCAGGCATAGAACAGCAGGGCTGGCCCCATGCGGAACTGGTCGGCCAGCACTTCGCCCAGCGCGGGGCGGTAGAGGTTGGGGCCGGCCCAGCGCAGCCACAGCGCATCGAGCACCCCGAACGAAAGGGCTGCCGCGACCCAGGCGATAATCCACCGCATCTTGTGTTCTCCCCGTTTTGACGAAGCTTGACCCACCCGCCGCGCGCGGTCAATGCTGGCGGCATGACCCAGACCCAGCCCGATATCGCCGCGATGAGCTTTGAAGAGGCGCTGCGCGCGCTCGAAGACGTGGTGCGCAAGCTGGAAAGCGGCGAAGTGCCGCTGGACGATTCGATCGCGCTGTATGAACGCGGCGAAGCGCTGCGCGGCCATTGCCAGGCGCGGCTCGACGCGGCCCAGGCGCGGATCGAAAAGATCGTCGCCGGGCCGGATGGCCAGGCCCAGGCCGTCCAGCCGTTCGACGCGGACCGCTAGGCCATGCTGGCCAAGGCGCTGACGCGCATCGGGGCGGACGTTGCCGCCACCTTCGATGCCTTGCTGCCGGTGCCCGGCGATGCCCGCGCGCGGCTGTACGAGGCGATGCGCTATGCCGCGCTGGGCGGGGGCAAGCGGCTGCGCCCGCTGCTGCTGGTGGCCACGGCCGAAATGTACGGGGTGGACCGCACCGCCGCCCTGCGCGCGGCCTGCGCGGTGGAAGCGGTGCATTGCTATTCGCTGATCCACGATGACCTGCCGTGCATGGATGACGATGCCTTGCGCCACGGCAAGCCGACCCTGCACCTCGCCTTTGACGAGGCGACGGCGGTGCTGGCGGGGGACGCGCTCCAGGCTTTCGCGTTCGAAGTGCTGACCGATCCCGATCATTTCGGCGATCCCTTTACTCGCGCCGAAATGGCGCTGGCGCTGGCGCGCGCCGCTGGCCCATCCGGCATGGTTGGCGGGCAGGCGATGGATATCGCCGCCGAAACCGCCGATTTCGATCTGCAGGCGGTGACCCGGCTGCAACAGCTGAAAACCGGGACGCTGCTGGGCGCGGCCGTGGAAATCGGCGCGATCCTGGGCAAGGTTTCGCCCGAGGGCCGCCGCCAGTTGCGCGGTTACGCCCATGACATCGGCCTGGCCTTCCAGATTGCGGACGACCTGCTCGATCACGAAGGCGATGCCGCCCGCGCCGGCAAGGCGCTGCGCAAGGATGCCGAGGCGGGCAAGCAGACCTTCGTTTCACTGCTGGGGGCCGACCGGGCGCGCGAGCAGGCGCGCCTGCTGGTCGATCAGGCCATTGCGCACCTGGCCTCGCATGGGGCAGAAGCCGACCTGCTTCGGGCAATCGCGCGGTATATTGTGGAGAGGGACCACTAATGGCGACACGTATCGGGGTTTACCCGGGCACTTTCGATCCGATCACGCTGGGCCACGCCGACATCATCCGGCGCGGGGCGAAACTGGTCGACAAGTTGATCATCGGGGTGACGACCAACATGTCGAAGAACCCGATGTTCACGCCGGACGAGCGCATGGCCATGGTCCGGCGCGAAGTGGCCGCTCTGGGTCTCGACAATGTCGAGGTGGTGGGGTTCAACGCGCTGCTGATGAAGTTCGCCGAAAAGCAGGGCGCCAGCGTGATCGTGCGCGGCCTGCGCGCGGTGGCGGACTTCGAATACGAATACCAGATGGCCGGCATGAACCAGCAGATCAATTCGGGGATCGAAACCGTGTTCCTGATGGCCGACGTGTCGCTCCAGCCGATCGCCAGCAAGCTGGTCAAGGAAATCGCGCTGTTCGGCGGGCCGATCCACCGGTTCGTCAGCCCGGCGGTGCGCGACGACGTGCTGGCGCGGATCGCGGTCAAGGGCACGCTGGGGGACTATTAGGTTCCGTTCATTGCCACGACAGCGTCCGGCGGCTATCCGGGCGGCCAAGTTTCTCGTTTCGAGTAGTCTGATCCTATGAACCGTCGCACTTTCACCGCTCTTGTTCTTGGCCTGGGCCTGGCTGCCACTCCTGTCCTGGCGAAGGACAAGGCGCCGGCTCCCACCCCGGCCCCGGTGCTCAGCGCGGTGGTCAACCCCGATCCCGCGGTCGAGCCGGACAATATCCTGGCGCTCGACCTGTCGAACGGCGGACGCGTGCTGATCCGGCTGATGCCGCAGTGGGCCCCCGGCCATGTCGAGCGGATCAAGACCCTGACCAAGGAAGGGTTCTACAACGGGATCATCTTTCACCGCGTGATCGATGGCTTCATGGCGCAGACCGGCGATCCCACGGGCACCGGGCAGGGCGGCTCGAAGCTGCCTGACCTCAAGGCGGAATTCAATTCGCTGCCGCATGTGCGCGGGTCGGTATCGATGGCGCGCACCGATGCGCCGGACACGGCCAACAGCCAGTTCTTCATCGTGTTCTATCCGCGCTTCGCGCTGGATCACCGTTACACCAATTTCGGGCGCGTGATCGCCGGGATGGACGTGGTCGATACGATCGAACGGGGCGAGCCGCCCCAGAACCCGACCAAGATCGTCCAGGCCTCGCTGCTGAGCGAGGGCAAGTCGCGCCCGGCAGCGCCCGCTCCGGCCGCGCCCGCTGGCCCGATCACTGCCGACATGCTCACCAATTCGAAGTCGAACTGAACGCCGTTTCCCGCTAGGCGCAGGTCATGCGCGTAGACCTGTTCGATTTCGACCTTCCTCCTGAAAACATCGCCCTGCGGCCCGCGCGGCCGCGCGATGCGGCGCGGCTGCTGGTGGTGCCGGGCGAGGGGCCCTTTGCCGACCGCGTGGTGCGTGACCTGCCGGCGCAGCTGCGCGCCGGCGATGTGCTGGTGTTCAACGATACCCGCGTGATCCCGGCCCAGCTTGAAGGACGGCGCGGCGCGGCACGGATCGGCGCGACTTTGCACAAGCGGATCGACCTGCGCCGCTGGCAGGCGTTCATCCGCAACGGCAAGCGCCTGCACGAAGGCGACACAATCGAGTTTCCCGCCGGGGTGTCCGCAAGCGCCGAGCAGCGGCATGACGATGGCAGCTGGACCCTGGCCTTTGCCGGGGACGAGCCGGTCGAAGTGCTGCTGGAGCGCGCCGGGCAGATGCCGCTGCCGCCCTATATCGCGGGCAAACGCCCGACCGATGCCGAAGACAAGCGCGATTACCAGACCATGTTCGCGGCCCGCGACGGCGCGGTGGCCGCCCCCACCGCAGCGCTGCATTTCACGCCCGAATTGCTGGCGGCGCTGGCCCAGGCCGGGATCGGCCACGAAACGCTGACCCTGCATGTCGGCGCCGGCACCTTCCTGCCGGTCAAGGCGGAGGATACCGCCGATCACCGGATGCATGCCGAATGGGGCACGATTTCGCCCGAGGTTGCGGCGCGGCTCAACGCGGTGCGCGCCGCTGGCGGGCGGATCATCGCGGTCGGCACTACCTCGCTGCGCCTGCTGGAAAGCGCCGCCGACGTGCACCGGGTGATCCATCCGTTCGAAAGTGATACCGCAATCTTCATCACCCCCGGCTACCGCTTCAAGGGGATCGACGGGCTGATGACCAACTTTCACCTGCCCAAGTCCACGCTGTTCATGCTGGTCAGCGCGTTGATGGGACTGGAAAAAATGCAAGCTGCGTATCGGCATGCAATTGAGGAAGGCTACCGTTTCTATAGCTATGGGGACTCAAGCCTGTTGCTGCCGAAGGGATAAGGCGGAAGGCCTTTTGACGAGAGCGCGGTTGATCGACAGCTACAAGCCGGGAGCAAGCAGCTTTTGTTCATTGAGATACCGAAGCCAATCGTTGGTCGCCTTTTCAAACATGGAGAGACTGTCGCGTGCGTGACCATCATCAGCATGGTAGATCAGCGCAAACTCTCGGTCAGTGCCTGACAGACCCGGCATGTGAACCAGTTCTACGGTTCCACCAATCCAGTTCTCAGCACGATAGGAACCGTGCTTTGCGGTGTTGGCGATATCACGAAAGGCAGGCTGCATCGGGATCGCGGCCTCAATGTCTTTCCGATATTTTGCTGAATTGAAGCCACTACGCCGATTTCGTTGATGCAACTCCTTGCTCACCCAATCTTCAAGCGCGCGTGCCGTGATCGCAAAGTTGATTGCGCCGAACATCAGCGAAATTGCATCTACTGGCCGCTTTGAATGTGCCTCCTTGATGAGGTTCGCTTCCCATCGCAGTTTGATCCACATTGTTTGCGCTCCGTCACCAATCGCAAAATGACGGGATGGAGGAGAGTTTCTGTCGGTGCCGGGCCTCAAGAAAACAACTTTCAATGGAACTGCAGGGGATAGCGGCGGGGGGGTCAGGCCGAAGCTTCAGTAGTCGCCTTCATCGTCATCCAGCGGGCCAAAGTCCGCCTTCATGAATTCATCGAAGCTCGCAAGCATTGCCGCATCTGGGATGGCTGCGTTTGGAAAGGCTCGAATACTGTCGGCGATCTCGCGCCGAGACAAGTAGGCGAGTATCACTCGGTCGGCCCCTAACTCATATTGCAGTGAGCCGGTTAGCCTGTCGATGCGCGCATAGCCAGGTGCCAGAGCAACCGAATTTTTCTTCCCCTTGTTTTCGTGCTTGGCAAGCGTCACTCGGAGCATGTCCAGTTGCGCAAAAGGAACGTGAATCCGACTTAAATCGTTGCGCAATTTGTCGATGATGCTGGGATCGGCCAAAACGGCTTCAAGTTGTTCCGCACGACGCTCTCTTCCAAAGTGCCTGAATGCGCCATCAGGGGTGCGAAGCCGCGCTATCATCTCAGGGATCATATTATTTGGATGCCATTTCAGAATATTATTAGCCTGCTGCTTCCATGTGCGTAGTATTTCATAAAGAGCAAAAATCCACATTTGGGATTGCGCGTTCAAGAACATGGCGTCGTCTATCGGCGTTCGATCCTCTTCCATGAGGCGGTGACGAACATGGTCCTCAATTTGCATGATAAATTGATCTACAATTGCAAGGTTATGGCCCTGCATTCGTAGATACGTGTCATTGAAGAGCGTGAGTGAGCAGAGGCCCTCGACTATTTCATGACCTTCGATTTCATCAGAATTCCGAGGCGCCACAAAGTCATCATCGTAATGGTCCGGCTCGCGGTTCATGATTTTTCTGTCCCGGAGGCATGGAGCAGCTCGCGTGCTTCTTTCAAATCGATCTTAGCTTTCTGCCCATGACGCTGCATCATGTGCAGCAGGTTAGCTCCGTTCATGAGTGTCAACGGCTTCCCGTTTGCGAAGGAATACGCGTCAGGCCCGTAGTCGGCGGTTGTCACGAGGATACCCCGTGAGGCTCCTTCGTTCATGACCGTCCCGTAAAGGTCTCGAACGGCTGATACGCCAACGGTGCGTGTATATCGCTTAGCCTGGATAACGATTTTGCCGCCAGTGATGGGGTCAGGGTCGAAGGCGACAGCATCAACACCGCCGTCACTGCTTGCTTGTGTGATTTTCACCTCACCGCCTCTCGAAGCAAACTCGCGCTCGAAAAGTTCACGGACGAGGTGCTCGAAATCTTCCCATGAGATCGAAGCAAGGTTGGTGCCCCCATCGATGCCAGATCCCACTTCGCGTGCCTCAATGAAGCGCCGATCTTCTGTGTCCATTTCCATCACGGGTGGTATTGCAGCAAGCGATGCCAGCGAGGCTGCGGAAACGCCCTTTAGCGATTTGAAGCATGCCTTCGGATCGACTCGCGACAAGTCGATTGCCGAGAATGTCGCTTTATCAATAAGTACGGATAGGAGGCAGGAACGTTGCTCGATCCCCTTAGCCGGGTCAACGAATGACACGAACCCGTTGAACAGGATGCTGTCAATGTTTCCGCTCTCGTCAGCTTCGAAGAGTTCATGAATGGTGCGAAGGCATATCTGATAGCTTGCGGATTCGAAGTTGGCCTTCTTCTCCCGCTCGGTGATGTAGCTCTCCTTGAGTTCACCCGTTGCTTTCACAAATTTGACTGCCTTGATTGAGGGCAGAACGTCCATCGACGGTAAGTCGTAGGCAATTTTGATGAGCCTGTTGTCCCTATGGTATTGCACCAGATAGGATTTTTCGAAAAGTTCGTGGTAGTTTGATGCTTCCAGGACCAAGGAAGCGTGTTCAATGACAGCATCTTCCGAGCCCTGAGCGACTTCCGATTTCAGCCGCTCAACTTCAGCATGGGAGGCAGCTTGCTCTTCTTCGAAGGCTGCTTTTTTGGCCAGATGGTCATCCCAGAACGCCTTTTGAATTTTTTCCCAGGTCGCCACCGCCTTGGTATGTTTTACTTCTCGTTCACGTTCGCGCTCCTCCCACGAGCGGGTGGCGGTATGAAAAGCGGCTTCGGCCTCTGCGATGATTTTGGACTTTCGGCCAAAGATAAGGTCGAAGAAACCGATTTTGGGTTCAGTGTAGGTCGGTTTGGTTTCGGCTGTTGTGGTGGGTTTTTGGCGATCGAATGACTTTGGGAAATCATACTTACTCTTGTCTTTCAGTGATTCCCAATCGACCCGGTCATCAACCTTCAGAGTGTGAGCAAGAATCCTGCCAATGCTATCGAGTTTTGCGATCGCGTCAGCGGTAAGGTCTTCGGCCGCAGCATGACCGGACAGTACATTTTGTTTCTTGGTGAACTGCTCATACTTTTCATCCCATGATGCCATCAGGGCATCCATCTTGCTCTGCAGGATGAAAATTTCTGGTGCGCTAACCTCTTTGTGGAGGTTCAGTTTTTTGTGCCGAACGTCGATATAATACCGAAGAATGCGATCACCTCGGGCACTCCACTTGGCGTTCAATTCACCAATGGCGATATTGGACAAGTTGTTGGAGTGGATCGTGATGCTCGTCATATTTCCCCCGCTCAATTCGCCCATCTAGAAGATACATTGAGATAAACGCCGCCTGACGACAAGGCTGTTTATGCTCCATTTTCTTGCCCTTCGCGGATTGCGCAACAATCGGTATCTTATTTGGAACATAAAAAGAACATGGGTTGGAATTGCGATTGCATCCAACCCGTGCCAAAAGGTTCCCGCCTTCCGTGAAAGCCGGAAGGTGGGGCGTGGAAACCCCAACGAACGAACTCGGTCGAATTATCGGCCGGGTGGCATACGCGTATGTCCAGCCGGTAACGGTAAAGGCGTGTGCGCCTGTACGTTCGTCAGGTTTCCAACATCCGGCTTCGGCCGTCGCTCCCGAGAGGTACATAGGGGCGACAAAGGGTCAAAGCCGATCGTCGCTCCATAGCAGGGGGTGACGATATGCATGAAGATGACGCCAGCAAGAGCGCCGGGCAATCAGAAGGGATTGGCGCGGATGCGACGGCCACCGCCAGCTTGAAGCGCAAGGCTGTCAAATTTTCCAAGGATGCCATGTCGGTGGCTGGCAAGACTGCGACGCTGGTTGGCGATCTCAACGGCGATGGCAAGGTCGACGAGGAAGACGCAAAGATAGCACGTGACCGCATGGCTTCAGTGCTGGCGGCCGGTGCTGATGAGGCGGGGCAGCTTGCCAAGTCTGTAGCTCGCTCATCACTGACCAAAGATGTTGCCTCGTATGCTGCGATCGGCGCAGCCGTTGCTCTTCCACTCCCTGTCGTCGGCCCGGCCATTGGTGCTGCCGTTGGTGCCGGGCTGGGCCTGTTTCGCAACCTGAAGCGAACAGCTCCCGACGCACCGGAAACAGCTATGCCCCCGAAAGATAAGTTTGAGGAACTGGAACGCTTGGGTGCGATGAGAGAGAAGGGCCTCCTTACGGAGGAGGAGTTTGCAGCCCAAAAACGCAAACTGTTGAAATAACGCCTGCTTGAAGAGCGAGATGCATTGTGAAGTTATTCGGATTGATCCTCATCTTCTTGTTGGTGATTGCCCTGTCTCCCCTCGCGGGCGCGATGGCTATCGTGCTCTCGCTGCTGCTCTGGGGTCTGATCTTTCGAACCAAGAAAACCTTAGCAATCCTGGGCCTTCTTGCAGTTTTGGGGGCGTTCGCCGTTCACCCGGTCATCAGTGTTCTTGCCGCTGGCGCGTGGGGGTTTGTCGTGTGTCGGCAACAGAGAAATCGACGCAACGATGCAGTAGAGTTGTTACCCCAGGGCGACTGAAATTTTCATCGCCCTAGCCAATTCGGTATCCACGCCGATCGTCGCCCCGCAAGAGGGGCGGCATTCCATAACAGCATCGACACTGAACGTCAGCGCACCTGCATCTGGCGCGATGCTGTGTATTCATGATTGTAGACGGGAGGATAAGTTATGAAAACGTTGTTGATTATAGCACTTGCAGCGGCAGTTGTTGCCTATGTCTTTTATGCAGAACATCGGCTGCGGCTGCGAGCACCTATTGTAGGTCTCATCGCTGTGCTGACCATTTCATACACCGTTCCGGCTGTAGGGTGTGCGATCGACTTGCACCCAATCTCTCTGATGACGTTCGATTGGGAAGTGATTTCCTATCAATATGGTCTGTGCAGCACCGCGAGCGACCTTTCGGTGCTCGAATAAATCTTCATGCTGCCGCCGATAATGCCCCGGGCGACTCCGGGGCATTTTTTTGATCACAAGGGAACATATCATGAACATTAAACTATGCCGTCGCCGTACCGAAGGCCGCTCATGAGGTTTTTCGGCTTCATCATTATCGCCGGTGTGCTGCTTGCTGTTGGGAAGCTGGCGGCCACACTTATGTCCCTTGCCTTGCTGATGCTGTGCGGCTGGGCCGTATGCTTCCGAACGCGGGAAGTGCTGACAGTGCTGGGCTTCCTGCTGCTGTCATCTCTGCTGATGACGCATCCCGGCTGGTTCGCCTTGCTGATCGGTCTGGTGGTCTTCCATCGCTGGCTCGAAAAGGACGACCCGGAACCCACACCAGAAACCAAGCTGCTGCCGCCACCGACCAGCGACCAGCCGCACCGCTAGGCAACCAACCATTACCATCCGCACGCAGCCCGGTTCAGCCGGGTTTTTTTGTGCCTGTCGAAAGGACAAATTCTATGATCGATCTGCCTGACCTGGACAGCCAACTTGCTGCCCTGAACCAGCCGCTTGAACCCACGCTGCATAAGCTGCTTCAAGGCCGCATCCAGGATGCTCTTGCCTTGGAGCTAGGCGACCTGACGCATATCCTCGTCATTGAGCCCGGTGATGAGGAAGGCGACATAATCGATGCCATCGGCTTCTCGCCTTTGGTGTCACGCATTGACGGCATCCACCTCCAGCCGGACTGGGACTGGATCGACCGGCACGAAGGCTGGTGGGAACCGGTCTATACCGTGTCGAACGATGGCTTCGCCTTCATCCTGTTTGTCCAGGATGCGCCCGGCGTCCTGTCCGACCTGCTCGACCTGTGCCGGGGCGGCTGGACCGCTGACGCTTGACCTCACTGCCGGGAAGGGCGGAAATTTGCCCACCGCTGGCTCTCTGGCCCGAAACCGGCTGGGGGCCACTCTAACCCCTTCGAGCACCCCGGCGGGCCTCTACGGCCGCCAATAACTCGACTTCAGCTTAGCGGCTGACGACGAACTACTAAGACCACACAAACCACCATCCACCCGACCGCCAAGGCCTCTGCCTTCGGCGGCTTTTTGATTCTTGGAGCATGTATGCTGACCATCACGAATTCCGCCGAAATGGCGAGCGTCCTGTCCATCGTGACCGACGCGACCTTGAAGCGCATCCTGACCGACCGCGTTGAACAGCTTTCCGAATATGACGGTTACGACCTTGGCGAGCTGGCACATTTCCTGATCGTCCAGCCGGGCGATGCTCTAGACGCTATCGAAGCCGCCCTTGGCTTTTCACCACTCATGAACCTTGTCGATGGTGTCCGTTATCCGTCACCGGATTTCGTGCCATCATGGGAATGGATCACCGATCACGGTGGCTGGTTCGAATCCGTTTTCATCCTGAGTGATGACGGGTTCGGCTGGGTGCTTTTGGTGCCGGATCATCCAGCCGTGTTGCTGGATCTGGTGCAACTTTGCTGTGGTGCCAGTGAAGCTGCCGCAACCCGACTTTAGGCATGGCTTCCCGCGTTCGATTTGTGTCGGTGCCGCAGGGCATTTCCACGCCTTGGAATTAGGCCGTTATCCATGCTGATTTTCGGGCGTTTCGAGCTTGTTTCAGCCTCTGCCTAACCCACTGACATGACGGCATTATCCAATCCCGTTTCCTTAGCCCTATCATCAGAAGGAGTTAAGGGCGTTGGAAGATATCGAAAAATGGCCTGATTTTGGTTCGTCGGGGCAACCTACCGAACGATGCCGGATGTTCCCGGCAGGCGGCGAGAACGGCGGAAAAGCCTCTTCGCTAAAGCCAGCGTCGATAAGGTCATGGGAGACGCAAACTCCCTTGGACCCTCGCTCATTTCCTCACGGGGAACGTCGATCGGGGATGCTGCCCTGTACCAATCGCAATGTCGCTTATTTGATGGCTGCCCACGGTATCTCTGCACAATATGACGTGATCCGTAAAAAGACGGTGATCGATCTGCCCGGCTGGGTGGGGTCGCCTGACAACATGGACAATGTGGCCATGTCGATCATCGTCAGCCTCGCTGAAGCCAACAATATGCAGCGAAATGGGATCGAGGAGCAGGTGCTCGTCATTGGCGACCGGAACATGTGTAATCCGGCTGCCGAATGGATGGCATCGAAACCGTGGGACGGTGTGGATCGCCTTGCGGCCTTTTATGCCACACTTACGACCGAAGAGGGCTTCCCGGACGAGCTCAAGCATGTGCTGATCTACAAGTGGATGCTCAGCATCGTTGCTGCGGCCTTCCTGACGCCCAATTTTCGGGCGAGGGGCGTGCTAACCCTTCAGGGCGAGCAAGGCCTAGGCAAGACGGCCTGGGTGGCCAAGCTGGTCTCCGATCCGGAGGTTCGGGAAAAGATCGTGAAACTCGATCATTATCTCGATCCCCATGATAAGGACTCGGTGCTCAGCGCGATTAGCCACCTCATCGTCGAAGTGGGCGAACTCGACAGCTCGTTCCGTAAGGACATTGCGAGACTGAAGGGGTTCATCACCCGCGACAGCGATAAGGTCCGTCGTCCTTATGCCCGCACGGCGTCGGAATATCCCCGCCGTACGGTGTTCGTGGCGACCGTCAACGATCGAAATTTCCTCGTGGACGACACGGGGAACAGTCGTTTCTGGACGGTGCCGGTAGTCAAAGTCGACTATCTGCATTCGATCGAGATGCAGCAGCTCTATGCCCAGTTGCACGTTGATCTGGTGGCCGGAAAGCAGTGGTGGCTGACCAAGGAAGAGGAAGCTCTTCTCGCTGACAGCAACCGCGAACATCGAACGGTCAGTTCGATCAGGGAAGGGCTGACCGAACTGGTCGATACCAGCCGCATTGGTGCGCCAGATTGCAGGCTGCTGGGGACGAACGATGCCCTCAAACTATTGGGCATCAATCAGCCCCGCAACGGTCAGAACAAGGAGGCTGCTGCGGTATTGCGGGACCTCCTTGGAGAACCCCGGAAATACCAAGGCAACATGAAGTGGCGGGTGCCACTCCGTGAACAGGCCTGCGACGAACCGCTTGGCACCTACAGTCACCTCCCCCTTGCCGAACCTTGCTCCCCCCAGCCGGATTCCTCGGATTCCGAGGGTTTCTGACAGGTGGGGGTAGGAGGGGGTGGGAGAACGGGAATATCTCGAAATTCTACTACATTAGGATTTTGGGATGTTCCTCCTCCCACCTCCGCCCCCTCGGGCTGCGCCCTGCTGTCGCTGATCTAGCTACTTAGCGGCGTTTGCCCTCCATGCCTTCGGTCCGTTGCCGACAGGCTCTCTGACTTACCTGCTTTCGCATCTTACCGGCCGTGCCCTGTTTGCACCGGCTGGCGATTTCTCACGTCAATTTGAAAGGAATGTACGATGGCGAGTTTCGAATTCGATGGCCATTTTTGCCTTGTTGCCCGGCCCCCCGAGGACAGGGAAAAGATCGATTACTACCACCCTGCGATCAAGGGGTTCATCTTCACGGTGCAGCGGACAGGCACCAAAACGTTCAGCGTCAAATACCGTGATCGGCACGGCCGCCAACGACAGTACAAGATCGGCAACTACCCCGATATCAGCTACGACAAGGCCAAGCGGGAGGCGCTCAAGATATTGTCTCGCGCAGCCGTTGGGCAAAACCCCGCCGAAGAACGTTTCCAGACGCGGCGCATCCCGAGGATCGCGGAACTGGCCGAACGCTATCTGGAATATGTGCGTACCTACAAACGCAGCCATGCGATCGATGCCCGCTATCTGAAACATCATGTCCTGCCCAAATATGGGAAGATGCATCTCGATCAACTCGAACAGACCGAAGTGATGGACTGGCTCGACAGCAAGGTGCGGGTCGATGGCTATGCCCAGGCTACCGTAAATCGCTGGCAGGTCATTCTGTGTCACATGTACAGGATGGCCAAGAAGTGGGGTCTTCCGGGTTCGGAACGCAATCCGCTCGAAGGGGTGCCACAGAAACCTTGCAACAACGAGGTCGAGCGGTTTTTGAGCCCTGATGAGACACGCCGTTTGCAAGAGGCGGTCGAGGCCAGTGCGAATACGCAGCTCAAGTATATTGTGGCTCTTCTCTTACTAACTGGTTGTAGAAAAAGGGAATTATTGGACGCCAAGTGGGAAGAGTTCCAACTCGACCGTCAGATGTGGCGGATTCCGATGCACCGCGCCAAAACGTCGAAAACGCGTCATGTCCCGTTGTCGAAGTCGGCGATGGAAATTTTGGCGCAACTCCCTCGCTGGGAAGGCTGCGATTATGTTGTGCCTAATCCTTCCACGCTACAGCCGGGTCACGTCCGTCAACGTGGTGTAATTTCGGCGGTGGCCCTGGGTCATCGTCAGGCGGCCTTTGCGGTGATGTGTAGTGGCTGATTTTCCTCCTCGATCATGGATTGGTTGAGTTCGGCCATACC
>NZ_JAYRKX010000018.1:0-62544 GCF_041905565.1 Novosphingobium sp. | reverse complement strand
ACCATCAGCGGGTGGTTGGGCCGGGGGAGCGGGCCGGCCAGGCCAGGACAAGGCGGATGCCTTGTCCGCACCGGCGTGAGCCGGAAAGGGACTCTGCCCTACCGCGCACTCCGCAACGAATGGAACATCCGCTGGAAGTGCCGCGGGTTCCACACGTCCTGGTCCTCGCCCCAGCCGATCTTGCCGTCGAAGTCCC
The DNA here is from genome assembly GCF_041905565.1 of Novosphingobium sp. Taxonomy (GTDB): domain Bacteria; phylum Pseudomonadota; class Alphaproteobacteria; order Sphingomonadales; family Sphingomonadaceae; genus Novosphingobium. The sequence continues at coordinate 62,348 of NZ_JAYRKX010000018.1, read as the reverse complement.
AGCGCATCAGCTGGTTGGTGCCATAGCCGTGCTCGCTCATCCGGCTGACGGCGAAGCCTTCCGCTTCCATCGTCCGGCCCATGTCGTCCGCCAGTTCGACCTGCATGTGGCTGGCCCAGCCGGTGTCGGGATCGCGGAACACGCGCATCCGGCACTTGCTGCCATCAAGGTTGCCATAGACCCCGTCGCGCAGCAGGTAGCCGCCGTTCATCGGGCTCCACCCATCGGCGGTGCCATCCTGCGGGCGGACGAACCCCAGGAACCCGCTGTCGCCATCGGCGTGGCCGAAGATGTACTGGATGCGGCCGCGCCCGCGCTCGCGCTCGATCTCGCGCCAGCGCGCGCCGCCGGGGTGCTTCACCCGTTCCAGATCGTTCGCATAGTCCTGCTTGCGGCTTTGCGCATAGGGCCCGCCGCGAGGCCCCCACGTGCGGTCGCGCACCGACCAGCAATTGAGCGGGATCACTTCGCCGTCCAGCGTGATGGTCCCTTCGACCTTGCCAAGTTGGTCATAGTGCGGAGTGTTGATGAACGGCGGTTCACCCGGTTCGAACCGGCGCGGCGGATGCGCGCCGGTGAAGACGAAATCCAGCGCGAAATCGCGCTCCGGATCGGCGTAGGACAAGTGATACTTCATCCCCGGCTCCAGCATCTTCAGGCTGTAGCCGCCGCGCGGAAAGGTAATGTCGCGCAGGTCCGGATCTTCCGGCATCGGCGCTTCCTCGACCTTCTTGTAATAGGCCATCCGCGCCGGATCATAGCCGCGCTGGTCCCAGGCGAAGATCCGCCAGGTCACCGTCTTGCGGTTGGGGTAATAGGGGGTGTGGATCCACCCGCCGATGCGCCGTTCGGGCACGTTCCATGACCACCAGTTGGTCTCGGTCTCATAGGGATCGTCGGACAGCTGGTGATAGCAATCGTCCTCGGGACGGAAAGCAAAGGGATCGGCCTCGGTCATGCGCTCTCTCTGTGTGGTCGTTTTGCCATCATAGTAAACCAGGTTACATAGGTTGCAAGCACGAAGCCGCTTGCCTTGGTGGCGATAACTGACATATCGTCAATAAATAACCCGCCGGGAGAGAACGCGTGCTGCCCCTGCCCGAATTGACTGCCGAAAACACCGCCTTCTGGACCGGGGGCGAACGCGGCGAACTGATGATCGCGCTGTGCGATGCCTGTGGCAAGGCGGTGCATCCCCCGCAATTGCTGTGCCCGGCCTGCGGATCGCAGCACATCGCGCCGCGCGCCATGGCGGGAACGGGCACGATCTATACCTACACCGTCAACCACCAGCCGTGGATGCCGGACATGGCGGTGCCCTTAGTCCTCGCCGTGGTTGACGTCGATGGCGCACCCGGCGTGCGGGTGACGACGCGGATGATCGATTGCGATCCGCAAGCCGTGCGGATCGGCCAGCGCGTTGCAATCGCGTTCGAGCAGAGCGGCGACGTGTGGCTGCCGCTGTGGCGCCCGCTGGCGACGGGAGACGCAGCATGAAGGCGGCGATCACCGGGGTCGGCATGTCCGACATTGGCCGCAACACCGGACGGGCGGCCATGCTCCACCTCGCCGAAGCGGCCGACCGCGCGCTGGCCCGCGCCGGGCTGACCCGCGCCGATATCGACGGGATCGCAACCTATCCCGGCAAGGCCGAAGGCAGCCCCGGCATGTCGCCGCTGGGCACGGGCGAAGTGCGCGCCGCGCTGGGGCTGCAGACCCGCTGGCACAGCGCCGTGCCCGATGGCCCGGCACAGATGGCGCCGATCATGGTCGCGGCGATGGCGGTGGCAACCGGGCAGGCCCGCCACGTGCTGTGCTTTCGCGCGCTGACCGAAAGCTCCTCGCAAAGCGCGGGGCGGCGCGCCAGCATTCCCGGCGCGGGCAAGGCACAGGTTGGCGGCTGGCTGTCATGGCTGGTCCCGGTCGGCGCGATGTCGGCCAGCAACTGGGCGGGGTGGATGGCGAACCGCTATTTCCACGAATTCGGCATGACGCGCGAGCATCTGGGCATGGTTGCCGTGGGCCAGCGCCAGTTCGCCCAGGCCAACCCGATGGCAGTGATGCAAAAGCCGCTGACCATGGACGATTACCTCGCCGCGCGGATGATTTCCGAACCGCTCGGCCTGTTCGACTGCGACATTCCGATCGACGGGGCCGCCGTGGTGATCGTGTCCGCCGCCGATGCCGCGCGCGACTGCCGCCTGCCGCCGCTGCGGATCGAGGCGATGGGATCGGCGCTGCGCTCAGCCGAAACGTGGGACCAGCGCGCCGACCTCACCACCATGGGCGCCCACGATGCCGGGGCCGACCTGTGGGCGCGCTCCAGCGTGACCCCGCAGGATGTCGACGTGCTGGCGCTCTACGACGGGTTCTCGATCTTCGTGCCGCTGTGGCTCGAAGCGCTGGGGTTCTGCGGCCACGGCGAAGCAAAGGACTTCATCGCGGCGGGCAATATCGGCCCGGGCGGGCGCTATCCGGTCAACACCGGGGGCGGGCAGCTCTCGGGCGGGCGGCTCCACGGCTTCGGCCTGCTGCACGAAGCCTGCCTGCAACTGTGGGGCGAGGCGGATGGCCGCCAGGTGGCCGCTGCCCGCACCGCCGTGTGCGGCATGGGCGGCGGGTTCATTGCCGGGGCGATGCTGCTGCAGCGCGATTGAACGCGACCACGCCGCCGATCACGGTCAGCCGCACCCGCTCGGCGGACAGATCGCCCAGCACTTCGGCCAGACTGCCGCTGCACAGCACCAGATCGGCCGGCGCGCCGGGCGCGATCTCGCCCCGGCAATAGAGCCGCAGCGCCGCAAGCGCATTGAGCCGCTGGTCCGGCCCGAGCGGATGGCCCGCCGCCGTCAGCCGGTCCCGCGCCGCGCGCATCGCCAGCCACGGATCGAGCGGGGCATAGGGCGCGTCCGATCCGCCGAGCAGCGCCACGCCCGCGCGGGCCAGACCGGCGGCGGGATAGAGCCAGTCCCACTGTTCTTCCGGCACTTCGGCACGGTAGCGTTCGCCGCGCGCATGGATGAAGGCGGGATTGGTCGCAACGGTCAGCCCGGCGGCGGCGATCATGGCCATGAAGGCCGGGGGCACCAGCCCGCCATGTTCGACCCGGTCGCCGCCTCGCGCCCCGCCCGCCAGGTCCAGCGCGGCAAGGAAGAGCGCCAGTTCGCCCTCGGTCACGCAGTGCGCCGCCACGGCGCGCGCCTGCGCGCGGGCCGCGCCGATCCGCGCCGCCAGTGCTTCGGGCGTGGGCGGATCGCGCTCGTCGATAAGGAGTTTCAGGGGGCCGCGGGTATAGCCCGGCCCCTCCTCCAGCGCCTCAGTCCCCATCAGGATCAGGCGCTGCGGCAGGCGGCCCGCAAGCAAGGCGGCCTCCGCCGGGCCGTTGTGGGCGGTGGCGTCGGTCAGCGCGGTCAGGCCCAGCGCGGCCAGCTCTGCGCCCAATGCGGCGAGGTCAGGCGGAGCGGAAGGCAGCGCGGCGCGCAGCCAGGCATCCTCCCGCCAGAACCGGCCGGTCACCCTGCCCTGCGCGTCGCGCTCCGCCCCCGGCGGCAGCGGCTGATCGCCCAGCAAGGCCAGCGCCGCGCTGTTCAGCACCCACAGCGCGCCAGTGCGATCGGCCAGCCGCAGCGGGCGGACCGGCTCCCAGCGGTCGAGCAGGGCGACATCAGGCAGGCCCGCCGCGCGCTCGTCATAGTCCACGGCGCGCAAGGTCTCGCCGGGGGCAGCACGCAGCGCGGCGCTCACGTCCGCTGCGCTGACCAGCCCGGTCAGGCTGACCGAGCGCCGCCGCGCCGCCGTGGCCAGGATGTGCAGGTGATGGTCGTGCAGCCCCGGCAGCAGCAGATCGCCGCGCCCGTCGATTTCCTCCGCGCCGCCTGGCAGGCCCCGGCCCATGACCACGATCCGCCCGCCAGCCAGCGCAGCGTCCACCGCGTCCAGCCCCCAGGGCCGCACATTGCGCAGCACCAGCATCAGCCTGTTCCCCGCGCATAGGCGGCGGCGACGCAGGCCATGGCCAGGTCGATCAGCCCGGTCTTGCCCGCCAGCACCGCCAGCGCGGCCTCCAGCCCGGTCAGCGGATCGGCCAGGGCATCCCCGCGAAAGCGCGGTTCGTCGCCCTGCCAATCGACCATGCCACCCGCCGCCGCGCAGTCATCGCCAAAGCCGACGCGGAGCGCACCCGGCCCGGTGAAGCCATGCGCAGTGATCGCGGCCCAGGTCAGGTGCGGCAGCCGCGCCGGCTCCAGCCCCAGCCGCGCCAGCGCGGCGGGCCGCGCCGAAGTGACCAGCACATCGGCGTCCGCCAGCTCCGCCAGCAGCGCGGCGCGGCCCGCTGCGGTCCTGAGGTCCAGTTCGCACAGTTCCTTGCCCGCATTGATCCGCGCGTCGAGCCGGGGGGAGCTCTGCGGGGTCGGATCGGGCCGCCCCAAGCTGACGATCCGCACCACCCGCGCCCCCGCGCGGGCGAGCAGGCCCGCGCAGAGCGGCCCGGCCCACAGCGCGGACAGGTCCACCACCTTGCGCGGGACCGTGGTGCCGTTTGCGGGGACGAGCCGCTGCGGCGCAGCCTCGCCCACCACGGCAAGCGGCAGTTGCAGTTCCAGCCCCGCGCGGCGCACCGCGTCGGTATCGTGCTGGCTGGCCCAGTGCGCCACGGCGGCCCAGTCATCCCCCGCGCCGCCGGTCAACGCGGGGATCAGGTCCAGATCGTCCGGGCGGGCAAGGTTGAGCGCGGCCCAGCCATCAGCGCAGCGCAGCAGGCGGCAGTGGCGATTGGCCGAAGTCAGCCCCGGCGCGGCGAGGCCGCCCGGCGCATCGCGCTCCAGCAACTGGGCGGGCGACCAGCCGAACCGCGCCATCCGCGTAGTCAGCAAGTCGATCACGGTAGAGCCCCGTGAACCAACCCCCAGCGCAGCGCCTGCGCCGCGTTCAGCCGGAAGCCGCCCAGCGCCAGCCAGAGCAACCGGTGCCGCCCGATCGCGCGGGCGAAAGTCACCGTCCCGCCCGCGCCGGGGATCAGCCCCATGCGCAGTTCCGGCAGCTGGAACAGCGCGTCCGCCGCCGCCAGCCGCCGCGCGGCGGCCATTGGCACTTCCGCGCCCGAACCGATGCAGGCGCCGTGCAGGTGCACTTCGGCACGGTCCCCAAGCAGATGCAGCACCCGAGCACAGCTGCGCTGCATGCGGATCACATGTGCGGCGGCCAGATCGCGCGCGCTGCCGAATTCGCCCAGCGCCCCGCCAGTGGAAAAGCATTTCCCTTCCGCCCGCAGCACCACTTGCGGCGCGCTCGGATCCTCCAGCACGTTGACCAGCGCTTCATACAGCGCATCGCGCATCGCGGCGGTCATCGCGTTGCGGTTGCCGGGCGAGGCGAGCGTGAGCGTAACCCGGTCGCCCGCGCGCTCGTAACGCACCGGCGCGGCGGCCTGTTCCCCGTCCGTAACCGGCCCGCGCACGGCCAGCCAGCGGGCGAATTCATCCCCGCCGAGCAGCGCCGAATAGGCCAGCGATTCGAGTTCCAGCGCTGTGTCGAACGGCAGCCCTTCGCCCATGCGCAGCAGCCGGGCGAGCATGGCAGTCGCCACCGGACTGAGCGCCGCGCCTTGCCGGACCGTGGCCAGCTGCGCCTCCAGCCGTTCCGGCGCAACGCTGACCCACGGCGCAGGCGCATCCGGCGCGGTGGTGAACAGCACGTCGTAATCCGCCGGATCGAGCGCGGGCAACGCGCCCGCCCGGTCCACCGCCACCCGCACCCCGCCCGGCGGCAAGGGATCATGCGGGACGAGCAGCACCAGCGGCGATCCGGCCAGCGGCGAGAGCGCTTCGGCGCCGAGCAGGTCGGATGCGGCGGCAGTCATCCCCCGCTCCTTCCCGCAAACGGCTGGTTCAGGCAATGGCCCCCTTGGCTTTCAGCGCCTCGATCCGGTCCCAATCGACACCCAGTTCCATCAGGAACAGCTCGGTATGCTCGCTCGCCTCGGGCGCGCGGGTGTTGGTCACGGCCTGCTTGTTGAACTGCACCGGGTTGGCGACCAGCTTGATCGGCTTGCCGCCATCGGCGCTGTCGACTTCGAAGATCAGCCCGTTGGCCTGGACCTGCTCGTCCTTCTCGACGTCAAGCGGCGACTGGTAGGCGGCCCACTGCCCCTTCATCGTCTTGAGATGTTCGAGCCAGTAGGCGAAGGGCTGGCGTGCCATCGCCTCGCGCACCAGCAGGTGCGCGGCCTCGGAATTCTCGTTGAGCTTTTCGATGGTCGAGAACCGCGGGTCAGCCGCGCATTCGGGAATGCCCAGATGCGTGAAAGTATCCTCGATCAACTGCGAGGGGCTGAGGACGGTCAGGTTGATGAAGCCCCCGTCGCTGGTCTTGAACACGCCCATGAACGGGTTGGAGCCGATCACCGTCTTGCCCGGCATGGCATTGGCGAAGGGATCGACCTGCATTTCCATGCAGACGTCGATGCTGCACGCCGTGGCCCAGATCCCGCTGGACAGCAGCGACACGTCCACTTCCAGCGCCTCGCCGGTGCGTTCGCGGTGGAACAGCGCGGCGGCGATCCCGCCGGCGATGTTCATGCCGCCGATGGTATCGCCATAGGCCGGCCCGGGCTGGGTCAGCGGCCAGTCGAGTTCACGCGGGGAGACGAGAATGGCCGAGCCGCCGCGCGCCCAGTAGGCGGTCGAATCGAACCCGCCCTTGTCACGCTCCGGCCCCTTTTCACCAAAGGCGCTGCCGCGCACATAGATAATGTTCGGATTGACCGCGCGCAGGTGCTCCACGTCGATCTTCAGCTTCTGCCGCGCGCTGGGCAGGTAATTGGTCAGGAAGATGTCGCAGGTCTTGGCGATCTCGTAGAGCAGTTCCTGCCCCTCGGGCGTCGAGATATCGATGCCCACGCTGCGCTTGCCGCGGTTGGGGTGCTGCATCAGCGCGTTGCGCCGCTGATCGACCGCAAAGCGCTGCAATTCCTTGATCCCGCGCTGGGCATCGCCGCGCACCGGGTGCTCGATCTTGATCACGTCGGCGCCCCAGTCGGTCAGCACCGCGCCGGCTGCCGGCACGAAGGTGAACTGCGCCACTTCGAGCATCCGAATGCCCTTCATCACCTGGCTCATGCCCGGTCCTCCCCCTACTTCGCGCTGAAACTGATCACCTTTTGATAGGTGAATTCGTTGAGGCCATCCTCGCCATACTCGCGGCCATAGCCCGAGCGCTTGATCCCGCCGAACGGCGCGTCGGACAGCATGGTCCCCGCGCCGCCGTTGATCGCGACGCCCCCGGTGCGGATCCGCAGCGCGAGTTCATAGGCGCGCCCCGCATCGGCGGAATAGATCGCGCCCGCCAGGCCAAAGTCGCTGGCATTGGCAATGGCAATCGCCTCGTCATCGTCATCAAAGCCGATCACCGCGCCGATCGGGCCGAACACTTCCTCCTGCGCCAGGCGGCTGTCGTTGCGGGCATTGTCGAACAGGGTCGGCTGGAAGAAGAAGCCCTTGTCCAGCCCCTCGGGCCGCTGGCCGCCCCAGGCCAGGGTCGCGCCTTCGTCCTGCGCGATAGCGACATAGCGTTCGGTGCGGGCGCGGGCGACTTCGCGGATCAGGGGGCCGAACGACACGCTGGGGTCCGCCGGATTGCCGATCTTCACGTGGGCGAGCATCGCCTTCATCATCTCGACGAATTGGCCGCGCACCGAATTGTGCACCAGCATCCGGGTGGTCAGCGCGCAGCCCTGCCCGCAGTGCGTGGTGAACCCGCCCAGGCCCGCCATCGCGGCGGCCTGCAAGTCGGCGTCGGAGCGCACGATCAGCGCAGACTTACCGCCCAGTTCCATCACGATCCGCTTCAGCGTCGGCGCGCCCTGGGCCTGGATCGCCTCGCCCACCTTGTCCGAGCCGGTGAAGTGGACGAGATCGACGCGGGGATCGCTGGTCAAGAGCTTGCCCGCCTCGATATCGCCGGTGACAATCGACAGCACGCCCTTGGGCAGTCCGGCTTCGTCCGCTGCCTCGCCCAGGATCAGGGCTTCCATCGGGGTATAGGGGCTGGGCTTCAAGACCACGGTGCAGCCCGCTGCCAGCGCCGGCACCACCTTGCCGATGTTGAGGAAGAACGGGAAGTTGTAGGGTGAGATCGCCGCGACCACGCCGACCGGCTCGCGCACCACCACGGCGCTGCCCAGGGTCAGGCCGCCGCTGGCATTGGGGGTCAGTTCCGGGCTGAGCGGGGTGACCGGACTACGGCTCGCCAGTTCCACCGTGCGGCGGGCGTGCTTCATCGGGATGCCGTATTGCAGGAAGCCGGCGAGCATCTGGGTCGATCCCGCTTCGGCGACGATCATCGCGATGATCTGCTCGCGCCGGGCATCAAGCGCATCAAGGAACCGCGTGAGCGCGGCCTGGCGCTGGGCGACCGGCAGGCGCGGCCAGTCGCCATGGTCGAAGGCATGGCGGGCGGCGGCAATCGCGGCGTCGACTTGCGCGGCGCTGCCGACCGGGGCCTCGATCAGCAGGCTTTCATCCGCCGGGTTAATCACCGCCTCGCGCTCGGCAGTGGGCTGCCATTCCCCGCCGATGTAGATGCAGTCCGGATGCTTCAGGAAGGTCATGCCTTGGTCCTTGCTTGGGCGTCCCAGACGATCGGCAGGTTGCGGATCGAGAGCAGCCCCGGGGTCACGGTGGTATCGGCGCCGGGCTTGACCCGGAAAGTCGGCACGCGGGCGAGGAATTCCTCAAGCAGGATGCGCAGTTCCCGCCGGGCGAGGTGCGCCCCCAGGCACAGGTGCACCCCGCCGACAAAGGTATAGTGCCGGTTGGCGCTGCGCGCGGGATCGAACCGGCGCGGATCGGGGAACTGGTCGGGATCGAAATTGCCGCTGCTGTTGAGGCAGGTGATGTAATCCCCCGCCTTCAGCGTGACCCCGTCCCAGTCCAGGTCCTGCTTCACCAGCCGGAACGAATTGACCAAGGGCTGCATCCGCAGGAATTCCTCGACCGCGCTGTGGTTCCATTCGGGATGGTCGCGCAGTTGCTGCTGCAACGGCTGATCCAGCGCCATGCGGCGGAACATCTGGCTGATGGTCGAGGCGACCGTGTCCAGCCCGCCCAGCCACAGGAACCAGGTCATCCCGATCACCTCGTCCGGGGTCAGGGCGCGCCCGTCAATTTCGCCATTGGCAATGTAGCTGCCCAGCTTCTCATCCGGGCGGGCCTGCTTTTCGGCGATGAATTCCCGCAGGTAGGCGATCACCTGCCGCACCGCCTCGCCCATGCGGGCATGATCGCGCGAGTGCAGGATTTCCCATTCCCAGGCGAGGAACTGTTCGAACATGGCGAAGGGCAGGCCCATCAGGTCGAGGAACACCCGCACCGGGAAAACCCGGCCAAAGTCCCAGGCAATGTCGACCTCGCCCTTGTGGGCGAAGCTGTCGATCATCTCGACCGCCATGCGCCGCACCTGCGGCTCCAGCCGTTTCAGCGCGACGGGGGTGAAATGGACGTTGAGGAAGCGGCGATACCTGCCGTGTTCGGGTGGATCGATCCCCAGCGGGATCGAGGGAAACGTCTCGCCCGCGAGCAGCTGGAACTGCGCCACGCCCCTGGTCGAAAAATACGCGTTGTCTTCGTAGACTCGCTGGATGTCGGCATAGTGCGCCACCGTCCAGCTGCCCTTGGTCTTGTCGCCGAACGGATAGGGGCTGTAGAGCAGGCGCGGCACGCCGGGGGCGCGCAGCGCATCGGTTGCCGCATAGGGATCGAGCAGATCGTTCGGCGCGTGGCCCATCGCAAAGCGAATATCGACCACCCGTTCGCGCGGGACATGCGGAGGGGCCGCTTCGTCCACCTGCCATTCTGCCAGGGCCATCGTCTTGCCTCCCGTCAGGCGGACGCGAACATCCGCTGGATATCGCCCGAAGTGACCGGGCGGCGCGCCTTGCCGATCGTGTCCATGCTCTCGGTCTTGAGCCCGCCGAGGTTGTGGCGGGGCGAGACGTCCACGTCCTTGCCCAGCTCGCGCAGGTGGCCGACCGTGCAGTTGGCCTTGCCGCCGTTCAGCGCGAAGGCATCGAAGCTGTATTCGCGCATGACGTTGAGGTGGGTGATCTTGTCGATCACCTGCCGGTCGAGGCCATTGACCGAGGCCCAGAGGTATTCCGGCACATTGGGCCAGACGGTGTCGCTGTGCGGATAATCGCATTCGTAGGCGACCATGTCGGCGTTCATGTAATCGAGGTTCTTCACCCCGAACTGGTCGTCGATGAAGCAGCTGATGATGTGCCGCTTGAACACGTCGGACGGACGCTCGCCGCCAAAGTCGGTGAAGGTCCATTCGTGGTGGTGTGCATAGGTGAAGTCGGCGCGCTCGAGGAAATAGGGCACCCAGCCGATCCCCCCTTCGGACAGGGCCATGCGCAGGTCCGGATAGCGCTTCCAGAAGCTGGCGAAGGTCCAGTCCGCCGCCGAATTGGCGATGCTGATCGGCATGGCGGTGATCCACGCGTCGATCGGGCTTTCGTCGGAGGGATGCAGCGCCCGCGCGCCGGTGCCGATGTGACAGTTGATCACGATCTTCAGCTCGCTGCACGCCTGCCAGAACGGTTCCCAGTATTCATTGTGGATGCTGGGCAGGCCGATGTTGGCCGGGTTGTCGCTGAACGAGACGGCGTGGACGCCCAGCGCGCTCATCCGGCGCAGTTCCTTCAGCGTTTCGGCCATGTCCCAGGCGGGGACCAGGCACATCGGGATGAACCGGCCGGGGGCGGCGGCGCACCATTCCTGCACGTGCCAGTCGTTCCAGGCGCGCAGGGCGAGCAGCGCCTCGTCCTTGTCCTTCTGGGCCATGCCGACGAACACCCCGCCCGCGAAGCTGGGCATGGTCGGAAAGTTGAGGCTGGCCAGCACGCCATTGGCGTTCATGTCATCGACCCGCGCCTTGGGATCGTAAGTGCCGGGGCGCAGTTGTTCGAAAGTCGTCGGCTCCATCCCGTATTCGCTGCGCGGGCGGCCGACCACGGCGTTGAGCCCGATGGTGGGAAAGCGCTGGCCGTTCCACAGCCACACGTCCTTGCCATCGTCGTGGACGATGCGCGGGGCGCGGTCCTTCTTGCCTTCGGGATAGTGGCGGATGAACGCCTCGGGCGGTTCGATCGCGTGATCGTCCACGCTGATGATCACCATGTCGTCCATTTGCATCGCCGCTCTCCCGGGCTGGTCGCCTCACCGGGCGACTCTTGAAACTGACGAAGTGTCAATTACCGTATCGGGCACGGCGCTGCAACGGGATAATCGTCAACCTGGTTAGATAGGTGCACGCAGGCAGGGGCCAGCGCCCGGCGAAGCGCTGGTTGCTGGCGTGGTGACCGGGTTGTGCGGCGTGGTGCGCGGGTTCAGTCGCCCAGCGAATCGACCACGCGGGCACCTTCGCCCTCGCTGGTCCAGGTCGCATTGGCGTTGGTCAGGTGCAGGCGCCAGTGTGCCACGGCTTCCTCGACCGCGCCGGCCTCGATCAGGTCGACGACCTTGATATAGGAGCGCAGCCCCGCGCGGTGGCTCTTGCGGCGGGTTTCCTTGTCGCGCCCATGGCGGCGCTGGAAATCGATCTGGTGCTTGCCCGCCAGGTTGATCAGCATCCGGCTCATGAAAGTCAGCGTCTTGAGGCCCGTGGCCGCGACCAGCGACTGGTGGAACACTTCGACCCGGGCGATGAAGTCGTCGTGCCGCTCCGCATCGAGCAACGCTTCCATTTCGGCCAGCAGGTTGCGCAGCTTGGGCACGGCGTCGCCGCCCTTGTCGGTCGCCAGCCAGCGCACCACCGACGGTTCGATCGCCAGCCGCGCCTGGTACAGGTCGGCAATGGTAGTTCCTTGCGATTCAAGCACATAGCCCGCATAACGCGACACTAGGTCGACCGAGGGCTTGTGCACCTTCGCCCCGGTGCGCGAGCCGCGCACCACGCTGATCAGCCCTTCGGCCTCAAGAATGCGGAACGCTTCGCGCAGGGTCGGGCGGGAAATGCCCAGGCTGTCCATCAGCTGGCCTTCGGGCGGCAGGGTATCGCCTTCGGCCAGTTCGCCGCGCACGATCTGGGCGCGGATCTTGTCGGCCACGATCTCGCTGGTCTTGGGCACGTGGAGCCGCGACGGCGCGGCGGCATCATCAAGATTTCCCAGCAGCATGACCCTATCCTTCCTGCCGGACAAACTGGCAACCGGACAGTCTAGATAGTAAACTTGGTTTTACAACTAAAGAGGGAATGGCCGGGTTTCGGGCAATTATCCCCCGAACGAAAGCCCTTCGTTCAGGGTCCAGCGGCCATCGCGGCCCCGCACCCAGCCGCCCGCAGCCCAAGTGCCGCCGTCCACCGGCAATGTCACGCCCGTTACATAACTCGCCATGGCAGAGCAAAGGAAAACCGCCGCATCGCCGCATTCGCCGTCCACCCCTTCGCGGCCCAGCGGGATCAGGCGGTTCATCGCATCCACCTCGGCCGGATCGCGCGCGCGCCAGGTGGCGGGATCGACCGGCCCGGCGCGGTTGCTCATCGTGCCCGGGGTGACGGTGTGATCGGGCGCGATGCAGTTGACCCGGATACCGTGGCCCGAAAGTTCTACCGCCATCGACCGGGTGAAGCTGACCATGCCCGCCTTGCACGCGGCATAGACGGCAAAGTTCGGCGCGGCGCGCTCCGCCTCGATCGAAGCGACGTTGAGGATCGCCCCGCCGCGCCCGCCCCGGATCATCACCGGCGCGGCGGCATGGGTCGCGGCCAGCATCGACACCAGGTTAAGGTCGATGTGCCGCCGCCAGCTGCGCTCCCCCTGTTCCAGGAACGGCCGGGCCGAAACCCCGCCGGCATTGTTGACCAGGATGTCGATCCGGCCGAATTCGGCATCGGTCCGGGCGATGGCAGCGCGGATCGCTTCGGCGTCCATCGCGTCGCCCGGCAGGGCGAGTGCCCGCCGGCCCAGTTCACGCACCCGCACGGCCACTTCCTCGGCCCGTTCGGGCAACACTTCGAACACCGCAATATCGGCCCCGGCCTCGGCCAGCCGCAGCGCGATGGCGCGGCCGATCCCGCCGCCGCCGCCGGTAACGAAAACCACCTGCCCGTCGAGCCGCCAGCGCTCAGTCATCCAACCCCACCCCCATCACCGCGCCGGTGACATAGGCGGCGTAATCGCTGACGAGGTAGGTGGCGAGATTGCCCAGTGTCTCCGCCTTCTCCACCGTCAGCACCGCGTTGACCCGGATTCCGTCGCGCGCCCATTCGACGCCCAGCGTCTTGGTCAGGTTGCCGAGCGCCCCGGCGGCAGCGGCGTGATCGCTGCCCAGCGCCTGTTCCGGCGCGCCGACGAACAGCACCGCCCCGCCCTTGCCCAGGGCGCGCCGCCGCGCGGCGAATTGCTGGGCCAGCCGGAAGCGCAGGTCGAGCCCATCATCCAGCACCGCGCGCCATTCGGCGTGGCTGAGTTCATGCACCGGGCGCACCGGCGGCGGCGCGGCCACGTGGATCAGCACGTCGCAGTCCTCGCCATCCACCAGCCGCGCCCCTTGCACCGCCAGAGCAGCGGCAATCGCCGGGCTATCGCCCACGAGCCGCGCGGTCTTGCCCGCCAACCAGCCCATCAGCGCCACCCCCACGGCCCTTCGGCGCGTTCACGCGGCGGGACGAAATCGGGCATCATCAGTGAGCGGCGCAGGCTTTCCCCGCCGTCCTGCACGATCACCTGCCCGGTCAGCCCGGCCAGCAGCGGGGTGCAGGTCATGGCCGCCAGCCAGCCGAATTCGTAAGTCGAACCGGTCCGCCCGGCGGGGATCATGGCTTGCAAGGGCTCGATCCCGCCCTCGCGCCCGCCAGCGGTGGAGGTTGCGTGCGGAAAGAACCCGGCGGCAATCGCGTTGACGCGAATGCCATAGGGCGCCCATTCGCGCGCCATGCGCTTGGTCATGGTCGCCTGCGCGGTCTTGGCCGCGGCGCTGTGGGCATCGCCGGGAAAGCCGGTCCAGATATACTGCGCTGCATTGTTGATGATGGCGCCGCCCTGCCCGCGCGCGATCAGGCGGCGGGCAAATTCGGTCGAGCACAGGAAAGTCCCGTCAATCGCAATCCGCGTCACCGCGTTCCAGGCGTTGACCGAGATGTCCTCCGCCAGCACCGGAAAGTTCGCCCCGGCGTTGTTGGCCAGCAGCGTGACCGGCCCCAACGCCGCCTCCACCGCGTCGAAAGCGGCAGCCACCTGGTCCGCCTGGCGCACGTCGCAGCTCAGCGCATGGACCCTGGCGCCCAGCGCCGCCAGCCGGGCCGCGCCCTCCTCGGCCCGTTCCAGGCTGCGGCCCATCACCGCCACTTGCGCCCCGCCCTGGGCAAAGGCGGTGGCCATCGCCAGCCCCATGCCCGAACCGCCGCCGGTGACCAGCACGGTCTTCCCGGCAAACACGTCCGCCGGATAGGGCGGCGCATCGAACGGCGGCGGCGTGGCCACGATGTGGTGCTGCGGTGTTGCCATGGCGCCAAGGGTTGCGCACCATCCCCTCAGGTGTCAAGACATAGATAACCAGGTTATACAGGAGAGCGCGGCATGGAAGTGGTGGCCGAAGGACTGGCCTTTCCCGAAGGCCCGGTGGTCATGGCCGATGGCTCGGTCATCGTGGTCGAACTGGCGGGCGGGCGGATCACCCGCTGCTGGAACGGCCGCAGCGAAGTGATCTGCGCAATCGGCGGCGGCCCGAACGGCGCGGCGATCGGCCCGGACGGCGCGCTGTGGGTCTGCAACAACGGCGGGCTGGACCTGGCGAAGTTCCAGAACGCGCGCGGCCCCGGCTGCGAAGGCCGGATCGAGCGGGTGGACCTGTCCACCGGCCGGTTCGAACGCGTCTATGACGCCTGCGAGGGCGTGCCGATCGAAGCACCCAACGACCTGGTGTTCGATGCCGATGGACGGCTGTGGTTCACCGATCTGGGCAAGAGCCACGACGGCATTCGCACGGCCAGCGGGCTGTTCACCTGCCTGCCCGATGGCACGTCGATCGACGCGATTTTCCGTCACGCCATGGGCTACAACGGGATCGGCCTCTCGCCCGATGACGCCGCGGTCTATTGCGCCGATACCCACCAGGCCCGGCTGTGGCAGTTCGAGCGCAAGGTGCAGCCGCAGCGCCCCACCTGGGTCGCCACCGCGCCCGGCCCGGTCGGGTTCGACAGCCTGGCAGTGACTGCGGCCGGCAACGTCTGCGTCGCCACGCTGTTCGATGGCGGGATCACCACGATCACCCCCGCCGGGCAGACAGCCAAGCGCGCCTTCGACGATCCCTATACCACCAACATCGCCTTTGGCGGGGCGGACATGCAGGATGCATATATCACCCTGTCGCAGCGCGGCGCGCTGGTCAAAGTGCGCTGGGACGAACCCGGGCTGAAGCTGCATTTCAATGGCTGACCTGGCGGCAGACCGCGACGCGATCCGCCACCTCCTCGCCTGCTATACCTACAGCGGGGACCGGGGCCGGATTGCGGACCTCGCCGCCTGCTTTGCCAGCGATGGCACGCTGGAATTTCCCGGCGTCACGGCATGCGGACCGGACCAGATCGCCGCCGCGCTTACCGCTGGCCCGGCCAATCCGCAGCGCAGCTTCGTGCGCCATCACGTGACCAATCCGCTGATCGAGTTGGACTGCAACCAGGCCGCCGCGCGCAGCTATTTCACGGTCTACAGTAACAACGGGCCGGACCATGCCGGCACTTATAACGACCGGCTGGTGCGCACCGCGCAGGGCTGGCGCTTCGCCCATCGCCAGGTGCGGATCGACTGGCAGTGCAACGACAGCTTGTTCCGGCCAATGGTGACGCGCTAAGCCCTGGTGCAAACGATATTGGGAAGGGGCTGACATGATGGATCCGCTGTTTGATTTCACTGGCAAGGTGGTGCTGGTTACCGGGGGCAGCCGGGGGCTGGGCTACCAGATGGTCCGCGCCTTCGCCGAGCGCGGGGCAGACGTGATCATCGCCAGCCGCAAGCTGGAAAACTGCGAACAGGTGGCCGAGGAATGCCGCGCCATGGGCCGCCGGGCCATGGCCTTTTCGTTCCACGCCGGGCGCTGGGACGATTGCGACGCGCTGATCGAAGCCGCCTATGCGCAGTTCGGGCGGGTCGACATTCTGGTCAACAACGCGGGCATGTCGCCCGCCTGCCCCAGCCACGAATTGCCCGAAAGCCTGTTCGATTCGGTGCTTAACCTCAACTTCAAGGGGCCGTTCCGCATGGCCAGCCAGATCGCCCACCGGATGAGCCAGGGCGCGGGCGGCTGCATCATCAACGTCAGTTCCTCAGGCTCGCTGATGGCACTGCCGCTGGTCGTGCCCTACGGCGCGGCCAAGGCGGCGCTCAACGCGATGACCGTGTCGCTGGCGCGCGAATATGCGCCGAAGGTGCGCGTCAACACGGTGTGCCCCGGCCCCTTCCTGACCGATATTGCCCAGGCCTGGGAGGAGGACAAGCGCGAGCATCAGCCTGTCGCGCTGGGCCGTCCGGGCCGGCCGGAGGAAATCGTCACCGCCGCGCTGATGCTGGCCAGCCCGGCCAGTTCCTATACCACCGGCGCGCTGGTGCAGGTCGACGGCGGACCGCGCTGATGCCGCGTGCGGTGATCGCCGACCAGTTCGGCGGCGCGGATGCCTATAACCTGCGCGATCTGCCCAGCCGGCCGCTGCAGTCTGGCGAAGTGCGCGTGGCAATCCATGCTGCGGGCATATCCTATGTCGATGTGCTGACTGCCGAAGGGCGCTACCAGGTCAAGCCGCCGCTGCCGTTCATTCCCGGCAGCGAGGCCGCCGGGGTGGTCACCGAGCTGGGCGACGGGGTAACCGGGCTTGCCCCCGGCACGCGCGTTTCGATCAGCGGCTGGGGCGGACTGTTTGCTGAAGAAGCCGTGGTGGCCGCACGGATGGTCCGGCCGATCCCCGATGGCCTGCCCTTTGCCGAAGCGGCAGTGTTCCCGGTCAGCTTCGCCACGGCCTGGCACGCGCTGGTCGATCGCGGGCAGCTGCGCGCGGGCGAAACGCTGCTGGTGCTGGGCGCGGGTGGGGCGACCGGCCATGCCGCGGTGCAGGTCGGCAAGCACCTCGGCGCGCGGGTGATCGCCTCGGCTTCGACGCCGGACAAGCGCAAGCTGGCGCTGGACGGAAGGGCTGACGCGGCAATCGACGCCCGGGCTGAGGACTGGCGCGATCAGGTCCGCGCCGCCGCCGGGGGCAAGGCGGTGGATGTAGTGTTCGATCCGGTTGGCGGCGATGCCACCGATCCGGCGTTCCGCTGTCTGGGCTGGGGCGGGCGGCACCTGGTGATCGGCTTTCCCGGCGGAATCGCCGCGCTGCGCACCAATCTGCCGCTGCTCAAGGGCGCCAGCCTCGTCGGAGTCGACATCCGCCAGTTCGGAGAGCTGGAGCCCGAGCGCGCCGAAGCCAACCGCGCAGACCTGTTCCGGCTCGCCGCCGCAGGCGTGCTGCGCCCGGCGATTGCCCAGCGCTATCCGCTGGAACGGTTCCGCGCGGCGATGATCGACGCCGCCGGTGGCCACAGCGCCGGACGGGTGGTGCTGGAAATGGCTCAGCCCAGCGCGGCGTAACCGGCGAAGGCGGCGCGGAACAAGTCTGCGATGCGGGCCACATCGGCGATCTTCTCCGCATCGGCGATCACCCCCATATCGAGGTTGTCGCCGCTGCGCCGCGAAGTGATGTTGAGGAACCGGGCCGACCCGATGATCGGCACCGGGTAATTGTGCAGCTGCCGGTAACCGGCATAGCTGCGGCTGCCCGCCGGGCCCGGCACGTTTGACAGGGTCAGGTTGCCGGGCAGCACCCGCCCGCCGCCGCTGGTGCGATTGGCGAATGTCTCGCGCCGGTCGCGCGCGCCGAACGGCTTGTCGAGCGCGTCGAGCAGCGCCTCGTCATGCGGCGTGCGGCGCATTTCTGCCGCCATGCTGGCCTGGATCGCGCGCAGCCGGTCCAGCGGATCGGGCAAGTGCGTGGCCAGGTGCGGATGCAGCGCGACGATGCGGTTGCCAAATGCCCCATGCTCCGCCCGGCGATAGGACCGCGCCGAATTGACCACCAGCGGCGCCTCGGGCAGGTCGCCGATTTCCATCAGGTAGTCGCGCAGCGCCCAGCTGGCGCAGGCCATGAACAGGTCGTTGACCGTTGCGTCCAACGCCTTCGCCGCCTGTTTGAACGGCGCCAGCGGCAGCGCCAGCGGCACAAAGCTGCGCCGGGGCGAGGTTGGCCCGGACAGCTTCAGCACCGGGGTTTCGGCGCGCTCGCCCTTGAACGCTTCCAGCGCGGCGAGCGCCGCCTTGCGCGCGGCAGACTGGGCCTGCCGGGCTGGTTCCTCCGCCGCGAAGCGCGCTTCCGACAGCGCGCGCCAGGTCACCGCATCGGGCAGCGCGGCATCGCCGGTGCGGGGCGCGGCGGGGTGTGCCTCGTCGCTCAGCAGCCGCATGACTTCCTGAAAGCCGATCCCGTCGACCACGCTGTGATGAACCTTGAGCAGGAACGCGCCGTGCTGGGGCCAGACGTGCAGGCGAAACGGCGGGCGGGACAGGTCGAGCCGCTCCATGTTGCGCGCGGCGACCGCGCCGAGCAGGTCGTCGCCCTGTTCCTCGACCACGTGCCAGTCCATGTCGGCCGCGGCCAGATCGGCCCAGACATCGCTGTCATAGCCGTCGGGGGCCTGGACCAGCCGGGCCAGCAGCGGTGTTGCGGGCAGGCGCTGAGCGACATGGCGGCGCAGCTTGACCGCCAGACTGGCGCGATCATCGGTCGGCACGTCGAGCAGGATCAGCGCGCCGACGTGCATCGGCGAGGCATCGGTTTCGGTCAGGACCATGAAGTGATCGTCGACCCGCACGCGCCGCACGCCGGGGGCGAGCTGCAGCGGATCGGTCATCCCGCGAGCAGGCCCTTGACCTCGCGGCGCAGCAGCTTGCCCATCTCGTTGTAAGGCAGGCTGGGGAAGAAGCGCACCACTTCGGGCACCCGGCTGGAGCGCAGGCGGGCGCGGACCATGTCCTTCAGCTCCTGTTCGGCGGGCTGCTGGCAGCCGCCGCGCACCACCACGGCCAGCCCCACCGCCTCGCCCCATTCAAGGCTGGGCACGGCGACCGCCGCGCAATCGGCAATCGACGGGTGGGTCAGCAGCAGGTCCTCGATCTCACCGGGCGAGATGTTCTCGCCCCCGCGCACGATCACGTCGTCAGCGCGGCCGGCCAGGAACAGGTAGCCGTCCTTATCAAGGTAGCCGGCATCGCGGGTCGGGAACCAGCCGTCCGCGTCAAGCGCGCTGCGCTCGCGGTACTGGCCCGAGACCTGATCGCCCCGGACGTAGATTTCGCCGACCTGCCCGGCGGGCAGCACTTCGCCGTCCTCGCCCCGGATTTCGAGTTCGATCGTCGGCAGCGGCTTGCCGACCGAGGCCAGCCGCGCCCGCACGGCGGGATCGCTGGCAGTGTGGGCGGCGCGGTGCTCGTCCGGGCCAAGCAGCGCCACGGTGGAGCTGGTTTCGGTCAGCCCATAGGCATTGGTGAAGGCGCAGTCCGGGAACCGGTCGAGCGCCTGGCCGATCAGTTCGAGCGGCATCTTGCCCCCGCCATAGGCGACCGCCTGGAGCGAGCCGATGTCGGCCCGCACGCCCTTTTCCAGCGCGTGGATGATCCGCCCCAGCATGGTCGGCACGACGAAGGCGTTGGTCACCCGTTCGGCCTCGACCAGCTTGAGCCAGTCTTCCGGCGCGAAGGCGGGCAGCAGCACGATCCGCCGCTGCGCATAGATCGACGAGGCCAGCGCCGCGATCCCCGCGATGTGATAGGGCGGGACGGAAACCAGCGTCGCCTCGTGCTCATCAGCGGCGGCGAATTCGACCGTGCCGAGGATGTAGGAAACCAGGTTTGAATGGGCCAGGATCGCCGCCTTGGGCGCGGCGGTGGTGCCGCTGGTGAACAGCTGGATCGCGATCCCCTCGCCCGTATCATGCACGGCATCGGGGCTCGCCACAGCTTCCAACGCGGCGAGCGTGAACTCGCTGCGGGGATAGGCGATATGGCCCTGCCCGTCGCCCAGCCGCTGCACCCGCGCCACGTCGCCCACCACCACGGCGGGCGCGATCCGGCCAAGCAGCGCGCCCAGGTTGGCATCGGCCAGCCGATAGTTGAGCGGGCAATAGGGCACACCCGCCAGGCCGGCGCCAAACAGCGCGATCACCGCCGCCTCGCTCGATTCGTCGAGCAGTGCGACATGGCTGGCCCCGCTGGCGCGGATCAGTTCGGCCGCGCCCTGGGCTGCCTGCCACAGTTCGGCATAGGACCAGCGCTTGCCATCGCAGACCAGCGCGATCCGGTCCGGCGCGGCCCCGGCGGCCATTTCGAGCAGAAGGGCGATATTCATCTTGCTTGCGTCAGTCCGAAGCGGGGAGCGGCTTGGCGTCCTTGGTGGTCAGGGCCGCGCCGCTGAGCGACAGGCTGCCCTTGCCCGGCTTGACGCAGAGCAATTCCACCGTGCCGGCGGCGTCGATGTAGCGCTTGCCCACCATCGTGCCTTCGGCAAAGCCGGCGGCGGGGGTGCCATCGCCGGCCGCGTCCTCGGCCATCGGCAGGCCGCCGCACTCGATTGTGCCGGCGCTATACTTGATGACCACCACTTCGCTGCTGCACGCGGCGCTTTTCAGGCGCGATCCCGGCTTCATTCGTTACACTCCTTCCCAATCGCCTACCAGCCCGCCAGCTCGGCCGCGCGGGCGCGGTGCTGCGCCGGGCTGCCCAGCCAGGCCCGGTTGAATACCGAGCGGCGGAACCAGTAGTTCAATCCATATTCCCACGTATAGCCGATCCCACCATGCGCGGCGATGGCGGCGCGGGTGGTGCGAGTATAGACTTCGCCCAGGTGCGCCTTGGCCTGCGCCGCCGCGCGGGCGGCATCGGACAGCCCGGCATCCCAGGCATAAGCGGCATACCACACCAGCGCGCGGGCGGGTTCGACATCCAGCGCCATGTGCGCCAGCTGGTGCTTCAGCCCCTGGAACCGCCCGATCGGCTGGCCGAACTGTTCACGCGTTTTCGCATAGTCGACCGACAGATCGGTGCAATGCTGCGCCCCGCCCAGGCTGTCCGCCGCGATCAGCACCAGCGCGGCATCGGTCAGCCGCTGGACCATCGGATCGCCTGCCGGATAGAGCGGATGAGCGGTCACCGTGCCGAAGCGGACCCGGCTGACCGGGCGGCTGCGGTCGGTCGCAGAGAGGGTCTCGATTTCCACCCCGTCACCGGCTTCGACCAGGTGCAGCCCGCCCGCACCGTCATCGGCAACGAACAGGTCGGCTGCTCGCGCGCTCTGCACGAGGTCGCTGCCGAGGGCGAGCGTGACCACCTTGTCCCCGGCGGCAATCGCGCCCAGCAATTCGCGTGTCGCGGGATTGGCGCAGTTCGCCACGGCAATCGCGCCCAGGATCTGGCCGATCACCGGCCCCGGCGCGCAGGCCGCGCCCAGCATTTCGCAGACCAGCGCCGCATCGAGCAGCCCCAAACCCGCGCCGCCCTGCGCTTCGGGCAGGGCCAGCCCGCCGATCCCCAGCGCCATCAGCGCCTGCCAGCTGTCCGCGTCGAAATCGTCCGCGCCATCGGCAAACCGGTGCAGGCGTTCCATGCCCCAGCATTCCGCCAGGGTGCCCCGCACCGCGTCCTGAATCGCGACCTGTTCGGAGGTGAGGTGAAAGCGCATCGCCCTAAGCCTTCCCGCCCGCGTCGCGTTCCATCGCCAGGTCGCGCGGCAGACCCAGGCCGCGTTCGGCAATGATGTTGCGCTGAATGTTGCTGGCCCCGCCGGCAATCGAATTGCCCAGGCTGCCCATGATCTGGTCGAGCCACTTGTTCGGCCCGCGCTGGCCCCGGTGCCCGCGCCCGCCCGCGCCTTCGGGCTCGGTCAGGGCCGCTTCGCCAATCAGGTCCTGGGCGAGCAGGGCAATGTCGTGGCCGATCTCGGTCAGCAGCAGCTTCATCATCAGCTGGACCGGGCCGGGATCGTCCCCGGCGGCGGCGCAGGAAAACAGGCGGAAGCTGGAATAGCGGTGCGACAGCACCCGGCCCTCGATCTCGGCCAACCGGTCGCGCATCAGCGGATCGCCCAGCCGCCCCATCTCTTTCGCCAGCTCGACCAGCTTGCGGAACTGGCCCCCCAGGCCATCGGCACTGCCGATGCTGGCGCGTTCGTGCTTCAGTGTGGTGCGCGAAACGTACCAGCCCTGCCCGCGTTCGCCCACCTGCCAGCTGACCGGGGCTTCGGCATTGTCGAAAAAGAATTCGCAGAAGGTGTGATCGCCTTCCTGTCCGGTCATCTGCCTGATCGGGCGGCGGGTGATGCCGGGCTGGTTCAGGTCGATCAGCAGATAGGTGATCCCGTCATGCTTGGGCGCATCGGGTTCGGTGCGCACCAGCATGAACATGTGGGTCGCCTGCATGCCCTGGCTGGTCCAGATCTTCTGCCCGTTGATGATCCATTTCGTGCCATCGGCCGACAGTGCACCCCGGGTCCGGACCGAGGCAAGGTCGCTGCCCGAACCGGGTTCGGAATAGCCCTGGCCCCAGATGTAATCGCCCTCGATCGTCGGGCGGATGAACAGCTCCTTCTGTTCATCGGTGCCGCGTTCGAGCAGGGTCGGCACGGTCATGTTGACGCCGTTGCCGCCCACTTCCATCGGCGCGCGGGCGCGGGCAAATTCCTCGCGGATCACTTGCGCGCGGATCACGTCGACCGGCTGCTCCGACCCGCCATAGCGTTTGGGCACCGAGCGATAGAGATAGCCGCGCTCCACCCCGGCGCGGCGGAACTGGCGGATGAATTCCTTCAGCTCCGCACCGCGCCGCTCACCCGGCTGCCAGGCCTGCGCCAGGAACGCGCGTACTTCCTCCCGGAAGCTTTCCGCCGCTGCGCCATAGCTCAGGTCCATTGACAATTCGCTCCTGCTGGGCTGCTTGCACCACGAGGCTCCTATGCCCTACTTGTATTACTAGGTCAAACATCTCGAACAACAAGGACCCGGCGTGACCGATAGCGCAGAACACCCCTGGCCGCCCCGCTATTACGAGCAGGACGGCGCCCTGTTCACCCCCACGCGGCTGGCTTGCAGCCCGTGGGATCCGCGCGCGATCGCCGGCGGGCCGGTCAGCGCGCTGCTGGCCAGCGGGGCCGAGGATGCGGCGCTGGATGCAGAGTTCGAGATTGCCCGGTTCCAGGTCGACATTTTCGGCAAGGTGCCGCACCAGCCGCTCACCCTGGACAATCAGGTGCTGCGCGATGGCCGCCAGACCAAGCTGCACCGGCTGACCATGCTGGCCGATAGCAAGCCGGTCGCCCAGGCCCACGTGTTGCGGGTGCGGCGCATGGAAACTCCGGTGTTCGAAGTGCCGCACGATTACCCAGCACCGGACGCGATCAAGGTTACCGACAGTCCGCGCGGCATGCGGATGGGCGGGGCGATCACGCTGCGCCGGGTGATCGGCGGTCCCGGCATTCCCGGACGCGGTGTATCGTGGCTGGCGATGGACGGCGAAGTGATCAGCGGGCGTCCGGCGTCGAACTTCGTCAAGGCCTGCCTGTTCGCCGATTTCGGCAACGGCTTTGGCAATGCCACCGATGCCGGCGAATGGTCCTATGCCAATCTCGACATCACCATCCAGTTCCTGCGGATGCCGGTGGGCGACTGGTTCCTGCTCGATGCCGAAACGCACATGGCCGGCAACGGCCACGGCACCGCGCGCAACGTGTTCGCCGATCAGCAGGGCGTCTATGCGCGGGGCTTCCAGACAATCTTCGTGGCGCCGGGGCACCTCTCGAAGACCGTACCGCAAGGCCCGCGCTGAGCGCGGGTCATTCCCCGCGCGGCTTGTTCGCCTCGCGCCAGATCGCGGCGGTGGCGCTGGTCGACAGGCCCATGTTGAGCGCTTCCTGGTCAAGCGCGGCCTCGAACGCCCAGTCCTCGGCGTTGTTGAGGTTCTGCTTCATGTAGCGATAGCCCATGCGTGGCCCGTCGGCCAGGCGGTGGGCGGCCTTCAGCGTTTCCTCGCGCAGCGCTTCGTCGTCAAACAGGCGGGTGTAGATGCCCTTGGCGAAGGCATCCTCGGCGCTGAGTTTTTCGCCGAGCAGGAACAGCTCGCGCGCCGCGCCCGTGCCCAGGATCTTGGTCCAGAACCAGGTGCTGCCGAAATCGCCGCCCGCGCCGATATTGGCAAACGCAGTCAGGAAGGTGGCCGACCGCGCCGCAAAGCGCAGGTCGCAGGCCCCGGCAATGCCGATCCCCGCGCCGGCCACCGGGCCGTTGACCATGGCAATCGCAGGCTTGGGCATTTCGTGCAGCAGCCGCGATGTTTCCATGTAACCGCGCAGGCGGGTGAAGCTCTGTTCCACCCTGCCGCCAACTTCGGCGTTGGGCGGAACCATCGCCTTGTCGCCGCCGCCCGCCTTGATGTCGCCCCCGGCGCAGAAGCCCCGGCCCGCGCCCGTCACCACCACGCAGCCGACCGAGCCATCACGCGCCGCATCGGCGCAGGCATCGGCCAGCGGCGCCATGATCGACCCGGTCAGGGCGTTCAGGCGGTCCGGGCGGTTCAGGGTGATGATCCTGACCCCGCCCTGGTTCTCGATCTGGACTTCCTCGCTCATCAATCCCCGCCCAGTTCCCAGTGCCGGGCCATCATCCGGGCCGCGGTTTCGGCCATGTCGGCGGGCACTTCGGGATACATCGGCAGCGGCCGGGCCTTGCTCGGCAGGGCGATGGTCGCGGTCGAGCGGACCGTTTCCTCGCCGCGCTGATTCATGAACCGCACCGCCACGTCGACCAGGTTCTGCCCGTTTTCGGTGCGCTTGCCCAGCACTTCGCCGGTTACGCGCTGGACATCGCCCATGAAGTTGAACTTGCGGATTTCATCATGGACGTGGGTAATGATCCCGTCATCCCCGGCCCAGTCGTTGAGATACTGCCACAGGTAGTTTTCGCGCATCACCCCATAGTCATAGGCCATCGGGTTGCCGATCGCCTGGGCCCAGACCGGGTCCCAGTGCAGCCGCTGCGCCACGTCGGGAATGCCATGCTCGTTCTTGACGTAGAAGGCGGGAATGCGCTGGCGGTTCTTGTGCGCGCGGCGGTTGGCCGTGGGCGCATAGGGGGTGAAGCCATAGCCCGCGGCGTGGAAGCAGATCACGTCGGTCACGGTCAGCGGCCCCTTGATCTGCAGACCCAGCGAATCGCCCTTCTCGACATCCTCGAAATAGCGCTTGGCGCTGCCCTGGACCTGTTCGGCGGCATAGGCGGCCTCGATCTCGGACCATTCCTCGTCGCTGTAGCTGGCTGGCTGGATCGACAGGTTCTTGCCCTTCTTCACCGCCGTCTTGCGTTCGGTCAGCACGCGCAGGATGTCATAGGTGGCGACCACTTCGGCGCGCTGGTTCACTTTCACGCGGCGGCTGGTGATGATCACCGACTGGCCGGCAAACTCGCTCTGCTTGACCTCGCAGGTCAGGTCGCCGCCATAGGAATAGATCGTGTCGCCGGGGCGGACCGGGCGGTAGAAGTTCCAGGCTGAACCCGAAACGAACACGTGAATGCCCTTGAACAGGCTCTTCTTCAGTGCCTTGACCTCGGGCGGGGTGGGGTCGCCCAGCATCGGCTTGTTGATCTGGCCGACGAACATGCCCGGCGCAATCACGCCGCCCCAGCGGGTCTTCCTGGCATAGTTCGGGTCGGTGAACAGCGGATTGTCGTCGCCGCAGCCATAGGCCCAATTGCGAATCGAATCGTGGCTGGCGGTCTGGACATATTCGGCCGACCGCATCGGCTCCCACACCCCGATCAGCTTGCGCTGACGCTCGATGTCATCCTCGGAAATTTCGTAAGCGACGGCTTTCTGCCACTCGTCACTCTGTTTGATATCGGTCTTTGCATCGGCCACGGCAATCGCTCCTTGATCCCAGTTGTATAACTAGGTAATAGAAGCCAGACAGTGAGGCAAGGGATTATCGGATGACCGAGGTGAGGCGGATCAGTGACGCGTTGAAGGTGCGCGCCGTGCACCAGCGCGACGAGATCGCCCATGACGATATCCGCCGGCAGATCACGTTCGCCCAGTGGGACCGCGAGGCGGACGAAGTGGGCGGCGGGCTGGCAGCGGCGGGACTGCAACCCGGCGACCGGGTGTTCCTGCCGATCAGCAACGCCCGCGCGGTGGAAATGGCCATCGCGGTTTTCGCCGTGTTCCGCGCCGGCGGCATCGCCTGCCCGATCAATACCCGCCTCAACCCGCGCGAGATTGCCGACTATGCCGCGTTGACCACGCCGCGCTGGTGCATCACCGATGTGCCCGACGTGGTGAAGGACCTGGCGCTCGACGGCTGCTGGACGGTCGATGCCATGCCCCGCAATCTGGCCGCGCTGCCGGATCAGGCCAGCCTTGATCCCGATGCCGATGCCGAAATCCTGGGGACCAGCGGCACCACCGGCAAGATCAAGGGCGTGGTGGTAAGCCACCCCGACCTGATGAAGGGCGTTACCGGGACCAACATGGACCGCTCGCGCTCCACGCTCAACGCCCTGCCGCTGACCGGCTCGGGCGGCAACCTGGGGATCGTGATGCTGCCCGCGCGCGGCGGGGCGACCGCGATCACCCAGCCCAAGTTCGATCCCAAGGGGTTCCTTGAACTGGTCAGGGAAAAGCGCCCGAACCTGGTCTATCTCGTGCCCTCGATGCTGCGGCTGATCCTCGATCATCCCGATGTCGGTCAGTACGACTTTGCCGGGGTGAAATACCTGATGACCGGCACCGCGCCGCTGCCGCACGATTCGGTTCTGCGCGCGCTGGCGCTGTGGCCGCATGTGCGGATGCGCAATTCCTATGGCATGTCCGAAGGCGGGATCGGCATCGGCACGAGCAGCAACGAACAGGTGCTGAAGCCCGGCTGCGTTGGCAAGCTGCCGCCGCACATGCAGCTCCGTGCTGAGGACGGCGAGGTCATCACCGCGCCGAACGTGGTCGGCGAGATCTATGGCTACCAGCAGCACCCGCGCCGCTACTGGAACGATCCCGAAGCGACCGCAGCGAGCTTCAAGGGCGGCTGGACCCGCACCGGCGATCTTGGCTACGTCGACGAGGACGGCGACCTGATCATGGCCGGCCGGGCCAAGGAACTGATCATCCGCGGCGGCTACAACATCACCCCGCTGGAAATCGAAACCGCGCTGCATCTGCACCCGGCGGTGCAGCAGGCCGCCGTGGTCGGCGTCGATCATGAAGTGCTGGGCGAGGACATTGCCGCTGCCGTGACCCTGCGCCCGGGCCAAAGCGCCAGCGCGGACGAGATCACCGCGTTCTGCCGCGAACATCTGGCCGACAACAAGGTGCCGCGCACCCTGCTGGTGCTGGACCACATGCCGCTGAACCCCAACGGCAAGATCCTGAAAAAGGACCTGAAGCCGGTGCTGCAGGCCGCCGCCGACGCCAAACGGGCGAACCGCCAGCCGGCCTGACCGGGTAATTTGCGCAAGGGACCGGACGGCCCCTCGACACTGGCCTATTTCAGCTGGTCGAAGGGCACGTCCTTGTCCATCCGCACGTCGCCAGGCATGCCCAGCACGCGTTCGGCAATCTGGTTGCGCAGCACTTCATCGGCACCGCCGGCAATCCGCATCACCACCGAATAGATGTAGTCATACTGCAGGTCGGGAGTGAAGCTGTCGCCCGGCAGCGGGGCGATGGCATCCAGCCCGCGCAGTTCCATGCCCTGCCCCAGGATCTTCTGCTGGCGGCCGGCATAGGCCAGCTTGATCATGCCGGCCATCGCGCCGGGGTTTTCGCCCTTGGACACCATGGTCCGCAGCCGCGCCTGAAAATGGTTCTGCCCGCGCTCGTCAGCCAGTGTTTCGGCCAGCGCCTGGCGCACCGCGCGGTCGTCCAGCATGGTGCCGCCCTGGCCATCGGGGGTGTGCGACGCCGCCTCGATCAGCGGTTCCACCCCACTGCGATGCGCGCCCGAACCCAACCGTTCGCCCATCAGCACGGTCATGCAGCAGGCCCAACCTTCGCCTTCGGCGCCGATGCGGTTGGCATCGGGAATGCGCACGTCGGTCAGGAAGGTCTCGTTGAATTCGCTCATCCCCGAAATCTGGCGGATCGGGCGGGTTTCGATCCCCGGCGTCTTCATGTCGACCACGAAGAAGGTCAGCCCCTTGTGCTTGGGCACCGTCGGATCGGTGCGCACCACCAGGATGCCCCAGTCGGTCAGGTGGGCCCAGCTTGACCAGACCTTCTGCCCGTTGACGATCCAATCACCGCTGCCATCGTCGGCGCGCACCGCCTTGGTGCGCAGCGCCGCCAGGTCCGACCCGGCGCTGGGTTCGGAAAACAGCTGGCACCAGGTCACGTCGCCCTTCAGCGTCGGCTCGATGAAGCGGGCGCGCTGTTCGTCGGTGCCGTGCCGGGCAATCACCGGCAGGGCCATGCCCGTGCCGATTGCGGTGAACGGCCCCTTGGGCAGGTGATAGCGGCCTTCCTCCTCGGCGAAGATCACCGCCTCGATGCCTGACAGGCCGCGCCCGCCCAGCGCTTTGGGAAAGGTCAGCCCGGCCCAGCCGCCGTCATAGAGCTCGCGCATCCAGGCACGGCCGCGCGCGGCCTCGTCGGCATCGTCGAGCCGCTGCCCGCGCGGCATTTCGTGCGCCGGGGCATGGGCCGCCAGCCAGGCGCGCGCCTCGGCGCGGAACGCGGCTTCTTGCGGAGTGTCGTTGAAATCCATCTTAGGCCACCTTTGCCTGGGTGCCGGGCTGCGCATCGAGCAGGCGGTCCGCCCAGTAGCCGCGCGGCCCCAGGTTGACCGCGAGCAGGCGCTCGCGCCGGTAATAGAAGTGACAGTTCGCTTCGAAGGTATAGCCGATCCCGCCGTGGACCTGCAGGTTCTCGCGCGCGGCGAATTCCAGCGCCTTGATCGCCGAAAGCCGCGCGGCAGCGGCAGCGGCGGGCAATTCGTCGGGCGCATGGCCCGCCGCCCAGCCGGCGTAATAGGCGTTGGACTTGGCCAGTTCGATCCCCACGGCCATGTCGGCCAGCTTGTGCTTGATCGCCTGATAGCTGCTGAGCGAACGGCCGAACATCTGCCGGTCCTTCACATAGCCGAGCGCCATGGCCAGGCACGCTTCTGCCGCGCCGACCGCTTCGAACGCGCCCTGCACGGCGGCGCGGTCCAGCAGGGTGGGGATCAGCCCGCGCCCGGGCAGCAGTTCCGCTTCAGCCCCGGCAAAGTCGATCCGGTAATGCGGGCGCAGCTGGTCGAAACTGTCGAGCCGGGTGCGCGTCACCCCGGGCTGGTCCAGCGCGACCAGCGCCAGCGAGCCGCCAACCTGCACCACCGCAACGCTCGCCACCCCGGCATCGGCCACCGGGTGCTTCGATCCGGTCAGCTTGCCATCGGCGAACGACAGCCCCTGCCCCAGCAGCGGCCCCGGCCCTTCGGCGCTGGCAAAGCAGGCCACCACTTCACCGCTGGCCAGGCGCGGCAGCCACGCAGCCTGCTGCGCCTCGCTCCCGGCGCGGGCAATCGCATCGGCGGCCAGCACGATCGACGAGGAGAACGGCACCGCCGCGTTGACCCGGCCCAGTTCCTGGGCAATCACCCCCAGGTCCAGCTCGCCCAGCCCCAGCCCGCCGAAGCGTTCGGGGATATTGGCGCCCAGGAAGCCCATTTCACCCAGTTCCCGCCACAGCGGCTCGTCCCATTCGGCCTGGCCATCGATCAGGCGGCGCAAGTGGTCATAGGGGGTGCGCTCGGCCAGCAGGCCGCGCGCCTGTTCGGCCAGCATTTTCTGTTCGTCGGAAAGATCGAAATCCATCTCAGTCGATGTCCTCGTACCAGGTCGTGGCAAGCGCCCCCATGGCTTCGGCCATGATGAAGGTCTCACGCGTCACGCGGTTGTGGCACAGTTGCACGGCGGCGGCGAAGGGCACCGCATCGGCGGCAATCGCTTCGGCCAGCGCGGCGCGGGCGCCAGCCAGGCTGTCCGGGGCTGATGGCATCAGCGCGCGGATTTCGGCCAGTTCAGCCGCGTCGAACGCGGCGCCATGGCTGGCGCGGCGGCGCCAGAACTTGACCAGCCGGGCGAGTTCCTTGGCCTTGGCGGCAGCGCGCTGGTTGCCCGCGTGGGGGACGATATCGTCCTTCAGGTCGGCCAGCGCCGTGGCAAATGTGCGGTCGGTCCAGTCCGGCGGGCAATCGGGCAGCTCCGGATCGCTGACCGCGATCCCGGCCAGCTCCGCGACCGAGCGGACCATCACCCGCTTGTGCATGGTGCCGAACATCAGCGCCGTGCCGCTCGCCCCCAGCTGCGCCCCCGGCGCGGCGGCGATGGCGGTGCTGGGGACCGAGAAGCTCAGTTGGAAATAGAGCCGGTGATACTTCACCCGCGCCAGGTCCACTGCCGTGCCGCTGGCCGCTTCATAGGCGGCGAACGCCTCGTGCATCGGCACGAAGGGCTGGATCAGGCTGCGCACCCAGATCTGGGCCAGATCCTCCATCGGATCGCCCAGGTGGGTCAGCTCCCAATCGACCAGGGCGGCAACCTCGTTGCCCTGGTAAAGGAAGTTGCCCGGCCCGGCATCGCCGTGCAGCACCACGGCCGGGCCGCGATCTTCGGGCACGTTGTCGGCCAGCCAGGCCAGCGCCAGTTGCAGCACCGGGTCAGCCCCGGCGGCCAGATTGTCGCGCCGCCACTGCGCCACGTTGGCGCGGATGCGGCGGGCCGGCGGCTCGGCCGCATCGCCCAGCGGGGCCAGTTCCGGCAGGCTGGCGTCGATCCGGTGCAGCGCGGCCAGCTGCCCCATGAAGTCGCTGGCCAGCGCGGCCTTGTCCTCGGCCTGGGGGAATCGGTCGTTGCCCGACACGAACTCGCTCAGCAGCGCGAGGTGCGAGGGGAACGACGCGACCAGCGGGGCGATGCGCACCCCGGCATCGCGGCACGTTCCACTCAACGCGCCAAGGATCGCCGTCTCGCGCTGGAAATAGGGCAGCCGCGAAGGATCGCCGGCGCGGCCATCCCAGGCGAGGTAGCAGTGCCGCTCGGCGCCGTCAGCCGCGCGCAGCGTCACTTCCGCGCCCTGGCGCGATGCACCGCCGCCCCCGCGTGCCTGTTCGGCGGCGATGACACAGCCGGTCTGCTGTTCTACCTGTTGGCGCAGGTCAGAGGGGATAGCGCTTGCCAAGGGTCCTCTCAGTTATATAACTAGGTGAAACAGCATTCACACGCCACAGGCGGGAGAGTCAAGACGTGAGCTACGAAACCATCCTCTACGAAGTGGCCGACCATGTCGCCACCATCACGATCAACCGGCCCGAAGCGATGAACAGCTTCAACCGCACGATGATGGAGGAGTTCAAGGCCGTCTGGCACGAAGTGTCGTGGAACGACAACATCCACGTGTCCGTGCTGCGCGCCGCGCCGGGCCGGGCATTCTGCACCGGGGTGGACGTGAAGGGCGCGGTCGGCGGGGACCGTCCGGCAGTGGACCTCGACAACGTGTGGCACTGCTACGATCCGGGCGACGAGCTGGGGCCGAAATCGCAGAAATGCTGGAAGCCGATGATCGCGGCGGTTCACGGCATGGCTGCGGGCGGCGCGTTCTACTGGCTGAACGAGGCGGACATCATCATCGCCTCGGAAGACGCGACCTTCTTCGACCCGCACGTCACCTATGGCATGACCAGCGCGCTGGAGCCGATCGGCATGACCTACAAGATGCCGCTGCAGGACGTGCTGCGCATGGTGCTGCTGGGCAATGACGAGCGGATGAGCGCCGAATACGCCAAGTCGATCGGCCTGGTCAGCGAAGTCGTCCCGCTCGACAACCTCTGGGCCCGCGCGCACGAATTGGCCTTGCAGATCGCGGCCAAACCCCCGGCGGCGATCCAGGGCAGCATCAAGGCGATCTGGACCAGCCTCGACATGCCGCGCTCGGTCGCGCTGGCCAATGGCCTGAAATACCCGCAGATCGGCAATCCGGTCGGCGTGCCGCAAGTGGACCGCGCCGCGCTGATGGCGGACAAGGCCAAGAAATACACGCTGCGGTGATCAGGGGGCACTGATGACCCACCCGCGCCTGCACGCCGCCGCCGCGCCCGACCGGCCGGCGGTGATCATGACCGATGGCTCGCCCGGGCTGACCTATGGCCAGCTGGAAAGCCAGGCCAATCGGGGCGCGCAGCTGATCCGCTCGCTGGGGATCAGGCGCGGGGATACCGTCGCCTACTGGCTGCACAACTGCCCGCAGGTGTTCGAAGTCTATTGGGCCGGGCAGCGCAGCGGCTGCTACATCACCCCCATCGCCACCGCGCTGACCGGGGGCGAGGCGGACTACATCGTCGAGAATTCCGGCGCGAAGCTGCTGGTCGTCTCGCCCGAGATCGAAGGGCTGGCCGAACTGCCCCGCCGCCCGGGCGTGACCGTGCTGACGCTGGAGGAATGGGCCAGAGCGCTCGCCGCCCAACCTGCAGGGCCGATTGCGGATGAAAGCCCCGGCTTCCACATGGTCTATTCGAGCGGCACCACCGGCCGGCCCAAGGGCGTGCGCCTGCCCCTGCCCGAAGGCGAGGTGACCGCGCTGCACCAGCTCGCCGCAATGCTGGAGGGACGCTATGCGATTGGCCCGGCGGACACCTATCTTTCGCCCGCCCCGCTCTATCACACCGCGCCGCTCGCCTATACCACCGCCTGCCACCGCCTGGGGGCCAGCGTGGTGGTCATGCCGAAATTCGAGCCCGAGGCCGCGCTGGCGGCGATCGAGCGCTACCGGGTCAGCCTGACGCAAATGGTGCCGACCATGTTTGTCCGCCTGCTCAAGCTGCCGGAGGACGTGCGGGCGCGGTATGACCTGTCCAGCCTGCGCCAGGTGATCCACGCCGCCGCGCCCTGCCCGGTGCCGATCAAGCACGCGATGATCGAATGGCTGGGCCCGATCATCTACGAATACTACGGCGGCAGCGAGGGCAACGGGTCGACCGGGATCACGTCGGAAGAATGGCTGAACAAGCCCGGCTCGGTCGGCAAGGCAACCTGGGGCACGCTGCACATCTGCGACGATCAGGGCCACGAACTGCCCCCCGGCGAGCAGGGCGGGGTCTATTTCGAAGGCGGCTGGGACTTCCAGTACCTGGGCGATGACGACAAGACCCGCGACAGCCGCAACCCGCTGCACCCCGCCTGGTCGACGCTGGGCGATGTCGGCTATGTCGACGCGGACGGCTACCTGTTCCTGACCGACCGCAAGAGCTACATGATCATTTCGGGCGGGGTGAACATCTACCCGCAGGAGGTCGAAAACCTGCTGATCACCCACCCGCGCGTGGCCGATGCGGCGGTGATCGGCGTGCCCAATCCCGACTTCGGCGAGGAAGTGAAGGCGGTGGTCCAGCCGCTTGACCCGGCTGACGCGACGGACGCGTTCGCCGCCGAACTGATCGAATTCTGCAAGGCCCACCTCAGCCACATCAAGTGTCCGCGCTCGGTCGATTTCGATCCGGCGCTGCCCCGGCTCGACAACGGCAAGCTTTACAAGCGGCTGATCAAGGAGCGTTATTGGGGCTGAGCGCGCGGACGGCTCACAGCACCGTCCAGCCGGGCGGGCAGCGATCCGCCACTACGGTATCGGCCCCGGCGAACCAGCGCTGCGGCGCTACCACCATGCGCTCGGCGTGCTGCTGCCCGTCGCCCAGCCAGGCCGCCCACCAGCTGAACGAACTGTTGGCGATGATGCTGTGGCGGCAGGCGGCCATCAGGTAGAGGTCCTGCCACGAATCCGCCCCTCTGTTCACATCGACAAAGGTCAGCGGCAGGCCCAGGTGCTGCAGCGCCTCACGGCACCAATCAAGGTCATCGGAAAACACGTAGCAATGCAGGCCGGGCGCACGTTCGCGGATGAATTGCACGGCTGCGGCATAGAAATCGGTCGATAGCGCGCCATGAAACGAGGCGGTTTCGGCCGAAGTCACATAATCGCCCCGGCGAACGTGCAGCGCCAGCGAATTGGCCGACTGCATCGCATCACGCAGGCGGCCGCTCTGGTCCGATAGCGGTACGCGCGGTTGCAGTTCGGCGCGCAGCTGGGCCGCGCAATCATCGAAATAGCGCCAGCTCTGCCAGTAGCCGAACAGATAGGTGCCATCGCCGCATTGCTTCACGGCGGGATCGAACCCCACCGCCTGCTCGCGCACGGTGGCCCAGCCGCTGAACCTGCGCAGCGCGGCTTGCTCGCGCCGGGCCAGCAGGAACGAGAGCGCGTCGGTCCGGCGGGCCGGTTCGACCGCGATGGCCAGCTTGTCCAGCTCGTAGGGCCGGTCAACCTCGAACGCCCCCGGCTTGCCAAAGGCGGCCAGATCAAGCTTCAGGCCGGTGCCCCGCCGCAAGGCCAGTGCCCGCGCAGCGGCATACTGGAACATCTGGTTGCCCAGGCCACCGCAGACGAATGCGCCGATCATTGCGTCATCCGGGCATCAGGAGTGTCGGTCATGCTGCGCCTTCGCCCAATCGATAGACGCCGCATGCCCGACCCCGGCGCGCCGGACAAGCCCGGCACGCCGCGGCAGCGCAGCGAATGCCCGGCCTAGTGCCCCGAAGGATCGACCGCGTCGGTCGGCACCCAGCCGTTGACGATCCCGCCGTCGATCGGGATCGTGGTCCCGACCACATAGTCCCCGGCGCGGCTGGCAAGGTAGATTGCGCCGCCCGCGATATCCTCGGCCACGCCGACGCGGGCATAGGGAATGCCGCGCGCGGAAGCTTCGGGGTTCTTCGCCGCCGCCTTGTTCATCTCGCTGGGATAGGCGCCCGGCGCAATGCAGGTGACAACGATGTTGTCCTTGATCAGCCGCGCGGCCATGCGCTTGGTCAGGTGGATCACCGCCGCCTTCGACGCCTGGTAGCTGTAGGTTTCCCAAGGGTTCGGACGCAGCCCGTCGATCGAGGCGATGTTGATCACCTTGGCCGGACGGTCAAAGCTGGCCGCCGCGTTCAGCAGGCCGTGCAGCTTCTGGGTCAGGAAGAACAGGCTCTTGACGTTGAGGTCCATCACCTTGTCCCAGCCCGCTTCGGGAAACTGGTCAAAATCCGCACCCCAGGCCGCCCCGGCGTTGTTGACCAGGATGTCGAGCCGACTTTCGCGGCTGGCGAGTTCTTCGGCCAGGCGCTTGATCTCGTCCATCTGCGTCAGGTCACCGGGCAGGCCGATCACCTTGCCGGGATACTTGGCATTGAACTCGGCTTCGGTCTCGGCCAACTGCTCGCGCTTGCGGGCGGTGATGTAGACCTTCTCGCATCCGGCGGCGAGGTAGCCTTCGAGCAGCATCTTGCCGATCCCGCGGCTACCGCCGGTGATCAGCGCGATCTTGCCTTCAAGGCTGAACAGCTTCGAAAAATCCATCTCCCGGTCCCTTCTTCGTCACCCCGGATCTGATCCGGGGGCCCGCTTGTTGTTCACCCGCTGCCCGTCAGTAGCCCGACAGCCGCGCCACGCGGTCGGCGTGGTAGTACTGGTCGCCCATGAATTCCGACAGGGCCCGGTCGCGCTTCATGTAGAGGCCGATATCGTATTCGTCGGTCATGCCGATCCCGCCGTGCATCTGCACGCCTTCCTTGACCGCCAGGCTGGCCGTCTTGCCGGCCTTGGCCTTGGCGACCGAGACCATCAGGTCGGCCTTGTCGCTACCCGCGTCGAGCAGCTGCTGCGCCTTGATCGTCGCGGCGCGGGCGATTTCGACTTCGGAATAGAGGTGCGCGGCGCGGTGCTGCAGCGCCTGGAATTCCCCGATCAGACGCCCAAACTGCTTGCGCTGCTTGAGGTAGGTGGCGGTCATGTCGAAGGCGCCGACGGCCACGCCAACGCTTTCCGCCGCCGCGCCGACGCGGCCGGCCTGCAGCATGCGGTTCAGCACTTCGCGCCCGCCATCAACCTCGCCGATCACGGCGTCGGCATCGAGCATGACGTTGTCGAGCTTGACATGGGTCGCCATCGAACTGTCGACCAGCCGGACCTTGTCCTGGCTGAGGCCTGCCGCATCCTTGGGCACCGCGAACAAGGTGATCCCGGCGTCGTCGTCGTCGCCACCTGCCGTGCGCGCGGCGACCACCAGCATGTCGGCGCTGCCGCCGTGGACCACGAAGGCCTTGCTGCCGTTCAGCTTGAAGCCGTTACCGGCGCGTTCGGCGCGCGTCTTGATCCGTTCGGGGCGATGCTTGGCCCCTTCGTCCACCGCCACGGCAAACACGCTGTCGCCCGAAAGCAGCCCTGGCAGCCAGCGGCCCTTGAGGTCGGCGCTGGCCGCGCCCAGCGCGGTCGCGGCCATGACCGAGCTGGTCAGGAACGGCGAAGGGGTGAGGTTGCGGCCGATTTCTTCGAGCACGATCCCCGCTTCGACATGGCCCATGCCCAGGCCGCCATCGGCTTCGCTGACGAGGATCCCGGTGAAGCCGAGTTCGGCGAACTGCTTCCACAGGCCGTGGCCGAACCCGTCCTGGCAATTGATGTCGCGCCAGTGGCGCAGCTGCTTGGCGATGTTGCCTTCGTCGGCCATGAACTGGCGCGCGGTATCGGCGAGCATCGCCTGGTCTTCGGTGTGATAGAGCGGCATCGATCAGGCTCCCGGCAGGTCGAGAATGCGTTTGGAAATGACGTTGAGCATCACCTCGCTGGTGCCGCCCTCGATCGAGTTGGCCTTGGTACGCAGCCACGAGCGGGCGCGGGCGCCGCCATCGCTGGCTTCGCTTTCCCATTCCAGGCTGGCGCTGCCGCCGCCGGCCATCAGCAGCTCGTAGCGCCGCTTGTTCAGCTCGGTCCCGGCGTACTTCATCATGTTCGGCTGGGCGGGGTGCGCCTTGCCGACCTTGATCTCGTCGAGGAACTTTTCGCCCATCGCGCTGAACGCCAGGGCATCGACATCGAACTGGGCGATCTCGGCGCGCAGCACCGGATCTTCGAGGCCAGCCCGGTTCAGCACCGCACCGATGGTGTTGAGCCGGTCGTTGCCGCCCGCGCCCGAAATCATTTCGCGCTCATGCCCCAGCAGATACTTGGCCACGTCCCAGCCGCGGTTCAGTTCGCCGACGATCTGGTGCTTGGGCACCTTGACGTTGTCGAAGAAGGTTTCGCAGAACGGCGAGCTGCCGGAAATCAGCAGGATCGGCTTGGTCGACACGCCAGGGCTGGTCATGTCGAACAGCAGGAAGCTGATGCCCTGGTACTTGTTGCCCTTGTCGGTGCGGACCAGGCAGAAGATCCAGTCGGCCTTGTTGGCGTAGCTGGTCCAGATCTTCTGGCCGTTGACGACCCAGTGATCGCCCTTGTCCTCGCCGTAGGTCTGCAAGCTGACCAGGTCCGAACCCGAGCCGGGTTCCGAATAGCCCTGGCACCAGCGGATTTCGCCGCGCGCGACCTGGCCCAGGTAGTGGACCTTCTGTTCCTCGGTCCCGAACTTGAGCAGCGCGGGGCCAAGCATCCAGATGCCGAAGCTGGATAGCGGCGGGCGCGCGTTGATGCGGTTCATTTCCTCGCGCCAGATCTTGGCTTCGGCCGGGGTCATCCCCGCGCCGCCATAGGCCTTGGGCCAGTCGGGCACGGTGTAGCCCTTGGCGACGCAGCGTTCGAGCCACAGCTTCTGCGCCTCGTTCTTGAACTTGAAATTGCGGCCGCCCCAGCAGACGTCGTCCTCGTCGCGGGCGGGTTCGCGCATTTCAGGCGGGCAGTTTTCTTCGAGCCAGGCGCGGATTTCCGCGCGGAAGGCGTCAAGGTCTGACATGGTCGGGACTCCTCTCTTAACCGACAGGTTAAAGTGACTCCGCGCCCCGGTGCAAGCGCCGAATTCGCGCCATTTCAGCCTGCCACGCTTGCCGTAGCGTCAAGCGCAGAGGCGTTGACCGAACCACTTTCAAGGCTAGGCTGGTGGCAAATCAAAACGGAGAGGAATGGTCATGCGATTCTCGGGCAAGTGCGTTGTCATCACCGGGGCAGCATCAGGTATCGGCCGGGCGGCAACCCTGCTGTTCGCGCGCGAAGGGGCCACGGTGTTCGCCGCCGACCTCAACCTGGAAGGCGCCAAGGCCGTTGCGGCAGAGGGCGAGAACATCGTGCCGGTGGCCTGCGACGTGTGCGATCCGGCCCAGATCAAGGCGCTGATGGACCAGGCCGCTGCCCAGTGCGGCGGGATCGACGTGGTGTTCAACAATGCCGGCGCCGGCGGTGACCGCGCCCCGATCGACGAGATCGAGCCCGAGGGCTGGGACTTCACGTTCAACCTGCTGATGCGTTCGGTCGCCATGGGCATCCGCTATGCCGCGCCGCACATGAAGCAGCGCAAGGGCGCGGCGATCGTCAACACCTCCAGCGTTGCGGCGGTCGGGCCGGGCTATAGCCCCACGGCCTATGCCGTGGCCAAGGCCGGCGTGCTGCACCTGACCAAGTGCGCCGCGACGGACCTGGCGCAATACGGCATCCGCGTGAACGCGGTGCAGCCGGGCTTCATCAACACCAACATCTTCACCGCCAGCATGGACATGCCGGAGCAGCTGGTCACCCAGGCCAAGCAGGTGATCCTCCAGATGTCGAGCCAGGCCCAGCCGGTCGGCCGCCCGGGCATGCCTGATGACATCGCCAATGCGGTGGCCTTCCTGGCCAGTGACGCGGCGGGCTTCGTCACCGGCACTTCGCTGATCGTCGACGGCGGGATCACGGTGGGGCCGCGCCACAGCTGGGATCCCGAAGCGCCCGGCCTGTTCGACGCACTTCAGGCCATGGCCGATGGAGCGGCGGCCGCCGCGCAGTGAGCGCAGCCGCCGCCCCCGCTGTTCATGGCCCGTTGCCGCGCCGCCTGGCGCTGACCCACGGGCTGGGCGCGGCGGCCTATGGCATCAAGGAAAACGGGTTTTCCACCTTCCTGCTGCTGTACTGCAACCAGGTGCTGGGGATGGACCCGCCGCTGGTCGGCCTGGCGTTGCTGATCGCGCTGCTGATCGACGGGGTGGCCGATCCGCTGATCGGCTACCTGTCGGACCGCACGGTGACCAACTGGGGCCGCCGCCTGCCGTGGCTGATCCTCGCCCCGATCCCGCTCGGGCTGGTCTGGGCGCAATTGTGGTCGCTGGAAAGCGCGCCGGGGTTCTGGGAACTGGTCGGCATCGCCGTGGCGGTGCGGCTGCTGGTTTCGTGCTGCGAAGTGCCCTCGATCGCGCTGGTCCCCGAACTGACCCGCGACTATGACCAGCGCACCACCCTGCTGCGCTACCGCTTCCTGTTTTCGTGGAGCGCGAGCATGCTGATCTCGTTCCTTGCCTATGGCCTGTTCCTCAAGGACGGACCGCTGGCGGCGGAAGGATACCGCGCCTACGGGCTGTTCGGCGCGGCCCTGATCACCGGATCGGTGCTGTTTTCAGCGCTCGGGCAGCGGCGCTGGGCGGCAGTGCGCCCGCCCCCGCCCGCCACGCCGTTCAGCCTGCGCCAGGCCTTTGCCGAGCTGATCGAATGCTTTTCCCACCGCGCCTTCCTGGTGCTGCTGCTGGGCGGGGCGCTGGCCTATACCAGCCAGGGGATCACCTTTTCGATCGCCAACTACCTCTATGCCTATGTCTGGCTGTTCAACCCGCTGCAGTTCCAGATCTATACCGGAGTGCTGCTGGCCAGCGTGGTAACCTGCTTCGTGGTCCTGCCGAAATGGCACGCGCGCTGGGGCAAGCGTGACACGGCGGTGGTGACGGCGCTGCTCGGCATGGTGTTCTGGGTTGCCCCGTTCCTGCTGAACAGCGCCGGGCTGTGGCCGCAGCGCGGCACCTGGGCTTCGACCCTGCCGCTCTACGCCGCGTTCTTCGTGTGCAACGTGTTCTCGGTCTCGGCGATGGTTTCCGCCAGTTCGATGATGGCCGACGTGGTCGAGGCGAGCGAGGAGCAGACCGGGCGGCGCAACGAGGGCGTGTTCTTTTCGGGCAATTTCTTCATGCAGAAATGCTCCACCGGCCTTGGCATTTTCGTCACCAGCTTCCTGCTCGCCTTTGCCGGGCTGTCGGACAAGGTGAAGCCGGCGGACGTCACCCCGGACGTAATCAACCGCCTGAGCCTCGCTTACTGCGCGGCGGTGATCCTGTTCGCTTTCGCGATGGCGGCGGTGCTGCGGCGCTTCCCGATCACCCGCGCCGATCACGAGGCGCGGCTGGCCGCGCTGTCCGCCGCGCGGATCAACCCCGACAGCGAGGGACTACACCCTTAACCGATCGCTTAAACACCCTTGGCGCGGATTGCGCCGCGTGGCACTGATGTGCCCGAGACTCGACAGCATAAGGAGGACTGACCCATGGATTTCGACCTGACCGAACGGCAAAGCTATTGGCGCGACCGCGTGCGCCAGTTCATCGAAAACCACGTCCGTCCCCGCGTAGGCGACTACAAGAAGGAAGACGCCCGGGGCGAACGCTGGAAGGTCCTGCAGGTGGTGGAAGAGGAAAAGGCCCGCGCCAAGGCGCAGGGCATCTGGAACCTGTTCATGCCCCCGCAGTCGGGCCGCTCGCACGTGGACGACACCTTCGAATTCGAAGGCCCGGGGCTGACCAACCTTGAATACGCGCTTTGCGCCGAGGAAATGGGCCGCGTCGGCTTTGCTTCCGAAGTGTTCAACTGCTCCGCGCCCGACACCGGCAACATGGAAGTGCTGCACCGCTACGGCACGCGCGAACAGAAGGACCGCTGGCTGAAGCCGCTGATGAACGGCGAAATCCGTTCGGCCTTCCTGATGACCGAACCGCAGGTCGCCAGCTCGGACGCGACCAACATCGAATGCTCGATCCGCCGCGAAGGCGATGAATACGTGCTCAACGGCACCAAGTGGTGGTCGTCGGGCGCGGGCGATCCGCGCTGCAAGATCGCGATCGTCATGGGCAAGACCGACTTCGAGGCGAAGAAGCACGCCCAGCAGTCGATGGTGCTGATGGAACTCGACAGCCCCGGCGTCGAAATTGTCCGCCACCTGCCGGTGTTCGGCTATGACGATGCCCCGCACGGTCACATGGAAGTGAAGCTCAACAACGTCCGCATTCCGGCCAGCAACATGCTGCTGGGCGAAGGGCGCGGGTTCGAGATCGCGCAAGGCCGCCTCGGGCCGGGCCGCATCCACCACTGCATGCGCACCATCGGCGTGGCCGAGGAAGCGCTGGAACGGATGGTCCGCCGCCTGTCGAGCCGCGTCGCCTTCGGCAAGCCGATCAGCACGCACTCGATCTGGGAACAGCGCATCGCCGAAGCCCGGATCGAGATCGAATGTTCGCGCCTGCTCTGCCTCAAGGCGGCGGACATGATGGACAAGGTTGGCAACAAGGCCGCCCAGGCCGAAATCGCGATGATCAAGGTCAAGGCGCCGAACATGGCGCTGAAAATCATCGACGATGCCATCCAGGCCCATGGCGGCGGCGGCGTGTCGGAAGACTTCGGCCTGGCCAAGATGTACGCCGGCCAGCGCACCCTGCGCATCGCCGACGGTCCGGACGAAGTCCATGCCCGCTCGATCGCGCGGCTGGAGCTTGGCAAGTATGCCCCGCAGGGCGACCGCGGCTTCAGCTCGGGCGATCTGGGCGTCACGCGCTAAGCCGCACACGGCCCCGGGACACCCCGGGGCCGCACTGCCCGGCCCGGCCGGGACAATGAATGCAATGGAGAGAATGACATGAAGGCCGCAGTCCTGATCGAACCCCACAAGCCGCTCGAGATCGAGGAGCTGCAGATCAGCAAGCCGGGTCCGCACGAAGTGCTGATCCGCACCGCCGCCTGCGGCCTGTGCCATTCCGACCTGCACTTCATCGAAGGCACCTATCCCCACGCGCTGCCCGCCGTGCCCGGCCACGAAGCCGCCGGCATCGTCGAAGCGGTGGGCAGCGAAGTGCGCACGGTGAAGGTCGGCGATGCGGTGGTGACCTGCCTGTCGGCCTTCTGCGGCCACTGCGAATTCTGCGTCACCGGCCGCATGGCGCTGTGCCTGGGCGGCGATACGCGCCGCGCGCCGGGCAGCGAATCCCGCCTCAGCCGCGCGGACGGCAGCGCGGTCAACCAGATGCTGAACCTTTCGGCCTTTGCCGAAATGATGCTGATCCACGAACACGCCTGCACCCGGATCGATCCGGAAATGCCGCTGGATCGCGCCTCGATTATCGGCTGCGCGGTGACCACTGGCGCGGGCACGATCTTCAACGCCT
Source organism: Novosphingobium sp. (assembly GCF_041905565.1). Classification (GTDB taxonomy): domain Bacteria; phylum Pseudomonadota; class Alphaproteobacteria; order Sphingomonadales; family Sphingomonadaceae; genus Novosphingobium. Next base: position 20,065 of record NZ_JAYRKX010000018.1, on the reverse strand, counting down.
GCAAGGTCACGCCGGGTGAAACCGTGGCCGTGGTCGGCTGCGGCGGGGTCGGCCTGGCCGCGATCAACGCCGCCAAGATTGCCGGCGCAGGCAAGATCATCGCCGCCGATCCGATTGCGGAGAAGCGCGAATTGGCGATGAAGCTGGGCGCGACCCACACGGTTGATGCCATGGATGCTGATGCCGCCGCGCAGATCGTCGAGCTGACCAAGGGCGGGGTCGACCACGCGGTCGAAGCCGTGGGCCGTCCCGCCTCCGGCGAACTGGCGGTCAAGTCGCTGCGCCGCGGCGGCACCGCGACCATCCTGGGGATGATGCCGCTGAACCACTCGGTCGGCCTGTCCGCCATGGACCTGCTTTCGGGCAAGAAGCTGCAGGGCGCGATCATGGGGATGAACCACTTCCCGGTCGACATGCCGCGCCTGGTTGATTTCTACATGCGCGGGCTGCTCGATCTCGACACGATCATTGCCGAGCGGATTCCGCTGTCGCAGATCAACGAAGGCTTCGAAAAGATGAAGTCGGGCGCCTCGGCGCGCTCGGTCATCGTGTTCGATCAGTGAGGGCCGCATGACTGACGCACTCAACGCCGAAGAAGCCTTTGTCGGCACGGTCGAGCCGGAAGGCGCCGACCGGCTCGACACGGTAAAGCTGACCGAATGGATGGAAGCCAATGTCGCCGGCTTCCAGGGCCCGCTCAAGCTGACCAAGTTCAAGGGCGGGCAATCGAACCCGACCTACAAGATCGAGGCGCCGAGCGGCAATTACGTGCTGCGGCGCAAGCCGTTCGGGCCGCTGCTGCCCAGCGCCCACGCGGTGGACCGCGAATACAAGGTCCAGGCGGCCCTCGCCAAGGCCGGGTGGACGGTGGCCCCGCAATACGGCCTGTGCACCGATGACAGCGTGGTCGGTTCGTGGTTCTATGTGATGGGCATGGTCGATGGCCGGACCATCTGGAACGGCGCCATGCCCGATGCGACGCCGGAATACCGCCGCGCGACCTACATGGCGATGATCGACACCCTGGCCGCGCTGCACAAGGTGGATGTCGAAGCGGTCGGCCTGTCGGACTTCGGCAAGCCGGGCAATTACTTCGGCCGCCAGGTCGATCGCTGGACCAAGCAGTACCGCCTGTCCGAGACCGAGCTGATGCCGGAGATGGAAAAGCTGATCGAATGGCTGCCGGCCACCCTGCCGGAACAGACCAGCACCGGCGTGGTCCACGGCGATTACCGCATCGACAACATGATCTGGGCCAAGGACGAGCCGCGCGTGCTGGCCGTGCTGGACTGGGAACTGTCCACCCTGGGCGATCCGCTGGGCGACTTTTCCTATGTCGCCATGGCCTGGGTCACCGACAACGGCGGGCGCAGCGGGGTGCAGGACCTTGACCGCAAGGCGCTGGGCATTCCCGAGCTCGACGAAGTGGTCGAGCGTTATTGCCAGCAGACCGGGCGCAGCTCTGTGCCGGACATGAACTGGTACTTCGCCTACAACTTCTTCCGTCTGGCGGGCATCATGCAGGGGATCAAGAAGCGGGTAATCGACGGCACCGCCAGCAGCGCCCATGCCAAGGCGATGTCGGACCGGGTCCAGCCGCTGGTTGACCGGGCGTGGGAATTCGCGGTGAAGGCCGGGGCGAAGTAGCGCCCCCGCGTATGGTCAATGCTGGCGAAAGTTGCCCCCGGTACCCTGGGTAACTTTCGTCCAGCCATTGTTTCACCGATGCGAAGAAGGCGGCGGTCAGAACTGGCGGTTCCAACTGATTGCCACGCCCCGGTCATCGGGCAGACTGGCATAGTGCCCCGGGTCCTTGCGCCAGAACAGGCTGGCGCTGGCCGCCCCGTTCCACAGCGCGCCGCGCCACATCAGCTCCGCGTCCAGCTCGCGCCCATGCGGGCTGAGCGACAGGCGGCGCAGCCCTGTCACCGGGCTGAGCGTGGCATAGGAATAGTCCACCGGCAGGCGCAGGTTCAGTCCGCCGCGCTCCACCCGCAGCGGCTGGGCGAGGCGCAGCGCCATGCTGTCATCCTGCTGGAACAGCCCGGTGCGGCTGGCATCCAGCGCCCAGGCCGAAGTCAGCAGGCGCGAATTGCCGGCGACCAGGCCGTTGGCATGGGCCCAGGTCAGCCCGCCGCGCCAGGCCGCTGAGATACGCCAGCGCGGATCCACCTGCCAGCCCAGCGCGGCATCGGCGAACAGGCTGTCCGCTCCACCCGGTCCGAGCGCGCCGTGCAGCCGCGCCCCCAGGATCGAGCGGCTTTCGCCCAGCCAGCTGACCCCCAGCGCGCCGTCAACCGCGTCCCAGCGCCGGTCCAGCGCCGCGCCCAGCCGCATGGCCGGAACATCGGCCAGCCGCGTCGTGCTGCTCGCCTCGCGCCGGGCGGTAGCTGCGGCCGCGCTGCGCCCGCGCTCACCGCTCAGCGTCAGGCCCCAGGGGCCAAGCCGCTGGCGCAGCGCCAGCCCCAACTGGTCGGCACTTCCCAGCCCCAGCGTATCCGCCGGGCCTTGCGCGATCAGGAAGGCCGGATCGCTGCGCCCCTGCAATTGCGCCACCAGGCCGTCCGCGCCCTGCCGGAAGACGAAGCCCAGTTGCCGGTCCGGCGCCAATTGCAGCGCCGCCCGCGCCGCCAGCACGCGCGCCTGCTGGGCATCGCGGGCCGCCAGATGCAGCGCGCCCTGCCACGGCAGCCGCGCGGTGCGCCCGCTGGCATCGATGGAAAAGGCCAAGGCCAGCCGCCCCGCGCCCATGGTCAGGTTGCGGCGGTCGGCGCGCAGCGCGCTATCCAGCCGGGGCGCCAGCCCGGCCGAGCGCATCCCCAAAGCCAGGTCATAACCATAGGCGCGGCCATAGGCGTCGAGCACCACCGCCTGAAGCCCACCGATCTGCGAACCGGCATCGCCCATCGGCGCCGAACCGACCAGCGTGGTATCGCTGCTCGGCAGCACCTGGCCGGTCCCCGCCAGGCTGGTTACGCCCTGGGCGGAAAAGGCCGCCGCAATATCGAGAATGCCGCGGCCATAAGTACTGTCTGTGCCCGCCGTACCCGCGTCCTTGGCCGTCTTGAGCAGGATCTCGACCACTTGCTGCGCGGTCAGGTTGGGAAAGGCCTGGCGCAGCAGCGCGGCTGCTCCGGCGATCTGCGGCGCGGCAAAGCTGGTCCCGGAAAAGACATAGACCGAGCGCGTGCCATCGGCGTTGTTCACCACCTTCATCACGCCGTTTTCGTAAACGCAGCACACCCGCTCGCCCCTCGCCGACAGGAACCAGTCCTGCCACGTACCCGCCCGGTTGCTGAAGGCCGAGAACGCCTCGTTTCCATCGACCGACCCGGCGATGATCACCGCGCCGCTGCCCGCCGCCTGCAGCCCGGTTGCAAACGGATCGGGATTGGCCGGATCGTCGGCGGGATCGGTCGATTCCCCATCATTCCCGGCCGAGACCACGATCACCGCCCCGGCCGCCACCGCGCGCGATACGGCGGCGCGCAGCCCGGCGGTCGGGCTCGATCCGCCCAGCGACAGGTTGATCACCCGCGCCCCGGCGGCGACGGCGCGATCCAGCCCGATCGCGATGTCGCTGTCGTTGAACTTGCAGCCACTGTCCTTGACACTCGCGTCATAGGTGGCGCAGCTGCCCGGCTTGTCGGCGCGAAACATGGCAATTGTCGCGTTGAAGGCGGTCCCCACCACCCCGGTATTGTCGCGCGCAGCCGCCGCGACCAGGGCCACATTGGTGCCGTGGTCATCCTCGGGGTTAAGGCCGCGATCAGCCGCGACATCGGCCGAAGCCGCGGCAATCCGCCCGGCGAATTCGGCGCTACCGGTATCGATCCCGGTATCGACGATCCCCAGCGTGATCCCGCTGCCGCTGTAGCCAGCGGCCCAGGCCGTTAGCGCGCCGTGCTGCACCGGACCGTTCGAACGGTTGTATTCGCTGGTCTGGAACGAGGCGATCGGCGTTGGCGTGGCGGTTGGGGTCGGCGTCGGGCTCGGCGTGGGACTGGGCGTCGGGGTCGGGATCGGCTGGGGCACTGGCGTGCTCCCCACCGAGCCGCCCCCGCCCCCACCGCAGCCGGCGACCAGCGCCAGCGAACACAGCGCCGCGCCCATGCCCCAGCGTACCTGCAGGAAGAACGGTTCAGCCATCTGCCCAACCCCGAAATGCGAATGCGGCCGCCATAATGCCAGCCGAGGTGTGAACCGTGAATTTATTTCCCGATAGCAGGACTGCCCTTGCCCCGCCCGGCATGCGGGGATAGGCGCTAATCCGCGCTCCAGTCCAGCCAGAGGAATTTCCTATGTCCGCCGATCTCGCCGCCGCCATCGAAGCCGCCTGGGAAGCCCGCGACAGCGTGACCCCCGCCAGCGCCGACGTGCGCGAAGTGGTGGAAGCGGCGCTGGCCCTGCTCGACAATGGCCAGGCCCGCGTGGCGCAGCCCGATGGCCAGGGCGGCTGGCAGGTGAACCAGTGGCTCAAGAAGGCCGTTCTGCTGAGCTTCCGGCTGAACGACAACGCCGTGGTGCCGAATGGCGCGGCCGGCGCCCCCGCCTTCGACAAGGTGCCCAGCAAGTTCGACGGCTGGGGCGAAAACCGCTTCCGCGAAGCCGGCTTCCGCATTGTCCCCGGCGCGGTGGTGCGGCGCGGCTCGCACATCGGCAAGGGCGTGGTGGTCATGCCCAGCTTCGTCAACATCGGCGCCTATGTCGGCGATGGCACCATGGTCGACACCTGGGTCACGGTCGGCTCGTGTGCGCAGATCGGCAAGAACGTCCACCTTTCGGGCGGGGTCGGGATCGGTGGCGTGCTTGAACCGCTGCAGGCCGGCCCGGTGGTGATCGAGGACAACTGCTTCATCGGCGCGCGCAGCGAAGTGGTTGAAGGCGTGCGGGTGTGCGAAGGCGCGGTGCTGTCGATGGGCGTGTTCATCGGCGCTTCGACCAAGATCGTCGATCGCAACACCGGCGAGGTCCACATCGGCCGCGTGCCGCCCTACAGCGTGGTCGTGCCCGGATCGATGCCGGGCAAGCCCCTGCCCGATGGCACGCCGGGACCGTCGCTCTACTGCGCGGTGATCGTCAAGACGGTCGATGCGCAGACCCGCTCGAAGACCGCGATCAACGAGCTGCTGCGCGACTGAGCGCGGAGCGCCCGCGATGACCGCCTTGCTGGCCCAGTTCCTGGTGTCGTCGGCGCTGGTCGTGCTGTGCGTCTTCGTCCACGGCTTCGGCCTGTTCAGCCTGAACCGCGCCCTGCGCACCGAAGCGGCGATCGAGCGGCTGACGCGGGTCAACGCGCTCAGCCCACGCGGGGTGCTGTTCACGCTGGGCGTGGTCGTGGCCATGCTGGCGCTGCACGGGATCGAGATCTGGCTGTTCGCGCTGACCTATCTGGCAATCGGCGCGATCCCGACGCTCGAGGCTTCGCTCTACTTCTCGACCATCAGCTATTCGACGGTCGGCTACAACGACACCCACGTGCTGCCGGACTGGCGGCTGCTGGGCGCCTTCGAAAGCCTGCTGGGGATGATCCTGCTGGGCTGGTCGACGGCTTTCCTGTTCCGCATGATCGGGCGGATCGACCCGCACTGAGGCGGGCCGAGCACCTAGGGTCAGAACGTCGTCGGGTTCTCGATCGGGGCGTCGCCCGCGTGGGCCTTGGCATAGGCTTCGGCGCCTTTCATCACCCGCAGCAGGTTGCGGCTGGCGATCTTTTCGAGGTCGGCCTGGCTGTAGCCGCGCCGCGCCAGTTCGACGAACAGCGCGGGATATTTCGAGACGTCCTCCATCCCCTGCACGGTGTTCTCGATCCCGTCCATGTCGCCGCCCAGGCCGACGTGATCGACCCCGATCCGCCTGGCGATATGATCGATGTGCGCGGCCACATCGGCAATGCTGCCGATGGGCAGCGGGTTGGCCTTGTCCCAGGCCGCCATGCCGGCCTTGACCGCATCGGGATTGCCGGCGTTGAGCGACTTGAGCCGGGCCTCCTCGCCAGCGCGGCGGGAACCCCACTGCCGCGTGTCCTCGACCACGTAGGCCGGGTAGAAGTTGACCATGACGATCCCGCCATTGGCCTTGATCGCATCAAGCGCGCTGTCCGGCACGTTGCGGGGATGATGGTTCACCACCCGCGCGTTCGAATGGCTGACAATCACCGGGGCCTTGGCCACTGCCACGACATCCAGCATGGTCTTCTCGCTGACGTGGGCAAGGTCGACCAGCATGCCGAGCCGCTGCATCTCGCGCACCACGTCCTTGCCGAACGGGGTCAGCCCCTGGGCCATCGGCGCATCGGTGGCGCTTTCGGCCCAGGCCAGGTTCTTGAAGTGGGTCAGCGTCATGTAGCGCGCGCCCAGCGCGTGCATCTGGCGCAGCACCGCCAGCGATCCGCCGATCGAATGGCCGCCTTCCATGCCTAGCAGCGAGGCGATCCGCCCCTGCTTCCATGCGCCTTCCACGCAGGCGCTGTCGGTGCAGAACTGCAACTGCCCCGGATGGCGCGCGATCAGGCGCTTCATCACGTCGATCTGTTCCAGCGTGGCCTGGACTGCCTGCGGTTCCGGCAGGTTGGCCGAGACATAGACCGACCAGAACTGCGCGCCGACCTTGCCCGCTTTCAGCCGCTTGAGGTCGGTGTGCATCGCCGCCGCGCCCTTGGCCGGATCGGCGGTGCCGGTGGTGTCGTTGAAATCGAACCCGGCCAGCATGTTCTTGCGGCGGTCGCGCAGCTGTTCGGGCACGTCGTTGTGGCCATCGAACACCGGCGATGCGGCCAGCGCGGCCGCCGCGACCTGCTCTGGCGTCTTGGCGCAGACTGGCCCCGCCAGCAGCAGGCTAAGCGTGGAGGCGGCGATGAAGGCGTGACGCATGGTGGAAGCGATCCCTGGCTGATGTGAAACGCCAGCCTAGCCGCTTCCCCCCATGCGAAACAAGCGGATAGGGTCAGCCTTCGGCTTCACGCTCGAACGCGGCCTGTCCGCCCAGCTTGGCAGCCAGGCGGCCGAGCAGCGCCAGCACAACCACCGCGATCACCGTGGCCAGGATCGCATAGCTGTAGAGGCCGGCCAGATCCTCGCCCAGGCCCAGCTTGGCCAGGGTGGCCTTGATCGCTTCGTTCCAGGCCAGCGCCGCCACCAGGCCCAGCGAGGCGGAAGCAAGCGAAATCATGGTCTGAACCATGGCGCGCGGATCGGTCATCGGTAAGTGCTCCCCTTGATTGCACAGCGGTTTACGCAGCCGAAACTAGCCGCCGCGCAGCTGCGGACAAGCCTGCCCGGGCCACTTGCGCACAGCTTGCGGCCATGCTGACTGGGCGGATGGAATTGCTGTCCGATCCCGAGACCCTGATCCTGGCGGTGCTTGCCGTGGTGATCCTGGGCATGGCCAAGGGCGGCTTTTCCGGGTTCGGCGCCCTGGCTACGCCGCTGCTTGCCCTGGCCCTGCCGCCCAGTCAGGCCGCCGCCCTGCTGATGCCGGTGCTGCTGGTCCAGGACGTGGTCAGTGTCTGGTCGTTCCGCCACAGCTGGGATCGCTGGATCGTGGCCTGGATGGCGCCCGGGGCGCTGGCCGGGGTCGTACTGGCATCAGCTCTGGCCGCACTGGTGCCCGAGGAACGCTTGCTGCTGGTGCTGGGGCTGATCACGCTGGGCTTCGGACTGTACCGCCTGTGGATCGAGCGCGGCGGACGGATCGTCGCCGCCTCCACCTCGCCGGGCTGGGTCGGCGCGCTGTTCGGGGTGGCCACCGGCTTTACCAGCCAGGTCGCCCACGCGGGCGGTCCGCCGTTCCAGATGTGGGTCACCCCGCGCCGGTTGGAACACCAGACCTATGTCGGCACCAGTTCGGTCCTGTTCGCGATGGTCAACTGGATGAAGGTGCCCAGTTACCTGGCGCTGGGCACGATGACCCGCGAAACCCTGCACGCCGGGGCGCTGCTGCTGCCGCTGGCGATCGTCGCCACCCTGATCGCGGTCCGCCTGATCCGGCGGATGAACGCGCACAGCTTCTACACGATCATCTATGCGCTGATGGTGCTGCTCGGCCTCAAGCTGACCTGGGAGGGCATCGCCTAGGCCAGGAAAGGACAGCGTTCAATCGGTGGTGGCCATGGTCCAGAAATGGGGGCTGCCACGCCCACCGACATCCCATTCCCGCACGATGCCGTACCCCAGCCGCTGGTACAGGCCCACGTTGCTGGCCGTCGCCGTCTCGAGGCAGGATGGCACGCCCAGTTCGCCCGCCCGCGCCAGCCCGGCGCGGATTGCCGTGCCGCCCAGCCCCTTGCCCTGCCGATCCGGCCGCACACCGGCATAGCGCAGGTACAGCAGGCGCTCGCCCCCGGGGACATGCGCATCAATCGCATCGCCAACCTTGGCCGCACGCAGCAGGTTCGCCCCGAAGATCTGCACCAGATGCAACAGATGCCGCGGGTAGAGCGGGCTGCGAAAGTGCACCTGGCCCGGCGGGCGCCACATCGTGACCACGCCGCAATCGGCAGTGCCCAGGATCAGGCCGCGTTCCAGGTGATCGTCGAACAGCCAGTCGAACATCAAGGGCAGGCGCCGCACGCGCGCGGCGCGGTAGGGGATGATCCAGGTCAGGGCCGGATCATCGGCAAAGGCCGCCGCGAGGGTGGCAACCGCAGCCGCGCGGTGTGCCTCGCCCAGTTCGATGATCTCCTGCGCCATGACAACGTGGTGCCAGTGATGGTCGCCCCAGGCAAGTGCGGCGGGGAAGCAGTCCCGCGGCCCGGCGCGATGCATCGCCATGCCGTTAACGTGATCTTAGGTACGTTCCGTCAACTTTCGGCGCACGTTGGTGGGATAGCGGCACGCGATGGGCAAGCGCCGGACATGGTTGCGACGCAAGGTGGCGGGCTGGTGCTCACCTTTTACCGCGCCCGTACCGCCGGGCGTGCGGGGGCCGCTGGTCGCCCTCCAGCATGAACGACTGCTCGCGTCGCTGCCGCTCCTGTGCCTGCTGATTGCCGCCAACGCGGTCGCCATGGCCATCGCCGTGGTGGGAGACTTGCCGGTCTGGCAGCAGCTGGCCCCGCCGACGATCATCATCACCTCATGCCTCATCATCCTGGCCCGATTTCGGATGCGCCCGCAGGCGCACGACAGCGCCGCCGCGCTGCGGCATCTGCGCTGTGCGCCGCTGGTCACCGTCCCGCTCGGGCTGGTCGCCGGGCTGTGGTGCGTCAACGCCTTCAGCGAGACCGAGAAGTACTACTGCATGACAGCGCCGGTGTTCATCGGCATTGCCGCGCTGGTCAGTTCCACCTGCCTGCTGGCCGTGCCGCGCGCGGCCATCGGCGGCATGATGGCCACGACCTTGCCGATCGTCGTGAAGATGTCGCTCTATCACAACCTCGGCGTACGGGCGATGGCAGCAATGATCGTGCTGATCACGGTGATGCAGGCCAAAGTGGTTCTGGACAAGTTCGAGGAAACGGTGACCATGCTCACGCTCCAGCTGAGGCTCAACCGCCTTGCAGCCTCTGATCCCCTGACGGGGCTGGACAACCGGCTGGCGTTCGATGTGGCCCTGCGCAAGGAGCTGGACCGCGGCGCAGAGGTTCTCGTCGCCGTGTCCGACCTCGACGGCTTCAAGGCTGCGAATGACGACTATGGCCATCATGCCGGCGATGCGATCCTGGCCGAAGTGGCACGCCGCCTGCGCGCCCAGGCGCCCGGCGCGCTGTCGATCGCGCGGCTGGGCGGGGACGAGTTTGCCCTGCTGCTGCCCGCCGGCGGCAACCTGCCCCGGGCCGAGGAGCAGCTCGCGCAGGCCCGCGCGGCGGTTGCCCGGCCCTATCAGTGCGAGGGCCATGCCTTGCAGATCGGCATGTCGCTCGGCCTGGCGCTGAGCGTGGCGGACGGGACCGACCCCCAGCAACTGCTGCGCCGGGCCGACGAACGGCTCTATGCCGACAAGGCGGCGCGCAAGGGCACTGCTGCACCGCGCACCATGCAATTTGGCTGAGCGAGGGCGCAATTCCCTCTCGCCAAGCGCCCTGCCGGCTGCCATGGCGATCCCCTCTCCTGGAAGGACCCGCCATGTCTGCCGACGATGAAGACTATGTGTACGACGAGGACAGCGGCGAATGGCTGCCCGCTTCCGAGCTGGCCGCCAAGCGTGCCGCCGAAGGCGCGATCGAAGTGCGCGATGCGGTGGGCAACCCGCTGGCCGATGGCGATTCGGTGACCCTGATCAAGGACCTTGAGGTCAAGGGCGCGGGTCAGACGCTCAAGCGCGGCACGGTCATCCCCTCGATCCGCCTGACCGGCGATGCCCAGGAGATCGACTGCAGGTACCCCGGCATCAAGGGCCTGGTGCTGCGCGCGGAGTTCGTTCGCAAGCGTTGATCCGGCCGCGCGCAAGCGGCCTTGCCCGGCTGGCTGGCGGGGGATACCCTCGCGCCATGCCCGCCGTCCTGACCCTGACGCTCAACCCCACGATCGACAGCGCCTGCGAGGCGGAGCGGGTGTTTCCCACCCACAAGGTCCGCACCCACGGCCAGCGCTATGATCCGGGCGGCGGCGGCATCAACGTCGCGCGGGTGCTGGCGCGCTTCGGCGTGCCGATCGAGGCCGCTTACCTCGGCGGCGGAGTGACCGGAGCGCTGCTCGACGAATTGCTCGACCAGTCCAGCCTGGCCCGCCACCGCGTGCCGATCCACGACCACACCCGGATGAGCCTGGCCGTGTTCGAACGCGCCACCGGGCAGGAATACCGCTTTGTCCCCGAAGGCCCGCTGGTCAGCGAGGGCGAGTGGCACGGCGCGATCGACCATTGCCTGGCCGCCGCGCCCGACTGGCTGGTGGCCAGCGGCTCCCTTCCCCGCGGCGCGCCTGAGGGGACCTATGCCGAGCTGGCTGCCCGCCTGCCCGCCGCCACTCGCCTGGTGCTCGACACGTCCGGCCCGGCCCTGACCGCCGCGATCGAGGCGGGCGGGCTGTTCCTCGTCAAGCCCAGCCAGGGTGAATTCGAGGCGCTGTGCGGCCGCAGCTTCGCCACTCCGGACGAAGTGGGCGAGGCGGCCACGGCGCTCGCCGCGCGCGGGGCCGCGCGGTACATCGCGGTGACCATGGGCCACCGGGGCGCAGTGCTGGCCGATGCCACCGGCCATGCCTATCGCCCCAGCGCCCCGGTCGAGGTTCGCAGCGCAACCGGGGCGGGCGACAGCTTTGTTGCCGGCATGGTCCATGGCTTCGTTCTGGGCGACGACGCGCCCCGTGCCTTTGCCCGGGGCATGGCCGCCGGCAGCGCTGCCGTGCTCAGCCCCGGGACCGACCTGTGCCACCCGGAAGATGTCGAACGACTGCTGGCCGCCTATCCCTGAGCTTGCCCGCGCGGCGCAAGCAGCCCGCGCAGGACCAGGGCAAAGGCAGCAACCATCGCCACGCTCAGGCTGACCAGCAGCGCGGTGACCAGCTGTTCCTGCCATGCCGCCGCCTGCACGCTGGCCTGCGCGCCGACCAGCGGCATGGTGGTGCGCCCCGCACCCCAGACCGCGCCCAGCAACACCGCGAGCCAGTTGGCCAGCGTGCCATAGGCCAGCAGCCACCAGCACCACCGCTCCGCCCCAGCAGGCAGGCGCACATGGCCCCAGGCCGCCCCCAGCGCGATCAGCAGCGTGCCGTTCATCAGCCCTTCGAGATGGGCCGACAGCCCCATGCGCGGATTGGCCAGGCTGCCCGAGACGAACCCCGTCAGCAGCCCCAGCATCACCAGCACCGCGCCCAATGTCACCAGCCTGCGCGCCATCACCGTCGTCCCCGCTTGTGCCGCCCCCCGGCCCAGGCCATGCATTCCAGCTCCACCCGCGCCCCCAGCGCCAGCCCGTTGACCCCCATGGCCGAGCGGGCGGGATAGCGGCCGGGCTTGAAATATTCGGCATAGATCGCGTTGAAGCGCGGCCATTCGCGCATGTCGGCCAGCATCACGGTGCACTTGAACAGGTCGCCATAGCCCAGCCCGCGCGCCTTCAGCGCCGCGCCCATCCGTTCCATGATCCGGCGCGTTTCCGGCTCAAGCCCGCCGGGCACCACGCCCGATCCGTCCGCCGCCTCGCCGATCTGGCCCGACAGGTAGAGCACCGGCCCGGCCTGAACGCTTTCCGAGAACGGGCGGTCATCGCCGCGCGGATGGAACACCGGCCCCGGCTGCGCCGTCCCGGCCAGCGCCGGTCCTGCCGCCAGCGCCAGCGCAAGTGCTACGCCCAGCCGCCGCACGCTCATCCCGGGTTCGTCTCGAAGCCGGGCAGATCGCCCAGCTCGACCCAGTGCTGCTTGCTGCGGGTCCAGACCTGGACCTGCGGCTTGAAGGATGTGGTATCGTCCAGCGTCCCCGCCTTGACGAAGACCAGCCCCGGGGCCGATCCCACCCGTGAGAACAGCGGCGAGCCGCAGTCCGGGCAGAACTGGCGCAGCACCGTGCCGCCGCTGTCGCCGTGGTCCTCGTAAGTCTTGACTGTCCCGGTCACTTCCAGCGCCGTCTCCGGCACGCCGGTGATCATCGACCAAGCGCTGCCGGCCTGTTTCTGGCAATTGCGGCAATGGCAGACTGCCTGCATCAGCAGCTGGCCCTCGATCTTGTAGCGGACCTTGCCGCACAGGCACCCGCCGGTCATCCCCTCGCTCATCGCGTGCTCCCTTGTCGTGTGGCGGGCAGACTGCGCTCCGCTCGGCTTCGGGTCAAGCAGCGGCAAAGGCGCCCCCGCACGTCCCGCAGGAGCAGGTTCAGCCCGCGCGCCGCCGCGACAGCAGGAACGCCAGGAAGGCCAGGGTGAACAGCAGGTCCCCGGCCAGCACCGCTCCGGTTCCCGCCACGGTCCGGCCCGCCAGCACGCCGGGCACCATCACCCACAGCACCCCCAGCTTGCCCAGCACCCCGGCCCACAAGGCCGGCGCAAGTCGCGCCGGCTGGCGCGCGACGAGCGCGTAAAGCAGCCCGAACCCCGCCACCAGCACCGCCACCACCCGGTCGGTCGGCCCGGTGCCGGGGGTCAGCAGCACGGGCGGCGCCACCACCCAATTGTACAAGGCCGCACCGCCCAGCATCCACCGCCAGGGGGAAGCGACCGGGGCTTCAGAACCATCAGACATCGGCAAACTCCTCTCGCCCCGGACTTTAGCGATGAGTGCGGGCTTGTCAGCAGGATTGAAAGGGTAGGCAGAGACGCTCGGACCAGATCGCGACCTGATCCGCCGCTACTCTTCTACCCGCACGAACGGCATGGCCTGGTGGCGATAGCGGGCGATGAATTCCTCGGCTTCGGCAAGGGTTTCAGGCCAGCGTCCGACTGTGCTGGTAATCCCCAGCACGCCCTTGGGCCGCCGGGCGGGATGGCCCAGCACGGACAGCGGCAGCGCTTCGTGGAAGCGGAAATAGGGCAGGCCGGCGCGGGTCAGCGCGGCAACCACGGCCCAGGCCTTGGCGTCCTGCTTGCGCGGTGCGCGAAAGTCGCTGCTCATCAGGTACATGTCGCAGCCACAGGCGGGGCAGCGCCGCACCTCGATCGGACGCGGCACGTTGCGCTTGCCCACGTCGGTCACCGCCCGCTTGAATACGCTGCGGCAATCAAGGCAGGCGAACTTGGTCAGTTGCTGCCCCGTGCCCGGCTGGCCGCGCTGGTGGTCGAGCACGGCCCGCCCGCTCAGTCGTGCTGGCGGTCACCCGCCCCGATATACAGTTCCCGTCCGCCTTCGTTGTAGACGCGGCTCATTTCCTGCATCCCCTTCTCCGCCTCGTCGGCGGCGACGAAGGTTTCGACCGGCTGGTTCTGCCTGGCGGCGAAATCGCGCACTTCCTGCGTGATCTTCATCGAGCAGAACTTGGGCCCGCACATCGAGCAGAAGTGCGCGCTCTTGGCGCCTTCGGCGGGGAGCGTCTGGTCGTGGTACTGCTCGGCCGTGTCGGGATCGAGGCTCAGGTTGAACTGGTCGCGCCAGCGGAATTCGAAGCGGGCGCGGGACAAGGCGTCGTCGCGCACCTTGGCCGCAGGGTGTCCCTTGGCGAGGTCCGCCGCATGGGCGGCCAGCTTGTAGGTGACCACGCCAACCTTCACGTCATCGCGGTCCGGCAGGCCCAGGTGTTCCTTGGGCGTGACGTAGCAGAGCATCGCCGTGCCGTACCACCCGATCATCGCCGCGCCGATGCCGCTGGTGATGTGATCGTAGCCGGGGGCAATGTCGGTGACGAGCGGCCCGAGGGTATAGAACGGGGCCTCACCGCAGGCCTCAAGCTGCTTGTCCATGTTCTCCTTGATCTTGTGCATCGGCACGTGGCCGGGGCCTTCGATCATCACCTGGACGTCCTGTTCCCAGGCGCGTTTGGTCAGTTCGCCCAGGGTATAGAGTTCGGCAAACTGGGCTTCGTCGTTCGCATCGGCAATGCTGCCGGGGCGCAGGCCATCGCCAAGGCTGTAGGCGATGTCATAGGCCTTCATGATCTCGGTGATTTCGTCAAACCGTTCATAGAGGAACGATTCCTTGTGGTGCGCCAGGCACCACTTGGCCATGATCGAGCCGCCGCGGCTGACGATGCCGGTAACGCGCTTGGCGGTCATCGGGATGTAGGGCAAGCGCACGCCGGCGTGGATGGTGAAATAATCCACTCCCTGTTCGGCCTGTTCGATCAGGGTATCGCGGAACACTTCCCAGGTCAGGTCCTCGGCAATGCCGCCGACCTTTTCTAGCGCCTGGTAGATCGGCACCGTGCCAATCGGCACCGGGCTGTTGCGCAGGATCCATTCGCGGGTGTCGTGGATGTTGCGCCCGGTCGACAGGTCCATCACCGTGTCGGCGCCCCAGCGGATCGACCAGACCATCTTTTCGACTTCACTGGCCACGTCCGAGGCGACGGCGGAGTTGCCGATGTTGGCGTTGATCTTGACCAGGAAGTTGCGGCCGATTGCCATCGGCTCGCTTTCCGGGTGGTTGATGTTGCTGGGAATGATCGCCCGGCCGCGGGCCACTTCCTCACGGACGAATTCAGGCGTGACGTAATCGGGAATGGCGGCGCCGAAATCCTGCCCGTCACGGATGTGCGCGCGCAACATCTCGCGGCCCAGGTTTTCGCGCGTGGCGACATATTCCATTTCGGGCGTGATGATGCCGCGCCGGGCATAGTGCATCTGGCTGACGTTCGCGCCCGGCTTGGCGCGCAGCACCTGGCGGCGGACGTTGGGGAACGGCGGGACGCCGCCCGAACGGTCCGGCCCAAGCTGGCCGTTGTCCTCGGGGCGCACTTCGCGCTGGGTCACTTCCTCGACGTCGCCACGGCCGCGAATCCAGTCGCGGCGCAGCTCGGGCAGGCCCTTGGCAATGTCAATCTGCGCGGCGGGATCGGTGTAGGGGCCGGAGGTGTCATAGACGCGCACCGGCGGTTCGCCGCTCGACGGTTCAAGGCTGATCTCGCGCATCGCGACTTTCAACGGGCCGACGTGGATCTTGCTCGATCCGCGGATCGGGCCGGTGGTGACGCCAATTTCGAGCTTGCTGTTGATATCGGCCATGCGCAGTTCCTTCGGGGACGAAAGCAAAGAGCGCCACGGCGACCCTTCCCTCCGCCCGTGCTAACGGGTTCAGGTTCAACGGGTCGGGCCGCGTGACCGGCCCCTCTCAGCCAGCACAGGCTCCCCGGGGATGACACCAAGATAGGGCCCGGCGCGCGCCGGGGCAAGGCTCACTTCACCAGGATGTAGATCGCCACCGCAATGACGAGCATGGCGAACAGCGCGCGGGCCAGGGCGGCGCGGCTCTCCAGCCGCCGGGCCAGCGGCAGGGCAAGCGCGGTGCCAACCGCCCCGCCCGCTACCAGCGCGCCAAACAAGGGCCACAGCAGTTGCCCCGCCAGGGCATAGCTCGCACTGGTCGCCCCGCCGAACAAGGTGACCGAGACGAGCGAGCTGGCCCCGGCATTGGCCAGGGTCATGCCGGTTGAGGCCATCAGCCCCGGCGCGATCAGGAAGCCGCCGCCGATCCCGAAAAAACCGGCAGCAAGGCCCACGAGCAGACCCAGCGGCGCCAGCTTCGCCATCATCGGCGGGGTGAAGTGGACATCGGGATCGCCCGCGCTGCGTTTGGGCAGCAGCATCGACAGGGCGATGGCGATCATCATCACGGCGAACCAGCGCAGCAGCGCCGCGCCATCGACCTGCTTGGCCAGCTGCGCCCCGGCCAGGGCGCCGATGAGGCCGGCGGCGGCGAAAATGCTGGCACAGGGCCATTTGACCCGCCCGGCGCGGGCCTGGGCAGCCAGCCCGGTCGCGGCATTGACTGCCACCGCCGCCGCTGAAGTGCCGATTGCCGCGTGGGTATCGGTCACGCCGACGACATAGATCAGCCAGGGCGTGGCCAGTACCGATCCGCCCCCGCCGAACAGCGTCAGCAGCAGTCCGATCAGCGCGCCGCCCAGCGCGGCCAGCAACAGGGGTTCGATAGCCATGAATGCAAACATAGCCCTTGCATATAAATTAGCAATACATAATATAGTCCGCAAAGGAGCCTGCCATGACCGCTCGCCCAGAAGTGACCGCGTTCTTCGATCCCGCCACTTTCACCGTGACTTACGTGGTGCACGATCCCGCCACACGCCGCGCGGCAGTGATCGATCCGGTGCTGGACTTCGCCCCCCGCAACGCCCGCACCGCCACCCGCTCGGCCGATGCAGTGCTGGACCATGTCGCCCGGCAGGGGCTGACGGTGGACTGGCTGCTTGAAACCCATGCCCATGCCGATCACCTGTCGGCCGGGCACTACCTCAAGGGCAAGACCGGTGCCCCGGTGGTGATCGGCGCGGCCATCACCCAGGTGCAGGCGCGCTTTGCCCCGCTGTTCGGCGCGGACGACATCGTGCCCGATGGCAGCCAGTTCGACCGGCTGGTCGGCGAAGGCGACGTGCTGCCACTGGGCGAGCTGGACATCCGCGTGATGCACACCCCGGGCCACACCCCGGGCTGCGTGTCCTATGTGATCGGCGATGCGGTGTTCGTCGGCGATACACTGTTCATGCCCGACTATGGCACGGCCCGCTGCGACTTTCCGGGCGGCAGCGCCCCGGCGCTCTTCGCCTCGATCCGCCGCATCCTGGCCCTGCCGGAAGGGACGCGGATGTTCGTCGGCCACGATTACCTGCCGGAAGGGCGCAGCGAATACCGCTGGGAAACCAGTGTGGCCGAACAGCGCGCCCACAATATCCACATCCACGAAGGGGTGAGCGAGGCGGACTTCGTCGCCATGCGCCAGGCCCGCGACGCCGGGCTGGACGCCCCGCTGCTGATCTTGCCGTCCTTGCAGGTCAACATCCGCGCCGGGGCCATGCCCCCGCCGGACGCCAACGGGCAGGTCTATCTGCGCCTACCCGTCAACGCGATCTAGGGTCAGAACTTCATCCGCACCGAAAGCTTGGCGTTGAGCGGCTTGCCGGTGGAGATGTTGTTGTCGGTGTGAGCGGCCGGGAAATAGTCGGCGTCGGTCAGGTTCTCGACGTTGAGCTGGACGGTGAAGCGCGGCGTCACGTCATAGAACAGGGCCGCATCGAGCCGGGTGAAGGCCGGCAGGCGCACCGCGTTGCTGATCGTGGCGAACTGGCTCGACTGGTGCAGCATGCCCAGCCCCAGGCCCAGCTTGCGCGACAAGTTGTAGCGCGCCCAAGCCGAGAGCTGGTGGCGCGGCAGCTGTGCCAGGCGGCGCCCGGCCGGAGCCGCGGCGGTGGCCGACAGCACTTCGCCATCCTGCAGCGCATAGCCCAGCGAAACCTGCAGGTGCGGCGCCAGCTGGCCGACCAGCGAGGCTTCGATCCCCTTGGCGCGGGTCTTGCCGGTCAGCACCACATTGCCGGTCACGGGATCGCTGGCGCGAGTGTTGAACCGTTCGAGCCGGTAGGCGGCGAGCGTGAAGGCGAGCGCATCGCTGGCATCCCACTTCACCCCGGCTTCGACATTGCGGAATTCTTCGGGCGCGAGCGTGGCGGTGCTGGCGTCAAGCACCGCGAACTGGTCGCCCGACTGCGGCAGGAAGCTTTTCGCATAGCTGGCATAGACCGACACGTTCTCGCGCGGCTTGAGGATCAGCCCCAGGCGCGGGGACCACTTGCCATCGCTGCGGGTCGCGCCAAAGCCGGAGATGCGGTTGACCGAACGGATGCGGAAGTGGTCATAGCGCAGCCCGCCGACCAGCTTCACATGATCGCCTAGGTCGATCTGGTCCTGGACATAACCCGACAGCGCGCGGACCGTCGAATCGCTATTGCTGACCAGCGGGCCGAAAGTGGCGGCGGGCACGGCAATGGTTTCGCCCAGCGTCACCGTGGTGGTTCCGGCGGTGCCAAACAGCGCGTTGGCGCGGGTCGCGGCGGTATCCTGATCGGCTGCTTCCCAGCCCACCAGCAGGGTGTGGCGCAGCGGGCCGGTTTCGCCCTTCCACACCAGGTTGCCCTGGGCGATCCAGTTTTCGCGCTTGGTCCCGCTGTTATAGCCGGTCAGCACCACGGTGTTCGCGGCGGTGGCGGCGGCATTGGCGTAGATGTTGCCATAATACTTGTCGTAACTGGCATATTGCCCGGTCAGGTTGGCCGAGACACTGTCGCTGAACTGGTGGTCGAGCCGAACGTGGGCAAGGTGCGCGGTCACTTCGCTGCGGTTGATGTCCGCCCGGCCGAAGAAGGTCTGGTCATAGCCGGACAGCGGCGCACCGCCGCGCGATGGCACGCCGCGATCGGTCACCCGGCGATCCTCGGCATATTCATAGGTCGCGGTCAGCGTGGTCGCTTCACCCAGGTGGAAGCCCAGCGTGGGGGTGATCCCGACGAAGTGTCCGCCATAGACCTGGCGGTGATTGCCCATTTCCTCGTACGTAGCGTTGAGCCGCGCGCCGATCGTTTCGGCCAGCGGCGCGCCGATATCGGCAGCCAGGTTCCACGCGCCGAAGCTGTCCACCCCGGCGGCAAGGCCAATCCGGCTGCGGTCGTATTCCGGTGCCTTCGACACGCGGTTGATCACCCCGCCGCCGCCGCCCCGGCCGAAGATCAGCGCATTGGCGCCCTTCAGCACTTCGACCCGTTCGGCGTTGTAAAGCGGTCGGTAGTACTGCGCATCGTCGCGCAGGCCATCGACAAAGAAGTCCGCCGTGCTGGATTGCCCGCGTAGCGTCACCTGATCGCGGTGCCCTTCCCCCTGGCCCAGCACCACCCCAGGAACATAGCGCAGCGCGTCATTCAGCGAGAGGATGCCCTGATCGTCGAGCTGTTCGCGGCTGAGCACGGTGACCGCCTGCGGCACGTCAATCAGCGGGGTGTCGGTCTTGGTTGCGGTCGGGGTCTTGTCGAGGTCATAGCCATCGGGGCGGCCATAGACGATGATCGCCGGGGCATCGTCCGCCGCCGCGTCCGCAGCGAGCGCGGGAGCGGCCTGGGCCGCCAGCGCCATGGCAGAACTGCAGAGGAGGACGAGGGTGCTGGTTCGGGTCATCGCGATTCCTTGTTGAGAACGATTCTCATTTACGAGAATGCCGCTAATGCGAATTGTTCTCATTGACAAGGATCAAATTTGCCCGGTGTCACTTTTCGTTCTAGGCAGCCGACGAAAACGGCAAAGGAGCGACCATGAAAGCGACCATCTGGCACAACCCGGCCTGCGGCACTTCGCGCAAGACGCTGGCGATCCTCCAGGAAACGCCCGGCGTGGAACTGACCGTGGTCGAATACCTGGTGAACCCGCCCAGCGCGGACAAGCTGGCGCAGCTCTACCGCGATGCGGGCCTTACCCCGCAGCAGGGCCTGCGCCTGCGCGGCACCGACGCCGAGGAACGCGGCCTGCCCCAGGCTGACGACGCCACCGTGCTGGCCGCCATGGCCGCCGAAGGCAAGCTGATCGAGCGCCCGCTGGTCGAAACCGACAAGGGCGTGCGCCTGTGCCGCCCCCAGGAAAAGGTGCTGGATATCCTGTAAGCGCGGCAGGAGTCCTTGTCGGGTGCGCTGATCGCCTCCGCGATCAGCTTGGCCTGGCCGGCCCGCTCCCCCGGCCCGACCACCCACAGGGTACCTTGAACGGGTG